>JAJYXM010000016.1 GCA_021796435.1 bacterium
ACCAGGGGAACTCGTGACCATCGACCAATCCAACACCGACCAGGTCAAACGCATCACCAACCAGAACCAACCGATCCTAGGCATCGTATCGACCAAGCCTGGGTTCATCACCGGAGGTTACGTCAAGGATTCATACCCAGTAGCCTTAGCGGGCAGGGTTCCAGCCAAGGTATCGACCAAGAACGGAGCCATCCAAGTGGGTGATTACCTGACTTCATCCGATATCCCAGGAGTAGCCGTCAGGGCAGTGGCTGCCGGACAGGTCATCGGTATCGCACTGGAAGCATATGACGCACCTGACCAAGGTCTCATCTCCCTCTTCGTGCAACCCGGCTGGCAGGGAAGCCTGGACCAGGACGCAAGCGTCAACAGCGTGAGCGGAGACACCACCGTCATCACCAACACCGCTTCCCGCTCCGGCTTGGCCAAGATCTACGCCGGCTCCAAGGAGGTCAAGGTCACTTTCCCGACGCTCAATGCTTATCCGATCATCCATGTCAGACCATATGGCTCGACCGGTTCTGGATATTGGGTGACAAACGTCACGGATAATTCCTTCACCATAGTCCTGGCAAATGCCCCGACCTTTGACCTCACCTTCTCCTGGACGGCTGAAGCATCATCCGACGGTTCCACTATGTCATTCTCGGACAACACATCCGCCCCATATGACCCGACTTCAGGGTTGATATATGGGCCGACGCCGGAAATGCCTGTAGCGGACATTGAACAAACGAGCAGTACAACATCTACAGAGTGATGATGGAATACCCAGCAAAATAAAGACAAAAACAAATAACAAATAAGTTGTTCAAAAGCATGAAGCGCATCCGAGTGGATGCGCTTCTGTTGAGGCGAGGAGGTCAGGGCACGTAGAGGAAGGTGCCCGGCGTGTATTCGTTCTGGGGTTCGCCGAGGCCTCCGAAGAGGACGACGAAGGCGTTGGCCCAGACGGCCGATGAGAGCTTGCGGACGGAAGGGGCTCCGGTCTGGACCATGGGCGACCAGGTGTTCGAAGCCGGGTCGTAGACAGCGCCGTTGTCGAGCGTGTTGGAGCCATCGAATCCACCCCAGACCAGCATCTTGCTGCCGGTCCACGAGGTGGACTGACTCACGCGAGCGCTGGGCGCTCCGACGGTGGACATGGGCGACCAGGTGTTCGAAGCCGGGTCGTACTGGGCGCCGTCGTTCACGTAGCCGTTCTCGGTCTGACCGCCCCACACGACCATCTTGGATCCGGTCCAGACGGTGGACTGGGCGCGTCGGGCACTCGGGGCGTTGACGGTGGACATGGGCGACCAGGTGTTCGAAGCCGGGTCGTACTGGGCGCCGTCGTTGTAGCCGACGCTGTTGGTGCCGCCACTCCAGACGATCATCCTGGATCCGCTCCAGACGGCCGAGTGGAATGCGCGAGCGCTGGGCGCTCCGACGGAGGACATGGGCGACCACGTATTCGACGATGGATTGTAGACAGCGCCATCGTTGTAGAACGTGCCAGCGATTTGTCCGCCCCACACGATCATGCGTGACCCGGTCCATACGGCCGAGTGATACATGCGGGCGCTGGGCGCTCCGACGGAGGACATGGGCGACCAGGCGTTGGTGTTGGGCTGGTAGGCACCACCGGTGTTGAGCTGGCTCACGCCATCGTACCCGCCCCAGACCAGCATCTTGCTGCCGGTCCATACGGCGGTGTGATAGCCGCGAGCACTCGGGGCGTTGACGGTGGACATGGGCGACCACAGGTCGGCAGCAACGTCGAAGACCTTGCCGTCGTTGTGGTAGCCTTGCCCATCGGCGCCGCCCCAGACGACCATCACCAGGTTGGTCCAGACGGCCGAGTGGTAGATTCGGCCGCCGGGGGCGTCGGTCTGCCCGACAGACTGCCATCCCTGCGTGAGCGGGTAGTGGACCGCGGGCTTGAGAACCCCGAGGTTCGCGAAGTCGCGGCTCACTGGCCGGAGCGTGAGAGACGGCTTGACCAGGTTGGCGGCAAGCTCTTGGTCGTTCTGGGCGGTGTCATCGGACTGTCCGACATCGCCGCTGCACGCGGCGAGGAGCGCAACAAGCGCAGCGAGTAGCGATACACTCTTCAGCATGACGAAACCCTCCTAGCAGAATGAACGAGTTATATCTGCTGTATAGCAGTAAAGGTCCGATTTGTCAATGGTTATGAGTATTATCCAATACTTTGTCAATTAATAAAAAAGGCTTATTTTACATGAATTATTTCTTAAAAGATTAACGCTCCGACTGGATGGTCGGAGCGTCGAGCAGAGCTTGTGTTCAGGGCGTGTAGGACGCCCCGTCGTTGAGGTAGAGGGAGGGCTGGTTGATTCCGCCCCAGACCAGCATCTTGCTGCCGGTCCAGACGGCCGAGTGGAAGGCGCGACCTGCGGGCCGGTCGTCGGGGGTGACCGGCGTCCAGCTGTCCGCGGACGGATCGTAGATGGCGCCGTCGTCCAGGACGAAGTGGTTGGCGTCGCCGCTGCCGCCCCAGACGATCATCTCGCTACCGTCCCAGACCGCCGTATGCATGTAGCGGGCGCTCGGGGAACCGGTGGCGCTCATGGCGTGCCAGCTGTCCGTCGTCGGATCGTAGATGGCGCCGTCGGAGAGAGGCTGTGCCGAGTTCTCGTTGAAGCCGCCCCAGACGATCATCTCGCTACCGTCCCAGACCGCCGTATGCATGTAGCGGGCGCTCGGGGAACCGGTGGCGTTCATGGCGTGCCAGCTGTCCGTCGCCGGATCGTAGATGGCGCCGTCGTTGAAGCAGTTGCCGTCGGCGAATCCGCCCCAGACCAGCATCTTCGAGCCGGTCCAGACGGCTGTGTGCATGTAGCGCGCGCTCGGCGCACCGACGGCGCTCATGGCGTGCCAGCTGTCCGTCGCCGGATCGTAGATGGCGCCGATGTCCGTGAAAGCCTGGCGATCCGCTCCGCCCCAGATGACGAGGTGGTCGCCGGTCCAGACGGCGGAGTGGCCGATGCTTGCATCCGGCGCGTTTTCCGTGCTGATGGCCTTCCAGCTGTCCGTCGCCGGATCGTAGATGGCGCCGTCACGGTAGAACGTGAAGGTGTAGTGTTCGACACCACCCCAGACGATCATCCGATCGCCGGTCCAGGAAGCAGAATGGCCTTCGCGCGGCGAGGGCGCATTGACGGTGCTCATGGTCACCCATGAGTCCGTTGTCGGATCGTAGATGGCACCGGTGTCGGTGTCTTCCACGACCTTGTCCTTGCCGCCCCAGACGATCATCCGATCGCCGGTCCAGACGGTGGACTGAAGGATGCGGGCAGTCGGACTGTCTTGGGTCGCGAGAGGCTGCCAACCCTCGGACGTGCAGTCGCTGCAGGGGGGTGTGTTGCCGCCGCCGCTACACGCGGACGCGACAAGGCAAGACAGGGTGACGAACGCTGCGCTGATCAGATTGCGTGTGGACATGGGACTCTCCAGGGGAACGTGAAAGGAACGCACGAATGATTCCGATATACCAAAAAAGAAAGGAAAAGTCAAGGGAAGTAGGTAAAGTCTGGTGGTAATCGAACTGGTTCAGCTGGATGAATCCTTGTGCTATACTTAGCGACAGAAATAATATTTCACATCGATTTACTATGGAGGAACTTTCAAACAACCCAAGTCCTATCGCGCCTGCGGCGACAGCATCGGCAGAAGGTAAGGTGTCTAAATGGTTAGGTAGGCTGATAGACGCCTGTCTTTATGCGGCAGTCGTGGCTGTACCGTTATGGTTCATGCCGTTCACCCTCGACGTACTTGAACTGAACAAACAGACTTTATTGGTCGTACTGTCGATGGTCGCCCTCATCGCTTGGTTGGGTAAGGCGGTGTTGGATAAACGCTTCAGCTTGACCCGTTCTTGGCTGCATCTGGTGGTAGCAGTCTTTTTCGTGGGTTATCTGGTGACCAGCCTGTTCTCGGCCGATCGCTATCTGTCATTGGTAGGGAATTTCGGGCAAATGCAATGGTCGTTCGTGACGATAGCTGCCTTTGTCGTCTTTTATCTGGTGATGGTAAACCGCATCAAGGATACGACCCGCCTCTATCATCTAGTATTGGCGTTTTTGGGGTCTGCTCTGGTCGTCTCGCTTTACGGCTTGCTGCAGATTTTCGGCATCTATCCTTTGGCCTGGCTTTGGCCGATCACCGCGGTCAAGAGTTTCAATACGGTAGGTACGATCAACTCTTTAGCCATGTTCCTGACGATCCCGTTGATCCTGTCTGCTTCGCTCACGATTTTGGGTTGCAAGGATGAGAAGTGCATCTTGGGCAAGAACAGCAAGGGTAGCGTGGCGGCCAAGGTCCTGGTCTGGGCGACCATGGTGTTGCCTTTAGTCTTCATCTTCTTGGTGGATTTTTGGCCGACCTGGGTCACGCTCCTCTTCGGCACCTTGGTGCTGGTCGGCATAACCTTTGCACGTTCCCGAAAGATAGGGCATCCGGTAAAGGTCATAGTACCGGCCGTGCTGGCCGTAATCTCGGCCGTGCTGCTCATCTGGCCGACGCCGATCAAGCTCGATCTGCCGGCTGAAGTCTCGCCATCAGCTTCGCATTCCTGGAACATCGCCAAGCTATCGCTGCAGCAAAGGCCGTTCTTCGGATCCGGCCCTGGAACGTGGATCTATGATTATTCCAAGTTCCGTTCGCCGAGCGTCAACCTCTCCCAGTTCTGGACCATCCGCTTCGAGCGTGGGCTTTCGACCTTCTATACTTTGCTGGCGACCATAGGTATCGTGGGCACTTCTTTGTGGCTGTTGTTGTTGCTTTCGGCCATCTTCAAGAGCGTCATGCATCTGATAAAAGAAAAGAATGATGACGAGTGGCAGGCCTATCTGACGGTTTTCGTCGGATGGTCGGTGAGCGCTTTCATAGCTTTCTTCTATAACTACAACTTCAGCCATCATTTCGTGTTCTGGTTCCTGCTCGCATTGTTGGCGACCCTGGTGGCGAAGAACAAATTGGTGCTGGATGGGCAAAAGAAACCTGCCATCATGACCACCTTGTCGGTCGTCCTGATAGTCATTTCCGTATGTGCCGTTTCGGTCTTGTGGCTTTCCGGTCAGAGGCTCGTGGCTGATGCGGAGTACTCCAAAGCGGTCATGTCTTACCGCGAAGGTAAGCCGATCGACGATTCGATCAGCCGCCTGCAGACGGCAGTCTCGTTGAACAGGCTAAATGATGCGTATTACCGTAACCTTTCGCAGGCGTATCTTATAAAAGTCAACGAAGAACTGAATAAGGCTAATCAGCAGCCAGACCAGGAACAGACGAAGGCGATACTCAAAATGGTGAATGATGCGCGTGACCAGGCGGTCAAGGCAACGCAGGTCTCCCCGAATAACGTCGACAATTGGGCGAACTTGGCGATCATCTATCAGGCAGTGGCATCGTTCATGCCAGGTTCCGACGAATTGGCCATCACGAATTTCCAGAAGGCACTCGAGTTAGAACCGAACAATCCGGTCTATTACAACGAGATCGGCAAGCTCTACATCATGCGTTCCGATGCCTATAAGACGCTGCTGCTCTCGAAAGATGAAGCGAAGCGTGCCGAAGCGCAGACCAACATGAATGCGGAATTGGATAAGGCGGCCGAACAGCTGAACCAAGCAGTGCAGGCCAAGCCGGATTTCGCTGCGGCGCATTATGATCTAGCTATCCTGTACGAACGTCAGAACCGCCTGAAGGATGCCATAGACAAGATGTTGGCGGTCCTCAAGACGAACAACAAAGATATCGGCGTAGGCTTCCAATTAGGCATCCTGTATTACCGCGACGGACAAAAGGACCAGGCACGCAACATCTTCGAACAGATCGTAGCCATGGAGCCGAACTATTCGAACGCCCGTTGGTATCTGTCGGTGCTTTATGAGGAAGAAGGAAGATATGACGATGCCATAGCCCAAGTGCAGGAGGTCGAGAAGCTGAACCAGGGCAACCAAACCGTTGAGCAGCGCCTGAGCGATCTGATCAAAGCCAGGGATACGAACGCCAAACCGGTCACGCCTCCGATGCCTGATCCCGTGAAGGAAGAGGTCAGCGGACCGAAGCCGTTGAACGAGGTCAAGAATCCTTAAAAGATGTCATGGATCTACGCCATATGGGAAAGATTCTTTCCCCTTGCCGTGCCCGATTATCCAGCGGAGCAACGGCTTGGGCGTGAAGATAGCGTTACTTCTGGTGGGGATCGGGTAATCAACGGATTAGCTAAGGAACAAAGGTCTTTGGCTGATGAATTCGAACAAATATTCAAGACGTATGACCAACAACTGCAGGAGACTTCACTGCAGTTGCGGTCGTTAAGGCAGGCGGCTGATCGCGCAAAATTGGAAAGGGTCAAAAAGATCCAAGCTAAACTTAAGACGGCGTTACAGCGTCTGGAGGCGAGCTCAAAAGATGAGCAACAGCTCGAGGTAGAATTGAAGCACTGGCAAGATCGCGCGGTGCAGCGCAAGAGCCCGAACAAGGAGATGAACCAGCGGCTTGAGATAATACGTTCCGAGTTGTTGCTTCGCGGCAAGAATCCCTTCATGCCGGTCGCGGTGCAGGAGATCGTACAAGAATCGCCAGCGCAACAGGAACGGATCGCGGAAATCAAAGCAGCACCAGCCGCGGTCGTGAAGGTCGCGGAAGTGGACGCGGAGTTAAAAGCGATGAAGAAAACACATCCGCCACGGATTTTGCCGGATACGGAGCACGTTTTGGCGGCAGTGCGCGAAGCTGCACGCGAGACCAATCGGTGGCATGCCATACCGGCCCATCTGCACAATGAAGATGCTTTGTTGCAGGTGCATCAACTGAAAGACCTGAACGCAAAGCTCAAGATGATGGACAAGGAAAAAGGCGTAGTGAGATATCGTCTGGAATTGGCGCCAAGGATGAGTGAAGCCTAGGCGCAGAACAAATTAAAACCACAAACAAAAACACCATCTCGATGATGGTGTTTTTGTGGTGGACCTTAAGGGATTTGAACCCGATGCGAAGTCGCGATGCGGAAGACACCGACGGCCTCAACAGAACGAAATGCCTTGGTTGAGCGATGGTCCGCGCAGGAACCAGTCCGCCGGATCGAGCAGAGCGCCGTTCATTGCGCACAACCTGGTCACCAAAGCGGTCACCCACAAATCGCCGAGAGCACGCTCGCGAGAGTGGACGGCGAACGGAGGCCGCGGGGATCTTGGCAAGCGGACCGATGCCATCGCCACCACACCGCACGCTTCCCAAACAAGGCGTACGCACACCTGGACAGATGATCAGATTCATGCGAGCATCACAGCATGTCGATCTCGTATATTCCGGATCATGTCAAGGTTCGCCTGTGGGGCAAGGCTGCCGGTCGCTGCGAGTACGAGGGGTGCAATACCCCCTTGTGGCTGGACGCCCTCACGAAGGCCGAGTTCAACACTGCGTACGTTGCCCACATCTACGCCGACAGCCCTGGCGGACCTCGATACGATGCCGTGAAGTCGGACGCCTTGAAGGCGGACATTTCGAATCTGATGTTGATGTGCGACGAGCACCATCGCCTGATCGACAAAGCTGAAGTTGACGCGCATCCGGTCGAGCGTCTCGTGGCGATGAAGAAGGCGCATGAGGATCGGATCGAGATCGTAGGTGGCATTGCTGCAGACCTCCGCAGCGAGGTCGTCCTGTACGGTGCGAATGTCGGCGAGCACAACGCAGCCATCACCTGGAATCAAGCGGCATTGGCCATGGCTCCGAACCGGTACCCGGCGTCGTCGAGGGCCATAGCTCTCGGGCTACAGAACAGCTTGGACGACGACCGGAACAAGACCTATTGGGAGCAAGAGTCACTGCAACTGAAGACCGCGGTTGACCGGCTTGTTCGTCCAGTTCTCTCTGGTGACGGCCCCCACGTTTCGGTGTTCGGACTGGCGCCTCAGCCGCTGTTGGTACTGCTGGGGAGCCTCATCTGCGACATCCACAAGGCGGACGTGTACCAGGTGCGCGATCTCGATCGAGACGACTTGGATGTATACCAGCTTCACCGTGAACCCAAACAGACGTGGTCGTGGGATGACGACGATGTCGATGCGCCTTTCGAAGTCGTGATGGAGCCGCCTACAGCGTCCCACGCGCAGGTTGCTGTGGTGTTCGGGATCAGCGCGCCGGTGCACCATGACAGAGTTCATCGAGTGCTGGGGCTTGACGTGAGCATCTGGACGGTGCGGCTTGTCGCTCCCGGAAACGACACCCTGCGGTGTCGACGGCATCTAAGGCAATTCCGCGAGGCTTGCCGGGAACTCTTCCGGCGCGTGAACGTTGAACACCCGCATCTCGACGCGTTGCACGTCTTTCCCGCGATGCCTGTCTCGGCATGTATCGAGTTGGGACGTGTGCATCAGCCGAAGGCCGATCCCCCGCTGGAAATCTACGACGAGCAGCGCGGCTTGGGCGGGTTCGTCAAGGCGATCTGCGTTCCTCTAAGGTGAAGAGTATGCCATCAAACAACCCACTCGAGCACCTGCTCGCGGACGTCGCTGAAACGCTTGACGTGCCGGCCTCTGCATACGATCAAGCCGAAGAGCGGTATCGAGCAGTGGGAGAATGGCTGTGTGCGGACGCGTCCCCCATACGCGGCGACTCCCCGGAAGTCTACTCCCAGGGGTCCTTTCGGCTTGGCACCGTAGTTCGTCCCCTGCGCGGGGACGACTACGACTTGGATGCAGTCGTGCAACTGGCCGGCTCGCAGGCCTCCTGGATGCCGGGAGACCTGAAGGCGGCCGTGGGTGAGCGGCTGAGAGCGCATTCTGTGTATGGCCGGATGCTTGAGCCGGAGGGACGGAGGTGTTGGACACTGCAGTACGCGTCTGAGCCAAATCGGCACCGATTTCATCTTGATCTGTTGCCGAGCATCCTGTCGAACCCGGGCGGCGTGCCACGGGAGTCGAGCCCAACGGCGCTTGCTATTACGAATCGCGTTTCCCCGGGTCAGGTTGAGTGGAGACACAGCGATCCGAAGGGATATGCGGACTGGTTCCTCGCGCGAACGGTGACGCTCTCGGAGAAGCGAGCTGCGCACTCCGGTACCGTTGCCGGTGTTGAGCCGGTTCGGACTTTCACTCGCCACGCGCCACTCCAGCGCGCTGTTCAGCTTCTGAAACGCTATAGGGATGTCTTGTTCCGTGACGACGACGAGCACGCGCCGATTTCGGTCATCATCACCACGCTTGCCGCCCAGGCGTACGAAGGCGAAGAAGCGCTGGTCGATACCCTGTTCGGCGTGCTCAACCGAATGTCGAGGTTCATCCGTATCCAGGGTGACGAGGTAGTCATTCCGAATCCCATCCAGCCCAACGAGAACTTCGCCGACCGATGGCATGGTGATGTCCGCAAAGCCAAGGCGTTCGTGAAGTGGCTTGAGTCCGCCAAGCGGCTGGAAGCGGAACTGCTCGCGGAGCCTCCGGATCGGCTTAGCACAACGCTTGGCCGCGTTCTCGGCGAGAGCTCTGGCCGAGCCGCAATGGAGAAGTTTGCCGCGCGAGGTGGGAGACCCGTCGCCCGTCAGCTTGTCGAGACATCGGAATTCAGTCGGTCGAAGAGCGACGATTCGAAGACCGGAACTGGGCTACGAGGAGCGTTGTCCGCTGTTCTTGCACTGCTGCTGAACGCACCGCATCGGCAGCGCCCACCCTGGCAAATGGCACCTGACGGCACGACCGTGAAGGTTCGCGGGTTCGTGACCGGGGGAAGAGGTGCGCGACTTGGGGAGTTCGTCTCGGGGCAGCCCCTTTCTCTCTTCGCTAGCCTTCGATTCGATGCGGACATCATAGGCTCGCATACCGAAGTGTACTGGCAGGTGACGAACACGGGGGAGGAAGCGGCGCGAGCACAGGATCTTCGAGGCCGTCTTGAGCTTGGCCGCCGGCAGAAGACCGAAACAGCAAGGTATCGTGGAGACCATTCAATCGAGTGCTTCGTGGTGCGAGAGGGTGTGTGCGTTGCTCGGAGCGGACAATTCGTTGTGTCGGTACGGGGGTGATTCCGGCTTCCTGAGGTGCTACGAAATCGGCCGGCTGTTGATCGTGACGCACTGCTGGAACGTGCCGCCCACGTTGTCGTAGACCACGAGTTCTGGATCCACCTTCGGGAACAGGTCCGTACCACACCGAATGGCAACCGGCGCCGGGACAGCGGGAAACACATGCAGCTGACGAGGGCCTTGGTGGCGGAGATGGATCTCCGAAAGAACCTCACGGTACACGCGGCGGAACAGCTCGAGGTCCTCCTTGAGGTTGAGGAACTGTCGATTCGGCTCCTGTCCGGCTAGCGTGATTTCGTAGATGGTGAAGCGGGCATCGATGTCGGCTGGTAGCGATGCAGGTAGCACCTTGCCGCTCAGCGAAAGGACGAGTGCAACACACGCGGGGTCAGTTCCGTCCTGGATCCGCTCGTACGTGTACTGGGCTGGGACGGCCTCTTTTCGCCAAGTCCAGGACTGATCGCGGTGCTTCTGGTACATGTCCGCCGCGACCTTGTCCCCGAGCTCTCGGCCGAAGGCCATGAGGACCGGGATCGTGGCGAGCGCGAATATGGAGTAGTGTCGGGGCTTCGGGCCGTCGATACCTCCAGAGAGAATCATGTCGATTTGGCGCCGGATGATGTGAAGAGCCGCCTCGGTCATGCCCAGCTCTTCAGAGCGCAGGTGCGCCAGGTCAATCACGGCACCGGTCTCATCCGGCGCATAGCGCGGCGCGATGGCCGAGCGGACGTCGTGGGCGGGAATGTCGACCGGCTGGCCCCCGATACGGCCGCGGAGTTGGATGACCCAGGTTCGCATCTCGGGACCGTGTTCAGTCACGGCCCTGATACGTTCCTCGTGGGCTCGCTTGAAGCCGCGCAGCTTCCCCACGGGATAGTCTGCATGGTTGGTGTCGATGAGCTTGTGGCAAGCGAGGCAGAGCAGCATGAGGTTGTCGAGCGCGTGAGGGTCTAGAGGACGGTCCATGTCCCCTCGAGGCCCGTCGGCGCTGAAGGCGACGATGTGGGCGACGTCCGAGAAGTTGCCACCTTCGCCGGTGAGTTCATGGGCGAGAAGGAACTTATTGCAGCCGGCGAATTCACACCGCCCTGCCGATCTTGCCGCAAGCTCAAGTCGTGTCACACACGGAAGGTTCCGCGCTATCTCGACTGGGGACGAACCTTGGTCGCGCGGCTTAGCGGTGGCGGGTTTCCGGGCCATGTGTCACCTCGTGAGCAATGGGTTCATGGTGGTCACGTCCTGCCCGTCCACGAGGAGCCGAACCCCGTGCGACTCGCATGCGTGGCAGAGGGCAGACTGCTCCGCCAGCGACAAGCTGTTCCAGTCTTCTTGGGTCAGCTCCGCCGTCCCTGGGTTCTTGCCTGTTTCTACGACAAACTGATTCCACGCAGCCGCGATCATCTGGAATGTAGGGGAGGCGGGGGGCGGCGCGGCAGTCGCAGCGCGCTTCTCCGCATCGGCGGCGTTCAGCACGCGGTTCAGCGCCCCAGCCACCTTCTCCGCGAGCTCAGTGTTGCGCGCGTTGGCGCGCTCGCGGTCGACGATGCGATGCTGGTCCATGGCGGCGCCCGCTCCGATCGCGTGGGAGAGGGCGGGTATCCATGGTCGCGCCTCGCCATCGACGATCGCCTTGACGAAGCGTGATCCAGCAGCGATCAGTGCCGCCTCAACCATCCTATCCGGCTTCTTTCCTCGCGTTGCCCATCGGTTTCCCATAGCACGCACTCCTCATCGCAGAGCCAGTCCAGCTCCTACCTACCAACCTCGATCGTTGCCCACGGCCCCCGCGCGGTGACACGGATTGGGCGTCGGACGCGAGCCAGGGGTTGCCCTGATTCAGTCCGCCACTCGGCCAGATTGTCGTCTCCCTCGTGGTTGCGTCCGAAGGCGTCATCGCGGGCGTCGTGGATGACCGAATGTGGTGGGATCCGGAAGTTCGGCCAGACCCTGATCCCAGCTTCGTCCGCCGCGTCGTTCCAGAGCACCGTCTTGGCGCGCAGCGCCAGCGAACCGTTGTCGTTTTCGGGGTCGCCCCTGCGACAAGCAAGGTCAACCCTGACCATGCAGAGAGGGAACGGTGTGAGCCTGGTGAACGCACGGTATGACGCTTCCTGGCTGGCACCAGGGCACAAGGCTTCGCGGGTGGCGTCGAACGCGTCGAGCACAGAGGGCTCGCTCGCAAGGGCAACCCGCAGGAACGGCAGGACGATCGGCTCCCAGAAACCGATGCGTGACGCGATTTCGTCAACCACCTGCTCGACCGGCTCCGGGCGCTCGACCGTCGTCCGGCGCCACGCCGTACGGTTCGCGGGATCCGGGATCAAGAGATGCGCTGGTTCATGACGTTCGGCGAACCACGCGCGAAATCGCCGCGCGCCCCGAGCATCCACCACGGCCGTGTAGCTCGCGGCTCGAGGGTCGGCCCGGCCGTTCCGGTACACGAGCGCTTCGGTGTTGCGAGCGAATTCGAACTCGAGCTGTACGGGGAGCGCTGGATGATCCTGCTTCAGCTTCGATGAATAGCGTTCGAGATCCTCGTCGACCTCGATCCGCAGGATGCGCAAGCGAGTCTGGTCGAGGACGAGCGCGTGCACGTCGTCGAGCTTCTCGGGGTCGATGTGGAGCGCGTCCATGCGTCGAATGACCCGCTCAACTGCCGCGCCACAGATCTTCGCCTTGAGGTTGGGCCCCCTGAGCCCCAGCGTATCCGCGATGGCGCGCACCTCAGGATCCTGGTCGATGCGTTTGGACTCGCGACTCATCGGCCTCTCTTGTCCTGTGCGCGATCTGGGCGCAGGCGGCGAACCGCGGCTGCAAGCGCGCGCAGCTCCTCGCGCCCAGGTTCCCACGCGCGACCTCTGCTTCGCCGTGCGACAACGGTCTGCAGCGCCGCCGCGACATCGAGAGTCTCCCCGTACGACCACCCCTCCTCTTCTGCGAGTTCGGCCACAAACCCCGGAATCGCGATCCGCTCCTGCTTGATCATGGGCATTTCCGGCAGCTCTCCGGTGAGGATCCACTCTACCGACACGTCCAACGTGTTGGCGATTCGGAGGTAGATGAGTCCGCTCGCGGAAGCCCGGCCCCCTTCGATCTCGCTCACGAAGCTCTTCGAAACTCCGGCATTCTCGGCCAGCGCCTCCTGCGTCAGGTTCAGCTCTCGGCGGCGTTGTCGGATCCGGCCACCTATCGCGGCCAGGGCCTCGGGATCGCGCTTGTCCATCGCGCTACCTATAACCCGAACAAGCCGTGTCGGCAACCGGAATGGACGGCTTGACATCTCCGATAGCGAACTTACCTTGCGGCTCGTCCGTGTTTTTCTTGAATCTGGTACCGAGGAGGCGCCATGGCTGGCTTGAGCAATAGATCAACGCTCCACCGTCGTCTTACCGCTTTCGTCGATTGGATCGCTACGGAGACGGCGACCGAGGACCGCATCCGCACCCAGGCGGACGAGATCAGGAACCGGATCAAAGGCAAGGCGACGGACGATGGGTTGACCGTCCGTAGCATGCCGAACAGCGGCTCCTTCGCGAAACGCACCGGGCTGCGGCGCCACCTTCAGGGTGAGTCCTACGTCGAAGGCCAGGACGTCGACCTGCCGTTCGTGGTCTCGCCAAAGACCAAGGACGACGAGGCGGTCGACCGCTTGCTCGACAAGTTCCTAGCCTACGCGCAGGCAAGCTACCCCGACACGACCCGGACCAAGACCAAGAGTTCCGTGAGGCTGCGCTTCGTCGGCACGAAACTCTCGTACGACCTGGTCCCCATGCTCGCCACGCCCGACCCCGAGGAGCAGATCCTGTTTCGCGCCGACGGCGAACGACGACGCACCTCTGTGCAGAAGCATATCTCGTTCGTCAAGTCGCGTACGCAGGCGAGCAACGTGGTCGCGGGACGGGTGAAGTTCAACGAGTGCGTGCGGCTCATGAAGTGGTGGCGCGAGTTCCGAGTCGGAAGCGCCGGCTCCCTCACCAAGATGCCCACCTTCGTGGTCGACCTTCTGTCCGCAAGGGCTTTCGATGATCAATCTGTGACCGACAGCTACGCCGAGACCCTGGCTCGCTGGTTCGGTTCTTTGGCAAACATGGTGCAGAAGCGGACGCCGGTCTACTTCACCGATTTCGTCCGCCCGAGCGTCTTGCCGCGGGCTACGTGGGTGGTGCTTGATCCCGTGAATCCTGAGAACAACGCTGTGTCTGCGTGGAGCGGCCTCATGGTTGACGAACTGGCTGAATGGCTCGGTGAGGGGCGTGACGCTTTGCACCGCGCCATCGCAGCTGATCTGCGCGGTGACGATCGGGCGTCTCTCGATGCGCTTGTCGCGCTTTTCGGATCCCCATTCCGGCATCACTGTGGAGACAAGTAACAGATGTACTACACGGCCACCGCCACGGCATCCCGCACCAACACCTACACCGAGGCCCGCGTCCGCTACGTCATGGACAAGGTGCTCGAGGACTTTATGACCATCGCTGTTCGCGGATTCGCCCCCTTCGAACGAATGACAGCATGGTACGAGGACGTGCGGGCCGTTTTGCTTCTCGAAGCAGCTGAGTTCTTTGAGATTCAGCTCACACCGCCGAGGGGCAAGAAAGTTGGCATCCGCTACACGGTAATCGACGACGGGTCGATCGCAGAGGACGAAGCGTCGGGTGGCCAGAACCTATACGGGTTACCAAATGGGACCACGGTGGCGATCGTCATCCACGCCCGTGACGACGCAAAGAAGCGCGACGCCGCCCTCGCCTACTTGAAGAGGCGGGGGTGGTCTATGAATGGGACGGTGCTTCAGGATGAAGGCGCGCGCGACCGCGGATACTCCAAAGACGGATATGGTGTGCAGCGAGCGCGGATCGGGAATTGGCAATGAGTGAACTTCAACTTTTCGAAACAAGGCATCCGAACAAAGACGCCGGCAAGGCGTTCCAGCGGCTCGTGGGCTTGGACGCGCACAAGACAAGGTTGGTGGACGAGCTCGCGTTGCTCCTCGACCCTTCCCGCCTCGATGCATGGCGAGAGAAGCACCACCCGAAGGGGCTACCCATCCTCGATGTACTTGCGCAAGGCGCGCCCGTCGTCCTGCTCTCCGGCGAGGTGGGCTGCGGCAAGACGGCGCTAGCGACGTGTGTCGCGACACCCGTTGCAGAAGCCCTCGACGCGCGAGTTGCATGCTTCGAGACACCATCGAACATTCGAGGGACCGGACTTGTGGGCGACCTCTCGAACCGAATCACCACAGCATTCTCGATGGCGAAATCCAAGCTCGGCGGAAACGGCACCAAGTACGGTCTCCTCGTCATCGACGAGGCGGACGACTTAGCGACGAGCCGCGCGCAGATGCAGGCCCACCATGAGGATCGCGCTGGGTTGAACGTTCTAGTGAAGCAAGTGGATCTGCTCGCTCGCGAGTGCCCCGGGCTCGCGACCATCCTCATTACCAACCGTCTCTCTGTGCTCGACCCCGCGATTCGACGGCGCGTCGCGCTTCATCTCGTGTTCGAACGGCCCGACGACGACGCGCGTCGCGAGATCTTCACCGAGATGCTCCGTGGAACCGGCGCGAAAGACAGGGACATCGACGACTTGGTGCAGCAAAGCAAGCGGGAGGACACGCCGTACTCGGCCTCCGACCTGATCCACAGGGTAGGACGGCTAGCGCTCAATCGTGCAAGGATCGCAAACTGCAGGTTCGGTGCGGACCATGTTCGTGACGCACTGGGTGAGGTGAATCCCACGCCGCTTGTGGAATGTTCCTCCTGTCAATGAAACGAAGCCAGTGAGGGAGCAGATGTCTACGTTGAGCGGCCTTGCTTACCTTGACGCCTTGGATGACGGCTAGACCGGTTTTCCCACGCTGGTCCAAACAGCACCAGCCCGGCGAGCCGAGCGCGACCAGCATCAGCCGGTGTCGTTTCACCAAGATCCAATCCTCGTCGTTCCGAAAGTGCCTTCGCCCGTCGAAACGTGTCAAATGTCCTTGGCAGGTCCCGCCAACGCCACAACAGAACGACGGCGACCGCCACTGCGCCGATCGTTGCCACAAGGCTGTACGCGATGTCGTCTACAAGAAGCCGCATTGTCGGTCGTGACCAGAACCTGGCGGCATCTTCCACGGACGGTGGCAGCGTGGCGTGGGGGAAACAGGTCCGCACGACGAACCATACCCCGACCACGGCAACCGGCGCCCACAAGCAGAAGACCGTACCCGAAACTACAACGCGGCGGTTGCGGAGCGCTCGAACGACCAGCATGACACCTTTGAAGGCGGATTCGTTCGACATTCCGACAACACCCATAACAGCCGGAAGAAGAACGAGCGGATCCACGTGTCCTGGCGATCTGGGCAGGAACAGGTCCGTACCCGCAAAAAACGCGGCGAATGCAAGCCACGCTGCGCAACGCAAAGCGACTGTGTGTTTCTCTGCGACCGCGAAGTTTGATGGGAATGGGGATGGAAGAAGGTCTGGGATTCGTCCTTGCTTCGATGGAAGGCGCGTAATCATCCACGCCCCTAGAAGGCCCGCCGCCCAAGCTCCTTTGGGCACAACAACACACAGCAATGACGCGGAAAACACGACAACATGCTCCCACGACATCCGCGGCACGGCGTCGCGCATCCAAGCATAAGAGTTATTGAGCGTGTCAATAGGACACGCCACGACTGCCAAGAACACCAGGGGCACCGCAAGCACCGCGAAGGCTGACACCAGCCAGAACCAGTGAATTGATGAGATTTCTAGTCTCCATCCAATGACGACAGCCAGAAGTAGCCCAAAACTAAGTCCGAGCGCCGGCGCCGCAGCAATGTGCTGCCGGATGATCCTAAGCCAGGCTTTGCGGGCAAGGTCTTCTGGGTGCTGCTCCGATCGATCGGCAAACAAAACCCGGCAGAGGGTGGTAAGTCCCTCGCGCGCCTCTGGAATGACCACAACTAACTTCGCATGTAGCTTGGCCGACGAACGAAGTAGCTCAGACAGCTCCTCGAATGAGGACTGTCCACATATTGTGACGATCACTTCGCTAGCCACGTCTCTGTTGCGCCCACCCGTAATCGCTGCCCAGTTGGCAGCTGGGACGAAGAAGACGTGTCCGTCTTCCACCGCATGCGGGTGGAACGGCAGCCCGCAGAATGCTCGCAGCTTTGCAAGAAAGGCGTCGTCATCAACATGCCTCAGCGTCCCATCCTCCCTAACGTGGCCGGTCGCCCAGTAGGTGATGCGATGACTCGCTTCAGCTGTTAGCGGAAGACAAGCAGCGAGTGAGTTTAGAAAATACGCCAGCGTGTACGAGTTCTGGTCGAACTTTGACTCTGTCGCATCAAGTGGCAGAAGCAAGCCGACAACGTCCGGTCGGTGCACGGCAATCGCGCGCAGTACGTTTCGAACTCCTTCAGCGTGGCGGCCCTTTTCCCTTTCACCGAGCGCCACTTCGCAGACCGTGAATCTGGCGACTCCACCGTGAGGCGGGATGCCACCGGGTTCCGCGGGACCAACGAGCGGGGCACAGAACGGCAACTGGACTCGCGGTAAGGCGGATACGAGCGAGGGAGATGAGTCGTCCTTAGGCATCGCTCCGGACGCGCAGTGAAATCGCTTTACGTGGTGGTCTCAACGCAAACGTCTTCGACACCCGGTCCCTCATGTCTTGAACCGAATAGTCCAGGACGGCAACCAATTGATCCCCGTTGAAAATCTCTACCTGGATTGAGCCCACGTCGTCCGCGTCGTCCGGCGTGCTTATAACCAACAACGCAGGATCGTCCAAGGAGAACTCGACGGTCAAACAGCGAATGTGGCCTAGCGGTGTTTCGAACTGAAGTGTGTGGGCGCTTGTGCTAGCGGCCATGAGCGATGGCTCATACAACAACACCGCATCCGCAAGTGAGGCAAGTACCCGGGTGAGCGGCTTCCACCATGGCATCGGCTCACCCGAAGTTTTCGGCTCGAGTGAGCAAGGCTGTGGTGATTCGACAGGGTGGTGCGCAAACCGCTTGTCGCTCCCGTTCAAGGGGTCGACGGCGACCTGCGGCGTATCTTCAGCGTAATCCGTCGGGGGAGGCGGCAGATACCGGCCGAGCGCTCGAATGATGCGCGACTGCAGCGCGACGTACTCACGTTCGCTATCGGTCATTGGTTCTCACTCCGAGGTGCTGGCGGACCTTGCGCAGCGTCCAATCTCGCACTTTGTCGTCCACCATCCAGCTCTTGACATCGCCGTCGTCGAAGTAGACGCGGCGCGGGCTTTCGATAACTTTGTCGCCCTCGCGACGGCAAGGAACGTTCCGGTAGTCGACCGTCAGAACAAGCTGTGTCAGTATCGAAAAGTCAATCGAAC
Source organism: bacterium (assembly GCA_021796435.1). Classification (GTDB taxonomy): domain Bacteria; phylum Patescibacteriota; class Patescibacteriia; order 2-12-FULL-60-25; family 2-12-FULL-60-25; genus CAIKNB01. Next base: position 18,359 of record JAJYXM010000016.1, read on the forward strand.
TGTCTGGGGCGGACACGGTCGGATAGTCGGGCCTGAGTTCTCGGAGGCGTGGGCAGTCCACCAACGGAACGACGGAAACAAGCGCCAGGACATGGGGATTGAGCTCACGCTCGTGGGCTGCCGTTGCGACAATAACGCATGGGAGTCGCGTAGACCGATACGGCCAACGCACTCCGGCAAGTTCAGCAAGCTCCGTCTGCAGTGCCAGGAGGTCGGACTCGCGCATGTCGTCTGTCGCCAGAAGTTCGATCCACACGACGTTGCCTACTGCCAAGCGTGGTTCGGACACGGGTGGCGTCGATGGCACGGAAAGCCGCCGAGCGAGCTTGGCAAGCACTCTCGGAAGCGCAGTTCGCTCGGAAGTCGCTTCGAGAGTAGCTACGTTTCGCGATGTTTGGTCTGAATCCAATGCAAACGTCCAGAGTTGCTGGGCATCGACGAAGTGCGGACCGCTGTCGAATCGGTCACTCGGACAGACGGTTATGCCGTCGACGAGGTAGTCTCGATGGCTGCGCCCACCGGCATGCGTGATCTCGACGCAAACGAAGATGTCGTGCTCGTTTATCTCGAAGTCGCTGAGAACGAGCCATGGACGCGGCCGTTTGCCAGGTATCTTGCCTTCCTCGTGCCCGCGGAGGTCCGCACGCGGCAGCGGGTAACGGACGTCAAGTCGGTTGATTTCCATGACCATTTCCCTGTCGGCAGACGAACAAAAATCCCCCGTGCGGTTCGGAACCACACGGGGTAGTCTTGAGTTGCATGATAGGTGGCGATCTACTGGGGTGCCAAGTGCTGGGTCGCTCGGCAGAGAGTTGACGCCGCAACGGCGTTCACGCGAGCGTCTTCGAACGCTTCGGGAGCAGTGCGTGCACGTTCCCAGTTCGCGGTCGTCATGTCGCGCCATCGCCACGGGTAGACCTGCAGCTCGCGCCTGAACGTATCCGCTTGATCCGCCTTTTGTTCCGCCGGGAGTTCAACCGGCCAACCGTCAGCCCCATAGAACTCGGTCTTCGGAAGCGAAGCGCGGATCAGGCGTCCTGCGCCGCGAAAGCTGTCCGCCCGAAACGTAATCGCCATCACCGCCCCCTGGGGCCAGCTCTCGCCATCCGCCGCCTCATCGCGGAAGATGGGCTGCGGATCCTCGGAGCTGCCGAGGTAGATGCTTCTATCGATGCGTGCAATGTGCGTCGTGGCCATGGTTGTCCCCTTGGCCGGATGTTCCGAGACCCTTCTCCGCGGCGACACCAGTGTCGACATAGAGAAGGTACCGCACGTCCACCCGGCTCGCAATCGGGACCCTGCATCGGCGCACCTATGGAGGGGCCAGCTTGCAGGCCGGGGACGAATATTAGAACTAAACACGATAACATAGAAATACAAGATTGTCAATAGTGCACTAAGAAACATGTCAACCAAGCCACAAAGCAGCCGTCGGGGCGAGTTCGGACCCGCCCGAGCCTCACCAACGACAGCTCGGACCGCCTCGAGCGCCCGGTGAAGCAACACCCTCGTGTTCCCCGCGGTTGTGCCTAGTTCTCGAGCGATCTCCGCGTGCTCCCGGTCCTCAAGCCAGCTCTGGAGGACAGCGAACTCCCTCGGCTTGAGCACCGAGGGGAGCGCGTCCCAGATCCGAACGACGATTTCGCGCGTTTCAGCCAGCCAGGCGGGGTCAGGCTCGTGTGATGTGTGGCCTTGGGACGTCAATCGCTCCTCTCCTTCATCATCAGCACGATCCGCCAGGGGTGGATCGCCTGCGGCGAAGAGCAGAACCGATCGCTCCCGCGCTACTTCGCGGGCAATCCTGGGTGCTGTAGTTCGGAGCCAGCCTTCGACAACAGGCGCGGCCGCGCGGATCCGCCCCTGCTGGATCGCCGAGAAAAACGCGAGCGCTACTTCCTGTAGTGCATCCTCGACGAGGTCGTCAGAGGTCGCAAGCGCGCGACGTACCGTACTGGCCCCTGCGAGAAGGTGGGCGGACTCGCCGTTGGCTCCGGCGAAGCGGAGAGCATCGTGCAGCGGCGCCCTGGCAAGAGCGCCGCGGATGAGCCACTGCGCGTAGCGTTCGTAGCGCTGCCACACGGCGTCGAACTCGCCCGGCGAGAGGGCGCGATCATGTTCCGCTGACGGCGTTTCAGTAATGGAACAGCCTGCCATCCTTGAGTTCCTTCGGCGGTGGACACGGGCCGTTTGGCGCTAGGGGTGCCGAAGGTGATCGGTTTGGCTGGTCTTGTTCCGCTACCGGTCCATGTGACCGAAGCCGGCCACGTTACGGCAAGCGTAACAGAAAACGGTCTGACTGGTACCGAAAAGTGGGTGGCAGTCGCACATCATATCCCGATGGCTCCCGGCAAACGCCAGAGGCCGTCCGACATCCTGTAACGACCCCACTCGTCGCCGCATGGAGCCGCCATGACCTGGTATCGGAGCGACCCGCGACGCCTCAGGGAAGAGGAGCAGTGCATGCGACACGGCGCGCAGGCGCGGCTTCTCCGTGACGGTGACCGCCTCTTCTGGATCGAGCAAATCGTATCCACATTTGGACAGCCGTACGTGTTGCGCATCGACTACCCCGATCGCTTCCCCTGGGAGCCGCCGCAAGCATCCATCCTCTCACCGGACGTCTCCGGCGCTCCGCATAGGTTCACCAATGGGACCTTGTGCTTGTTCAACAATCCATCGGTCGGGTGCGGCCCCCAAACCACAGCCCTCCTCGTGCGGAACCGGGCGATCGCATGGTTCCTCGCGTACGAAGTCTGGCGGCGCACGGGGCAGTGGGCGGCACCTCAGCACTGAGAAGCAAGCCGTGACGGCACCTACGCTGACGTGTCCAACCACGCCCGAGTGCTACTGCGACTGCTGGTCCCGGCTCATGGCGGCCGCACCCGCGGCTGGCACAGCACTGACTCTCCTCCTGCTCCTCGCAGCCCTATTTGGATACTTCATCGGGAGACCGAGCCGACGACAGCGCCAAGTCATTCGTAACGTTCAGCCCCCTCGTCCCATGGGACGACAAGCAGGCCGACACGAACAGCGCCGACCGCAATGCATGAACGAATACGGCGAGATCATCCGGTAGTGGGCCAAGCCCCCGACCACTCGCCAGGAAGGACACAACAATGGCTCGCGATCTGAACCGCCTCATGGACGATATGCGCAACGCACGCGAAGTCTTCATCACGGAAGACGGCAACGTCGAAGACGCCGAAGAAGCGCGGAGCAATGAGGCGAACGAGCAACACGGAGAGCGGCCGCCGCAGCGGCGCACCAAGCTCAAGCCCGAGATCTTCGGCACAGCGGAGCCGGAAATCCGCATCGCCACGAGCATTTTTGACGACTTCGCTGCTGAGGCGTCGCGCTCCAAGGGTGAGACGGGCGGCATCCTCATCGGGCCCGACGAGCACACGATCACCGGGCTGATCCCGTCGGGACCAGCCGCGAAGTCAACCCCATGGAGCTGGGAGCTCGACGCGGAATACCTGCAGCCTCAGCTCGACAAGGCGGAGCGACGCGGGTCGAGATTCGTTGGTATCTGGCACGTCCACCCGGACGGATATCGCGAGCTATCCTCGACCGATCTTCGGGCGACGCGTTCGATCCTTGGCGATCCCGAGTGGGGGGTATCCCAGCTCATCTTGCCGCTGTCCGTGCGAAGCGGTAGCAACCTCGAAACGGCGATCTTCGTGGCCTCCGGCGCCGGGCCCACCATCCGCCACGCGCGGACCATCTTCGTCTCCAAGCATGAGGCGCGACTGGACAAGGGCACAACCAGCCCCTGGCTCGCGACGGGCAGCTTCGCGGAGACACCGTACGGACAGCTCCGCCTCGCCCAAGATCGTGCTGCGCTTGCTGCCCAGGGGTGGAAGGTCGGGAAGCTCTGCGCCCTGACCGAGGGGCTGGTGCTCGATGTCGCTCGATCTCACGTCGAGCTCTCACTTGTCCTGCCGAGGGAATACCCACTCGCTCCGCCTGACGTTGTCCTCCGCTCAGGAGACGGATTGCGCGAGGTTTCCCACGAACACCTTGCGGAGACTGCGCGCTGGTCAAGCCTACGGTCGCTCGCCGAGGTCGTGGAGCAAGCTGCCCGAGCGATACGAAGGCGCCCGCCCCTCCTGCGCCCTCGTCGAGGCGGGCTCTTGCACTCGCTGTCAGCCGTTCGCCGAATCCTGCAACCATCGAGGTTCTAGAGATGGACACCACCGACTTCCATGCCCGACACGAAGGCCTGCTCGATCCTGCACTCCTCGGCAAGAAGCGCGTGCTCATTGTGGGATGCGGATCTGTCGGCAGCTATCTCGCCCTCTTTCTCGCGCGATCCGGCGTCGGAACGCTTGCGCTCCGCGACCACGATCACATCTCAGTCACAAACCTCTGTCGCACGACGTACACCGAGCGCGACGTCGGTCGACCGAAGGTCGATGCGCTCAAGGAGCAGCTCCGCGGCGTGCGGGGGGATCTCGAGGTTGACGCTCGACCAGTCGATCTGCGGGATGTAGACGACGACGAGGTTCGCACCTGGATCGACGAATCGGACCTGCTGGTCGCCGTTACCGACCATCCACCGACCCAGGCGCGACTTGCCGCCCTCTCGTACCACCATGTCCCCGCAGTCTTCGCTGGCGTGTACGAGCGCGGCACGGGCGGCGAGGTCATCTGGACCGCTCCAGAAGAGACGCCTTGCTACTCGTGCGTACTTGGCGCGATACGCGATGCCGACGCGCCGAGTCGAGGGCAGAGCGACTACGGCATCGCAACAGGCCAGCTCGCTTCTGAGCCAGCGCTCGGGATCGACATCCTGCACGTGACCGTCTGCGCAGCGAAGATCGCGCTCGCGCTCCTCCTCCGTGGATCAGACGCGCCAGCAGCACAGGTCCTGGATCCGAGCCGGTCCGTGCTCTTCGTCGGCAACTCGACGGGGTGGATTTGGCGCGAACCGTTCGAGACTGTGTGGGCGCGGGCAACCCGACGCGAACGATGCGTCTGCCGTCTTCTGCCGGGGGGATCCACCGCCGACCTCATCACCGAGCCATGACGAACATGATGATTCTGGGCGTTCTCGAGCTACCGGTCTTCATTGGTCTGTACCTGCTCATCGGGTACATCGTGTACCGCTGGCATTGGCCGCGCGGGTTCGTGCAGCTCGAGCAAGACGCGCATCGAGAGCGGCTGCTTCGAACCGGTCGTCGCCGCATACTACCGCTGCCCCGTGGGCGCGGAGGTGAGCGGTGAGCACAGGACTCCGTGTCGCTCTCGGGATCCGCAAGCTGCTGCGGAGCGACCGTGTCGACGCGCTCCAGGAGGTTGACGCGGTGAGAGCTGAGATCGACGAGGCATCCCGGACGCTCCGCAACGCGCCGGCCGCCGAGATGCAACGTCTGTCCGAAGGCCGGTCCTCTGTCATTTGCCTGGGCACGACCACGGACGCTTCCGGCGAACCCCTCGTGCTTAGCCTGCGCGAGGCGGAGATCCGGAGCGGCGGCCATTGGCTCGTGACGGGCGCGACTGGCGCGGGCAAGAGCTTCGAGGCGCTCGGTGTGATCATGCAGCTCCTCTCGCGCCAGCCGAGGGGCCTGGTCGTCATCGACATGAAGGGCGAGCTGGCTGGGCTGCTTCGCAAGACCGCACTTCCTTCGCTTGTCGCATCTTTGCCCGAGCCTCGCGCCCGTATGCTCATCCGTCGCATTGCGGTCATCGCGCCTTTCGATGAGAGCGCGACGCCGCCCTTCCAAGTTCTCGCTCGCGACTCGAGCATCCCGATCGAGCTGCAAGCGAGTGAAGTCGCCTCATCGTTTGGCAACACGATCGGTCGCGACCTCGGCGTGCTCCAGAGCACGGTTCTGAAGTACGCGATCATCCTTGCGATTGACGTGGGGTTGTCGCTTCCCGACGTCCCGGAGCTTCTCCAGAGCGACGCGCTCTTGAGTGGCGCGGTTGCACGAACCTCGCTCCCGGAAGTGAGGGCGTACTTCGCCAACAGGTTCCCGCGTGAGCGTGCGGCTTCCGTCGCGTCGCTTCTCTCGAGAATCGACTCGCTTCTCATGCACCCGACGTTGAAGCGCATGCTGTCGACCGATCGCATGATCCGGTTCGACCGTCTGCTCGAGCAGGCGATCACCGTCATCGACCTCGGCGGAGCGCCGGCCGGCATGAGCGAGGTCAGCCGGTTCTTCGGACAGCTCCTCTTCCAGAAGATTGTGCGGGCGATCTTCGCGCGCAAGGTGCGCGAGGACTCGCCGCCCGTGACCGTCATCGCCGACGAGTTCCAGGCGATGCTTGTCCCTGACATTGCCTCCGACTTCGAGCGCGTGCTCACCCTTGCAAGGAGTCAGCGAGTGTTCCTGTGGTGTCTCTTTCAGCAAGCCGCGCAGGTCGAGGCGGTGTCGCCGACGCTTCTCCAGATCCTCCGGGCCAACACGAACTACCAGGCGACGTTTCGAGCGAACCTCCAAGACGCGCGCCTCATGTCCCACATCTTGCCCGTGACGGGCACGGTGCAGCGCGAGCGCCAGGGCTTCCCAGACCCGAGGACGCCGGCGCAGACGCTCACCGCGGACGAGGAACGACGTATCCTCGTCGAGCAGGTACCGTCTCTGCCGGACAGGTCGTTCTGGTTCTGGAACCGGCGTCGCCAGTACCCGGCGCAGCTGATGAGGTCGCCGACAATTCGACTCGATCGCCTTGAACAACGCGCGGAAAGCTTGGGTCCGGTACGCGACATCGTGAGCCGCGGCGTGCTCGCGCTGAGCCGCGAAGAACTTGCTAACGCAGAGCGAAGGCGGGCTGAGCTTCGCGCGGCTCTGTTGCAGGGCGATGCCCCCGCGCGCGGAGCAGCGGAAGGACCGGGTGCCCGGATGAGCGAGGCCGCAACGCGCATGACAGATGAAACGCTTTCCGTGGACACGCCATGGGATGGACCAGCACCCGAGGATGGACCGGAGCGCCCGCCGAAGGCGGGCCGACGGCGCCGCGGGACCCACCTTGGATGAGGGCAACATGCTCCGGCTTCCCTTCTCGCTTCACGCCGTCCTCCGCCTTGTGAAGACGGTCGCGTTCGTCGTGCTCGTGGCGCCTTGGGTCGTCCTTGCCCTGGCTCGTGCCGCGTTCGTGAAGGTCGACAAGTTCGTGCGCATGTTGCTGTCCGTGCGGAACGCGCTCGACGATCACGCAGTGTGTCCGGCTGGTCATCGCGCCGGGTTGCATGGCGTTTTCGAGTGCCGCAGCTGCGGTGCGCTCTTCGCGGGGTACGCCTTCGCCGAGTGTCCGGTCTGCCGCGAGAGCTGTGGCTTCATCCAGTGCGAGCACTGTGGACTCGCGATTCGCAATCCGCTGCTGTGATCACTGCAGGACGGCCCGCACTCCCCACCGCCACGCGCTCGACTACTCTTCCGGATCCTTGAGCACGTAGAGAATTGGCGGCTCTACCCATACTACGGTTCCGGATTCATCCCGCAGATGGGCCTTCACACCCAAAGGGAAGTCGTTCGCCTTCTTGGACTTCCATCGTCGCGCGCGCTCCGACCAGAGGAACTTGAACTCCTCCTTCGGCATCGTGGGCCCCTGCGTGTTTCCGAGGTGCGCGAATGCGATGTGGCATCCGCCATCATCACCGTTGATGCAAACCACCGCGCAGTTCTCGATCGATTGGTCGATCGTGAGGTTCTGGATGTGATGTGCATGCCAAGCCCTCGGCTTCCCCTTCGTTCGGCTGTTCTTGTAGAGCGGCTCGCCGCACGCGGCGCAGACGCCTTCCTGCAACTCGAACTTGGCTTCCGCCAGCTCCTTCGAGAAGGGTTTTCCGCCTTTTGGCATGATCGGATCATCCGCCAACAAGTCGAGGTTCGCAACGGCCAATCGTCGCGTAACGGCCTCGGGGTTCGCCCCATGGAAAGGATGTGGGTGACGTGCTCCCCGAACCCTTCGGCACGTCGGGTGTGCGGTCCGTGGGCAGGCGCTTTCGGGCTCGTTCCGAAGCTATGCCAACAACACCAAACATCCCGGGATCAGAACTCATCCCGCCCAAGCCGAAACCTCCGTGGCGACAGGTCGTGCGCGAGGCGCTCGCCCGACTTGGCGGACAGGCCAGCCTCCAGGCCTTGTACGTCGAGATCGACAACGAGTACCAAGCCACGAACCGCTGGCGCAACTGGAAGGCCAAGGTGAGGCAGCAGGTGCAGCTCGATCCAGAGATCGAACACGTGGCGTACGGCGTCTGGCGGCTCAAGTCTGCTGGGCTCCCTACCGACGCAAGCGATTCGGCGGCGCCCTCGGGCTAAAGGAGCGTGACATCCACAGGGAAACCGCCGGGCCCGCGAGCCCGAAAGCGCGCCTTCGGACGGCACTATCGCGTGCCGACGCCTGACGTGGCGTGCCGGCCAACCTCCAGGAGGAGAAGGGAGCCGGCCGTCCGGACGAATCCGGATCGCGACAACGGACGCGGCGCCAGCCGGTCTTGCGCCGCCCGGCGGGCTCCCACTTTCCCTGCTGTCAGACGACACCCTCCAAGAACAAAGCATGGACCAGCTAGCCAGCGCACCTTGCCGAGCTTCCCGACGCAAGCGCATTCCAGGACGTCGCGTGAAGCTCAGGGACCGCGACTTGGACATCCTGCTCGCACTTGCCAAGATGCGCCTTCTGCGTACGTCGGATCTGGCCCGGCTCTTCTTCCGCGCCGTGGCTACGTGCCAGAAGCGGCTCCGCAAGCTCTACGATGCCGAACTCATCCGGGCCGTGGTGACGGATCTAGCGGCCGAGAACCGGTACGCGCTGGCTCCCCTCGGCCATGCACTGCTCGTCGAAGAGCTTGGCGAAAGCTCGGTGCCCAGTTGGCGGCCTTCGCCGCGCACCGATGGCCGAAGGCTTGCCCATCTCGACCTCCTGAACCGCTACCGAGTTGCGCTTGCGAAGGAGGCGCCGCGGCTCGGCGTGGACCTCGCGCGCTTTGTGCCCGAATGGGAGCTGCGCGCGGCAGACCCGAAAGCTCCCATCATCCCCGACGCACTCGTGACGCTCGTTCTTCCGGCCGGCAGGTTGACGCTAGCGATCGAGGTGGACACTGGCGCCGAGGCTCCAGCCGCCCTGGCGAAGAAGGCCCATGCGTATCGCGCGGCGTCCATGACGCGACGCTCGGTCTTCGGCGCCGTCGCACCCGGTATTCTCGTCGTGACGTCCTCTACCCGTCGCGCTCGATCGGCCTCACGTGCTCTGTTTAGGGCGAAACTGGGGCGGCGAGTGCTTCTCGGCGCAGCGCCGTTCGTGCTCGCCGATGGTGGGCTCAGCTCGGGGTTGGCGTTCGCAGAGGTTCTGGCGTCTTGGGATGGCAGTCTTTCGGCGGAGGCGTTTCGGGTTGGTCTGCTGCGGGTCAACATGGGTGTCCGGTAGGGGCCATGTCAGTGGTTTCCTGCTGTGGGCCTCGGGCTTGATTCCTCGGTCATTTCAGCCCGTTCACGTCGCGCTACGGTTACGCGACCCCGTAACGCGAAGGCGTAGCGCGAATACCCTAGCCCTGGGAAAGCTCGTCAAGCATTCTCCCCAGCTGCTGCAGGATGTCAGTTGCCGTCGTGGGCGTGACTCGCGCAGATTGCAGGTTGACCGTGGCTTCGTTGCGACCCTCGCGTACCGTCACATACCATTCGCGTCCGAAGTCCTGCGGGTCAAATGACCATTCCCAACGCTGGGCACGCTCATCGCGCGCGGCTGCTGCCCGGCATTCGTCCTTGAACTGTTCCAGTCGGTTGTTGCGCATCTTCTCACCAGCGAAAGCTTTCTGCACTCCAGTTGCCTTCGTTGTCGTAGCAGAGGCTTCGAGAGACGCCGAAGGTCTGCCAAAGGGCATCGAACACAGGACGCATGAACTTTGCCGGGTCAGCGGCGAAGTCCTCGACCAACACGTCCGGCAAGGCGACGACATTGCGCGTAACCACGGGACGACCTCCGGCCGCACGCAGAGCCGACCTCGCGAGGCCGTACCCCCGAACGTCCACCAAAGAGAGCGCTACACTGAGTGGCAGTTCCGCTCCCGTACGCGCCAATGCTGCAAGATACTCCCTGAGAGCCGCAACAAGCAGCGATTCGAAGTGCCAGATGTTCATCACCGGTAGGCCGTCGGGACGGCAGTTGTTGACCAAGACCGCCTCGACTACACCGTTGCGGAATAGCTGCACGTAACCACCAACGCGCTGCTCGTCATCTCCAACATAGCCGAGATGCCCGTCTGCATTGAAGAGCGATCCCGACGAGGAGCCATTGAGGGTTCGAGGTGGGTTTCTTGCCCACGCATGCATGTCGACGAGTTCGCGCCTACCGACAAGCGCGAGCGGGGCGACATGAAGCACCATCTTCCCGCCCTCATGAAGCCTCACAGGGCTTTCGTTTGACGCGATTAGTCCGAGACGTTCGTCGCGGAATCGCCGGAAGCGATCCGGTACCGCCTCTGACTGGAGGAAGGCTGATCGGATTTCAGCAACGTCGAGGGGGTACTTCCCGGCGCTGTTCCGAGCGTAGAAACGCGAGTCGGCAGTCGCGACCATGTGCGGACCGAACCAGCTCTGCTTCACAACGAGGACGAGAACCTCCGACCCAGATCCCACCGGTAGGCGATGGAAACGATGTGCAGGCAGGCGGGGTTCGACACCGGTTTGGAGCCATTGCTCCAGCCGAAGGACCTCAGCGTCTACGTTGTCAGCAAGACCGAGCACCGCTTCGGGGATTCCCGTGTTCTTGCCGTCAGCTCCCTTTTCCTCGGCAATCCCAAATACGATCGCTCCACCACCCGCATTGGCGAACGAGGTCACATCGGCGAGGAACTCCTTTTTCGCGTCGTTGCCCCGCCCCGGAAGCTCTCGCTTGTAGTCAAGGTATCGGCCCTCCGGGATCCTTTCGGACACGAGTGTCTGGACGTCGGCGAGGGTCACGTCATCGAGTTCCAGTCGCATTAGTCGACCTCCTCATTGCGCTGAGCTTCGGAGGCAGCTGGAGCTGTTGGTTCGTCATCCGATAGACGAGGAACCGTCGTTGCTTGTGGTGTAGCGGCTTGCATGAGCGCGGCGAAGTAGCGGTGGAGTGCGCCGCGCAACTCGGGCGGGATCTCAACAGGCTCCTTCAGACGTCTCCTTACTTGCCTAGCCGCGCGCCAGCTATGGAGTCGGGCAAGCTCAAGAATGAACTCATCGAGCGTATCCTCAAGCTCAGACGCGATCTCCTCGGACAGATCCGGCATAGCGTGCGCGGTGATTGGGTCAAGTTGGGCCATGTTCCGCACCATCGAAAGGAACCACGGCACCTTGTCCTTCGAGCGCATCCGGAAAGCGAGAACTGGATCAGCTTCCGCTACGAGGTCAATGGCGGCGTTGTATCGCTTCGTGAGATCCTCCGTGTCGCCAAGTAGCGAGCCGGGGCCGGGCCCCAGTACCGCGAACGCGGTGCGCTCCATCACCGCCTCGGCGTCTCTCGGAAGTCTGAGCTCTGCCGCGCATAGCTGCATGAAACGGCGGAGGGCGACTGCCTGAAGGCGGAGCTCGAGCAGATCTGCGAGCGCACGTCCGATCGGCTTCCTTCGTTCATCACGGTCCTTCAGGTACGCGGTCACCTGGTTCAATCCCCAGGTGAAGGACGCCCCGATGAGGATCCCAACGAGACCTGCAACAAGCCCTTCCAAGCTGCCTCCGATCCTGCAAGAGGAGCACGAGGCCGCGCGGTGTGCAACGCCTGGGCGCATACGAACGCGCGAAGTGCCGCTGGTGCGTGATGGTGCTCGCGAGACGTTGTACCTGCTCGCCCGGCTGCCTACAGTATCGCCTCGGACCTCATCACAACCGACGCAGGTGAATCATGAGCTTCCCCGGTGTACACGGTCTGCAGGTCGTCGCCATTAAGCCCAGCTGGAACCGGATCGTGCCGAGCGTCCTCAACGAGCCGTGCGAACCAGTGGACCTAGGCGATGAGCGAGTCCTCGGCATCCTTGAGGACGTCATCTTCGAGATGTTTCGCACGATGTACGGCACGTTCGGCGTCGGCCTGGCGGCCCCGCAGGTTGGGATCCGCTGGCAGCTCGCCGTCATCGACACGGGCAACAAGGAGGACCCACGCCAGGGAAGGATCGTTCTCGTGAACCCGCGGGTCACCGCTGGCGCGAACACGAAGATGGTACCCGACAAGGAGACGTGCTTGAGCGTGCCGTATCACGAAGGATCGGTTCCGAGGTTCGAGCGGATACATGTCGAGCAGGTCACGCTCGCGGGCGAGGCCGAGAGATTCGAGGCCGAGGGGTTCTTCGCTCGCGTCATCCAGCATGAGACGGACCACCTGTTCGGGAAGACATACCTGGACCGCCTCGAGGACGGCGCTCCGCCCGACTGCGACACGCCAGCCGTCGTCGCAAGGCGCGCAGCCAAGGTGGTCGAGTCGCTGAACGTGCGGGGGCTGCTTCGCCGAACGCCATGAGTCCGTAACGCACGGCCTCCTCAGCCCATGGAACCGACGTAGCTCGCGAAGCCTCGCAGCACGCGACCTTCACGGGCTTGAGGGATGGCGCGCCAGATCGCAGAGGCACAACGCGCGCATCCGAGGAGACCTGATCATGCCCATTCTCATCATCGCATCGCTTGTCTCGAGCTCGCAAGCCGATCCCTTCCCGCAACTGCTCGGGGGAGCCACCGCCGTTCTGGGGCCGCGAGGCTCGGTCGAGGTGACGGTCCTCGGTGCGTTCGAGCGCGAAAGCCGCGGCAAGACCGAGGTGGTCTGCATCGCCCTGGTGGAACCCAAGACACCTCGCGCGAACATGGATGCGACCACGACGGCCCGCGAGTTCGAAGCCGTGTTGCGCGCGATGGTTGCAGCAAGCGACCTTCAGGGTTGCGAGGCCCGGGCATTCGGGCGGTAAGGCGCGGTCCACCAGGGCATTGATGCCCCCAGGGCTCCACGAAGACCAACGAAAACCGGCTGGCGCGAGAGCGCTTGCTGAAAGGAGGTGCGGCAGCGCAAGGAGGCCAGGTCCGGATGTCGGCGGGCGGGGCGGTCGGCTCGGCCACTTCATTCCTAACCGACAACCATATGGGACTCGATTGCCTTCCGATTTCCTCTCCGTGTTGGACACCCGACGCGAAGAGAGAACTGCCCGAAGCCATGACTCATCTGCCCGAGGCGCCGTGCCCTTTCGCCGCGGATCACAATCCAATTTGGGACTACGGCACCTGCTGCTCGCTTCGCGGCCAGATAGCTGCGCGGGAGCTCGAAGCGCTGGGGGAGAGCGAACTCTGCGAACGCATGTACGAAGACATGAGCGCGGAGCAAGCGATTGCCTTGGCGGTCGAGCTTCTGGTGGCCGCTGACCGCCTGGAGCGGGAACACGCCGGCGACGCCGAGAAGCCAACGGGCGCGGCGTGGAACTGCACGTACGACTTCGAAAAGATGAGGTGGGTTTGGGAGACGCATTCGACCTTCGCCGATGCCATCGCTAGCATTCGTTGCGCGGCGCGCTGGTACGACAAGGTTGGGCGCCTCGGATTCGGGGTGCACGCCCGGTAGCAGCCAGGCGCGGGTTCCAGCCATTGCTTTCGCTGCGCTAGCCAATCCAGAAGCGAACCGATCGGGAACGCTGGCCGAGCCGACGTTCCAAAGCCGATGACGGTCCGTGCACACGCGCGGGGATCTCGAGATTCTCGTCGGAGGCGCGAGAAGCACGAGGTACACGGGCAAAGGCTGGATCCCATCCGCGACGGGCGAATGCCCGTTCGGCGTCTCCCGATCGGGACGCTTCGTTTCGTGTCCCCCATCGGAGGGGCGAACGCGCAGATATCGACAACCAATCCCTCGAGGTGCGAACCGATGTTGCGCCACGACCGTCGTGCTGCGTCTGCGGCAGCCACTCAGGATCAGCAAACGAGACGGGAAACTGCGCCTGCGTCGGAGAGCCGGCCGAACGCCATCGACGTGTCGCGCGACGTCGAAGAGGACGAGTCTCCCGCCATCCTCACCGTCGACGAACTCGCCGCGCTACTGCGCGTCGAGCGCAAGACCGTCTACGCCGCCATCATGCGCGGCGACATCCCTGGCGTCCGACGAGTCGGCCGATCCATCCGGATCTCGCGCGACGCGGTGCTAGACTGGCTGCGCACAGCCCATGTGCGCGCCCCGCACCCACGGAGGATCCGATGAGTGTGAGGCGGGTCAGACGCCGCGACAGGAAGGGCGCGGCTGCGGAGTACTGGATGATCGACGTGTTCGTGGAGCACCCCGACGGTAGGCGCGAGCGCATCCGCAAGGTTGCGCCGGTGCAGACCAAGCGCGACGCCGAGCGCTACGAGCGCGAGCTGCGGCGCGAGATGCTGCTGGGTGTGCGCGCCGCGGACGACAACCGCGAGGAGGTGAAGCCCAAGGAGACGCCGACCTTCGCGGCGTTCGTGAAGACCTTCGAAGAGACCTACGTCAAGACCAACAACAAGCCTTCCGAGGCCGAGACCAAGAAGAGCATCTTCAAGAAGCACCTGGTGCCTGCCTTCGGCAAGCTCAAGCTCGACCAGATCGGCTCGCGCGAGATCGAAGCCTACAAGGCCAAGAAGCTCGACAAGAAGCTGTCGGCGAAGACCGTGAACAACCACCTCACCGTGCTGCGTCGGACGCTCGCCGTGGCCCAGGAGTGGGGCGACCTTGCGGTCATCCCGCCGGTGAAATGGCTCAAGGCTCCCGAGCCGGAGTTCGACTTCCTGACGTTCGAGGAGGCAGACCGACTCGTCGAAGCGGCGGAGCCCGACTGGCGCCCGATGATCCTGGTCGGGCTCAAGTGCGGCCTGCGGCAGGGCGAGATCTTGGCCCTGCGCACCGACGACACGGACCTCGTCGTCGGTCGGATCATGGTGCGGCGCTCGGTCACGCGCGGCATCGTGACGACCCCGAAGAGCGGCAAGTCCAGGGAGATCCCGCTCGGCGACACGGTGCTTCGAGCGCTCAAGGGGTGCCGGCATCTGAAGGGCGAGCTGGTGTTCTGCGACGAGCGCGGAGCCATGCTCTCGAAGGGCGAGTGCAAGCACCCGCTGTGGCGGGCGTGCAAGCGAGCCGGGCTGCGGCGCATCGGCTGGCACGTGCTGCGGCACACGTTCGCGAGCCATCTCGCGATGCGTGGTGTGCCTCTCAAGGCGATCCAAGAGTTGATGGGGCACGCGACGATCGAGATGACAATGCGCTACGCGCACCTCAGCCCCGACGTTCGTCGGGACGCGGTGCGTACGCTCGACGAGCCGGCTGCGACGTCCAATGGCAACCTGATGGCAACCAAGGCCGCGCAGGGCCAAAATTAGTGAAAATCCCCGAGGGAAACTGGGTGGAGGCGCCGGG
This sequence comes from bacterium, assembly GCA_021796435.1. Taxonomy (GTDB): domain Bacteria; phylum Patescibacteriota; class Patescibacteriia; order 2-12-FULL-60-25; family 2-12-FULL-60-25; genus CAIKNB01. The sequence goes on from JAJYXM010000016.1 coordinate 33,683, forward strand.
AATCGAACCCATGAAAGAATTCGCGGAAAAACCGAAGCGGGACGCGCACATGGGCAGCAACGCCGCGGATTCCGAAGAGAACGCTCCTCCCGTCTTGTTCCGCCCAGTTCCCTCCCGTACCGCCTGGCGGTGCAGAGTCAGTGGCAACCGTGGCAACCACGGATCGGCGCCGGGTTACGAGCCTGGTGCTCCGTGATTCCACCCTGATTGTATGAGGAGGGAACGATGAAGTTCTTGACCACACGATGTTCAACGGACCCACTGGATCAACGGTTCGGGCTTCGGCCCATCGCACACTGCCCGGAGGGGGCCACGTCCTGGTGATGTTCTAGCGCAGGGGACGCGCTCGCGCGGTTCACTCGTGACTCGCCACGAGATCCCGTAGAGCGTCGATGCGCTGGACTACTTCATCCTTCCCTAGAAACTCGAGCAGTTTCGCCTCTAGTCCCGCGACGTCCGCGCAGGCCGGATGCTCATCCCCAAAGAGATCGAGCGTGACGGGGAAACCGTCCGGTGGAACGTATGCGCGGAACAGGAAGTCGCTGAACTCGGGGTCCTTCAAGCGGATCGCCAGCTTGAACTGCTGGCCGAGGTTCACACGGTATCCGGGTTCGAGCCGCACCACGAATGGCTCCCCAAGTGACTCCTGGATGCCGGCAGCGATTTCTCGGAGCTTCTGAAGCGCTTGCTCATGGCCGGGAGGTGCCACTGGTCGCTTCAGGATCTCCTTGACCTTGTCCTTCGTGTCGCCGTTTCCGTTTGCCATGTTCCGGATCTCCTGGTCGTCAACTCACGTCGAACTCCCCGAGGAGAGCGAAGTGATCGGAGGCCCCGGTGCCCCGTCGCTCATCCGCGTTCCAGCGCCATCGCTTGGGCTTGAGGTAGCCGCCGCCGGTCCACTCCGCAATCTCGTCGGTCCAGAAATATCTGACCGACTGCTCGCGCAGCGTGATCGGGCCATTCCGGAGCGCTGCGGCGGAGACCAATAGCTGGTCAAATATGACGGGAGAAGGTGCGTCGTGGCTGGTCTTCGGGCGGCTATCCCGGTAGTCGTTTCCGCGTGCCGATCGGTCTTCCCATGTCACAGGCTCCAGGAGGCTCCGCCAGGCGGTGTTGTACAGGTACGCTGGCGTCGCCTGCGTCCAAAGCGCGCCCGAGAAGTGGCGGCGGCTCCTAAGCCCGAACTCGCCGAACGGCGGTTCGAACGGTTCAGCGTTGAAATCGCCTACGACCACGGCGCAGTCCCTCTTCTCCAGCCCCGCGAGTCGTTCCCCAAGCCACTCGGCGCTTTCGCCGCGGTCCTCATTGGGGGTAAAGGCATCTCCGGCATGAATCATGCGGCTCTTCCAGTGGTTGACGGCGAACAGGAAGCGTGCCGAAGTCCCGAGCTGGCAGTCCACCAGCATCGCACGTGGCCGCTGCATCATCGTGGGACGGAACGTGTCGACAACGTCAATCTGGTGAAAGACCGAGTCCCGGGCGAGGATGCCGAGGCCGGTCTGGCCGGGTCCGTACGCTGGTTCGAACCGCATGTGGTACGTCTCGGGGAGCGCGGCACGGATTTGCTCGAAAAGCGCTTCGGTTTGCACCTCCGCGAGCGCAATGAGGTCCGGTAGGTGCTCGCCGAACGCCCCCAGCAGCACGCCACTGACAGCGCCGAGCTTGCCATCGAGCTCCTCCTGCGACTGCGGACCGCGATCCACGATCGCGGGCTCGAACAGGTTCGCGACGTTCCAAAACAGCATCCGCATGGCACCACCCTGCGACACGTGAAGGTAGGTTGAACCTCACCATAGTGCAAGATCCAATCGGGGGACCGCGGTTCCGCCCAGGTCCGCCTGACGCGAGCGAGAGAGGTTGCCTTGGGCGGAGCGCGACGAACAAGGAGCGACGGCATGATCGTCGCGTCGTCGTACGCCGTACGCAGGCGAATCAATGTCTCCACCGCGCGCGGCCAGCCTAGGATTTGACGAATGTCAAGCGAAACGTGCGTCGCAAGGCGTGGCCCGATCACGATCTGGACGTCGCCTACATGAAGTATCGAAACTCGTACGGTCTAGGCGAAATCGACGGCATGCGCTTGATGGTCCGCGCCAGGACTGATGCATACCTCATCGTCACCGGCAATCGATCGTAGAGAACGTCGTTGTTCCAGTTCATCTTCGTCAGGCCGAGTAGCTACCCAGCGCCGCCACCGCCGAGTCCTCTACCATGCGATCGAAATTCGTCGTCCAAACCAGACGGACCTTTCCTTGCTGCAGCAGCAGGGCGAGCACCCGATGGCCGAATGATGGGGTTCCAGCGGCGATCTGTTGCTCGATGTACCTGCGGCGGTCCATTTCGTGCGGGTACGCGGCCTCAAAGTATTGGGCGTACTCGTCGTCGGCGTTCTCAGCAGGGAATGCCCCTCTTGCGTCGAAGTAGATCTGAAGACGGCGTCGAATGGCTACGTCCCCAAGATCTCCTAGCGCTTTCGGCGAGGCGTTGCGCTCCGAGCAGTATAGGGCGCGCTTGAACTCCCAGAGCATGTCCCACGCAGTCGGGATCCGAGCCGCAGCCGACGCGCCAGCGCCGAGGAACCACATGATGTTGGGCGCCCGCATCGGGAACAGTCTCAAGAACTCTGCCGTTTGCACGTGCACCCTCCAGCCCGCGGCCTGCGGTTGCCCCCAAAGGGCGCCGCACTATACGCCCGCTCAGCATAGCGGATGACGGCCGCAACGCAACCGAGAGCGAGACCGAACGATCGGGACCATCGTCGTGGTGCGACCTTACCACCAGGCATCTCGACAACGTGACGACGCGGAACGCAGAATCGACGCGAACTCACAGCGCCGCTGCAACCGCTGGAAAGTGAGTGACAATCCAAACGACTTCCAGTGTTCCGATGTCGGAACTCACCGTGTGTCACGTCGAGGCAAGCCGACCGGACGCTCGCAACAGATAGGTGGGAATGTAGGGAACTTGCCCCCATGTAATAATGGGCGCGAGGATCGCGTTCGCCATGAACCGCCTCTACTACGGGGACAATCTGGACGTTCTGCGCCAGCACGTCGACGACGAGAGCATGGACTTGGTCTACCTCGACCCGCCGTTCCAGTCCGGCAAGAACTACAACGTGCTCTTCGAGACACCGACAGGCAGGGAGGCCCCAGCCCAGGTGCAGGCCTTCGAGGACACCTGGCACTGGGGCGACGAGGCGGCCCGCGATTTCGACGAGGTGGTCCAAGCTGGTGGCAAGCTCAGCGAAGCCATGCAGGCGATGATGAAGATTCTCGGCCCCTCGGACATGATGGCGTACCTAGCCATGATGGCACCGCGGCTCGCGGAGCTCCGCCGAGTGCTGAAGCCCACGGGAAGCATCTACCTGCACTGCGACCCCACGGCGAGCCATTACCTGAAGATCCTGATGGACGCCGTGTTCCGGCCCGAGAACTTCAGGAACGAGGTCGTCTGGCGATATCGCAGGTGGCCCGCCAAGTCGCGTCAGTTCCAGAAAATGCACGACATCCTGCTCTTCTACAGCAAGCGCAGCGGAGACCAGCTGTTCAACACGCTGTACGGCTACGAGAAGCTCGCGGAGTCGACGTTGAAGACCTACGGCACGAAGAAGCAGGTCGCGCTCTTCGACAAAGACGGGCACCGTCGTCCCGGGACAGAAGATGAAGAGTCCAAAGGTCCTGCACTCTCCGACGTGTGGAGGTGTCGATCGTCGCACCGAGCGGGAAGGAGCGCCTGGGCTACCCGACGCAGAAACCCGAGGCGCTCCTCGAGCGAGTGATCCTCGCGAGTACGGACGAGGGCGCAGTCGTGCTCGATCCATTCTGCGGGTGCGGCACGGCGGTCGCGGTCGCGCAGAAGCTCAAGCGGCAGTGGATCGGCATCGACATCACGCACGTCGCAGTCAACCTTGTCCGTCAGCGGCTCCAGGACGCCTTCGGCGAGATCTCGTTCGAGGTCATCGGCGAGCCTACGACCCTTGCCGACGCGGTTGAGCTTGCCGTCGAGGACCCGTACCAATTCCAGTGGTGGATACTGGGGCGCGTAGGCGCACGGGCCGAAGAAAAGCGCAAGGGCGCCGATCGCGGCATCGACGGCCGGCTGAACTTCCGTGTCGGCGGAAGACCAACCGAGCACGAGCACGCAGTGTTCTCGGTGAAATCCGGCAAGACCAGACCAGAGCATGTCCGCGAACTCCGGGGCATCGTCGAGCGCGACAAGGCCGCGATCGGCGTCTTGCTTGTGCTCCACGAGCCGACACAGGCGATGCGCGCGGAAGCCGCAACAGCCGGGTTCTTCACATCGCCCTGGAGACGGCATCCACGGATCCAGATCCGCACTGTCGAGGAGATCCTGGACGGGGTTGGTATCGACATCCCTATCGCCAACCTCAGCAACGTGACGTACAAGCGAGCGCCACTAGCCAAGACGAAGGTGCGCCAGCCCGAACTGCCGGGACTCGCTTCGGCAAAGCCGCGTGCAGTGCGGCGGGGCAAACGTGAAGCGTCATAACGTCAGCGACCCGATATGGCTGACCGGGAGCATCTCCAACGATACGGAATCGTGAAATGGTGCAGCAATCCAAATGGATTCCCGAGTTCCGCAGTCGGACCCAACGCACATCCGGCGTCCTCATCCCACGCTTGAAGACCACGTTGGCGCAAATGTTGGGGCTGACGGGCGCGACTGCCCCCGCGGTCGCACCGGAGGATGATGACCTCGCGAAAAGTGATGGAACATCCAATGTAAATCGGTAATCAAGAAAAGCGCGGTGAATGAGAACTCGGTCCTTGACGTCGGGAACCTCCTCTGTGTATCCATGTTCACCCGAAGTACCCGCGCATAATCGTAAACACATGGAGGCCACCGATGCACGAACGCCACTCGCAGTCCTCACAACAGACAGCCCCGTTCGGAACTCGCGTGAAGCAAGTTGCGCGCCAGGTCGCCTTCCTTGGCGGTGCCATGTTGCTGGGTTCGCTCGGCCTTGGCGGGATGTGCGATCCTACCCCACCTCCAGCGGAATGCGGTTGTGCACCCGGTGCGAAGCAGGTATGTGTGGACAAGTGCGCGGTACCCGTGAAGGCGGGCGGACGGTGCTCGATGGATCCATGTGCAGAGAACGGAACATGCGAGACTGGCCTGACCTGCTTCAGTCTGTTTGGCAACGGGCAAGGGACCTGTGTGAACCTCGGCGGTACGTTCTACACGCCTGGGTGCTATCCGGAGCCCGCCCTTGACGTCTGCTCCAACGACCTGTTCTGTCGACCATCCGGGTGCGCCGGAGACAGCCAGGATAGGTGCGTGTTCCCCGCGAGGGAAGGCAGCCAGTGCGATGTGTCCAGCCAACCGGCTTGCTTGCCATGCGAGCCTGGCACGGACTGCGTGGCGAACGCCGAGGATAAGACGTACTGTCACGTACCGTGCGCGAACGATCAGGACTGCCCTTGCGGTAGCGGCATGAAGTGCACCGGTACGGGTCTCGAAGTTCCCGCTGGATATTGCTACGATTGCACCAACAACCTGGGCGGAAGTTGCAGTGACGAAAATCCCTGCTGTCGTTCGGACTTGAAGTGCGAGAATGGCGCCTGCTGCCACGGCGAGGGACTTCCCTGTTCGACTAACGCGAACTGCTGCGGGAGCAGTGTGTGCGAAGACGGGGTTTGCGTGGGGTGCAAGAAGGCGGGTGAGCCCGCCAGCGCCGGGCAGTGTTGCAGCGGGCTCAATCTGAAGGATGGCATTTGTTCGATTCCCTGCCCAACTTCAAAGTGCAACGAAGCCAACCTCAAAGGGGAGTGTGCGAACGGCAAGTGGTCTTGCACGGCGACTGATAAGGTGTGCGTCCAACCCGCACCGCAGCAGGAGAAGTGCGACGGCTTGGACAACGACTGCGACGGTCAGACGGACGAGTCGTTCCCGCAAGATGGCCAGAACTGCGGAGAGCTGACTCCGGGTGAATGCCCGAACCCGCCAGGATTCACGGTGCCAGGCCATTACGCGTGCCATGCCGGGTCGTTGCAGTGCGTCGCAAGAGCGTGCGACCCGACCAATTCGGATGACACCGAGTGCTATTGCACGCAATGTGGCGGACGCTGCGGAGAGTGCTACGGGAACAGCTGCAGCCAGTCCCACCTATGCAGCCCCAACCTGAGTTGCCAAGGCACAACAGGGTGCAGCAACTACGACGGCAGTTGTCAATGTGTAGACCTGTTCTGCCCGTACGAGACGAACGTCTGCTGGCGACCCGAGCAGCTCGGACCCTTCCCGGGCGCTTGCGCCGGCGACCCAACGAAGAAGTAGATGCAATGAAGCGAGCCTGTGGAATCGCGCTGATCCTGTTCGTAGTCCTGGCCGTTGGCTGCGGCGGTTCTGTCGTCGAAGGATCGGGCGGTTCCGCCGGCTCTGGCGGAAGCGCGGGTTCCTCAGGATCGGGCGGGAACTCCGGTTCCGCCGGCGCGGGCGGTACCTATGATGGACCGCCATCCTGCGCCGGTCAGGCCACCGGGGCAGACGCGCATTGCGGCGAGTCGTCCGATCGCGACTGCTGCGGTTCTGAAGTCGTGAACGGCGGGCAGTTCTTCAGGTTCAACGACCCAACGTTGCCCGCGACCGTCTCCGCGTTCCGACTCGACGTGTTCGAGGTCACGGTCGGTCGATTCCGCGCGTTCGTGAACGCATACCCTGATTCCATCCCCGCCGCTGGGGAAGGCGCGCCACCTGTTCACCCAGAGGCGGGCTGGCAAGATGCGTGGCGCAGTCAGCTGCCTCCGACTCAGGTCGAACTGTCTGCCAAGCTCATTTGCCCACCTCAACTCCCGGATAAGCCGAACTACCCGAGTTGGACCGATCTGCCGGGGAATCACGAGCGCGTGCCGATCGGGTGCCTCACCTGGTACGAAGCGTTCGCCTTCTGCGCCTGGGACGGGGGTCGTCTTCCGACTGTCGCCGAGTGGATCTACGTGGCGGATGGGGGTGACGAGCAACGACTCTACCCATGGGGCGACTCACCGCCACCCGACCCTGCGCACGCCGTGATGCTCGACACGCCCGATGGCCAGTGGGCTGAGGTTGGCAGTGCGCCGCTCGGCGCCACGCGGTGGGGTCAGATGGACTTCAATGGAAGCCGCGCCGAGTTTGCATTCGACCGTTACATCGAAGGTCCAGGGACCCAGCCTTTTCCCCTCCCGTGCGAGGATTGCGTGCAACTCGACAGCTCTTTCCCCGGGTTCGCGTTTTTGGACATGAGCTTCTATCAAGCACCCAGCCAGAGCGCAGCCGAATATGTTGGGGGTGCGCTTCCCGCTCAGCGCGTGGACGCTCTTGGCGTCCGGTGCGTGCGCGACATCAAGTAAATCGGCACTTGAGGCAAAGAAGTGTATGCGACGTCATCTTATGAACGCGTTCGCGACGGCCATCGTCGCTTTCCCGCTTTTCGCTGCCTGCAGCTGTACTGCCAGCGACCACCCGCCCGGCCTGGCTCCATGCACGTCTGGATGCACGACCGGAGGTGGAACATCCATCGGTCCCCCTTCAGACGGGGGGCTCGATGCGCAGGATTCTGGCGACGCCGCGACAACGCCGCTGAGCGGGAACGTGGCGGTGTACCGAGACGACCACTTCGCAGATACGGAGACGTTCACGGGCGAAGGCCTAGTCCACCTGCCGACGTTGAGCGGTGAGGTGGTCCTTCCGATCGGCGGGGACGCAGGAGTGTCCTTCTCCGTGGACAACGCTCTCGTTGGCTACGGCTGGTTCGCGGCCATCCCTGATACATCCTTCAACGACGCCGGCTCAGCGTGGGGAACGCTCGTCCCGACCTGGTCGCTCTTGGCCGTCCCGGAGGCTGGCTCCAAGTCGTTCGTCGTGCCACTCGCGAACCTGAACCTGATCAACGCGATCTATGCGGGGCTGGCCACTCAGAAATACGCCCACGCAAACGCCTCGCAGGTGGTCGTTGTCTTCGAACGCCAAGGGCAACGCGTGCCGAACGTCGCACTCACCAAGGCCCCAACGAGTGAGGCCATCGCGTTCGACATTGGCGTCGGCTACTCGGCGGAAGCGACAGCGACGGGGGACTTCGGTGTCGCAATCCTCATCAATACGATAGGAACCGGCGATATCGAGTGGGAAATACCGAACAGCTCAAAAGGAGCCGTCACGCTGTATGCGGTGGCTGGCGGGGTATCGGTGATCAAGATAGAAGTACCGTAGTGGCGTGTTGATTCACCTGGCTACGATAGGGGGCGCTCACTTCCGGCCTCGCGGCATCTCGGCGTGCCAACGGGATTTCGCACCTGAAGCGGCAACTGGTCCATAGCATTTCGCCTGACCCGCTTCGCGAGCACTCGATCTACTGTCGAGATTTCAGCACCAAGCGCCTTCATGTCCGCGATTGACGACTTGACGCAGAGGTCATTGAGGCCAGCGGTCGCGTCAGCTGCGAGGCAGACATCAAAGCCACGACACAGGGCACTCCGCCCGCTATCCATGATACAAAGTTCCGCCAGAAAGCCAAACAAGACGATCTCTTCAACGCAATGTTTCCTCAAGAACGCTTCGAGCGGAGTGTAGAGGAAGGCATCGGTGGTGTGCTTGGTAACGACGAGATCGCTCCCGTTCGGGGTAATCCGATAGAAGTCGGATCCCTGCGCTCCTTCGGGACACATCACGATGTTCAGACCGCGCAGTTTGTGCTGTCGCGATACCACGGGGAGCTTGTACTTCTCGTCGAAAAACGACCGAACGAAGACCGTGCACGCAGCTCTGTCTCTGCACCCTTCAATTAGGCGCGCTATGGAATCGGTGGCCGCCTCGATATTCCTCTGGACGTTTTCTGTAGTGCTGGCTCGCTGGGAGTTGCTCAGGAAACGCATCAGTGCGCCATCCTGCGCACAAAAATCCCTCTGTACGTCTACCGCAACTAGTGCGAATGGTCGTGTCTTGTTTGCCATAGCTCATCTCCCCCCGTTGCGAACGATATACCAGTTGTTGATGACCAGGCAATCAAGCTGCGAATCGAGGAAGGCAGCGAGAGCATCAGCGGGAGTTTCAACTATCGGCGAGCCCGGAGTATTGAAAGACGTGTTGAGGACCACCGGGTGGCCGTTCAGTTTCCCGAGTTCGGCAAGTAGGCTAGAGTATGCTCCAGACCCGTCCGCCACCGTTTGGACTCGAGCGGTCTTGTCGACATGAATCACAGCAGATAGCGCCGCGACCGCCACATCAGATGCGCGAAGAGCATATTGCATGAAAGGGCTCCGCCGTTCGCACTGGGCCGGAAATTCGAAATAGCGCTGAGCAGCGGATTCCAAGACGCTCGGCGCGAATGGGCGATACCACTCTCTCTTCTTGATTCGATCAGACACCCTGGTCACCGAGCCGCGATCTGTCGCGTTGGCGAGAATGCTACGATGTCCCAATGCCCGGGGCCCGAACTCGGACCTTCCCTGGAACCATCCAACCACGTTCCCGGCGATGATCTCTTGCGCAACTCGGGAGACAAGTGCACTTGTTGTGAGTTGCGTAGCGCTGATGCAATCTTCGACGCCTGCCAGTGCGCTCTCGACTTCCGTTTCAGAATACTCCGGTCCCAAGAAGACGTCTTCGCATCGCCAAGCACAAGGCGCCCCGAGGGAGCGCTGCAGCCTATGAACAAGCTTGCCGATGGACTGACCTGTATCGTCGGGAGCGGGATGGATGAAGACGCGCTCGAATGGAGAGGCGAGGAATACCGAGGCGTTCGCCTTGCAATTCAGGGCAACACCGCCCGAGTAGCAGAGATTCCTGCTTGTGGTTCGGGAAGCTAGTCTTCGAAGTAGATTCCCAAGCACAACCTCAAGTTGCGCTTGCGCCGCAGCAGCGATGTCTCGGTGCCTGGGAACGAGGTCCTCATTGGGTCTTCGCGGAGGACCCAGTAAGGCAGTGTACTTAGCAGAAAGAGCCGCTGTTCGGGCGGGCGGAAGCAGGTGATCGAAGTCGGGCGGGAATCGCTGCGCCGTCGCGTAGAGGATGAAGTCGTGATCCGTGATTGGCAGGCCCGAATCATTCGTGCGAATCAGTGACGTCATTACCGAGGAATATGGCTGCGGGTTACCGAACGCCGCCAAGCTCATCGTGTGCCCAGCATCGTAGAATCCGAATCCGAGGTAATACGTGATTGCCGAGAAGAAATGGCCGAACGAGTCGCAGCACGGATATGGGGCCTCCACTCGCTCCAACAGGTTCGGGACGTCGCCGCGTCGGGCCTCCCACAGCGACGCTGACGTGAACACATCCTGCGTTTCAGTTGGTCCCATTCCGTCCAGGACAACGACGGCAGCTTCATCGAACGGGGAGCAATGGAACGCCCCAAGGGCGTGGGCGAGGTGGTGATCCAGAGATTCGTGTGGCTGGTATTCCGTGGAAAAGTGGTCATGGCAGGGCATTCCGTTGATCCTGCCGTCAAGGTTCTTTCTCAGGTGCAGGTACGCAGGTCGGGAGTCGATGCTGTGACGGATCTTGTCAACGCGCTCAGCGGCGAGGGCGAAGACCTGGCCGTCGACGTAGACGGACACTGATCCGTCGTGGCGCGTGGAGGTATTCGCCTCGATCACGGTGCAACTCGCCATATTCGCTCCGACGTTGAAAGGAAGTTGGATCGACAAGACGAAGTTACAATGCCCTGGTTTGATGTCGCAAGCCCAGTCGCAGGTAGCGTTCCCTTTCTGAATGCCAGCACTTTCTGGTCGCTGCAGTCTCAGTGTAAGACATCCCTCGATCAACTCAACGTGTCCGGTCCTCAGCCTGGTGGATCGCGGACCGCTGGCTTGGTCCAACTCACGCGGCCTCCCCGATGGCGCCCAAGTCTCCTTGGACGACATTCCACCCTGAACGGACATGGAGAGGCGTTCCGGACGGTTGACGAAGCGTCTGTGCGAATTACCTTGGCCGGCGTCCACTCAGGAATCTCGGATGGGACAGAAAGAGGCCGCGATGCCGCACTACGTTTACCGAGGGACGAACAAGACCGAGCGGGAGATCTACTTCGGGGTGTCGAAGGACCCCGTGGAAAGGATCGATGGATCCCATTGCGTCGGCGCGACCAAGGCCCTCAAGCACTGGGACTGCGAGAACGACGACATCGCGTGGGCGCTCATGTCGCAGCACCAGTCGCAGAGCGCAGCTTCGGATGAAGCACACGCCTGGGAGAAGACGAAACCGCCCCGTGGGTACAAGATCATCCAGACGAAGGGGATCTGATCCGACCGCGTGCCCTATTGCACTCCCGCTGGCGCGGGCTGCCCCTCATCGCGCGGCACGCGGACGCTGACGCCTCGGAACCGCGAGACGAGGCGCGTTGGCGCTCGCGACAACGCGAGTCTATCGGCTGACCATGACGAGTTCAGACGTCTGAACTCATCGAGTCGAGCGTTCGGCTCCCTATGCGGACCGGTACGTCGGGAAGAAGACCGGCTTGCCGGAGCCGATGTCCTTCTCCCACCGTTTCACGTCGTCCTCCGTGTACTCGACGCGGTCCACCTGTTCATCGGCGGCGTTGCGCAGGATGAGCAGCCCGCCCTTGTTGGGGAGCTTCACCGGATCCAGCCCGTTGCCCGTACGCAACACCTTCGCTTCGCCGGGCTGTAGCACGCCCGCGAGCGTCGTCTTGCGGTTCGCACGATCGCGGAGGGTCCAGCCTTCAAGGTCCACCGGCATGGGCTCGAGGTTGAGCACAGAGACCCACTCGGTACCGTCCTTCGGCGCGATCTGGGCTGCCGCTAGGTACACCTGCACTTCGTCGTCGCGCACAGCCTTGCGCCCGTGGCCCCTGCCGATCACATCCTCTGGCCGGTCAACATCGAGACGTTCGGGGAAGACGGTCACGCCGTGCGCGCGAGATTCCGCGTGGTCGTAATAGTAGAGCGGGTTTTTTTCGTAGACGTCGTCGGGAAAGTCCAGGCCGGTGACCTCCTCGATTTCGCGGATGGTGACCTGGTACTTCTGGAAGTTGAACGTCTTGCGCCCGTCCTTGTCGCGCAGCGCTTCCTTGTCCTGTTGCATCATGAACGCCCTGACTTCGAGCTCGCCCGAGTCTATGCCCACGAAGCAAACCACCTTGAAGAAGGCCGATGGGATCTCGGCGGGCGTCCGGCCTTCGGGCCGGATGGTGCGCGAGTAATCACCGAAGATTGGGCCTGAGAACACGACGACCTTGCCGTCTTTCGCCTTGTCGAGATGCTGCGCCCAGTCCTCCAAAGCGAGCCACTCGTCCTGGTTCAAGCATTCGTGCTGCAGGCAGGCGTTCGCGTAGTAGAACGTCTCGTCCGAGGCCTCCTGCGCGACCTTGGGCGACGCGCCCCATCCGGCGCTCTCCCGCTGCGCCATATGCCCCTTGTCCCAGGGGTTATTGGCATAGTAGGCGTTGTCGAGCTGGTTCTCCGCGCCGATGCGCGAGTCCAGTCTCCAGCGGTTGGACCGCTCCGTGTGCTGCAATTGCTTCTGGTCTATCTCCTGGACCACGAAGAGCGGAGCCCGCTTCGCCGCGTCGGTCACGAGCGCGTAGTTCGGGTAGTCCGCCAGTATCTTGTCCTTGAGCGTGTTGCGGCGCAGGATGTCGCCTGCTCGCTGGGGGCGCGCCACCGGCAGAGGCAGGTCGACGCCGAGAAACTGCTGATTGTATCCCATTCGCCATCCCTCCGAAGAACCACGCAGACGCTCACAGAGAACCTGATGGCAGTCAACACACAGACGACGAAAAACAGAAATGTCGTCGAAGCGTCACAATTCCGCGCGGCTACGATGCACGCGGACAAAACCACCATCTCACGCGCCGGAGGAGCCACGATTCGTGGGGCCCGGATCCTGATGAGGCGCGTCCCCACGCGTGGTCTCGTCCAACACTTCGTGGACCTTGCGCGTGAGCTCGGCGGCCGAGAACGGTTTCCCGATGAAGCGCGTGCCCTGGTCGAGGATGCCGTGGTGGACGATCGCGTTGTCGGTGTAGCCGGACATGTAAAGCACCGCGATTCGCGGTAAACGCTCGATCAACCGTTCGGCCAAATCGCGCCCGCTCATCTCGGGCATCACCACATCTGTGAGCAGCAGGTCGATCGGTCCTGCATGCCGTTCGCATACAGCCAGCGCCTCGGCTCCGCTCTGCGCGACCAGCACCTGGTATCCGACGCGGCGCAGGATCCGTTCGGCCAGCCGCCGCACCCCGTCTTCATCTTCGACCACCAGCACTGTCTCGTTCCCCGAGGCTCTCACCGGAACCGACCGTCGCCTGATCTCGGCCGCCGGGGCGTCTACCCTCGGCAGGTACACCTTGAAGGTCGTTCCACGACCCGGCTCGCTGTACACCCAGACGTTGCCGCTGCTCTGCTTCACGATACCGTACACCATGGCGAGACCGAGCCCCGTGCCCTTGCCCGCCTCCTTGGTCGTGAAGAACGGTTCGAAGATATGCGCTTTGGTTTCGGCGTCCATGCCAACGCCTGTGTCGGTCACCGCGAGCATAATGAAGCGACCCGGTGTTACCGACACGTGTTGCTCCGCATAGTCCTCGTCGAGTTCGACGCCGGCGGTCTCGATGGTGAGCTTGCCGCCCCGAGGCATTGCATCGCGCGCGTTGACGGCGAGGTTCATGAGAACTTGCTCAAGTTGCCCAGGGTCCGCCAGGACGCTGCCAAGGTCTTGGGCAAGATGGGTCTCGATCGCCATGTCCTCGCCCAGGAGCCGGCGAAGCATGCTCTCGATTCCGGTGACAACCTTGTTCACGTCGACGAGCTCGGGCTCAAGCACCTGCTTACGGCTGAACGCGAGGAGCTGACGGGTCAACGCAGCCGCGCGTTCGCCAGCCTTCTGGATCTCGATGACATCGGCGCGAACGGGATCGTCGTCGCGAAGCTCGTCGATGGCGAACGCCGCATTGCTGATAATCACCGAGAGCAGGTTGTTGAAGTCATGCGCCACGCCTCCGGCCAGCCGACCGACCGCCTCGAGACGCTGAACAAGCCTGAGCTGGTCCTCGGTTTGGCGCAACTCGGTCACGTCCTCGGTGAGCAAGATGACCATGTCGGCCGGGATGAAGCCGTAGGTGAGCACCAACCGTCGCGTCCCGTCTGTGCCCGGCAGGTTGCACTCCGCTTCTCTCCGAATCGACGCGTGCCGTTCGAAACAGCTCGCGAGATCCTTCTCGATGTCGGGAAAGACATGGCCGAGCGCTGCGGCTGGCGCGCCCAAGAACCGCTCGACAGCTCCCTTCGTGGCGGTGCGGGCCGCGTCGTTCACGTCCGAAAGCAGCAAGCCGCCCCCGTCATGCCGCCACGCGAACGTGGGCGTCGGCAGGTGGTCGTAGATGGCGCGGACGCGCGCCTTGCCTTCCTCGAGTTCGCCCATGAAGCGCACGTTCTCCATGGCGACGGAGGTCGAATCGGCGAGCGCCTGCAGGATGCGCACGTCTTCGTCGCTCGCGCGGTACCGCTTCGCCCAATAGGAGCCGATCGCACCGATGGGGCTCTGCCGGCGGATGGGCACCATCACGAGGCTCTTCACGAAGGTGGGCTCATACGCGTCGCGCGGGATGCGGCTGTCCGCATAGATGTCCTCGATCACGGCTGGCTGCCGGTTCAGCATGGCCCAGCCGCTGATACAGGCGGTCAGGGGGAAACGCTTGCCCTTCCAAAGCGGCGCGATGGCGTCCTCGTCCACGTAGTGGCAGAGGTCCCGGTCGCGCAGTACGAAAGTGGCTCCGTCGGACCCGACAAGCCCCCGCGCCGCATGCCTCACGATCTCGACGATCGCCTCCACGCTGCGCGCCTGCGACAAGTCCTGCACCACGGAAGTCAGCCGCTCGAGGCGGCGACTGAAGGCGACCAGGTTCGCCTCGGTCTGCTTGCGCTTGGTGATGACGTCGAAGACCGCGACGAAATGGTCGCGTTCGGTGCTGTAGACCGAGACGTCGAACCACTGCTGCAGCGAATCGAGGTGGATCTCGAATCGCTCCGCGACGCCCAAACGTGCCACCCTGCCGTAGATCGCGAAGAGCCCGGGGTCGCTCTCGCGAATGCCAGGAATGACTTCGGTGACCCACTTGCCGACGACGTTGTCGAGGCCGGTGAGTATCCTGAATGCGGGGTTCACATCCAGGTACTCGAAGTCCATGGGCTCGTCGCCCTCAAACAGCATGCGGCAGCGCGCGATGCCCACGCTCGCGTTCTCGAAAAGCGAACGGTAGCCACGCTCACTCGCCTCAAGGGCCTGCTGCGCCAGAACCTGTTCGGTGACGTCGGTCGCGATGCCGCCGATCTGTTCGGGCGTGCCGAGGTCATCGCGCACGATCGCCTTTCGGTCATGCACCCACCGTACGTCGCCGTTCGGGCGAACAATCCTGTACACATCTTCGACGCGGCCCAACGAACGAAGCTCTCCCGCGTGCGTCATCACGCGGTCCCGGTCTTCCGGATGGACGACATCGAGCCACAAAGACGGGTTCGCGGAGAACGCCTCGGCCGACCGGCCGTAGAGCGTGGCCACGCTCGGGCTCAGGTAGAAGTAATCGCTTCCGTCGGGCTTGGCGGCCCACACCACCTCGGACACCGCGTTCAAGAGGGACCGGAACCGCGCTTCGCCCGCCCGAAGCGCACGCTCTGCTTCGACGCGGGAGGTCACTTCCTTCACGACATGCACGAACGCTTCGATGTTCCCGTCGGTGCCCAAGACCGGCCAGGCGGTCAGCTCATAGCTCCGGCCGTCCTGTTCATAGTCGGAGTGCGCGACGTCGACACTCTTCCCGGACACGCTGCACGGGCAGCCAGGAATCGGCGCGCCACCGCCATGGACGAGCTCGAAGCACTTGCTGCCGAGCGCCTCTTCCCGCGGCAGTCCGAGCGCCGCGCACCCCGCGCGATTGATTTCGGCGATCGTATGCTCGTTGCTGATCACGCAGACGATGTCCGTGATGGCGTCGAAGGTCGCGCTCCAACGTTCAGCGGACGCGCGCAGCGCATCCTGGGCCTGCCGGAGCTCCGTGAAGTCGATGATGAGGCCGTCCACGCCGGCGACCCGGCCGTCTTCCTCCCGGACATGACTCGTCGACCTCAAGTATCGCAGCCGGCCTGACTTGTCCCGACCGTGGAACTCGTGCGCCTCAACGACCCCGCGGAGGCTCCGCTCGAAGCTGTCCGCGAAGGCGGGCTGGTCTTCGGGCTCGACGAACTCGGAGAAATGCCGACCGAGCACGTCGGATGGACTGAACCCGTACACACGCTCGACCGCCGGGCTCACGTATTCGATGCGCCCGTCGGCGTCCATCGAGAACACGACGTCTTGCAGGTTGGCGACCAGCGCCTGGTACCGGGTCTCTGCGCGGTTGAGGGCAAGCTCCGCGCGCCGCTTGGCCGCTTCATTCCGTATGCTCACGAGCGCGAAGGCAAGATCGCCCGCCACCTCCCGAAGCAGGTCCAGCTCCTCCTCATCCGTGACCATCCCGGGCGAAAGCGAGACAAGGAGTGCGCCGAGCACCGTGCCTTCGCTTGCGAGGCGTACGACGGCGGCATCTCTCGGCTCGGCGTAGGCCTGGTTGACCGGGCAACCCTTGCATGTCGAGGCCGGATCCTCACGTACGACCACACCATCCCGATCGAGCGCCGCCCGCATGCATTCAGGAAGCTCGCCGCTTCTGAGAAGCTCGCTGAGCGCCCCGAGTCTGCCTTCACGCCCCGCTTGGGCGAACGCTTCGATCCGCGTCCCGTCGCATAGAGCGATGCAACTCGTGGCGAAGCCCCGCGACTCCACGAGCAGGCTACATGCTCGCTCGATGAGCGCCTGTGGATCTCGCTCGCACGTGATGAGTTGGTTCACGTCGCGAATGCCTCGGAGCACGGCGTTCAGGTGTCGCACTCGTTGCTCGGCCTGTCGTCGCGCAACGCGCGCCCGGAGGACCGAGATCCCGTAGCCGAGATCAAGAGCCATCTCTTCGAGTAGCTTTCGCTCGGCGGCGTCGAAGGCATCGGGCTCGGCGGCGTAGATCGCGAGCGCGCCGAGGATGTGGCCGTCATCCCTGATCGGCAGGACGATGACAGAGCGGAATCCCCGGGCGAGAGCCTCATCGCGCCACGGCACGAAGTCTGGATCGCTAGCCACGAACCGCACGACGGACACATCGCCGGTTTGGATGGATCGCCCGACGGGTCCCAAGCCCCGCTCCGAATCATCACACGCCGCGCGGACGATCCCCGTGTAGCCCTCGTCCCGCCCAGCGCTCGCCACGGGCGTTACCCAGCGTTCCCCCGGTTTCTTGAGGCCGACCCACGCCATCGCGTAACCGCCCTCTTCGACGACGATCCGACAGACGTCAGGTAGGAACGCCTGCTCGTCCGTGGCGCGAACGAGCGTCTGGTTGCACTCGCTCAAGACCGTGAGCGCGCGGGTGGAGCGTGACAGGGCGAGTTCCGCTCGCTTCCGTCGGCTCACATCCACGGAGAGAATCGCGACGCCCCGAGGCACGGGCTCGAAGCGGAGTTCGAACCAGCCTTTCGAGCCGTCCGGGAAGGCGAACTCGTTCTCCATCTCGAGCGTCACGCGCTCTTCCATGCACCGCTTGAGGACGGCGAACATTTCGGTGTCTTCGATGCCCGGGTAGGCCTCCATCATGGTGCGCTCGAGGAGGGCTTCCTTGGGGTTGCGCCCGTGGGCCGCAGCGGCATCGTTCAGGTAGAGATAACGGAAATCGGGGCTGATGACCTGGCAGCCCTCGTGCAGGCTGTCCAGGACTTCTTTCGGAAGATCCTCCGGTGTTTCTTGGCTGCGCATGAGTATCCCTGTCGCGTATGCAACGCCCGAGCCTTCCGGTGTCAGGATCGACGCCGCGGAATCCCGAACGCCTTCCGTCCGATGGTACTACGTCCTGCCCGAGCCACGCCCATTCCAGGATGAGCGACCAGGGCGGACACGAGGCGCCTCCTCTCTCAGTGCGGTGAAGCGAAATGGGCTCCGGTCCTCTGGACGCCTGGATCGGCAGTCGATATCCTCAGGTGAAAGCGGGGGTGGATTGCGCGAGGAGGCCGGGCGTGGCAGCCGCGACGAGGGAGGGACGCGACAGCGAACACGTGGGGTCGGAGGCGCTTGCGCTGACCGACTCGCATGGCGCTTCGTGGGCTTGCGCTGACGACGAAGGGACGTCATCGTCGTCCACCGTCGCACTCCTCCCAGCCCGAGCCGAACATGGCCTGCTCGTGGCTGCATGCCCTTCGATCCGCGAACGCTGCGTCTTCGTCTCTACGATCGAACTCACGCTCGCGACCGAAGCAGGGACGATCGCCCTGCTGCCTTTGCGCGCGGGCCAACACGCTTTCGCAGCGCACTTCGTGCGGTTCGCACGCGATCCAGTGCCCAGCTGGATCTTCCACGGAGCAGGATGGGAAGTCAGGTTTTCGCTCGGCTTGGTTCCGGGGAAAAGCGCGCTCGTCATGCGCTGCGACCGGAGAGGCGATGGTCGCGCGATCGTGGAGATCAGGCCGCTCCTTGCAATGCGTGCGGTCTCCGCGACGAAGCGCGAGCATGGAGGCGCGGTGAACTTCGTGAGGATGCGTCGCGAGGCGGTCCTCGTGAAGCCGGAACTGCTCTTGCCCGCGCTCGCGTTCCGATTCTGCGGCCGATTCGTCGGTTCACCTGAATGGCGGCATCATGACCCGGAGGATCTCTGGACCCCTGGTACGTTCCGCGCTCCCGTCAACCCCGGCGTGTCGATGCTTGTCGCCTGCGGGATCGAGAGCCTGCCCGAGGAACCGCTCCAATTGCTCTGGTGGCGTGTCCGCAGTGGCGGCGTCATGACCCGTCCAGGCATCGCAAGCGTCCACCCGCGAGCTGTCTAGGCTGAAGTGCTCCCGCTCTCCACGGGCGAATCGCCGGGCGCGGGAAGATGTCGGCGAATTCACCGGAAACGGCCTCCTCGGTGCCGGCTTCGCCGGCCTCGTGGTATGGTCCATCCGAAGCAACGAGGCGTTGCCACTCCCTCCACGATCGGCCGGTTCTCCTCCGAAGCGCCTTGGCTTCACCGGCGGTTCGCTCGGCTTACCCTTTCACCGAGTCGGGCGCCGGTTTGCCCGCAGTGAAATGACCCAGATCGCCCGCAGCCCGGAAGCCCGTGAGCCGAGCACCGAGCAAAGGACGGCGCCAACGCGAGTGACATGGCGGTGCCCGTTGTACTAGCGTTCCGGGTGCTGACCTTGAGGTGACGGGCTCGCGTGAGGCAATCATGGCAGGTGAACGGATCCCAGCGATCATGCTTGGCCGATGGGTACCGATCGTGCTCACAATCATCGGAGTCGCCGCGTTCGCGCTCGTGTGCGTGGGGGCTTGGCGAGACACCGGATGGATGATGCGGGGGATCGTCATCTGCAGCGCTCTGTGCGTCGCCGGAGCCATCGGCTTCTCGCTCAGTAGAAATCTGGGAAAAGGGGGCGCTCCCCACACCAAGCGGCCGTCGCCACCGCTGCCGTGAGACGCTGCAAGCGCAGGGGCGCGCGCTGAGGTCGCGACCCGCGGGGCTCGTCCACCACGACGACTACCTGAATCGGGACGTGCAGGTCGCGAGGTCAAGGAGATAGGTAACCCGTCAGCGATTCCATCGGTTGCGCGCTGCGCCTCAAGCTCGTCACGCATGCCGCAGCCCACCGGGACGCGCACGGAGCGGAGTCCTCGTCGCCGTGCGTCTCCGAGGATGGCGACACTCCGATCCGAGGTTCAGGTCGATCACGGTCGGTTACCCACGGAATCCATTGCGGCTTCTCGACTCCACATGTCAGCCCTCCTGCGGGACCGCTGCAGGCCGCCGCGCGAAGTCGATGTGGTACGATGCGACCATGGCACAGGCGCTGCTGCGGAAAGCCACGAAATGCGCACTCGTGGCTGCCCTCGTGGCCTCGTGCGGGGGGAAAGCGACGCTTGCGACTGGTGGACATGCGCCGACTCGGCCGACGGCCCGACCGCGTGTCTGACTCAAGTATCGGCCGCAGGCACGCAGTCGCGCTGCGTCGTGAGCATCATCGCTGCAGATGGCGAGCCGTGCAGTTCGAGCACCGAGCACTTGGCAGAGTGCGCGAGCGGGTTGATCTGTTCATCTGAGGGTTGTCGCCCACTGGTGCCGCTTGGCGAGCCATGCGTGGAAGGTGCCATGGGCGACTTCTGTGAGCCCGGAGCCACCTGCGACTTCGACGTGACAAAGCGGTGCGTCGCTTCCCGCGCGCCAGGCGATGCATGCTCCACCCGGTCCCAATGCGAAGGATACTCGTGTCTTCAGGGGCGCTGTACACTCGTCGCACCCGCGACGTTCGGCCTGTGCATCGATTGAGGGGTTCGGAGTACGGGTTGCGCTTTGCCTCATCAACAGCTGCGATCTGCACAGCGCGCCATCTGCGGCCAGGAAGTCGGTTGCGATATTCCGCGACCGCTTTTCATGCTGCGCCAATTCGGACCATGGTTTGCAAGGCAGTCGCACAGGCCTAAGTCAGGTCGACCTGATCACGGGCATGTCGGCCGTCATGCAAGGCATGCGCTCGACCGACTACGTCGCGCTACTGAAGCGGGTCGACGGCGGCGCTCATGACATGGATCGCTGACCGTAACGGGATACATCGGGTGAACGAAACAGCCCTTTCGGCGAGTCGATCCGGCGGGCAACAGGCGCTCAAAGTTTCTCATGTCTCATGTCAATCGCTCGCGCTTCGCTGCAGACTCGTCACGAATCACGTCGCGAGAGTTGAGCAAGTCGGTAACGCACGTCACGACTTCCTTCGGCGGCCACGGCTTGCCGAACGCTGCGTGAGCTAGCCCGTCGGCTGCAAGCTGTGCCTCAAGCTCGTCATGCATGTCACCGCTCACCAGGATGCGAACGCAAGGCAGCCCCTGCCGGCGCGCCGCTTCGAGGATGGTAAGGCCTGACTGTCCGGAGCCCAGATCCTTGTCCGTGACGATCGCGACCAGACTCCGCCCCCTTTCGCGCAGCACGGACATGGCCTCGGAGCTGTTCGCTACAGAGATCGTCTCGAATGCCGCCGACAGTTCGCGCTCGAGAAGCCGGCGCATTGCCGCATCGTCATCGACCACGAGGACCCACTGCTTGCCCGGACTGTCGGTCGACGCCTGAAGCGCGCTCCTTGGGACACTGGGGTCGATCACCACCTCCCGCGGCATGGGATCGCGGATGCTCCCGCAAGGGTTGTCCGCATCAGGACAAGCCGCGGGTTCACCCACATCCCCCTCGCCAGAGCGTGGCAAGACGACCCAGAATCGCGTCCCCCGATTGGTGCCGGGCTCGAACCCGATCCGTCCGCCCATCTCACGCACGACGCGCCGGCAGACGTGGAGGCCGAGCCCCGAGCCGCCCTTCCCACGCCGCGAGGTGACATACGGCTCGAAAATGTGGTCCGCGATTTCCGGCGGGACGCCGCACCCCGTGTCCTCGACCTCGAAGAGAACCGCACCGTAGGGCTCGAGTGCTGCTCGCACTGTGACGGCATGCCCGGCGGGTTCACCCTCGGAAATGGACTCGGCTGCGTTCAGGAGCAGGTTCAAGAACACGCAGACAAGGTCGCGTTTGCGCCCGCGGACAGCGGGCACAGGCCAAATCTCCTCAACGACCCGTGCCCTCTCGTTGACTCGGTGGCCCGCGATCTTGAGCGCCGTCCGCAGGGTCTCTGCCGGGTCGAACGCTTCTGGCTCACCCACGAAGGGCCGGTGAAGATCTCGGAGTTCACGGACGATGTCCGCGATGTGCTCGACGCCCGTGCTCGCGTCCCGCACGGTCGGGGCAAGGCTCGCACGCAGGTGGTCAGGAAGACCTTCCGCGCCGACATCGCGTTCGATCACTGCCATGGTCAACTTGAGCCCCTGGAGCACGTTGTTGATCTCATGAATCGCGATATCGGTCATGGCGCCCAAGGTCTCGACTTGGTCCATGCCCGGCTGCGTGGTCCGGCAATCCGTTTCGCGCGACTCGGGGACGTCGGACTCGAACGCCGTCCGAGGCGGAGCAGTGCGGCCGGCGTCCTCACTGGTGTCAGCGGTTCGCGCGCCACGGATGAGTTTCCCGTTCATGTTCAACCAGTGCGCAGAATTCCCGGGTGAGGGCTTCACATAGAAGCGGCGAATTGTCGAACGATCGGCTCGAGACTTCAACAGCGACGCGGGGCAAGACAGCCCTACACGCGCAGTTCGGTCGCACTCTTAGCCACGCTGTAGGCAGATGGTGCCAGCAGTCCGCTCAGCGTTCCCTGTCCGAGCCGACGGCAACGACGAGGGTCTCGATGAGTTCGTCCGGGTCGAACGGCTTCGGAAGGCAGGCGAGCGCTGCCTGTTGCAGGGTCACGTCGGGGAGTGAACTCGGAAATCCGCCCGAGCACAGGATGACCTTGACCGCGGGGTTCACTCGCCGCAGTTCCCGAAAGGTCTCCGCGCCGTCCATCCCCGGCATCTGCATGTCGAGCACGACCGCGTCGATCGCGGCGTGCAGGGCGCGATAGAAGGAGAGGCCTTGCTCGCCGCTTTCCACCTGCAGAACATTGAATCCGTGCAGGCTGAGGACGGTCGCAATGAAACTTCTGGCCTCAAGGCTGTCGTCTATCACGAGCACCCGCCCGCGTGGCACCTCGGCCTTCGGACGCACGGAGCTCTCATCAGAGCGCACGCTACCATCATCAATCTGTTGCGATTCCTGGGTGTCTGGGCGTTTCCGCATGGGTCGTCTCGGGGACGAATGAGACACCGCGACACCTTCGCGACGCTCGCGAGAGCCGTCGTTGTGATGTCGTTGTTTTTCTGATCATACCCGAAAATCCGCTCGAGGCCAGCCGAAGACGCGGATACACAGGCAGGTCAGCATGCGGGCGAGGGCCGGCACGCACGCGAAGACCGATTCTCCGTCGACTACATCGCGCGCTCCAGCCAGATGGCCTGAAGTTCCGCGATCGCTTTGCGTGGATCGCTCGTGGCGCACACCGCTCGGACCACGGCGAAGTTGACGATCCCGAGGGTAAGGACCCAGCGCAGGTTGCCGGTGTTGATGCCCCCGATCGCGACTGTGGTGAGGGGCGATGCGAGCGCGATGCGAGTGGCACGTTCGGGGCCGAGGGCCGCGTCGGGAGGCTGTTTCGTTGGGGTCGGAAAGAACGGGCCGATCCCGATGTAGGCCGGTGAGAGGGCTCGCGCATCCTCCTCCTGGGCCTCGTCGTGGGTCGATAACCCGAAGATCTTGCCCGGCGTGATCCACCGGCGGCGCGCTTCCGCAAGGCTCATGTCGCCCTGCCCGAGGTGCACACCATCGGCGTCGCACGCTATGGCAACCTCGACATCGTCGTTCACGATGAAGCGCGTCCCGGTGCCGCGGGTCATGGCGCGCAGCCGGCGCGCGACTTCGAGCACCTCCGCTTGAGGGCGGTCCTTCATCCGCAGCTGGAGGTACCGGACGCCTTGCGCGATCGCGGCTTCCGTGCACCGCTCATAGCCCGCTCGCGGATCCGAGAGCACGACGTAGAGTCCGAATCGTTCACGCATCAAGACCCCTCGCGATGAGGCTCGCAGCTTTCCGTCCGGAGAGCAGCATGCCGCCGAAGATGGGACCCATGCGGGCGCCGCCGCTCGCGTTGTTCGCCGCCATGCCCGAAGCGTAGAGACCCGCGCAAAGTCGCTTCGTGTTCGTGACGGTCGATGCTTCGCCTTTCTCCATCCACATCGGCCGCTCGCCCATGATGCTACCGGTCTCGGTATCGATCCTCACGCCGGCCTTGCGGCAGGCCATGGCTACGACCTCGGCCGGATGTCCCGTCGCATCAAGGACGGCGCGGGCCGTGATGACGAGCGGATCGACGTGCATGCCCATCTTCTGTACCGGGGCCCAGTTCACGACGAGCCCGGCGACGCGGTCCTCGCGGAAGACGATGTCCTCGACCGCAACCGCGTTGAAGACGGCAGCTCCGGCTTGGGACGCGCCGAACACCAACCCGGATGCGAGCTCGACCGAGTCGACGGTGAAGTAGCCGACCTCGAAGGGGCGGGTCCTTACGTGAAAGTCTTCGAGGATGGGCAGGGCGTCGGACTGGACCACGACTTCGTTCATGAGCATGGCCCCGCCCCAGACTCCGCCACCAGGCGCAAGCGCGCGCTCGAACACGGCGACACGCTTGCCCATGGTCGCGAGATCGCGCGCGGCGACAAGGCCCGACGGCCCGGCGCCGACGATCGCAACATCGACGGACAGGTGCGCCTTGAGCTTCTCGAAATAGCGTCCGACGATAGCCCGGGTGATCGTTTCTTCCATGGTGGTCATGAGTCTTCCTCCAGCAACTCGGGACCCGCTTGGGATCCCGTGCGCTGGGCTCATCGCCCCCGTGCTGCAAGGTTCCCTTCGCCGGCATGATCCGGATCAGGTTCGATGGGTATGCTCTCAGCCGCGCAGCAGTGCGCGGCACCCCAACCTCTGCGGGTCCACCATTTCAAAGAACGATGGGGTGACTGGCACCGCAACGCCGCGGTGTAAAGGGGGATCCGACGGCATGGTGACGAAGCGTTTGCAGCGCTGCGCCTCCCAGCTCAAGCTCAAGTAGGCGCTGCCGTTCGGATGGATCGATGCGCCGAGGTGCAATCAAGGGAGAAACAGTTTGTGGTAGGACGCCGCCCTTCCGGAGATGAACTCGCGCCGGCTGAGGAACCAGCGCCTGAGTCGCACGCGCGTCCGGCCGCACTCGCAGGCGATCCGGCCGATACGATCTCGACGCCGATGCCCTGCTCGAGCGAGTCCACGGATCTGGACCTGGCCTCATCAGGCGAGCGCGCGGTGTTCGCCTGGTTGGAAGGCGACGACGAAGAGCCGCCGACGAGCCAGAGCGACGACACCCTGCGCGGGATGAGGATCAGCCTCGACGTCTGGGGTCGCTACGGTGCCGCAACCGACGACCGGACAGCTACGCGAGAACGTCGCCTGCACCGCTTGGTGCGGCAGTACGCTGCGAAGGAATACGCAGCGGCGCTCGCGACCGCCGAGAGGATGCTGCGGGACGATTCACAAGACTCAGATGCCCTGGGGTTCGCGGATGCTTGCCGTTCCCAGCTCGAGGCAGCGCACCTAAAAGCATTGGGCGGCCGCTCGGCCATCATCCGGCTCGTTGCGACCGGAAGGATCCTGAAGGCGCTGGAGGCAGACGAACGGACATCACTTCTCGTCGTGCTCGTTCGACAGCGCCTGCCTTTGAGCATGATCCTTGATCGGCACGGCAAGCGGCGACTTGATGTGCTCCTCATCGTAACTCGCCTAGTCGCGGCGGGCGTTCTCGCGCGATGATGGCGTCATGCGAAGCCGAGGAAAGGGGACCATGCTGCGGACAGGGCACTGCTGAGCGGTCCGTCCAACATCAGCCGCGCTTGCGAGTTACCAGACTCCGGCGCGCAATCAGCGCCTCTCCATGTCAGCAGGCTCGACCTTGTCTCGGCGCGGCAGGAGGCCGATGAGCAGGTTTCCGACGGCAGCTACCACAATCGCACCGATCAGGATTTCGAATAACAGTGACATGATGCCCTCCCAGTGGCCCGCTGGACCCGTCTCGATTTGCACCGCTGACGGCCCACGACGAGCGAGGTGGGCTCGCAGCAGCCGGCAGTCACGTAACATAGAGTGTCTCGATACGTGCTGTGCGTCCAGCACAATCACGAAACGTCTTCGACGTTCCTCCAACATGCCGACATCGTGCGGAAAAGCGACTCAGAACCTGTCCGCTGGCGCGGTCTGACTCAAGCCGCGTTGCCGAACAGCTTCGCGCCTGGCGCTTCCTCTGACGCGGCCGGTATCTTCTATGAGCACGACAGTGCAGCGCTCAGCGCTTCGGATCGAACGCGAGGACCTTCATGCAGAGCACGCGATCCGCCAGGGACATGGCGCGTTCCTGCGTCCGCAACATGGCCTGGTACTTTTCGAATGAAGCCCGGTCGAACCCGATGCGTCTGTGCCAGAGCGTCGAGACCTTCTCCACGAGCGAATTGTCCAGAGGGCGTTTGAGCACGAAGTGCAGCTCGATCACGTAGTCGAACCACTTGCCATCGCCCGTGAGTTCCGCGGCCTTGAGGGCCTGGGAGCACGCTTCCGTGACCTTGCCAGCCGCGATTCCCCGGCCGTCGCGAGCGAATTCCAGAAGCTGCCTGAGGTCGCTCGCAAGCGGCCGTTCCGGATCGTCCATCCGCGGTGTGGCTGGGAGCTGATCCGTAAGGGTCTCGGAGGCGTCGAAGACGGAAGTGCTCTGGACGGGTGCTGCTCGAGAATGGCTCACGGCGGCGGTTGCTTGTCGACTCGCAGGTGACTCTGGCTGCTCCGCGGAACTCAACAAGCCTCGTCCCCTGTTCCCAGCTCTGATCGCGACGATGGATATCTCAATCGACCCGATGCCGATGATGTCGCCTTCGCGTAGGGGCGTCGGGCAGGCGATGCGTGCGCCGTTCACGCGTACGCCGTTCGTGCTATCGAGGTCGCGCAATGTGACTGCATTCTCCGTGACCACGATCTTCGCGTGGGTGCGCGACACCCGTGCTTCGTCGACCGCCACATCACAGGTTGGCGCTCTTCCCAGGAGCAGCTCTCCAAGAGCGAGCGGGATCGTGCGCCCCTCAAGAACGAGCGCGAGCGTGCTTGCGTCGTTCGAAGGAGCCGCCGTCTGTCCCTCCAGATCCGGTTGCGTATCGCGAGGATCGTGCACAGCGTGAGCGTAACCGATCCGACCTGGCACCGCGAGGCGCAGCGAACGAGCTTTGGAGGCCTGGGCGTCTGCTGTCGGGGGAAATCTAGCCGTGGATCGCTTCCCGCACTGTTGTGCGCGTGTGCGCGGGGGTAGGGCGTGATGGGGTTCTGCAGCGACAACAGCAACGCTTCTACCGGACGACCTACGGGCCCCGTTCTCTCCCCGGAACCGGATCTCCCCGCCCAACGAATCGCCATGGGCAACTCGCCGGTGTGACCCGGCCAATCAGCTTTCGACGAAGCTCTTCAGCTGTCTGATCACGCGCGGATTGCGCAGCCTCTGTAACGCCTTGGCCTCGATCTGACGGATACGTTCGCGGGTGACCTCGAAATCCCGGCCTATCTGCTCCAGGGTGCAGTCGGTCTTTTCGTCCATACCAAACCGCATCCGAAGGACCTTCTCCTCGCGCGGCGAGAGCGATCCGAGAGCTCGGCTCATTTGGTCGCGCAAGCTCGTGCTCATGACCACGTCGGACGGACTCGTCGCTGACTTGTCTTCGACGAAGTCGCCGAGGTGCGAGTCTCCCTCCTCCCCGATCGGGGTCTCGAGCGAGATTGGCTCCCTGGCGGTCGCGAGCACCCTGCGAACCCGCTCCACCGGCATTTCCATTTTCGCGGCGATCTCCTCGGGCGTCGGTTCTCGCCCATACTCCTGCACGAGGTAACGTGACGTGCGGACGAGCTTGTTCATCGTCTCGGTCACGTGCACGGGAACACGGATGGTGCGAGCCTGATCCGCGATCGCGCGGGTCACGGCCTGGCGCACCCACCACGTCGCATAGGTCGAGAACTTGTAGCCGCGCTTGTACTCGAACTTGTCGACGGCCCGCATGAGTCCGATGTTCCCTTCCTGGATCAGATCGAGCAACTGCAGCCCGCGGTGCACGTACCTCTTCGCGATCGACACGACGAGTCGCAGGTTAGCCTCCACCAACGCCGCCCTGGCTTGCGCTGCGATCTGTTCGCCTTCGCGGATCGTCGCGTAGGTCACGCGGAGTTCGCTCGCGTCTATACCGAGCTCCTCCTCGATTCGCCTGACCCGGGTCTGTGCGCTCACGATCGAGGCCTCGATGTCGGCAAGCTCCGCTGGCTGGACGTCGAGCTTGCGCCCGAGGCGGCACATCGCCGCCTTGTCGTCGCGTGACCGTGAGACCCGCCGCAGGATCTCTTCACATGCCATCCCGCCTCGTTTCTCGAGCGCAACGACGGCGCTTTCCGCGTGATCGACTCGCCGGATCGCCGACTTGAGCTTTGCGACGATCCGGTCGCGCGTGTTCTTGTTGAGTCGCATCTCCTCGAACGTCTTGACGAGTTCAAGGCGCGTCGCGGTGATGGCCGCGTCAAGTTGCCGGCCGTGTTTGCTCGCGGAGCGTCCGCGCTCGATCGCCAATTTGTGGCGTTTCCTGTCGAGCCGCCGGACCTTGTCGATGAGACGGATGATGCGCCGCTCCGTCTCATCCTCGTCGAAGTTCTGGGCGTCCTCGTCCGCGTCCCGGACGACGTCCCGCACGCTCATCTTGCCCTTGCGCAGTCCTTCGCCGATCTCGACGATCTCGCGCACAGCGATGGGTGAATCGAGGATGGCCCCGAGCACGATGGACTCGCCGTCCTCGATGCGCTTGGCGATCTGCACCTCGCCTTGGCGCGTGAGGAGCGAGACCGCGCCCATCTTGCGCAGGTAAGTCCTGACCAGGTCGTCCGAACGTGTGCCGGGAGTGCCTGGATCGTCGCTCAGCACCCGCTCATCATCCGTGCCGATCGTCAGGTCCGGAACCGCAACCTCCACGCCGCGCTGCGATCCGCGACTGGCGCGAGGCCCCACAAGGGTGACCACGGCATCCGGGCTGTCCGACATGCTCATGAAGCGCTCGATACCGTCGTCCGCGAGTGCGCCCCTCGGCAGGACGCCGCTTACGTCATCGAAAGCAAGGACGTCCTGGGACTCCTGCTGGGCCATGGGGCGGAGCGTGTCGGAGAACCGGTTAGAGGACACGGGTCGGGCTCTTCTCGCCGGCTTGTTCTTTCGCACGCGCCACCTCGTTCCCCTCGGAATAGCACGAATGCTCGGGTCGGGCGCGCGCGTGACCATACGCAACGCCGACCTGGCCGGCGCTTGTCGTTCGTCGTGTACCGCGCACCGAGAAGATCCCAGAAGACCACAGGATGACGCAGCCCAAACGGCCACAACCACGGCATCTGGCGGTTCCGCCTTCGTGGCCTTCGTCGCCTTGACGCATCCGTGCGCGGGCGATTTACTTGCTCCATATGGCGAGAATGAAATCAGCGAACAAATTGCGCACCGCCGCTCCCAGGCGCGTTGTCCCCAAGGTCACCCGCACTCTCCTCTACCGCGTCGACCTCATCGCCGAGGACGACGGGAGTTGGACGGTTGACGTGCCGGATCTGCCTGGATGCGTGACCTGGGGGAGGACGCGCGAGGAAGCCCTGATGCACGCGCATGAAGCGATTCTGGCGTACCTCGACGCCCTCGAGAAGTTGGGCGACCCCGTCCCGAGCGGCGCGCCGCAGCACGAAGCAGTGACCGTCGCGATCACCATATGACTTTGCCGGAATTGCGTGGAATCACGCCCCGCGAACTGGTGCGCGCCCTGGAGCGCGATGGCTTCAGGCTCGTGACGATCGTGGGCAGCCATCATGTTTTCGTGGGTGCCGCGGGCCGCAAGGTGGTCGTCGCATTCCATTCACGCGGCGCCACGTTTCCACCGGGCACGCTCCACGCGATCCTGAAGCGCACGGGCTGGGAGATGACTGACCTTGTGCGACTCGGCCTCCTGCGTCGCAGGTCGGAGCGACCGGACGACGGGCAGAAGGCGGCGTAGCGCATCCTCGCCCGTATGCGCTCCCACATCCCAGCGTTCCTCGAACACCTCGCTGCCCGCAAGAGCCCCCGCACCGTGAGGTCATACGGCGCCGTACTCGCCGCCTTCGCTGACTTCCGGGTCGCCGCAGGGCATGACCTGGCAGCCGTCCCATCAGCCTCGCAAGTCGAGGCTTTTCTTGTTCGTCCCTGCGCCGACGGCACTCCGCGATCCCCCGGAACGCAGAACCAGGAGCTCTCCGCCCTGCGTGCCTTCGGGAAGTTCGCGGTGCCCGAGCTGGGTTGGCCTGACAACCCCGCCGCTGCCGTCCCCTTCATGAAGGAGCCAGAGCGCGACCCGGCTGTGCCCTCAATCTTCGAGGTACGGCAGCTCTTCCTAGCCGCGTCGAAGATCGCGGAGCCCGTTGCCCGCTCCCGCGCCCTCGCCGTCCTCGCGCTGCTATCCCAACTCGGACTGCGCGTACACGAGCTCGTCGCGCTCGATCTCCATCAGGTCGACCTCGTCACGGGCACACTGGTGGCGGTTAGGGGCAAAGGAGCGACCGAGCACGACCTGCCCTTGAACAGCCAGTCCGCGGCGCTGCTCGCGGCGTGGATTGCTGACCGTAAAGAGATATCGCGGGAGGGCGAAGCTGCGCTTTTTGTCTCGTCGCGTGGGACGCGGATTTCGATCCGCACGGTGCAGCGCCTGGTCGAGTCGCTCAGGCGCGCAACCGGTACCCCGAAGCACTTCTCCTGCCACTCGCTCCGGCATGGCACTGCCACCATCGCCCTCACCATGGGGATCGACATATCTACCGTTGCGGAGCTTTTAAGACATTCGAATTTGAACACCACACGGCGGTACGCCCACTTGGTGGACGTGAGGCGCCGGGATGCGGTGGACCGCCTGGGAGCCACGGTTCCGCCCGCAGTCCTGCCGCCGCCCATCCGTGAACCAGCATCCGAGAATTTCGCCGATGCGGCGCAGAATGCCGTTGACGTCCTTGGAGACTTGGGCGACACTCCGCCCTCGGAATTGGCGCCCAAGGCGCCCGACTTGACCCGGAGCAAAGGTCGCGGTTCTCTCACGTCGAGAAGCCGCGCGCCCGCGTTCCATCCGTCCGAGGGGAACCCAACCGATGCCGCGCGCCACCAAGCCTTCTTCGCCTTCGGGCTCGCGCTCGGCCTCCTGGTCTGGCCCTCCCGTGCCGCGTTCGGACCTCCGACGGTCATGCCAGCGGGCGGTTGAGGTGCTGAAGGCGCCGGAACGCAGTGCTCGCGTAAGGAACTACGCGCGAGTTGGGTCACCGGTCCATGCGCCTGCGGCGCGTGCAGCATCCCTGCCCGCGTCCTTTTCGATGGGGAGAACGGCAATGCTGACAAGGTGGGTACTCGGGTCGATCGCAGTGGTGACGTTGCTGGCCGCGTGCCTCAGTTGCGAGGCCATCCAGAAGAAGCTCCATGACATTCAGTCGGCGCACGGCGCTGCCATCGTGGCAGGGAACAACCAGGCGAAGCCGATGATGCGCGACGCGGAGAAGCCTGACGGCTACGAAATGATCACGAGCTACGATGCGGGCGGCGGCAAGTTCGATGAGAGCCTGAAGGGTAAGAAGTTCAAGAAGTGCACGCCCGCCTTGTATCGCGTGTTGCCGGAGCCCGGCGAGATCATCGCGCATTGGGCCAAGGAACCCATCGAGCAGCTTATTCGCGACGGCAAGCTCAAGAGCGATAGGTACTACGCCCTGGACCACATCGGAGAAGGGGTCGGCGGCGGGGTGTTCGTCTCCATTCCGGCCTCGGAGCGGGCGGAGTTCGTGAAGAACGTGGAGGAGGGCGGCGGACGCATCTGCTACTGGTCCGACGGGCAAGTCGATTCTCTGCCGTCGCCCAAGGATTCGAAGCCCATGTACTTCGTCGAAGTATCCAAGTGGGACGGGGTGCTGAAGCCTCACGAGCCAATGGATACGGGCACGCCAGCCGGTTCTCCGGCCGGGTCTGCAATGCCGTAGTCGGCGCGTGGAGTCGGCTTGTTGCGCGGAGGAATGGAGATGCGAGGTTTGGCGGTGGTCGCGATACTGGTGTCCGGGCTTGGACTTGCCGGCTGCAATCGCTCACCCAGCGACTCCGAGATCTGCAGCGGAGCAGAGGGCGCGGTGGATTCGTGGAACCAGAGCGTGGCGGCTCGCGTGAGGCTCCAGAACATGTCCTTCATCAAGGGAAAGCCCGCCTGCAAAATGGAGCTGGTTTCCTGCGAGAAGACAGATGGCGTCGCGAGCGAAGTGAACGAGATCAAGACATACCGGGCCACGGTTGCAGTGAGGGCGAAGTTCGCCACGAATTGCATGAAATGGACCAATCCCGCATGGCACACCGCCGAGTACTACGTTGATGAGCAGGCTCCACCTGTGAGTGAGTACAGCTTGGGCGGGTTCGAGCGCTGCGACGCGACTGAAATCCTCACGAGTTCCGGGACCGCCTCCTGCATGAAATCGGAGAAGGGATGGAACTGTAGTCTTGCTTTCGAGCTGGGGCCGTTCCCTTCCGCCTCAACAGCGGCGCGGCGTTCTAGCCAGCAAGATGCCACGCCCGAATCCGGCAGCACTGGGACCGTTCCGCCTGCGGTTCCTCCTCATACAAGCGACTCGGCGGTTCCGGATCCCGAGGCATTCTGTCAGCGCTACGTGGGGTTCATCAAAGCCGAGCCGACGGCTGCCGACGTCGAGAAATGCAAGGCAGAGATCGACCGGCCAATGGGCAGCAAGGAACGCGAGAGCATGGCGTGCATCGCGCGCTGCTCCGTGAAAGCTACGGACGCGCAGACCTTCCGCGCGTGCGCTACGTCCGAGTGCCAGTTCAACCCGCCCGCGCCGTCCGGTCCGGCGGCAAGTGCGGCGGCCACCGGGGACCGGCCCGCGGGATTCCCCGAGGAGATCCCTGCGGAAAGGTCGAAGCCGCCCACGGTCCAGGAGTGGAACGCGGCCGAAAAGGTGGAGCTCGAACCAAGGGGATGCTTCCGCAAGGTGGTGCGGGAGTGGCTGAAGTTGAACTGCTCACGTGACGACAATGTGAATCCCGATCCCCGGGCGTTCCTGGGTCTCGATGCGTTCGGCCGCGAGGGCGGTGACTACTTCGTATGGTCGCGGCCGGGCCAGACCGCAGACGTCATCGTACGGATGGTCAGAGGGCGCAGAAGCGTGGCGAGCTTGCAGCTCGGCTCGAAGGCCTTGTCTCTTGGATATGATTGGAGCGGCAACGGGCCATTCCCGCGTCTTGTGTGGGAGTAGCACTGAGCCCCGGGGAGGAGTGGAGCATGAAACAGGCATTCCTTATCGGTATGTTGGTGCTTGTCGTAGCCGGCGTGGGCTGCGGCAACAGTGAGTCGAATCCGCCCGGTACCGGCGGAAGCGGCGGGGGGACGGCTGGAACAGGAGGAGCGGCGGGAACTGGTGGCGTCGGGGGGAACACAGGCGACTCCGGCACCGGCTGCGCTTCGGACTGCGACGACGGCTTCAGCTGCACGATCGATAGCTGCGCCGCTGGGAAGTGCACGCACGCGATCGGTCCGAACACGGGCGACACGGCGTGTCCGACAGGCCAGTATTGCACGGTCGAGCAGGGCTGTATCGCGGCGCCCGCGTGCGCCGACGTCTCCGACTGCGAGAAGGCGTTCGCGGGAGACGCCTGCAAAGCGAACATCCGATGCGACGCAGCGTCCTCGATCTGTCTCTTCGACATTCTCGACAAGGATCACGACGGACACCCTCCGCAGGTGTGCGGTGGAGGTGACTGCAACGATAATGATGCTTCCATCCATCCGGGCGCGATCGAGCAATGCGATGGCGTGGATAAGGATTGCGATGGAGTCGTGGACAACGGCGCAACTTGCTCCGATCCGCTCGAGTCCTGCCAGGCTGGAAGCTGTCAGTGCAGGCCGGAGAACCTGTGTGGGACCGCATGCGTGGACAGGCAGGCGGACACGAACAACTGCGGATCGTGCGGCACCAAGTGCGATCCGGGGTACTCGTGCGCGTCAGGATCCTGCACCTGCCCCACCGGTTCCGACGTCTGCAGCGGCGTCTGTGTCTCGTTGATGTACGACAATGACAACTGCGGTAGTTGCAGTCACGCCTGCTCCGATCTCGAATTGTGCGATTGCGGCGTGTGTAAGTGCGGTGACGAGCCTGGCGGGAGCCAATGCGGGGGCGTATCCGTCGGCAAGTCCCCCGGCATCCGATGCGGGATGGCCTGCATCGACCCGGAAACGGACACAGCAAATTGCGGTACCTGCGGAACCATCTGCGGTGGTGGCGCTCCGTGCGAGCACGGTGCGTGCCAGGGGGGCGATCCCTGCCAGGACTCGTGGAACTGCCAATCCGGCCAGGGACTTGTTTGTGATCCTATGACCGCGACGTGCCAATCGGGCCAGTGCTCGGGCAACAACCCGTGCCCCAATGGCTTCGTCTGCCTCGACCAACAAGCCACCATGTCCGGCGCTTGCTACGCCGCCTGCGCGTATTCAGGGAATCCCGCGTGTCCATCCAACCAGACATGCGTGCCGAATCCAGAGTGGTTCGAAGATGGGTGGGTCTGCATGAACCAGGGCAGCGCCGGCCCAGGCGCCAGCTGCTCATCGCACGAAATCGGGACTGGATGCGCTGCAGGATACCGCTGCCAGAAGTCCGGCGGAGGCGCCTTCTGCGGCAAGGTGTGTGACTTCTGGAACAGCCCGACGTGCCCGAACGGAAGCCAGAAGTGTTCCGTCGAAGGAGGCTGCTTCGCGAACGGGGACAGCGTCGCGATCGGTGGTACGTGCTCTGCCGGTGTCGGAACGCCCTGTGGCCCCGAGGGGAATCGGTGGGCAGGGATTTGCGTCGAGGCGGTGGTACCCAGTGACCCGCCCGTGTGCGGGAGGTGGTGTCGGGTTGGATCGAATGCCGATTGCCCAGGATCGACTTGCCAAGAGGATTTTACCCCGCCGGATGGTGTGGGGTTGTGCGCCTACTGATCCGTTGGTTCATTTCGGGACTCGGGCAGTCCCGCTGAACAGGGCCTCGTGCGTTCCCTGTTCTCACATGGTAACGTCGCGAGATGAAACGCAGATATGTCCGCGTCATTGACGCCACCAACCGCGGTGAAGCCGTCGTTGCGGAAGGGGCATCGTACTCGGCGCTGCACCTACCCGACTGTATTTCGGCCGAGATCGGCGACATCCTTGCGCTTGAAGTAGGGCCCGAGCAGGATGTCGTGCGGACCGAACTCGTGGCGCGTCCGACGCTGCCCTTCGACCCGGAAGGCGACGCCTTGCGCTGGCGGAGGCCGGGCGAGGCGCTCCAACGGATGCGCCGCCTTGAGCTTCGCCACGTTGCCATGAGGGCCATCCGGGACTACTTCGATTCCCAAGGCTTCATCGAGGTGCATGCACCCCTCATGATCCGCGGCACCTGCCCCGACCTGCATGTTGATTCCTTCGAGCTTGTCGCAGGCTACCTGACGACCTCGACGGAGTATCAGATCAAGCGGATGGTCGTGGGCGGCTTCGAGCGCATCTACACTCTCGGCGCAAACTTCCGGCCGAATGAATCAAGTGAACGCCACAACCCCGAGTTCACCATGCTGGAGTGGGCTCGAGTCGGCGCCTCGCTCCGCGACATCGAAAAAGACGCGGAGCTCCTCACGCGGGCTGCTGCCGCGGCGGTTCGCGCTGCCTGCGACCACGACGCGATCCAGCAAGCTACTCAGCCCTTTCTCGCGGCAGAATGGCGCCGGGTGACCGTGCGGCAAGCGCTGCACGAGGTGCTTGGCGTCGTGGCCGACAACAGGTTCTCGCATGACATGCTGCGAGCTGAGGCGAGCCGCCTTGGGCTCGACGTTCCGGAGCAAATCGCTGCGGATCGGGGCGACCTGCTCTCGCATCTGATAGATCTCGCGCAGGGAGCGTTGGGTCACGACGTGCCCGTGTTCCTCACCGAGTGGCCGGTGTCCATGACGGCGTCCGCAGCCTCGAAGGCCGGAATGCCGGAGCTCGCCGATCGCACCGAACTTGTCATCCGTGGCCTTGAGCTGAGCGACGGCTTCCCGTGGGTCGGGGACGGCACAAGGCAGAAGGTGCTGTTCGACGAAGCGCTCGACCTCAGGCGTTCCGCGGGCAAGCCCCAGGTCGTCTTGGACGACCGGTACGTCGCGGCGCTGCACCAAGGCATCCCCCCAGGTGCCGGCATGGCGCTTGGGGTCGACCGGTTGATGATGAGTCTCCTTGCAGCGTCCAGCATCCGCGACGTCGTCGCCTTCGTGTGGGATGAGGTGTGACACAAACAGACAACCTGGCTTGTTCACGTGACGCCTGGACAGTAAGCCAGGAGCGTGTCAGGCTCGCTGGTTAAGAGGTTGCACCATGAAGACGCGTAGGAATCAGCTTGTCCCGGCCAGGCGCCAGCCACTGCCCACGACGTATCGCAAGATCACTCTTCCCGTGCCGAACCGACCCCGCAACGACTGGGAACGCGCGGGAGTGGTCTGTCTTGGGGCAGCGGCAGTGTTGCTCTTCATTGGAGCTGTGACGGCCGAAGCCTGATATCGGAGCGGTGCCGGATTCAGGTACGCGCGAGAACGTACTCGGGATCGCTCCCATCAATGTCGAGGGTTCCGACCTTGGACATGCCGAAACGTTCCGCGATCCGGACGCCGTCACCCGACACGGCGATGGCGGCGAGCCGCATCTGGCGGGCATCGTCCAGCTCGCGAGCGAGCGTCTGCATTAGCGCCTTCGACGCTGGTGTCTTCCGGAGCGGCTCGATGATGCTGTAGTTGAAAACGTATGCGGCGCCGCCGGGAGTTGCTCCGCGAAGTGGCGGCACAAAGCGGTCTTCGAGTTCGTTCGAGTGCCGCGTCAACACCTCGAAGGCTTGGGCGGAAACCGGATACCACGCGGCGTATCCGACAGGCAGGTCGTGGCCATCGGACGAACGGCACCACCAGACCCGGAACCCCTGCGGGAAGACATGGGCAACATACAGCAGGCGGTTCAGGTCGACCCTTTCGACAGCGGGTGCATAGCAGGCCCAGTCCGCTACGAGCACAGCGAGCACATGCCTACGCCATCTTTCGTCAGCGAAGCGGCCGATGCCGGTCTCGAGGTCAGGGCACGCGTAGGCCGTTGACCTCAACGAGTCGAGGCGCGAGCGCCAGTCCGCACACTCCTGCATGGCCTCGACGAGCGCATTCACGCGATGGACGAGAGCGTCGAACGGGAGCAGGTCGGGGAACCCATCGTCGTTTGTATGCTCGCTCATCGCTCACCTTCGGGAGGTTGTACGTCATCGTTTGCGGTTTTCGCAGTCAGGACCGAAATGCTGGCAGCCACGCATGCCGCCAAGGCGGCGCCATCGTACCCGCCCTCAAGGATGAGCACGAGCCTGCCATGGCAGTGTTCCTCGGCAAACTCACGAATGCGCGCCACGGCCTGCGCGTACCCATTTGTCGTGATCGCGAGGTCGGACATGGGGTCGTCTTCGTGTCCGTCGAACCCGGCGGAGACGACGATGAACTCAGGTTCGAAACCATCGGCGCGGCAAAGCGCCCCGTCCAAAGCCTCGATGAAGGCGCGGTCATCGGAGCCCGGTGGGAGGGCGAAGTTGATGTGCTCCGATACCCCCGCGGGATCGGGCTCGGCGGGGAAGAGTCCAATCTGGTGGATTGATGCCACCAGCACGTCGTTTCGCGCTGCAAAAATCTCCTGGGTGCCGTCGCCCCGATGCGCGTCGATGTCCAGCACGAGCACGCGGCGCATCCCGCGCGAGAGTGCGAACGCCATCGCGATCGCCGCGTTGTTGAAGATGCAGTACCCGCCGGCCCGGTCATGTCCGGCGTGATGGCCGGGCGGGCGCACGATCGCGAAAGCGTTCCGTGCCTTGCCCACGATGACCTCGTCCACGGCCTCGATGGCAGCCCCCACCGCACTTAGTGCCGCGTCAACAGAACCTGCTGAAAGCACTGTCTCATGGTCGAGCGCACCAGACTTGCCGCGCAGCTCGAGGATCCGCGCGACGTACCCCCACGAATGGACCAAGAAGAGATCTTCGGCTCGGACAAGCCGTGTCGGGACCCGCAGTTCAATCCCGGGCGGAAGAGCACGCAAAGCGGGACCGAGGCTACCCCAGCGCCAGGGTGATTCCGGGTGTTCAGGTCCCGGATCGTGCTTGGCGAGGTCGGGGTCGAAGAGGATGAGGGTGTGGGACATGTCGCGTGAAGCAGCATACCGAAGCGTACTTCGCGGGGGAAGTGGGTGAAACACCTGCTGGCGGAGCGGCATGGCGGGAGCTGCGTCGTTTGGCTGCTTGACCGTCACCGCGCGCGCGTTGTAGCATCCGTAATAACATGGGCGAGAACTATCCGTGCATGAGTCACGACGAAAGCGGATGAACTGCCACATGCGTAGCATATGCAATACAACAGAATCAGGAGAATCGTCGTCGTGGGTGTAATCTGTGCATCTGCTGCTCGTTGGGCATATGCCGAATACGCCCTGACCGAAACGCGTGCGAGATACTCCAAGCTATACAAAGTAGCGCTCGATCGCTGCCCTGACGCTCTCATCGTGACGGTCAAGTTGGCGCGCTAACGAAGGAAGCGGTGACGCCGTGGATCTTCAGACTCACTCGACTTTTAGCGGGTTCCTTGCCTGTTGTCTGGCGAGTGCCATGCTCTGTTGTAGCAATGCCTCCGACGAAGACGGTGCGAAGGCAAATTCGCCCGTTACTTCGGATAGCGCTACAGACGTAGATGGCCTTTTTCCGTCTATTGTGCGCGTGAGAGCGAATGGTAAGTCCTGTTCAGGCTTCAAACTGTCTTGCCGCCAAGTGCTTACTGCGGCTCATTGCGTGTGTGATCTGTACAAGCAGGGAGACAGGGAGGTAGCAGACGGTCGGCATTGTGTCGCTGGGGCTACTGTGCGCTTCGAACGCGACTCGACTGGACTCGACGTTGTCGAGATCGGGGCCACGGTCTTCCCTTATAGTGAATACTCCGCTGTATTCGGCAAGGATGGCGCAATCGAGGCTATCT
The DNA here is from genome assembly GCA_021796435.1 of bacterium. GTDB lineage: Bacteria > Patescibacteriota > Patescibacteriia > 2-12-FULL-60-25 > 2-12-FULL-60-25 > CAIKNB01. The sequence goes on from JAJYXM010000016.1 coordinate 72,322, forward strand.
CAGGTGACCTTGCCGTCCTGAGCCTTGATGCCGCGGGACCGAGCTGGGCCCCGAGCGTAGAGATTTCGACTTTTCGTCCCCAGCCTGGGACGAGTGTAATCGTCGCGGGCTACGGTGATACCCAGTGTCCGCTGGGGATGGATTGGGGGTTCGGCGGAGGCAGGAGGAGATACGGCTACTCAACTGTTCACAGTGTCACAGATGAATTCGTCGTCATGGCGAAAGAGCCAGATGACGGCAAAGCCCTGCCGCTCAAAGGAGACTCGGGCGGCCCACTGCTGTCTGCGGCGTCAGTCTCTAGCACGACCCCGAAGGCGTTCGGTGTCTTGACGGCGTCCGGTTGTGCGCCAACGTACTTCTTGCACGACACATCCGGAGCGGCGCTCTACACGCGAACGGACTTGGAACCACGTCGAGAATGGATAGACACCAAACTCACTCATTGTGACTTGATCTCAACTTGCACTGACGGCACGATGAACGGAGATGAAACGGGCGTCGATTGCGGCGGAAGCTGTTCGCCCTGTTTCCCCTGCCAGCTGACCGAGACATGCGACAATAACGAAGACGACGACTGCGACGGCCAAACCGACTGCGACGATTGGAAGTGCGTTACCGAGCATCCCTGCTGCGGCGAGGAGGGTGACCGCTGCTGTTCGACGGGCGCCCCCTGTCTCGTCGACGGATTGACCTGCGACGCGAGCAAGCATTGCGCTTTGCCTCCTCCCACGGACCCCACCTGCCTCGATGACATTCGCAACCAGGACGAGGTCACGCGTGACTGCGGCGGCGTATGCACCGGCCTCGCGGGCTACTGCCCGTACGGCCCGGGTTCGAACGGCAAGTACTGCGGCGATCCAGACAGGCAGCAAGACCCGAATAGCGTGTACGTGTGCACTGATGGGCAGTGGATGTTCTCCGAGTCCTGCGGTAACCTCGGATGCCACAGGGCAAGTCCGTGCTTCCCCGACGACTGTAATCCACCTGCGCTCTGCAAAGACGGCAAGTGCGAGTCCGAGAAAGGCGAGGACTGCGCGAACTGCCCGTTCGATTGCCGCGTCGCCCCACCGCTCATCAACAAGGCGAGCGTGGGAGATGACGAGGTGCTGCTTTCCTGGCAGGCAGTAGACTGCGGTCATCGGTACCGCGTGAAGGTCTGTTCGAAAAGCGACATGGATCCGCATTCGTGCATCACGTGCGCTACTAGCGATCCATCGGGAACTTGCGAGGTTGAACAGATCGGTGTCCGTGAGATCCCGATAGGGTTCGATCTGCTCGCCAAGAGCAATATCTGGTACTGGCAGGCGAGCGCCATCGCACTGCCCGAGCCGTCCGGCTGGGGTGCTTGGTCGGCGCAAGGCACGTTCACACTGCCCGATGAGCCTGCGGATGCGGGAACAGACGGCTGCACGGATGCGTGCGCCCCTGGTCCTACGACGTGCGGACCGGACCCTGCCAAGGTATATGCCTGCCTGAAAATCAATGGCTGCTACGAGTGGAAGACCCTAGATTGCGTTGACCCCTGGTTCGTCTGCTCGCCTGCGAGCGGTACCTGCAACAAGGCGTGCGGCTCCTCCGGGCAGGTGTGCTGTAGCGCGAACTCGCCGTCCCTCTGCCGACCGGGGCTCGGGCTCACGTGCGCGGGCGGCGTCTGTGCCGACCAAGGCGGTACCGGTGGTTCAGGCGGTTCAGGGACCGGAGGATCCGGTGGCTCCTCATGCCAAAACGAGTGTTTCTCCCCGGGCACGTGGCAGTGCAACTCTGAGACGGAAGAGTACAACTGTATTCCGCTCGGGGGATGCAACCAGAAGGTTTCGGTCACCGCGTGTGGCACCGGAAAAGCCTGTGTGCCGGGCTTGGGCTGCCGACCGTGCGGCGGCTACGGCGAGCCCTGCTGCGCTGGAGCCACCTGTACAGGTGGCGGGGTGTGTCAGGGAGACGGCAGGTGCGGTCATACGAGCGCATGTCCGGATGCCGATGGCGACGGGTTCCAGGACGAATCCTGCGGGGGCACGGACTGCGATGACTCCGTTTGGGCGATACACCCCGGGGGCGTTGAACTCTGCAACGGCAAGGATGATGATTGCGACGGCCAAGCCGACGAAGGCAACCCGGGCGGGAATGTCTACTGCGACACTGGAAAGCTCGGTCTTTGCAAGAGCGGGCATACGGCGTGCTCGAACGGCAACGTTGTGTGCATCCAGAACCAACTGCCGAGCCTTGAGCTCTGCAACGGCGAAGACGACGACTGCGATGGTAACGTGGACAACGGGTTCGATCTGTCGGGCGACCCCGTGAACTGCGGGGCTTGCGGCCACGAGTGCTTGAGCTTCCAGTGGTGCAGTGCTGGTGCGTGTCTTTCACCCGAGGTCTGCAACGGCCAGGACGATGACGGTGACGGGGTTGTCGATAACGGGAACCCGGGGGGTGGCGGGCCGTGCCAGACCGGCCAGCCAGGAGCGTGCGCCCCCGGGACCAATTACTGCGGCCCCGGAACGAATGGCTCGTATGAATGCGTCCCAAGCCATACTCCGACGTTGGAGACCTGCAATGGCGAGGACGACGACTGCAACGGACTCGTCGACGATGGCGATGCAGGAGGCGGTGCTTCTTGCGATACCGGGAATCTCGGCGTGTGCGCTGCGGGGACGACTGCATGCGTCGGGGGAAGCGTGGTCTGTGTCGAGAGCCTGCCGGCGACGCCGGAGATCTGCGACGGGCAGGACAACGATTGCGATGGGACGACGGACGAGGGCGTGCTCCTGACGTTCTTCCGCGACGCGGATGGTGACGGCTACGGCAACCCCCTTGTGGCCACAGTCGGGTGCACGGCGCCGCCGGGGTTTGTTGGGACCGGTGGCGACTGCGATGACACGAAGAACGTCGTTCATCCGGGCGTGCCTGAGGTCTGCGACGGAGTGGACAACAACTGCGTCGGCGGAACCGATGAAGGCTGCGCTTGTACGAATGGCGCCACTCGCGCCTGCTACGCCGGGCCAAGCGGAACCGAGAACGTCGGCGCCTGCCACGGTGGTACGCAGACCTGCGCGGCGGGCGCCTGGGGGAACTGCGTCGGTCAGGTCGTGCCGATCGCGGAGGCGTGCAACGGATCTGACGACGACTGCGACGGCGCCACGGATGACGGCTTCGAGTGCGTATTCGGCACGAACGAAGCCTGTTCGACTGCATGTGGTCCGGGCACTCGGAGCTGCTCGGGGTCATGCGCGTGGAGCGCCTGCACGCTGCCCACCGAGACCACCTGCGACAGCATCGACGACGACTGCAGCGGGGTGATAGACGACGTTGCGAACTGCCCGAACTGCGCCCTTGTCGAGCTTTCGCTTCCTGCGTGGTCCGAGCCGATCGAATTTCGACGTGACTGGACGTGCGCAGGCCCTAATACCTGGGAGACCGGCCCGAGCCCGTATCCGACCTCGACATTCAGCGTAGTCGTGGGACCCAACCGGTTGTACCGGTTGAACGCCTGCCCGTGCATCGGGAACGCGAGTTGCTCGACCTGCATGGCGAGTGAACCGCAGGACGGCGCTCCAGCCTGGGGACCGCCTGGGAAGCCGGTCGTCACGATGAACGGCAATCCAGTCGCAGTCGCCGACTTCGACCCCAACCGCACAATCATCCCAGCGGGTACTTGCGCCCTTGTGCACGATTCCCGCGAGTGCACGCCGTCCTGGACCGCGAATCTCGTATGCACCCCCGGCCCTGAAGCGGCGGAGTGGGACTGCACGAACGGCGTGGACGACGATGGGGACGGCGTTGCCGACTGTCTTGATATCGATTGCCACGGGAACCGAAGCGGGCCGAGCACGTTCTGCGGCACCTGCGGGTGAAGGGTGAAGGAGAGATCTCTTCGTCCTTCGCCGTCCCGGTACCACACCGGCCGTCCGCCGGGTCGTCACTTTGGAGGTGTGCAGAACAACCGGTAGCTGATCCCGGCCGTTCTGGACACACCTCCCGACGCGACGGGAAGGCTTCTGAGCAACACGGGTGCGCTAGCGTGGCTGACCCGCGGCTCAGCACCGACCTGCCGTAGCTTTGCCCGCAAGGCGTCCAGCCGGAGTCTCGCGAGCCATTCGTCTAGCTGGGCCTTGTGCTCCCAGCGACTCGCTCGACTTGAGCAGAGCCCTTCACAGTCCTTTCCTGCGTTCTTCTCGCACACGGTCTTGCACGTCTCTCTCTTGAATTGAAGAGGGTCGGACCAGGCGAACTCGACAACATCGAGGATCCTGGTGACTTGTCCAACGTTCGGGTCTGCTCGATCCTTAGGGCACGTCCTCATACATTCCGAAGGCAGCGTGTCTGGCACTTCAAAGCTGCCCTTCTCGAAGACGACGGAGCAGACGACGTCTTCTACGTGTGGGTACTTCGGGAACAAGGGGGCACCCGCCAAACGCGGCGGCGCGGTGCCACGTGGGATGAGTAGGGCCGGCGGCACCCCTAACGCCCCAACTCCCCCCAACCGACTTCGCGAGGAGGGACCGGGACGAAGTAGCTCGCTCAAGCGCGCGGCGCGTGGCCCCGCCTCCGCCGGCGCTCTCAACACCGACGGGGCGGGGGCGACGAGCGGTGGACGTCCCTCTTGAGCGGCAGGGAGAGAGGGGCTCGGCTTGAGGTTGGGGGCGCGCTGCAATCCTTCATTCCCCCCAAGTTGGGGCGACGCCAGCAGCGGCGGGCTACGAGCCAACGGTGGCGGATAGGCGATCCCGGGCACGGGACGGCTTGCACAACCTGTGAAGGTCGCGAGCAACAGCGATAGTATGCCGAATTTCGTGAAGCGACGGTTGACCATCCTGCCCTGCGCCATTCCGGATGTGAAGCACCAAAGAACCTCCCAGGATCACATCCGTACTCGCTCTCCGAGCTACTTCGCCATCTTGCCGAGGAGTAGCTGTCGTTTCGTGTCCGCTTGCTGCACTCCAATCCCAACGGCACGCGTGCATTGATCCTTCTCCCCAGAGTCACCTACGTGGGAGCAGATCCAGTCGTTGATCAGCTTCTTCACCTCTTCGGGCGTGCCCCCTGTCGACGCATCCGCATCAGACTCCGGCTGCAACCCGAACTTCAAGGCCATTTCGTAGCCATCCATGGCCCAACGTCCCTCGTCGGTCAATCGGATGGTGTAGCCGACGATGCCGGCGTAGATAGCCCTGTTCGCGAGAGACTCGACCTTCGTCTTCTCCTCCCAACCCGCGTAGCCGGACGGCACGGCCGGCAACGTCACCGTGAACCCAACAGTCGCTTGCTGCTGCTTGTCCAGGTGGCGCATCACGGCCATCGACATATGCCCTACTGCCACTTGCGTGACACGACCGACGCAGAGGAACTTTCCCTTCAGCTCGCACGAACCCCCATCTCCGTGTCGAAAAGCGGTTGCAGGGCTGTCGGAGGACTGGGCGGCGAACGACCAGAGTTCCCGGTGGTGGATGTGGGTCAGAACTTCGGACCTCTGGGCCTCCGACCACTTGACCTTCACCGTCGTGTTGGCCAGGACCCAAAGGCTCGCTTGGACCCCCAACGCCGATCGCGTGTATTCGTCCCAGGACTCCGCGCTCTCACGGAACGTGCCTGCCTGCACGCGGCAGTCGTAGTCAGGCGTCACCGGGAACGTGAAGGACGGACACTCCGCCTCTTGCGTTCCTGGAAATGCCGAGCCGACAGGCGGCGCGGTGGCCTTCGGGGATGCAGAACCCACCGGCACAACTGTCATATTTCCCTTGTGATTGCACCACACGATACTTCTTCCGTCGGTGTCCTGGTCGACCGGCTCGCGGCGATCGTTGTATAACTGCGGCGGAGGTTTGTCCCGGTTGCACGACAGGAGTACGGGTAAGCGCTGTGACGTGCGGACAGGCAGGTCGGAATCCTTCTTGCGAACATCGAGATCGAGTTGTCCATCCAGCGTGACTCGCTCCCCCAGAAGCTGCGCCGGATCTGATTCACTTCCAGTGTACATGTAATAGCGCGTCTCTTCTCCGGTCCCGTGGATGCCGACGGTGTCGCTGACCTCCTTGGTTTCAGGCTTCGGTTCTTCAGGCTTCCGCTTGGGTCCGCACGCGAGCGGCGCAGCTAGCACCATAACGAACGCGACGATCGAAAGGACGAGACCCATGATCCATCGAAGGCGGTAACGGGGCCGGGATGACGAATGGAAGAGCATGGTCAACGCTCCTTTCCGCCGAGTTCGTGTCGAAGGACCGCATGTGGCGTCGCGGAGCGGAGGAGGCTGGATTCCGGCGGTGAAGCCTCGCCCTGGTCGCCAGAAGCACATTCCCAACGACGGTCGAAGAGCCAAGACTCCGAGCACCCGTGGCCCGATGAGATCACGCCGCTCACGAGCAACCTCCGCGCGAGTTTGCCGTCCGAACGGTAGACGTCGTGGCACTGAGAGGTGTTCAACGAAAACGTCTCGGCTGTCCACGATCGCACCCTGTAAGAACGAATGCGCTGTTACGAAACGGTATGCTAGTGTTCGCGTTCGGTTGCATTATTACGAAAAGGCGGAGCAAGTGCTCCGCCTTCGAGTAGGTGTGAGAGGGCGGGCTCCGCGCGTCAGTGTCGGTCGCCGCTTTCCGCAGGACCGTCCACCCGGATCTGCAGCGTGCCCGACACGGGAAGCGCATCCAGGCGACAGGTCAAGGAACCGTCGCGGTTCACGTACGCGATACCGATCCTCGTCCAGTAGGACTTCTCGCCGCGTTCCGTGATGGCGTAGACCGTGCGGGTCTCGGTAGGTCGCCGCTCGTTGTTCATGGTTCCCTCCTTCAGTTCTTCGCGGTCGCGAGGTAGGTGCCCGTGGCCCGTTCGAGCGCGACGCGCTCCTCAGGGGTGAAGCGCTGGGCCGCGAGAGTCGCGGCCTGCGAGATGCCAAACGCGGTCTCCTCGGGTTCCTCGCGATACGCGGCCACGAGCTCCGGCAGGAGCCGCATAGGGAGCCTCGCCGAGAGAAGCAGCGAGCGGAGATCGGTCTCGATGTTCGAGATGATGCGCGTGCGGCCTTGGCGCAGGACCTCCGCGCCCTGCCTGAGCTTGCCAGGGAGGTTTCCGAGACGCTCGATGAGGATGTCCTTGAGCTTGCCCAGGTCGAGGCCGCGGTGGCGGCGTTTCAGGAGCAGCGCATCAGGCATCGGCGCGGTCATTCCATTTCGGCAGAGCAAACGCGTCAGATGGAGCGAGATGAAGAGACTCGCATACCCGACGCCGGAGTTCCGCACGAGGAGGCCGCCCCAGACGTCGCCGACGTCGCCAGGGCCACCCATCTTGTAGGGCTCGCCCACGGCGACGACATAGCTTGCTGTCCGGTCGGTGACATCGCACCGGATGAGGCGTTGCGCCTGGTCCGAAGGAGCGAGTGCCTGGGCAAGCAGTCCCGCGACCTCGGCGTCGGGGATCGCGCTGTAGCCGGGCGAGACGATGCCCCGGACGAGTCCGGGTTCGGCGCTGTCGATCGCGCGACGGGTTCGGAGCTTGACCGAACCGATACCTCGCGCGAACCGGCGGTTGAGCTCGTCGGCTCGATCGCGCGGGCCCGCATTCTCGAACCACTTGTCCCAGCGTAGGCCCAGGAGGCTCGCGCACTGGCGGCGGCTCCAGTCCGTGAAGGTGAAGTCGCCGAGGCCCGGCACGGCCAGGGTGCCGTCGGGCGAGAGACGCAGGTCGCGGAGCGCCAGGGTGACGTCGGGGTTGTCCGCCGCCTCTTCTACCGTGAACCGTTCCGCGAGTTCGGGCAGGGTGCGGACGCGGGTTTCGGCCCGCTCTGCCGTACTGCGCGTGCTCGGCAGCTCGCGGATCGGGAAGGGCGACGAGCGTCGCAAGGATGTGATGGTGCGATCGATGACGGTCGAGACATGTTCCATGGGATCCTCCAGCCGGCCGTCGGAAAAGAGCTTCCGGACATGGCCGTCCGAGTCCGCGAGCGAGTCGTGGCTTCGGACGGACATGGGAGAGTGAGGTGAGGTGGCCCCGGGGAACGCAGGACGCGCGCCCCGGGACTCTTCAGGTGAGAAGCTGTGGTCAAATTGAAGAGCGAGGTCAGCCGGCCGGAAGTGGCTCCGGCTCTCGATCTCTCGCTCGGAGAGGGATGACGCGGCGTTCGCTTGCCGGGGCGAGATCGCCAGAGAGACAGGCGCTCGCGTATTCGCATTCGTAGCAGAGCTGCGAGGGACTGGGCGGAAAGCGGCCTGCGGCGATCGCGTACTCCGTTTCGGCGGCAGCAGCGGTCCACCAATCGTCCTGCTGCTCGCCGCGTTCGACCAGGAACGTCTCGAGCCGCGGTTCGCGCTTGAGCTTCACGAGCACGTGGATCTCGACTTTGGACGGCCCACCCTCGAGCGCGTTTCGCGCGTAGGAGTATGCGCCGACCTGAAGGTGTCTCGCGAGGTCGTGCTCGTTCCAGCCGCGGGACGATGTCTTGAGCTCCACGACGCGACCGTCTTCGAGCACGAGGTCGAAGTAGCCCTTCATGGGTCGGGGAAGCAGTTCGCCGGTCGAGGGATCCACAATATCGACTTGGAACGGCGTTTCCACGGACTTGACCGCGAGATTCCCCTTCTCGGCGAGGTAGACGCGGAGCAGCTTGCGCGCTTCCGCCTCAAGCGACTCCGGCGTGGAGGTCTTCCAGCGCACCGGGACGCCAGCCGCGCCTGCCTGCAGGTCTGCCGCGAGAACGTTCTCCGCGGTCGTGACGTCCGGTGTCCTGCCGGCAATACGCTCCTCGAACCACCACCCTATCGCGCTATGCATGGCAGACCCGAGGATGAGCTGGATCGATCGAAACTCGGGTTCGATCCCGAGAATGTAGCGGCAAGCGAACTTCCGGGCGCACATGGTGAAGCAGGTGAGCTGCGAAGCCGAGGTCGTAGGAGGAAGCCGGATGCTACGCTGCATGGCTTTCGTCTCCGTGGTTCGACTTGCCGTTGCCCTTCTTCTGCGCGAGAGCGCGCTTCAAGGCGTCAATCGCGCGCGAGGCGTCAGCCCTGGTGGCGTACTCGAACCGCTCAACCTTGAGCGCGTCGAGCACGCGAGCCGCCGCCGTTTCCCTGGATTCGCCCAGGTCATACGCCAGGCGGAAGGCGAGTTTCTTCTGCTCATCGGTCATGGCGCGTCGGTCTGCCGGGGCAGCTTCGGTCGGGTGGTCGTCGCGTCCTCGGAAGCGTTCGGGCGCGGCGTTGCTTGTCGGTCTGCCGGGGGACGGCGCGGATTGTACTTGGGTGCGCTCCGCCGCGGCCGGCGCCGTCGTCTCCTGCTCCACTTGAACGGTGAGGTCCTCGCCCAGCTCCTCGAGTGAGACTTCGCCGACGTTCACCGCGATCCTGAGCGCGCGGGCGATAGCTCTCGTCTCGGCCATGCGGATGATGTGTGGAGCGATCCGTCTGTTCACGTTGCTGGGATTCGCGTCTCCGACGCCGCCGAATACGCCCTTGCGGGTGCGGACCGAGGCGGCGACGATAGCCGTACGGCCGTTCGACTCGTCCGGAACCTGCACGAGCTTGGTGCGCACGGCCTTGAGTCCCTCTTCGTGAGCGAGAGCGAGCAATCCCTTGTAGGTGATAGCCTCGACTTCGCCGACGACCCGGCCATGCTCGTCCTTGATGGGAATGTGCACGATGAAGCCTTCCTTGCGCAGCATGACGTCACCCTCCCTTCCGAGCCGGACAAGGCTCGTGAACCGTCATCGTCGAGAGTTCTTCCGCGGTCGGTAGCAGGTCAGCTTCGAGGAGCGAGAAGAAGCGTTCTCCCGACAGGATCACGTGGTCGACCAGCGGCAACGCGAGCACGCGACCCGCGGCGGCAAGGCGGTTGGTGAGCAGGACGTCCGCCTCCGACGGCGTCGGGTCGCCTGTCGGGTGGTTATGCACGAGCACGAATGCTCGGGCGCGGAGGCGCACCAGCGGGGCGAACACGTCACGTGGTTCGAGTGCGGCGAGCGAACCGCCGCCCTGGGCCACAAGCACCAACGCACGGACACTGTTCCGGCCGTCGAGGCCCACAGCAATCACGACCTCGACTTCGAGCGCGGCGAAGCCCCGCGGCAGGTGCTTCACGACGTCCGCTGCGCAGGTGATGCACGGAACCGTGCGATCGGCGGCGCTCTCGTAGAGGGTGCGGGCGGCGACAACGGTCTCCGCGGCTTGGAGCGGTACATCGCAGGTGGCTGCGAGTTCCCGGGCTGACCAGGCTTTGACGCCGAGTTCACCGGCCCTCTCGAGGACGCGGCTCCCGGCTTCGGCACCGATGAGCTTCGCGAGAGCTTGCCCGAACTCGATGCTCTCGCCCCTCGGTTGGATGATGCTTCCTGTACTCCCTTCAGGCGTGTCTCTGTTTTCAAGGTATTGCATGGCACTCTGCTCCTTCCGGTCGGCATGGACCGGCAGAGCGCCCCCGGGATGGGCGAGCTGCCGGTCCGGCTGACCGCGGCGAGTCACGACTGCCGCTGCGGCTCGGAGAGATTGAAGCCCGAGGTACTCGGACTTCCACCGCTACGATGCAGAGCGTTCGATGAGTCTCGCGCGTCCTGCTCCGGTTCGGACCACCATGTCGCCGAGGGACAGGCGCAGCAGATGGGGCGCGGCGTATTCATGATCGAACTCGCGGGCCACGATCTCGGCGTCGTCGGCGCCGAGCCGGAAGGCGGCGAGCGTGCCCACGGTTCCGAGGAACGCATGACGCGTGTGCTCATCCATGGCCGCAAGAGACTGCGTCGCGACGAGAAGCGAGATGCCGTACTTCCTCGCTTCAGCCGTGAGCTCGAGGAACGGAGCGGTCGCGAAGCTCGCGGCCTCATCGACCACAAGCAGGAATGGGCGACGTTGATCTGTCGGTGTGCTTGCGCGTGCGAAGGCAGCCTTCGCGAACTCACCCAGGACGAGGGCTCCGAGAAAGAGCGCGCCGTCCCAGCCGATCTCGCCCTTGGGCACAGAGGCGAGAACGATCTTCCCCCGGTCCATGATGTGGCTTGCGTCGAGCCGTCTCCTCGTCTTCGTCACGATCGTGCGAACCGCATCGACCGACAGCAGGTTGCCGAGCTTGTTCAGGATGGGCGCGGTGATCTCCGACCAGAGCCGCTTGTCGTACGACGGGAACTCGCGCGTCCAGAAGAACTTGGGAGCGGGATCCTGGGCGTGTTTCAGCACCCACCTTCGATGTGCGTCGTCGACCAGCATGAGCCGCACATCTTCGAGAGTCGCACCGCGGACGTGGTTGAGCGCTAGGATTGCGTGCCGAAGAAGGTGCTCGGACCTCGGTCCCCACGAGTCAGGCCAAAGACGGCGGAAGACAGAGAGCACGTTCGAGGTGACGAGCCCTGGTGCGCCTTCTGACATGGCACGAAGCGGATTCAAGCCGGGACAGCTTTCGGGCTCAGAAGCGAAGAAAGGAGCGATGTCGTTCCTGCGTTTGCGGGGAAGGGCATCGTCGACCTCTGCGGCGAGGTCGCCGTGCGGATCGACGAGAAGCAGTCCTCCTCCGCGCTCCGCTTCAGCCAGGCAGACCTCACGGAGCAGGCTCGACTTGCCCATGCCCGTCTTGCCGCAGACGAGGACATGATGGGCGCGGGCAGCAAGCAGTGTCTGCGCACGTGTGGTGTTCAGTTCCAGCATGTAGGTTCAGCCGTCACCGCGAGATCTTGCCGAGAAGTGCCGCCCTCCCGCGTGCCGTGGTCCCCGTCCGGTGCCACGGGGGCGGCATCTCCAGTACCGCGGGCGAGAGGAGAGCCCGGCGCGGACCAAAGCGTCAGAGCCTGTGTTCGGGCCGTGACGGCGGGAGGGCGGCGCGAGACGGCGGGATCCCCAGGCATTGACCGTGTGGCTAATTCGCGCTCCAGAGGATTGCCTCCGAGAGGACTGCGACTTGCCTGGGGGTCGCGGCATCCCGCGTTCTTTTCGAAGAGGGGCACGCGCGCATCTGGAGCGTTGCCGAGCGGACGTGCAACGCGTTCGAGGAGCTTCGACGGCTCCCGGACATCGACCGCTTCGCGTTCGAGGAAGAGCAAGAACCCGGAGCGCTTGCCGCGGTTCGCCGCGAGCGCGGCGTCGTGCAGCGCACGGCCTCGGCGGTCCTGAGGCGCGATGGTCGCCACCCGCATGGCCTTGACCCCGAAGTCGCGGATGGGGCCTCCCTGATCTTTCCAGGCGAGGTAACCCGCGTACTTCTCGGCGAGGCGCTTCAACGACGTGGTTCCGCGATCGATCTCGATCAAGAGGCCGACAGGCCCTTCGCTCGTGTCTGCGACAACGTAGGCATCGGCTTGCAACGCGACGCGCTTGGGCCCGACCCCGGGCATTGCGGTCGCGACCGAGGTCCCGATCCGCTTGTCGTCGAACTCGACGCCGCGGAGCCGGATGTGCCCAGCTCTCGCGAGGGCAAGGATCGCAAGCCCAGTGTCGCCCACCTCTGCGTCGTGTGCGCTCTTGCGGGTCGAAGCCACGCGCTTGGGCGCCGGGATGGGCTGGCCGGTTGCCATGGCGAGTGACCGCGCTCCGGCGCGGCCGAGCGAGATGCACGAGAGCTCTTGCGCGGTGACGTCGTCGAAGGCCCGCCTCTTGGCGAGGAGTCCCGCTTCGCACCAGGCGTCGACGAGCTCTTCGGTGAGTCCGCCCGGCGCGAACGCGCCGAGGAGCGAGCTTTCTGTCGCGAGTCGGACGAGCGCGAGCGAGGTGAGCACCTCACGCGCGAGGCACTCGCGTTCGGCCGGGACCCCGAGGGGACGGGCGGCGGCGAGGAGCGTAGGGACGTGTTGGGATATGGGCATACAAGGTGTGGGTGATAGCGAGGGATGCGACGCGGGCGAGCGTCGGAGTAGGGGCGTAGAGTCCGAACTCGGGGTAGAGTTCTCGGGCGACCGGCGCGGGAATCGCGGTGCGCCGCCAGCGAAGCAGCGGAGTAGATGAAGACGCGGCGGAGCTGATGAGCGATCGACGGAGTATGCGGGAGGCAGCAACGATCGCCGTGGGCTTTTCGCGGAGCACGAGCTTCCGCAGCTCGTGGGGCAGGGATTCCTTGCTCACGTGAAGCATCCCTGTGCCCCGGATCTCCCAGGGGTCTGCGACGGCCCAAGAAAGGCTGTGCCTTCGCAGGCAGAGGGCGAGCACGCGAGGCTCGCGGCGTGGGGGATGGCGGTATGGCATATGGTTCAGGTGTGGCGGGATCGATTGGCTTCTGCTTCGTGCTCGCGCAGGTGCGGCAGGCAGAGCGTCGTGAAGTATGCAGCGCGGGAGCGGCGGACATCCCGGGCGGGTAGGTCGAGGGCGCGCGTCAGGCAATCGCGGATGATGGGGCTCGGAACGATACGGGCGACGCGGCGGTAGAAGGCGAGGCTCTTCGCGTCGTCGAGCCGTTCGGCGAGGAACGAGGCGAAGTCCCGGTCTTCCTCTTCCCGCCCTTCCCCCCTGCACCCCCTTTCTCTCCCTTCTTCTTCACGAACGAACGAAACGTTCTCGTTATTCTCTTTCCGGGAAGCTCCTCCCTCCCTACCCTCCCTCCTCTTGTTCACAACGTGTGGATGGGGACCCTGGAAGAGCAAACCCAGGAGTACAGGCTCCAGGTCGTCGAACTCGAGAATGGCTGCGAGCTCAGCGGCCTCGAACTCGCGGTGACGCGTGCCGAGTTCGAGCGTGATGCGCAAGGCGAAGTCGTTCATGGGCGTCGGGTTTCATCGCGCGTCGCGACAGCGAGCGCAGCGGCGGCGCCGAGCGCCGCTGGTTCCCAGTAGCGATCTGACTCGGAGCGCGTTCGTTCTCGCGAGACGTGCGCAGCGACGAACGGGTACCGGCGGGCAAGCTCGAGCCGGACTGCGACCGCAGTCGTCGCGGAGAGCCCGAGTGTCGTCGCGATTTCCGCACGGCAGGTCTCGACCGGGACGAGATTACGGCGTGCAGCGGCCCGGCGCACCGCCTCCCTGAGTTCGGCAGGGCGGGACGAAGGATCGGGAATAGCGTCATCGAGCAGCGCAACCGCCACGGGGCAGAATCGCTCGAGGAAGCCAGCGGCCCAGTCGACGACTCGGGTATGGCTCGCGTCGCTTCCGCGGGCGATTCTTCGCGTCTTCAGCACCACGACCTCGCCCTTTGAAATGACGGCGCAACCGAGGTAGCGCGAAGTGGCGGCGAAGCCGAGGATGGGGCGCGAATCGTTGCGATTCGAAGGACGCCCGGACGTGTTTGACGTGGGTGGATGGGATGTCGTAAGGTGGCACCTCCTTTCGGTGAAGTTGTTCGGCAACGAGCGCACCTCCCACCGAAAGGATCGCCCGAAAGGGCGCCCGAGGCGGGACCGTTCATAGCGGCCCGCCTCTTCGGTTACATGCACTGGTCGCGAGGGAAAGATACAACCTCGCACAATTCAAAACAGGGGGACAACTGGCCCCCTATGTGGATATCTCGACTTGTGCACATACGGGGCTATCTGTCCCCCTGCGAGCGGCATGGTCCTCGGATATCGTTTCCCGTGTATGAATAACACCCACGCCATGCCTTCAGGATCCGGGGCTTTCCCGATCCGGGTAACAAATGCTACGTTCCATAACGTGCTCTGCGCGGCAGCCTCGACGGGAGATGAATCCCGAGCTGCCGTGCCCGCTCTCGCCCCTTACAACCTATGACCGAATCAACAACAACGCAGTTGAGGGAGAGAGACGCTCAGGCTGCGCCGGCACTTCCGACCGACCTCATCTCTGCAGGAGAAGTGGCAATCAAGCTCGGCGTCGCGAAGAGCGCCGTGTACGAATGGATCGCTCGTCGCGATATCGCATACCACCGGGTGGGTCGCCTCATCCGGATCCGCGAGGCCGACGTCGCAGCCTTCCTGAACCGCAACCGCGTGGAGTACAACCCGCGCCGCCGCTATGTCCGCTATCCGGAGGCATGATCGCTCAGACGAGTGGTGGGTGGACTTCCGCTTCCAGGGCCAGCGCATCCGCAAGCGTTCTCCGGTCCAGACCAGGCGCGGAGCAGAGCAGTACGAACGCTGTCTGCGAAACGACCTCGTCGCCGACGTCGAGGCTGGGCGCGACCCTTTCGCAGGACCGCCACCGACCTTCGCGGAATTCGCGGAGCGGTGGATGCGGGAGTACGTCGAGACGCGGAACAGGCCTTCCGGTCAACTGGAAAAGCGGAGCCGCCTGAACAACCACATCCTCCCGGCGTTCGGAGCGAGACGCATTGACGAAATCGACCAAGCCTCGATCGACAGCTTCATCGCGGCAAAGCGCAGGGCGGGCCTCGCGCCCAAGACGGTAAACAACATCCTGACCGTGCTGCGCTGTGCGCTGTCGTCGGCTCACGAATGGGGGATCCTCAGAAGCGTTCCGCGCGTCCACTGGCTCGTCGTTCCGGAACGACCCTACGCGTTTCTGGGCGTGCCGGAACTTGAGCAGCTCATCTCCGCAACGCGGCCGGGTTATTGGCGGGTGTTGATCACGACGATCGCCGGGACGGGCATGCGGTTCGGTGAGGCGGCGGCGCTCCGATGGTCCGACGTCGATCTTGACGGGGAAGCGCCTGCCGTGACTATCGGGCGATCGCTCATGTGCACCGGCGAAATCGGTCCAACCAAGACGGGCAGACTTCGCCGGGTTCCCCTCCCTGCCCGAACATGCGATGCGCTCCGTACCCTTCCGCAGCATTGCGAGCTCGTGTTCGGGAGGCCCGACGGTCGACCACCACGGCCACAGAACTGCCTGCGCCTCCTCCACCGAATCTGCGCGAGGGCGGGCGTCAAGCGTGTCGGGTGGCATGCGCTACGACACTCTTACGCGACGCTGCTCTGCCAGCGTGGCGTTCCGCTTCGGAACGTCCAGGCTCTGTTGGGCCACACCACGATCATGATGACGAGTCGATATGCTCACGCCAGCGACCAAGACCTGGCGCAGTGGGTTCGTCGGGCAATGACTCCCGACGCTCCAGGCGCAGATGGTCACCAAGTGGACACCAACGAGCTCGATGCCGGGGACGAGACATGAAGCCGTGGCGGTCGCGGCTGACAACATAGCGAAAAATCCGGCGCATGCCGGATTTCTTCATGGTGGACCTTAAGGGATTTGAACCCTTGACCTCTTCCATGCCATGGAAGCGCTCTAGCCAACTGAGCTAAAGGCCCTTGATATTTAGTTTTCCATACAACTATCAGCCGACCTCCCCGATGTCAATCGGGACACTTTAGCCAACTGAGCTTCCGCCAGAGGTGGATCAGCCTGTGGCTGAAAAGGCTCTGGTTATGTGGCAGTAGATTGCCACAATAAAATAGGACCGTCAATGACGTAGATTGGGGGTGGGTGCCGTTGACGCTAAGTGCTGCAACAGGTAGTCTTGATGCACTCATATGCCTCTACAAATCGGTATCGTCGGTCTCCCCAACGTGGGCAAATCGACGCTTTTCCAGGCCATCACAAAGAAGGCCGTGGATTGCGCGAATTTCCCTTTTTGCACCATCGATCCGAACGTGGGTGTGGTCGAAGTGCCGGATGAGAGGCTTGAACCATTGGCCAAGATGTCCAAGTCGGGCCGTATCGTGCCGACAGTAATCGAGTTCGTGGATATCGCCGGGTTGGTGAAGGGCGCTTCGGAAGGACAAGGGTTGGGGAATAAATTCTTGGCCAATATACGCGAGTGCGACGCTATCGCGCAGGTTCTGCGGGTTTTTGATGATGAGAACGTGATCCACGTGGATGGGACGATAAATCCGGAGAGGGATGCGGAGACGATCGGCATCGAATTGGCCTTGGCTGACCTGGAGACCGTATCAAAAAGGACGGAGAGCGTAGCCAAGCAGATGAAGGCGGGGAAGACGAAGGAGCTTGAGGCGCTGCAGACGGCTTTGGCGAAAGCCAAAGAAGAGCTCGAGAAGGGGACGCAGCTGCGGGACATGGATTGGACCGAAGATGAATCGAAGGAACTCAAACAGTTACAGCTCCTGACGTTGAAGCCTATGCTGTATGTGGTGAACGTAAGCGAATCGCAGTTGCAGGATGGGACGTGGAAAGAGCGGATGGGCAGGTTGGCGGAGACGTCCAGCTGCCGCATCATACCGGTCTGCGTAAAGATGGAGGCGGAATTGGCCTCCATGAACGATGAAGAGAAAAAAGAATATCTCGAATCCATGGGTCAGACGGAATCCGGCCTGGATCGCGTCATAAAAGAGGCGTATGACGTGCTGGGACTGATAACTTTCTTGACGACCGGCGAAATGGAGACGCGTGCTTGGACGGTGCGCAAAGGCGCTAAAGCCCCGCAAGCTGCCGGAGTCATACATACGGACTTCGAGAAAACATTCATTCGCGCCGAGATAACGAACTGGAAGGACCTGTTGGAGAACGGGGGAGAGGTCGGTTGCCGCGAGAAAGGCCTGACGCGCATCGAAGGCAAGGATTATGTGATGCAGGACGGGGATACGTGTTTCTTCAGGGTTGGAGCTTAGAGGGAGGTTTTGTTTTTAGCGCATAACTTTGCCTGCCTTGTCGGCAGACAGGTCGAAACCTGCGTTTGTCGCTCGTCGCCTGCCTGCCGGCAGGCAGGTACGTTCCAGTATGCCTCGCGATGAGCCTCGGTTTCTTCGCGTTCTGCATTTAAAAACAAAACCTCTTTTTTTTATGCTTCATCCAATCTGCTGGCTTGTTTTCGTCATTCCCGCGCAGGCGGGAATCCAGGAGTCGGCGGATTCGCCTTTTGCGCTATAATGCCTAGGTATGACACAAAAAGTTCGAAAAGCGATCATCCCTGTAGCTGGATTCGGGACAAGGTTCTTGCCGACGACCAAGGCGAGCCCGAAGGAAATGCTGCCGATAATCGATAAACCAGTCATCCAATATGTGGTCGAGGAGGCTGTCGCTTCCGGGATCACGGATATCATCATCGTCACGAACCAATCCAAGAGGGCGGTTGAGGACCATTTCGACGATAATCCTAACTTGGAAGCTTGGCTCAAGAAAACCGGGAAAATCAAGCAACTGGAAGAGGTGCGCGAGATAGGGAGATTGGCGAACTTCATCTATGTCAGGCAGAAGGGGCCTTATGGAACGGCGACTCCGGTCATGAACGCCAAAAGCCTGATCGGCGACGAACCTTTCGCGGTGCTGTGGGGAGATGAGTTTTTCGTAGGGAAGAAACCAAGGTTAAAACAGCTGATCGAGATTTACGAAAAATACGGTGATCCCGTCTTGTGCTCGATCCCGGTGGATGACGAGGGGACGAAAAAATATGGCATCATCGATCCGGCTGCGGAGGTCGAGCGGAACGTATATCAGCTGAAGAACGTGATAGAAAAGCCCGGTCCGACGAAGGCGCCTTCGCGTTTGGGTTCGGTGGGAGGATATATCCTGACGCCGGACATTTTCGAGGATATCGCCAAACTGAAGCGAGGTCATGGCGGGGAGCTGATATTGTTGGATGCGATACACGCATTGATGAAGAAACGTCCGATATACGCCAAGCGCATCGAAGGGACGTATTATGACACCGGTTCCAAGATCGGTTGGTTGCGCGCCAACCTGGAATTGGCCTTAAGCCGGCCAGATTTGGCCAAGGAAACCAAGGCACTCGTTAAAAAGCTCACGACAAGGTAAAATACAGTGGCTATGTTTTTCGACAGCAGAAACAGACTTTCAATTTTCAAACGTATTTTTGCCGTACTGGCCATACTCTCCATCGCCGGCGCGGGTTGCACGAAAGGGCCGGATGCCGCCACGGTAGCGGCTTCGAAGAAGACGACGCTCACCATCTGGGGAGTGGTGGACGATATAGACGTCTATCAGAAGATCCTGAACGACTATCATGTACTGCACCCGTTCGTCGATCTGCAGTTCCGGAGATTCAGGCTGGAGGAGTATGAGAACGAATTGTTGAACGCGATGGCGGAAGACCGCGGTCCGGACGTGTTCCTGATCCACAACACCTGGGTCGGCAAATATATGCCGAAGATCCAGGTCATGCCGTTGACGACCAAAGTCGCGGTGCAGGTAGTGCAGGGGACGCTCAAGAAAGAGCTGGTCTATCAGTTGAATACGGAACAATCCGTGACGATCAAGCAATTCAAGACGGATTATCCGGATGTCGTGGCGCAGGACATGATACGCACGGTCAACGTGTCGACTGTAGCCGACAAGAAGGACCTGCAGCAGCGCGTCGTCGCCATACCTTTGTCCGTCGACACCTTGGCTCTCTATGCGAACAAGGATCTTTTGAATGCAGCCGGTATCGCGACGATTCCGCAGAATTGGGATGATTTCCAGGCGGCGGTCAAGAAACTGGTCAAATTTGATGAGAACGGAGAAATCACCCAGGCGGGTGCGGCCATCGGAACAGGGGTGAACGTAGAACGTGCGCCAGATATCCTCGCTGCGCTCATGATGCAGAACGGCACGGAGATGAGCGGGCCTGACGGTACGCCTACATTCGGCCAGATTCCGGCAGCCTTGAGCGGACAGCGTGAACAACCCCCGGCTTATCAGGCGTTATCCTTCTATACCGATTTCGCTGATCCGACGAAAGAAGTCTATACGTGGAACGCCAAGATGCCGAATTCTTTGGACGCTTTTGTGCAGGGCAAGACAGCGTTCTTCTTCGGCTATTCCTATCACCTGCCCACCATCAGGGCATTGGCGCCTAAGTTGAATCTCGGCATATCGACGTTGCCGCAGATCCAGAACAATCCTGTCGTGAACTTCGCCAACTATTGGGCTTGGACCGTCTCCAAGAAGAGCAAGAATACGGATTTGGCCTGGAACTTCATCAACTTCATGCGGACGCCGGACGAGTCCAAACTGTTCTTGGACGCTGCCAAACGTCCGGCAGCATTGCGTTCGCAGCTGGGAACGCAACTTGAGGATGAGGATGTGGGCGTATTCGCTTCGCAGGTCCTGACCGCCAAGTCATGGTATCGAGGGAATGACCCGAAGGCAGCGGATGATGCGTTGGTCGAACTCATCGATACGGCTATCGGTTTGGATCCGGAGAAATATCCTCAGGCGGTCAATATAGCGGTAGATAAGATTTCCCAGACGATTCCCTACGGCGGCATCCAGTAGAGATCCATAGACTATGAAATATCCGAAGCAATTGAATTGGCTACTGGCGCTCGGCGCGGCGCTCTTACCCGTGGCCGCGAATGCGCAGTCGTATTACCAGGAGACTTTGCGCGTAGGAGTGAAACCGTCTTGTTGGTCGGACGGTAACTGTAGCTTGGATGATATAGTCCTGGCGGGCTCCGCTTTCGCGAATATCCTGATAGAGCTTTCGGCAGCGTTGTTCTTCGCGACCTTCATCTACGGCGGAGCGATGTACATCTTCTCTTTCGGAAAATCCGACTGGGTGAAGAAAGGCACGGATGCGATGAAAGGCGGAGCGATCGGCATGCTCATAGTATTGTCGGCTTGGACGATAGTCAGATATCTGGCGACAGCCATTAAGGGATCATGAATATGAGGCTAAACTGCAAAAAGAGGGTGTTTTTTTCAGGCGCGATGGCGTTGTCCCTTTCGTTCATCTTGGCGTCCCAGGCCTTGGCCATGACTTCGGGCGAATGTACCAACCAGACGAATAAAGGCACATGTAAAAATTATTGCGAATCGACGGAAACGCAGATAGGTGATTGCTCGGACAATTCCATCGCGACGGTGTGCTGCAGCAACGCGCCAGCGCAACAGGCCGCGACCACTCCGCCAGCGAGTGCGCCGAGCCAAGGCGGATCATCGATGACCCTGGCGGATCCTTTGCATGGCATAGGCCTATATGGGATCCTGAATCGCGTCATCATCGCGTTCTTGGGGATCATCGGAGCGGTCGCGCTGCTCGTCTTCGTCTATGCAGGCGTGGTCTATATGACGGCGGGTTCGAGCGATCGCGTAAAAAAGGCCATGGATGCCATGAAGTATGCGATACTAGGGCTGATCATAATCATGATGGCATACATAATCACGAATTTCTATTTCAAGGCACTCACGACCGAACCGGTATCTTCGACGCAGGCGCCACAGGCTCAAGTGACGCTGCCCCAAACTCCGTAACGATATGAAACAAAGACCCATCACTAAACTGGCGCCGCTTATCTTGTTGGGCGGTCTGACTGTGCCGTTCATCGCATTAGCGGATGAAGTGACTGACGTGCAGAAGAAATATAACCTGGAGGATCCGATGGGAGGCGCGACAGTTCCGCAGATCGTCAGCAGGATAATCCAGCAGGTCTTGCCGGTGGTCGGCGCTCTGTTCCTGATCATGTTCATCTACGGCGGCGTGTTGTGGATGACGGCGGGCGGAAGCGGGGATAAGGTCAAAAAAGCCACGCAAACCATGATCAATGCCGCTATCGGCATGGCGATCGTAGTCTTGGCATATTCGATCGTGAATGAAGTCATAGTCCAGCTTGGTTCGATCATGACCGGTTCGGGCTAGTCGGAGTCGACCGTCACGCACAGGAACAGGCCCAGAGGCTTGTTTTTTTCTCGACTATTTAGGCAGAATTTGCTATCCTATGCAGGACGCAATAGCGTTATTCTACCAATGGAAGGAGGTGACATGACATGAAGCAAAGTATAAAGAAAGTAATGGCATTCGCCGCTACGCTAGGCATAGCATCGGCCATCGCACTGCCTTCCATGGCTTTGGCGGCAGATGATCTGAACGCCAATGATTTGGGGGTCAACGCCATCCAATCCACGATCAAGTTAGGGTCTGGAGACATCAGACAGACAGCAGCCCGCATCATCAACGTAGCCTTGGGTTTCCTCGGCATCATCGCAGTGGTGATAGTGTTGTTGGGAGGTTTCAAATGGATGATCGCCGGCGGAAACGATGAGAAAACCAACGAAGCCAAGAAACTTATCGTTTCAGGCATCATCGGTTTGGCAATCATCCTTTCAGCTTGGGCAATCACAAGCTTTGTCATTTCGCGTTTGGTCACCGCCACACAAGACCAATAGAGTAGGTCGGGGCGAAACTAAAATGTTTATGGATTTAATCAAAAAAATAACTATAGCGGGACTCTCGGCGGTCATGGTCATGCAAGTCATGGCCTTGCCGGTTTCGGCCCAAGTCACGGGAAAGATCAGTGAAGGGCTGAATAAGGCGGCAGCCGGTGCGTATGGGACCAATCCACAGCCAATCGAAAGTCTGGTGGGAGGATTGATCAGCGTAGCTTTGGGCATAGTCGGCCTCCTGCTCCTAGGTCTGTTCATCTATGCGGGTTTCAAGTGGATGACGGCTGGTGGCGATGCTACGAAGATCAAAGAGGCGACAGCGCTCATCCGCAACGCCATCATCGGTCTGGTGATCATCGTTGCAGCTTATGCCATCACGAGCTTCGTGGTGCAGAGCTTGAGCAATGTGACTACCGGCACGGGTACGCCGCAGCAGACGCAGCAAACGCCATAGTTATCTAAGGAATGACGAAGTAAATCAGCTTATGAAGCATCTTAAGACAATCGCAGCGAGCGTCGGTGTAGCTTTGGCCACACCATTCGTAGCTTTAGCGACTAATCCCTTCCAATCGGGCCAGCAGATGGTGTCTGATGTCGGCGGCAAGGCCGGGATATCAGGTGGAGGCGGGTTGACGGACATCATCGGCAACCTCATCAACATCTTCTTGGGTTTCCTCGGTCTCGTGTTCCTGGTGCTCATGCTCTATGCAGGTTTCCAGTGGATGACGGCCGGCGGCGACGAAGGAAAGGTCAAGAAAGCACGCGAAGTCATCACGCAGGCCATCATCGGTCTGATCGTGGTGGTGGCGGCCTACGCCATCTCAAGCTTCGTGCTCGGCTCGCTCTTCAACGCGACACAATAGGAGTTCGTTGCGCAACGAACAAGAAAAGGGGTGCGGAAACGCACTTCTTTTCTAATTGCTGCAACGATAGCTACACCACACCCGCTACCTTCCTTACTTGAGGAGGGGTTGAGGGTGGTTGAGACTAGCGAGTTTGAGTTTGCTCCTTACTCCCAGCAATGACACAATGCAGAGGCTTATGACGTCCAAGAGATTCCTGAAGGATTTGTTGGTTTTTGCAGGTCTTACCTTGTGGTTCGCTGTATTGATCCCTTGGTCGGGTTTTGCTGATCCGGACGCTTTTTATCATGCGAAAGCCTCGAGCCTGGTTTGGCAGAGCGGCGTTATCAGAGCTTTCCCTTGGTTGGATCTGACGCTTCTGGGAAAGCATTACGCGGATCTGCATTTTCTTTTTCATGTCTTGGTCGCGCCAGCGACTTATCTTTTCGGGATGTTCGACGGTTTGAGGATTGTGACGATCCTGCTTTCGGTTTTGTTCGTGTTTTCGTTCGCGTATTCATTACGTTGGTTGGGTATCCGATATGCCTGGTTGTGGGCTGTTTTGTTGGCGATGACGCATCCGCTGGTATTTAGGCTGTTGTTGGGTAAGGCCACGCCATTGGCACTTTTTTTGTTCATCATCGGTCTGGCTGCGGCGTGGAAAAGAAGGCCGTGGATAGTGTTCGTGTTGACGGCGATATATGCCTTATCGCATGGCGGATGGTTGTACTTGGCAGGGTCAGTGACTTTGCTGGCGGTGGGTGACGCGATTTTCGATCGAGTAGTTTTTGGTAAAGAGTGGAAAGAAACTTTGCGATCTTCGATGTGGAAAGAAGCTCTGCTCGCATATGCGGGCGGGCTGGCGGGTCTGTTTATTCATCCTAATTTCCCTGAAGTTTTTTTGTTCGCTAGGACGCAGATATTCACCATCGGCATAGGCACTCCATGGCAACATGTGGTGTTGGGGAGCGAGTGGTTGCCGCCGGAAATACCGAAGCTGGTGGCTTCCTTGGGGATCTGGATAATAGCCCTGATCGGTGGGTTCAGTGCTTTGCTTCTGGCGCCCTCGAAGGATTTGGATAAGAAAAAAGCCTCATTCGTCGTTTCATTGGGTCTGATCGTTGCGGTATTGCTGGCTTTGACGCTGAAGAGCCGGAGGAACCTGGAATTTTTGGTACCGGTACTTGCCTTGTGGGCGGCGACCATCTGGAGCTGTACAGACGCGAAGAGGTTCATGCTGGATATGTTCGATAACTTGAAAAAGCTGGGAAAAGTTTATGCAAGGATTATCTTGGGCATAACAGCCCTAAGCTTGACTGCTTTGATAGGCAAGAACGTGTTGACGATTTGGGATGATTTCCATCCAGTGGCATATCCGGATAATGTCTATGCCGCAACGATGCAGGCTATTTCGGAAAGAGCTAAGCCAGGCGAAAGGGTCTTCCATACGAGTTGGGACGAGTTTCCCATGCTTTTCGCATCGGATGATCGGTTGAGATATGTCTCTGGATTGGATCCGACTTTTTTGTACGTCGCTTCTTCGACTTTGTCGGATGATGTGAAGGATCTGACTTGGGATTTTTCCGGTGTCAGCTCGACAAGAGAGCAGGCATGGGAGCTTATCCATGATCGTCTGGACTCGAAGTTTGTTTTTGCCAGCAAGCGGAACCATCAACATTTCATCAGTTTGATCGAATCAGACGAAAGATATGAGTTTTTGGCCGAAGACGAGAAAAGCGTGGTTTTTCGGGTAAAAATAGAATTACGAATGCCAAATGTCAAATGACGAATTGAAGGCAGTAGGGGAGGATAGTTCTTAGTTCGTATAGTTTTGGCTTAAATTAGCCAAAATAAATGTTACAAAAATGGCTCATTTTAGCCAAAATTATGTTAGGCTAGGGCTTGACAAAAAGGCTAAAAGGTGCTATTCTTGTTTGTTCTGAACTGGCAGTGTGCCTGGGCGGAACAAGCAACTTTGGCAATTGAAGAAACCCCCGTAAAAGGCGGGGATAGTGAGTTTTCAACCTGTCACCCACGGCTAAACCGGGGGCTCTGACAAAACAGGCCCTTGAGGCCGAGGATGACAAGGAGAACGATTATGGCAGACGACGACGAAGACGATGATTTCGACGAGGATGACGATGACAGCAGTTTCGTCTCGTCGGATGACGACGATGACGATGACACGGACGACGGTGACGCCCCGCGGGGCAGGAGAAGAGACATGGCTGATACGAGATCTCGCGGTGGGCGACGTGGCGGCGGCAGTGGCAGGGAGATCGATATCTCTTCTGACCCTGCTTACGTTTGGAGGTTGATCGGGATGATGGTGTCCAGCTTCGCTAACGATGTTGGCAAGATGGGCTACAAGCTTCCACCAGTCACTTTAGCTCTGGGTGCGATTCAGACCGTGCTCGGTCCGCAGCTCACTAGCTTCGGGATCAATGCCCTTGCGGCGGCGATCCAGAATCCGGAGATCGTGAAGCGCTGGGTGCGGGCGCTGGGCTGGCCGGAGCAGATCAACGCTCTGGGCGACGAGTTCATCGACGATTTCTTTGAGGGGTTGCGGATGGCATTGCGTGACGACAAGGTCGACGTCAATGCCGCACAGGGTGCCCTCAAAGCAGCGTCGAGCAAACTTCTCGGGAAGGCTGACAGACTGGCCGTCAAGAGCGTAGAGGACGCATATCTCATGCTCGACGAAGCTGAACAGCTATACTATGAGGCTATGCTACTCGGCTTCAGTGCAGACGAGCGTAAGACGTTCGATTTGTACACGTCGAAGTTGGCCAATGTGGTGGCGCTGAAGGCTTTGGTGCGTAGGCTGGAAAATGCTGCTGCCATTGCGACGGCGGCTGCTGTTCTGGGGGAAGACGTGGCGACCACAGTGGGTCGAGTTCAGATGGCATGCAAAACCGCTGCACTTGCCTACCTCCAACGTATCTACGGGGAGGTGAAGCCGTCGGACAAGAAGAAGGAGAGCTTCCTTAGCAAGGCGAGAGCCGTGCTCGGAGAGGCGGACAAGGCCATCGTGGATGCCATCAAGCCGGACGTCGGGCCTGACCCGGTCGTCGACGCGCTGGATGCATTCACGGCGCGGCTTCGTCGCAAGCGAGGCCAGTAGTACCAAGCGGACGGAGCGCGATGGTCAGTAAGACGTCGCGCGAAGTCCAAGTCACAAGCTCATGCGGACCTGCGCAAGCGGGTCGGGAGAATCTCAAATGATGTTCGTAGCGTCGATTCTGGTCGTTTCGTTGGTCGCTATCGGCGGCATCCTGTACGCGATTCACGCGGGACAGGGCGCACGCCTCGTGGCTGGCTGGAGGATGTTCACTGGCGTAGGCCAGGCGCTCGCCAGCGCGGCAAGCCGCTTCTGGTACGGGGATGTCATCCCGTTCTTCCAGCGCCTGCGGCTCGCGGTCGTGGCGGTGCTCGTGCTCGGAGGCCTCGTGTCCTTCTTCTTCACAGGGAAGCAGTTGGTCATGTCGGCGAGTGCGCGGAGCGGTCTGATCCAGGCGACCGAGGTTCCGTGGTGGACAGGACTTATCATCCTGGCCGTCGCGGGCATCGGTGCCTTCGCGGTCTGGTTCTTCGCCAGGCCGCAGCCTGAACAGCGCGGCAAAGTGCAGATCCCGGCTGGTGCGACGAACTTGGTGGTGCCCTTCAACATGATTGGGCAGCCTCCGGTCATCGCGGTCCAGCCGTACGATCCGGCACAGGAGTTCGTGGTGGAAGACATCACGGATCAGGACTTCACCATCGAGATTCCTGCAGCCCTGCCTGCTCCCGCCATCTTCAACTGGATGGTCAGGGAGAGGCCGGATCACAGCCCGGTCGTCAACGTCGGCTTGACCACGATCGGTGCCTTGCTCGCGCTTGGTGCGACGTATTTCATCGTCGGCATGACGTTCGAGTCGCGCCTCTACGTGCTGATGAGCATCCCGTTCGTGGTGATGGCTCTCACGATCGTGTTCCGCGCCTGGCAGCTAGCTGTGAAGTTGGCGGCCTGGACGGCGGATGCGGTCGAAGCTGGGCCGAACGGCGTCATCAACCTCAGCAAGCTGGGCATCCGCCTCATCGCGGCCCTGTTCACCAAGAACTGGGCCAAGGTCGAGGAGATCTTCAAGCCGGCTGACAGCACGACGCAGGCCGTCTCGTACGTCAACCAGGAGCAGTGGGAGCGGAACCGGCGGCGCGCGGTGTTCACCACCGTGGCTGGACTGGTCTTCATCTACTCGCTGTGCTTGCTGGTGCCGACGTGGAGCTGGTTCATCGCGGCGGTCGTAATTCAGCTCCTGACCACTGCCGCTCGGTACGTCATGAGTTGGACCTATGCGACGGAGTGGAGTTTCTACCAGGAGAATCGCAACCGGCTACGCCACTTCATCGCGACCACCAAAGAGCGCAGCGCCTACGCGTATTACATCGTGGTCGCAGTGCTCGCGGCGATGACAACCGTGGTCATCCTGGTGCCCGGCGCGGATGAGCGGTTCCAGGCTCTTCGCGAAGCCCTTGCCCTGCTGCTCAACAACAGCACGGACGCGGCTACCGGCAGCATCCTCATGGGGATGGCGTACTTGGTGGGTATCGTTCTCACCTCGATCGTCATCTTCGCGCTTTGGCCGCGACGGCGTGGGGAGCAGGTCGTGCACGACGAAAACGGCACGGCCATCACCTTCCCGGCGAGCGAGCCTGCCTTCCCTCGGATGCGCAAGCTCGTCGCAGCGCCGTTCGCGATCATTCTCCTGGCCTGCGTGGCCGGGTTCGTCTGGACGCTGGTTCAGGGAACGGTGATGGAAGCCTCGGCGAGCATGCTCTCGAGGTTCATCCCTACCGCTTCTGCGACCGCGTCACCGGGAGTGCATCTTGGTTGGCCGTCTGTTCCTGGTGCGACGGGCTACGTCATCGAGCGGCGCGAGCTGCACGAGCCGGCGTACTCGACGCTCAACGAAAACGGGACTGCCGAGGGTGCGTGGATCGCTGGCGCGCCGAGTGCTCCGCGGGTGTTCGTCAAAGGCACCACGGAGTACGAGGACAAGGCCAATGTGGTCCGCGGGTCGAAGTATTTCTACCGGATCATCGCGTTGGGCGCAGGCGCTGGTGGCAGAGATGTCATCAGCACCGAGACCAGCGTGGTGGTGCCGGCAGCGGCCCCTACTCCCCCTACCCCGACGCGGCCTGCGACGGGCGGTGGCACTCCGCACCGCATCCGCACGGCTTGCAGCACGGGCGACTGTGACTCTAGCGACCCCAACCCCGGACTGACGGCGTACTGTTCGCGTCATCCGGAAGACTGTCGCTAGTGTGTTCCTTAGGGGCAAGCGCAATGCTTGCCTCAGGCGCTCGTTCGAGCGCCACTTCCTGAAGACGGTCATGCAATTCCTCGCATGGCCGTTTTTTCGATTGAATTTTTATGGTTTCAGTCCCTGCCAAGTAAAATGCGAGACTGAATCTAGGGTACTGAGATCCCGGGTCTATGCCCGGGATGACAGCTGCGGAAGCACCGTAGGATTATTGACAAAAAGGCATGAAAAGTGTATAAAGGCTAATCCTGTTGAACCTACGGAAAGGAAGGATGCCATGAAGTTTTTTGCACTTTGCATCGTCACGTTGGCGCTCGCCATCGTCGGATGCCACAACAGCAATACGGACACGACGCCGACCAAGGAGCAGTCCAACAGCCTCACGGTCTACCCTGGCGGGCAGTCGGTGCAGAGTACGGAAACGCTCGGTATGTCCGACTACGAGCTCTGCATGCGGCAGAATCGTGGGATGCCGACGGCCGCGGATTTCTGCACGCAGCAGATCCAGGCCAGAGCGCCGGGCCAGATGCCGAGGTACCCATACGGCTATGGGTATGGCTACAGCTACGGCGGGTACGGCATGCCGCTGAATCCTGGCTACATGCAGATGCCTGGGTGCGTGCGACGCGTGCAGACAGCGACGGGCGTGTACTGCTACTAGGCGCGTTGAATCGCGCCACCCCTCCACCAAGACGGTCTTGAAACGGCCGTCTTTCCTTTTGGCTAAAAATGCACTTTTTTACGTCATCCCGGCCGAGCAGAAACGAGAGCCGGGATCTAAGGGCCATGAGATCCCGGGTCTGTGCCCGGGATGACGAAAAATGATGATGAGATAAGGGCAAAAATGTAGTTTTTTTCTTATTTTAGCTAATATTTTTGCCAATCATACACTTGACAAAAAGGGTAATTTGTGTTATATTTGTTTGTTCTTTGGACAAGTGTGTCATCAGCCTGATTGAGGAAAAACAACGATTTTTTCACTCCCTTGGTAAATTTTCTGTCATCCCGCACTTGATGCGGGATCTAGATCCCGGGTCTGTGCCCGGGATGACAAAGAAGGGTACGAGGTGACAAAGGAGGTTGGTTTCCTGGATCGGGTTGGTGACACTCAGATGGAACAAATTTTTCCGCCACAGGCGGAGGAGGATTCTCATGCATAGCAGGTTCATCGGTTTGGTTCTCGTGGTTCTGGCGATGGTCCTTGGCACGGCGTGTGCTCCGCACAAGGATTCCTTGATTCTCAACACGCCCAATGGGCACAAGAAGTGCGATGCAACGCGAGCTGGCGTCGAATGCAACATCAACACAGAGCGACAGTATAGCGACTGCATGGCTATGCAGACCCCGGAGATGGGTAATTCGCGTGCGGACATGTACTGCCGCAACGTGACGTCGGGCAACCAGCTCGGTGGCGCGTCTCCGATGGGGGTGCCTGGTGCAATGCCGGGCAGAGGGGGATACGTTCCTCCGCCGTCGTACGGCGTCATCTCGACGCCGGACTACACGCCTCTGGGTATGGTCAATGCGCAGAACGCTGGAACGGGAGGCTACGTCTTCCTGCCCGGCGGTTCCGCAACTGGCGCGCCCGTGCTGGGCACCTCAACGACCGATCAGGACGTGCGGGACCTGGGGCGAGCGACGGCTGCGCAACACAAGGCGTTCTGCCGGCAGTTCCCGAACGATCCGATCTGCTGCGAGCCCAAGAAGTGAGCGGCGAGAGGATCGAGATCCCGGCTCGTAGGCCGGGATGACACGGGTGACGGAGTCGGGATGTTCTCGGCTCCGTCAAGAAGGCGATTTGATGAGCGGTTAGACGAAGGTCGATCGCTCGTAGGAGATTCCCGATGAAGATGTCAGAGAAGATGGTCGGTCTGGTTCTCGTTTTCGCTTCGCTTCTCGTCTCGGCCTGTGCAGCGTCGGTTTCGACGGCGGCTGCTCCCAGTAGCGATGTGGACTGGCGGCGAGCGTACGTGATGGGTGAGTCGAGGTGCGACCGGAACCAGTCCGGCGCGACGCAGGACGACTATGTGGCTTGCCTCGAGGAGTCGCAGCGGATTATGAACGAGACCAAGGCGGCAGTGCCTGGCTCGACGCAGAAGAGTCCCGCAACGCCTCCGACGGCAAGCAACCCTCCGCAGCCTGTGCCGCAGCCGACGACGCCCATGCTTCCACTCCCGGGAGCTGGACCGGTCGCTCCGCAGCCTGTGCCGCAGCCTGTGCCGCAGCAGGGTACGTTGGTGCCGGTGTGCGACGACTCCCAGGAGTACATCCTGGAGGTCCGCAACCTCACCAACTATCTCATCGAGCCGAGGTCGCCGTACTTGCAGCCGCAGCGTGACGACGCGATGTCTGTCTTGTACGCACAGCTGGTGCGGCGGCACGACGGTAGCGTCCAGCCGGTCGCAGTAGTCGGTCCGAACACGACAGCCAAGTTCGTGTTCGTCCTTCCGAACTGCGGTAGCGGCAGGGTTCGTGTGACCTTCAATGCGTTCCGTTCCGGGCCTGTCCCTGCCCCCCAGATCGGCTGGATGCAGGACCAGGTCGGTGGCTATGCCGTCCCCAAGAAGGGCGGCTGGTACCAGGAGGTGGAGGACTTCCGCCTCCGCAAGTTCAACTAGAGACACGCACGTCTGTGCGGTCCGTCTCGAAGCGCTGATGTCAATTCTCGACGTCGGCGCTTTTTCGTTTACGAAAACGCTCCGACGTTAGTCGGGGCGTTTCCTCCTGGTGACGCTGCGTCACCGCCAAGCATGGGTACGGCGACACGCGCGTCTGTCGGTCGGGAGTCATCCAGAATGATGATGAAGGATGGTTGATGAGATCAAACGATCCTGCTCGCCGGGCCGCGGTCATGATTATTTTGATCACGCTCGTAGCACGACGAAATTTTTACTGTCTAATTCTTCTCATGCCGCGGAGTTTGCGTCAAGTGCAAGCGGTGGATAACTCGATAAAAAAATCCCCGGCAGCGTGGCCGGGAATCTTTTTTTATTCCGCTAAGGCGTTGAGCGCGGCTGTCGTCTTTGGTCCGACCAGGCCAGCTCCGGGTGATGTGCGTGAAGTGATGATTTTTTTGTCGAGTTGGAATCTGATCACCAGCTCTTGCGTCAGCGGACCGAAATAACCGGTGGCGTTATTCTCAGCGTCGATCTTCTCTTTGAAGTAGGTGAGAAGTTCCTTCTGAAGATCTTGGACACTGGTCGAGCGTTGGCCGCGATGCAGACCGTGGGGGATAAGCTTTTTGGCTGTCGTCGTCGGTTTGACTGCCGGGGTTTCCGTTTTAGCGACTGTCTCCGGCTCGGCTTTTTCTTCGCTCTCGGATGACGTGACGGCTGCTACTTTGGTGTTCTTCTTTTGGCCCTTGGCAGCTGTTTGGAATGCGGCTTGGGCACGTTCCATGGTCTTTTTGAAGGAATGCGTGGCAGATGCGTATCCCGGGCTGCCGTGACCGCAATGCACCTCGGTCATGGCTGCCCATGAAAGCTCGAGAGCTGTCTTATATGAGGTGATCGCTTTGGCCATGTTGGCGTTCTCGGCATAAGGCGCGATGTCCTTATCCAAACGCGTCAGGTAACCGGAGTAAAGATTCTTGGTTTCGGCCGTTACGCAGAAGCTGACCGTCGGTTCGGCTGGCGTCGTGGCGGCAAAAGTCGCCAAGGGAACAGCGCTGCCGAGACCGGTGGCAAGTCCTAATGCGATAACGATCGAAAGTCTAGGATATACGATTTTTTTGGTAGTCATAGAGTGCAATAATGAGCATAGCAAGTATTTCCGGATATGTCATCCTAAAGCGTATATAATGCCGTTTTTCGTCAGTTTTAAGGTTAACATCCGTATAATCGATGAATCGCTGACAGAGCTTGAAAATACATGGGCGAAATGATAACCTGCGCAGGCTAAGTGGACGCTAGTGACATGGTGCATGCAGGGTTGCCAGAGTGGGTTTTGGCCATATGCCGGAACGGGCGAGAAAACGAGCCCCGGCGAACACTCTGCACGAGTTTATGACCGAGGCTTCGCCGAGAATATGGAGAGGTGTCAGAGTGGTCGAATGAGCCAGACTCGAAATCTGGTGTAGCCGCAAGGTTACCGAGGGTTCGAATCCCTCCCTCTCCGCCATGAAAATACGATGGGATTTTACCCATCGTATTTTCATATGGTTCGGATGGGTGGGATTCGAACGGGGAGGGTTTGGGAACCGGGAGGTTTCCACTGTTGCCGAGGAGAGCTCACGAGAGGGCGAAGGCCCTTTCGTGGGACCCCGCCTCTCGCGAGAGGCGGGGGACGTGAGATTCCCTCCCTCTCCGCCACGTCGCTCGCGAGCGACGTGGCTCCGCCATGACAATCTTTTATCGTGCATCCCGAGTGCCTCAAAACGTTCGAGATGTGTGCGATAGAGAAAAACCGCCCGAAAGGGCGGTTTTGTCATAGATGGTAGAAGGGGCTAAGCTTAGATACAAATCTGTCTTTATATGGACTCATCCGAAGAATTGTTGCCCTTAAAAGTCACCATCCATACCTCTTTTGAAAAAGCGAAGGAGTTTTATGATACGGATAACGGTCTATCTCTTTTTGAAAGCGAGGCATCCCCCGATCTGAAGGAGCTGGCTAACGGGTTTCGCAATATTGTTACTGGAGAGCCTGGCATGGGTAAGACGACTCTGATGAATGAATTGAAGGCTATTTTTGACGAACGAGGATTTAAAACACAGGCTATATTCTTGAAAAGAAGAGATTGCATCTCCTCGATAGAGACTTTTCTAGCAGGATCAGTCGAAAAACAGAAAGCTCTATTTTTAGATGGTCTCGATGAAGTTAGTGGAAATGAATTAGATGCGGTCATAGAAAAAATCAAAAATGTATCTGAATCGTATCCAAAAATCACGATTTATTTGTCGTCACGTTGGAATTTTATAAAGAAGAATCCGGCCACCTTTTCTCTAGGGTATAGGTTTTTTACAATCTCACCTCTTTCTAAAAGGAGCGTAAGAAGCAAGCTTATATCAATCGGTCATACAGAGTTGGAAGTAGATTCGCTTTTAAATTCTTTCGTTGCTTTTAATCATGGTTATCTTGTAATTCAGACTCCAAGATACCTAATTTGTTTCGTTGATTTCTTAAAGGAAAGGAATATCAAAGACATTAAGACCATTTCTCGTCATGATCTCTTTGAGCATTTTATATACAGCAAGTTAAAGCTCGAGGACGACAAGCAGAAAAGTGAAAAAAGAACTATCGTTAAAAGACTGCTTGAGAAGCTAGCCTTGGTAATGGAGATTCATCAAACGAATGAGCTGAAGAAGGATGAGTTCATGACGTTCTTGGACGATCTTGAATCCGATCTGAAGACGCACGTCCTAGCTCAGATGCCGCTTGAGACTATATTTGATTGTTCGATATTAAAAAACGATGTTGGTTTAGAGAAGATAGAATTTGATAATACTGAATTTCAAGAGTATTTGGCTGCAAAAGAACTTTCACGTTTCGCCGATACTCAGAAAGCAGCTTCGGAATTAGCCATCGACCCTGATATACAGCAAATTCAACCAAGCTGGTTTAATACATTGAATTTCTTGGTAGATATTGATTCTAAGATATTAGGTCCTCTAATGGATTTCTCTGGAATTAGGAATGAATCCAGGGTGATCGATGAATCCTTCTTTTCATTTTTAAGCAGGTTGAATACTGAGACGCTGAGTTCAGATTTAAAACAAAGAATTTTTTCTGATGTCTTTGAATATTATCAAAGAGTAAAGCAGTGGCTGCCCGGCCAGGTAGCCATAAGCTTGGCAAGATGCTTTGATCAGACACAAATATCGATTCTAAAAAAGTACGCCAATAAGAGGGCTTTTCAAGACGATGAAGAACGCATTGTTCAATTTGGAAATTTAGGTTACATGGTCGGCGCTCTACTGGAACTTAATTCAAGTGCTATTTTGAACGAGAAAGCTTACTGGAATGATTTACTACTAGGGTTAGTTGGTCAGAAGAATAATGGGACCGTGTTACAGCGGCACGCTCTGGAGGCATTGTCCAAATTTCGAGACTCATCTGTAATAGACGCGTTGCCAAATCTCTTAGACGGAGAAGAACTCGTTGCGAGAGCCGAGCTCTCATTATGTACCGAGGTAGATCCAGATCACGAAAAGAGCGTTCAGTATTTCATAGAAGCGACCAAAAAAGATATTTTCTATGGAAAATACGGTCTATATGAGCTATCAAAACCTGAGTCAATAAAGACTTTTCTCGGAGCTTTGGTGACCGATGAGAACTTTCGTTTTGAATTCTTAGATGATCATCTTGACTCAACTGCAGTGACGGATCAGGTGATTAAGCGCATCGATAATGTTTTTGATAACGACATCTCTGAGCTAATCGATAAAGTCATACTCGTTGCATTACAAGGTCATCACTCCTATCGGGGCTCACGATCAAACTTTTTAGCGAAGATTTTTAGATTAAAGAAATCGAGGGTTACATCATTTATTAATGACATCATCGTTGCTTTATCAAATTGCCCTGATAAGAGTACCTGTTTCTTTTCAGCTCAACCTCTGCTGGAGCAGGTTTTAGACGAAGCGGACGTCCCGGTATTCATCAATACAATGACAGCCGTGAATGAAAAGAACACCGCTCTCAATGTACTGATCTCTATAAAAATCACAAGAGGCCCTGAAGGTGAAATGATCTACGAAGCCGGAAGAAGTGACTTTTCTACGGAGTACACTGATTGGGAAAAAAGAAGATCATCTAATCCAGGCACTGATGAATCTGAAATAAAGTATCAGGAATTTCAACACGCGCTTCAACCCGAACCTGGAAAATACAGAAACGATGTTTTTGAATTCTTTATTCGAAATCAGAAGATACTCGAACCCAGAATTACGGATGACGATAAAAGACGTTTACGCGAACTAATCAAGGGATCGGTATTTTCTATTATTGATCCAGTTGATTTTGTTGCGAGAACCACAGCACAAACTATAGATTCTCGAATACTTATTTTTGGCCCAGCGTTGCTAGCGGCAGAAGTTTTAGAAATGAATGTAAGTGAGGATAGACAGAGAATCATTAACTTTATCCCGTTCGCTCATCATGAGCATCTAGATGCGATTTTTAAACTCGTTGCCGGAATTACTACCCAAGAATTAGCATCTGTTCTTGAAATTTACAATAATAAGCATTCCGATCCCCTGAGATATCCGCCAATTAACTTAGTAAACTTGGCGAAGCAGTATTTCTTAGTAAACACAGTCCCAGTTCTAAAAGAATTTATCTACGAAGAGGACTATGACTTCTTTTGCAGAAGTAGCGCGCTCGAAGTGGTGGATTTACTTTTGCCAGATTCTTTATTTTTAGAGCAAATTTTTACTAGTTATAAGGATAGTACGGTAGATAACCAAAGATATTTGGCAGTTATTGCCAATAGTCTACTTATTTCTTCTCATGAAAATGCGGAAGCTATTAAATGGAGGGTTGGAGAGATCGTAAAACGAGCCGCCCCTTTCATTCGCGCCAAGGGCGTGCATTCTGTATCCGAACTTGAAAATGAATTGAGTCATGAAATGAAGTTTGCGAAGCCGCTAATGAACCTCTCTAAGATTGAGTATGTAGATGAATATCTATACCTTCTAGATGAATCGGTAAAAATCTGGAATAAAGGAGAAGAGTATCACGAATACGCAAGCTATATTTGGAATATCATCTACTCATATTTTGAAAAGCTCGCGTCTAAAGGATCGTATAGTCCACTTCAGAAGTTAGACAACGCAAGTTTGAAACTAAAAGACCAGCCAGGTTTGAATTGGTTTTCGGCACGTATACCTAACTTGAGACGGCAGTATTTGAATCATATTGCCAAGCCCAAAAATGTTTCAACGGCGATCAAGAAGTATAATCAACTGAAAGATCGCGATAAAAACGGCATCACTGATTCGGAAAGCCTCTCTCAAGAGCTGCAAGATGCGATCAATACGGATCTCCGTAAATGGGTAGAAGGCGAAGGAGCTTACGAACTGATTCTGGGCGAGAAAGTCTTTGACTCGAAGCACCAAGAATACGAAAGTCTTATACAAAAAACGATCAAAACGCAGATCGAAAATATTTTGTTGAGAAGAAACTTTAAGAAGATGGATATTGACCGAGAAGTCCAGTTGTTAGATGGAAAAAAGGTAGATTTTATGGTTCGTTATGGCTTTATCGGTCCCGTTCTCATTGAAACCAAATTAGCGACTAGCAAAGATCTTCAGGGGGAAGCTCTCGATAAGAAGGAATCCTATAAAAGCATGGAAAGATACATGCAGGGATACAGTGCCACTAAAGGTATATTTCTTATAATCGAAAATGCTCCTACGAACAAAGCGGAGAAGATAAAAGGCGTGTACGAGCAAATTCCCGGTGTCTGCGTATTAGCGATTGACTGCAAAACTGGAATTAAGGAGGATCAAAAATCTAAAAGACGACAGAGTCGATCTTCAAGGACGACCAAAGGGTCCATCAGAAGTAAGAAGGCGGTTCCAAAGAAACAAAAGAAGTGAATTACCTTTTCATGAGTGATTCAATACAGTGCATAGTGAGATTGTTAGTTAGAAACAGTTATCCCTCCCGATACCTGCGCTGATGTTCCGATCATGAGATCTGTTACGCATGTACTTATTGCACGGTCATCGTCTAATGGGATGATGAGTGTCTTTGGTCGCCGCTGAAGAACCCATGCTTCAACAATGATTCGGATGTTTTTATTGCTCGCGAGAATGAATGGATTTTTCAGATTCATTGTTCCTAGCTGACGCAGATCTTCCTGACTTGGAAAAGTTGCCCATGAGTGATTCTCGGTTTTGATTTAACTAGCCATCTGCGTTGACAAAAACGTCGATTTATGGTTATTTATCCCATTCCGGAAATGGCTGTGATAGGCATAGCCACTTGACCGGACTCGCACCTCTACAAAGGGTCTCTGATGAAAGAAAGCAATAAGTGGGCTCGGTTCATCAAGCAGAGAAACCTGAACCGCGTCAACCGCGCCATGCGGAATCTCTACACGGACATGGACGTTACCGTGGCTTTCCTCCAAGGTCTCATCGAGTTGTATGTGCGAAGAGAGAGGGATGATTATACCCGGCTCATCACCGCACAGGTGAGGATCGTGACGCAGGCCTTGCCGGCGTCAAAACTTGAGTCGGTCCTGGACCGCTTCAAGACCACTGACGAGTTCATGAACCTCGTGGTCATTACGCTCGGCAGCCAGCTATACGAGAGCGAGACTTCCCTGGTTACGATATCCCGGCTGTTGGAGGTCGTCAGGCGGCAGACCTCGGTCATGGTTGCGAACACCATGCTGCATTCCAGTGCGTTGACTGCCCTCGCCGTCCTGATGAGGTCGTCGGCGCGGGGCATGACGCATACCTGGACGAATGCCCTGTTTCAGGCGTATGCGGCTACGGAGTCGTGTTTTTTCCGCGATTTCGTAACGGCGCTGTGCCGAGGGGATCTGTTCTATCGAGTCGTCCCATACAGCCATACGGACGAGCAGTACGAAATCCTCCAGTACGATGGGGAACAACGGGTGCTTGCTTTTCCGGCGCCAGATGATCTGGTGTCTTGGACCAAGAACCAGATCGATATCTGGGGCGCAAAGCTGATGTCGCGTGAAGAGGGCTTTCGGCGACTAAGCGATGAGCTACGGAGTCGGTTCGCGGAGTACCGCGCGGCCTACGAGGACATGTGGCTGGAGATGATGGTGGAGCCGGTCTGGGGCATGCGCGAAGGCGGTCTCGATTGCGTAAGGTTCTCGATTCCAGAGCTTCGAGCTTCTGGCCATCGGCTCGTCCGTCTGCAGCCACGGGAGCCATTCCCGAATTTCCATGCCACGTACACCATGGAAAAAATGGATGGCAGCATGAGGCAGCTGGAGATTGACCTCGAGCCGTCTGACCTCGAGACGGTAAGCCTCGGGCCGTCGGCAGAGGGGTCGATACTCCGTTGGGCCGACCGGCTCTTGGCCTTCATGGCTGTGCGGGCCGCTTGGATGATCGTGATGGGCTTGACCGGACGCAAGAGCGACGGGAAATGGACCAAGAACGGGAAATCCAATACGGGAGCCGTAATACGTCCACGGTTCCGTCATCTGCCTGAGGGCTATCATGCATCGCCCGAGGCGCGGGCACGGGCACTCGCGACCTTCCGCAAGGAACCGCTACCAGGTTTCACGTTCGTGAAGCAATACGAGCGCGGCCCGGTGCAGAACTCGGGTGAGCCGCTCTTTGCAGTCACGGACGTAGAGCCCTGAACCTTCCTCTAGCTAGACGCCATCTTCGGATGGCGTCTAATCGTTTAGGCAGATTTTTTAAATGCAAAGGAGACCCTGGCGGGGTCTCCGAGTGGGGAGCGGGAAGGAGCTAGAGGGAGGAAATGGCGTAGGCAAAGCGGATCAGGGCTTTGAATCTGTCATCAGGTTTCAGCCGTCCACTTTTCACGTCGGCTCGCTCGGGCAGCTTGGACCAGAGCTCGTGCAAGGGAGCTGAATTGGAGCGCTCGAAGCGATGGTCAGCTTTGATGTACCACTGGTCATCGACGTCGCCGAGCAGGGTGAGGCATGCCTGATCCTTATATGGCGAATTGGCGGAGAACACGAGCGCGATTCCGCCGTCAGAGATGCCCTTGATCTTCAGTTCGTGCGCATCCCGGGTCAGGGTGAGGAGCGTGCGATCGCCGTCGCGCGGCTGTTCGTCGCAGAAGATGGGCGAGGCGTGATCGTCGGGCAGAAGGTTGTGTATCTCGAGAATCCGTCTGACGAGCTGCAACCGCTCTGGGTATCCGGACATGTCAGCCTCCCTGTTTTGCGGATGTCGCTTGCTTGCTCAGTGCATGTTCGATCGATTCGACGGTGAAGAACTCGTCCGGCAGCTCGGTCATGAGACAGCGCACCAAGCCTTTGCCGGTGATGACGCCCGTGTAGGTGCCGATCCAGGTCTGGCCGTCACGTCGTTCGAAGATGTAGTGGATCTTGTCGGGACGGTCGCGATACTTCTTGGTGAAGGCGAGACCACTGTCCGAGAGCCTGATATCCGAGAGGTCGGCGGTCCCGAAGTGATCGTCGATGACTCCGACGAGACGTTTGTCTGGCGACTCCAGATCTTGCCAGATCGAGCCGTGGAACATGTGCTGCCCCAGATATTCCTCGACGAGGATCCGGACGTTAGTCGGATCGAGTACTACATCTTGGGCGGGTTGAAAGAACAGACCTTGGATCCAGTAGGCCATGGCTACCTCCTGGCCGGAGCTTAGGTGTGCGGGCCACGGCTGTCAATCTTGATAGTTTCGTTAACTTGAGTGGTTTTGTGTTAAGATGGGCAGGCTTTATGGACGTCCGCGAAATCATGATCCCATCCTCAAAAGGCGGGATTTCCGCCTCGATCCATTCATCCGAAAAACAATCGGATCGTCTGGCGATCCTTTGCCCAGGTTATTTAGATTCGAAGGATTATGGACATCTTGTCAAACTGGCTGAAGAATTGGCTGAACATGGATACACTGCAGTCCGTTTTGATCCGACGGGTACATGGGCCAGCGCAGGGGACATAGCCGACTACAACGTGACGCGCTACCTTGAGGATATCGAAGATGTAGTCGGATTCATGTTTAAAGAACACGGATATAAAACCATCCTGTTGGGCGGACATAGCCTGGGTGGATCGGTTTCGATCCTTCATGCAGCGCGAGACCCGCGTACGTCGCAGGTCTTGGGGATCATGCCTTCGGCAGAACGTGTGAGCCATGACCAACAACGAAAAGAATGGGAAGAGAGCGGAGTGAGGATCTCCCAAAGGGAGCTTGTCGACGGTAAGGGAACCAGGACATTCGAAGTCCCGTTCTCTTACATGGAAGACAGGGAGAATTACAGTGTCTTGGAAGATGTGAAAAAGACCCGTGCATCAATCGACCTTGTCGCCGGGGAGCTGGACGATGTGGTTTTGCCCGAAGAAGTGCAAGAGATATATGAAGCAGCCAATGAACCTAAGAAATTCGTCGTTTTAGCCGGCATTGATCATGATTATCGGCACAACGATATGGAGATCAAGACAGTGAACGATAAATTGCTGGAATTATTAGCCGCTTGATAAAAACATATATGAAACTCTTCCTTACTTCCTCGTGCATTTCGGAGAATCTGCGGGAGCCGTTCCTCAAATTCCTCGGCAAACCGCCTGGCGAGGTGAAGCTGTATTTCATCCCGACGGCGAGCGACGTGGAAACCGAAAAATTCTTCATCGTAAAATCGATGGACGATCTGGCTGCCGTAGGCATAAATCCCATCTGGTATCCGTTAAGGCTGAAGACTCGGGAGCAAGTCGCACAGGAGCTCGCTGATGCGGATGTGATTTGGGTGAACGGCGGCAATACGTTCTATCTGCTCGACGTAGCGCGCAAGACAGGTTTCATGGAAACGGTAGATGACTTGGTGCGTAACAAAGGCGTGCTGTATGGAGGTACGAGCGCCGGTTCGATCCTTGTTTCACCGTCGATCGA
The DNA here is from genome assembly GCA_021796435.1 of bacterium. Lineage (GTDB taxonomy): Bacteria > Patescibacteriota > Patescibacteriia > 2-12-FULL-60-25 > 2-12-FULL-60-25 > CAIKNB01. Next base: position 112,911 of record JAJYXM010000016.1, read on the forward strand.
GATCGCAGGCTGGGGAGAAGATGCGGATCCGAATGATGTCGGGCTGACAGACTTGACCGGATTGGATCTGGCCAGGATTTACACGCAGGTACATTACGAACCTGCGGCGCATAAGGCGATGTTAAAATCGAAAAAGTGCGAATTTCCGATATATGCCATACCGAACGGTGCAGCGGTCGAGATCGATGGTGATACGATAATCCTGCACGGCGATATCGAGATATTCAGAAATGGATGAGCGTCCGGACGACTATTGTACGTTTATCGCTTTTCTTTTAACCTATTATCGATATGGCGACACAAGAAGCATTACGTCAGCTCTGCCTGGACGAAAAGGGACAGCCTAAGGAAAAGAATGAGTGCAGGGCGGTGATCATCAACCATCTTATCCTGGATGAGGGGTTGGATATCGACGAAGCCGAGGAATTGGCGGAAAATACTTTGCGCGAGAGCCATTTTTGGGACGAAACAAAACCGCAAGGCACGGAGCCTGTGGTCTGATGCCGATACGGTTTAAATAAACAATTTCGTTTTGAGGGGAGCTTGTCAGTTCTTTTGGTTTGATTTTTGGATTGACGAGGATCGGGTCGGCAACAATGCGGCCAGGATCCAAAATTGGAAGGCAAGATCATTCTTGAAGTATGGGACGTCGACTAGGCCGTGGATCAGGATGGCAAAGAGGGGGAGGATAGAGATGATGGAGGAGGCGTACCTCGTACCTCGTACTTCGTACTTTAGGGTCAGCCTGATCCAGGTGATGACGATGAGGATGAATGCGAAGATGCCGGGGAGGCCGGTTTCGGTCCAGAGGTTGAGCAGGATGTTGTGCGGATACTGGAAGATCTCGATGAAGGTTTTCTTGTGATAGGGAGCGAAAGTCGCAGGATAGCCGCCTAAACCGGCGCCGAAGATGGGACGGTCCTTGAGCATGTCTGCCGTCTCTTGCCACATCCAGACGCGGACACGGCCTGACCAATTCTGGAAAGACAGGGTTTTTATAGTCGGTTCCCTAAGCTGGGGGACAGAGAAAAGCACGATAGCCCCAAGAAGGATGGCGCCGATCGTCGGAAGGCGTGTTTTTCTTTTCCAGAGCAGAACAAGCAGGATACAAGAAAGTATGGCGATCGAGCCGCCGACGCTTTTTGCCAGGAGTGTGGCGACGGTGGCGGAGATGAAACCGATGAGAGGGAAAAGACGTTCCGCGTACCGCGTAGCGCGTGCTGAATGTTGTGGGAAAACGGCGAGGCCGAAGAAGAGAACGGCGAGCGGTGCGCAGTAAAGCGCGACGGCGTTGGGGAAGGGGAAGGGGCCGGTCGCACGGCGCAGCGAAAGGCCGACGTTCCAGGGGGCGGGTATGCCGATGTTAGTCGTGAACTGGAAAACACTCCAGACGGCGATGAAGATGGTTGTCGCGACAAGGGATTTTATGACCAGCCATCTGTCTGATTCGTCGATCAGGTAGCTCTTCAGGAGGATGAGATAGACGATAGGTTCCAGGATGTAGGCGCGCCATAACCCGAGGGCTGCGATCTTATCCGGCGCAACGATGACAGCGATGGCGGAAGCCAGGATCCAAAGCAACAAGGCATAGCGCCAAGGTCTGAGCATCTTAATGCCGTCGGACCAACGGGTTTTTTTGGTACGTAAAGTCACGGCCAGGACAAGGGCCAGGAATCCGAGTTCCAGAAGGGTCGTGGGAAGCGGACCGATCTTGGTGCGCAAAAGATAAGCGGGGAGCAAGAGCGGAAACGTCAAAACCGCATATCTAGGATATTTCCAGGCGTAGATGGCGTAGAGTATGGAGAGGGTGATGAGGATTAAGGACATGTTGTTCGTCATTCCCGCGCAGGCGGGAATCCAGGCTTTATCGTGTTCTGTCAGCCAAATGCATTTTCAACCTCTGCGGAACTCGGCTGCAGGATTATTCATGGCAGCCTCAGACAGTCCTCGCGGTTAAAAATGCATTTGGCTGACTGTTTTGCTTATTTAGTCATACATCCATCCCGGAAGATGGCGTGCCACGGCGGAAAGTGAGGATCTCTTTGATGGTCTGCCGCGAAACGGTACCGGTGATGATGACGAGAAGGCCGTAGATTATGGCCCCGGCAATTATGGGGATGGGCAGCCACATATCCCTAAGCGGAAGGATAGCCAGTGCCATGGTCGCAGCGCAAGCCGACGCTTTGGTGATGGCGACGGTTGCGAAACCGCTCTTGGCCATATAGAAAGAGATGGCTGTCGTGCCGACGGCGATCGCGCCTTCGGAAAAAACGGTCAGCCAGGCGGCTGCGTACATGCCGTAACGCGGAATGAAGATGACGTAACCGGCCAGGGTGACGACGGCGACGGCGATGTAAAGGGGAATGGATTTTCTTTGTGCGTTCAGCGCCACGATGGCGTGGGACGAGACAGTCCCGAGGTATATGACGGCGGCAGCGAGGATGAGTATCTTGAGGATCATGCCGGATGCGACGAAATCGTCGCCAGCGATGGCGAGCATGATGCGATCGCCCATGACGAAGACACCGGCTACCATGGGAGCAGCCAGCAGAGCCATGGTAGATAAGGCATTGCGGTACAGGCGGTTGAACCGTTCTTTGTCTTTTTCGGCCCAGGCTTTGGCGACCAAAGGAAGGAGGACGCCGCAATACATGAAGGGCAGGGTGATCAGGATCTCCAGCACGCGATATGCGGCGCCGTAGATACCGACCTCGTTAAGCGGCCGGACGTAAGAGAGGATCAGCGTGTCGGCGCGGAAATATATGAGGTTGAAGAGGATCGAGATACCGATGGGCCAGGAGCGATGGAGCAGGGTGCGCCAAAAAGCAGGGTCCCAGTTCCAGGCGAACGACGCGTGGCGCCGCCCGAGCACTAGGTTGAGGAGGAAATTGGCGGTGCTGCCGACGCTGACTATCAGCGTGAGGCCGACGACACCCAGGCCTGATCCGATGCCGATCAGCAATCCGGCGAGCGTCACGATGCGCCCGACGACTTCGGCCAATGCCGCGTAGTGCATCTTGAAGTGCCGTTGTTCGGTGCCGATGACGATCTGGTTCATGACGCTGGAGAAATAGGAACCCCAGATGGCGAAGAAGGCCAGTTTCAATTCCCAGGGATAATCCAGGAAAAGTCCGATGATTGGCGCAAGCGTAAGGAACGCCAAGGCGGTGACCAGACGGAAGGTGAAGACGGCGCTGGTCGCGCGATCTTCATAGGCCTTATCTCCAGCGCGTTCACCCAGCATCTGGACGAGCATCACATTGATCCCGAGGTCGAGGATGAGGGCGAAGACCTGAAGGAAGGAGTTGGCTGTCGTGTATACGCCAAAACCGTCTTGACCCAGGTAACGCGTCATGAGGCCGATGACCACTACGCCGATCGCGGTCGAGAAAACCTTTCCGGTTATCTGGATCCCTGTGTTCCAAGCTAAGATTTTCGCCTCACTCATATGTTGAATCGCTTCTGTGTTGGATATAGTGGCATGAAACGGCCCATCCATCAATTATTTCACTTAACCTAGCCTAATTTTCGTCCTATCAACACCGTAGGGTAACAATTCGTGCTCTTATGTTCTATAATGGTTTTTGAGGCAAAAGGTCCGATTATTTAGCGTCTTCAGGTCATGGAACATGGTCGGAATGCCTTGAACACTGAAATGAAAAAATACATTCCACAATCGATAGCGAGATTCGTCATGTCCCTGATGCTGGTGGCGTTGGTTTGCCCAGCGCCATCTACGGCTAGGGCTGCGGCTTATGATTATTATGCGCAGACGAACAACCTCAAAGTCGTGCTCAATGCAGGGGAGAAGAAACAGATCACATTGAGCTTCACGAATATCGGGAACAACACCTGGTACGGTTCGCGTAACCAGACCGCCCTGTATCTTTATGGCGATTCATCCATCTTCGGGAATGCTTCGTGGCTCACCAACGATCTGCCGGGATTGATCGCACAGAGTTCGGTCAAACCGGGACAGAATGCGACGGCATCATTTTGGGTGCAGGCACCGAAGACGCCGGGCACATACAATGAGCGTTTCCTTTTGTCCTACGGGATCAACAAATGGGTCAAAGGTTCCGTAGCCTCTGTAGAATTCGATGTAGTCGCAGCTTCGTCTAATCCGGTGACTGTCCAACCTGCAGCCGCAGCGACCACAGCCGCCACGCCGGCTGATCAACAGGTCGCGGGTTACGCTGCTGTTTTAGTTGATAAAGGCGGAATCGAATGGCAGATTGCGCCAGGGGGTATGGCGACGGTGAATTTATCGTTCAAAAATACAGGGATAAAGACCTGGTATAACACCGGGAGCAATTATGTTTCCGTCTATACCGGTAAGACTGAGCGTAAGAGCCAGTTCGAAGACACGACATGGAAAAACCAGTTCCAGCCGGTTGTGATGAAAGAGGCTTCGGTAAAACCGGGTGAAATCGGACATTTCACTTTCAAGTTGAAGGCGCCTACGGCCATGGGTCGGTACACGGAATCTTTCCAGTTGGCGGCTGAAGACGCGGCCTGGATCCCGGGTGGCACGGCGGATTTGCCGATTAAAGTCGCTTCCGCTTCCGCGACCATAACGGATCTGAATACGACGACGGCAGGAGGAAGCCAGAGCGGAAAATATTCAGGGGTGCTGCTTTTGAGTTCCGCCAGGTCAGCGACGCTATTGGGTAATGGCCGTCAGACTTTGACTTATGGTTTCAAGAATACGGGTACGGCGATATGGAATACGCTGTCGATCAAGACGACGGGAGTGAGCTTGGCTTCGGCGGATAATTCCTTGGTCAGCGTACGTGACGAGTCGTGGTATGCGGGGAATGAAGCGGTGAGGACGAATAACCTGACAGAGCCGGGGCATGTAGGATTCGTAGGCTTCACCATAAAAGCGCCGGCCAAGAAAGGTAACTATACCGCACATTTCGTCTTGTATGCCGACAACAATCAGGTGGACGGTGCGACGATCGATATACCGATAACGGTCACGGCAGACGGATACATCGAACCGGAACCGACGAGCAGCTCGCAGCCTTCGACCCCTTCCTCCAATCAGACGAATGTCGCTCCTTTGGGTGGCGATTACGCAAGCTTGCCGGCCGAGCCTATCATCCGTGTCGGGTTATATCAGACGAACGACGATACGATGATAGTGCGTGCGGTGTCGGGAGGGTTCAGCCTGCAACAGAATGGATCCGCCATATGTACATTCAACGCCAATGAGCAGGTGAAGGTAGTATTCGATCGTACGGCTAAGGTCTATAAAGCCACGGGACCGCGCTGCACCACACAGTCATCCTCATATTATGTGGCAGCCGCTCCGGATAATTTGGCGCCGCTCGAGATAACCGACATAAGCCGTCCGGTCTCTTGGTTGCCGGGTGCGAACGACAATAAATTCCGCGGCAAGCTGGAATTGCGCTATACGCCGGCGACGGATCTGGTGTGGGTCATCAATGAGTTGCCGATCGAGTGGTACCTGAAGGGTATCGGAGAGACGTCGAATTCTAGTCCGTTGGAATATCAGAAGGCGCTGCTTACCGCCGCCAGGACATACGCCATGTATCACGTGCAACATGCGACGAAACACGCGGACGAGTATTACATTGTGGATGCGAAATACGATCAGGTCTATCGCGGCTACGGAGCCGAAATACGCGATCCTAAGGTCGTAGAGGCGATCGACGCGACACGCGGTCAGATAGTCACATACCAAGGTAAGCTGGCCATCACGCCGTATTATTCGAGGTCAGACGGCAGGACGCGTTCCTGGACAGAGGTCTGGGGCGGTGGGCCGTATGGTTGGCTCGTATCCGTTCCTGTGCCTTGGGATCAGGGCAAGACACTGTGGGGCCACGGCGTTGGCATGTCAGCGACCGGAGCGCTGGGTGCGGCGAATGACGGTTGGTTGTACGATAAGATACTGAAATATTTCTACACCGGCATCGACCTGGTCAGGATCTATAAATAGAGAGATTCCAACCCCCGCGAAAGCGGGGGTTTTGCTTGAAGGAAAATGACGGCGTATCCTATTCCAATAGGGCAGAACGTCAAACATCAATCAACGGATGATAATTCAACGATAATCGATATGAGTGAAAAAGGCTTCATCAAACGTTTGTCAGAGTCTCCTTTCGCGAAAGCGGCGCTAGTCGCGGGTGCGATGGCGATGCACGAAGGTCAGGCTCCGGAAAAAGAGGCGGTACAACATGGGGTGAATGCAGCCAGTGCCGCACTGGAGCGGGGACAGGAACAAGGGCCGCAGCCTTTGATGCTTAAGGAATTCGAAAAGATTTGGGGCAAGTATGGCGGGTCAGTATATCTGCCTGAAAACATAAGCCTGCATGAAGCGTTGCCGACGTTACGCGAGTTCGCGAAGGAACATGGGATAAAGGATCTCCAACTCGACGCACGGTCGGTGGATGCCGATGATCTGGAGGTATTGATGATGTTGCCGATCGATAAGATAACGGTCTCGATGAATAACGATCTTGACGACCAGGAAGCCGAAACATTGGCCGAGAAACTGCATGAAGTGCGTGCTTCGTTCGTTGATGAGGGCGGTAAGCTCAGGATATCTTCCGTCTACAGGGATAAATTGCCGCACTTCGAGATGCAGACCGCGAGCCTGACGGCAGACGAAATGGTCTCGGTCCTGAGGGAGGCGAACTTCTTGCCGGATGTCACTTATTGGCAGAAGTTCCCGATGAGCTTGGAGCAGTTCAGGTCGATCATCGAGGCCGGTGACGACATGCCGAAACGCTTGACTATCATAAGCGACGGCTTGGACGGTGGCGATAAGGGGCCTGTCCTGGTCACTAATCCGGAAGATGAGGGGTCGAGGTTCGTGTCGTGCGATTCGCAGGCGGAGGCGGACTCGTTCGTCCAGGAGTTTTCGTCGATACTTAAAAAACATACCGGGAACAGTATCCTGGGCATCGACAAATCCTGGTATAAACAGCTTGTGCGCGTAGATGCGAGCTGGAATAACCGGAATGATGTATCAACGAACGATGTCGTCTGGTCGCAAGAGAAAGACGTCAGGCAGCACAGCCAGTAGTACTGGCGAGAGAAACTTCGAATCCAAGCAAATGGCTCGCCTTTTGGGTGGACCGTTTTTTGGTTTGAAGGAAGCTTTCGTGTGAAGTATCCTGCTGCGTATATGGCACAAGTATTCGAATTCAACACCAAGCGTCAATTGACGGATGACGAAGCAGCGACAAAAGAAGCTGAAGCGGCGGAAGAAAGGAAGCGGATAGATGAGGCACAGGAATATCTCGCGGCGCTGGATGAAGACAGCGTCCTTAAGGTGGGTGAGGAGGGAGAACGGGATCTTTCAGCCATGAATATGGACAAGGTGCGTACCGTGACGGAAAGCGTCGTCAACAGGGTGATCTTCGATGCAGCATCGAAAGTCTTCGATTTGGACGAACGGAGCAGCAAGGCGCTGAATAACTATCTTCAGGTCGCGCGTGTCGGCGAAATACCGCGTCCCAAGACGGGTTTGGCCATCGGACCTTTCCCCAGCCCGGAGCGCGAGAAGCTCCTGAAAGAGATAAGGGCGAAAAAGATAGAATTGTTGTCCGGTATGTTGGGTGAGAGGCTCCTGGAATCCATCGAAGGGATCAAGAGGATGATGACGGATGAATATTTTTCCGATGAATGGACGGAAGAAGTGAGGGAAAGGATGTCCAGGGTCAAACTGCGCGAAAGGGGAGCGGAAGAGACGTTGGAGATGATGGCCGCGATACGTTCGACCGGATCCTCTTCCGGAGAACAAGTGAGGAACCTGCGAGAGGCCAGGTCAAGGAGGGCGGAAGAGGCCCATATCTCGGATTTGCGCAAAGCCATCACTACCGGCGATCCGGCCAGCATCAAGGGGCACGCCGATCGCGACTTGGAGTTTTTGGCCGAGAAGGAGAGACGCGCGAGGGGTGAACTGAGCAAGGCGTCCGCCAAGGCGGAGATGGACGTGCTGAAGGAAAGGATAACCAGGGAATTGGTCAGGCTCAATACACGCGAAGTCGAGAAGTGATTCCCATCCTGTTTCAGCACACCTCCAGGTCGACGGGTTGGAGGATTGCAGAAACACAAGGAAAATGCTTTAATTCCATCGCACTTTTTTCTCGGGAGGGTGAAATGGCAGAAGAAATCCGTAGCGCGATGGCCAGCGAGCCGATGTTCCTGGACAGGACGTCATTTTTCGTCCTGTTGCAGGCCTGGCTGTGTTTCCCGAATGACGGAACACTCCATTTGCTGTGCGCTGAAGCGCTGGTTCATATCGACTTCCTGGTCCAGGATCAGGATGATGAGGGCGAGAAGGATAGAGGACGGTTCTTCTGTGCCTTGGCGCAGCGGTCAGTGGTCGCCTGGAACCACCTCTTGGCATATCTGATAGAACTCAACGACATGACGTCGTTCCTGCGTCTGAAGCAGTTTTCTCCATTCCAGGGCGATCTGGTGGTGGAGGTCAAGCGCGGAGCTTTTGGTCTCAGGGTGTGCAAGATGTTGGCGTATGAACAATGGTTCATGGAGACCTACGGCAAGACCAGCGGCGTAAACACCCTAATAATCTCACAGCCGCGGATGCGCATATCCGTCGACTGAAGCTAAAGAAGCCCCGCTCGGTGAGAGCGGGGCCTCGCTGTATTCAGGGTTCCAGCCGGCGGGCGATCTTGTCTTTTTTGTCGTCATCATCCGGCATGCCGAATTCCTCGACGGTCTCCTCCAGATGCTCGCGTCTGTCGGCTTCGGCCAGCTCGAGGATAAGTTTTGCTACGTGGTTCGGGTGAGGGACTTCCTCGAATTTGAAACGCTCCATCTCGCCGGCCGTCTGCACATAGACATCGCCGTAATCCAAGAGAGTGTGCAGGATGCCTTTTATCTCGGCGGTCACATCTTGTGTCCGGTAAAGCCGCAGTTCCGAAACGGTGCGGCTGAAGAGCCCGTGCTGGTCGATATCGAGGATACGCTTATCCGTGACGATGAAGACGTCGAGCCAATATTCGACGAACATCTGGAAGGCGAACAAACAACCGAACATGAAGAAGATGCTGGCGCCAAGGATGTATAGGGTGAAATATTCCGGTTTAGCCAGGAATTCCGGTTGGACTATCTGGAGACCGATGTAGATACCGATGGGTAAGGCGACGATGAGCGAAGAGATGAGTATCAGCGGGATCAGCGTGATGGGGTGGCGGCGGAAGAACAGGACGTTCTGTTCATGCAGGTCGGATCCGGGCAGGTGATGGATATCTAACATAAGGGTGGTTTCATGGATTGAAGTACATCGATCCCTGCAGGCCGCTGAAAAGATCGACCGAACTTGACCAGTCGACGGTCAGGAAATATGCGCTGGAGGCGAGTATCGTCCCCAGGGAGAGGACCAGGAAAAGGAGCGTCGTGGCGTATGTGCCGAGCCCTGCGATGCCGAAGCGGACCATCTGCATGATGGTGAGCAATGACATTACCGTATAGATGACGAGGAATATGAGCCAGGCAAGCAAGAAATATTGGAGGGGAATCATAAAAGCATTATATCTCTAATCCAGGCTGCTTGTCGCCTTCAGCATATTCGAGGCCGAGGTGTCGGTAAGCCGCTTCCGTCGCCATCCGTCCGCGGGGAGTGCGGTTAAGCAGTCCTTCCTGGAGCAAAAACGGCTCGATCACGTCCTCAAGGGTCGCGACTTCTTCGTTTAAGCTGGCGGCGAGTGTGGTCAAACCTACGGGCCCGCCGTTGAATTTGTTCATCAAAGCCAGGAGGACGCGGCGATCAGTCTCGTCCAGGCCCAAGGGATCGATCTCAAGTCCGGTCAAAGCACGATCGACGGTCGTCATGTCGAGTATGCCGGAGCTCCTGACTTGGGCGAAATCCCTCACGCGTTTGAGCAGGCGGTTGGCGATGCGCGGCGTGCGACGTGCCCGGCTGGCGATGAGTCGGGCCGGTCCGTCTTCGATAGGTACGTCGAGCAGGCGTGCAGTGCGGCGGATGATCTGCGCCATCTCGTCATGGCCATAGAAATCCAGATGGAAGACAGAGCCGAAGCGGTCGCGCAGCGGTCCGGAGATGAGGCTGAATTTGGTGGTGGCGCCGATGAGCGTGAAGCGTTTGAGGTCGAGGCGTAGCGTACGGGCGGTCGGGCCTTTGCCGATGACGATGTCGAGCGCAAAATCCTCCATGGCAGGATAAAGGACCTCTTCGATGCTGCGGTTCATGCGGTGGATCTCATCGATGAACAGGACGTCGCCTTCTTCGAGGTTGGTCAGGATCGCGGCTAAGTCGCCGACGCGTTCCAAAGCCGGGCCGCTGGTCACTTTTACCGTGGCACCCATCTCGTTCGCTATGACATGAGCTAGAGTCGTCTTGCCCAGGCCGGGCGGACCATAGAGCATGACGTGCTCGCATGGTTCGTTGCGGCCTTTGGCGGCTTCCAGGAAAATCGCAAGATTCTCCTTGATTTTCGGTTGACCTATGAATTCATCCAAGGTTTTCGGACGTAAAGAAACGTCAAAGCCAAGTTCGGCAGGTTGGGTTTCAGGTGAAATGAGGCGTTCTTCCTCTTCCATATAGACAGAGCTTAATGGTTTGGGGGGAAATTGGCCAGATAGGCAAAAAGCAGAGCGCTCCGACGGACGTCGGAGCGGTGTAGGTGTATCACTTCTTGTTGAGTCCGGCCGCCAACCTTTCGATCAGCCGTCGATCGTCCGGCGTCAGCGGACGGACGTGGGAGGTCTTGCGGTCCTTCACCTGATTGCCTATGCATATCTCGGGGTTGCTGTTGTAGTGCCAGGCGGCGTCAAAGGCGCTGCACCAGATCGATCCGTCGTGCGTCAGCATCTCGTAGTGCTGGTCGGTCGAATCAACCGGCGTGTTGGTTTTTGCGTCGGCTTCGCTTGTTTGTTCCGCTGGAGCCGCGAAAGTAGGCTTTGTGGCACGCAAGGCCTGTTTCGAGAATGGTTTGCCCATCAGTGTACCTTTCGTGCGGGTTAGAGGTAGCTACCGGAAAGAACGGAGCTACCTTAAGGCAGGCGTCGGACCAGGTCAAACATCGTCAGCCGGACGGATGATGATGGATCTGAAGAATTGTTCCTGGAAATGGGTGGCTTGGCGGATCTCGTCGTCGGAAAATTCTGTCCCTTTCGGTACGACGATGAGCTTGTCGTCGTCATCGTCGAAGCGGTGGATGAAAGCGATGCATTCGCCAGAGAAAGACTTGAGCGGTTCCTTGACGCCAAGGACGTAAGCATCGAGCTCTTCACCGTCGGCAGAGACAGTACCGGGGACAAAGCCGTAATTTACGGGGTAGGTGAACCCATGCTCCGGGTGTTGGGAACCGAGCGGGCGGTCGAGGATGATTTCGACTGATTGTCCAAGGAATTCTTGCGCGTCGTTCATAGCACGAAGAGCAGGATCACGGCGCCGGTGGTCGCGAGCAGCGTCAGTCCTCCGAAGAAATTGGACCATCTACCGTTGACCCATTTGCCCATGATCTTTTTGTTGTTGGCCACCATCAGGATGATGAGGACAAGGGGAGGGGTGACTACACCGTTCAGCACAGCGGTCCAATACAGGGCTTTGATGGGATTCAGACCGGAGAAATTAATCAGCAGACCGATCAGCGTAGCGATGGTGATGGCGCCGTAGAATCCATGAGCTTGTTTGAGTTTCTTGTATAGGCCACTTTTCCAACTTAAGGCTTCGGATAGGGCATAGGAGGCGGAAGCGGAAAGTACTGGAACGGCCAACAGACCTGTGCCGACGACGCCAAGCGCGAAAATGAATGAAGCGAAGCGCCCGGCCAGCGGCGCCAACGCTTCGGCGGCCTGGGCAGTAGTCTGCACGTCGTGCAAACCGTGGCTAAAGAACGTCCCGGCGGCCGTGACTATGATGAAAAAAGTGATGGTCTGCGAAAAGCTCATGCCGATGGCCGTATCGCGGCGCATCTTGCGCACATCCGTAGCCGCTGCTCCGCGGCGTTTCTTGATGCTCGTGCGACCGGCGGCGATCTCTTCCTCGATCTCCTCGCTCGCTTGCCAGATGAAGAGATAGGGGGAGATGGTGGTGCCGAGGAGCGCCACGAAACCAGTGACGAAATCACGATCGAAACGGAACATCGGGATGAAGGCGGAGGATAGGACGGTGCCCCAGTCCGTAGTTACGATGAAAGCAGTCAACAGATAGCCCAAGAGACTCACGGCGAACCATTTCAGGACGGAAGCGTAAGTCTTATAGCTCAAGAAGATCTCAAGCACGAGGATCAGGACCGTATATCCGATGAGCAGGATGCTGAAAGGGATTGAGGGCAACAAAAGGCGCGTTGAGTCAGCCATGGCGCCGAGGTCAGAGCCGATGTTTATGGTATTGGCGATGAAGACGAGAACGACGACCAGCCACAGGACGGGTTTGGAATAATGCTTGCGCAGGATGCTGGCCAAGCCTTCGCCGGCGACCATACCGATACGTCCGACCATCTCTTGGATGGCGATCATGAGAGGCAGGTTGACGAAGGTGGTCCAAAGTTGGGCTAAACCGAACTGCGCACCGACTTGGGTGTAAGTCGCGATGCCCGAAGGATCATCGTCTGAAGCGCCAGTCACGAATCCAGGTCCGAGCTTGTCCCAGATCTTCTCCTTCTTCAGGTCGTTGTTTTTTTCCATCTGACTCATTTTAGCATCATTTACGCCTTAGGTGATGGGCTTGAAAAAACGGCAGGCCTATGCTTAAGTTGTAGCGGTACTTTCAAGGAGAAGGAGGATGCATCGGGGAATCTGCATCTGGATAATCGAGGATGGATTGTGCCGCGAGTGCGGACAAAATACCTTCAGACGTCTGGTGTTTTGGGTCGGCAACAAGCCGGTGCCCATCGACGGGTACTGCACCAACCGGGAATGCAATCCGAACTATCGTTCCATCGACGAGCTTCGATGCGGCGAGTCTACGGGTTTTACGCCTATCCTGGTCTTCGAAGCCCAGCTCTGTCCTTTGTGCAATCGAGGCGATGCCGTGGTCGTCTATCGCGGAAATGATTTTTTGGCCAGCGAGTGCCCGGACTGCATGATGGGTTCCGCGCCCTTGCTCGACAGACGGGCTTTCAGGCTCGAGCCGCCGCGCTGGAGCGGTGTCGGCAACAAGTGACGCTTTCGGCTCCGATCCTATCTTGGGTCGGAGCTGCTTCGTAAGTTGTTATTTTTTTTCCGGTAGGTTAGGCTATGGTCGGATTATGCTTCCTAATTCGAACCTCAAGTTGAGCAAACTCACGCAAACGCATCAGACGCACAGGACGCAGACATTGCAGGCGATTTCGCAGAAGGCACACGCCATCGATTCGCGTATCGAATACCTGAAGGTGCAAGGCGAGAAAGCGCGTAGACTTTTGGATGATATGCCGGATGATGTCTCGTCACGCTTAGCCTGGCTAAATTCACAGTTGAACTGATATGAAAGAGATGATGTCCACAGCAGCTGCGCAAGAGATAGAGCCACGGGAGAAGCTTGAGCTGCTGCTTGAGATGAAACGTAGGAATCTGGAGCGTCTGAAGGAAGTCGCGGACATGCAGGCTTTATGGGTATCGAACATAAGGGATCTGGATGCCCGGGTGCCGCACGACCCGGTCCTCATGGATGACAAGACTTACAGCTTCGATGTACTGATGAATGCATGGTCGGCCGAACTGGCGGAGGTCGAAGCTACCCTGACGAGATTGAATAAACTGCAGCAGACTCTGGACGAAGAGATTAAGGCGTTGCAGGAAGACCATGAGCTGGAAGCTATCGACCCGAAGGAGTTGAATTGAAAAAGATAAGGGCCCGTGGCGGAATTGGTATACGCAACGGACTTAAAATCCGTCGCCGCAAGGCATGTGGGTTCGACTCCCACCGGGCCCACCAAAAATAAGCTGCGCAAACGAAAGCGCGGCTTGTTTTAATTTTTATGCATAAGCCGACGTGAATTGGGGGCAAGGAATTGACATATCCGGTCGGTTTTGGGAGGGTAATGGCGTACTTTACGCCAGCGAGGAGTCTTGAACATGCCAAGTTACGCTAAGCACCATCTGGTGCATGAGGATGTCTTAGGCGTCCACGACTGGAGCCTGGAACTGCAGGAATGTCCGATAACGGACATGAACGAAGACGGCACGAAACGGGTCCATTCACATCACATGCGTTGCGCCGCTTGCGGCATCCGGAGACACGGAGCATACGCCGAACAAGGTGCGTACCATTATTTCACCTACGACCACCGTGAATCGCAGTTCAGCAATCCGGCCATGGCAGACGAACGGATGAGGAAGCGCGCAGTATCGCCGGAAGACTTCTTCACCCACGAGCTCTTGCCGCCGTGCACCAAGACCCGGCAACTTCCGTCTGGCATCGAGGTCTGGGAGATCAGGATCTGCGACGACTGCTTCCATTACCTGCAGTTCTACGACCGGTCGCCCGAATGCAGGTATGGCTGCCAAGCCGCCGGCACCATCACCTTGCTTGGTTGTTTCAAGCTGAAGACGTGACTGCCGTCGAAAAGGAGAAGCTGATGGGGTACCGGGCTGTAGGGTCACGTTGCGCCTTGGATTTCGACGAGCTTACATCCGAGGCGAGAGAGCATGCACATGAGATGCTCGTATCCTTGGGGTTCGTGAAGGTCGACGCGGATCCAGTCGATTTGGCGCGAAGCCGGGTAGGACATTCGCGCTTCGTCAAACGGGTATTTCCGGCGCGTGCTCCCCATGAGGTCAACTGCTCAAGCTTCATGAAGTGGGTATTTGGCCGATGCGGTATATGGCTTCCATGCTTGGCTGTCCAGCAGCGCGAGATGGGACAGATGGTCGCGCCGGAAGAGATGGCTGCGGGTGACCTGATATTCGTGACGGCCCGCTTTAATCTCTATCAAGACGATCCTAGGGACGGCTTGGGCCATGTAGGAATCGTGACCGGACAGAGAACGGTCATTCATGCCAAAGGCGCTACGTCAGGAGTAGTAGAGGAAAAGGTGGAGCGGTTCCTTGCGCCGACCAGATTCCGTGGTCTTAGGCGCTTGGTAGCGCCGGGCCATCGTGTGGTGACCTATGAGATCCCAGACTCGGCATTCGTCGAGACATCGGATGACATCAAGTGGATTGTCATCATGAACCTTGGGCGCTTTCAGGCGTCACTCGGCAAGTGAACTAGCCCCCGTCCTCATCGAGGAACGGGGGTTTCCGCTATCTGGAGAAAAAACGATCGTTGTGTTAGTCTTGTCTTCGAATTCACTATTAAGCCCATAAAAAGATATGTCACACAGCTGCAAATCACTCTTAATGCATTGCATGGATTTCCGTTTCGGCAAGGCCATCAAAGGTTTCATGGAAGAACACGGCATGATGGATGACGCCGACATAGTGGCCATAGCAGGTTCCGCCAGGAATCTCATCAATCCCGAGACGCAGGCTATCGCCTTGAGGCAGATTGAGATTTCCAAGACGCTGCATGAGATGAAGGAAGTGGTTTTGATGGCTCACTTGGATTGTGGAGCCTACGGCGGCAGCAAGTCATTCGAGACGGCAGAAGTCGAATACAATAAGATGACCGGCGACCTGAAGGAAGCGCGCGAAGTGGTCAAAGCCAAGTGGCCGGAATTGTCGGTCAAGCTTTGGCTCGCACATATCGAAGAGAGCGACCACGAGAAGAAGATCTGGTTCGAAGAGATAGCCTAGAGAAAAGCCCCGAATATCCGGGGCTTTTTCATTCCGCCAGTGCAGCCAATAAAAGGATGCTGAAAAGAGCTAATCCGATGCCGAAGAATTGATGTTTTTTGAGTTTTTCCTTGTTCAGGATGACGCCATATAGCGCACCGACGACGATGAAGCTTTCACTTATAGTCGCTGCGATGCCGATCGGAATCAGGATCGTGGCATAAGCATACGAGATCCATGCGGCGTTATCCAGGAAGCTTTGGAGGACGATGATGGATGGGTTCTTTTTTATGTCAGAGAGAATCGTCTTCAAGTCCAGGGAACCGAGCCTATGGAGAACGATGACAGCGACGATGACGGAGACTGTGTGCGTCAGCCAGATCGTGAAGAGCGGGGAGTATGCACGGCTGGCTTGTCCGACAAGATAGTTGGTGATGCCGAGACCGACTGCTCCTCCGAGCGCATATAGGGTTCCGCCTTCTAATTTCAGCCCGCGTAAATCGCGCCAACTCATGATGGTAGTGAGCGTAATGCCGAGGGCTGCGGTCATCATAAGAACGTATATAGTGGGCGAAAGGAGCTCTTTTCCGATAAGAGTCGTCAGCAGTATGGTGACGGGTAATTCAAGGCCGGTGAGCGGAAGGACGACTGAGAGTTTGCCTAGTTTAAGCCCTTGGAAGTTGGAGAACGCCGCTAATATGACTACGACGCAAACGGAGATGAGCAGAGGCCATTCTCCGGTGGCGCGGAACGCCGGCAAGATTTCGTCATATATGAAAGGGAGAAGACCGATCGAACCTACAAGACCGATGAAGAGTAGGCTCTTGATGATGCCGACTGCGCGTGTCGTGCGTTGGATAAAAAAATCGCCGGTTGCCCAGCCGAAGAGCGCGCCGAAGGCGAAGATGATGCCCAGAAAAGACATAAGAGAAAGTCATCAAATCACCTTTGGTGTTTTTTGGCCAGGTAAACGAGGAGCTGTTTGAGCGGTTTCGTGTTCAGGATGTCTTTCTTGCTGGCCCAGCCGCGGCGGGCGATGGCTTCGCCGAGCGGAATGAAACGGAAATGCTCGGGTGCGTGTGCGTCGGTGTCGATGACGAGCATCACGCCGGCTTTGACGGCGGCGCGGACGTGACTGTCGTTCAGATCGGAACGATCCGGGTAGCAATCTATCTCAAGGGCGACGTGATTTTTTTTCGCGACGGCCAATATCTCGTCAAAATCATAGTCGATGGGTTCACGTTTGCCGATGAGGCGGCAGGTCGGATGGAAGAAGCAATCGACATTTGGGTTAGAGAGCGCTTTGACGATGCGCTTGGTCTGCTCGGTGCGAGATAAATTGAAGGAGGAGTGGATGGATACGCCGACCCAGTCGAGTTTCGCGAGCGCAGCGTCCGAAAGGTCGAGTGAACCGTCTTTATGGATGTCACATTCTGTGCCTTTCAGGATGGTGAAGCCTTTGAGGTTTTTGTTGATCCGGTCGATCTCTTTGCCTTGTTTGGCTAGTCGTCTCTCATCCAAACCATCGATGAAAGCGAGAGCCTTGGTGTGGTCCGTGACAGCCATATAATCCAAACCAGCGGCTTTGGTGGCTTTGGCCATCTCTTCGATCGAAGAATCGCCGTCGGTCCAATTCGTCTGGACCTGAAGGTCGCCATGAACGGAGCCGTACGGTATCAAGTCGGGGAGCTTGTGCTTTTGGGCGGCTTCGATTTCGTCTGCGCCGACGCGGATTTCCGGCGGGGGTGTATCCATGCCGAGTTTCTTGTATATCTCTTCCTCGGTCTTGCAGACTATGAGTTTGGGTTTTGCACTGCGAGCGCCGTGTGAGCGCCTGAAGAGACCGTATTCGCTCAAGGTGTAACCCTTGGACAGGGCATATTCTCGCAGCAGCACGTTATGTCGTTTGTCGCCGGTGAAATATTGCAGCGTGGCACCATAGACTTGGTCTGGGATGACGCGCAGATCGCAGTCGATGCCGATCTTCAACCGTACGGAAGACCTGGTCTTGCCGCGTTCGTGGATCGATTCCACGAAAGGCAGGTCCACGAAGGCGTCCATGACACGATTCGGGTCAGAAGTAGTGGCCAGCAGGTCGATGTCGCCGACAGTCTCTTGGCGGCGACGGATGGAGCCAGCCACGGCGACGCGTTTGACGCCTTTTACCTTCTTGAGCTTGGCGATGATCTCCTCGGCGAGCGGTAGGATCTCGCCCAGTAAGCGGCGACCGGAGGCACGTTGCATCAGCTCGAGTCCGCGGGCCAATTTAGCTTCGCTTTTTTCGCCCCAGCGCGGGATGGTGCTGACTTTGTGTTTCTCCAGCGCCCATTCGAGCCCTTCCAGGTTTTTGACTTTAAGATATCTGTACAGATCGGCGATGTGTTTGGGGCCCAGACCTTCGATACGGGAAAGCCCCCAGATATCGACCGGGAAATCCTTGTGCATCTTTTCGTATTCTTTGATCTTACCGGTACGGAAAAATTCGTCGATCTTCTCGGCGATGCTTTGGCCTATGCCGGGGAGGTCTTTCAGGGCTTTTATGCCGCCTTTGCGCCAGGCTACTTCGACTTCGTCTTTCAATGCTTCGATAGATTCGGAAGCGAGTTGGTAGGCACGCGGCTTGAACGGCACGTCGAGCATGGCATCGCGATAGCTGAATTCGAACAGCATCTTGGCGAGTTCCTCGTATTTGGTCATGAGCGTATTTTAGCATTGATTTGTGTATTTGGCGTCTTATGTTAAAGTTTCGTCGGCACATTAATAGGGAGGTCTGTCATGCAACCTTCGGCGTTCGATCAGCTGTTCAGGCTCGACGGTTTTCTCTCGCTTTTGGTCGTCATGATCGTCATCAGCGCCTTCGGATACACGAAACTCGGCACACGCCATGGTTCGCTGCTCGAACTCATCTCGTTGACGCCGACCGAATGGCCCTGGTGGATCAGGCTCATGCGGGATATGGGAAAATATCTCGGTTGGTGGGGCATGACCGAGGTCTGTTTGGGGCACATCGCCGGATCCCTGCCCTTGATCTTCGGAGTGTTCATGCTGTGGTTGTCCGGAGATTTCTACGTCACTCATATGAAGGAGCGGGAAAAGCGTGGGGCGGCTGGTTTCAACCTCAGTGAAGCGCAACGAGCTTTCGAGAAGATCCAGCCGCAACTGCCACCTTTTGGCGAAGACCATAATTCCGTGGCGCTGAACGTGGACACGCTCGAATTCGTGATCGGGCGCACACTGAAGCAGACGGAGGACTTGGCTGCAGCCAAATGGCCGGATGAGATGCACCGAATCTACGTCCGCTCGCTGTAGGCGTGGTACCATGAGTCCAGCTCATTCATTGAGGAGGCGCGAGATGCCGACGACAAGGAAAGACGGAGTCCCGCTTGAGGAGCGGACGGATGGCGGGCAGTTGCCGCCGTGGCGGTTGCATCCAGCGGACATGCTGCAGTTCTTGGACGAGGGAATCCGTCCGGTCGAGGTCTCGGAGGACGACTTCGATGATCTTGAACGACACGGCGAGGACTTGGAGAAGTTCTTCGGCTGGTCATACGACACCAACGGAGGAAGTCATGCCTAGAGTCCCGTTGACGATCAACTTGTCGCGGCCGCGGACGCCGCTCGTCAAGTTCCATATCGGCGACAAGGTCTGCTTCGAGCGAAGCGTGGACCGGCGCGACCAGGTGGAACATCCGGATCCGTTGCCGGTCATCAACGCCGGAAGTCTCGGGACCATCCTGGAGAATGACGGCAAGAGCGTACTGGTCGGCGTGATCAAAGGACCGGACAAGAAAGTGGTCACGACCGTGCGGCTGTACGACACGGACCCGAAGGACGACGACTGCTCCACGGCAGCGATTCGGCATCTGCAATATCTCTCCAGAGATGGCCGTTGCCTTTTGAGAGCACCTGAGACCACGGGTTTCCAAGGCCGGCCTGATCCGTATCTCGACAATCCGCCGCCGGAAAGAGTGCGGACAATACGAGACATTTGGCCGGACGAACATATCCCGTCACATGACGAGGATTGAGAAACACGGCAACTACTGACCCCAGAGGAGACTCTGGGGTAAAGCTTTATAGAATGGATTCCCGCCTGCGCGGGAATGACAAAAATGGAGAACCCGCCGGAGAGGGCGGGTCGAGGGGTAGGTCGGGCTAGCGGTTTCGGGTCAGCTCATGAAGGCGATAGGGAGGCGGCCAGCCGGCGTGATCGAGGTCCGGGAATTCGTAGCGGTAAGGTCCGGGGTCTCTGGCACGGGCGCGAGCGATGGCTTGCGAATCCACGAACGGACCGATGGTGCGCTCCTTATCGTCGACCACGAAGTGTTTCGGCTGCCAGGGGAAACGCGGCGGGCGGGGAATCTCTTCCACGATGTCAGGACGCGAGTAGAAGAAGCAGACCTTGCCGGTCTCGGCTTCCTTCTCGGTGATCTGTGCGTCGCTCAAACGTTCGTTGCGTTTGCCTTGCGACACGATCTTGCCCGGCGAACCGGCGATGAGGATCCAGGCTACGTCCGGGTCGGCGAAAGCCTGGTCGGCGAGCGGCTTGTTCATGCAGAAAGCGAGATGGTGGACGCGTTCGCGTTCAGATTCTCCGAGCGCGGTGTATTCTTCTGGCGTCAAGGTGGAGATATCGAGGGTCGGGCGATCTGAAGGTGCATTGGGCATGTTCTATCCCTCCGGTTGACTGGCTAGTTGGAGGTTAAAGCTGTAAATTCGAACGGTCAAGCGGATTGACGATGATCAGATTCGTGTTAAGCTTGGGCGGGTCCTTTTGTGAGGAGGTAGCTGATGAGCATCGAGTTTCCATGGTTTGCGATGTTCGCGGGGTTGCCGAAAGGGCGGAAGCCCGTGAAGCCCGAAGAGGAGGCGTCGATCGGCTCGGAAACGGGGGATCAGGCGCAGGAAAACAGCTCGGCAGCGCCGGCACAAAGGCCGACACGGGCCAAGCATGAGGCTAAGCCGTTCCGCGTGAAGGGCGGCTCCAGGCGTCGGCGCAAGCGAAAGGCTTAGCAATAAGCTGGCCGTATAAGGATTTGCTGCCTAATCCTAAGCATGACAGTAGTGACAACTCATAACCCCGTACCGTCCTGGTGCGGGGCGTTCGTGTTTTGTACACCCCTTGCATATCATGCAAACCTTTGGTAATCTCTCCGCACAATTAAGCGGGTATCGTATAGTGGCTATTATGCGTCCTTGCCAAGGACGAGAGGCGGGTTCAATTCCCGCTACCCGCTCCAGAAGAAAACCGACCCATGAGGTCGGTTTTCTGTTTGTCATATGGTATTCGTTGTCAGGTCGAGACGGCTGCACATTGGTCCCACATGAAACGGAACCAGGTACGGTAGCAATTCGCCAGCTCCTTGTTGACCATGACGATCAATGTGATGTCGTCCGTGATGTTCTTGAGCGTCAGGCCGGAGAAGGTGACCACGTGGTCGCCGAAGATATCGATGGCTCCGTTAGTGGAGTATCGAGGGGGAAAGAAACGATATGGTCTGCCCAAGGTCTTGAGCAGTTCGGGAGCTAAAGTCTTGACCTCGGCGTCGAAGATGTGGCGATATCTGATTTTCTTTTCCTCGGCCTGTTTCAGGAATTTCTTGATGAACGTCTGGAGTTCAGGGTCGAACCAGCCGCCTTTGGCGCCGATGAAATAGACGTCTTCCCCGACTTCCAGGATATCGCGCAGATAGTTCTTGAAACCTTCGATTCCCTTGTAGATGAAGACTTCTTCTGCAGTATTGATCCGGTTGAATTCCTGGTTAAGGGCTGGCAGGATGCTGTTGAGTTTAGTCTCCTGTTCCCAGATCAGGTCGGAGAGTTTGCTTGGTTCGACGGGCGCGAAAAGGTTTCCTTTCGGGTCACTGATCTGGTAGATCAAGCCTTTCTTAAGGAGTTTGGGGATGAGGTCATAGATGTTGCGTTTGTGGACGCCGATCTTGAGCGAGATGTCGGGCACGGAGGCGGGTCCGAGTTCCAGAAGACCTAGGTATACTTTTGCTTCGTTGGGTGAGAGGCCAAGGTCCTCAAGTATTTCACGATACATATTTTTGAGTAGTGGTGGTATTTGCCACTCACGATATATCATCTAGACTGGGTGTCAAGTAAGTATGTCGACGCAAACGTTATTGACGCTGACACCCGCTCAAGGCTATGGCCTGCTGTTTTTGTATGGGCTTTTCATGGTGGCGATCACTTGGCTTTTCGCGAGATGGAAGGCGTATCGTTCGATCCGTGGGTTTCTGGTGGCAGAAAGGAATGTGCCGTGGTGGCTGGGGGCGGCCAGCATAGCGGCGTCCTGGGTCTGGGCACCGGCTCTGTTCGTATCGGTGCAGATAGCTTATCAAAAAGGATTGCCGGGTATTTTTTGGTTCACTTTCCCGAACATCGTCGCCTTGCTGATCTATGTATTTCTCGCGCCACGGATCAGGGAAAAACTGCCGCACGGCTTTACCTTGCCCCAGTGGATCCTATATCGCCTTAAAAGCAAGCGGGTCCATAGGGTATATCTTTTCCCGTACTTCTTTTACCAACTCATGGCCGTATCGGTGCAGCTCTTCGCGGGCGGCAGCCTTGTCTCGTTGCTTACGGGCATCCCTTTGTTCAGCGCGATGTCGTTCATGGCCGTGACGGTGCTGGTTTATGCTTTCATCTCCGGGTTGGAATCGTCATTCGTCACGGATCTCGTGCAATTCCTGCTGTTGATCATCGGTGTGGTCTTGGTCGTGCCTTGGGCCATAACTTCAGGCGGCGGATGGGCTGCGGTCGTGCAGGGGTCGGGAGGAGTGACGGGTGAGTTCAAGGATATCTTCGATCCTGGTGTCGCTTTCTCGTTCGGAATCGTGACGGCTATCGGATTGATTTCCGGAGCGATCTCCGATCAGCAATATTGGCAGCGTGCGTTCTCGATAAAGAAGAGCAATCTAGTCCCGTCGTTCATCTTCGGCGCAATCATCTTCGGGATAGTGCCGTTGGCGTTATCCGCCCTCGGTTTTTTGGCGGCGAACAGCGGTTTGGGTATAAGTCTGCCGCCAGGTGCGGATGTTTCGATGATAGGGGTAGTAACCGTCAGCAGGCTTTTGCCTGCATGGGTGATGGCGATATTCGTAGTGATGCTGTTGAGCGCGTTGTATTCGACTTTGGATTCCGGTGTCGTGGCGGCGAGTTCGTTGTACGTCACCGACGTCATGCGATATACGGATCAGGAAAGGCAGATCTTGGAGAAGCTGGATGAAGGCGGACAGCTCGAACAGGCTGAGGCGGAGATCGGCAAGGCATTGGATGTGCGAGGCGTGAGGAATGCGCGCTGGGCCATGCTCGGCATCACACTGTGCGGCTTCATCGTGGCTTTGGCGGCAAAGTATATACCGCATTTCGGTCTGGAGCAGCTGTGGTGGATCTTCAATACTGTCGCGGCATGCGTCGTCGTGCCGACGGTGTTGAGCCTGTATTGGAAAGGATTGGATGAGCGTGGCGTGTTTTGGGGCGTGCTCGTCGCATTCGTCGTCGGGATGCCGCTATTCATCTACAGCAACATGATGAACAGGCCGGCTTGGATAGTCGGTGTGTCGTTAGGAATAGTCGGCGTCAGCCTAGCGTCTTGTCTCGCGTTATCGAAAAGCAAGAGAAAGGGTTTGGAGCTAAGCGGCGCGACGGTCGCATAAAAAGAGAAACCGTCCCGATGGACAACCACAGAGTACGTGGTGAGTCGGGACGGCGATTTAGGGACGGGGTCGGGTGAGAGGAACGAGGCCTTGGGCTACGGCTGCGCGGTAACGCGCGTAGGGCAGCTTGAGTTGCGAAGGTATGGAGCCGCAGTACACGGAGCGGACCCAGCCGAGCACGCCCTCGACCTCTTCTTGGCTGCGTTCGCCACGGACGGCGTGATGCAGCAAGGAGCGGTATTGCCCCAGGCGCTTTCGTGAGAGCCGTACGTTGATGTAACGGTTCCAGGTTCCACCGCGCCACGAACGGATCGGTACCTTGAGTCCGTTGCCGTTCACGGATAGGCCGGTGACGCTGACTGAGCCATGCTTCAGATCCAATCGTCGTGTCTTGCGAGGATTGATGACGAAGCCGTACTCCGCGATGGTGCGCAGGAATTCTGGTACGGCCAGGTCGAGGAGCTCGGCGTAGTCGGAGGAGAGGCATAGATCGTCGGCGTAACGCGTGTAGACGAGCCGCGGCCAGACGCCATCAGCGATCTTGATCCAGGCGTTCTGGATACGATAGTCCTGTTGGAGACGGCGGATGGTTTGTTTCAGGGCTAGATCCAGATCGCGACAGGCGTAGTTCAGGAGTACGGGCGAGCTGGCTGCACCTTGGGGCAGCGAACCTTGGAAGGTCGTGATCGCAGTCAACAGCTCGGCTTCTTCGGCGTTGAATCCGTAGCGTACAAGCAACTCGCGGAGGCGGCGGGCGTCGATCTGACCGAAAGCATCCTTGAGGTCGCAGATGAAGAAGTCGAAGCTCACGCGATGACGCAGTGCGTTGCTCATGGGCGAATGGCCAGGGACGAAACCGTGGACCGTGCGTGTCAGTCGGTCGTGCGCCAACTCACGAGGCAGGTGACGGCTTAAGACCGTGGCGATCGCCGATTGGGCTTTGGCCAGATCAGATGGAGCTTCGACGAGCTGGCGTGTGCCGCCGCTTTTCTTACGTCGGGTGAAGATGCGATAGTTTTCGCGCGACTGATATGCCGCTAGCAAGTCCTCCGGTGACAGCCGGAAGAGCGCGCAGAGCGCCGGCGTGATCCCTTTCAGCGGATCGGCCGGGAAACGCAGTTCCTGCTGTTCCATGATGACCTCGTTTTCAAAGTGCGGTTGACCGCGCCCCGCGAGTTGCGGGGTCGCGGCCAACCGAATCCACCAGAGCGCCTCTGTGCCGCATGCTGCATGCGAGCGGTTTGACGGCACGTCGCAACGACGCACCGGTGAGGGTTTCTAGGGCCATCTTTACCTTTCCTTACGGATCGGCTCGGGGGGCCTATCCCCACAACTAGCCAGCTGGTGGACCTGGGCAGACTTTAACCGTCAGAGAGACGTAACGTCAAATAAAAAGAAGAGCCGTCCCGATGGGCATCGGGACGGCTGTGGGGGCAGGGAAGGAGCGGGTGAGGTCACGTTGGATCCAGACGGATCAGTGCCGGACGCCACCTTTCGTCGGCAGGATCTTCGTCGATGCGACCATCCCGTGAGTCGGATCCGTGACTGTCTGCAGGTGTTGGCGGGGCATGGAGCAGTTGCCAGTCAGTGGCGAAACCCTCGTTTCCGCCGAGATCGATGTTCAGGCGCGGGACGATGCGACGTTGCATGGTTCACCTCTTCAGGGCGGATCGTCGGGTTTGGCGGCGCAGGTTCAGGAAGTACTGCATAGCCCTGGAGATATCCGCAGCCGTGTAGACCGTGCCTGGAGGGTCGATGGGACGAATGCCTTTGCAGGCCTCGGCTAGGGAGATCTGCTTTTGCGGTTGTCGTCCCAGTGGAGCGGCGCTGTTATCGGGGTCGGGAGGCTGGCTCACTTGAGTCGGACCCCAGTCTTCGAGTACGCCGGCTTCGGTGCCGGGTTCCGGAGGAGCGCATTGAGCACGTTCATACGCTTCATCGTCCATGGTGGTCTGGCCAATGCTGCGACCCTCGCAGGGCGACCGGCGGATGCGACCATCGTCGGGCGGAACCCACTTGGGTTCGTCGTCTTTCCAGTTTTCGCTCATGGTCCACCTCTTCAGAGCGGATCCTTGGGGCCGCCGACGCGTTCGGGAAGCCAGGGTTTGTCAGTGTCAGGATGCGGGATCCGGGGCGGGCAGAGCCGTGGCTGGGGAGGCCAGGGGCGCAGGATCTGCTCTTCGACGTACGCGGCATTCGGAGACGAGTCGGTGGAGTCAGCATCTGTATCGACGATCGAGGAACAGGAGGGTGCCAACTCGTTGGGATCCGTGTCGAAGCGTCGTTCACCGGTCGGGTCGGGATCGACGAAAGGCGGACTAGTAGGCGCCAGTTCGTTGGGATTGGCGTCGGGTCGGCGCGGCGGCGGTGGACCCCAGGGATGAATCAGCTTGTCGGCGCGGCTCATGGCTCATTCTCCTTATCTGGAACACTTTGGTCGCGTAGGACTCCGGGAATAGCCAGACCGGCTTGAGCGTCCTCTTGCGCCTTGGCATAGTCTGCATCCGACATGGTCGTTTCGCCGTACTGGCGCGGACGGGGCGGATCGGGTTCGATGCGCGCGAATGGACTCGGAGTCCAGTCGATTTTGGGGATCAGTGGGTGGCTCATTTTTCTTCGATGACCTCCGAAAGGTCTACACGGGGCGTTGTCCAGTCGCCGACCAGACCGCTGTGGAATGAGCAGGGATTCTGATCTTCTGCCCAGTGTCGGAGTGCAGCATCCAGATGGCGAACGCGTTCTTCGGGCGTTCGGTTCGAACCCAGAAGTCGGCCGAACAGAGATTGTATTGCGCTTGGCTGTTTGGATTGGTTGTCGGGCATCGTGTGAACCTCCGTTCAGCGGTAGATGACTCGGGTGTGGGCTCGGGCTTTGGAGCGGGCGAGGAAGGCGTGGTGTTCTTCCGCAGCTTTGCGGAGTTGCTGCCTGGTTACAGCTTCGGCCCGCTCTTGTCCTTCGGGCGAGTCGAGTTCAGCGCGGATCCGATCGAATTCCGCCTGGATTTTCGTTTTCGTCTCTTCGTCCATGGAAACCTCATTGGGAAGGAGCAGCTAACGCTTAGACGGTAACAAGGTGAGCATCATTAATCAAATTCAACAGGAGAGATTCTTCGCGGATGACTGGATTCCCCGGTCAAGCCGTGGAATGACAGATGAGAAAGCCGTCCCGGAGGTCACCACGTAGGACACGGCGAGTCGGGACGGCAGTGGAGAGGGGTTAGTGCTCGGGTGGGGCGAAGACGCCGCACCAGTCGAATTTGCGGAAGCGGCGGCGGACGGCGAGGACTTCGGCTACGCCGATGATCTCCCGCCTGACCGATATTACCTTGCTCAGTAAGTAGGATGTGACGTCGGGGTGATCCGGTGCATTTTCCTTGTCGAAGCGGAATTCGCCTTTGACTTCTTCGCCGTTCTTGAGTCGGAGCTTGGCCCAGTAATCCCCGTAGGGATTCTTGCCCGGATCGAAACGACCGTGGAACCGGCTTCCATCCGCGAATTCGATGCTGAATTTCGTTAGTTTGCCGGCAAGGAGCTGCTCGAATTGTCGGATTGCCTCGTGGATCCAGAGCTGATCGCTGCGCAGCGGTCGGGGTTCTGGGTCGTTGCTGCCTTCGTGCCAGATGTAGCCGTCATCGAAGAATACGGCGCGTCTTGGCGGTTTCTCGTCGTAGCAGCCGCTTGAGTGCAGGTCGCGTTCGAGGCGTACGCCGTGGCATTCGACGATGTGCTGTACGTCGTTACGCGGGTTCACCACGAATTTGCGGCCGAAGCGGTAGACCGGATCCTCCATGACACAGTCCGGGAACACGATGTCGCCCGCGAGGTGCTGGTCGCCGACAGCATAGAACCAGGGCGTCTGGAGTCCGCAGTAAACCGTGCGCAGAAAACCCGGGCATGCGGCAAGCTTGTCTTCGCGGCCCTTGACGCGGAAGACCTTCTGCACCGCGGCGAGCAGGTGCTCGAGCGAAGCGAACTCCGCGAAGCTGGTGCCGTCGTCGCTCCAGTCTTCATGTAGCACGAAACCGCAGCGGCCGTCGGGTGCATCCTTGATCTCCAACGCCTCGACAAAGCCCTGGATCTCGCTTTCGCAATCGCTGCAGCCGTATTTGTGCTGTACGATCTCGAAGCGCGTGTGCATACGGTAGGCGCCATGCACGACGTTCTTGACGAGGCCGGTGGTCGGCGGTTTGATTTCGCCGAAGAGCTTGAGCGCCTCGAGGGCCTTTTCGCGGTCTTCGCGCCGACAGGTGAAATGGACCAGCCAACCTTCGGCGGTCTTGCCTTCAACATCCACTGGATCCATCAGCCGATGAGAGTCTGACATGGGACGTCTCCTTGAAAGGGCACTGCCAGACCTTAACTGATGACGGAGGTGAAGGCAAACGGAGGAAAACCCTAATCTTGATTAGCGTCGCCCCGCGAAGTAATCTATTTATCTATGATTAAGGCAGAAAACCTGACTAAGAAGTACGACGAATTCACAGCCGTAGACAGCATCAACTTCGAGGTCGAGAAAGGTGAGATATTCGCGTTTCTCGGGCCGAATGGAGCGGGCAAGACGACGACCATCAAGATGCTGACGACGTTGACCAAGCCGACTTCCGGCACGGTGCAACTGAACGGCTTCAATCCGGTCGAATCACCGGATGACGCCCGTAAGTCTTTCGGCATCGTGTTCCAGGACCAAAGCCTGGATGACGAATTGACGGCTTGGGAAAACATGGAGTTCCACGGCGTGCTGTATGGAGTCGAGAAGAAGTTGCGTCGCGAACGCATCGAACAGCTGATGAAGTTCGTTGAATTGTGGGACCGTAAGAACGATTTGGTCAAGACTTTTTCCGGCGGCATGAAACGGCGCCTGGAGATAGCGCGTGGGTTGCTGCATCATCCCAAGATATTCTTCTTGGACGAGCCGACGCTCGGCTTGGATCCGCAGACGCGCAACCACATGTGGGAGTACATAAAGAAATTGAGGCAGGAAGAGGGGACGACCATATTCTTCACCACCCATTATATGGAGGAGGCGGAGAAGAATTCCGACCGTATAGCCATCATCGACCACGGCAAGATCGTGGCGCGGGGAACGGCCGGCGAATTGAAGCAGCAGACCAGCACTGATTCGCTCGAAGCGGCGTTTTTGTCTTTGACCGGAAAAGATATCCGTGATGAGCATGCTACCGGCGCGGATCATATGAGGATGAGGCGCCGCATGTGGCACAGATAAAAATATGCAAACTATCTACATACTTTGGTTAAGGCAACTCAAACGATATTCGCGTTCCAGGGCCCGTATCATCGGTTCCTTGGCGCAGCCGTTGCTTTTCCTGGTGGCTTTGGGTTTCGGTTTCGGACCGATATACCAGAAGGCAGGAGGCGGCAATTACATCCAGTTCCTGGCCCCGGGCATCATCGGGATGAGCGTATTGTTCACGGCGGTATTCACGGGGATCGAGATAATCTGGGACAGGCAGTTCGGGTTCCTCAAAGAGACCATGGTGGCGCCTGTCACGAGGCTGAAGATAATGTTCGGACGGACCCTGGGAGGTGCGACAGTAGCGACTATCCAGGGTGTCGTCGTATTCCTATTGTCCTTGATCGCCGGGTTCAGGCCAGTTTCGTGGCTTGGGTTGTTCCCTGCCATGTTGGTGATGTTTTTGACGGCGTTGCTGTTCACCGCATTGGGGACGGCGATAGCCTCTACGTTGGATGACATGCAAGGTTTCCAATTGATCATGAACTTCGTCATCATGCCGGTATTCTTCTTGTCGGGAGCCTTGTTCCCGCTGGATGGATTGCCGCCGGTGATAATGCTGGTCGCGCGTTTCGATCCGTTGTCATACGGCATCGACGGTCTGCGTTGGGCGCTGATCGGGTTGACGCATTTCGGATTCGGACAGGACTTGGCGATTTTGACCGCAGTGACCGCAGTGCTTTTGGCCGTAGGCAGTTATCTGTTCTCGAAGATAGAGATTTAAGCGGACTTCCGCGCTCGGTCGAACTCTTGTTCAAATGTAGACAGAGCGCGGAAGTTTTTTTGTCGGCGAGGCTTAGTCTTCGGAAGTCAGGTGTGTTTCTAGCTTGTCGAAGCGTGAGTCAAGCTCGGAGAAGATCTCTTGAAGGATATCGGATATTTCGGTCACCCGATCATAGAGTTCTTTCATCAGCACATAAGAATCTTTCAACGTAGGTTCCACTTGGATTTCGTCTTCTTCCACGTATTGCATATGGTTACGTTCATTGGATCAGATTTGTGTCTGCATGTCCGTGATTTCCGCCAGCCTTTCTTCCAGCTTTTTTTGTTTACGCCGGCGGTTCAAGCGACGTGCGCCCTCGGTGACGACGATGGCTCCGCCTGCGGCGCCTAGCGGCATCCAGGGAGGAAGACTGACCGGCGTCTTGTCTTGGATGGTGCTGGCTGCGGGCGTAGCGTGCGAAACTATCTGGATATCGTCTTCATGCATGGGCAGGAGGCGCAGCGGCGATTTGCTCGTATCAAGTACGCCTCTTATCTTTACTGTGTCACCGGCAAGCAGGCGCTGCGGCCGATATTTGATGTCTGGTTTTATGACGACCGTCAGATCGATGCCGTCGACGTTCAGATAGACGTTCTGCCCACTGACTTTGTTCACCTCGCCGACGATTTCGACCAGGCTCCAGGCATCCTCGGCACCAGGAGAAAAAAGGTCGACGATCTGCGGCGTGATTCCGCTGGAGGATGCTTCGCCGACAGACGTGATGGCATCCGTGGCCGCCATCTTGAGGGAAACCACGTTTTTATCGCTGGTCGAGAGGGTGCCGGTGATGACGAGACGGGTATCGAGCTGCGGCAAGGATGAGTTGGCCGGTGCTTTCACCAAAAGGCCGCGGCCTTGGGGGGAAAGAAGGATGAACGAGTGATTGGCTATGCTGCCGGGGAAACTGCCGACAACACCTTCCAACCTGACGCGGATGTTGTTGTTGGCCATAGAGGAAAGGTCGTTTATTTCGATGGGAGTGATGGTTGTCTTCGTGGCGCTGGTAGCTTTTGTCGCAGTGGTTTTGGTCTTGGCTGTTTTAGTCGTGGACTTCGGCGTGCTTGTTTTTGTCGTAGCTGAGGTTTTTGCGGTTGTCGGTTGTATCGCAGTTTCAGGCCAAACGATTGTCTTGTATGCGTCCAGCGCGGCGTCGTCGTTTGTCGCTGCTCCTGAAGAAACATCGGGGACAGCCGTGTCCGTCTGATTTACGCTCGTCGCAGCAGGCGCGGTGACGGGAGATGCCGTATCGGTGGATATGCTGTTCGTCACGTCTTGTGTTAGCGTAGTGGTATTCGTGGAGGTTTCAGCCTGGGTCAGCAGATTGGCGGAACCCTTGGTCGGTGAAAGCGTCGATTGCCAATTCCCAGTGACTTCCGGATATCTGATCCAGCTCCTGTCTTTCGTGGTTTTGCCGAAACGCATGGCGTCCAAGAGCTGTCCGTCGGGGGAGTAGAGGGCGACGCCGTCGCCATCATTGTTGAGTTTGGATGAAGGCAATTCGATGACGGCATAACTGGAGGTCGCGGGGTCAATCATCAGGTCCGAAATGGTGTATATACGTCCTGTACTGTCGAAGATCTGGCAGCTTTTCAGGTTTATGGCTTGGTTGGAGTCAAGAGAAATGATCTCTATCCATTCTTTGCCGCTGGATGGATATGCCATTATCTCGTTCAGGCGCAATAGGTTGTAGTTCGGCTTGGGTGTTTCGACGGATGCGGTTTGCGTGGAGGCATTCGAGTAGGTCGTTGAAATAGATGCGGCGACAGAAGAGGATTCGGACTGGGTGGCGGTGTTTTCTGAAGACGTGCTGCTAGAATCCGTCACGTCAGTCAGACTTTCAGTTGATGTGGCTAAGGTGTCCGTTCCGATTGTCGCATCATCCGAAGTTACGTCAGGTTCTGGAGCGATAAGGGCGGTTGATGAAACATCGGTTATGTCCGTATCTTCTATGGATTGGGACGAGGTCGTGGTTTCAGTCGGATTGACGATGTCGGTGGCCGTCGAGGTCGTAGTTTGTTCTTCCGTCGGCGGCAGAATTTCGGTTGAGCTCGTATCGGCCGGAGGAATGATGGTGTCTTCGGATGTTGGAGCGCAGAGGTCGCAGATACCAGGTGTGCCCAAATCTTCGACTCCGGCTTTGAGATTCAAGCTTTGTTCAGCGGAAACCCAGGCTTCCGCAGAAGCGCCGTCCGTGTCGACTGATTTGCGCAGCATGGTAATTTTTTGCGGGAGCGACGCTCCGGCAGGAGGCGAACCGCCATCTCCTGCAGAATCGACAAGGCTGCCGGTGTCGTCGAAAAGTCCGATCATGAGTTGGGAATTGCTGATGCTGACTGTCGTAGTCACGACTTGAGGAGGAAAAACACCCGCACTTTTGGCGTCAGCGCTGCCGTAGTTAGCGATGACGAAAACTTCGTGCGCAGAGATGGTGGAGTCGGCGGGAAGCACGATCGTCTTCCCGTTTTCTCCCATGCCGTCAAGGCGCCAACCGTCGAGCGATACGTCTTGGTCGGATAGGTTCCAGAGCTCGACCCACTCATCAGAAGTGGAGAGGGATGAGCCGGCCCACGAAATCTCGCCGATCACGATTCGGGGAAGCGGGTCGGCCGCGTGGGCGGAAAAGGCGAAAAGGGGATTGAACACGGTCGAGAGACAAAGCAGGGTGCATGAAACAAGGCGCAACACGGAAGCGTTCTTATGGGGCATATTAGGTTGTTTGGACTTAGACCTTTGGGCTTAAGTCCGATTAATTAATCAAAGCCTCTATCTATACCGCTGCCAAAACTAAGCTGAAATGTCAAGGGTTTTATGTGGATATGGGTAGGTATTGACAGGTTAAGATGGCTATATTAATATATAGACAAATGTCTATGGATACCGTGTTCAAAGCTTTAGCTGACCCAAGCCGTCGTAAGATTTTGGATCTGCTCAAGCAAAAAGATATGTCCGTGACAGACCTGCAGGAACATTTCGGTTTTACGCAGGCGTCGTTGTCGCACCATCTGGATATCCTGAAACGAGCTGATTTGGTGGTGACGGAAAGGCGTGGGCAGTTCATATTCTATTCTTTGAACGCGTCGGTTTTCGAGGAAATGGCTAATTCAATCTTGAACTACTTCAATTATGACAAACGAAAATAAGGGCATCGACAAGATGCTGATAGTGCGTTCAGTGTTCGTGGCCGCCATGTTCGTGGCTGGTGCGGTCCTGTATCCGCATCTGCCTGATTCGATACCGACGCACTGGGGGTTCGAAGGGGAGCCGAACCAGTGGTCGCCCAAGACTTGGGGAGCGTGGATCATTCCGTTGATGTCGTTGGCTTTTTTGGTGCTCATGCCTTTGCTGGCGAAAATCGATCCGAAGAAGGCGAACTATGAGTTGTTCAAGAAGCCATGGAGTTTCATCCAGAGCATACTTATCGTCTTCATGGCTTACATGTACGCCGTGACGATGTATGTGACGTTTTATCCCGAGCATAATGCCCTGGTCGGGAGAGCTATGGTGTTCGGCATAGGCATCCTGTTCGTGTTGCTGGGTAATGTGATGGGAAAGGTGCGGCAAAATTATTTCGTCGGACTCAAGACGCCGTGGACCCTGAACGATCCGGAGGTGTGGCAAAAGAGTCAGCGTTTCGGCGGATGGATGTTCGTGTTGGCGGGGTTGGCATTCATGATAGAGGGCGTCATCTGGCTTGCTGTTTTGCCGATATTCTTTAGCGCACTCATCGCGATGGTAGTTTTTCCGATCGTCTATTCATATCTGATTTCACGGAAGAAATAGCGTTTTTATTGACCGTCTCTTGTTTAGCGTGATAATTATAGGCAGTTCCTTTTGAACTGGAGGTGGCTCATGCCATTCAGTGCGATTGAGCTGGTGCAACGGAATCATCACTATCTTGCAGGTCTTCGTCCCGTGAAGCCTGAAGACATCAGGGCGGGAGCAACCGTCTTGAAGTTTGCGGTCAAGGTCGAGGATGGAGTGTGCTTCAGCCATCCGCGTGAGTTGCGCATCTATGATCCGCCGATCGTACGTGGCGGGTTTCTTGGTCTTTTCGGCCCGAAGTTCGTGGTGTGCCAAACCCCTCGTATCCTGGATGGCGCAACTGAATACGCCTATATACCTTTGGATGAGATGCTGTCAGATGTCCGCGAGCCAAGAGCGAGGGACTGGCGACTCCATATCTATCTCGTCAGAGATGAGGCTTCCATGGGAGGTGTAAGTTGTCAGACAAAAGCGGGATGAAGATTGCCCAGCGATCTACCTTCAGACGGTTGGACGAACCAGCATGGAGCTGGACGGGGGATTTGACCTCGTTTGAGCGACACTTGCTGAAGAGGGAAGAGCGTGAGCGTCGCAGACTGGATATGGAGACCATCCTCTCCAAGCCCGAGCATATGCGTGAGGCCATCACACAGCTTGAGCAAAGGCTTGAACAGCTCAGGGGCTGGGAAACACAGCCGGATCGTTTCATGCATGAGAACAGGTTCTTCGTCGTCGAGCGGATCCTCATGCAGCTCGAAACCGTCGCAGGATATACGACGTTACACGTCTGGCCTGACTTCTTCGAGGTCGTCGAGGGGTTCAGGCAGTTGGCGATACGTACCGCAGGAGTACGCTATGGCGCCGTGCGCAGCGTTTTCGAATCACCCTAGCATCTATCAAGAGCGGCTTCTCGGCCGCTCTTCGCATTCTTATCGTTCGCTTCATTCTGCGCTCCGATGCCCTTTTTCGTTTTGGATGATCCCTTTGATCAACTGGCTCAGCTCCTGGAAGGTCTGCTCGCCTTCGAAGCCGGACATCCCCAGATGTCGTAGCCTATTTGCCATGTCGTCCAGGATGGTCTGGTGGAGCGTATCGATATCTTCTTGCGTGATAGAGAGTTTTTTCGAGGGCAGCGGAGAGGAATGTGCGAGGTCGGGAGGATGATCCGTCGCCAGACGTGCAACCAGGTCGTTCAACTCAGGCCGCAGCTTCGGGTCGATCTTGTCATTCTCTACGTCGCAGATGAACAAGGAATCGAATATGGCATCCATAATTTTCTGGACGCGGAGCTTGAGTTCGATTTCAGCTCTTTGGGGAATCTTTGGTTCGTGGTTCATATTTTTTTGCTATCGTAGGCCCAGTGGAGTAGGGCTTGGCGTTGTTTGCGATGGCAGTCCAGTTCACCTTTGCGGCAGTTATTCTTTATCTGTGCCGCGTGACGTCTTATGGCCTTCCAGCGTTTTATCTGGCGAGCATCTTCTTCGGGTAGCCGACGACCCATGTAATAACGACAATACCATTGGAACCAGCCGCGAGGATCATCTTTAGAGATCCAGCCTTTCTTTTCCCACTCCCTTAATGATTGACTGGCGTTGATCTTGAAGTAGTTGAGTTTAGCATCGTGTTTTTCGTGGCAGAGCTTGGCTTTTTTGAACCACGATTTAGGGAATTCATCCTGGCAGTCAGTCATGTACTTGCCTCCGAACACGCCGAGCTCGAGCATCTCTTTGGGCGTCAAATCTGGCTTGAATTCGGGATCGAAATTCCGGCCGACTGGTTCGGTGAGGTAATAGATATAGCCATGCTGCATCAGGTCATTGACGACGATTTTCTTGCGCATACTTCAATTCATTTTTCCATCCGGTGTAGAACAGGCCAGCAATGAGGAATGCAGGACCGGCGATGATGATAGACCACGCGATCATGTAGAATTCGAAATTATTGCGGATGGCGCTCATGGTCAAAAGCATTATGTAGGCTAAACCGGCCAGGAGATAGAAGACCGCACCGACGAGTTTGTGTTTCCAGGCAACGGCAAGGACGATGGCTAAGACGAAGACCGGAATGTTATGCATGAAGAGTCCGAGGAGCGTACCCCAAAAACCGAGATTTTCATCGAATACATCAAGCGAGAACATGGCTAGGAACAGCAAGAAGAGGATGGATAGGATGCGGGGAGTCCAGAGG
This sequence comes from bacterium, assembly GCA_021796435.1. Lineage (GTDB taxonomy): Bacteria > Patescibacteriota > Patescibacteriia > 2-12-FULL-60-25 > 2-12-FULL-60-25 > CAIKNB01. The sequence continues at coordinate 148,200 of JAJYXM010000016.1, forward strand.
ATCAGCTTTTCGCGTTTTGAGATCATATTCATTCAGACTGGATATATTGCACTCGACCGACTTCGCCGCTATCCAGCCGGACTTTGATGCCGCGCGGATGGACGGAGATATTGGTCAGGATGTCTTTGACGATGCCTTGCGTCATCTTGCCCGTTTTCTGGTCCTCTTTCTTGACCACAACCACGACCAGACCTGGTCGTATATTCCTGCGGATCGTGGGGTCGAGTTCCATGTCGGTAGTAGCTTAGCAGTTTATCGTAAATGAACAAAAAGAAAGCCCCGTAGCATCCGGAAGGACGGTACGGGGTTTTAAGGAGTCTTTATAGCCGACTGATGTCAGCCCTAGGCGGTGTGGCTGTGGCTGCGGCCGCAGTTGTCGCAGATGTAGGTGCTCGTCAGACCCCAATCCGATGAGCCTGACGTCGTGACCAGTCTTTGATAGTGGCCTTTGTGGGATATGATTTTTTTTGATTCCGTATTGCCACAGCTCCTGCACCTAAAAGTGCGTATGTAACGGCAGGGTCCATTTGGGACTTCGCTAATTTGCTCCCAGTCGTGTTTGTTTTCTTCGCACATGATACCTGTCTCCCGACATGCCGCGGAACCGGTACCTCCGCAGCGGATTAAAGAGCTTATGTACCGGCGTGTGTCGTCGGATACGGCAACATGCGCCAAAACACAAACTCCGCCGGCAGAGCCAGCGGAGTTTTGTGATGATTAAAATCAGTAAATCAAACACCTTGGGCCTTGCCGTGAAGCTTGGTCCAGCGCCATGAGCGGGAAAGAGAGGCGTTTGATGACATATGGCTATCTTAAGATCAGCTTAGCACGGTTTGTGTTGGCGTCAAGATTTCGCGATCAGCCTTGCTTTTTTGACTCTGTGGAAGTGCTTGTAGTTGGTTTGCGTTCTTATCTTGGGGATAAATATACGGATTTAGTTAAAAATGGCTGTTTGACAGATATTTGATAGTGTTCTATTTTTGTTCGTATAGGGAATGACGAATGCCAAATGACGAATGACGAATTATGGAAGGTAATATAATCCAAACCAAAAGTTACGAATTCGCTTTGGCCATAGTCGATGTATACAAAAGGTTGTCGGGCGAACGGAGGGAGTTTGTATTGTCTAAGCAGTTGCTAAGAAGCGGTACTTCAATCGGTGCCAATATCGAAGAGGCGATTGGCGGGCAGTCGGATAGGGATTTCTTCACGAAGATGACTATAGCCTACAAAGAAGCGCGTGAGACTTTGTATTGGCTTCGTTTGTTAGGAGATGCAGGATATTTGGAAATGGATGATTCGGCATTATTAGGTAGTAAGTGCGATGAGCTGTGCCGAATACTTTCCAAAATCCAATTAACTTTAAAATCTAGAATGAATAGTCCTTAATTCGTCATTTGGCATTCGTAATTCGTAATTAATAAAGTTTATGCCCCCCTTAACACCAAAACAAAAAGAAGTCCTGGACTTCATCGTCAACTTCATAAATGAGCGTGGTTATCCGCCTTCGTTCCGTGAGATCGCCGATGGATTGGATCTGGCTTCGCCCTCGACCGTGCACGTACACATCCATGCCTTGAAGGAACGTGGTTTCCTTAAGGGCAATGTCGGTGGAGCTCCGGGTGCGCGCAATCTGGAACCGACGAATAAAGCTGTGCAGTGGGGTAAGAGCGTGCTGTTGCCGCTGAAGGGTCTGATCGCGGCTGGTGCGCCGATCGAGGCAGTAGAGGAGCGCGAAAGCTTTGCTGTACCGGTAGAGTTGGCGCCGGACTCGGCTAACTCGTATGTGTTGCGAGTAAAAGGTGATTCGATGATCGAGGATGGAATCTTCGACGGAGATTATGTCGTAGTCGAACGTTGTCCAAGCCCAAAGAACGGCGACACGGTCGTAGCGCTTTTGGATAATGAGTATGCCACGCTAAAGCGTTTCTATCGTGAACGTGACCGCATCCGTCTGCAGCCGGCGAATTCGACCATGAAACCGATCTATTGTTACGACCCGTTGATCCAGGGGGTCGTCAGGGCAGTGATCAGAAAGTTCGAGTTGAGATAAATTTCGCCTAACATACGACTTAAACGAAGTTTGATTTTTTCAGAGTCGGAACGAGGATTTTTGAGGCAACCCGCAAAAATCCGAAGTGACCTCGAAAAAATCAAATTTGGGAGAGGCACGAGCCGAGTGCCGAGCCGTTTAAGTCGTGTTATACACCCCGAACGAAGTGAGAGCGCAGCGTGGTCTGAGCCGAAAGGCGAAGAAGTTTTTCTTTGGGCAATTATAGAATCTTAATTATTCCAATAATTGCATCTGATTTCTTATCTTGATTTTTAAAAACAAAACCATCCTTCTTTATTTCTTTCTCTCTTCCTTTGTATCTATGTTCAACTCTTTCTAATTGAGATAAATCATAAACGATGGCTATATCAACTTTTACAGGTTTGTTCCTGTCAGCTATTGGCCAAAAATAAAATGGCTCGAGAAAATGTTTAAAATATTCATCATTCTTTTTGACTTTGAAATCCAATGCAAAAAAGTCGATATGCTTGTTATCAAGATTTTCATATCTGTCACCCTTCCGCTTTGGATTATATCTGTCGTATCCTAATTTTTTTATTATTTTGATTAAATCATCTATTGTTTTTCCTTTGTGTTCATCTGAACCTAAAACTCTAATAGCGACTTTTTTGCCTAGAAAATGAGATTTTAAACATTTATCAATTTTTTTACCTATCTTTTCAAAATCAGGAACATTATCCCAATATATTTTTGGAATTTTGATGTTGTACCAAGGTGTTCCTGCATAATCCATTTTATTTTTGGTGTTTTTGAAATTTTTAAGTTTATATTCAGGAACACTGACTTGATAGATTGGAATTTTAGCCATAGTTATCTTAAAGATGGTTTTGTTTTATAAGCTTTTACATCAAAGTGCCCAAAGAAAAATTGTGTATAACTCGTTTTTGTGCGCAGTGATTGTGGTTTAGGCTGCGATATTGGCATGTTAGACGATGTGTGTTAGCTAGTAAATAAGGTGCACGTTCGTAATCCATGTTTATTCTTAGCCATGTTTTTTATGTTGGAGAGATGTCTGCAGAAGACGGCTGACGAAATACGTTTGCGCAATTATAGTCGCAAGACCATTAGCGCGTATTTGGCTTGTATAAAGGATTTTTTGTCTAAGAATCCGAATTGCTGTGAACATTGTGATGAGGAAGTAATTCGTCGTTTTTTGTTGGACAAACATGAAAAGGATTATTCGCCACAAACCGTGAATTTATACTTGAATGCAATCAAATATTATTATCTTGATGTTTTGCGTCTGGGCGTAAAAATCAATATCAGATTCGCCAAGCGATCAAAGAGGCTGCCTGTCGTGCTGTCTCGTGGTGAGATAGCACGCTTGCTTTCGACCATCAGGAACAACAAACATAAGGTTTTGGTGGCCTTAGCTTATGGCGCTGGTATGCGCGTCAGCGAAATAGTCAGGTTGAGGGTCGGCGACGTGTTGTTGGACGAGCTTGTTTTGCATATCAAACAAGCCAAGGGGGCCAAAGATAGGATTACAGTAATGCCGGAAAGATTGGCAGATGAGCTGCGTGCTCTGATGGCCGGAAAAGCTCGGGAAGATTTTGTTTTTTCCAGCGAACGCGGCGGTCGACTTTCTGAGAGGACGGCGCAGGTTGTGTTCGAACGTGCATTAGTATCAGCCGGGATAGGCAAAACCGCAACTTTCCACTCGTTACGTCATAGTTTTGCTACGCATTTACTGGAGAATGGGGTGGATGTGCGTTATGTGCAGGAACTTTTGGGACATCAGAACATACGCACGACCCAAATCTACACGCATGTGACTGATCCGGGCATCAGGGGGATAAAAAGTCCGTTTTGAACTTATATTTCAGGGGCTTGACGAGTATTTGCAAGTGTTCTATTTTTGTTCTAGTAGGCTGATGGATTGTCATCTCGGCCAGCGCGGAGGGATTTTCCAACTAGAAGATTTCTCGACTGTGCTCGAAATGACATTAAGAGACATATGTACGAAAAAATCGCGCAGACAATCGACGTATTAGTGGCCTTCCGGAAAGGGCAGGTAGAACCCATGACTTTCAAATGGGATGGTCATTATTATCAGGTCAAGAAGGTGAACTTGGTGCACAGCGAGCGGCGGGGCAGGGAAAAGGTAGTGATCTTTTCCGTGTCGGATGAGGCAAATGCGTATCGATTGGCGTTTTCGACGGAGACGCTGGGCTGGGAGCTGGAGGAGATGGCGACGTTATAAATAGAATTGTCATCTCGACCGAAGCGGAGAGATCTTCCGGATGTATAGTCCCTTGAAAAATCTTCTAAACCGTGGCAGCAGTAAGTAATGGGTAGGATTTACTGGGTGTACATACTTACGAATTGCGTGAGCAGCGTCTTTTATATCGGCGTGACGAATGATTTGGAAAGGAGGCTATTTGAGCATAAAAGTCATGCGGTTCACGGTTTTACAGATAAATATCAGATTAACCGTTTGATTTATTTCGAAGAGACTACGGATATCATGGCTGCGATTGAGAGAGAAAAGCAGTTGAAGAGGTGGAGCCGGAGTAAGAAAGAACGGTTGATAGCTACGTTGAATCCATTTTGGAATGATCTGTCGGATGGTTCCCAATAGGAAGATTTATCGACTGTGCTCGAAATGACATTTTAGAATAAATTGTCATCTCGACCGAAGCGGAGAGATCTTCCAGACGGAGTGATTCGCCTGTCCGTCCTTCGAGTAGAAGATTTCTCCACTCAGTCGCTAGGCTCCTTCTGTCGAAATGACATTAAGCTTTTATGTCTTTTTCTCACTCAAAAAATCTCATTGTCCACCTCGACATGAATTCGTATTTCGCGTCGGTGGAGCAGCAGGCTAATCCTACTCTGCGCGGTCGGCCGTTGGGCGTATGTGCTTATCTTCATAAGAAGGGTTGCGTTATAGCGGCGTCGATCGAGGCAAAGCGTTTAGGCATGAAGGTCGGGATGTCGGTGGAAGAGGCAAAGATGAAGGTGCCGGGTGCGGTGTTTGTGCAGAATGATCCGCCTAAATATCGTGCGGTGACGTCGCGCGTGTTCGGGATTTTGCATGAACTGACGGACTGCATGGAGCACTATTCCATCGATGAAGCGTTCCTCGACATGACGGGTTGGTACCGTGATGCGGCGGAAGTGGCTTGGGTGATGACCCGCGCGCGGCGACGTATCCGTGACGAGGTCGGGGATTGGTTGCGCTGTTCCATCGGCATCGCGCCGACGAGATTCTTGGCCAAGACGGCATCTGACATGGAAAAACCGAATGGTTTGGTGGTGATAGACTACGATAATCTGGATGAGATCCTGGCTAGTTTGGACCTGCAAGATGTGTGCGGTATCGGGCCACGCATCAGTCGACGATTGAAGCGCCTGGGGATCGAGACGCTGTTGGACCTGAAGCGTTATCCGGTCGGAAACCTGATGCGAGCTTTCGGTAAGAATGGGTTTTACCTGTGGTCTAAGGTAAACGGCTCCGAAGTGGAGAACGTGACGTCATCAGATGCGGCACCATCGCCTAAATCAGTAGGGCATTCGTATTGCGTCCCTGACAGGGTGAACAAGGAAGGGAAGGTCTTGGCTACGCTGGTCAAATTGACGGAGCGTGCCGGACGCAGATTGCGTGCCCTGGGTCTCGTGGCTGGGTCGGTGTATGTGAACGTGGGTTTCAGGAACAGTCTCGTCTCGCCGTTGACCGAAGTGCGTCCGTCGTTCTGGCAGCCGGGGGCGGGTGAAGGAGGCACGTTGTATTCGCTGTTGGATGAACCGGCTTCGGATTCTTTCACCCTAGTCGGTGCAGCGACGGAGTTATTGCGTGAATTGTGGCATGGGGAAAGGGTGAACTTTCTAGCGGTGACGCTGACAAATCTGGCGCCGCCTTCACGGCAAGAAAAACTGTCTTCCTGTGCCGCTGTCATCCCGGACTTTATTCGGGATTCAGAAGCTAGATCCCGGGTCTTTGCCCGGGATGACGTGGGTACGATTTGTTGGAACGGCGAGGTTGATCGTAAGCGCCTAGCCTCGAAGGCAGCTGACTTGGTGCGCGACCGTTATGGGGACGAGGCGATAGTCTTGGGTAATATGTTGGGCTTGGGCGATGAGGCGCCGGATAGGATCGGGTTCAGGAAAGTGGAAGGCCTAGAGTTCAGGTGACTGTATCTTGCAAGAACCGGCTTTCATGCTTAAGCTTGTGGCACACATTCGAGTCAGGAGGCGATTATGCATGCGGAATTGAAGAAGCGCGGGCAGGAACTCATCGCGGCGGCGGAATTCCTGGAGCAAGTCGAGGCCGTGCTGGCCAAGCATGGGATCGGCCGTCAGGGATCGGAGTGGGTCATGGAGGTCGGTTTTCCGGAGCGAATGGAGAAGACTAGGACAAGAGCAAGCGGCGGAACGGGGAACACGGCCATTTATTGGGGCATGTCTAATCCGCCGCATAGCGCGGTTACGGCGTATGTCGAGCTCCATTTCGTAAAAATGGGCCGCGCTAATGATGAGTCGCTCTTCAAGACGCGTGAGGCGCGGCTTGTGTACTTCACGGGCGACTCGCCTTTCTACTCGTTCAGCGTTTACGATTTCGACAAGCATTGCGACTCGGATTTCCCGGAATGGGATCCGACGCTAGCGGAATTCCTGCTGGCGCGACACGTCCCGCTCGGCGAACTGCCGAAGAAGCGTCCTAGCCGCGAGGACGTGTTCGAGATCGTGGAGACCGTGGCCAAGTTCTACGCTGGCCTGAGGTGGCCTGAAGCATGCGCTACAAGCGCACTCTGACGTAAAAGCTCCGCTGTTCTGGCGGAGCTTCACGTGTTTAGCGGCTGGTGACCTTGGATATGTCTATGAACGGCGTCGCTCCGCTCATGACGGCAGGCAGCTTGCCGTCCCACTTCTCGATGGCACGCAGTTCCAAGACTTGGGGATTCGAACGCAGCGCTTCTGATTCGACGCGCAGAGCTTCGGCCTTACCGCGCGCTTCGGCGATGTTCTGGTCGGCTTCGAATTTGATCTGTTCCAGCTTGTTCTTGGCGGCGAGCGCGGCCTGTTCCGCGGTCACTTTGGCCTCGATGGCTTCGTTGAATGATTTGGAGAAGCTGAAATCCACGATGTTGAAGTCGTCGACTTCGATGCCATGCGGCGAGAGCTTGTTTTTGACATGGTTGCGGATCTCTTCGCGGACTTCTTCACGTTTGGTGATTAGCTCTTCGGCCGTGTATTTGGCAGTCGAGGCTTTGACCGATTCCTGTAACGCAGGGTCGATGAGTCTCGTCTTGTAATCCACGCCTACATCCTGGTAGATGTTGGCGACTTTATCGGGATTGATGTGGAAGTTGAGCGCTACGATGCTGCTGACGCTTTGCAGGTCTTTAGAGGCGGCCGTTGCATCGACCTGTTCTTTTTGAATTTTGACGTCCATCACTACGACACGATCCGCGATCGGTACGCGCATGAACAGACCTTCGTCGTAAATCTTATCAGTGACGGCGTCCCAACGGAGGAGCACGCCTCGTTCACCGGCGCCGATAGTGCCGAACGGCCAGGCTATAAGTAAGACGACGATGACTGCAAATGCCGCTATGGCTGGCTTGATGGGGAATTTCATATGGCTTCAGTAGACTTGATATATGAAAACGTGTCAATATTGCGGCATATGAAAGCAGCTGTAGTATCACCATCCGCGCCGTCGACATTTTCCGAAGAGCGCAGAAGCCAGTATGAGAGAGGGCTCACTAACATGAGCGTTTGGGGATTAGATTACGTAGTCATGCCACATGCGGCGAATGCTTTGAGCTATGTGTCGGATACGGCGGACAACCGGCTGGACGACTTCATGGCGGCTTATCATGACAAGACCGTCGATGTCGTCATGACCACTAACGGCGGTTGGAATGCGGGTGATATCCTGGCGGGCATAGATTGGGAAACCGTGAAAAATAATCCCAAGACATTGGTAGGTTTCTCGGACATCACAGCATTATTGAATGCCGCATACGCCAAGACGGGTCAGGTCCAGATACAGGGGCCGATGGTGACGTGGGGTTTCAATGAGAACGATCGGCTGACGATAGAATGTTTCATGAAGGCATTGCGGGATAAGCACTACGATCTACCGTTAGAGAAATTCGGTAAATTTTTGCGCGGTTCGAATCTTGAGGGTATAGGGATCGGCGGTAATCTGGTCACGCTTGAGTCATTATTCGGCACACCATACATGCCGGATTTCGAGGGTAAGATATTGTTTTGGGAAGAGACGGAAGAAAAATTGCCAGCCCTGATGAGGATCTTGGCACATTACAAGAACGTCGGCGCGTGGGATAAGATCAAAGGGATGATCATCGGACGGTTGGACCAGATCGACTGCCGCTTCGCTGGTCGGGAGTTTGATCCGCTGACGACGATATTGGAGCATCTTGAGCCTTATGGTTTTCCTATAATGAAGACTGAACTGTTCGGTCATGAGATAGATCAGTATCTTCCACTACCGGTCGGCGGTAAGATAAAAGCTGATGAAGCAAAGATACAATTCACATTCTGAATCATTGATATGCAGGCGGTTTTATTGGCTACAACGAACAAGGCGAAGATAGAACGTATACGTAAGTTGCTCAAAGCCTCGCAGCCAGAAGTTAGGGTTGATATCCCGACCGACCTCGGTTTGGAGGCGATAGAAGTGGAGGAGGGAAACGACCTACTGGAGAATGCGCGGGCCAAAGCGCGGGCGTATCACGGTAAGACGGAATCGCGGATCATAGGGATGGACGCAGGATTCTTCATCGAAGGCGAGAAGCTGGATCCGGCCTTGGTGAAGAGGAATGCTTTGGACGGCCATGAAGAGAGGGAATTTTCACAGCACGAGATCGGCCAGGCGATGCTGGAGTACTACCGTAGCCTGGCCCGTGAGCATGGCGGTACCGTCGAGGCGTATTGGAAAGACGTATTCGTGATGGTGCAGCCTGACGGAAGCGAGAGGGTGGCAGAAGCCATCAGGCCGGTCATCCTGACGACTGAAGTACACGGCAAGGTAGATGATTATATGCCGCTGCGGAGCTTGTATTATTCGAAGGCGACGGGGAAGTACGCGTGTGATGCGACAGAGGAAGATGAGCTTAAGGAACTTGAGCCGATTACAAAGGCTTTGTCTGAGTTGTTGGGTTCTTTCGGGTGAGGTCCGAGCTTTTTGTCCTGAGAGGGTTGACAAGTAGAGCGTTTTATTGGTAAAGCAGACATGAACCGATAACTGAACCTTCGCTCAGGAGTAACCCCATGATCTCAGATAGCTCGGCTGAGTCTATCCTCGGGAAGTTTGTATGCGTCACACCTGTCGCTAACAGGGGGTTGGTCATGTACATGGCCTATCGTCAGATAGTCGCGGTCGACGCTTTTGAAGAGAGTAGGTCTATGCGACAGGGACTGACCGTGTTTCTGAACAGAAAGGTCAGTCATCCATTCCTTTCTGGAATTTACGAAGAGGGAGGCGTCGACACGGTCATGCTCTCTCCGACTGACGATCCGGATCGCTTCGAAGGCTACTTCCTCTCCCGTGAGGGTGTCCGGGTCGAAGTCCGGGTGCTCCGATAGCGCAATCGCCTGCCTTGACACGACGCATCCGTCTCTTGTTAGACGGATGCGTTTTCAGTTTTTTTAGAAATGCTCAATATTGTAAAAATAGAGTAGAATTGATAGCGTAGTTAGCGCTATGGCATCAACATATCCATTCCAAGAAATAGAGAAGAAGTGGCAGGAATTCTGGGACAAAGAGGGGACTTATCGGGCGGAAGACCTTCCGTCGAGCGAGAAGCAGAAAAAGTTCTACGGCCTGATCGAGTTCCCGTACCCCTCGGGAGAAGGTCTGCACGTGGGACATCCGCGCTCTTACATCGCCATAGATCTGATGACGCGCAAGAAGCGCATGGAGGGCAAGGATGTGCTCTATCCCATAGGTTGGGATGCTTTTGGGTTGCCGACAGAAAACTTCGCGATCAAACACAAGGTCAAACCGGCTGATGCGACGGCCAAGAACGTAGCGAACTTCACACGACAGATAAAGTCGCTCGGCATAGGGTTCGACTGGTCGCGCGAGATCAATACGACTGATCCGGCTTATTATCGATGGACACAGTGGATGTTTCTCAAGTTCTACGGCTCGTATTTCGATGTCGTGGAGGGTCGGGCTAAGCCTATAGACCTGTTGGCTATCCCACAGAACGTAGCGGAGCAGGGCGAGGAAGCGACGAGACGGTTCCGGGACGAACATAGGATGGCTTTCAAGGCAGAGACTAAGATCAACTGGTGCCCGAGCTGCAAGATAGGCCTGGCCAACGAAGAGGCTATCGGTGGGGTCTGTGAGCGTTGCGGCTCGACAGTCGAGCAACGTACCAAAGAGCAGTGGATGATCCGCATCACAGCCTATGCGCAACGTCTGTTGGATGATTTGGCGAACGTAGATTATCTGGAAAAGATCAAAGCACAGCAGATCAATTGGATCGGACGGAGCGAGGGAGCTTATGTTGATTTTGGGATCAGAACCGATAAGAGCGGAGATCTGTTACCTGAAAAATTGACGGTTTTCACCACTCGGCCCGACACCTTGTTTGGCGCGACTTATATGGTCTTGGCGCCGGAGCATGAGATGGTTTCGCGATGGATCGAAGACGGATCGATAGAGAACGCTACGGAGGTGGAGGCGTATAAAGCTCAAGCCAGAGGGATGAGCGAACTGCAACGACAAGAAAATAAAGAGAAGACTGGTGTTCAGCTCAAAGGAGTCGTGGCGATCAATCCGGCGAACAACGAGAAGATACCGGTATGGATAGCGGATTATGTCTTGGCCGGATATGGGACGGGGGCGATCATGGCGGTACCGGCGCATGACGAACGCGATTTCGAGTTCGCACAGAAATTCGGTCTGCCCATAGTCCAGGTCGTAGCGGCGGCGGAAGGGGACGAGACGCGTGGTTTGCCGTTCACCGTGAAGGGAGTGGCTTTCGATTCCGGCATATTGAACGGATTAACGACGGATGAAGCGACGACCAAGATGATCGAATGGTTGGCACAGAACGGATATGGTCGTGGAGCGATCAACTACAAGCTGCGTGATTGGGTCTTTTCCCGTCAGAGATATTGGGGCGAGCCGATTCCGTTGGTGAAGTGCCAGAAGTGCGGTTGGGTACCGGTACCGGAAGAACAGCTGCCGGTGACTTTGCCTGACGTGGATAATTACGAGCCCACGGATAACGGAGATTCGCCGCTTGCGGCTATACGCAGCTGGGTCGAAACGACTTGTCCGCATTGCGGCGGTCCAGCAGAGCGCGAGACGGACACTATGCCCAACTGGGCGGGTTCATCCTGGTATTTCATGCGCTACTGCGACCCACATAACGACAAGGCGTTCGCGGATCCGGAGAAACTGAAGTTCTGGATGCCGGTAGACCTATATAACGGAGGCATGGAGCACACGACTCTGCATCTGTTGTATTCGCGTTTTTGGTACAAATTCTTGTGGGACCTGGGTTTGGTGCCGCATGAATGCGGGTCTGAACCGTACGCCAAACGGCGTTCGCATGCTTTGATTTTGGGTGAAGGCGGCATCAAGATGTCCAAATCAAAAGGTAATGTCGTGAATCCGGACGATGTAGTGAAGGATTATGGCGCTGACGTATTCCGTGTCTATCAGATGTTCATCGGACCGTTCGACCAGGATGCGCCTTGGGATACGCATGGGATCGAGGGTGTGAGGAGATTCTTGGAGAAGGTGTTGAGAATTTTTGACTCTGTTATTCCAGCGGAGGCTGGAACCCAGGAACCAGATTCCCCGGTCAAGCCGTGGAATGACAATGTTGAAACCTTGCTCCATCAGACGATAAAGAAAGTTGGTGAAGATATCGAAGCCATGCACTTCAATACCGCGGTGTCAGCTTTGATGATCTTGGTGAATGAAATGTCGGAATCGCGTACCTCGTACCGCGTACCGCGTGCGGATTTGGAGACGTTGCTCAAGCTAGTGGCGCCCTTCGCCCCACATATGACTGATGAGTTATGGCACAAGTTAGGGCACGAAACATCGATCCATCGTGAGGCGTGGCCGCAATATGATCCGGCGAAATGCGTGACCTCGACGTTCGAGATGGTGGTCCAGGTGAACGGCAAGGTACGTGATAAGATGGAAGTGGCGACGGATATCCCTGAAGAAGAAGCGAAGGCCAAAGCGTTGGCTTCGGAGAAGGTAAAGCCTTATCTTGATGGAAAAGAACCGCAGAAAGTGGTGTATGTGAAAGGACGGTTGGTGAGCATTTCGATCTGAAACAGATATGTCGAACGAGTTCCCTAAGCCTAAACCTGAAGCGAAAAAACAGGGGGGTGAAATCCCGGATGAGATAGATTTAGGTTTCGCCAGCGGGATTGAGGAGGAGCCGGAAGCGGAAGTACGGAATGAAGTCGTCTGGACCAGGGAGGATCTGGATGAGTTGCGGCACAGCGAAAAGGAATTGCGAAGTTTGGAATTGCCTTTCCAGGTGAAGGCTTATCGGATATCCAGCGGGACGTTCATCAGCGAGAATTTTCCGGATCTGAATAAGGAACAGATACCGGAGTATTTGAGTGAGCTGGCGGAGACGCAAGAAGCGATCCATTCCGGAGAGGCTCCACGTAGCAGCCATTTTACCCCGGATATCATGCGCGAATACTATCGTATAGCCCTTAAGATCAGCCGTAAGAATCAACGATGAATTTATGAAAGTCGCAGTCGTAGGTACGGGTTATGTGGGTCTGGTATCAGGCGCCTGTTTGGCCGATTTGGGCCACGAGGTGATATGCATCGATACTGACGCCGAGAAGATAGCCAAGCTCGAAGCGGGGATCATGCCGATCTTCGAACAGGGGCTCGAAGAAGTCGTCAAACGTAATGCCAAGGCAGGGAGGATAAGGTTCACTACGGATTTCAGTCTTGGCGTGCCTGGCGCAGAAGTCGTCTCTGTCGCAGTGGGCACACCGTCGGCTGATGATGGCTCGGTGGACATGAAGTATGTGGATGCCGCGGCGGCAGAAATCGGAAAGAACCTATCGGCATATGCGGTCATCGCGAACAAGAGCACTGTGCCGGTCGGGACTGCAGAACGGGTGACCAATATAATACGGCAACATACGGAACAAGAGTTCGATGTGGTCTCAAATCCGGAATTCCTGCGGGAGGGTACCGCTGTCTTCGATTTTTCAAAGCCCACGCGCATCATCATCGGCACGGATTCCGAGCGTGCCAGGGAGGTCATGCGGAAGCTATATGCGCATATCAGCTGCCAGAAGATCGAGACAGACGCAGTCTCGGCGGAACTGACTAAGTACGCCTGCAATACTTTTTTGGCGACGAAGATAAGTTTCATCAATGAAGTCGCACATCTGAGCGAGGCGGTCGGTGCAGACGTAGAGGCGGTCGCGGCAGGCATGGGGAGCGATCCCCGCATAGGAAAAGAGTTCCTTAAGGCTGGACCCGGTTGGGGAGGAGGGTGTTTCCCGAAAGACGTCAGAGCCTTCCTGAAATTAGGTGAAGCTCATGGGCATGCGATGCCGTTGACCAATGCGGCCATGGCGATGAATAAGCTGGCTCGTTCGCGCATCGTGGACAGGCTGGAACGAGAGCTAGGGAGCCTGACGGGCAAGAAAATCGGTGTCTTGGGCGTGGCTTTCAAGGGTAATACGGACGATACGCGCGAATCGCCGGCGCTAGACATCATCAATGAATGTTTGAGGCGCGGTGCCGTGGTCGCGGTCTATGATCCGCAGGCTCGGTTCGGGGATGGTGCTGTCGCGCAGGTCGATTCATTGTTCGAAGCGGCAAGGGATGCCGAAGCTTTAGTCATCGCCACCGAGTGGGAAGAATTCAGGACCTTGGATCTGGATAAGATGAAGCAGACCATGGCAGGGGATCTGATCATGGATGCGCGTAACCTTCTTGACGCCGATGCGGCAGAACGGTCGGGGTTCACTTATCTGCGTGTCGGGCGAAAGGAAAAGAGGAAAGGTATATAATCAAAATCAGACAGCCGGTAATTAAGCCGGCATAAAATAATCTTATGGGCGATTGGTGCAAGAGCAAGTCACAAGGCGGTAACGCCGTGTATGGCCTCGGATTGATCGGGGCGGCAGTCTACTATATCGGCCATGCAGCGGGTTTTTGGATGGGAGTATTGGGCCTGCTCAAGGCCTTAGTCTGGCCAGCATTCCTGGTCTACGACGTGTTGATGTTCCTGGCTAAATAAGCCAGCGAGAAGACCGCTCGTCTATCCGGACGGGCGGTTTTCCTTTATCTGCGCTTTCCGGCTAAGATGGGATTATGTGCTTCTGTGCAACCGGTAGTTTCGCGGCGAGTGGGGTTTTGGTTGTGGCTGGTGCGGCTACTTTAGCCGTGGCCGAGAGCGAGGAGTTGATGCTCGCCTTACTCCCGATATTCTTTGCCGTGCAGCAGGCCATAGAAGGATGGCAGTGGCTCGTTCCGCATCCTAGCGCGCAAAGCGCTATCCTCGGTAAGCTGTATTTATTTTTCGCCTTCGTCTTTTGGCCGGTGTACATACCTTGGATGGTTCACAGCGTAGAGTCCGATAAGCATAGACGAGGGATCCTGCGTTGGTTTATCGCAATCGGTCTGATGTTGTCACTGGTGCTGTTGGGTTTCTTGATCCTTAAGCCAGTTGACGTGGTTTTACATCCTTTGGGTATCTTCTATAGCATAGATGTCCCACCGTTGTGGGAACTGTTGGCCTGGTATGTACTTGCGACATGCGGAAGCATGTTGGTCTCTAGCCGAAAAGGCATTAGGTGGCTGGGTTTCGTCACATTCCTTGCGGTGATAATGGCTTTGGCGATTTCCTTAGGGTCTTATGTTTCCGTCTGGTGCTTTTTTTCGGCGCTTTTAAGCCTGTTTGTTTATTTCGTGGTAGATAAAAAAGTCGGCACCTGAGAGCTGATAAGGGTCGACAAAAATTTGGGATGTGATAGCTCTGGAACATGGAACCGTCATTCGTCTAAGGGCGAGAGCGGCAGTTTGGATTTGTTTCTGCGAAGGTTATTTTGTATGATGGCAACAATCCTATGCCGGAAAAAATGCCTGGATACGGAATCTTGCCTGAATCGAATCCTTTCAGATCCGGTTCGGGCGGCGCTGACATCAAGGCAGAGAAGGTGGCATCTCAAGAGGTCGAGCCTAACGAAAAGGCCATGGAGAAGGTCGTGGATTTTCTGGAGACTAAAGACCTGAAATACCGCGATTTTTATGCGAATAATCCAAAGCATCTGCATATGCTGGCAGCTTCGTTCGAGACCGGGATACCTACCCCCATGACGAGCTTTTTTTACGAACCGTTCGGACGGTTCGACGAAGAAGCTAAGGCGAAGCTACGGACTGGAGAAACGGAACGACATAAGGCAAACGTTTTTTATCCCGAGGGGATCATCAATATCTATCGCGATGAATTATTGGGTACTCATGAGACAAAGAAATGGCCGGACGATAGCTATGTTTCTGACGTTTATTACGAGGGAAGTGCCATTGTTTACGCGTTATATGATTTTTTCAAATCTCTGGATACAGAGCAATTGGGAGAGCTGGCCCGTCTTAGTGGTTTGAATGCAGGTGATTTGACTAATATAGAACGTAGTGATTTGGAGACTGCTTTTAGCTCAAGATACGATCCTGACGGTGTGCCGAAAAAGTTGCTGGCTATATTCGGAAATAAGGAGGCTTGGGAGTTCGTCAGACGAAATTGGTTGAGGTCTTTTTTCGCCTCCTCGATCTACAAGCCACGAAGCGGTGAAAGCCCAAGGATGATTCGTATCGGCGGCAAGGAATATGACCGGGACAAACTCGGGGAAGGTCTTCAGCCGTGGGGATATATGTTGCATCTCGGTTTTGTGCTTGCTCCGGGGACCGAGGTTGCCGTTTCACCGCATGGTGATTACTACACCCAGGCTACAATTGTCTCACCCCGGGTAGCTCCAAAAAAAATCCTTGGCATCTATATCAACACGGATGAACGTAATAATATAAACATGCGAGCTGGGGAGGAATGGGTTACTAACGATATTCCTGCGCCTAAAAAATCATCTTTCAGGGCATCGGTGTTGGAACAATTAGAAAATACGGTCTACAAATCGCCCAAACATCCTCTCGAGTATCTGCTGCTTTATTATCCGCGGCCGTTCAACATTTTCCTCGAAAACAACGGGATAGAGTTGGAGAAACTGAAGGGCTACTACGAGGAGTTCACGAAGCTGAAAGAGTCCGCGAAAAATAAGATGTATAAAGAAGACAAAGAAGTCGCGGATCCGATCCATGAAGAGTTAGAGGAGAAGCTGGGCGTCGAGGTCTATTCCAGGCTGCAGGAGCTGGCTGAACGGTTCTTGAAGGAGAAAGCCCCTATCAAGGATGGCGAGACTTTCATGACCGGTTTGATCAGGATGGCTGAACGCCATCAACTTCCGATTTATAACATCCGAGGAGATTTGTTGTGGCCCAAAAAAATGGATCATGAGGAAGTGGCGAAGCAGGTAGCGGAGAAGGAAGCCGCGAAAGCTGAAGATGTAAAGGCGAAATCCCGTGTAAGTCACGAGCAATAAAGGCTTATCGACATTTTCACTGGATGTGATAGCTCTGGAATATGGAGCTACCACATCTTTTTGAACGCGGACGCTACAGCGGGATTCTTTTGAGTTCATTCCTGCTGGGTGTGGCGGTGCATTCAATCTACGCATTCGAGAAGTTCGGTTGGCTGACATCCATAGTCTTGACGGTCGGGATCATGGCCCTGTTAGGTCAGGGCAGGGTGCGGTTGGTCTTATTGTTGATTTTCGGATTTCTCTTAGGCATGTGGCGATTCGATATGAGTTTGCCTAATCGGCAGTCGGGTCTGGTCCACTGGCTCGGCCAAGAAGTGATCGTTTCAGGGACGACGACGGCGTCGAACCAAGGTGACATCATAGTGCTGGTACGGAAAGTCGGACAAGTTGCGGTAAATGGGCAAGGGACGAACCTGCATCTGAAGGGTAGGCTGGGAATCAAGATCGGCGATAAGTTGGAATTCAGTTGCCGTCTGCGTCCTATCGCCACATTCCCTTCGAACATCGACCAGCGCGTGTTCGAGGCACGGAAAGGGGTGTTCGTGCAGTGTTCCGATGTATGGGATTTTCACGTCGTGGGTAGCGACGGGCTGTTTTATGTCCAAGGGTTGTTCGGGATTTGGCGGCAAGCGCTGACTGCGCGGATAAATTCGACCATGGGGAGGGATGAAGCTGCGCTCACGGCCGGCGTCTTGTATGGAGAACAGGCTTTATCCGCGGAGCGTCTGGCTAATTTCCGTAGCGCCGGGCTGATGCACATCATAGCCGTCTCAGGATCTAACGTAACGATCGTCGTAAGCGTAATCATGGTGGTCATACTTTCCTTAGGTGTAGATCGCAAGCGGGCTTTCTGGTTCGTGACCATCGGGATAATCGCCTTCGTGATCTTCGTCGGTTTTTCCGCTTCGGTGCTGCGGGCTGCTTTGATGGGCTGGCTGGTCATACTGGCACGGGCTTGCGGTCGGTTGCCTTCCGTCTGGAGATTATTGTTGGTGGCTGCATGCGCACTTAACTTTTTCAACCCTTGGCTACTGGGTTTTGACGCGGGTTTTGCGCTGTCGTTCCTGGCTACGCTGGGCTTGATGGTCTGGTCTCCGCTCTTGGAGAAGCGCCTGCGTTGGATGCCAAAGATGTTCGGTTTGCGTGAGAGCACGGCGGTCACTTTGGGGGCGACAGTGATGACCTTGCCCTATCTGGCGTGGGCTTTCGGTCAGATGACGCTGCTCGGCGTAATCACGAATGCCGTGGTCTTACCGTTAGTGCCTTGGCTGATGCTCTTTGGCGCGATGACTGCATCGTACGGTAATTCACCCGGATATATGTTCATGGCTGCGCCGGCACAAGGTCTGGCTTGGTTGATCATCAAGATTTCGGACTATAGCCGCCTCTTGCCTTGGTTGGACATGAAAGTCGAGAACCTGGATTTTTATCTGATGGCTGCGACGTATCTGTGCCTTTTCCAGATGGCGCGGTTATTGGCGAAAAGCTCAGATCATACTCCAAGCCTTGTGGAAAAAGCTGTTGGAGAAAATTAGATTGTCAGCGCTCTCTGACAAAAGAAAAGGGATGTTTTTTCGGTGGATGGCGCAGGAAAAAGATCGGTGCGTATTGTTTGTCAGCGCTGACAAACAGAATCTTTGACCCTGTTTACTGTGAGGCTTAAGCTGGAATCATGGATCACATGATCCTGCACCTAAGACACACGAAGAGGCTCGAGAAGCTCAGGTCGGACAGGCGCGGGCGGGGAGGTAAAGCGGCCCCGTACTGTGCCCCGGAAGCGGTACGGCGACTGCACCGGAGAGATGAGGCTTCGCGGGAAATGTATGCCGGACAGATATCCTCCAAGCGATCGGGCAGAACTCTCCAAAGCGGAGAACATAGACGCCAGGACGCTTGTCGGCAGCAGCAACGAGGTCGGCCCGAAAGGCCGGTCGAACGGACTGCGGGTATGTCCCGAGCCTCTTCGCGATGTCGTACTTAGCGGGTAAAATCTAATTTCTATGAAGAAAATCAAATTAACGACAGTCCATTTATCGCTTTTGGGTGTAGGTGTGGTCATTTTGGCCGCGATAGCGCTCATGCGGAGCACGCCATTAAGCGTGAAGTTGCCTAAATCATATTTCACCGGTCCGGATCAGGCCTCTGTGGCGCAAGGCACTTCAGCCACCTCGACGTATGCGGTGCCTGATGGTTTGCCGGCACCGACATCTGCCCATTTCGAGAACGGCGATGCGCTTCAAGCGCTGGGTCCGAATTGGGCGTTCCTGAACCAGTACGAGATGAAAGATGGCGACTCCGTGACTTTGGACGGTACGCGGCCGGTGCGGGAAACGATGGCGCAACTCATAGGTAATGACAATATCGGTCTGCTGATCCAGGAGGACAACATCGTCGATAGGCAGAAGCTGGAGAAGGCTTTGACGCAGGATGGGATCAAGAAGACGCAAATCGGGCTGCGCGAAGGTTATGTGATACCGATGGGCGGTTTGGCGGGCGGCAGCGCTTTCCTATTGACCGGAACTTCCACGGTCTTGATTCTGCAGGACGCGAATGCCGCGAATTGGCCGGATGAACCGCATCCTGAAGTCCAAATATACATATCGTCAGTCAACGTGCCCTAACGTTCCTTCTTCCGCTCGGGATGCATAGCGGGCGGAAACCGGGAATCACGTCCTTTCGACAAGCCACAAGGGCACAACAGGAGTCGGTGTCATGACAAGGAAACTCTTTTTCGTAGTCTTCGGTCTGTCCACGCTCATCAATTGCGGGCCGCAATACGATCCGGAAAACGGAGCGCCTGAAAGCACACAGGATCCGCTCCAGATCGACCAGCAGACGGGTGTGCCGTACGCCAACACCTACCAGTATCCGATCCAGGGCTTCAACGCATCGGACTTCGGCTTCGGTTTCGGCAGCATGAACGACCTGATCTGCATGAGCCGCGACAAGGATGGGCAGTGCTTGGCCTTCGGCTACCACCTGGCGCACGATTCACTCGTCGGACGTACGCCTTACGGCAAGGAAGTCCTGGCGCCGGCCGACGGCATCGTGCGCGTCACGACGGACCTCACCTTCAGGGGCTATGGTTCCACCAGCAGCGGCAACAGCAACTACTACGGTTGCGTGCTCGTGCTCGAGCATGAATTCCCTGACGGCAGTCCGTTCACGACTTTGCTTGGGCACGTGCAGTGCGAGTCGACCACGAACTATGATCCGGCGGCGCGCATCGGCAATCCGGCGCGTGGGACGATCGTACGGCGCGGACAGTACGTCGGTCATGTAGGACACTATTGGTACGGCGCCGGCAAGACCACGGATTGGCACCACGTCCATTGGGGTAACCGTAAGGGCGCGTTCACGGCGACGAGCTATACGCGTTCCGGCGTAGGCGTCTGGGTGCGCGGCTATGCTGCACGGAGCGAGTTCAGCAAGGATCCGCAGACCGGGAAGCTGGTGCACCCCGAATGGTTCGACCCGATCGATACGGTCAAGAAGTACGGCGATCCGGCCCTTACGCCGGATGTCGGAGTACGCCATCACCCGCCGGGCTCGATGCTGGAGGATCAGCAAGGGACGTTCTGGCTGGTGACGAATGAGGCGGAAATCGCCAAGCTGCCGACGGCAGTCATCGCATCCGACCACTATGACACTTCATTGGCGGCACGTGCGTCGCAGGACGAACTCGATTGCTACGCGCATGCGGCGGACATCAAATCGTTCGGCAGCGTCACTCTTTACCAACGGCCGGGTACGCACACGGTGGTCATGGCGTATGACGACAAGAAAGAACGCTACGACGTGATCCGCCAGGAAGCGCTCTATTCCTGGGGTTATAACTTCCAGGGACTTACGACGGATGCGTCCAAGATCCAGAAGTGTGAGAACGCATATGCAGCGCGCGGATTCCGCCAGCTGCGTCCGGGCTCGCTCATCAAGGCTGACGAAGAGAGTGAGGTCTCCATCGTCACGCCGTGGCAGACGCGACGGCCGATCGGCACGGGTGAGATCTACGAGAAGCTCGGTTATTCTTGGGACCGCATCATGTCCGTGCCATATGACGTCATCGACGCGGTGGCCGGGGTGCGTGAGTCCAATATCGTGGATTACGACTCCATCTTCGCCTGTGCCTTGCCGGCACCTTGTCCATCAGACGGTATGTGCGGCGGCGGCGATGATCCGGAAGACTACGTCGATGATGTCGGAGATGTGTCGGAGCAGGACGCGGGCGCATCGACGGAGGGCGGGACGGAACAGCTTGACTCAGGCGCGCCAGCCGAGGCCTCTGCGACCACGGAATCATGCAACGGCTTGGACGACGACGGCAACGGCCAGATCGATGAAATCTTCATGTGCCGTCTCGGGGCAGTCGGCGGCGGCTGCGTGACTTCCTGCGGCAGCGCCGGATATCTGGTGTGCACGGCGCCGGCCTGTAGCTGGGGCGAGTGCCACAGCTATCCCGAGGATTGCAGCAATACGATCGACGACGACTGCAACGGTCTGGTCGATTGCGCGGATCCTGCGTGTGCCAAAGACGCAAACTGCCAAACTGAAGCAGATGCCGGCATGCTGGCGGGACAGATTCGATTCATCTATGACGGGCCAGCGAGTCCGGGGAGCATCAAGCTCATGGCTTGGTGGCAGCCTCCGGAGACTGAGCCTCGGATCTGGGACGAGGTGACGGATTGCCTGGATGCTGTGCCGGATGATGGCCGTTTCGACTGTACCTTCTTGGTACCGTCGGGTACGGGCCCCCTTGAATTCCAGGTGAATCTGCCTGATGGCAGCTACTGGGGTGACGAATCGTGCGACCAGATGGGCGGTTGTGGTTCGACCATCGGCACGACCAAGGTCTATGGCTCGGCAGGTGAGTTGGAGATCAAGATGGTCCCCAATAACGACCAAGGCCAGCCTTACTATAACGGTCATATCGACTCGGTTCCGTGAAAAATCTACCCTTGACGTCTCGGTAAAACGAGGCGTCTTACCCTTATCCACAAAAGGGTACTTGCGTGGTAAGGTTATTTAGTTCAAAATAGAACAAAATTAGAACACAGGTATCTTTTAAATCGCGAACTGTTAGGGCTTCGCTCCGCTCCTGGTCGCCGTAGGTCAAACTACGGCTCCGGCAGTGCTCGCTCCAGCCCGTCGCATTTCATCGATTTAAAAAATACCAAATTAATCAAAATCTTATGCCGAAAAAAGTAGTTGACGAAAAAGACGAGCGCCGGTTGGCGGCGCAAGAAGCCATCGATCAGATAAAGGAGCGCTTCGGGGAGGGGAGTATCATGCGTTTGGGCGAAGCGAAGAAGATGGCGGTGGATGCGATACCTACGGGCTGTCTGTCTTTGGATCTGGCACTAGGCGTGTTGGGTGTGCCGCGTGGCCGTATTGCTGAGATTTATGGTCCGGAGTCGTCCGGCAAAACCACTTTGGCGCAACACATCATCGCAGAGGTACAGAAGTTGGGCGGTATTGCGGCTTTCGTGGACGCGGAACATGCTTTGGATCCGGATTATGCCCGTAAGATCGGGGTTAACGTGGATGAACTCCTGATTTCACAGCCGGATACGGGCGAACAGGCTTTGGATATCGTTGAGACCTTGGTCAGATCGAACGCAGTAGATGTGATTGTCGTCGATTCAGTGGCAGCTTTGACACCGAAGGCCGAAATTGAGGGTGAAATGGGCGAATCGCATATGGGATTGCAGGCTCGCCTCATGAGCCAAGCTCTGCGCAAGCTGACGGGAGTAATCTCAAAGACCAAGACCTCGCTCGTCTTCATCAACCAGATACGCCAGAAGATCGGCGTCGTGTTCGGCAATCCGGAGACGACGACCGGAGGTGTGGCGTTGAAGTTCTATTCATCAGTCCGTGTCGAGGTGCGGAGGTCTGCGCAGATAAAGATGGGCGAGAAGATCCTGGGTAATCGCGTGAAGGTCAAGGTCGTGAAGAATAAGGTTGCGCCGCCGTTCCGGACCTGTGAATTCGACATCATGTATAACGAGGGAATCTCGTTGGTCGGAGACTTGTTGGATCTCGGCGTAGAATATGGCGTGATCAAGAAATCCGGCAATTCATACATGTACAAGGACGAAAAGATAGGTTTGGGCCGTGAGAACGCTAAGTTGGGTCTGCGTGAGCGTCCGCAATTCCATAAAGAGATTCGGGAGTTGGTGATCGCGGAGTGGCGACGACGCGAAGACAGCGATAACGGCACCACAAGACAACCTCCAGCTGGAGATCAGGAGGATGATGTTCCGCCGCCTGAGACGATGGAGTAACCAGGCGTCTTGGCGCGGAGGTCAGACGTGACTTTCGTCGGATTTTCAGCTAGGATAAAATAGATTTCATGTCACGTAGACGTAAAGGTTTCAAATTCCCCGACTTGTCGCTCGATCCAGAGACCGCGCATGGTATTTTGACGGTAGCGGTATTCGCCGTCGGGGTGCTCATTTTCCTGTCCATGTTCGATTTGGCTGGAAGCTTGGGAAAAAGCCTGGATGGTGCCCTGATGCACGTCTTCGGTTGGGATAGGATAGTCTTGCCGTTCTTTTTTTTCGCCATCGGAATCAACCGGCTCACGCCGCATCGTTTTCCGTTGAAAGCTACGAATTACATCGGTTTTGTGGTGTTTTTTTTGGCCTTCAATCCTTTCATCCATACAGTGAACGCGAGCGACGGCATCACGACGCCCGAACAAATCGGAAGCTGGGGAGGCAAACTGGGAAGCCTGTTGTCGGAACCGTTCGTGGGGTTGTTGGGAAGATTCGGCGCAGGGACTTTGTTCTTCGCGATCTTCGTCATCTCTCTGTTGTTGATATTCAATACTTCGCTTAAACGCGTAGTCGCTATCCTCAGTCTGCTTTTGGGGTATCTGAAGAGCTTGATGTTGGCGTTGCTTTCTCCTTTCAAATGGTTGGTGAGCCGTAAGACGATCCAAGCGGAAGAACGCATACGACAACAATACGCGGCTCCAGAAAAGCCGGTTCCTGTCGCTCCGTTGGCGAAGGTTCCCCAAGCGGCGGCACAAGATGATGAGGAAGATGAGGATGAGGCCGAGGACGAGGTCGATATAAAACCGGCGAAACCAAAGCGCAAGCAGCCGAAAGTGGAGATACCTCTGGAATTGTTGATCAGACGCGATCAGAAGCCCACATCCGGCGATATACAGCGTAACCAATACGTCATCCAGCGGACACTGGAGACATTCGGTATTCCGGTAGAAATGGGTGAGGTTTCAGTAGGACCGACGGTCACGCAGTTCACGCTTAAACCCTCGGAAGGCATCAAACTCTCGAGGATCACGGCACTACATAATGATCTGGCGTTGGCATTGGCGGCGCATCCTATCCGTATCGAGGCGCCGATTCCGGGTAAGTCGTTGGTGGGTCTCGAAGTACCTAACCAGAGCGTAGCTACAGTGGGCATGCGCGAGATGTTCGAGTCCAAAGAATGGCACGAACGACGGGATAACCTGCACTTCGTACTGGGTCGCGATGTCTCGGGCAAACCTTGGGTCACCAATCTGGGTCGGATGCCGCACCTTCTGGTCGCAGGGGCGACAGGTTCCGGAAAATCCGTATGTCTGAATACGCTGATCATGTCGTTGCTCTACGCCAATGGACCGGATGACCTGAAGCTCATCATGGTCGACCCGAAGCGTGTCGAACTGCAGGTCTACAACGGCATACCGCATCTGGTCACGCCGGTCATCACGGACGTGGAGAAGACGGTGAATGCATTGAAATGGGCGTTGCGCGAGATGGATAGGCGATTCGATATCCTTTCCAAGTTCGGTTCGCGCGATATCTATACGTATAATGCGGCCGCCGAGGAGAAATTGCCTTTCTTGGTGGTCATCGTCGATGAGTTGGCTGACCTGATGGTCACGGCCATGCAAGAAGTGGAAGGTCCGATCGTACGTCTGGCTCAGATGTCGCGTGCCGTAGGTATCCATCTGGTCTTGGCGACGCAACGACCGTCCGTGGATGTGTTGACCGGCCTCATCAAAGCGAACATCCCGGCGCGTATCGCATTCGCAGTCGCGTCAGCGACGGATTCACGTACGATATTGGATCAGATGGGAGCGGAGAAGCTCATCGGACGCGGCGATATGCTGTATCAGACTGCGGAAATGGCCAGTCCGCGCCGTATCCAAGGGGCTTTCGTGGCGGACGATGAGATCAAACGCGTAGTGGAATACCTGAAATCTAAATATGATCCGGCGGACTACGATCCTTCGGTAGTAGAGTCCTATCGCGGCAACGCGGTCTTCAACGGCGGCGACATAAACAGCAGCGGAGCGGATGGTGATGCACTGTTGTCGGAGGCTAAAGAAGAGATCTTGCGCGCCGGCAAAGCTTCCGCCTCGCTTCTGCAGCGTAGGTTGAAGGTCGGTTATGCACGTGCAGCCAGGATTTTGGATCTGTTGGAGGAAGAAGGCTTCATCGGTCCGGCTGATGGGGCAAAGCCGAGGGACATCCTGAAGGCAGACTTCACGAATCAGATGGAAGAGCCGAGCCATCCGGCTCTGGAGCAGGTGAACCGTGAGATCCCTGATATCGAGGAAGAATAAAGGTATGCCGTTTTTACGCAAACGGGTCTTGAACGGCAACCGCGGTTTCGGCGAAGACCTGAAAGAGTTGAGGGAGCTGAGAGGCTATACGCGCCAGACCTTGGCCAAGATTTGCGGTATCCATCCGGCGATCATCGAGTCCCTTGAGGAAGAGCGTCTCAAGGATTTCAAGGATCCATATTACGCCAAGCGACACGTCAAACTGTTGGCGTCAGCTTTGGAGGCAAGCGAGTTTTTTTTGCTGGAAAAGTACGACAAGTTGTTGAAAGCGAATGACGTCAAGCAAGAGGCGACATTCAACCTCAATCCCCGTACCAAGAAGACGGATTTTTGGGTCACTTCGAAGATCCTCGTCGCTTTATTGACCTTGGCGATCGTCGGCATCCTGACCAGCTATCTGGTATGGCAGGTCAAGCAGATGACGGCTCCGCCTGATCTGGAATTGATGCAACCGGTCGAAGGCTTGCATGTCGATGTGGCGGAAGTGCAAGTGGAAGGCAAGACGGACACTACGGCCAAAGTCGAAGTCAACGGGCGACAGGCCGTGGTCGGGAATGACGGGATTTTCGCCTTGACCTTGGATGTACCGGAAGGCGTTTCGACCATAACAGTACAAGCCCAGCGAAGGTATAGTGCGCCTGTAGTGATCGAACGCCATATCCTGTTCACGCGTCAGCAGGTTGACGCTACATCGACCGTGAATGCTGAAGTCGTGACGTCGACGGAGAGCGAATAGGCGGGGAGGATACAGCAAAGGAGAGTTTTTTCATTTGTTCCGGAACTCGCTTGTTTTTTGTCATCCCGCACTCCCGCCCGCAACGCCTTGCTTGCATGGCGGGCGCGGTGATGCGGGATCTGGATCCAGGGTCTTTGCCCGGGACGACAGGCTGAGCAAAAGAAAACAAAAAAATCACCCCGATGGATTCATCTCGCGATGGATCATCGGGGTGATTTATTCCCGGACCGGAAGCTGCAAAGAGCTGCCACGCCAAGTAAACGGCTGTACCCATGTGAGGAGAGAGAATCCCTCAATGAAGAGGGAAACCACGGATATTACCATTAGAAGCGTACAACACTTCGCAGCTCCCGGGCCGGGAATCCGCATACGGTAGGTGGCGCTACATTCTTTGTCAAGATGAAAACTTCGCATCCTTCTTCGGTCAACCGTCAGTATGGCGGATCGAAGGAGGTGTCCGACCGGTAAGGGAGCCCGGTCGGAAGAGTCGTCCTAGTATTGGAGCGGATCGGAGGCTTCGACGAAGCGCAACAGCTTGTCGATGCTGATCCACTTGTCGTCGCAAGTGGCGTGCGCTTTGCGCAGGGTCTCTTCGGTACTTGCGCAGCGGGAGAAGCCGGCGGGAAAGCCGGAACCGTCGGTGCGCTTGAAGAGCGGGATCCAGCCACGCACGGAGTATGGGCGCAGGTAGGCCTCGTCATCGTGCTTGTAGAACGGCGCCGGGATGATGGCGAAGATTTCGCGGTCCAGACGCATCTCAGGACGGCGCAAGATGATGGACAGGATGAAAGCCAGGATGAAGTGGGCCCAAGCCCGGAAGTCGTGCCACGAAGCAGGCGTCGCGATATCACGCGGACGATACAGGATGAACACCACCGTGGGGTGCAGATCGATAGTCCGGATGAGCGGGCGCAAGTTGGCGCTTCCGCGGAGTGCCGGACTCGAGATGCGCTCCTCGTCGGGAAGAGCGATACCTTCTTCGTCCGCAGACGCTACATCGGACGAAGTCGGAGGACTGCTCTTGCGCAGGAAGAGCTCTGAGGCATCGATGAGGACGCCGTCCGATTGCCTCGCGCGCGATTTTTGAGTCACGTTCCCACTCTTCATCGTACTGCTCCAGACGAATCCTAGGACGTTGGAAATGAAAAGATCCCTTAAGTCCTTCATAGCATGATGTTGCCCTTTTGGCAAGGTATGCACCTATGGAAGATTTAAGGGATCCCGCAAAGCCGAGAGATTGAGCTTTGCGGAACGGTTGTGAGACGGGGTCAGTCGAGCGCGTCGGCGGTAGCCGGCGTGAACTCGACATGCGTTTCGGTGGCAGGAGCTGCTTCGGCCTTGGTGGCTTCTGCAGCGGTTTCGGTGGCGGGAGGCTCCGCGGTCGCGCCTTCGGGCTGCTCGGTGGCAGCGTCGGCAGCGACTTCGGGGCTGCTGTCGGGTGAACTGTCGTCCGCGGCGGCGACGGCTTTGGGGCCATCGTCCTCCTCGGAGCTGTCTTCGGTTGCATCGCCTGCGCCTTCCTCCGCCGAAGCGGATTGGGTCGTGGAATCGTCCGAAGCACCCGTCGTGGCGTCGTCGTTGACTGCGGCGGCGTCGGCGGATGAGGTACTTTCGTCCGTACCGGCGAGCAGGTCGTCGAGGTCCACCTTCTCGATTCCTTCGTTGTCCTTGTCGGCGGTGATGGCCTCGGCGGTGCCTTCGAGGAGTTTGTCCAAGAAAGCGACGCTATCTTCGGGGGTGGGGCACATGGAGAGCCAGCTCACCATCAAGCTGAACCCCTCCACCGTCGGCTCCTCATTGGAGTAGTCGAAGCCTGGGAGGATGAGCGTCTGATAGGTCCAGATGGCGACCTTGATCAGCGGCAGCTCGATGATGAAGATGAGCCCGCGTCCATCGCGGCCCGCTGCTCCGACGGAGATCGGCCGATCCGTAGGCGCTCGTCGCGCGCCGCGGGATGGCATGTAGCCCACGATGACGTGTGTCGCGACCGTGCTCTGGCCACGGCTGTCGTTGACCACATGGCCGGCCAGCCGAACGAACTTTGTGGGTCCGTTCTTCCGGCCGAAGATCTTGAAGGTCTCGCCCACGGGTCGGTTCATGGCCCGGCTGAGGTCGTACAGGTTGACCCTGTATGACTCGCCCCGCTTGATGGGCACACTCACCTGGCGCCGATTGCCGTCACGGTCCGTGCGGTCGATCATCTGATGGGTGTCGGGCCTGATCACCACGACGTCCATCACGCCCTCCTTGAGGGCCGCCTTGATCTGCTTGCCACTGGATCGGATTGCCGGAAGCTTCAGGGCGTCGTCCGGGGATTCCTGATCGAATCTCCCGTACTCGAGGTCGAGGTAGCGCTCGTACTCCAGGAGCGCAAGCTCCTGGTAGTGGTTGAACTGTCGCCGAGCCTTCTCGTCGAGCGCCGCGATCTGTTCCGGTGCGACGAGTTCCGGATCCAGACTGAGCTGCATGATGGACAGCTCGCGGCTGGAAACCAGAACCGGGAACCCGCCGCTGCACTTCGGGACGTTGCTGACGACCAGCCGCATACCGGGCGGGGGTGTGATTCCAGGCACCAGATTGCTCAGGCCCGTGGTGAACAGCTGCCGCACTCCGTTCGGGGCGGGACAGGTCTGCTGCTCGAGCGCGTCGTAGAGCTTGCGATTCTCGGCCCGCTTCTCTTCTTCGGTCTTCTTCATGGTGAACTCTCCTGTGTGACGGGGGATACCCGCCAAAATGATTTCCTGCGTTTGTGTCTCAAAACCGTTGAGTTCCGTGCATTGCCGCCGTTGCGGTTACACGGAAGAAGTTGTTCAGTTGTCGATGTGCGCAGGTCCGATACGCCGTGCCGAAGCACTTCGTGTCAGGCCTGTTCGATGATGATCGAGCCGAGTCAGGCAGTAGCCTTATCGTCTCCTGGTTTACCCCACAGGGGTGACATAAGGGTTATCTTACCGCGGCTTTGCGGTGTGAGACCCTTAAAGATTGTGAGGAAGTGGGAGGATGATTTCAGGTCATCTCCCGCAACAGGATCGAAGGCTTTCGATTCTCTTGCGGGAGAGCGAACGCTGTGTGGTTCGCCCAAGAGGTAGGGTTCGCGTCAGTTCGGGTGTTCGACGGGGCCGAATACCTCCTGCAGCGTAACTTCGTCGAAGTTGCTACACGAGGAGGCGGTTCCCCTCAAGAATGCAAGGTCGTCGTCTGAGCTCTGGAATGCGTTGACGGCGTCGCCAGCGCTCCAATCGACAAGCTCGCTGCCGGGGTAGTCCTCGGGGTTAGGCGCACCCGGATGCAGGGATTCGAATCTACTCGCTGGCTTCTGCGAACTTCTTGAGTCTGTCCTTCTGGGACCCTTCTTTTTCGCCACTTCAACTCTCCTTTATCGCCGGGACTTTCCCCATTCCCGGACTTTTCGCCACTGTTCCATCCCATTCTGCAACGTGCCGAAGTGAGACGGTTCGTGGCTGGAACGCGATGTGCTGATGATGAGCAGAGCCGCGAGGCAAATGCTCACGAGAATGGCGACGAGCGTTGCGGCTTCGTCGCGGAACAGCCAACCGAAAACGATTAGAAGAAAAACGCCCGCAATCACTACTGACGCCTTTTTCAACATTGAAAGAACGCCTCCGTAAGTAACGTCCTCGGGTCCGGCGAGGTCCGGCATGGCGCGGACCTTAATGGATGGTCCATTAGGGCCGGACGAACACCGGAACCGAGGAAATTAGGACTTACGTGTTTGGCGCATAACTTTGTTAGTTCTGTTTCCAAACACGAAAGTCCAAAGTTTAGTTATTATCCGGAAGGAGATGGAGGCGGCCCGCATCGGCAATAACCTTTGCAGGCCGAATTGGTTTGTATTCACGTTTCGGCACAAAGGCCTGACGCGAACGAGGAGAGCGGCCCGGACCGGTCCAGCGAAAGCCGGAGAAGTCGTTTGGCCATAGGTTTTTTACCTCCATTTCCTTCGGGGTAATTTTGAGGCGCCATGAGCCCCATCAACATGTATAAGAACAATACGGTAATCTACCAGTTTTTGCAGTAAATGTCAAGGGCAGTTGAACAAAAAGCGTGGAAATATCATGAAAGTCATATTTTGTTTAAATTAAGCGTTTTTGTGGATTTTTGCCTGAATCTAGGCCTTAATGTGATGTTTAAGACAGGTGATTAATTGATAAATACCAAGATGATTAAACAAAAAAATGTTATTTTGCTGCGGGGTTGTTGTGATTGAGTGAACCTCAATAGTTGTTACGCTAATAGTGCAATTGTTAGATACCCCACTAACAAGATGACCGCTATGTTGAATAGATTCAATATCAAGAATTTAGTTTACGAATAGATAGCGAGCAACATCAAGAATATAATCGGGATGAGGGCGTAACGCCCCCTAGCGCTGTATAGCGCGACGATTATTCCGATGATGAGAATGAAGGCAAGGAAGCTTAAGGCGAGCGCACCTAAAACTATGAATAGCTGCCAAAAGTATACCAAGAGGCACACGGCAAGTACTGCGCCTAAGATACACAGGGATATGCGCCAAAAGAGGAAGGCGAGTACGATCACGACCAATGCAATGGTAGCCCCTAAGAGCCACGGCACAAGCGCACAGGCGATGATAAATAGAAGTAAGGCTATCATATAATTGTTAGAATTGATCTTCCCTAGGCGCGCCGTTTAAGGCATCCACGAAAGATTGTGCGTTAGCTGTTGCTACCTCCATTATGGTGGCCTGTTTAGACATTCTCCTGATGGACGCAGAGGGGACGCCGCAGTGCCAAGGCACGCTTTGTCCGGTGGATCAGTACTTTCATGGAGAACCAGCGACATCGAGTAAAACTCGACAGGCCGGTTCTCATAATTTTCCTCTCCTATTTCTCTCCTCCACGTCTATCGGGAGAATCGGCTCCCGTTTCTAGCGAATAACGGCGCTCGTCCCGTCGGATGACGGGATCAGAATCTCCGCGACTCGCTCCGCGTACGTTTGAGTACGCACCTGCCTGTCGGCAGACAGGTCTAGAAACGAAAGCCGCATATCAAGTGTTCTCCAGTCTAGTTTTAAAATTCCTGCCTGAGGCTGTGATGGGTATCACAGACTCGGGGGGATTGCCGAATTAGGGGTTCGGCGAGGAAGGGGTGGTGGGTTAGCGCTCGGGCTCGACGACGACGTCGTTGAGTTCGATCTCGCGTTCGCCGTTGTTAGCGACGGCGACTGTCCCGGCCTTGGTCTGGACAACGAGAGTTTCGTTGAGCTCGATCAGCTTGCCGGTGGCGGTGTCGGGACGTGACGCGTCCACAAGAGTGTGGAACATCTGATTGACGCCGATGGCAGCGAGGCTGCCGACGCAAGGGGCGATGCACACGAGGCACAGAAACAGTGTCTTTTTCATCAGAACCTCCCCTTGAGATCGGAAGTGCTAACTTCTGAGCTCGAGGGGATTGCCGAATTAGGGGTTCGGCAAAGGTGTTCAGGTGGGAAGGTGCGGGGTGGCTAGTGACCCTTGCTGCGGCGGTGACGTCGGTGCGAGGCAGTCGAGGAGAACGCGGTTCCGTTATCGGGGGCGCGGCGGCGTTCGATGCGGTACGAAACCACATCAGACCCGCGCATCTCGACCGCGTTGACCACCATCTGCGGCGTCTCGACGTGCGGAGCGCGCTGACGTCGCGCTGGCCAGGGAGCGTCGGGGTCGTTGTGAGTGACACTGACTCCGCAATGCGTGTCGTACGGCATGGAGCGTCTCCTTGTGAAGGTGGTGCAGGGACGAAGGATATTCGCCACTACGGTCAGACTTTGGTGACAGCTGGCTCAAAATCTTGAATGTTTCATGATCTTGAGCCAGCGCTGGAACAGAATCGTTCCAGCGAGGAGGAGTCTTGGCGACGGAAGGTTGGAGGCAAACACCTTCTGTTTCTCTTGTTTAGAGAGTTTTGGCCCTGCTTAACAGGGCACCCCCGAGTTTTAAGCCCCGTATCTAGGTGGGCGCCGCCAAAAATTTCGTCAGAATTTCTCCCGACAGATGTAGAGGGGATAGTCGCTGACATAAAGTCGGCGACACATCCGCGGAACGTATGTTCAGAGTTCGCCAGCCGAAGCCGGCGATGTCTGACCTGTCCCGACCATCCCAGGATCCGGGTTCGGACTTAGGATGGGTTTTTCCTCCTCCACGTCTGTATGGAGAATCGGCTTCCGTTTCTGGCGCATAACTTCGTCAGAATCTGTGCGACTCGCTTTGCGTACGTTTAAGTACGCGTCGCTCATTGCTCGATTCTTCCTCGTTCTGCATCCAGAAACGAAAGCCGTGATTTTGTAAATGTTCGTTGAGCCTTTTTGCTTACAGGATTTTAGTTTCACCCAGGACGACACGAAGGGGATGTGAAGAGGCGAGAAGCCTTTCACATCCTTAGTCGCTTACTGCCAGAGTCGCCAGTAAATCGGCTTACGCCGCAACCGGCTGGTCTGGGTTCTTCGACCCTCTACGACAGATGCCGTGAGGCACTGCCGTAAGATCTCTCTCCTCCGCGTCGTCATGGGCGACTTAAAATAGACGCTTTCGGGCGTCTCGAAGGGCATCAAACATAAACCGGTCGGTTTTGGTTTGATTGGCGATTGGCCTCGCTCTCCTTTCGAGACTAGTTCGCTTTTAAATTGCGTGCTAACTGACGGAGTCCTCCATTAGTTAACGAAACACTATAGCACGTATTGATGGTTTTGTCAAGGGGTAAAGCAACAAAAGTATGTATTAATATTTGTCTAATTTTAGCTAAATATTGGTTAGAAGCAAATTTTTATGTTAATTATCGCATTAAATTATACATTGCAGGATAAGCAAGCAAATTCTCCTCTTGACGAAGTTTTGATAATTTGACATAATCCGCGCACGAGATGCGGCTTGCCAGATGAGAGTAAAACTGCAGAATTCTCACCTGACCGGTCGTAACCCACTTCAATCTTGAATGGTTACGTCGCTAAAATAACGTGAAAAAGCAACGGATTTGACATCCGTGATTTTTGCGTCTGCGGCTGCATCTAGATTTCCACATTGTGTGGATGTCAGACAAAAGAAAACGCCCTTTTCCCCAAATTATTAACTAACAGCGTACAGCTTGTCTTGTAGGCGCCTGGTCCGCACCGACGGCACGGTCCCAAAAGGATCATGGCCCGAACGGGATTGCTGTATATGTCTGTAGCAAAATATTTGCATGCCAAATTCAGTCTTCCGGCGCCAAGCCCCCAAGGAGCTTGAACGTCGATACTTTACGGCGTCACGTGACGCAATGGCCTTGCCGGATCTCATCGAGATCCAAAAACAGAGCTATCGCTGGTTCCTCGAGACAGGGATCCGCGACTTGCTCAAAGAGATCTCGCCGATCAAGGATTTCATCGGCCGCGACCTGGAACTCTCGTTCGTGGATTACTTTTTGGACGAGCCTAAGTTCGACGAGAAGACGTCGCGCGCCAAGAACATCACTTTCGACGCTCCGTTGCGCGTCAAGACGCGCTTGGTGAACAAGCGTTCAGGGGAATCGAAAGAGCAGGAAGTCTATCTGGGCGACATCCCGGTCATGACGGATCGCGGTACGTTCATCGTGAACGGCATCGAACGCTGCGTGGTTTCGCAGCTGGTGCGTTCGGCAGGTGCATTCTTCACCGCTGAGCTTTACCGCAACCGTCGTTACTATGGAGCCAAGGTCATACCGGATCGCGGTGCCTGGCTCGAATTCGAGACTGACCAGAATAACGTCATCTGGGTGAAGATAGACCGCAAGCGCAAAGTGGCCGCTACGTCGCTTTTGCGCGCTTTCGGTTACAGCACCAATGAAGAGATATTGGAGCTTTTCAAGGACGCAGACATCCATCCGCTCAACCACTATATAGAAGCGACGATAGGGAAGGATGCCGCAAGCAACGAAGACGAGGGGCATATCGAGGTCTACAAACGCATACGTCCGGGAGACATGGCGACTGCAGACAACGCGAAGTCGTTGATCCATGCCATGTTCTTCAAGTTCGAGCGCTATGACCTGGGTGCCGTCGGCCGCTACAAGTTCAACCAACGTTTCGGTTTGCCGGTCGTGGTCGAAGATGTGGCCAAAGAAGAGAACCGCATCCTGACCAAGGAGGATCTCGTCCTGATACTGAAGGAGATCATCCGTCTGAATAACATGCAGGAAGAACCGGATGACGTAGACCACTTAGGAAATCGTCGCGTACGTGCCATCGGTGAATTGGTGAAGGGCCGCTTCCGCATCGGTTTGGCTCGCATGGAGCGCATCGTCAAGGATCGCATGTCTACGCAGGACATCACCTTGATTTCGCCGGCGAAACTCATCAACGCACGTCCGGTCATCGGCGCGGTGCGCGAGTTCTTCATGAGTTCGCAGCTTTCGCAGTTCATGGACCAGACGAATCCGCTTTCCGAATTGGAGCATCGTCGCCGTCTGTCGGCCATGGGTCCTGGAGGTCTGTCGCGCGAGCGCGCCGGATTCGACGTCCGCGACGTGCATCGTACGCACTACGGACGCATCTGTCCGATCGCGTCATCCGAAGGTCCGAACATCGGCTTGGTCGGTCACTTGGCGTGTTACGGTCGCATCAACGATTACGGATTCATCGAGACGCCTTACCGCAAAGTGAAGAATTGGGCCAAGAACGACGGCAAAGACGCCGTCGGTGAGACCTTGCGCGTGGATGTACGCGAGGGGACTGGCGACATCATAGCGAAAGGCGGGGATCAGGTGGATGAGAAATTGGCCAAGAAGCTGACTAAATTGCCGATCGACAAACTGCCGATCATACCGCGCGTCACCGGCGAGATAGTCTACCTGAACGCATTCGCCGAGGAACGCGGAACATCCGCCCCAGCCACTACGCCGATCGGTCGCGACGGACGTTTCACTGAAGAACGTATCTCCGCCCGTAAGAACGGCGAACCTATGATCGTGGATGCGCACGAGATCGACTACGTCGACGTGTCGTCCAAACAGATCTTGTCCATCGCGACTTCGCTCATCCCGTTCGTCGAGCATGACGACGGTCAGCGCGCCCTGATGGGAACGAACATGCAACGCCAGGCTGTGCCCTGCATCAAACCGGATGCGCCGATCGTGGGCACTGGCGTGGAGCGTCGTGCGGCCATCGATTCGGGCCATGTCATAATGGCGCCGGATGACGGTGAAATCACCTCGGTTTCCGCCAATTACATCGAACTGAAGGCGGAGGACGGTGAAGTCCATCGCTATGAACTGACCAAATTCCAGCGCTCGAACGCCTCTACCTGCATCAACCAGCGTCCGCGTGTCGAGAAGGGGCAGAAGGTCTATGCCGGTGAAGTTCTGGCCGACGGCCCTTCGTGCGATCGTGGAGAGATGGCTTTGGGCCAGAATCTCCTGTGCACGTTCTTGTCATGGGACGGCTACAACTATGAGGATGCCATCATCTTGTCGGAACGCTTGGTGCACCATGACCGCTTCACATCAATACATATAGAGCATCACGCCATCGACGTGCGCGACACCAAACTGGGTGCAGAGGTCGTGACCTCGGATATCCCGAACGTCTCGGAAGAGAAACTGAAGAATCTGGACGAGAACGGCGTGGTACGCGTCGGCGCTGAAGTCAAATCCGGCGACATCCTGGTGGGCAAGATCACGCCGAAGGGCGAGACCGACCTTTCAGCGGAAGAGAAATTGTTGCGTGCCATCTTCGGCGAGAAAGCCCGCGATGTGCGCGATACTTCGTTGTATCTGGAGCACGGCGAACATGGCAAAGTCGTGGGCGTTACCGTGTTCTCACGCGAGGACGGCGACAAGCTGCAGCCGGGCGTGATCAAGCAGATCGTCATATCGGTGGCTGATTTGCGTAAAGTCCAGGTCGGCGACAAGCTGGCTGGCCGTCACGGAAACAAGGGTGTCATATCCAAGGTGGTCCCGATCGCCGACATGCCGTTCTTGGCTGACGGCACTCCGGTGGACGTCATCCTGTCTCCTTTGGGCGTCGTTTCCCGTATGAACTTGGGGCAGATCCTCGAGACGCACTTGGGTTTGGCCGCCAATGCCTTGGGCTATCGCGCCGCTACGCCGGTGTTCGATGGAGTGCCGGAAGAACTGTTGCGCGAAGAGCTGAAGAAAGCCGGATTCCCGGAAGACGGAAAGATACCGCTCTATGACGGACGTACCGGTGAGCGCTACGAGAACGATCCGACCGTGGGTTACATCTACATGCTGAAACTGAACCACATGGTCGAGGACAAGATCCACCAGCGTTCCATCGGACCTTACTCGCTCATCACCCAGCAGCCGTTGGGCGGCAAAGCGCAGTCCGGAGGACAGCGTTTCGGAGAAATGGAAGTGTGGGCCCTCGAGGCCTATGGCGCAGCGCATACCCTGCAGGAGGTGCTGACCATCAAATCCGACGACGTGCCGGGACGCTCCAAGGCCTACGAAGCGATCATCAAAGGCGAGCCGATCCGCAAAGTCAACGTACCGGAATCGTTCAACGTGCTGGTGCGCGAACTTAAGGGTCTGTGTCTCGATGTCGAACTCATGAAGGGCGGACAGCGGCTCGAGGAGAATACGCCTCGCGCATCAGAATTCCGGCCGGCACCTGAACCTAGCCAATCAGCCGCTGAAGCGGATTGGGGTTCATTCGCCAAAGAATAACGACCAACACATATGTCTTTCTTCCAATCAGAAAACATCAAAACCACGGACTTCGATGCGATCCGCCTGAAGCTGGCATCACCGGAGACCATCCGCAGTTGGTCATACGGCGAAGTATCGAAACCAGAGACGATCAACTACCGCACCCAGAAACCAGAGAAGTCCGGTCTGTTCGCCGAAGAGATCTTCGGACCATCGAAGGACTGGGAGTGTTATTGCGGAAAATACAAGAAGATCCGATATAAAGGGATAATCTGCGACAAGTGCGGCGTGGAAGTCACGCACTCACTGGTACGCCGTGAGCGCATGGGCCACATCGAACTGGCTGCTCCGGTTTCGCATATCTGGTTCTTGCGCAGCGTGCCGTCGAAGATCGGCACTGTGCTCGACATGTCGGTGCAGGCGCTCGAGAAGATCATCTACTTCGCCGCGTTCATCGTGACCGACGTAAACGAAGAACTGAAGACGCAGACGATCGAACAGATCCGTACCGAGTACAAAGGCAAGCGCAAATCCATCGAGTCGGAGTACGAACGCGAGGTCAAACGCATCAACGAGAACGCGGATGCCAAGAAGCTCGAACCGGCAAAAGTGACGGAGGAGCTGGACAAGGCGCACGGCAACAAGGAACGCAAACTCAAGGAGTTGGACGGCGACTTTTCCGGCGTGGAAAAAGAGCTGAAGGACCTGAAGCCGCTCAAAGTCCTGAGCGAGAACGAATACCATGAGATGTCGCTCAAATTCGGCCACGTGTTCGAGGCCAAGATTGGAGCCGAAGCCGTCAATGAACTGTTGATGAAGATCGACGTCGCTGCGACGATAGAGGCTTTGCAACAGGATATCGAAGGCGCTTCAGAGGTCAAACGCGATCGCATCATGCGTCGCCTCAAACTCCTGAAGTCATTCCAGCTGCAGAAGATCGAACCGCATTGGGCGATCCTGAAGGTCGTGCCGATCACGCCGCCGGACATGCGTCCGATGGTGGCGCTCGACGGCGGACGTTTCGCGACTTCCGACCTGAACGACCTGTATCGCCGCGTGATCAACCGCAACAACCGTCTCAAGCGCCTGTTGGAGCTGAATGCGCCGGAAGTCATCACGCGCAACGAAAAGCGCATGCTGCAGGAAGCGGTCGATTCGTTGATCGACAACAGCGCACGCCATTCCAAGACGGTCTTGGCCGCGACAGGCAAGAAGCGTCAGCTCAAATCGTTGGCTGACGGCCTGAAAGGCAAACAAGGGCGTTTCCGCCAGAACTTGCTGGGTAAGCGCGTGGACTATTCCGGCCGTTCGGTCATCGTCATCGGTCCTAACCTCCGTTTGGACCAGTGCGGTCTGCCGAAGATAATGGCGTTGGAGCTCTTCAAGCCGTTCATCATCGCCGAGCTCATCAAACGCGAGATCGTGCACAACATACGTTCGGCGAACCGCTTCATCGAGGCCGATAATCCGGAAGTGTGGGACATCCTGGAGAACATCGCCACCAATTCCGTCGTGCTGCTTAACCGCGCTCCGACGTTGCATCGCTTGGGTATCCAGGGTTTCTACCCGAAACTCATCGAAGGCAAGGCTATCCAGATCCATCCGATGGTGTGTCCGGCATTCAACGCTGACTTCGACGGAGACCAGATGGCCGTGCATCTTCCGCTGACCGAGGAGGCCAGGGAAGAGGCGCGCAACCTGATGCTTTCGACACGTAACCTGCTCAAGCCGGCTACCGGACAACCTGTGATGAAACCGGATAAAGACATCGCTTGGGGCATCTTCTACATGACGACCTTGGTCGAGCCTAAGGAAGACAAAGTACGCGCTTTTGCCTCACCGGAAGAAGCCATCTACGTGTATAAGTTGGGCAAACTGAACATCCGCGAGAAGATCAAGACGCGCCTGGAGAACGGCGGCCCGATCTTCGAGACGAACGTGGGACGCATCATCGTGAACAAGCTGTTCCCGGCCGAGATAGGTTTCCGTAACGAAGCGATGGGCGTCAAACAACTGGCCGAGATCACGCGCGTCATCATGGAACGCCAAGGCTTCGAACCGGCAGCGATCTTCCTGGATAAGGTGAAGGACATGGGTTTCTACTATGTCAGCAAATCCGGCTTCTCCTATGGCATCGGCGAACTGCCTGAAGTCAAAGGCAAGCAGGCGTTGATCGACGAGGGAGACGAGAAGGTCGCGCAGATCGAAGACCAGTATAAGGAAGGTCTGTTGACCAAGAAGGAGCGCTACTCGCTGATCGTGAAGGTCTGGACCGACGTCCGCGACCGCATCCAGAAGATGTGCAGCGAATCATTGGTCGCACAGAGCTCGGTCGCTGCTATGATCCAATCCGGAGCCCGCGGTTCCGTCGGACAGCTGTCCCAGGTCATCGGCATGAAAGGCCCAGTGGCCAATCCACGCGGCGAAATCATCGAGCTGCCGATCAAGTCATCTTTCCGTGAAGGTTTGGGCGTGCTGGAATACTTCATCTCTTCCCACGGTACACGAAAAGGTCTGACTGATACGGCCCTGAAGACGGCGAACGCCGGATACCTCACGCGCCGTCTGGTGGACGTGGCGCAGGACGTAGTCATCACGGACGAAGATTGCGGCGATACGGACGGCGTGGTCATCACGCATCAGGAATGCGAGCAGATCGGTGAGCCGTTGCTGACGCGCTTGTTGGGCCGCATCGTGATGAAGGACATCAAGGATCCGGAAACCAAGAAGGTCGTGATAAAGAAGGGCACGGTTGTCACGGAAGACGATATCAAGAAGATCAAAGCTTTCAAGGAACCGTTGCAGGAAGCGCATGTGCGCTCGGTGTTGACCTGTAAGATGCGTCGCGGACTGTGTCAGCATTGCTATGGTTTCGACTTGGCATACAGCCGCATGGTCCAGCAGGGCACGGCGGTCGGCATCATCGCCGCACAATCCATCGGCGAACCTGGAACCCAGCTGACGATGCGTACCTTCCACATGGGCGGCGTCGCCGGTGCTGACATCACGCAAGGTCTGCCACGCGTCGAAGAACTGTTCGAAGCGCGTCCGCCGAAATATCGTGCGGTCATCGCGGAAGTCGCGGGTAAGGCCAAAGTGACGCAAGGCGAACGTCGCATCATCGAGACGCCCAGCGGCGAGAAGGTGGTGGATGTGGCTGCAGGCGGCAAAGTCATCAGCATCCAACATACGGCGGTGGAGGAAGAAGTGCACGTCTTGGGCGCCAACGACAAAGCGAAAGCCAAGGACGGAGCTAAGATAAAGGAAGGCGAAGTCATCGCCACGACTGGCAAGAGCAGCAAAGAAGTATTGGCGGAGCATGCCGGGACAGCCAAGGTCACGGAAGATCGTGTAGTCATCATCTACGAAAGCCCGGCGGTCATCGAATACCAGGTGCCCATGGGTTATCAGGTGTTGGTCAAAGACGGTCAGGAAGTGACGGCCGGCGATCAGCTGACGGAAGGGCATATGGACCTGCTCCAGCTTTTCCGCCTCAAGGGACGCGACGCGGTCATGCTTTACATGCTGCGTGAAGTGCTCGCGATCTACGCCTCACAGGGCCAGAAGATCAACGCCAAGCATATCGAGGTCATGATCCGTCAGATGTTCTCGCGTGTGTATGTACGCGACTCCGGCGACACTGACCTTTTGCCGGGCGAAGTCGTGGAGCGAACGCGCGCCGAAGCGGAGAACAAGCTGGCTGCCGAGAACGGCACCAAGGCAGCCGAACTCGAGGACCTGTTCCTCGGTGTGACTAAGGTCTCGCTTTCCACGGAGTCATTCCTTTCAGCGGCTTCTTTCCAGGAGACGGCACGCGTCTTGATCAACGCGGCCGTGACCGGAAAGATCGACCACTTGGAAGGCTTGAAGGAGAACGTCATCATCGGACGCCTGATCCCGGCAGGTACCGGTTTCCAGGCATATGGCGAAGACGGTGAACTTCTCGAAGAGGGAGAGCCGGAGGCCGAGCCAGAAGAAGCTGCAGCATAAAAAATAAGTCTGCAGAAAAGCAAAAAGAGGCGATGAGCCTCTTTTTGCTTTTCCCCTCCCAGGAGCCCGGGGGTGAATAAATGCCAAAGCCCCGACCTAGAAACGGCGCGGGGCTTTTATTCCTCAAGTTCGGTGAGGAGGCCGTAGTGGTCGGAGGGGGTGACTGGCTGGCCTGCAGTGGTGGGCACAACATGTTCATGTCCGACGATGTTGGAGGAACGGATACGGATCGATTCCAATGACCGTTCATCCAGCAGGATGTGATCGATACGCTGCGGTGGGCACATGCGATGCGGGCTGTTTACGTTGAGCGGGTTCCGCGGATCCCACGTCACTGCTGGTTCACAGGACGCATGTTCTGTAGCAACATATACGTCGACAAAGCCAGCATGAAGCAGCGAGGCGTAGTTGGAAGGTGAAACTTGGGGTCCGGTGTTGAAATCGCCCAGCAGAACCACATTGTTGCCGTTTTCGTGTTTGACGTTAGCCACAAGCTGGTCCACTTGCCTCTGCCGCAGTCGATCAATGCCGGGTCTTTCCGGATGACGGAAGAGTCCGCCGGCCATCGTGTAAACGTTGAAGATCGTGAAGCGTCCAAGCGGCGTTTCGATGACGCAGCGCGTGTAGCCCTTGCGGGTGAAGAATCGGTCGTCCAGTAAAGAATCATCGAAAGCGATGAACGATCGATAGTCGATCGGATATTTGGACAACAGCATTAGGCCGTCGTTCAAGCCTAAGGGCGATTGAGCATCGAAGAGCATGACGTGCGGATAGATCGCTGCGAGCGCAGCGGCAAGGTTGGTCCGGTGCACCGCTTCGTAGATCTCCTGGAGCGCTATGACGTCGGCGTCGAGTGCTGCCAAGAATTCGGGAAGATAATCAGCGCGTTCGCTTACGTAGGGCATGGGCTCAATGCTTTTGCCCCACAACACGAAACGCGCCAAGCCAGTGTTATAGGTCAGTAGCTTGAGCTTTGGACTCAATTGCCTACTCCTTGTGAAAGATTGGGGTTAAGTAGCGGAGTGCACGAATTGCAACTTCGCAACAAGAAATTATTCCTTATTTCGACCGATTTGTCAAGGCAACGGGTGTCACAAGATTGAGAAAAATTAAAAGCAGCTCCCCTTAAGTCGCTGGTACGACGGGGAGCTGACCTCACCACCCTAGAAGTGAGGCCCTGCAAACGCAGGATTTGATGCGAGGTTCGCCGGAACCTCGGCCCTATACCATCGACACCGGTTGCTGACTGCGTTGGAGGACGGAGGCATGCGAGAAGGTGTCACCAGGGATGGGGGATTTGAAGGACTGGTGGGTGTGAGTGTGACCTGTCGTCACAGGCGGCTCGTCCGGCGAAACGGGCTCTTGCGTGTTGCCGTCCTACCTTGCCATTGAGCGTCCTCAACGGTTCGGCCTCGGCGATGCCTCGGGGTATCAGCCCGAGGGTCCAGGGTAGGTCCTGGACTGGGGGCAGCACATGATCTGGCAGAAGCGCCCGACCAAGTACGGGTAGGCTAGCCGGTTTCGCTGGCGGCGTCAAGGGGTTGGAGCAGAGGAGTCATAGGCTCGGCGCCGAAGACCCCGTAGAATTCGAGAAGATCCCGGGCAGTGCAACCGCATTCGTCATGCGGCTTACGGCAGACGGGGCAGTCGCAGACGCAAGTTTTCTGCCCACAACGGCGGCAGCCGTCGGGTTTGGCGATCGCCTGCAGCTGCAGCGGGCTCAAACAGACCTTGCCTTGTCTTGCGAGGTTGCGCTGTAGCGTCAGCAGCTCGAGACAGGGCCAGCAGAATGTTCCGGGATGGTTGAAAGGGGTGTGACAGAAGGCGCAACTCATCGAATGTAACTCTCCTCGTACGGAAAAAAGGGCCGTATGAAGATATCCGAGACCTGAGGTTTTGTCAATATTTCACGGTTCGGCTAATGTAGGGTCAAATCAAACGGTTATGTCACGACACTCCAAATGGTCTAAGGTCAAGCAATTCAAAGGTGCGGTGGACGCCAAGCGCTCCGCTTCATTCACCAAACTGGCGCGGGAAATAACGGTCGCAGCGCGTGAAAAGGGCGGGGATCCGGCAATGAACGTGCGTCTGCGTGTCGCTATGGATAGGGCGCGCAAGGCTTCGATGCCGAAAGACGCCATCGAACGTGCCGTGGTGAGAGGCACGGGCAAAGGCGGCGATGCAGCAACGATCGAAAATTTGACTTATGAGGCCTATGCACCTGGTGGGACAGCTCTGATTATCGAATGCCTGACGGATAACCGTAACCGATCGGCTAATGACGTGAAACATCTCTTATCCAAGGGCGAAGCCACTTTGGCGGCGCAAGGCTCGGTCACATACCTCTTCGACAAAAAAGGCGTAGTGCGCGTGCCGGGAGGTTTGCCTGCGGATAGGCATGAAGAGGTGGAATTGGCTTTGATCGATGCAGGAGCGGAAGACATATCGGATTACGATGAAGGTACGGAGATAAGGTGTGCACCGGTCGATTTGGCGAAAGTCGCGGATGCGGTGCAGGCAGCGGGGCTGACGGCTGATTCGGTCGAATTCGAATGGTTGCCCAAGAACCTTGTCGAGACGGATGAAGAGACGGGGGTCAAGGTATCGGATCTGATAGACAGCCTGGATGAATTGGATGACGTAAGTCGCGTATATTCGAATCTGGCGTGAAGATAGAAGTTAGAGGGTAGAGGGTAGCTTGGTTATGAAATTTAAATATGACAGCTGTAGGACATAAAGGGCTGATAGTCTGGCAAAAGGCAATGGATTTGGTTGTGCTAGTTTATAGGTTAACACAAGCTTTTCCCTCATCAGAGCTGTATGGTCTGACTTCGCAGATGCGAAGGTCAGCCGTATCCATACCTAGTAATATAGCCGAAGGTCGCAAACGTGGTTCAGAAGTCGAGTTTCGTCGTTTTTTATTCATTGCCTTTGGGTCCGGTGCGGAGTTAGAGACACAGTTGGAGATTGGACAGCGCTTGGGTTTTTGTGACGCCACACTGTTTTCTCTAGCGACTGATTTGTTGAATGAGGTAATGCGAATGTTGAACAAAATGACTTCGGAATAGGCTATCTTCTACCCTCTATTTTCTACCATCTTTTTATGCCCTCACTCCGCATCCTAGGCATCGATCCCGGTTTTGACCGGAT
Source organism: bacterium (assembly GCA_021796435.1). Lineage (GTDB taxonomy): Bacteria > Patescibacteriota > Patescibacteriia > 2-12-FULL-60-25 > 2-12-FULL-60-25 > CAIKNB01. Next base: position 191,940 of record JAJYXM010000016.1, read on the forward strand.
GGGTTTCGGGGTAGTCGATCATGTAGGATCCAAGATGCTATGCATGGGGCATGGTTGCATCCAGACCAGCCCAAACGATGAGTTCGCTTTGCGGCTGCAGCAGTTGCGTGATGGTTTGCGCCAGATAATCTCTGAACATAAGCCGTCATGCGTGGCGATCGAGCAGCTTTTTTTCCAGACTAACGCCAAGACGGCCATCAAGGTGGGCATGGCGCGCGGGGTCATCGTCTTGGCTGCGGCGGATGCCGGTTTGCCGATCGTGGATGTGACTCCGGCTCAGGTGAAGTTAGGTTTGACCGGCTGGGGCGGTTCCGACAAGAAGCAGATCCAACAGATGGTGCAGCGGGTATTATCATTGCAGGAAATCCCGAAGCCGGACGATGCGGCTGACGCCTTGGCGATGGCGATTGTCGGTGGGTCGCTTTTCAAGCATACTAAGGCTTGTGCTTCAGGACAGTAACTAAACATACACGATGAAAAAATTATTGATTTTATTCTCGGCGTTGGCCTTATTGGCGGCGGGTTGCGCTGGAGGACAGGATGACAATGGGATAGTCGTGAACGGCCAAGGCGGCAGGGTCATAGTCGAGGGCATCGGCGGCACGGCAGGCCTGAGCGCGCCACAACAGACGTCTACGGTGGGTCAAACGGGGCAGCCGGACCAACAATTGAGCCAGTGATTATGGAACAAAAAAAACAGACGATAAAGCCTGAACTGAAATATATCTGCGACGACATCACGGGCGAGTGCATCATCCTGGCGCCGCATCGTCATAAACGACCCGAAGGTCTGAAGAAAAAGATACATGATCCTTTCGCGCCAAAGAATCTGCAGAGAGAGAATATCCTGGCGCGGTTCGGTCAGGGAAAGGACCGAGTCTGGGTCGTCGAGAACGGCTTCCCGGTATTCCCGGCGAGCGGTGAGTTCTCAGGTTACCAGGATATTTTCGTCGAGGGAGAGAGCTGCCAGCCTTTTCATTCATGTGGTATCGGGATGCTGGAGACGATGTTTGAGGCATACGCTTCACGTGCGCTCGAGATGCGGAAGCGCAAGGGCGTCAAATATATCCTGGTCTTCAAGAATGATGGGTTGGATGCGGGCGCTTCGTTGCCGCATCCTCACTCGCAGATTTTCGCTTTGAATTTCATACCAAGCAGGGTCAAACAGATAATCAGGAAGCGCAAGGCCTTGGTCAAGCAGACCGGCCGCAACATGATCGAATCCGCATTGCGGGAAGCTGCCCCGAGATTGAAGGTCTATTCCGACAGATATGTGGTCGCGTATGCCGATCCGGCATCGCGTTTCGCCTATGGCGTGCGCATCATCCTGAAGCGGCAGATAGACAATATAACCGAAGCGACCTCTGCCGAGCGCAAGGCGTTGGCCTCGGCGATCCATGCGCTTCTGCCGCTCATGAAGGACCTGGATTGCGCTTTCAACATATTTTTCCATGATGTCGTCGGCGAGAAGGACGAGCTTTTCGAGATCAATTTCGTGCCGCGCGTGAACCGTTGGGGAGGGTTCGAGTTGGATGGTGGGATAGTAGTCAATCCGGTCGCTGCCGAGACGGCAGCCGAGGAATATCGGAGGGCGCAACGCTAGGTCATAAACCCTTGTTTTTACATACCCGACATGATAGTATTTTGGGGTAAAAATACCTGTATTTCTATAGTAAATTATGCAGATTTATTGGCACGGATATTCGACCATCAGGATAGAGGCAAAAATCGCCGACAAGGAGGCGACGCTACTGACCGATCCTTTCCAGAATGAAGCCAGTTTGCGACTGCCGCGGACCGTCGAATCGGATATACTTCTGTTGTCCCATCAGGATACTTCGCGATTCAACCTTGAGGGTATCCAGGGAACGCCTTTCACCATCTCGAATCCGGGTGAGTACGAGGTCAAGAATGTTTTTGTCCAGGGCATCCAGGATCCGGCCTGCGAACCGGAGGAGAAGAAGCGTTCAGTCATATACCGTATCGTCGCGGAGGATATCTCGATGGCCTTCTTGGGGCAGCATCGGAGGAAGCTGACTGATTCGGAAGTCGAGGAATTGGGGGATATACAGATCCTGTTCTTGCCGGTCGGTGGAGGAGAGGTGATGGACTCCAAATTGGCGAGTGAGATCATCTCCATAATCGAACCGCGTATAGTCGTCCCGATGCATTATGACCTGCCAGGCATCAAGGCCAAGTTGGGGAGCGTCAATGATTTCTGCAAATCACTTGGTGTGTGCCAGAGGCAAGATGCCAATAAGCTGAAGATCACCAAGAAGGATCTGCCGAGTGAGGATATGGTCATAACGGTGTTGGAACGAGCTTAGGAACATCGTTCCGACCGAGTGAATCGAGGAAAAATAAATATGAAGACCCTTGAACCAAAAGAAAAGAAAACGCGGCGTGCACCGCCCAGGAGGGCGGCAGCCAAAGCTACGCCGAAGCGGGCGGCCAAGCGTACTGCTCCGCCGGCGGAAGAACCCGAAGTGTTCATTTCCGGCAGGGGTTTGAGCGCGGACGAGAAACGTCGCATCATCTTGGCTCACGCAGCCATGCGCGAAACCCGCGATCCGGTACAGATCGTGAGCATGTGGGCCGGTGTGACGGCGACGGCGCTTATGGTCCTGTTCGGTTGGTGGTGGGCCGTCAAACCGCAGATCGCCAAGAACTATAACAATGAATTACGTCCGGCGGTCAGCGATTTGGGCGCTTCGATCAAGAACGTCACGGAACAGATGAAGGTGGCGCAAGAGACGTTGAGCAATACTTGGACGGTCAAGGAAGCGGCTGCGGATACGGGAACGGCGCCGGGTACGGATATGCCGGTCGTGGATACCTTACAGCAGCTCATGCAGAGCCAGTCCGCCGCGATGACGCAAGGCGGAGAAGCCCGCGATATCTTCAACAAACAGACGGATGCGGCGGCCCCTTCATCGACGCAAGACGTGAATAACGACAAGAATAAACAATAGACATAGCCAGGTATGGAAGAGAAACAACAACCACCTTTGCAGTACATCGGGACGGTGAACGAGCAGGACATCGTGCAGGAGATGCGCAAGTCCTTCCTGGATTACGCTATGAGCGTGATCGTGGATCGTGCGTTGCCTGACGTACGTGACGGCCTCAAACCGGTGCATAGACGCATCCTCTATTCGATGTGGCAGAACGGTCTGCGTTCCACCGCCAAGTTCAAGAAATGCGCCACCGTGGTCGGAGACGTGCTGGGTAATTACCATCCGCATGGCGACCTCGCGGTGTACGATTCATTGGTGCGCATGGCGCAGGATTTCTCCATGCGTTATCCGCTCATCCGCGGGCAAGGGAACTTCGGTTCGATCGACGGCGACAGTCCTGCAGCCTATCGTTATACGGAATCGAAACTCGGCATGATCGCGGAGGAACTGTTGTTCGATATCGAGAAGGATACGGTAGATTTCCGGCCCAACTACGATGGTTCGAAGCGTGAGCCGTCGGTACTTCCGGCCAAATTGCCTAATCTGTTGTTGAACGGGACGCTCGGCATTGCCGTGGGCATGGCGACGAACATCCCGCCGCATAACCTGCGTGAGATCTGCGGTGCCATCGGAGCCTTGATCGAGAACCCGGACATCACCGTCGAGGGTCTGATGGAGCATATCACCGGACCGGATTTTCCGACCGGCGGGATCATCTATGACGTAAACGAAATCAAGCAGGCCTATGCCACAGGCAAGGGCGGGATCGTGATGCGCGCCAGGACAGAGATAGTGGAGGACAAGGCGGGTCAGTTCAAGATTTTGGTCACTGAGATACCTTATCAGGTGAATAAGGCGACTTTGATCGAACGCATCGCGGAACTGGTTCAGGAAAAGAAGATCGAAGGCATCAAGGATCTGCGGGATGAATCCAACAAGGACGGCATCCGCATCGTGATAGAGCTCAAGAAAGACGCATATCCGCGTAAAGTCCTGAACCAGCTGTTCAAGATGTCGCAACTGCAGGAGACATTCCACGTGAATACATTGGCTTTGGTCGACGGCATATTGCCGCGCGTCCTGACGCTCAAGAATATCCTGGAAGAGTATCTGAAACATCGCCAGAACGTGGTCAGACGCAGGACCGAATATGATCTGGCACGAGCCAAGGAGCGTGCCCATATCCTCGAGGGTTTGCGTATCGCACTTATCAAGATCGATGAGGTCATCGCCACCATCAAGAAGTCGAAAGACAAGGACGAAGCCAAAGTGAATCTGGTCAAGAAATTCAAACTGTCGGAGATCCAGGCCAGCGCCATACTCGAGATGAGGCTGCAGCAGCTGGCTAACCTGGAGCGCCTCAAGATAGAGCAGGAATACAAAGAGAAGATGGATCTGATCGCCGAACTGGAATCGATCCTGAAGTCCGCCAAGAAGATGCTCGGCATCATCAGGAAAGAGGTCGAAGAGCTGGCTGAGAAATACGGCGATGAGCGTCGCACGCAGGTGGTCAAATCTCCCGTGGGAGAATTCTCGGTGGAGGACTTGATACCGAACGAGTCGACGGTGGTCATGATGACGGCCGATGGCTACATCAAACGCGTACCGCCGGATACGTTCCGTACGCAGGGACGCGGCGGGAAAGGCGTGGCTGGGTTGACGACAAAGGAAGAGGACCGCGTGGAGCACGTATTCTCGACCAATACACATGCCGACGTGATGTTCTTCACCACGCGTGGCCGCGTCTTCAGGCTCAAGGCATACGACGTGCCGCAAGGCAGCCGAACGGCGAAGGGACAGGCTATCGTGAATTTCCTGCAGCTCGGCCCGGGCGAAAAAGTCGCGACGGTCTTGCCGATGGGCGATATGGAAGGCGCGAAGCATCTCGTGATGGTGACGGACAAGGGCACGATCAAGAAGACGCCACTGGAGGAATTCGAGAACGTACGGCGTTCCGGTCTCATCGCCATCAACCTGCGCGAAGGGGACGACTTGCGCTGGGTCAAACCGTCATCCGGATCCGACGATATCGTGTTGGTCACGGCACAGGGCCAATCCATCAGGTTCAAGGAGACTGACGTCAGACCGATGGGACGCAATGCTTCCGGTGTGCGAGGCATCAACCTCAAGAAACAGAACGATGCCGTGGTCGGGATGGATGTGGTCTTGCCGTCGCTGGTCAAGAAAGGCCATCTGGAACTCTTCACCATCGCAGAGAACGGCTTAGGCAAACGGACCAACCTTACGGAGTACAAGGTACAGAACCGCGGAGGTTCAGGCATCCGCACCATGAAGATAACGGCAAAGACAGGAGGAGTGGTCGCGGCTTATGTCACAGCGACGGATGAGACGCGTGATCTGCTCTGCGTCTCGAAAAAAGGCATAGTCATACGCTTGCCGTTCAAGAGCGTGCCTAACCTAGGACGCGATACCCAAGGCGTGCGCATCATGCGGTTCAAGGAAGAAGGTGACATGCTTTCGAATGCGACGATCCTGGGAGGAGAGGTAGAGGAATAGAAATAACAAGATGTCCGAGCAAGCGATCAGCAGATTTTCACGCCGGACCATGGTCGGAGCCGCCTTTATAGGCGGCTTTGCCGTAATGAGCTTGGAGTTATTGGAGGCACGGCTGGCTGCACCTTATTTCGGGTCTTCCGTGTTGGTCTGGACGAACATAATAGGCGTAATCTTGGCTGCCTTGGCTCTTGGTGCGTGGCTGGGCGGAGTTGCGGTGGACAGACGTCCTGATGGCCGATGGGCCTCGGCAGCTTTGTTCGGGGCGGGGGTGTGGGCCTTGGGTATGTCGGCTTTAGGCCGGGGAGCTCTACTCCTGTTCACCTCGTTGCCGCAGCAGATAGCGACTCCGGCAGCCTCTCTGCTTTTGTTCGCGCCCCCGTCTTTCCTGTTGGGTGCAGTGCCGCCGGTATTGTGGCGTCTCTTGGTGAGGGATGTGGAGCGGAGCGGACATGAGGCTGGTCTGCTTTCGGCAGCAGGGACGGTCGGGAGTCTGGTAGGCACCTATCTTACAGGTTATGTGTTGTTGCCCAGATTCGGAGTGGAATCCTTGCTCATCATGCTTTCAGGTCTACTCATCATATACGCGCTTGTGTTGACGGAGAGGGCGAAGACCATACCGATTTTGGGTTCGTGTTTTTCCATCGTGGCTTTGGGCTCGATACTGAACAACGTCAACGCGCAGGCTACGCCGGGTAAATTCTATCCGTCCGCCTATTCGCATCTTGCGGTCATCCAAATGCCTTGGCAGGGCAAGGAATCAGACCTGCTTTTCATCAATACGGGTCTGCATTCAGGTGCGACGATAGATGATCCGAAACATAGCGTTTTTTCCTATGTCAAAGCGGCACAGGCGGTAGAAGAACTGGTCCCAGACCCGAAGAATCTTTTATTGGTCGGCGGTGGCGGAATGCACATCGCTCATGGATTCCTGGAGCGGCATCCGGGGGCTACGGCAGACGTGATAGAGATCGACCCGGCCGTTTATGAGGCTGCCCGAGAGACCTATGGGACGGGTGATGAGGCTGGTCTTAAGATGCACTTCGGTGACGCGAGGACTGTGGTGAGGGAGCTCGAAGGGAAATATGATGCGATCGTAGTGGATGCGTATGGCGCTGACGTAAGTGTGCCGTGGCATCTGCTGACGCGCGAGGCTTTACAGGACCTGTACTCGAGATTATCGGACAAGGGGGTCTTGGTGGCGAATATCATCATGGCGACGGATCCTCGTCTACAGGACCTGACGTTCAGTCGACGTAGCCTGGCGACGATGAGTGTCGTATTCGACTGGGTTCTGCCTATATCCATGGGTAATGTGACGGATGGCAAAGGAGGCATCGCGAACGTGTTGGTCTTCGCCGGTCATGGCGTAAAACCGGACGAAGAACCTTTGGTCCGCAGCATACGAGAGAGATATGGCGTGCCCCTCGCACGGGCTTTCGTCTTGGATACGGATAATGCCTTGGTCTATACGGATGATTTCGGACCAGGGGATTATGACAGCGCGGATATGTATCTGCAGAAATAAAAACCTCCGTCCTTCTGCAGACGGAGGTTTTTTTGATCGTTTACGTCTTATTTCCCGATGATCTTGTCTATCAAGCCGTACTCCAAGGCTTGTTTCGGGTCCATGAAGTTGTCGCGGTCCGTATCGGTCTCGATTTTTTTGATGACTTGTCCGCTATGCTTGGCGAGGATCCTGTTGAGCTGATCTTTGACCTTAAGGATACGTTCGGCACGGATCTTGATGTCGGTCGCCTGACCTTCCACGCCGCCAAGCGGCTGGTGGATCATGATTTCCGAATTCGGCAGGGCGAAGCGTTTTTTCTCCGCACCGCCGGCCAAGAGAACGGCAGCCATTGATGCGGCCATGCCGACGCAGATGGTCTGCACGTCGCAGGATACATGTTGCATGGTGTCGTAGATGGCGAGGCCGGAAGTGACGCTGCCGCCGGGGGAGTTGATGTAGAGCTTGATGTCTTTGGTCTTATCCTGGCTTTCCAGGAAAAGGATCTGTGCGATGATGGTGTTGGCGACGGCATCATCGATGCCGGAACCGAGCATGATGATGCGGTCCTTAAGCAGACGCGAATAGATGTCGTAAGCGCGTTCGCCGTAAGCCGTTTTTTCTATTACCGTCGGTACGAGCCAGGAATTGGAGATTTGGGATTTGATTTCGTAAGGATTCATATGTCGAGTAACGGTAGCACGAAGGGTATTTAGCAGTCAAAGTGCGTGACTGCTAAGTAGTCAATTCCAAGAAAAAACCGACCCGCTCGTTGAGCGGATCGGTCCTTAGTCGATTTTCATTCAGTATGTCGTGTTTTTGGCTTGTTTTAGGTCGGCTTGGGCTTTTTGGAAGGTCTCTTCATCCCAAACCCCTTGCTTGGTCGACACGGAGCAGTAGCTGAAACCGCGTTCTGCTTGGTCGGCAAGCTGATAGGCCGCAGGTTTGGCGTGCTGTTTGAGACCTTGGGCTTCTTGGATTCCGCGTTGACAGGCATTGTGACGTTCGCGAAGGTCTTCTTTGGTCTTGCCGATATTGGCTGCCAGTGGCCGCATGTCATCAAGAGGCACGCAAGCAGCTTCTTGGGCCGGTAAAGCGAGCGCTCCGGCCAGTGCGGCTGCTTTGGCCAGCTTGTTCAGCCTTGATGGTTTTTTAGGTGTTTCTGCTGTGGGTCTGGGCATTGATTCCGACATATGGAAAAAGAGTAGCACTTTTTGACCAAGCGGGGAAAATGTCGGCCGTTCAGCCGATTCTTTACTTGACTATCACTGGTCCGTCGATCGTCTCTTGTATCCGTCCAGGTATGGCGAAGCCGGCGGCTTTTTTGTGGCCGCCGCCGCCAAGCAATCTGGCGATCTTGGAGACGTCGCGCTTGTAGCTGCGGAAAGAACCCTTGATCATGCCTTGTGGCGTTTCTTTGAGCGTCAGTATGGTGTCACCGTCACCCGTGACGGCGTTAAGGAAATTCGACGCTCCTTCTATCGCTTCCGTCGACACATCGTCGAAATCGTCATTGAGCAAGTAAGTGGTGACTATGTCGAAGCGGGTGTTATAGCGGAGGCGCGAAAGCATGATGCCCCAAATGCGCAATAGGTCGACGGATTTATCATGCAAAGTGTGGCGCACAATCTCTTGGTAGCGGGCGCCAGAGGCCATGAGGCGCCCTGATATCTCGATGCTCTTCGGAGTCGTGGCGGAGTTGGTCAAGTTGGAGGTGTCGAAAAAAATACCGGTCAGCAGGGCGGTCGCGATAGCCGCATCGATCACGATGCCGTTGGCCTCGAAAAAACGATACATGATCTCCGATGTCGAAGTGGCTTCCGGCAGCACGAAGTTGATGTCGCCGTACCGATCATTGACTATGTGATGATCGATGTTGATGAGCTGATAGCCGGCGGGCAGGCGCAGGATGTGTTCATGCACCCCGGCATAGCGCAACGTGCCGGAGTCGAAGACGACGACGACGTCATAGGGCCGGTCAAACACGCCCGGGTCATCGGTGAAATCGCCATAGTGTTCAAGATAGATGTGTTTGTCGGAAGGCGAATCCTGACAGAAAAGCGTAACGTCTTTATTAAGGCTTTTAAGCCAGCGATGCGTGCTTGAACTTGCGCCCAGGGTGTCGCCATCGGGTTTTCTGTGGGCGATCAAAAGAACACGCTCGGCTTTGTGCAGCGCTTCGTATATCCGGCCAAAAATGTAGTCGACTGATTCCATGCGTGATGGATCAGCTTAAGCTAAACAGCTGATTCAGTCAAGCTTGGAGGAGTCGAGGGGTGGACCGAGATCGCCGCGTTTTTCCAAGTCGTTGATGGTCTTTTCGATGACAGCGGCTTCGGCTTCGGTGGTGTCGAAATCCCAGAACATGGTCGGTACCCGGCGCATGCGGAGTTTGTGGGCCAGGCCGTCTTTTATCTCATGTTGGTAGTCCTTGAGCGTCTCGACCACTTCTTTTTCGCGACCGGCCGGCATGACGGACAGCACGGCTTTAGCATGGAGCGAGTCGCGGGTGATCTTGGCTTCTATCACGGTCACGAAAATACCGGGTGGGAATTCCACGCTTTCACGTAAGACCTCGGCGATCGCTTCGCGAAGGTGTTCCATACTCTGTTCCAGTCGTCGGGGCATAATGTTTGTAAATAGAAGTTAGCAATAAGTTATGAGCTTGTCTATCATCCAGGATCTCGATTGGTCAAAATAAGTGAGAGCCCGGGGTCGAGTGACACCGGGCTCTGGGGAGCGGTCAGCGGGAGGAGGTGGACGACGGCGTGCCTGTCCCGTAAATCATGGTGATGTGGGTGCGGGCCGTGACGTCGCGAATGGTCTGCTTGATGCCCTCGACCGTCGCAGGTACTTGGATGGCACTTTCCGGAGGAAAGCCGATGTCGGAGGCAATGGCCTGGCAGGGGAGTCCGATGCCCCAAAGCGTCAGCTCGGCACCGCTCTCCAGCGCATGGGCGGTGAGACGCTGAAGCGGCGTCTTGAAGTCGACGTCCTCGTATTCTTCGGACGGTTCATCATGGCCATCCGTGAGCACATCGAACTTGAGTATGACTTCGACGCCCTGCGCTTCCGCCTGAGCCTTGAGCTCAAGTATGCCCTTCAAGAGCATCAAGATGCTGCCGTAGAGGAGCGTGCTCCTGCCGTCGGCTGCGTACGGTTTCAGTTCCGAAACCTCGGAGAGAGGCTGGGGTACGATGTCGAACCTCACGCCGTCGGCGAAGGTCGCGACGAACACCAGTGTGTCGGCGGCATTCTCGTTCGTCTTGAGGGACGATAGGTGCTCGTTGACCGCCTGACGAGGCGCATCTGCCGGGAACTTGCGCATCGAACCGGAGCGGTCGATGAGCAGCCCACAGATGACCAGCCGCTTGCGGGCCAGGAACTCCGGCGGAACCGTAATCAGCGAATTGTCCATTGTGCGCTCCTTGCCCCCCAACGGGGGAATGAGTCATCTAAGCAGATAACGTGCAGGCTGTCAATGCTTTCCACTTCCCGAATACGTGTATTTTTAGTAACCTATCCAACATCGTATGCATCTCAAGAAGCTCGAACTTCAAGGCTTTAAGACATTCGCCCAGAAAACCGTCTTGGAATTCCTGGGTGAGGGACAGGGGCGACGTGGAGTGACCGGCGTCGTAGGTCCGAACGGTTCGGGCAAATCCAATATCGCCGATTCTTTGCGTTGGGTGATGGGCGAGCAGAGCATGCGCCTGTTGCGCAGCAAGAAGTCCGAAGATGTCATCTTTTCCGGTTCGGCCAAGAAGCCGCGCGCCGGATTCGCGGAAGTCAGCTTGACCATGGTCAATGACGGGAATGATGAGATAGATCTGCCGGAGATCGTGATCACACGTCGGCTGTATCGGGATGGCCAATCGGAATATGAGATCAACAAGAAGGCCGTCCGCATGTCGGATGTCGTCATGCTGTTGGCGCAGTGCGGAGTCGGACAGCGGACTTATAGCGTCATCGGCCAAGGCATGGTCGACGCCGTGTTGTCCGCCAGCCCTGCAGAGCGCAAAGAATTTTTCGATGAGGCTTCGGGCCTCAAACCTTTCCAGCTGAAACGCCAATCGGCCGTACTGAAACTCGAGGCCACACGCGAGAACCTGCAGCAGGCCGAGATGCTGTTACGTGAGATCGAACCGCGGTTGTCCTCGCTCGAGCGGCAGGTGAAAAGATTGAAACAACGTGAAGCCATCGAAGAGGAATTGCGTGGGTTAGAGAAGGAATACTTCGGCGGAGCCTGGGCGGAGATACGGGAGCGCCTCAGGACTGGGCAGTCCGAAGCAGCCGAAGCCAAGAAGCTTTTCGCCGAGCGGAATGCGGAAGCCGAGAAGATAGAGCAGGAGCTCGCGGCGTTGGAGAAAGCCACGCCGGTCTCAAGCGAACTGCGCGAAGTCAGGCAGGGAATCGACGCGCTGAAGGAAGAGAGGGCTAAGTTGCGCGAACGTCAGATCCGTCTGGAATCGCGGCGTGAGGTGGCGAAAGTACAGTCGTCAAAGCCCTGGTCGCCGCTGCCTTTGTCCAAGATCATAGACAGGATCGAAAAATTGAACTCCAGTCATGATGAGCTGTTGCAGGAATTGGGCAAGGAAGCGCCTGACATGGCGAAGCTCAAGAAGCTGGCGACTGAATTGAAGTCAGCCCACGAATCCTTATTGTCGCAGTTGCAGCAGCCTGCACCCGAAGTCAAAGAGACGCCGCAGGATCCGGAATTGGAGAAAGAGATGGCGGCATTACTGAAGGATACGGCGGCAGTTTCGGAGAAGATCTTGGCTGCGGAGAAGCAGCTCCAGGAGTTGAACGCGAAAGATGACAAGGCTCGTTCGCATCTGTTCGAACTGCAACGTGCTTTGACCGCGAAGCGGCATGATGTGCAACGCGAGGAGCAGAGGTTGTCCGCGGCGAATGTCGCCCTGGCACGTCATGAGACGCGACGCGATGCTTATCTAGCAGAGTTGAGGCAGCAGGCGCCAGGTCTGGAGGGAGATGTCGAGAAATTGGCTGACGCGATAAACCAAAGGAAAAATGACGGAGAGCTTGAGGTGATGCGTTCGCGCATACAGCGTCTGCGATCGCAACTCGAGTTCATCGGCGGGATCGATCCCGAGACCATCAAAGAACACGAGACGACGAAATTGCGTTTCGACACCTTGAGTACGCAGTCGCTGGATCTACGAGAGGCCATGAAGTCGCTGCAGGTCGTGTTGGAAGAACTGGACAAGACCATCAAGGAAAGGGGCGATGTGGCTTTCCGGCAGCTCAACCATGAGTTCGGGATTTATTTCAAGAAGCTGTTCAACGGAGGGGATGCCGAGCTGATCAAGGTCGAGCCAGAGGATGAAGGGGGCGGGGAGGAGACCGGTGAGGGAGAGCAGACCGAAGAGCAAGAAACGACGGCGGCAAAGCGCGAAGCGACGGGTATCGAAATACATGCCACGCCACCGGGAAAAAGGCTGAAGGCAATAGCTCTACTCTCGGGTGGTGAACGCGCTTTGACCTCGATAGCTTTGATTTGTGCCATTATGGCCATCAACCCCTCACCATTCGTGGTGCTTGACGAGGTCGATGCCGCCCTGGATGAGTCGAACTCGCGTAAATTCGCCGAGATCGTCGATTCATTGTCGGACAATACGCAGTTCATCGTAGTTACCCACAACCGAGCCACTATGGACAAAGCGGATGTACTTTATGGCGTGACCATGGGTGATGATGGTGTATCCCAGCTTTTATCGGTTAATTTGGAAGGTCGTGAGGCGACAAAAAACCCTAGATAATCAGTAAAACGTCTAAAGAAGGCCAAGATTCATCTAAATTTAGACGAGCCGTCCCAGACTTGACAGGTTAAAGCTTATTTGGTTTAATCTTAACAGATCTTTGAAGCGGCCTATGGAAGGGACCGTTTTTTCGTCTCTGGGCGCCGTCGTCACTTGACAGGATCGGCCAGACGTGATAAAAAGCAACATTCACTTTTAAAGAAACACGAGATTCCAGGTAATCCGCGTCCACGACAAGCATGGAATTTATTTTGTAGGATGCAACCGGTCTTCGGACTTGTTCTCTCCTATAAATAAATTTCTTGGGTGCGGATTACCCGGGATCTTGTTTTGTTATACGAGGTTTTCGGGGAGCGCCATGGCGCTCGTTGATCCATGGCTGGGTGTTTACAACCGGTCCGTTTCTATATAAGATGGCTCATCTTATGTTGAAGGGAAAAATAATAGCTTTGAACGGGAACATCGCGAACATCCAGACCGCAGACGGGCAGATCCTGAATATCGAAATCGATAACCTCGAAGGTCAGGCCAAGGAGGGCCAGGAGGTCGCTCTTGTCGCGGCTGTTTTGGGCGGGGAGGAGGCTGGTCGGCAAGAGTTGGCGAGGCATCTCCTCAACGAGCTGTTGAAAGGGTAGAATATACGCCATGACTGAAAATAAAAAATCGAAGCTCCAGTCGCTTAAGCTTCTGCTTACCTGGGCTAACGTGACCGTGGTTGTGACTGCGCTGGCCCTTTTGATGGTGGTCGGGTCATTGGTGGCTTATGGGCGCCTATACGAGAATCGAATGTTCCCTGGCGTGAGGGTCTATGGAGTGCGTGTCGATGGCCTGACCAAGAGCGAGGCACGTCAGACTGTCCAGGACGCAATCGATAGCGCCTTACATGGTGGGTTGCGTTTCAGGTTCAGAGGTAGGGACGTCTCCATCGATGCGACGACTGTCGCGACTGATCCGGATGCTTCACGCGATCTGATCAGATACGATGTCGAGAAGGCGATCGATGATGCATTTGCGTTCGGCCGCGACAGCGGTTGGCGGCAGGATATCGGCGAACAGGTGAGAGCCAGGGTCGTGCCGCGTAATTTCACGGCACAGGTCACGATAGATGAGGCGGGGATCGCGGACTCGGTGAATTCCACTTTAGCGAAGGATTTGGATCCGGTCCAAGACGCTAAGTTGGCCATAAGCTTCGAAGACGGAAAAGTAGTGACCAAGATAGAGACCGAGAAGACGGGTACGGTCTTGATCACGCAACCGGCGATCGAGGAATTGAGGAGCCAGGTGCTTGACTTGGCCTTCAAGCCGATTGACTTGAGCGAGCGGAGCATCGAGCCGACTATTAAGTATTCCGATCTGGAGGGTCTGGAACCGAAGGTGACGGAGATGCTGTCACGACCAGGCTTGGTATTCACTTATGCCAAATCCAAGTTCGCCGTACCGACTTCGACTTTAGCCTCTTGGATAAGCGTGACCAGCACCGCAGGAGGGTTGAGCCTGACTTTAGATGAGCAGATGTTCGCTGATGGGGTGCGTGCTTTGGCCAAAGAGGTGGAAGTGGACGGAAAGAACGGCAGTCTGGTGGTGAAGGATGGAAAAATACAGTCTTTCGTGGCAGGTACGGATGGGGTCAGGATCATGACGGATGAATTATACGGACAGGTCATGGCCGAATGGCCTGCGACTTCGACTTTCGCCCTGTTGACCAAGAAAGTCCCGGCGACATTGGTCGGAGAAGACCCGGAAAAGATAGGCATCAAGGAATTGATAGGCGTGGGTACCTCGGATTTCTCCGGTTCGCCGGTCAACCGACGCAAGAACATCGCACGCGGAGTCGAGCTGTTGAACGGCACCATCGTAGAGCCGGGTGAAGTCTTTTCGTTGGTGGACACGATGGGGGATATAGACGGTCCGCATGGCTGGTATCCGGAGATGGTCATCAAAGGAGATAAGACATTGCCCGAATATGGCGGTGGGTTATGCCAGATAGGCACGACGGCCTTCCGCGCAGCGATGGATTCCGGCTTGCCCATAGTAGAACGGCAGAATCACTCCTATCGTGTGCGGTATTATGAGCCGGCAGGCACGGATGCGACCATTTATGGACCTCATCCTGATTTGAGGTTCAAGAACGATACGGGCAACAAGATCCTGATCAACGCCTATGTGAAAGGGGATATACTGACGTTCGAGTTTTGGGGCACGGGCGATGGGAGAATCGCGCAGCGGACAGACCCACATATCTACAACATAACCGCACCGCCACCGACGAAATTAGTCGAAACGTTGGATTTAGCTCCGGGCAAAAAGAAGTGTACGGAAATAGCGCACTGGGGTGCGGATGCGGATTTCACTTATACCGTGAAGATGCCGGATGGACAGGTTTTGACTCAAGTGTTCCGCAGCCATTATCGACCTTGGCAAGCCGTGTGTCTTATCGGTGTAGAGAAACTGGGCACGACTGACACGGCGACGAGCACTACAGGCGGATAGACATATATCATCAACTATCATCAACCCGAATGCCCACCTTTTTAAAAAGAGGTGGGCATTTTTGACGTTGATACGGAATCGTGAAAATGATTTCTCAAACCGTGACTTCAGTTCATGGGGCGGATTTGGTATCATGTCGCCATATGCAAGATTATGCAGTGCCAGAATGGCAAGCGGGTTCGAGTGAAGGACAACTCTCGGTCGATGTTTTCCGTGATGGTGATGAGCTCGTGGTGCGTTCTACGGTCGCCGGAGTCAAGCCGGAAGATCTGGACATAAATATCCACGGTGACTTGTTGACTATACGCGGCAAGCGTGAAGCCTCGAAGGAGGTATCAGAAGAGGATTGGTATTACCGTGAATGTTTTTGGGGTTCTTTCAGTCGGAGTCTGGTTTTGCCTTATGAGGTAGCGACTGATCTGACGAGCGCTTCGTTGAAGAACGGGGTTTTGGAAGTACGCATCCCTATCCGTGAAAAGGGCAAGAAAGTCAAGATAGATTGGGAAGAATAGGAAGCTCTAGGCGTAAAAAATAGCTTTTTATATCCAGACAAGGGTAGTTGGTGATCGGGCTTGCATGTTCGGCAGAAAGACATGGGGATATGCCGAAGAAGTAAGTCCTTTTTTTATTGTGATTGTGCTATACTTAGCGCATAAACACGATGTGGGATTCTATCGTTCTGCGTTGGCAATCCTTGACCAAGGGGCAGCAGATCTTGTTGGTGGTTTTTTCGATTGCCGGCGTGCTGACATTCGGTCTTTCGTTGTATCGGATAAGCTATACGATCAGATCGCCCTTCCTGACAGACAAGCAGGCTATCTATAGCGCAAAAGAGTTGATAGGTCTGACGCCTGCAGAAGAGACTGCAAAACAGAAGCGCTTGGATACCGACGGGGATGGATTATCCGATTGGGATGAAGAGAACACCTATCATACGAATCCGAATTCCCGAGATTCCTGTGGCGACGGTATGCCCGACAATGTCCGTGTAGCGACCGGCAAAAATTTGGTTTGCGGACAGCTCGGCAATCTGGATTATTCAGGCGTAGCAGGCGGATCATCATCTGCTTTCGATGGTTTGCCGCAAACTGCCCAGCCGACGGATCAAGGTAGCCAGGATGCCGCGTTCCTGATGCACGTGGCAACCAGCGGAACCAGCGCTATGGGCGTGGATTCTTCCGGCGCTGCTACTACTTTGCCGCGTGATCCGGTGATGATCAGACAGCTACTTAAGGGTCAAGTAAGTGACGCGGAGTTGAACGCCTTAAGTGATGACGACCTGCTGAAGCTATACGACGATGCCATGGCCAAAATCAAGAACAACGGCCAAACCGAAAACGCCGGTGGCACAAGTTCTACTCCGGCCGTTCAAAACAACAACCAATAAATTATGAAAGCACGTAGCGGACCATTAAGCAGCGGAGCAGCGAAAGTTGCCTTGGGAGGGGTATTGTTGGCGATCGTCGTCTTTGGCTGGCTGCCTCGTGAGGCCAAAGCGATCGTCATCGATCAGAACCCGGCAAACCAGGGTCCGGCGGCTGCAGGCATGGCAAATCTCGAAGCCTGTATTCAGATAGGCAAAGCCATAGACAGCGGTTCGTATAGTCCGACGGGAGGTTTGGTGACAGAGATCAGCGCAGTCTATAAGAATGATTGTAACTACACCCAGTTGTTGGAGATGAGGCAGGCGGAAATCGCCGGGCAATGGCAATTCGCCATTACGCGTGCCCTTTTAGGGACGTTGAATAAATTCACGCAGCAGGTCGGTCAAAACCTTGCCAACTGGGTCTTGGAGGGTGCGCACGGCAACCCTACTTTCTATAAGAAGAATTTTTGGGGCTTCCTTAAGGATGTGGGCCAAGATTTCACCAACAGATTCATAGATGACGTGGATAAACAATGGGGTTTAGGCTTGTGCCAACCGATCAGTTTGAGCATGAAGCTGGGTATCCCGTTCGCACCTCTGCCCATAGACGAACCGGATTGTACTTTGGCTGGCGTAAGGAACGCGTTCGAGCAGACCTATAAGCAGCTTACGCCGCACGAATTGGCGAATACGTTCATGGACGCTTTGAGGGACGGAAGGAACAATCCTTTGGAGTTCCAGCTGCGTATCAACAGCATGGCGGTCATCGGACGCGAGGAGGCCAAGCAAGGAGCGGCACAACAAAGACAGGAGAACGCCGGAATGAACACCATGACCGTAGGTCCGCTGAGTTCTTCGATCAAGACGCCTGCCTTGATTGTCCAGCAGACGCTAGATGCACAGAATCCCGCCAAATTGATGAATGAAGTCACGCAGGCCCAGATGACTTCATATGCTTGGGAAGCGATGACGGCGGGTCTGCAACAGCTGCCACAGATCGCGGGTATGGCTTTTTTGACTACCTTGGCTGAAGGGGCGTTGAACAAACTGTTGAATTATTGGTTCACGGATAATTCCGAGGCGACGACGGATGTCTATCAGATAGACTTGACCAACCCCTATGCCCAGCAGAATGCGCAGCCTAAGACAGGCGATGCGACCAAAAAGATATTCACTGACATAATCACACCCAACCTCAGAACTTCTGATGAAGTGAATTTCCTGTCGGAGATGACGGTGTGCGCGGATATGCGAGGTTACTGGAACTGCACTTTGGATGAGGCTTTGGCGAATGCGTTGTTGGAAGGCGGTACAAATGGCGGTATTACGGTGCTCAAAGCCGCTGGAATGACGAGCGATAATATTGGGGTACAGCCAGTCCTGCATAAGGACTGGGAGCTTATACCTATCACTGAAGCTAAAGATAACCAGGATCCGGGTTGTTTCCAGAGGTCATACTGCGCTTCCAACCTGGCTAAGCTGCGTTTTGCGCGCATCATCCCGATAGGCTGGGAACTGGCGGCCAATTCCCCTTACAACAAAAAAGTGAACGGCAAATATGTGACTCTTGAGGCGGTGATCCGCGGGTTCAATGATTGTAACGATTCAGGACAGGCTGACGCGACACATCCGTGGTGCCATCTGATCAATCCGAGTTGGGTCTTGACCGCAGTTCCGTTCAAATGCCAACTGAAAGGTTACGGGCAGATGTTGATGGCTCCTGGGATGAATGCACGTATCCAGGAGTGCACGGATTTGGTCTCATGCCTGCAACGAGACGATAAAGGCAATTGTCTGGGGGCTTATGGTTACTGCATGGCGGAAAAGACGGTTTGGCGTTTTGGTGGAGATCAGTGCGACGAAAAATACGTCAGCTGTAGGACATACACTTCGCGCAGCGACGGTCCTCATCAGGGTGATACATTATCCCTCACGCGAAATACGATAGATTACGGGGCATGTAACCAAGACAATATCGGGTGCATGTACTATCTGACCACGCCCGACATAAGCACTTCGACAACGGGCAAATGGGTGGATAAAGCAACAGTCATCAAATCAAACGGCGTGGTCAAAGGCGCGGATATACACCAGACTCCTCGTGTCTACTTCGATTCGAGCGTGGAGTCTTGCGATGCATCGGGTAACGGTTGCACCAAGGTGCTGAAAGTGGAGCAGGGCAAACCATCATTAAACCTGATCAAGAACAGCTCGTTCGAGAATGATGATGCAAAGAATCCGGGTAAGCTGGATGGTTGGTTCAAGTTCTTGGATGGTTCGCCATATCAATATACTGCCTTCTTGGCGGATGTGGGGGATTCTAGCCGCACCGGATCGCGCGGTATCGAGGTCACCGGGTCACCTGACTACAATACGGCTCCTTTCCAACAGGTCACGATCTATCCGTTGAGGAATTATGTATTGTCGTTCTACGCCAGGACGAATAATTCCGCGGGAACGCATAAAGCTTCAGTCAGTTTGGTCTTGAACAGAAATTTCGCGCCAGCTTTATCGCAGTCTTCCTTGGTCGCTCAGGTTGCCGGCCAGACGTATTTCAGGAGCAGCGCATGTTTGTCCAATATCTCAAGCTTAGCCGTAGGTTTCCCGTCTTTCATCAACTCCAACAACACGGTGAGCGCCGGAAGCAGTCAATTGACCGAAGAATGGCAGAGGTTCACTTGTGAGTTCGTGTCGAATGCTGACGTCACGGGAGGAAGGATTTTTGTGGGTGGAGCAGGAGCAGCCATCGAAGATGTGCAACTGGAAGAGGGCGACAAGGCTACGGATTATCTCGAGTCATTATCCAGCGGATTGAAGAGCGAATACCTTAAGTTGCCGCCGGAGGTCTATGGATGTATAGGGGACGACAAGAGCGATCGGGCAGAGTGTAAAAGCTTCGCTCGGATGTGTTCGCAGGCCGATGCGGGTTGTCAGGGATATACGGATTCTTCAGGCGCCGATCCGACGGAAGTGCCAGCCATACTGTCGACCGGTGATTATTGTCCCAGTACCTGCGTCGGATACGCGGAATATCTGAAGATGCCGTCAGCTTTTGATCTGGTGAAGACGGGCGCGGCGAATCCGGCGACCGATCCTTTGACCGATCCGAATGACGACACGACAGCCAATTTCGTTCCGAAATACGCGGCACAGTGCAGTGCTGATCAGGTGGGTTGTGAAGCGTTCACCAATCTGGAGGCGGCTGCCGGTGGAGGAGAGGATACCGTGTACTTGACCTATGCACGAGCTTGCCAAAAGCCGAATGATGATTCCACTACGTATTTCACCTGGGAAGGATCGGAGACGACTGGCTATCAATTGCGAACCTGGAGCCTGATCAAGGAGACGAATCAGACTCTGCCGGCACCGAATCTCGTGGGTGCACCGAAGATACTGCGCAAAGCCGGACCTGACGGAATCCTCAAGGATCCCGCGGACTGCGATGAGCAGAGCTGGAAAGACGGAGCAGATCTGGATTGTCGCCAGATATACGACGAGAACGGACAGGCTTATTACCGCTATTTCTCGCAGACCATAGTCTCGAGCGCGTCATGCGTGGACTACCGCAAGAACAACCAGAATGCGGATGACTGCGTGAAGACGGGTGGGGATTATCGCCAAGCCACGAATGATTGCGTGTATCATATACTCGCCAGCGAAAGCAATACGTGTACAGCGGCGAATGCCGGTTGTCGCGCATACCTTGGTTCGCGTGGCCGTAATACGGCGAACGTATTCTATGAAGCGTTCAAGGATGCGGCCGGCAACGTGCCGGTGTATACCGCCCAATCTTCAGTGACGCTCAAGGTCTCGACTGAAGCTCTTTTGGTGGGGGATTACTCATTGAAGATCGACAACAGCAACACGAGCCAAGCGACGGTGGTGAATGTAGATTTCGATGCGACGACGGGTACGCTCTATACGGTCAGTTTCTGGTATAAGACGACGAACGCTACGGCTAAGACCGTGACGATAAATTTGGGCCCGACTGCCGTCGGGACGTTCAAGACGTCGAGCGACTGGAAACGTTTCGAGATCGGACCGTTCAGGGCGACAAAAGGCGGAAAGGCGACTTTGAGTTGGACCGGCATGCCGAATACATCTTATCTGGATGAGATAAGCATCCAGCGGTTGCAGGACGTGTCGTATGTGGTCAAGGATTCCTGGACCATCCCTGTGGAGTGCGATCAGACGCCGGAAGGCATTCCGCAAGCCCAGGCCATGTTGGGTTGTCGTGAATATCGCGATAGGGACGGAAATAGCGTAACCGTAAGACAATTCTCGAGGTTGTGTAGATACGATCTGATCGGTTGCAAGGCTTTCATCGACACACGCAATAGCGACGATCCGTATTATCAATCCTTTACCCTGAAAGGGTTGGCCTATCCTCAAACCGCCAAACCGTGGGACACGTTGTATGCCGGAGACGATCAGGTCTATCGTCCAGCCGACAGATTCGTCTACGCCGTGGATGATCCGTCTTTCCGTTGTGACCAGAGCCAGATGTCTTGCAGAGCATTCGGTAAACAGAAGTTCGACAATCTGGGTATCCCGACCTCGACATATGAGACGGTGTATCTGAAGGACGACATCACGAAATACGTCGATCAAGGCAATGAACCGCAGATGTTGTGCCGACCGAGCGAACTTTTCTGCGATAAATTCGTCAGCGGTCCTGTCACTTCGTATTTCCGTGCGCCGTTGCAGCATATATGCGAATGGCAAGATAAGGTGGAATTGGAGGCATCCACCAATCCGTCATATCCAAAGGGACAATATTCCGGATGGTTCGTGAGAGGTTCATCTCCTCCGCAACCATGCTATCCGGAGAAGCTGAGCGGAGGACAGACTTTCCTTGGCGAGTTCTCGGGTTCTCCGAATTATCGGGGCACGACTTCGGCTTGTCCGGCTGACCAGTCCGAATGTACGGAATTCCGTGATACGAACGACCATTCCGACCAATCGCACCCGTTAGGTAAACCGTATTTCTTCATCAACAATAATCTATTAGATAAATCCAGCTGCGGCGGCAAAGTCGATCCTTTGTCAGGTTGTGTGTTGTTCCGTGACATGAACGATAGCAGTTTGCCGTTCAGCGCAAAGGCGACTTACGCCAAATCGCATGCCGAGGGGGACAGTGCGACTGATGCGGTGAATTGCGTGAGTGATCCGAATAATCAGTATTGCAAGAAAGCGGGGACATGTACGGATATAAAACTGATCAGTTGCGCCAAGAACAGCAGTGGGAATAACGGCTATGATTGTTCATCCGATCCGTACGTGGCGCCATGGTTAAAAACAGTGCCCGGTTCGTCCTGTACTAGCGATGCCGATTGTTCTAATGATACTTCCGACGACCATACGAACGGCTTCATCGCGACCGGCCGCTGTTCGGTGAACGACTCCAACCTGGTGATCAAGGTAAAGCTGGATCGAGACTGCCAGGCTTGGTTGGGCTGTTCGACGCAAGAGACGGTGTTCGACCCGGCGCAAGGCAAGTATGTGGATTTGTGCACGGCATTGTCTTTATGCGACCAGTTGAGCGGCGCTACCGACAGCCAGTTCTGTAATCACTACATTGACCGAAAATCAGATGCCACACAAGCGGTGATGCGACAAGGACAGTTCTTGGATCAGGCGACATATATAGATCGTCCGGTCACGTTCACGGATTGGGATTATTCTGGCTATACCCTGCCTAACCATTATCAGATACCGGATATACAAAGCCGCCGCATGGCTTTCGAGCTGATGAATAAACGACTGGGTGATTTGCAGCCTGGTTTGACCAAAGAATATCGTGACGTGGCAGCGGTGCCATTCAATAAAGCCAAGACGATCACTGATTTGAAGTTCAGCTATCTTAATTTGTGCCAAGTCGATCAGACAGGCGTCGTCGGATATTACATACCGAAGGCTTCTGGCAGCCCGGATTATTGTTATGTCGCGATCGACAAGGCCTATTCGCAGTTGCTTTTGGCCAACGTCAATGAAAGGAACGTACAGAGCGTATCCACGGCTTTCTCGCAGAATGCGCAGGTAAAGGACGATCCGACCTTGGCGCAAGCTTTTCCGGGTTCGACTTGTCGTGCATATCCGGATGCAGCTTCGCCATACCCGAATAAGTTCGTGTCCGAGTGGGATTACGTGAAGGATCCGCCGCAACCTACACAGTATCTTTCGGGTTTTGAAGGTGTAGCGCTATGCGCATACGGTGAGGACTGCGATTGCAGCTATAGGCGTCTGTCTTATGGCGGAGTGTATAAATACTACGCGCCATATAGCGGCGTAACTCCGTCGGGCGTGTGTGTCGGTGGCAGCCGTAACGGCGAATCGTGCACACCGGGCGCTACGGGCGGGCAGGGCGAAAGCTCAAGCACCACGACATCTTCAGGCAATTCGGAGTATGCCGGTAACGATTGCGGAATGGGAGGAGCCTGCAGCGAGCTGCAGTCAAGCTCCTTGATCCGTGGCATCTTCGGTAACTGCCTGCAGTATGATTATTCGAGGACGCTGGGTAATACCCAGGATATGCATCCGTGCTTGGTCTGGAGTCCGACACCGGTGCTGCAAGGCGAGCAGGACGTGTATCATTACCAGCCGACTGCAGGATACCTGCCGCCGATGAATTCAGGCCAGTATTATTGCTTGTCCAGCGCCAAGGAACCAAGGGTTTTGAAGGCACAGGTGCCGAATCAGTTGACCAATTGGGAGTTCAGTTTCAAAGGTGCGGCTGGAGGCGCTATAACAACGGCGCAGGCGCCACCCGACAGGCCGGGTTACATAGTCGCCAAAGCCCCAGGTAAGATGAGTTTCTTCTGGTATCATGAATGTTTCGTACAGGATCCGGCTGCGATTTCAGACAGCAATGTGCCTTTACCCTTCAGCTTACCTAAGGAAGGTGCGCTGATAGGTTCGGGTGATTATAAGAATTGGTACGAAAATAATTGCGGCTGGGGCGCCACATTGGACGGGGCTGCTGTCCGTGGTACGGATAGCGGAGCGGCATGCGGAAGCGTGCGTCAGGGTTTTGGCGCACAGGCATATGCGGAAGATACGCAGGCAGGACGTTGGGTCACGACAGGACAAGGCAAGAACAAGAATTATGCCGAATATTTCGTCGAGTTCAACGACAAGACTTGGACTGAATGGCTGCTGAATAAAGCCGTTCCCACTACGGATGAAATCGCAAAAGCCTCACTTGAGAATAATTTCACCTATTTCGACTTCCGCCCGATGTATAAGACGGGTGCCGGAGGGACCTGGTCGTGCGGCCAGTCCGGTTGGTGGGTGGATGAGTTCCCGACGGAAGGCGGAACGGCAGGAGTGGATAAGGCCGGGAATGAGATCGTGAAGCGTGAATTGGCGGATATGAAACGCCTGACTCCGCAGGGCGCTGGTTTCCTGAAGAACGAAGATGGTTCGCATCTTTTGAGGCTGCCGTGTAAAGACAAGACGCATTCGGATCCAACAAACGGTGACGGCTACTGCTATTACAAGTATTGGGAAATGGATTTCCATGCGGATGGCCAGACGAAGTTCCGGAGATTCAACGAATCAATCGGCGGACCGAGAGAGCTTAAATCGGACGACGTGTTCTATGCAGAAAGCGAAGGCGGAAAACCGTATTTCGCCATCCGTGCCATGTTCGAGGATACTGTTCCGGAAGATAACCTGCTTGATGAAGACATGTCGGATCCTTCGGGCAGCCAATTGGCCGGTCCGTTCAAGTTCGTCGGTTGGTGGGTGACGGCTAGTTTCCCTGGAGCTACGAATGCGCGATATATCTACATGTATATGGATGTGGGTCACGCCGATATCTGCAAGGAAGTGGGCAGCGTGGCCTCGGATAACGGAGGGGACACTGCAGCCTTCACGGATCGCGTGTGGGATCAGGGCACATATGCCATACCCAGCTTGGGCTTTAACGTCGGTACGACCAATAATCCATTCGGTGCCGCGAAACATACCAAGCAGATAGGTGCGGAACCCCTCATCATGTCCGGTACATTGGACAAGACGGCATACAAAGTCGGCGTAAATAAGCCTACATTCCTTTCGTCCGGTGCTGAATATTTCCGTTTGGGTGATGCGCCAACAGGCAATTGGGCATGGCTAAGCGATATCTTCGCTAAGATATACAAGATATACCGTTGGAACGAACAACCGGTCACCAAGACGAGCTGGGCTTGCGTCGCAGGACCGAGACAAGGCGAACGTTGTCCGGATTTGACCACGTACTACGATAAGACCAAGAAAGATGCTTTCAACAATAACGCGTGCAATCCGTTGTTGGATAAGAGCTGCACGGGTGGTTTCGCGATCTGGGATCAAGGCGCAACTTCTTCGGCTAAATATTGTGGCTATCAGGGTAATTGCAATCCGGAGCTGATAGACATACGCGATCCGAGCTTGGCTTTCTGTAATTCATTGTCCGGAGTCAATGCTGGCCTGGCTTGCGGGCCGGGTGGTGGGGTCAATATCGGTCAATATGATGTGTGCCACGCTGGTCCGGTCAAGAGCGTAAACGGCAAACTGACTCCACAGTTCACGTCATGCGGCATGAGCGATTATTGGGAGCAACTGGCGGATACGAATCTTTACTCCTTGAAGGACGATGCCTGTGCGGGTTTGACCGGTACTAAATTGACCCAATGTACTGCCGAAATAGCAGCGATAACGAAGGATTGCACGGATAATAGCTTTACGGATCAGAACGGAAGCCCCTGTAAACATCTGGTCCGTAGCAGCGCGGCACAAGTCGGAGCTTTCTGGTGCGCGAATGACGGTGTGCTTTTCCCTGACGCAACGCCAGCCTGGTGCCGTAAGCCAAGCGGAGGAAAACCCTCGACGGATTGTCCGGTGCAAGTTGTCGGAAGCTGTGGATCGAACGGTTACTGTACGAACGAAGGTTACGAACACGTTCGTTGCACATCAGGGGGTGAATGCTCTTTCACATGGAAGAATTGGTGGTACAACGATATGAGCAAGCCATCAGGTATGCCAGATAAACCCATGCCGTATCCAGCAAGGCATGCGACATTTGACAACTGGAATGATACGTTGTCGGTAGCTTTAAAGGATTGGGCCTATGGGGACTACACAACGTGGCCGACGAGCGGTTCAGTGAATGTTAATTATCCATTGGGAGGTCATGCTATCGATAGCGGGGCATTTACCTTCGGTGTATATCCGAGGTGGATGACTGGAGGTATTAATAATGGTCTCGATGGGTATAAGGGCACTGATGGGCAGGATGCGACCAGGGATATAGGTGGTAAGGATTTCGCTTATACCACCGATAGTCCAATCTATACTAGATATTATATTCAGAAGCCGGGTTCAATCGGTGAGGCTGCCTCACGTTTTCCTGGAACGTATATTATTGCTTCTGTGACTAAGGTAGGTAGTACCAGTATCACCGAAGGTTCGAATAATGTCTTTATACCTGGGCATTGTGAAAGGTTGCCGGTCGATCCCACCTCCTGTACCGAATATAGTGATATCGGAAATAAAGATACTGACGGTTGTTATGAGGATAAGGGGCCCTATGATGTTCCTTATTTCAGCCAGACAAACGGAGGTACTAGATGGATTGGTCCGGTAACTAAGCCGGGCATCTGCGAACTTGGCGCCAAAGAAGGCAGCTTCTGTCTGGATAACCAAGACTGCAAACCGGCCTGGGTGACGGATGACCAACAATGGATCGCTTCATTCATGTGCCAACCTGTCACGAATGTGAGCGGACAGTCGAGCAGCGGTACGTTACCTGATTACAAGACGGCGACTGGCCCGAGCTTCGATTGCAATGATCTAGAGGGTGATCCGAATTCGACTGATCTCGATAAGGACAACAACTCCTGTACGCATAAGGCCGGATACCAGCCGCGCGTGGATTTGTGCGGGTTGGATCCGAAACGCACGGAGTGTCTGACAGGCGTGGCGCAACGCGATAATCCGACGAGCGGCGGTTATATAGCTTCGTATGACGCCAAGAACGGATTGCCTCCAACGGATGTCACGGCTGGATTGCATCTTCCGACTTATCTGGCGGAACAGAACGGACAACCTCAAGCTGACTACGCATCCGATTTCACTTACATCTCTTACTATGCGCCGAAGCCACCGCGGATAGCTGCGCCGGACACGAATCAGCAATGTGCGGCAGCGGGTCAGTGTCCGATCGCGGCGGTCGATGCCTTCAACTTGGAGGGGACGACCGAGGGCAAGGTAGCTTACGTGGGCGGGCAGGCTATCGTGACCATGCGTTTCTACGCCTGGGCGGCGGATAATCAGATGGGTCTGAAGGAAATGACTATCGATTGGGGCGATGGTACGCAGCAGAAGTTGGATGATGTGCGCATGAAGAACAAGAAGCCCTTCTGCGGCGTGAGCAAGGAGTGCGAGTTCGTGCCAGGCCTGACCTGCAGTTCGGATAACGATTGTCCGCCAGCGGCTGGCAGGTGTGCCGATACGGGAGTATGTAACCGCAAGCCGGAGGTCTCGTGTCACACTGACCAGGATTGCAGGGCCGGTTCGACAGACGATGATACCTGTAATATCCGTGTCGGATTCGGATCAAGCAACGATGCATGCGAACAGAACTATTTCGAATTCACGCACGTCTATACCTGTGACAAGACGCAGCAAGCTGACACGACTTACGCCTGTTTGACCGCGGGGGGACGTTGTTCGAATGACAATACGCGTATTTGTGGAGGCGCCTTCAAATGCATCGCTGGTGACACCTGCATACAGAATATGGCACAACCTGGTGGTTGCTTCGACGCGACGAATGCCGCATGTCGATATACGCCACGCATCCTGATCAAGGATAATTGGGGTTGGTGTACTGGAGAGTGTCGAGTGCAGGATTTGGGTGGCGGTAAGCTTGGCTTGGGCTTCAAAGACGCGGATGGTGTAGCGCGGAACAACATCCTATTGCCGAATGGCGGATGCTATGACGCCAGTGGAATCTATCTGAATACTAATCCAACATTGCCATTGAATGTCGCGCAGTCGCAAGACAAGACGAACATGTGCAATCCGGATAACAGCGGGTCGTTCTACAGGCCATGGATCGTGTTCAAAGGCGCGCTACAGTTGGGAGTAGCGCCATAGGGAGACTTCGATATGGGCACGATGAATCGTGCCCACCGCATCTTTCGTCGTTCCCGTGAAGACGGGAATCCAGAAAGGGCCTGGATCCCCCGCCTGCGCGGAGGATGACGATGAACGAATGTAAGGGCGGGTTTTAAACCCGCCTTTTGGGTCCATAAAAAGCGAAGACCTCCGGCTGTGGCGGGAGGTCTTGAGGGTGAGAGGCGTGCTCGTCAGCCGGAGACGACTTTCAGAGCTGTCGGCTCGGTGTGGCTTTGGCGTTTGAGCGAGCGGCGTGAGGAGAGAAGCTCGGCGGTGATCAGTCCGGTCATACGCCCGGCGATGTATGCTTGGATGGCGCCCTTGATCGTATCTTGGACGGCGCGCAGATCAGAGAAATCGGTGGCAAGCAATAGTCGCAGTGCTTCAGGCGAGAACTTGGGTGCCGGGCGTTTGTCCGGTAGCGCGTAACTTTGGCGGATGACTTCGCATAACTTGGGCTGGTCCTTGGTGCGTTCTCGCCAGGCTGGCCACGTAAGCAGCGGAGCGCATTCTTCGGCGAGTCGAGGGATCCAAAGGTCAGCCAGACGCGTTACGTCTTCGGGCTCGATAGCCACCGCGACAAGAGGTACGTGCAAAAGATGACGTAGGATGGTGCGCTGGGCGCCGGCGTGAAGTGAGGCGCCTTGCAGAAAGAGGAAAGAGGTGTCTTCACCTTCTTCGAATTTGAGCGGGTCGATCTTGGGATCGCTGCAGATGCAGACGCTACCTGTCCTGTTGATTTGTCGCGCCAGCCTACGGAAGAACGAAGCGAGTTCGAGGCGATTGCCTTGTCGTATGACGATCGGCTGGATGCGCCGTTCTTTGCTTTGTATCGAAGCTGTTCCGAAGAGTTGTTGCATGGCGGGTGAATCCATCACGACAGGGAACGGGTCGCGTAGCTTGAGGCGTGCTTTTTTCGCGGACATCTACCTACTTCTCCATGGGAAAGGGACCGCGCGAATGTAGCAGAAAACGAGAGTGGGGTCAAGGAAAGGGGTGTCTGCTGATTAGTTATTCGTTAGCTGCGGGGCTCGTCTGACATATCTCGAACAGGTCCTCAAACGGAGGGCAATGGACAGCTTGACAATCGTCGGGATGTGCATTATAGTATCCGCATACTCGTTCTGATGAACGAGTTTCTTTATTAACTAGGCGGTAGACAGTAGGGCGTAGGCGGTAGCGAAAGGGCTATAACCTATCACCTATGGACTACATCCTCTCAAATTATGGCTTCACCAATCTCACAAGCGATACGTCAGGTGTGCGACGAGAAGAACCTGACCTACGAATCGGTACTCGAAACCGTCGAATCAGCTTTGGCTGCTGCATTCCGCAAGGATTTCGGCAACAAAAACCAGAACATAAAGGTAGAATTCGACCCCGAAACATACGATGGCGGTACCATGGGTATCCGCGTTTTCGACGTGAAGACGGTAGTACCGGACATGGAACTCCCAGACGATTATTTCGAACGTTTCGAGGAAGCGCATGCTTTGAAGAAGCAGGAAGGGAAGCCGGGGACCCAACCAGAGGTGCGACGCCCACTGCCGGAAGCGATGGAGCAGAAGCCTGCTGCGGAAACGGCCGAAGGCGAGGAGGATGAATTCAAATTCAACCAGAAGACCATGATCATGCTGTCTGACGCGCGGGACCTCAAGCCCGATGCGCAGGAAGGTGATGAGATTAGGGTCGAGTTGACCGTGCCAGCGGCTTTCGGTCGTATGGCGGCACAGACAGCCAAACAGGTCATCATGCAGAAGCTGCGCGAAGCGGAACGGACAGTCATCTATACGGATTTCAAAGATCGCGAGGGTGAACTGATGAACGTGACGATCCAGCGTCGCGAAGGTAGGCTCGTGCTGATCGATTTGGGTCGCGCTACGGGCGTGTTGTTGCCTGAAGACCAGATAGAGAATGAACGCTATTTCGCCGGTAACCGCATCAAGGCGATACTGCGCGAGGTGGCCATGACGCCACGAGGACCGGAGATCCGTCTGTCCCGTTCGAGCCCTGGTTTGGTGGCCGCCATCTTCGCCCAAGAGATCCCGGAAGTAGCGAACGGCACTGTCGAAATAAAGAATATCGCTCGTGAAGCCGGTTCGCGCACCAAAGTCGCCGTCACGGCGCATGATGATGCCATCGATCCCATCGGTTCCTGTATCGGACAACGCGGAACACGCGTGCAGACCATCATACGCGAACTGGGCGGCGAGAAGATCGACGTAATACCGTGGTCGGAAGACGAAGCCGAATATATCGCAGCTTCGCTGCAACCGGCGAAAGCCATCAAGGTGGACCTCAACCGCAACGAGCATCTGGCTATCGTGCGCGTACCGTCCGACCAGTTGTCTTTGGCTATCGGCAAAGGCGGGCAGAATGTCCGTCTGGCGGCTAAGCTGACCAACTGGAAGATCAATATCGCGGAGGAGAGCGGTAAGATGGTGGCTGATTCCGAGGTCGGAGAATTCGGAGGTGAAACGAAGAAGCCAGTAGCGGAAGAGCCGGTAGCAGGACAGACCGCGAGTGTCGAAGAGGCGCCGGAGACCGTACAAGAAGCGGAGAGCAAGAACGAAAAAGCCGAAGCCGCGCAGCAACCCATCGAAGGCACGCAAATAAGCGACGAACAACAGACCGTAGAAGCGCCGGCTGCGGACGTCGAGAAGTCCGAGGAATAAATTCTTGGACGGATTGCGCTATTGCGCGCAACGAATCGTCCGATAACAAAATATGACTGCACTCTTCAATACAATAATTTTCCAACCGATCCTCAACCTGTTGATCTGGCTGTATAACGTCATACCGGGCAGCGACATAGGTTTCGCCATCATCGCGTTGACCGTCATCGTCAAACTCATCCTGTATCCTTTGACCGTGCAGCAGATCAGGCAGCAACGCGCCCTACAGGATCTGCAGCCTAAGATCGATGAGATACGCAACCGGCTGAAGGACGACAAGGATGGACAGGCGAAAGAGCTGATGGAGCTTTATAAGCGCGAGAAGGTCAATCCGGCGGCTTCTTGTCTGCCGTTGCTCATCCAGATGCCGATCTTCATCGGCCTGTTCCAGGCGCTGCGCAGCGGATTGTCTTCGCACAGCCTGAACTTGCTTTACCCTTTCGTCGAGAATCCTGGAGCCATCAACCATATGTTCTTGGGTTTGGTCGATCTGAGCCAGCCGAATTATGTGTTGGCCGTATTGTCAGGTCTGATACAGTTCTGGCAGTCCAAACAGATATTCTCGAAACCGAGTCCGGCTAAGGCACCGCCGCCGGAGGTCCAAGGCACTGAAGGCGCTAAGGACGAATCCATGGCCGCCATGATGAACAAACAGATGATGTACGTCATGCCCATCGTGACTGTCGTGATCGGCATCTCGTTACCGGGTGGTCTGACACTCTATTGGCTCGTTATGAGCTTGCTGACAGTCATCCAACAGGCGATATTCCTAAAGAAACCCACACCACCCAAGATGGAGGCACAGTTGAGCAAATAAAGCACGAAGGGCGGATAGAATCCGCCCTTTGCTATTGTCCATAATCGCGCTAATCTAAAGGCATATGAACGTGAATACGCGTGAAATGATAGGTGTCCCGGTCAAGACGAAAGCAGGTCTGCTCTTGGGTAGGTTGAAAAGCCTGGATTTCGATGCTGACACGGGCAGGCTGGATGCCTTGCGCGTAAAAGTTAGAGGTCCGGTGCCGGGTCTGTTGGATGATGAGCTTCTGATAACTTGGGTGCAAGTTATTTCGATGGACGATAAGGAGATAACCGTAGCCGATAATTTCGCGGCGCAAGGTGCGGCTAAAGTGCGTAAATGGTTCGCCTTGTTGAGCGGTTCGCGGCCAGTGGTCACTTCATACCGTACATGAATACCCGTGAGATCAGGGACGCTGTCCTACGTACGCTGTGTTTCCACGCGGCCTGGCGGCATCTTCCGACGCGCGTCGAGCTGCTTTCGACTTTGGACATGCGCGGAGCTGCAGCCGCGGAGGCAGAGGACGTCCTGATCGTGCTGGATAACCTTAAGGCAGAATCGGTCGTGACGGAGCGAGATGGTCGGATCGGTTTGGCCGAGTTTTTCGATGCTTTATCGGAGTCGGCGTTGTCATATGAGCGTTTCCAACCTAGGAAAAGGAGACGTGCGATGAAGGTCGCGGCGTGGCTATCTCGTTGGAAGGCCGTCAGGTTCGTGGCTTTGGCGAATACCTCGGCATTGGGTGACGCGAGAGACGACGGAGATTTGGATTTTTTCGTCGTCGTGCACCATGGGTCGCTTTGGTCGACACGGTTATTTTTGGGTGGTGTGTTCAAGCTGTTGGGCATGCTGCCGAGCGATAGGCGTACTCGAGATACTGTCTGCCTGTCTTATTTCATAACCGATAAGTCATTGGATCTGTCGCATCATATGTTGGAAGGCGACGATCCGTATTTCAGATATTGGTTCATGTCATTGTTTCCGTTATTCGATGACGGGATCGGAGAGAAAATCTGGGCAGCGAACAAGGAGGTATTGGCGCGACATCCTGCTGCAGGCGGCTGGATTGCTCCGCCGGATTTCGCAGTATCTCCAGCTTTTCGCCTTCCTTTGCCCATGTGGGCTGAAGGTTTGGCACGTGGATTCCAGATGCGTTGGTTCCCGCCGAAGATAAAGGAATCGATGAATAAGGATGTGCGTGTGATGGTCGGGGACGATGTATTGAAACTGCATGTCACGGATAGACGCGAAAAATATCGTGAGGATCATCGAATCTTATGCCGCAAATACGGAATAGCTCCATAGACCGCCTGAAGGTCAGTTTAGCTAAGCTCAAAACCAGAAGGGCTTGGTTCGAGTTGTCGTGGCGCATCGCTTTGTTGCTTCTACCCTGGCAAACTCGGTGGTTTTACGATCAGAATTTGGCGGGATGGCCATGGGAACAGGGTAGGTGGAGCGTGTATTTCGTGTGGTTACCGATGCTCGCCACGCTATACCTCGGGTGGCACTATCGTGAGAACTTGGTGGGGAAGAAGCCGAAGATTATCGTCGCCATAGCAGCTGTCATCCTCTTGCTGGTTAACGTGGTCGCAGTCGCATTCGGTACGGATTCTGCGATATCACACCTGAAGATCGTCGCTGTAGCGCAGTGGTGGATAGAGGTGGCGTTGTTGGTCGGTTTTTTCTTCATCCTTTGGTCGACCAAGACAGCTCGGCAAAAAGTCTTGGTCTGGTTCGTGTTGTCGTTATTGCCTGTCGTCGGTTTGTCCTATCTTCAGTTTCTGATGCAGAAGGTAATCGGTTCTAAGTGGCTAGGCATGGCTGCGCATGATTCGCGCTGGCCTGGGGTATCCGTCGTGGAGTACGGGGAATTCCGTTGGTTAAGGGTCTATGGCAGCATGCCACATCCGAACATTTGGGGAGGCTGGCTGGCTGTCGGAATTTTGGCTGCTGTCTCGGTGGCGCATGAGGCAGCGGAAAAAAGGACGGCACTTTTCTGGTCTTGCGCGGCAGCAGCTATATCCGGAGCCTTAGTGCTGACTTTTAGTCGGACGGCATTCTTGGCAGCCGCGTGCGGAACGACCATCTTGGCGATTTTCTTTTTCGTGCGGCGGAAGGCTGACGCTGCAGCGTTCCAGTTCGGTATGCTGGCGTTTTGTTTGGTTTCGCTTGTCGCCGGGATAGTCGCTTTTTCGCAGCGTGAGGTCATCATGTCGCGTGTACAGGACCTTGGACGCTTGGAGACCAAAAGCCTGGAACAGAGGGGGGAGAGCATGGCGGATGGTCTGGAGATATTGAAGCATCATCTGTTCTTCGGTTCGGGCGTGAATGCGGAACAAGCCGACATCGCAGCAGACTGGGCGAAAAAACAAAACACAACACGAGAGGAATTGCGTTTGCCGGAACCGATCGAGTCGCCGCACAATTCATTCCTCTTGCTTTTGGTGGATTTCGGTATCTTCGGAAGCTTAGTGATAGGTGCGCTATGCGTCTTTCTTCTTTTCAGGAAAAAAGGAATAGCCGGTTTGCCTTTTTTAGTCGCTTTGGTGCTACTCCTGTGGTTCGACCATTACGGCATCTCGTATTGGTCGGGCATCTCTTTAGTGGCTTTCACCCTATATATCTATTTGGCACAAGATCCGGATCAGGCTCTACAGGTATAGACGAAGGCTGGCGGTATATTCAGCGGCACCAGGTCCGTCTCGACCGATTTGAAGATGCTTTTTAGCTCTTCCAGACTGGTCAACGAGTATTGGAACATGATGAAACGGCCATCCTGATGAAGGCTGTTCTTGATCAGGCGGAAGGCCTGCAGACGTGTTTCTTTCGGCATGTTCGCGAAAGGTATGCCGGAAACTATGGCATCGTAAGCCGTAGGGTTGCCGGTCAGGAATTTTTGGACGTCTCCTTTGATGCAATTGCAGCTTGAAAATTTTTCGCGGCAAATCGCATGGAAGTCGTCGTCCGATTCCACTAGGGTAAGTCGCGTAGGGGAGTCGAGTTTCTTCAGGATCAAGTCGGTGATAGCTCCGTCGCCAGGGCCCATCTCAAGAACCGTATCAGACGACTTGATGCTGTTCGTCATACGTTCGGCCAGGAATTTGGAGCTGCGCGTAACGGATCCGATGGCTTTCGGATTCTTGAACATTTTCTTGAGCCACCAAAGCATGGGGGGATGATAGCCTTATTTAGGCAGTTAAGTCGAGGGCATTCCAAAAAAGTCTATAAATTGGTAGTGTCTTGACACGTTTAGCCAACGATTGCATATTTAAGTCCAAACCTTGTTAGCACTCTCAAGTGTAGAATGCTAATGAGGCATCAAAAAGCATAATAAATCTAACCAAATAATTAATTTTAGTCATTCTTTATGCAACTACTTCCCTTAGGCGACCGTGTCATCGTCAAACCGGCCGCGAAAGAAGAAATGACCAAGGCGGGAATCATCCTGCCGGAAACATCCAGCAAGGAACGCCCGGAACAGGGTGAGGTAATCGCCGTAGGTCCGGGACGTCTTTTGGAGAACGGTTCCCGCGCCGCGATGTCGCTCAAGGTGGGCGATAAGGTCGTGTTCAAGAAGTATTCGCCGGATGAGGTGAAGCTCGACGATGTGGAATATCTCGTCGTCTCCGAATCAGACGTAATGGCGGTGATCGAATAATTTGATATTTCGGGTCCTGCCGCGTCTCGTACTTTTCGAACGGATCCGCCTTGGGCGGACCGCGAAAAGTGCTCGCCGCGTCACCCGATACATAATCCGAAATCAACTATAATATGGCAAAACAGATAATTTTCGACGAAAAGGCGCGCCAGGCGATGAAGCGTGGCGTAGATCAGTTGGCTGATGCCGTCAAAGTGACGCTTGGTCCGAAAGGCCGCAATGTGGTCATCGACCGCGGTTATGGAGCACCGACCATCACCAAAGACGGTGTGACGGTGGCGAAGGAAGTCGAACTCGAAGATAAGTTCGAGAATATCGGCGCAGAGTTGGTCAAAGAGGTCGCTTCCAAGACCAATGATGTGGCTGGCGACGGAACGACGACCGCAACCGTTTTGGCACAGGCCATGATTTCAGAGGGGCTGAAGAACATCACGGCCGGTGCGAATCCTTTGGCCGTGAAGCGTGGCATCGAGAAAGGTGTCGAGGCTATCGTGGCTGAACTCAAGAAGATCTCCAAACAAGTCCAGGGCAATGAAATCGAACAGGTCGCATCCATCTCGGCCAATGATCCGGAAATCGGAAAGAAGATCGCTGATGCGATGAAGGAAATCGGTTCCGATGGCGTGATCACGGTCGAAGAAGGCCAGACTTTCGGCATCGAAACCGAGGTCGTGAAAGGAATGCGCATCGATAAAGGATATTCCTCACCATACATGGTGACGAATTCCGATCGCATGGAGGCTGAATACAGCGAACCGTATATCCTGATAACGGATAAGAAGATAAGTTCGATCCAGGAGATCCTGCCTACGCTAGAGAAGGTCGTGCAGTCAGGCAAGAAGGAGATCGTCATCGTATGCGATGATATCGAAGGTGAAGCATTGACCACGTTGGTGCTCAATAAGCTGCGCGGTACTTTCCACGCTTTGGCGGTAAAAGCTCCGGGATTCGGAGATCGCCGCAAAGAGATGCTTCAGGATATCGCTGTCGTAACCGGCGGAACGGTCATCACCGAAGATTTGGGACGTAAACTCGATTCCATCGAAATCAGCGATTTGGGCACTGCGCATAAGGTCATCGCCACCAAGGAGTACACGACCTTCGTGGGCGGTAACGGCCAGGAGGCTGACATCCAATCACGCGTCGCGCAGATAAAGAAGACGCTCGAGACAACGGATTCGGAATTCGACCGCGAGAAGCTGCAGGAGCGCCTGGCTAAGTTGGCCGGTGGCGTCTGCGTCATCAAGGTCGGTGCTGCGACCGAAGTCGAGATGAAGGAAAAGAAACATCGTATCGAAGATGCAGTGGCTGCCACTAAGGCTGCCGTCGAAGAGGGCATAGTGCCGGGCGGGGGAGTCGCTCTGCTGCGCACCCAAAAGGCATTGGACGGTGTGGACGTAAAAGGGGAAGAGATGATAGGCATCGCGATCCTTAAGAAAGCAGTCGAGGAACCGATTCGTGCCATCGCCGAGAATGCCGGCAAAGAAGGTTCGGTAGTGACGGAAGAGATCAAGAAGCGCCAGGGCTCGGAAGGCTATAATGCGCAAACTGACGTTTACGAGGATCTGTTGAGCGCTGGTATCGTCGATCCGACCAAGGTAACGCGTTCCGCTTTGCAGAACGCCGCTTCAGTGGCAGCGATGTTTTTGACCACGGAATGCGTAATCACGGAGAAACCGAAGAAAGAAGAGCCGCACGAGCACGGTGCGCCTGATATGGGCGGCATGGGCATGGGATACTAAGATTGTATCTGAATGCATGGAAGGGTGAGCTGCGGGCTCGCCCTTTTGCGTGACAATGCCTAGCATCTATGCTATTCTTTGCCCAGAATTATTAACTAATATCCTTATGTCAGAAGACTTAAAAGCGACCCCGGTCCCGAATTTCGACAAGAAAGATATCGAAGATAACAAAGCATTAGCTGCCATCGGCTACATCGGCATCTTGTGCCTCATTCCTCTCTTGGCCAAGAAGGAATCCAAATTCGCTCAGGAGCATGGCAAACAGGGTTTCGTCCTGTTCTTGGCTTGGGTGGCTATCTGGATCTTGGGCATGGTGCCGATCATCGGTTGGTTCATCATCTGGCCTCTCGGTTTCATCGTCCTGACCATCGTCTCGATCGTCGGCCTCGTCAAAGCCCTACAGGGCGAGTTCTGGGAAGTGCCGCTTATCGGAAAATTCCGCAGTAAGGTGAACTTCTAAATAGACTTCCGTTTTTGGCGCATTACTTTGTCGGAATCTCCGTTTTTCGTTCGTCGTACACTTAAGTACGCCTTACGAAAATACTCGATTCCTTCGCGTACTGCATCCAAAATCGAAAGTCCTTGTTTTGGGTGAGTTAAATGTGTAAATTGGTGGGGCCCGCGTTGCGGGTCCCATTTGATACGATGATACAAGAATTATCCGACCGCATAGCCGCATTACGCACCAAGCTCGACGAAGCTTGGCGGATTTTGGATTTGGATGCCGTGCGCGAAGAGGTCGCGGCATTGGAGGCGGAAGCCGCAGCCCCTGATTTTTGGAGCGAGCCGGAGCGGGCCAAGCGGGAATCGCAGAAGCTGGCTGATCTGAGGAAGGATTTCGATAAGTGGTCAGAGCTGCGCGGAGAACTGATTGATTTGGCGGAGATGGCGGCGCTGGCTGAATCCGAGAAAGAGGCTTCCTTGGAACCGGAGATAGAGAAGAAGCTTATCGAATTGGAGGGACGATACGAGAAGCAGGAATTCCAGATGCTTTTGGGCGGTCCGCACGACGAATCGAGCTGTGTGCTTTCGGTGCATGCCGGAGCAGGTGGGACGGATGCGCAGGATTGGGCCGAGATCCTGATGCGCATGTACTTCCGTTATGCCGAGAGGAAAGGCTGGAAAGTCCGTTTGGTGGATGAAAGCCGCGGGACTGAAGCGGGGATAAAATCAGCGACTTTCTTCGTCGAAGGGCGGTATGCTTACGGCTATCTGAAAGGCGAGGCGGGCGTGCATCGCCTGGTGCGTCTTTCGCCGTTCAATGCGGACAGCCTGCGCCAGACATCGTTCGCACTGGTAGAGGTGATCCCCGAGATCAACGAAGACGTGAACGTGGAAATCAAACCTGAGGATTTGCGCATCGATACCTTCACTTCCGGAGGCAAAGGCGGGCAATCCGTGAACACGACATATTCCGCGGTGCGCATCGTCCATCTGCCCACCAAGATAACCGTCTCGTGCCAGAACGAACGTTCACAGACGCAGAACAAAGAGACGGCGATGAAGATCCTGAAGTCACGTCTGATGCAGCTGAAGGAAGCCGAATTGCAGAAAGAGAAGAAGGAATTGCGCGGTGAATTCCATAGCGCAGAATGGGGAAGCCAGATACGTTCTTATGTCTTGCATCCCTATCATATGGTCAAAGACCTGCGTACAGGATTCGAGACAGCGGATACGGATGCGGTGTTGGATGGTGATTTGGATGGCTTCGTCGAAGCGGAATTGCGTCAGGGCATTAAGCCCGGGGATTTCAGGGAGGAATTGAACAAAGAATAACATGAGGGTGATCTCTTTTAACGCAGGAGCGGATAAGCAGGCAGTCGAAAAGGCAGCCGAAATCTTGAAACTGGGTGGCGTCATCGCATATCCGACGGAGACGACGTATGGTCTAGGCTGCGATCCCAGGAGTCATGCCGCTTTGGCGAAGATATACAGGCTCAAAGAAAGGGATAAGGGGAAAGCTTTGCCGCTTATCGCCTGTTCGATGGAGCAGGTCGAGAAGTTGTTCAAGTTGACGCCTCAAGCAAAGGAATTGGCGAAAGAATATTGGCCCGGGCCTTTGACCTTATTGCTGGAGCCGGCGGACATGTCGTTACGGAAATTCATGCCGGTGTTCAAGGATGGATTGACGGCAGTACGCGTTTCCTCGAATCAGTTCGCCAGCGATTTGGCGTGCGCTTTCGGTTTTCCGATTGTGGCGACGTCAGCCAACATGAGCGGGGATCCGGCATGTCTTTCCGCAGCCCAAGTAATGGGTTCATTCATGCATCGAGAAACGGAAGACCAGCCGGATTTGATCATCGATGGCGGTGAGCTTGAACCATCAGAGCCTTCGACGATCGTGAAGTTCGATGGCGATGAAATCAAGATCGTGAGGCAGGGGGCGATCCAAAT
Organism: bacterium; assembly: GCA_021796435.1. Taxonomy (GTDB): domain Bacteria; phylum Patescibacteriota; class Patescibacteriia; order 2-12-FULL-60-25; family 2-12-FULL-60-25; genus CAIKNB01. Next base: position 230,964 of record JAJYXM010000016.1, read on the forward strand.
ATGAGTCCGACGGAGATAAAGCAGATATTGGCGAGCTTGGGTGCGCGACCGAACAAAGGGTTGGGGCAGAATTTTTTGATCGATCAGAAGACGCTGGAGATTATCGTCGAGACGGCTGCCGTAAAGCCGGGTGATCTGGTTTTGGAGGTCGGTCCTGGTCTAGGTGTTTTGACGCGGGAACTTATGGACAAGGGAGCAGATGTCGTAGCGATAGAGCGGGATAGGCGGTTTGTCGATTATCTAAAGAGGGAGGTAGGGGCGAATAATCATTCGCCCGTACGAATCGTTCATGGTGATGCGGCGGATGTGCATTGGCACGAGCTGATCGGTGAGGGGACGTGGAAATTCGTGTCCAATCTGCCGTATTCGATGACTTCGTTCGCTTTGCGTAAAGCTTTGTGGGCGCCTAAGCCTCCGGAGAACCTTGTGGTGTTGGTACAGCGGGAAGTGGGGGAAAGGGCTACGGAAACAGCGGGTCGAACCGCGTACCGCGTACCGCGTTCCGGAAAGACCTCGCTGCTTTCTTTGATGGTGGCGTTGTCATCTGAATCCTCCCGAATAGTACGGCGTGTGCCGGCTGGGTGTTTTTTTCCGCCGCCGAAAGTCGAATCAGTCGTCTTGCAGATAGTGCCGATGCCGTGGGCGGAGAGGGAAAAGAAGTGGGGAATCAGTCCGGAAAAAATCATGGAAGTCGCGAAAAGAGGTTTTGCTCATCCGCGTAAACTTTTGAAATCGAATCTGGCCCAAGAAGGGGTGGATGTCGAATCGTCTTTGCGTGATTTAGGGATAAATGAGAAAGCGCGGGCAGAAGACCTGTCCCCGGAGGATTGGGCAAGTTTGACACAGGCAATATCTGTTTAAACGGAAAAGCGCCAGGTGCAGAGGACACGAGCTGTGTCTGCACCTGGACGCTTTGTAGGAGGTTAGTCGCCGTTCGCTGCCTTGGGGGGCTTTGCGACGCCGGCTTCGATCAGGAGCTGACCGAGGGTGCCGACTTTGTCGTGCGACTTCTGGCCCTTGCGTCGTTCACGCTTGGGCGTTGGTTTCGGGTTGGCGGATTGCCGAGCTCCGTGGTCGCCGGAAGTAGCCGTCGCAGGTCGTTGGGCGGCGAGGGCGCGTCGTTCGTAGGCGATTGCACGGTCGAGCCATGCTCTGGCTTCGTGCTCGGCTTCGGTGACATCCTTGTCACCTTGCACCAAGATTTCTACCACGGCCGAGATGATCACGGATCTGAAGACTTCGATTTCGTCGTCCGTGTAGTCGTTGCCGAGCAGCGTGGTCGCCTCGTAGACCTCGTGGAGAGTGGAGCGGGCAGCCGCCATCTGCGCCTGCTCCGGCTTCATCTCACCCGTCGTGAAAGCTTTGGTCTTTTCTTTGAGAATTTTTCTGATCTGCTCGACCGTCAGCCTTGTCGAGGTGGCGGCATCGGGCTTGCGGGCCCTAGCCTCCTCGCGTTCGCGGACACGCTCCACGGCTTGGAGCGCGCCGAGGAGCGCACCGTCGATATCGCTCAGGATCTCGTCGAAGAAGCTCGAGGCGCGTTGTAGCGCTTGCCGCTTCGCTTCGTCCGTCGCGCTCTTGGCGTTTTCGGCAAGAGCCTTGAGATCGATGCCGCGCTGCGCTGCGCTGGCCAACGCCGCTTCGTAGTGGGGCCAGCTGCCTTGTTCCGCATCCACATTCTTGACGGACAGGGGGCGTTCTTTCTTCGGAGGGTAAACCCCGAGTTGGGTTGCCGCCCGGAAAGCGGCAATGGTTTCGTCGGTGATTTTGCCCGTGTCGCGGGCTTCCTTGACCGCTTCCGAGGCAGCCAGGATGCGCGCACACTGCTCTGGGTTGAATCTCATCTGAAACTCCTTTTGGGCCGCAGCCCGGTTGAATCGACAAAGGCCATGGCATGGCCCGAGCTCGGTAATGAAGGCGAAATCCGCCTTGAGAAGGAACTCGCATTTATATCAAAAATAGGCCTTTTTGTCAAGTATTTGATTGACAAAGGTTATAAAAATAGAGGATTTTTTGTTATTCGGAGACAAAAAACGTCCGGATTTACCGGACGTCTGTTGTGACTTACCTAAATTAGACTACAGTATCTTCGTGATGTTGCTTCTTTTTACCCCGGATTGCAAAGCCGATAATCAGACCTACGAGCAGGATGACTGCACCGCCAAGAACAGCGTTGGTTATGCTGACGCCGGTTTCTACCGGGGCTGCTTCGGTGACGATCGTGGGGGCTGTTGCTGCCGGTAGATCAGTCGGCTCAGGTTCCGTCACGGCTTCTTCAGTCGGTGTAGCGGCTGTATTTTCATTGACGGTCGGCGGAACGGCTTCCGGTATAGACAACGCAATATCCTCGGATTCGGTCGTTTGTTTTAAGGCATTACTGGATGAAAGTCTGAGATGCATCGTGCCTGGCGTGGCCGGAATGATCATCTGATGATCAGTCGTCAGCGTCGTGTCTTCCAGCGTCTTGCCATATGCATCGGTTGTGCCGTATTCGACCTTGCTGGTCGCGTCTTTATCGGTCGTCCAAGTTATTTCGAGTAGTTTGCCGTCAGTGGAGAATTGGGTATCCAAGATGCGTGGGCCCTTGATGAGATCAGGAGGAATAACGATGGGTTGGAGCGGTAAAGGCTGTAGGTTCTTGAGCAGGTCTGGGTCGATGGTCGTCGAGCCGCTAGCGGATGATGTCGTCAGGGTGGGCAATAAGATTGGATCGACTACGAATTTAGGAAGAGTTGAGGTTTGGGTCGTCGAAGTCACGATTGGATCAGCTGTTATAGTGACCTGGGGTGTAGTTTTGATGGGAGTTATGGTTACTGGCGTGGGGGCGGCAAGTGCGCAGGCTGCGAAGCCTAGAGTGGCCGCTAAAGTGGTGAGAAAGATAGCTTTTTTCATATGGCTGGAGTTTAGCAACACTGCAGGTTTTGGGGAAGAATATTCTGCTTCCGGTCAAGTCTTGTTTTGGCTGTAAAAATCTAATAAATCCTGCCATAGGATGTCCTATTTTTGGCCTCTTGACAGGCATCGCAGAATTGGGTAATCTGCCCGCACGTCCTACAGCCCTTCAAGAGGGAGCTTAAAAAAGGAGATAACCCCACGCCACAAGCGTGGTTTCGATATCCTCCCGGACGAAAATCGGACTTCGACAACAGAAGAGTGACTAGAGACCATATCGGGTTCTACGTAAGTAATTAGACGAAGCTTCGGCTTCGTAGATGAAAACATGATTGATCCCTCCGACCTACCAGGATCGGAGTGGATATTACTGAGAGTTTGATCCTGGCTCAGGATGAATGCTGGCGGCGTGTCTAAGGCATGCAAGTCGCGCGGATCAGTACCGGTAGCAATACTGGTGCTGACTAGCGGCAAACGGGTGCGTAACACATTGGTAACCTGCCTCGAAGTCGGGCACAACTCCGCGAAAGCGGAGCTAATTCCACGATGGGCATGGGGGGACATATGTCATTCCCATGTAAAGCGCAAAACGCGCTTCGAGAGGGGCCTATGGCCTATCAGCTAGTTGGCGGGGTAAAAGCCCACCAAGGCTATGACGGGTAGGGGATGTGAGAGCATGATCCCCCTCACTGGGACTGAGACACTGCCCAGACACCTACGGGTGGCTGCAGTCGAGAATATTCCTCAATGGGCGAAAGCCTGAAGGAGCGACGCCGCGTGCAGGATGAAGGGCTTCGGCTCGTAAACTGCTTTTATCAGGGAAGAATTTTGACGGTACCTGAAGAATAAGAGGTTGCTAACTCTGTGCCAGCAGCAGCGGTGATACAGAGACCTCAAGCATTATCCGGATTTATTGGGCGTAAAGGGTCCGTAGGCGGTCGCACGCGTCGTGGGTTAAATCCTCGGGCTCAACTCGGGGACCGCTCACGAAACGGTGTGACTAGAGGCCGGGAGAGGCGAGCGGAATTACCGGTGTAGTAGTAATATGCGTTGATATCGGTAAGAACGCCAAATGTGAAGACAGCTCGCTAGAACGTGCCTGACGCTCAGGGACGAAAGCGTGGGGAGCGAAAGGGATTAGATACCCCTGTAGTCCACGCCCTAAACGATGGATGCTAGATATTGGGAGTATCGACCCTCCCAGTGTCGGTGAAAAAAGCTAACGCATTAAGCATCCCGCCTGGGGAGTACGGCCGCAAGGCTAAAACTCAAAGGAATAGACGGGGACCCGCACAAGCAGAGGAACATGTGGTTTAATTCGTCGGTAAGCGAAGAACCTCACCCAGGTTTGACATGCAGCTGCAAGCCGCTGGAAACAGTGGCCGCCTTCGAGGGTGCTGCACAGGTGCTGCATGGTTGCCGTCAGCTCGTGTCGTGAGATGTACCGTTAAGTCGGGTAACGAGCGCAACCCCTTTCCCGTGTTGAATGTTCACGGGATACCGCCTCGGATAACGGGGAGGAAGGTGGGGATGACGTCAAATCAGCATGGCTCTTACACCTGGGGCTACACACGTGTTACAATGGCGTGGACAAAGGGTTGCCAAGCCGCAAGGCGGAGCTAATCCCATCAAACCACGCCCCAGTTCGGATTGAGGGCTGAAATTCGCCCTCATGAAGCCGGATTTGCTAGTAACGGCGGATCAGCTACGCCGCCGTGAATACGTTCTCGGGTCTTGTACTCACCGCCCGTCACGTCAAGAGAGTTGGAAACGCCCGAAGGCCCTGATGAGGGGACTAAGGCGGAGTCAGCGATAGGGACGAAGTCGTAACAAGGCATCCGTAGCGGAAGCTGCGGATGGATCACCTCCTTTCTAGGGAGAATATTTATCTCGAATTTATTCGGGATTAGATTCCCAGGTCGATTACTTTGCAGCAATGCAAAGAGTCACCCCGGTGTGGTCATAGTCACTTTTCTGAATGTCGAAACAAGACATCCGCGTAAGCGGGTGTTTTTGGTATAAAAAAAGTATTTGGTACCTCGTACCGCGTGCTTCGTGGGTGCTGGGACGTTGACAGCACAAGCGAAACTGCTATATATGACAGCGAGTTCTTTTGGAGGGCTGAGCATGGAAGACGAGGATCTCTACAGGGCGATCGAATTTTTGGAACGCGGACAGGCGCTGGTGACTCCGGCACACGCCGTGATAAAGAAATTCGGTGGCCAGTTGGTGGCCGTGCGTGTGGGTTGTGGCGAGCCTGTAGTCTACGAGCTCCGTAGCTCGTGGCACGCCGTGGAGTGGATGAACCGTTGGGATATGCGGCTCTGGCCGACGGTCGAGGCTATAACCAAACAGCTGCCGAATGACATGGATGAGGTCCATTATGTAATCCGGTTATTGCTCGACCAGCCGACACTCGGCTAGGCTCAAGGAGCCCCTGCATCGCTGAGGATACGACCATCGGTCGCTCCTTGCGGTGCTTTTCGTTTGTTAATAAGAAAGACGCACCGGAAAGACTGGCAGTAACGGGCGTTTTTGTTTTTCGGGTCGGTTGGATATGATGTGGCAGTATGGATTTTAATAGACCCACAATACGCAAAGAATATGTACCCAAGATGGGTAACCGCTTGGCGGGAGGGGATACGGTACGGACACCAGACAGGGTGCCTTCGGGAGTCGAGGTTTCTTTGGAGATGGCGCTTAAGGCGTTGCTTGCGCGGGCCGAGAAGGAAAATCCGCATATCGCAAGGCTGTCTTTGCGTCTTCTTTCCAAGGGGGGAGAGAACATAGTGCTTGAATCCAGTGGTGCGAAGCACAAGGGTACGGTGTATAAGTTCAATTTCTTGAATTCATGGCCGGTCCTGATAGCGTCGAGCATGGGGCAAGAGGCGTTTGATGCGGCGGTCTCTGCGATGAAGGAGAAACAATCTACGCGAGAAGCCGACAATAAGGAGTTGCGTCAGTATTTCGGCGACACGGCGGTCATCCCGCAACGGTCTTTCGTCTGGAATGTGCCGGTCAGCTTCGATTTGGCGAAAAGCCTGATGCCAAAGCAGAAACTCCACGCAGTCGGGGCAGCCGAATCGATACCTGTTTGGGTGACGATGCAGCGCAAGATGGATCTGAGAAGTGATGACGTGCTTTCGGTGACCGGATACTATCCTGAGGATCAGTACAACCGGCCGCCGGGCGAAAAGCCTACAATCTCTGACGAAGCCTATGATTTGGCTCACGAGATCCTGATCGGGCACGAACCGTTCGGTACGATGGACCATGAAAAGATGGATGCGATCGTCGCCATGTACCCTGATCTCGGGACATTAAATATGATGTGCCATGAGAGCCCGGCTTTCAGGGACAGATTGGCTGATTTGACGTCACGCTTGATCTCTTATGCCAAGGAGACAGGCAAGGTGCTGGATCTTGCCGGGGATAACAACCTATTGTTGGAGAGGAAAGAAAAAGGGTGGAAGACCATATTGCTGGATGTGTTGCCAGGCATAGACATAAAATTCGATGATATCCTGCCTGTGTTAGAGAAATACAAGACGGCGGATGGCCCCTCAAGGATGCGCTTGGGATATGCCTTGAATGTCTTGAATACGGTCAGGTTCAGTAATGCACTCGCGGAGATAAGCGGAGTCAAGGAACGAATCGCGATCGACGGTTTGGAGCAAGTCCCGGCAGCTTACTGGCGAGAGAATCTGCCGTCTTTGCTGCAAAGATGATATGGGAAGAATAGAGAAAATGTTCAGAGAGACCAAAGTCGCGGCGAAAGCCACCTTCAATAGGGCGAAGCGCGGTTTTTCTCCGATCGAACCCGCGATGGCGGCAGCCGTGGATACTGCACTGACGAACCAGAAACATTGGCCGTATCTGGCGGCGAGAGGCGGGGAGCATCTGGTTTTTTCGTTCGATGATCCACGCTTGCAGGGCATAGTCTATAAGGTGAGCTATTTCGAGAGCTTGCCGATTTTGAGCGCTTGGTATGAGGGCGAAGATGCCGTTGAACGAAAATTGGAGTCCATGCATGAGGAGATGGACCAGCGTACGGCGAAACTCAAACGGATGCGTGAATATTTCGGTTTCAACGCTGTGCCGCCGCAGCGTTTTGTGATCAAAAAATTGCCGGTGACCCATGCGTTGATCATGGCTCTGAAAGCGGAACATCTAGTGCAGGGAATGGATTTGCCTAAAGAGCTGCCGGTTTGGGTGTGCGTCCAAAGAAAAATCAAGAAACCTGAAGGGCAGACCTATTCTTTGAACGGATATTATCCGGAAAGCAAGAAAAGGCTTGGCAGGTCTTGGAGCAAGGAGGATATCGAGACTTATGACGCAGCGCATGATGTATTGTTCGGTGGTCCGTTGAGTGGGATGGATCAAGCGTCGCAGGAGCGATGGGTATTGTTGGAATATCCGGAGCTTCTTCCATTGTGGCAGGCGATGATAGGAGATCCGGCCCTCAAGAAAGAATTGCAGGATGTCGTCAAGAAGCTCATCACTTATACTAAAGAAACTGGTGAGTTGATGGAGTTGGCTGGGGAAGAGAATGCGGTTCTGCTTAAGGAGAAAGCCGGGTGGCAGGTCAAGTTGTTCGACGCTTTGCCCACGAAGGGCTTAAATCTTGAGAGATTCAGGGAAGTAACGGCGAAGTTAAAGTCCGGTAGGTCTTTGACGATGCCACAGAGATATGTGGCGATGAATGGTCTGAATACCTTGCGTTTCATCAACGCTTTGGCGCTGATCGCGGAAGTCCCGGAGAGGATGGTAGAGCCTGATGTATTATCCGTACCAGCTGAGACTTGGCGGCAAGAGATATCTAAAATCTTCAAAGACAAGACATAACAAAACATCCTCTTGCGAGGATGTCTTGTATGGTGGACGGCAGAGGAGTCGAACCTCTGACCTCCCCGGTGTCCACCGGGGCGCTCTAATCAATCATCTTTTTGTTAATTCGAATCGATGAAAATCTTTTTTTCTTTGATGATTCGTTTAATCAAGCTCCTATCTTTCCAAGATTTAATTCTATATTCTAACCGTCTCGCTTGAAGTAAGGTCTTAGTTTCACGATAGAATTCACATGACCATGGTCGTCCCGAGGCTGTGGACTTAGTCATCCCTGTATTGTGTTCGTGTAAGCGTCGGTTTAGATTATCGGTCGATCCGATATAAAAGCGATTTCGTGTTTTTGAAAATAAGATGTAACAGTAGGCCATGCTCCAGAGCTAATATAACAAAACATCCTCTTGCGAGGATGTTTTGCATGGTGGACGGCAGAGGAGTCGAACCTCTGACCTTCACAATGTCAATGTGACGCTCTAACCAACTGAGCTAGCCGTCCGGACTTAGTCATTTTTAGTGTCTAAAATGCGGTGCAAATTTAGCCGAAAAGATGGAATATGTCAAACAGCTCTGGAGACCGTAGGTTGGTGCGTGTGATACTTGTCTCGGGATGTGCTATAATCAAACGGACATTAATCATTTCCTAATATCCTCATTTTATGGAGGCGAAAAGACCAAAACAAAAACGTACTGTTAGAAAGACACCAAAAGCATCGGGTTCACCGATCCCTTGCGGTCCTACCGGCGGCTCCATGGAAGACATGCCGAGTACATGCGGGCATTATGGTTGTACCGGTGGTACATGCAACGTCAGGTATGTCGGTCCGACGACACATATCCGTGATCATCACATCGTACATGCAGCGAGGGGCGCCTCCAATGTCTGGACGGCCGCAATCGTAGCTGGTTTGGCGGTGGTGTTGACTGGCGCGATCGCCTATACCGCACTAGGCGCTGATTATAACCAACCGGCGATCAATAACATGGGTGGTCAATTCAGCTTGATCAACCAAAGGCTTGATCGCATGGAAGATATGATGCAGGCAGTCATGGACAAGCAGCAACAACCCGTCGTGACACAGAACCCAGCGCCTACCCAATCGAGCAATGATGCATGTCTGTCGACCTGTTCGGATGCGACGCTGGCATGCTTCGATAAAGCCGGAGATGACGTGCCTGCAAGGCAGGATTGTTTGGCTACGGACAGGGCCTGCAGGGCAGCTTGTAAGTGATTAACGAGGACATAAAACAAAAACTTCCCGACATGGGAAGTTTTTGTTCAGGTGCGCGTGTTCTTCAGCGCTGACATGGTCTGTTTAAGCTTGTCGATTATCTGATGGCTCGTCGTCACGATATCGCCGCCGGGCGGGAAATCGAGTTCCGCATATTCACGCGTACCTGTCGCGCCGAACGGGCGGGCCAGTTCCGCGGCGGAAAGCGTGCCATTGGCATGGATCATGGCTTTTCCGGATTCGGAGATCAATACGATGACTTTAGCCTCAGGGGCATAAGAGATGAGTTCTTTGGCGACTCCGTTCAGGTCGTCCAATCCGGTGCCGGTCTCTACGGCGTCTTGGTTGGTCAGGATGCTCCAGACCAAGCCGAGGTCGCGGTCCTGCTCCAGATGCGTAAGCGCTTTGCCCCAAAGTTTGAGCGTCGGGACTGTGCGTGTCCGCCAGATGCCATGTACTATCTCTTCGCGGCGCGCTCCGATGGCCAAGAGTTCGGAAGCCTTACCAAGGGTCAGGGGGGTCACGTTGGACGAGCGGAAAGATTGGGTGCGATAGATCATGCCGCTCAAAAGCGCGGTCGCGACGTCTTCATCTATCAGGTTCTTGTTCCATTCCTTGAACAGGTCGAAGAGTATCTCCGTGCTGGACGACGCATTCAGGTCCACGAGATTGATTTGGCCCCAGTGTTCGTTCGCGGGATTGCAGTCGATGTTTATGATCGGTAGACGATAGATGAAATCTGCGTGGTCGCGGAAGAGCGCACCAAGCGAATGGATATCCGGGCAGTCCAGCGCGATGATGAGGTCGAAACGGTCTTCGCCATGGCGGAAGCTTACGTCGCGCGGGGACCACTCTCCGGCTTTGGGTATAAGCGTGACGGTGAGTTGGCCGTCCTTCACGTCATAGTGCAATTCCTCGAGAGGGTTATGCGAAACGTCTAAAGATATCTCAAAAGCCCTTACTGCGCCCAGGGTGTCTTTCGTCTTATCCAGGCCCGGTAAGAAGTGCGGTTTGTTTTCCGTAGTCAGTCCCTTGGCCACCGTTTCGTATTGTTTGTTAAGTTTGGCCAAAAACAGCCCTAATGCGGCTGCGGCAGACAAACTGTCCGTTGTCCATGGCTCTTGGGTGACGATGAGGGTCCGTTTAGAGCGGGAAATCGCCTCAATCACTTGTCTTTTTACTTCGAAACCCATGTTCAGATAGATTAGATGATTGGCTAGCTTACATTTTGTTCGGCATAAGGTCAAGGGTTTTTTGAAGTAAAATAGGGGTTTTTTGTAAATAATAGGTTTTACATGATTAAAGCCTCAATTAGGCAAATAATCAGGTTGCAGTAATGGCTTAAAGCCAGTAATATCCATTGGTTGATATGCAAGAAAACGAAAAATGGCCAAAAGCCTACGATTCCTCGCAAGTGGAGAAGGATATCTATAAACACTGGGAAGAAAGCGGCTATTTTAACCCGGATACGCTACCGGAACGGAATCGTGGTGGAGAGATGTATAGCATCATGATGCCGCCGCCAAATGTCACGGGAGTCTTACATTTGGGTCATGCGATGGAGGATACGATCATGGACATCGCTGTCAGATTTCAGAGGATGCGCGGTAAGAAGGCGTTGTTGTTGCCAGGTACCGATCATGCGGCCATCGCGACGCAATCAAAAGTAGAAAAGTTATTGATGAAGGAGGGCGTCAAATATCCACGCGAGGAATTGGGGCGTGAGAAACTGGTGGAGAAGATCAGGGAATTCGCGGAGAACTCCAAGTCCACAATCTTGAGTCAGATCAGGGTAATGGGCACAAGCTGTGATTGGTCGCGTTTAGCCTACACGCTTGATGAAGCGAGGAATCGAGCGGTCAACGAATTATTCGTCAGGATGTACAAGGATGGTTTGATTTATCGGGGATATAGAGTGGTCAATTGGTCCATCAAGGGTCAGATCACCTGTTCAGATGACGAAATCGTTTACATAGAAAGACCGGCTAAACTTTATACATTCAAATACAGCAAGGATTTCCCTATAACGATCGCGACTACTCGTCCAGAGACGAAATTAGGGGACACGGCAGTGGCGGTGCATCCGGATGATGAACGTTATAAAAAATACGTTGGTCAGACGTTCACTGTCGATATAGGCGCAGCGAAACCATTATTGATAAAGATCATCGCAGACGAAAGCGTAGAAAAGGATTTTGGGACTGGAGCTTTAGGGGTGACTCCTGCTCACAGCGCGGTAGATTTTACGATGTATGAAAAACAGAAAGCCAAGAATGATCCTATCGGTATCGTACCTGTGATTGGTACGGACGGCAGGATGACAGAAGCGGCAGGCAAGGATTATGTCGGCTTGACCGTCGAAGAAGCCAGGGAAAAATTCGTGTCTTGGCTGAAGACGCGGGGTTTACTGGAGAGCGAAGAAGATATCACACAAAACGTCGGCACGTCTGATCGTTATGAGGACGTCGTGGAATCTTTGCCCATGACGCAGTGGTGGCTGGATATGAACAGGGAGATTCCAGGGCGTGGAAAGAGTTTACGCGACCTGATGCGCGAAGCCGTAACCACGGGATTAGACGGAAGTGCGGAGAAGAAAATCAGGATCATGCCTGAACGTATCGTCAAGGAGTACTTGGATCGCATTGATAATTTGCGCGATTGGTGTTTGTCTAGGCAGTTGTGGTGGGGGCATCGGATCCCGGTCTGGTACAAAAAACAACCCGCCGTTACGAACGACGAATCTAGCGAGAAGGAGATGTATGTCGGAGCAGTTGCTCCCGAAGGAGAAGGGTGGGAACAGGATCCGGACACGTTGGATACGTGGTTTTCGTCAGGTTCTTGGACTTTTTCGACTTTGGGCTGGCCAGAAATAACGGAAGATCTGAAGCGCTATCAACCGACAAGCTGGATGCAGATGGGTTATGAATTGAGATATTTATGGATGATGAGGATGATTTTGATGCATACCTACGTGCTAGAAGAGATTCCGTTCAAGGATTGTTATATCCATGGACTATTGAAGGATGAACATGGCAAGAAATTCTCGAAGTCTTCCGGCAACGGCATCGACCCGATCGAAGTCGTGGAGAGGTATGGATGCGACGCGCTTAGATTGAGTTTGATTTTGGGGATTTCACCAGGAAATGATTCCAAGTTCTATCTGGAGAAGGTAGAGGCAAATAGGAATCTGGTGAATAAGATTTGGAATATTTCGAGATTCATCGTGTCATCGACTCAGGATACCGACTCCGCTTCGCGTGTGGAGGCAAAAACCCTGGCGGACAAATGGCTGTTGGCGAGACTCGCAGAGATAGAGTCTAGGGTAACGGAGATGCTTGAGAGCTATCAGTTTTCACAGGCGGGCGAGATGTTGCGCGACTTTACCTGGAGCGACTTAGCGGATTGGTACTTGGAGATTGCGAAAATCGAGAAGGGCAAGGAAGCGATATTGCGTCACATCCTCGAGACGGTTTTGAAATTATGGCATCCGTTCATGCCGTTCGTGACGGAATACATCTGGGGATTGATGGGGAATAAGGATTTGATAGTGGCGGAGTGGCCAAAGGATGACGTACTGCGTACCGAGTACCGCGAAACGGCAGAATTCGAAACAGTCCGCAATCTGGTGACCGATATCCGTAGGTTGCGGGCGGAGCAGGGAGTCGAACCGGCGAAATTTATAGAAGCTGGCGTGGCAGCAAGCGGTGACGATCAGCAGCGTCTGGAAGAAAACGTTGAAGTAATCAAACACTTGGCGCGTCTGTCGGAAATGAAATTAGTCGCGACGGTGCCGGAAGGTTGGGCGACTACCATTTCCGGTGTGATAACTGTCGGCATAAACGTCGCAGGTACGGTCGATAAAGAGAAGGAGAAAGCTAAAGCGGAAAAGGAGATAGCGGAACTCAAACCGTACATCACATCATTGCAGGCTAAGCTGCAGAATGAGGAATTCACCTCTAAAGCACCGGAGAAAGTCGTGCAGGGGATGAAGGATAAGCTGGCGGAGGCGGAAGCTAAACTCAAGGCGCTTGAAGATACGTCGACTTAGGGTTAAAAAGATAAGCTGTAGGTCATTATGTTGCTAAATAAATTACGTATGACTTGGTCAAGTTATAACGAGCTGACTGCCTGACTCAGAGACCAGGGCAACTTAATTTTGTAATCAAAATCCGCCCTGGTGGCGGATTTTGTGTTAAAAAATATGATAAAACAGACCAGGCTTTATCAGCCGGAGAAATATAAGGTCTTCGTAGGCGAAGGGACGGGTGCGGCGTTATGCACCGTTTGGAATAATCCAGAGATCCTACATAGACAATCGGCCGTGGTCCGGAAAAGGTGCCATTTGGTGGGTTCGCTATACAGCCGTTTCGGGGTGAATGTCCTACTACGTAACTTGGCCCTGAATCCGCAAATCAGGAAATTATATCTTTGGGGCCATGGTCCGTTGTCCAACACGGCGTATGGTCGGCCGGGCGCTGAAATCCTACGTACCTTGTGGCAGCGTGGACCCCGGTCTGACGGCGGCGTTGAGGGCCTGGATTGGAAAATGGAGAAAGAAATGCCAGCGGATTTGGTCCGGGAGATAATAAGACATGTCGAGCTCCAAGATATCAGCCCAGAAGACTTCGGAGTCTTGGAGCGAAGAATCGAGAGTGAACAGACCACTGGAGAAGCATACATGAGCCCGATTTCCCTGCCGGAACCTAAGCTAGAGCAGGGCGCGAGTTTCCCTTCGGAGGAGATAGGCTGGCTTTTGCGTGACCGTAAAACGATTCAGGTCTGGAGTCGAGTGGTCGAGCGCGTAATGCGTTTCGGCACGGTAAAAGGCACGCAATACGGTTATCAGCAAAAGGAACTACTGGATGTCGACTGGATCGTGGAAGATGAGGATCCGTTGGAGCCGGACCTGATTCTCGCTCAAGATTGGCCAGAAGGAATGAAGGAAATAACAGGGGCGCGACATGAATCAATACTTGAATATCAGCGTGCGTTCCTTTCGCCCGAAGCCCTACCACAACTTTCGTATACCTATGGTAATCGCCTGCAGAGATATCCGAACGATACTGGAGGCATCGATCAGATACGCGAATCCATCATAGCGCAACTTAAATCTTCATCGGATTCACGACGCGCTGTTGCCATCACGCTGTACCCGCCACAAGACGCCTACTCGCGTGAACCGCCGTGTCTAATCCTGGTCCAAACTCTGCAGAGTCGGAAACATCTGCATCTGATCGCGACTTTTCGTAGTCATGATGTATTCAAGGCTGCCATACCGAATGCCTTTGCCCTGAGACTGCTGCAGCAGAATATTGCCGATGAGCTCGAGATGGAATTGGGTCGGCTTGCCATACATTCTCAGTCAGCACATATCTATGAGCAGGATTGGGCTCAGGCCAATGATTTGGCGGCCTGTTTCTTTTGGCAGCGCGAGGCAGGGGCGACATTTTGCCCGGAAGCGGAGGCTGATCCACGCGGTGTGGTCATAATCTCTGTGGAAGACGGGGCTATAAATGTCAGATTGCGCGATACGGATGGCCATGATCTCGTCAGCCTGTACGATAAGACTGCGAATAAGATAGCGCGGCAAATAAGCCATCTGGAATTGCTGAGCAAAAGCAGCCATCAAATTTATATCGGTATGGAGCTACAGAAGGCAGAGCTGGCTTTGATCAATGGTTGGCATTATGTACAGGATAAGCCTTTGGCGATTGAGAGATAAATGAAGAAAAATTGAAGAGATAGCGGGAACTGAAGACCTTAGGGGATGAATGTTTGTTATTTGAAGATTGATTAAGCGTCGGACGTTGACGCCGGTGTTTTTGGTTGTTAGGGTAAAACTTGCGTTCCTTGAAAGGAGGACCGGATGATCGAAGTCCATGGTCGCATGGTTTCCTTGAGCGCCGAGCGCGGGATAGATCTGGAAGAAGTCATTTCATCTCCGCGTTTCAAGCAGTGGGCGGAGCGTCTGGACCCCGAGATGAAGGTCAGACATGTCCACGTGAAGTCGGCCGACAGCTTCGGCGGACGCGTGGCTTTCATCCACCTGAGGATAAACGTCGTGGATCCGAAAGGCGCAGAAGCTATCAGGTTCCTTTTCCTGCGCGGGAATTCCGTCGCGCTTTTGGCGGTATTCCTGTGCGAAGGAAGGGAATATGCCGCGATGATCGTGCAGCCGCGCGAAGCCGAAGGCGCGAGCGAATGCAAGGAGGTCGTAGGCGGCATGTGCGATAAGGGCTCGGATTATCCGACCGTCGCAGCACGTGAACTGCAGGAAGAGCTGGGGATCCAGGTGAGTCCGGAGGAACTCATCGACATGACGGAGCGCATGGCAAAGATCAAACGCTCCGGCCTGTATCCTTCGCCTGGCGCTTGTGATGAAGCGGTCCGCTTCTTCCTGTTCCGTAAGGCAATCGGGGTTCAGGAGCTGCGGGCGATGCAGGGCAAGGCTACTGGTTTGGCGCATGAAGGCGAACATCTGAAGGTGCGCATCGTGCCGATCGATGACCTGCCGCATGAATCGTCCAACATGATGGCTTGGACGGCATATCTCCTCTACCAACAACTGAAAGTCCTGGGCCGGATCTGACCGGTGCTGCACAAGACCGTCCGCATCTCTCGCGGGCGGTTTCTGATATCAAGAGCCTTGACAATGTGTGATATTTCGGGTATTTTCTTTTGTCGGTCTTTTTAGCTAAGGAGGACCCCGTGAAGAAAGTATCTGAAGCCACCAAGCTGCATCCGGTCATGATTCCGCTGTTCGTTTTGATGGGAATCGGATTGTTCGGATTCGCCATCTCAGTCGGAATGCAGGATAAGGGCGCGGAGACGGGGCAGCAGGTCACGTCCGCCGGAACTCCCGCAGCAATCAAACCTCATCCCGAGGCCGTTGCGGCGTTCGGTGCCTATCTGGGTAGTATCACGCGTGATATGCCGCCGCCGTTTCCCCTCGAGCGATGTCCAGAGCCGGACCAGGAAACGCTGGAACGAATCCATGAAGCTCAGCGTCTCGTCGCAGCGCAGGCGAATCTTCCGGGCGCATGGCGCTGGCCGGAGGTCAAGAAGGTCGTAGCCGAGTTCGGGGTCTCGATCCCTGTCCGTCTGCCGGCTGAAGTCGAGGCTGCAAGTCCTGTCGCGATGGGATTCGAGAGCAGAGTCGGTATGCTTTGGGTCTGGCCGAAGACTTTGAAGCATAGTCCGATCCCCTGGGTGGCGGCACGCCTGGTCCATGAGGCGACCCACAAGGTCGTGCTGGACAAGACCTTGGAGCGATCCGGCTTCACCACCGAGGAGCTCTCGGCTCTGGCGTGGAACTGCGGAGAGTTCAGCTACAACTGGAACTTCGCGACTGAGGCCTTGGCATTCATGAATCAGGCGCGAGCCACGGACGCGTCGGCAGTATCGTGGACGCCGGCTACGCCAGCAGACTGGGTCGAAACCATGAAGATGGCGAACGGCACCGCATCAGGGGATCCTGCGTCCAGGGTTGCGTTCGCTGCGTATATCAGGAATTACGCAGGGTCGCACTTGCTTTCCGAGTACGACACGCTGAGCGGAGCTGCCGGGCAAGCGAAGTGCATGCCTTTCCCGATCATCCGTGGTCCGCACCGAGGTGAGCCCTTCATACCCGCTTCTGTCGCGATCGAGGTGTTGACACCTATGGTCGCTTCCCTCAGTGATTCAGTCATCAACTGATCGAAAACATCAGGTCGGATCCGACCGATTCACACAAGACCGTCCGCATCTCCCGCGGGCGGTCTATCATTTTTTGAATTTATCAGTATAACGAAGCGCCGCCTGTAGGATAGGCGGCTTAGGTGGTGGGGTTGGCTTCACGAGTGAGGGATTTCCCAACCCTTTTCAAAAATGTCCTCGATATCCGAAGTGTCAAGTTCGGGGATAGGCTCTTGCCACGGCGTGCCCATGACCGTTTGGAGTGGTGGTGTAGGCTCTCTGACGAGTGTTATTGCTTCGTCTGAGAAGCTGTCGAATGGGCGGGGGTGGATACTTTCGAAATAAAGAGCGTCGGGATTCGTGCTTTCCGCATTAGCGTCCAGGAAGGCTGCGGGTGGTATCGTCGTAGCCCGTCTGATCTCATGCGCTTCGAGTGTGAGATGGTTAGGCGACATCTCCACTACCTCGAAAGGCAACAGTGCCATCGGATCTTCGGCGATCAGGCGCAGCTTGGAGAAGCTGGAGTGCATATCGCTTTCGAAGCTGGTCTCGGTGGCGCCATCGCATTCATGGCTCAAGGAGATGACGGTGCTGTCCTGTTCCAAGCAATGTATGTCGAGATGCAGGCAGCCGGTGAGCCAAGTGCGCATTGCGATGCGCGATATCATGAGCAATACGGCTTCTTCGCCTTCATAGGGGACGCAGTCGGCGCAAAGCCGCTGCAGCAACTGGAAGGCGTCGTGGCTGTTCCGGGATGCACGAGCAAAAAGTTCTTCATTCAACACTTGATCGCCTCGCAAGTTGGAAGTCATCGTTGTCCTCCCGAGGGCGCAGTATAACACGCAGTCGGGAGTGGTTATATCGGATTTTTTTGTTGGTTGTGGAAAAAATCAGTGAAGCGACAATCAGAAATTTTTATTGATATATTTTTCACGCGTGGAATCCAACCAGGCGGAGAGTTGTTCGGATGAGGTGGTCGCGAGCGCTTGGCTTTCTTCGACCGTAGTAGGTTCTTCGGTCTCGAAGAGCGTCTTGCCGTCAGTCAGATCGACGAGTCGATACTGCAGGCTATACCGTCCTCCATCGTCCTGCAGAGGCGACTCCTCCAGACTGGCGCAAGCCACATATCTATTGCTGTATCCGGAGTGGAGGATGGACGATGTCTGTACGATGCCGATTGACCGTTTGAGGCTAGTGAAGAGATCGCTTTTGGCCAAAATGACGCCGCAGGTAGCTGAGGGTGCGATCTTGGACACGGCGATAAGCATCAGATACAGGGCGATGGGCAGCGCTACGATGAAACCGATGATTTCGAAGACGGTTTTTTTGGTCATAAGATGAAGTATAAAGGATAATTCAGTCCCAGCCCATTTATTGCCTTATTCCGCCTTTTTCGATAGTCTTACGCTGTATGTCAAAAGAAATTTCGACCGATAGTGCGGCTATCGAGCATTTTTTGGGAAGAGCGCGCGAGAACGTCTATCCGACGCCGGAGGCTTTGGGTAAGGAAATGGCGTCCGGACGTCGTCTGACGGTGTATCTGGGCGTGGATCCTTCGGGGCCTTCTTTGCATATCGGACATGCGATAGCCATGCGCAAACTGGCTGAACTGCAGAGGATGGGGCATCGCTGTATCCTGCTCATCGGAGATTTCACCGCCATGATCGGGGATCCGACGGATAAGAGCGCGACGCGGGTCAAGCTTTCGCGTGAGCAGGTCATCGAAAACTGCAAAAGCTATAAAGAACAAGCCTCCAAGATCCTGGATTTCGGCGGGGAGAATCCGGTAGAACTGAAATTCAATAATGACTGGTTGGGCAAGATGTCATTCGCCGACGTGGTGGAATTGGCTTCACATTTCACCGTCCAACAGATGGCGGAGCGCGATATGTTCAGGCGTCGCATGAGTTGGCGTTCCGATTGTCCGTTCTGCGGAAACGAGAACTACATGTCAGCCGAATCGCAGGAGTCGTCGGTCGATGAGAAAGGCAACCATATAATAGTCTCGACTTACGACGATAACCGGAAGTGGAGATGCAAGAAGTGCCATAAGGAATACGCGCCTGAATCTGCCGGCGAGGTGCATTCGCCTCGTCCTGTCTATCTGCATGAATTCCTGTATCCGTTGATGCAGGGCTACGATTCAGTGGCGATGGACGTTGACTTGGAGATCGGCGGGAATGACCAGACCTTCAACATGTTGGCCGGGCGGACGTTGCTGCGGGAGATGAAGGGCAAAGAGAAATATGTCTTTACCTGTAAGCTGCTGACCGATCCCACGGGCAAGAAGATGGGCAAGAGCGAAGGCAATATGATCACTCTCGACGATGCGCCGGAAGACATGTACGGCAAAGTCATGAGTTGGACCGATGGGATGATCGTCCCGGGATTCGAGCTCTGCACGGACTTGTCAGATGGCGAGATCGTGAAGATCCAGACAGCGATGGAAGAAGGGGAGAACCCGATGACCTACAAGCGCCGGCTGGCTAAAGATATCGTGCGGGCTTTCGTCTCTGACGATGCGGCGGACAAAGCCGAGGAACATTTTACGACGGTGCATCAGAAACATGAGAAACCCGAGGAGATGCCGACGTTTCGCGTACCGCGTACCGCGCCCAAGGTCAAGATTGTTGATGTGTTGGTGGGATCCGGATTAGCAGCTTCGAAGAGCGAAGCGCGGAGGCAGATCAAACAAGGTGCGGTGAAGGTCGACGACAAAGTAGTCGATGATACGGAGCTTGAGGTCGGCGCCGGATCCGTCATCCAGAAAGGTAAGAGATTCTTCGTCAAACTCATATGAACTATTCTTGGGATGCGATATTGAGTCATGTCGCGAGAAGGATCGGCGAGGCCGCGGAAATACCCGTGGAGAGCGATGAGCTGGTCCTGCCTCCTAAGCGCGAGATGGGCGATTTGGCGTATGGTTGTTTCAAGATAGCCAAATCGAAATCAACCAGCCCGGCGGAGGTGGCGAAGGATTTGGCGGCCAAGATATCCAAAGTGAACGATCATTCGATCGAGAAGGCGGAAGCGGCTGGTCCGTATCTGAACATAGTATTGAAGACATCGGATTTGGCGTTGCGCGTCATCCAGGATGTGGAGCACATGGCCAAGAAATACGGTTTTACGGAAGAAGGCAGGGACCGGCAGCTGATGCTCGAGTATGCGCAGCCGAACACGCATAAGGAGATGCACGTTGGCCATCTGCGTAATCTGGTCCTCGGCTCAAGCCTCGGAAGGTTGTTGCAGTTGGACGGATGGAAAGTCATCTCGGCCAGCTATCACGGTGACGTTGGTGCGCATGTCTCGAAATGCCTGTGGCTGTTGGTGCGTCAGCATTCGGATAAGGTCGCCCAACCCAAGCCTAAACTCAAGAAAGGGCAGACACCACCGCCCGACATGCCGGACGACGCTTGGGCGGACCACGTGCTGGAGAATTTTTCCATCGAAATGGCGGATCAGGTGCTGCACAGCATCTCCAAGGAAAACCGGACAGGAAATTATCTGGGTCACATCTATGCCGAATCGACGAAACTCTTGGATGAGAACGAGGAATGGAAGAAACAGGTCTCTTTGGTGCAGCAGAAATTGGAGGCCAGGGATCCGGCGTGGAACAAGCTGTGGCAGGAAACACGACGCTGGTCAGTGATCGAGATGCAAGAGATCTTCCAGGAGCTGGGGGTGCTGATCGACAGACAATATTTCGAGAGCGAAGTCGTCGATCGAGGGCAGCAGCAAGTGGATACTTTGTTACGATCCGGCATAGCCAAAGAGAGCCAAGGCGCCGTCATCGTGGACCTGGAGGCCGAAAAGTTAGGCGTGTTCGTCATACGCCGGTCTGACGGGACAGCCTTGTATTCGACCAAGGATTTGGCCTTGGCGCAGTTGAAATTCGAGGAATATCCCAAGCTAGAGCGCAGCCTGCATCTGATCGATAATCGGCAAAGCCTCTATTTCAAACAACTTTCCCGGACATTGGAGCTGATGGGGTTGAAAAAGAAGCTGGAGTTTGTGGGGTATGAATTCTTGACCTTGAAGTCCGGTGCCATGTCGAGTCGCGAAGGCAATATCGTCACTTACCAGTCGTTCCGTGACGAGCTTTTGGCTTACGCACGCAAGGAGACCACGACGCGACATGAAGATTGGCCGGACGGGAAGATCGAGCACGTGGCTTGGTGCATCGCCATGGGAGGCCTGAAGTATGGGATGCTGAAACAGGACAGCGACAAAGTCATCGTCTTCGATCTGGAGAAATCCTTGGCGTTCGATGGCGATACGGGACCGTACATCCAGTATGCAGTGACGCGTCTTAACTCGATCCTGAAGAAGGCAGGGTGGGAACCGGGAAAATTCGGACAAAGCGAAGATATGCGGCAACTGAAAGAACTGGGCGAGAAGAAGCTGGCGCTCAAGATGGCTGAGTTTCCGATCGTCTGCAAACGTGCCGCGGCCGAACTCAAGCCGACAGCCGTGGCGCATTGGTGTTTCGAGACCGCTCAAGCGGTGAATGATTTTTATCGCGACGTGCCGGTGCTGACGGCGGAAGAAGGCGTCAAGGAAGCGCGCTTGCGTCTGGCCGCATCCGTCGCGTCGGTGATGATACTGGGACTGGATCTGTTGGGCATTCCGGTGCCGGAGGAGATGTAGACGGTAAGCAAAAAATGGCTTTATGGATGAAAACAGGATAAAATAATCCTGTTTTTCAGACATGCAGCTAGTACCACTAGAGCTTTCTTTGACGGTCGGCGCCGGTGTCGCGGCTTTGATTTTGGGATTCATCGCATGGTGGAGGAACAAGTGGGGCACAGGAAACGTACTTTATGCGCTCATGACGTTCTCTTTGGCCATGTGGACTTTGGCTGATTGGTTCGTCAGCCTTAACGCTCCGCTTCCGCATTGGCAAATCCTAGGTTGGAAATTCTATTTCTATTTTTCCGTATGTTTCGGTCCGGCCATCGTGATGCATGCCTCGTCCTATCTTTCATCGCGCAGCGTCCGTCGTAACGTAGGTTTGTTCTATTTTTCATCGTTTCTGGCTACGATACTGCTTTTTTCCGCGATTTTGGCGCGGGAACTTAATTTCGTCTGGTTGCCGCAACAAGCTTGTCTGCAAGGAGCGGCGATCCTGGTCATTATTTTGTATGCCTTGGCGACGCTGCATGTAGCCTTCCAGCTATACCCGCAAGCCATATCCAAGACCGAGACGACTTTGGACAGGCGCCGTGCCGTCTACGGCATCGTCATCCTGACGATATTCATGATCGCCGGAGTCCTGCAGGTGATTATCGGTCCGATCCCGACGGGGCTATTGATGCCTTTCATCGCCGCATCTTTTTTGGTGCTGTCGTTGATGGCTTTCGTGCGGACAGGATTCTTGGATGTGAAATTCGGCAGCCTGGAAGCTTTTTTCCTGCTGTTGGCGGCTTATGCCTTGGTCATCGTTTTGCGTTCTGACGAGCTTGAAGAGGTCGTAGTCGCAATCCTCGGTTCCTTGATCGTCGGAGTTTTCGGTTTGGTGGCGATCAGGACCGTCAAAGGGGAGAGGACGAAGCGTCTTATCCTGGAAGACTCTAATCGGCAGCTCCGACTTCTCGAGGAAGCGAAATCGGATTTCATAGACATGGTAGCGCATCAGCTCCGAGGACCGCTGGGCGGCGTCAGGGCAGCTTCATCCATGCTGGTGAATGGCGATTTAGGCGAATTGCCGGATAAAGCCAAGACCATGGTCGGTCAGATGCAGGATACTGTGACGCGCCTGTTGTCGTTGTCGGAGACGTTCCTGAACGCTTCGCGCCTCGAGATGGGCAAATATCAGACATCGCAAGTCCCGACGGACGTCAGGCTCGAATTGGGGAAGATAGTTAAAGAGATGGAGACCGTGGCTGTCGCCAAGCATCTGAAGCTGGATCTTGAGATAAGCGATCTGATCCCGCAACGGTTAGATATCGATAGGGAGGTCATGGAGAATGTGCTATTCAATCTGTTGGATAATGCGGTCAAATATACCGACAACGGCGGGATCAAAGTGAGCGTGACATTGGCAGGCAGGAGTTTGGAGTTGAAAGTGGCGGACAGCGGACCAGGACTTACGGATGATGAGTGCCGGGACCTGTTCAAGAAATTCCATCGCGGAAAGGTCGGGAGAAGACATCAGACCGATGGGACTGGTTTGGGTCTGTATATCGTAAAACAACTTATCGAGGCAGCCGGTGGATCGATCGGAGTCGTCTGCGACAAACAGCGTGGCGGGAGCGTATTTACGGTAAAATTGCCTTGTGGCTTGGTCTGAACCGGACCTTTGACAATTTGGTTTTGTTCTTAAGCCTTTTTTGGTACTTTATGCACGTATGTTTTCATCATCAAAACGGCAGGAAATGCCGGAAACCAAAAATTTTATGCCAAACAGTGTATCAAACGGGATGACCGTCATCGCCAAGGGGGTGAAGGTCGAAGGCGATTTCGATAGCCAGGGAGATGTCATGATCGAGGGACAAGTCAACGGTCATGTCAGCACTAACGGTCTGTTGACCGTCGGTAACGAAGCTCGCCTTAAGGCAGACGTCAGCGCAGCGAATGCGGTCGTAGCTGGCGATGTGGAAGGTACGATCAACGTCTCCGGAAGGCTGGAGCTCAAAGCGACCGCTAAGGTCCAGGGCGACGTGACCTGTGAGACGGCAATCGTCGAAGCCGGGGCCGCACTTAACGGTAAGTTCATGGTCGGGCAAGTCAAGTCCGCTCCTGCACCGCGGCAAAGCGAGGCGAAAAACGCCGCCAAGGAAAGTTAGCGCCCTGCGGCAGGGTGCAAAGATATGCGCCACGGCAACTACGCGTTCATCTATGACGATTTCTTAAGCGATCGTAAATTCGAGCACGTGCTGTCGGAGGTTGATGCAAGGTTGGCGTCATTGGATCTTACGGGAAGGGTCGGTCGTCTGACTTTGTTCCGTAATGCCAGAGACATCGTGCAGAGTTTGGTGCAGGATAGTGACACTACAGTCGTGGTAGTGGGCAACGATAGGACATTGGATAAAGTCCTGTGGTTTTTACCGGACATGCAGGTCACATTGGCATATATCCCGGTCGGACCGCCGACGAATGTGGCAAGTCTTTTGGGGATTCCCATCGGGGCCGGGGCATGTGACGTCTTGAGCGCCAGGTTGATCGAGTGGTTGGATGTCGGTCGGTTGGATGACCGATATTTTTTATCCGAGATCTCGTTATCCAATACTAATGCCGCGATAGAAGTCGAGGGAAAATATCGCATCTCGCCCTATAAAGGCGGTTCTATCTTCATCCGTAATTTGGGGAGTCTGACTGAAGCTAAACCCGAATGGGCGGACGCCAAGGATGGCCTATTGGAGGTGATAGTGAAACCGGTAGAAGAGAAAGCAGGCTCGGGATTTTTCCGCAAAGCTGAAGCTCCGGTCACACGATTATTCTTGAGCTCCGGCAACATAGTCAGCGACCAGCCGGTGGAGGTCAAGGCTGACTATTATGCAGCCAACGGAATGAGGTTCGAGATAGGCGTAGAACCTAAAAAATTGCGCTTCGTGACAGGGAGGAACAGACGTATAAGCCCCGAAGGCGAGGGATTGCAAAAAGCCAGGCATAATGCTAATCTGACGGGCATCTAGAAAAGCAAGCGCAGGTGGCGGAATTGGTATACGCACTAGCTTGAGGGGCTAGCGGGGGCAACCCCATGGAGGTTCAAATCCTCTCCTGCGCACCATCGCGTTAGACGCGAAACCAGAAAACAGAAGGCGACGTTAAACGTCGTTTTTTGTTTTGTGGGAAAGATGGATTGACGTCAGTATAGGCCTCTGCTACGTTGAAGCCAGTCTGTGAAGGAGGTCGTCATGCAGAACAGAACGTTCCTTTGCCTTCTGGGTTCGATTGCAGTTTTGTCGCCGGTTTGGCAGGGGTGCTCTTCGGACGCGAAGACCGAAGTGTCCGTCAACGCATCTCCGGATGCGTCCGATGATGCGACTGAGGAAGCGACTGCCGATGCGGCCCAGGATGCGTCCGTTGAAGCTGATGGTATGTCGCCACCTGATGCAACTGATGATGGGTCAGCCGACGCATCGGATGCGGTCAGCGATGTTGCTCCGGATGTGGCAGCCGAAGTCGGCGAGGATGCCCTTCCTGATGTGGTCCAGGACACGTCTGTCGAAGCCGACGAAGACGCACCTGATGATGCAGCGGTCGACGCATCTGACGAAGTCGGTGAAGACGCAGCGCCTGATGCCGCCTTCTACTGCCCGAGCTGCGAGGAGTTGCTGACGTGGGATACGACGCAAAACAACAACTCCACCTACGGTGAGATCAGCACGCTCAGCGTGTGGCCTGACGCGTATGCCTGGCAAATGATCGATGAGTGTCCGGGCTGGGGCATCTACCAAGGCCACCAGGGCGGAATCGGCGACACGCTGGAGATCTCGTCGTGCAACGACGGCCTTGTGCTGGTGTGGGCTTACGGATACTTCTCCCACATCTCCGTTTCGGAGGGATGGACGGGGAAGACCGACACTGACCTGGCTATCGGAACGAGCTACGATGTTTTCATCGCAACCTACCCTGGGTACGACAGCAATTCGACGCTGATCAACGCAGGCGGCTACGCCTCCTTGCACTACGCAGGCGGATTCGCGATTTTCCAAGATAGCTTGCTCAACAAGCTGCATGTGTACTGACCTTGTTCTGCCTCCACTGGGCGCCGTGAGAACCACGGCGCTTCTCCTTTTGCCGCGAAAAAAATTTTGAATATAGTTTCACTAAAGAATTCAAAAAACACTGCGTTTACTGTATCATCCACGCATGCCTGATTATCGGAGTCTCATAAAATCAATCGGTCTTAACGAAAGCGAAGTCGCCGTATATATGGCGGCTTTGGAGACCGGACCAGCTCAAGCCCAATTGTTGGTGAAAAAATCCGGTTTTTCCCGGCCAGCGACCTATCTCGCCATCGACCAGCTGGTACAGAAAGGCCTGATGACCTCGATAGTCAAAGGAAAGAGGAATTTGTACGCCGCGGAACCGCCGGAAAGACTGGTGGATTTCGGAAGGTCGCAAGTCAATGTGCTGTCCAGCAAAGTGGGGGAGATAGAGGCGGTCATCGAAGACCTGCGTCTGATGAGGAAGGGTGAGAGACCGACGGTAAAATTCTATGAAGGCATCGAAGGGCTGAAGGCGATAATGCATGATTTGGTCGAAAGCCATCCCGAGATGACCTATGAGATAGCTAATCTTGATGCGGTCAAAAACGTCTTTTCTGCACAAGAGCTGGAATCGGCGCAAAAGATAATCGCGAAATTCAAAGCTAAAGGGCAGGCGCTTTTGGCCGGAAAGGTTTCGAGGGTTCGAGAAGGCGTAGAGGCGAGGTTGTTGCCGGCAGAATTAGGCGAATTTTTCGGTGATGTGATCATCTACGGCGATAAAGTCGCCATGGTCTCTTTCAAGGGGAAAGTTTCAGGGGTCATCGCGGAAAATAAGGTCTTAGCCGATACATACCGCATTTTGTTCGGGTTGGCTTGGAAAGGTGCAGAGGATCTGCCGGAATTCGGGAAAAATTAGCGTTTAAGCTTTTAAGATTCATGGTTCAGCAAAGGCGTTTTTTTGAGCTTCTTGTGTCATCAGATACGACAAACCCCACCGCCTGAAAGGCTAAGTGGGGTATTGCCTCAGCTTCCGCTTCCCATTTGGACCTCCTTCCTGCGTGGACATGCGACCTTGGACAAGGTTTTGGTCGTCGCACTTTGTCCGATCTTTGACGGACGTCGCAGGAAGTTCCTTGCTTATGGGGGATAGCTGGGCGTGTAGATGGGATAAGTAAGGGCGAGTAGCCTGGGTGGTCGAAAAACGACTTGTGCCAGATTACGCAAAATAATATAGCGTAATTTTATTTTTTTGTCAATGGTTAGACTGACAGAATTTATCTTTTCTTATAGCGTATTAACGTAGAAAAATATTATACATAAATATTCAATAAAATATGCAAATTTAGTATCAAATATATAATTATGTAATGTAGCTCTTGACAAATATTTCGACTTGTGATAGATTACGATTGTTCGAGGATGAGAAACGGTTTGAACCTTCAAGTAAAAAGATGAGGCACCTGGAAAAATCAGGTCCTTCGTCCGACCGCGCCGCAAAACCTAATCCGGGACCGTTAAATCGGTACCCAAAACGGCGCCGTCAGATGAGGGACCTGGTCAAGTCCAGATGGACCTCAAGCCGTTCGGTTACGGATTCAGCGGTGTAAGGCCCCCATAGGCCCTGCTGGATTCGGCGGAGCCTGGCTGCACTGGATGCGCCAGCCATGCTTCGTGGGTGTGAACCATAAAAAACCGAGGATGGCATCATCAGCGAGCGGCAGGCCACTGCTTGCGATGTTTGCCACCGAACCTGCGGGTGACCGCGGGAGTCTGCAAGGGCATAGGGCCGAAAGGACCTAAGTCTGCGTAGATAAGTCTTCGTCAGTGCATCCTCTCGTGTCGTGCGAGCTGGGTAACTCCGGTTCGCACGCCTTCTCCCGGCCAGAACGTCATACGTCCCGGATGGAAGAGGGGAAAAGCACTTTGGATAATCGATAATCCGGTCCTCACATAGACCTCTGAACATCGGAAGTCTGTGCGAGGACCGGGTGGTGCACAACCATTTGTCGTCTGCTTCGGGGAGTCTCCCGATCCGTTGGTCCGCCTCACGGTTACACCGTGGGCCGGCGCGGGTAGGCGAATGCGTAACGGAAACCCCGTATACGCACTGGGGCAATGGTCTCCAGATTGTGTACGGCGCAAGGCTGAATCGACAGCCATGCGTCGTGGGGCCCAGAGTGGTTCCCGAAGGAGGTGTGCGCACACCTCCAACCTAACAGGACCTCGACTTGAGGCTGAAGGAGGTGTCCGCGGCACCAAGTGTTGACCGGCGCTGCTAAATTGCAGGTCAGTCGGTGGCACATCGTTTCTCTCCTGGAGCGCGAGCTCGGTTACTCCGAACTCGCGCATCCTCTCCCGCAGCTGATGGCGACATCGGAGACGGAAGAGGGCAGGTGAAAAAAGTTTCTGATTACCGCAAGCCGCAAGGATCGAAAGCCGATTTTTACGGGTTGCGGCGATCATCTGACGCCAGCCTTAGGCAATGCTCTTGCGGCAACACCGGCCATGGAAGGAAGTCTCGGCAACTAACTTCCATCTAAGGAGAACCTCCGGCGCTGGCCAGCAGCTACGGAGACAGATGACGCTTAGCCGGTGCGACGGCTAAAGCGGGGTAGCGAAGGTCTCGCTGCTTTCAACTAGGTTCCACGGGCGTTCCTGGCATCCTCCTGGAGAGGCGCTGCTGAACGAAAAATCCGCTGCGTCCGAACAGCGCAGAGGTAGAGCCCATGGTTTCTGTGCTTGACGACTTCAGGAAACGTCGGCACATCAGATCCGATGCGGGGTAAATCCGCAAAGGAAAGGACTTCGGTCCATCGCATATTCTTCTGGAGCGGGCACGTTACTCGACGTCCCGCATCCTCTCTTGCATCTGACTTAGGTCGGATACGGAAGAGGAGGAATGCATGAAAAATCTGATGAAGTTGTTGGCAGGGCGTGTCGTGTCGGTCGAGTTCGAGGCTGATAAGCACGATGCGGCGCTCGAGGGCTGCGAGGTGGTGAGTGACCTGCTTGTACTGGATGTGGGTATGAAGGCTAAGCACCATTGTCCAGGCTTGGAGGTCCATAGTTATGACCCGGGCCAATACGCCTGCCCTTGGTCGAAGGAGGCGCTCGAGAAGTACGCGGACAGAATTCAGCAGGAGGACGGCTCGTTTTATGTCGATGTGGTTCCCGTGAGAGAAACCGTGGTCCAAATGGAAGGATTTCAGTTGACTTTGCGGTCGTATCTTGAATAACTTAGCCGGAGCGCTGCTCGCTCCGCACTCGTCTCGGTCCCGGGAAGATACTCCTGACACCAAGAGGGGAAGACGCAAATCGGCTCGTTGCTCGATTTTTTTGTTTTTACATTTTTGCAGCTTTTGTCAAGAA
The DNA here is from genome assembly GCA_021796435.1 of bacterium. Taxonomy (GTDB): domain Bacteria; phylum Patescibacteriota; class Patescibacteriia; order 2-12-FULL-60-25; family 2-12-FULL-60-25; genus CAIKNB01. The sequence goes on from JAJYXM010000016.1 coordinate 259,627, forward strand.
TTGCCGCTTCGGATAAGATGCATGCAATATGTTTAATCCCGAACAATCCACGTTGAGCCCGCAAGAGCATTATCAGCGCATGCTTGCGTCTGCTGATGCGAGGCTGGCTTCGTTGAAAGATAAGCCGTTCGCTAACGACCCAAAGATCATGGCAGGCTGGCAACAGGAGCGTGAACAGAGTTTAGTCAGGGCAGCGGAATTTATCGCCGGTTTGGCAGGAAAGGCGGCCACGCAGGATTTGCGTGATGCGGTGGCGCCGGAAGATCTGCGAGAAGTCTTGTTGCGGGCCAACGCAGGATATGAAGTCTTGATGATGGTCGGAGAGGGGAAAAAAGAATTGGATGAGATGGTCAAAAAGCGCGAAAAAGATATGCAGGAAGTCGGTGCTTTAGTCGAGGAATTCTCGGATCCAAATGTGCAGTCAGTCTTGGAGAGGTTATGGAAAAAGACTAAAGAAGCGGAGGCTAAACTTTTACCGTTCGAGTCGAAAGATGTCTGGACTAAGTTGGACGCCGGATATTATCTGTCGTTTCAGCAGAAATTCGCGGAAGAACTGGAGAATGTAAAATCGACTTGCGAGAAATATAAGGAAATGATGGGAAGCAAGAAGAGGTGATCAAGTAATTTTATCGGTTAAAACAAAAAATCCGCTTTCGCGGGTTTTTTGCATGGTGGACGCCAAGGGATTTGAACCCCTGACCTTCTCGGTGTAAACGAGACGCTCTAACCAACTGAGCTAGGCGTCCAAATTTTCTAGTGCCTCGCGTCCTGTCCCCCGTAGTTTTACGGAGGGGGAAGCTAGGCGTCCATAATTGTTGGCTTATGGTATAGAAAAGGGGTTTGCTTGTCCAGCCTTAATGTTTATCGCGGTTTTATAATAACCAATTAACTTTTGCCTTAATTTAGCTAAATAAAAATGTCTAAATTTAGAAACATTTTTTGTAAGTATATACATTGACAAAAGTATAAAAATATGTTATCTTGTCATGTTAAAGCTGGCTATCCGCGTGAGTTTCTGACTGAACAAGTCGGTAAATCGAGCGGACAGATGGAGCTCAAGTATGTACAACGGGAGGAATCCCTGCGGCTGCTTGAAACCAGTGTCTTGAACCTTTGAGGTGAAGCTATGTACACGAGCTATTGCGTCGTCGCCGACAGCCGTTCCGTCAGCGTGGTCGAGTTCGTCTCGGAAGATGGGACGAACTATACCATCCCGATGAAGGCCATGACCAACGATAAGGGCGAGCAGGTCGGCTACGCGGACTGGTCGCGAGCGGGTCACCACAGGCGTACGATTCGCGATGGTGAGCTCTTCACGGCCAACGGCAACTGTGAGCGGCTGGGTTCGTTCGGAGCTTGGATCCTGTACAACAGAGTCCACGAGTTCTGGACGGACGACGAGAATGTCGCCGAAGCGATCGCCGCGAGCGTGCGCTTGGGCAAGACGCTCTCGCCCGCCACGAACCATCGTAGCGATCTCTGCTACATGTAGTCGTGATCAGTCCACTCCTCCGCACCTTCAACCCTGCCAAGCGCATCCAGCGTTTGGCACCCCAACCGGTTCTCTGAGCGCATGTGGCGTTCGGAGATTCCGAGGGAGTCCGATCTTTCCAATCGTAGAGGTATACCATGTCGAATTTCGTCGCTACTGCCACCGCCGCCGCTTCTCGCCTCGCTGCTCTGGGTAACTGGCCGTCGTACATCGACGCGGTCGGGTCGCTCACCGAGCGCATCCCGACCGGGGACGACGCGAACGCACCCGGCTTCGATGCCGGCATCGCCTGCGCGCTCGGGCTCATCCCCGAGGACAAACAGCGCCTCTCGGCGATCCTGCACGGCGCGTACACGCCGGAGGCGGTCGAGCAGGTGCGACGCGAGGCCGTCGAGATGAGCCCGGACAGCGAGACCACGTGGTGGCTCGCGGCGTGCAGCATCTGTCGCGAGGGCGGAATCAACAAGGAAGGGTTCTACGCACAGCTCGTCGAGTTCGAGAAGCTGTACGCAGACGCCACTGCCCGCGTCGAGGCCGCCAAGGCCGAGTTCGAGAAGATGAAGGGGCTGTTCCAGCTCGTCGACGGCGTTCCGTTCGGGACGCAGGACGGCTGTGCTCAGGGCGCGTACATCGCCGGCCACGCCTGGGCGGTGCAGTACAACCCCGCGTACGGCATCTTCTTTGTCAGCACCTACCTGCCTTCGCTCGGCCTCGAGAACTTCCAGTTCTCGGACAAGAAGGACGAGAAGGGGCGTCCGATGAGCGGCCCGGTGCATGGTTCGCGACAGTTCGTGAAGGCCTCCAGCATCGAGGAGCTCGCGGCGATCATCCGTTGCATCATGGACATTCGTCTCTGATCAAGCACGTACCTTTCACCACGCCAAGCGCATCCTGCGTTTGGCACCCCAACCGGCTCTCTGAGCGCATGTGGCGTTCGGAGATTCCGAGGGAGTCGGATCTTTCCATTGAGGTTTATCATGCAGCACGCACATCAGGTAGCGACGAATGACAGAACGTATCATGTAGCGACGCTGTACGGAGAAAAAGCAGAAATCATCATCTTCACTTCCGAGGACGGCGAGCGCTATGAAGTCATTCCAGCGGATCGCGACAAGACATCGGTGCCACAGAGGGTGCACAAGAGCATCTTTTTAATGTATGACCTAAACGGGCAACTGTTAGGTGGCATTGGTACCTGGTGCGTCATAGACAATGCCCTGGAGTACTGGGCACCCACGCGAGCGTTGGCTGAAGTAGCATTGGAAACAATGCAGTTCGCCAAGTCTTACTTCAGCTCGAAGAGGAATTCTCCGGACAACCCGATGTAAGTGATATCCTGTATCCAACTTGAGGATGGCGTCCCGCTGTCCTCCCTTCAGCCGCGTTGTCGAAAAACTCGACGACGGAGCCGAAGGCGAAGAATCTTGTTATGACTGATGGGTGGAATATCCCGGAAGCGTAGCGAGAAGAAGTCATGTTCTTTGGAGGTCGTCGTGAGAGTGATGTATTCCGTGACGCTGTCCTCTGGTAGCGTGCGTCTCGTGCCTTTCAAGACGGACGACGGCGTCCATTACAGCGCACTGACCGAAAACGCCATCGGATTGGCATCAACGCGTCGCGTCATCCGCGGCAAAGGCGTTTTCAGCGCCGATGGTGTCCATCAGCTCGGTTTGACTGGGCGCTGGGTCGAGGTTTTCGGCGGGATCCTGGAATTCTGGACGGGTTCCCGAGAAGTCGCGGAAGCCGTCCACGCCACGCTCATCGTCGCTCGTGCAGCCTGAAAAGGAGGATCGGTTCTCGATTCTCCCTTCAACTTCCCATCTGAAGAGATTCGGACGGGATGAGAAGGAGAGAAAATCAAAATAGAAATAAACCAAACCCCGCTCTTAACAAGCGGGGTTTGTGGTATCTTAGGTGCGTATGCGAGTCTTATTGATCCATGGTTATAAGAGTCCGGTTGATGCAGGATGGCTGAAGCGTTTAAACGATGACCTTACGCCACGTGGGTTCGAGGTCGCTAGTGTCGCGTTAGACGACGAAACGTCTTTGGCTGCGTGGATGGAAAAAATAGGCGCAGGACTGTCGGTACAGCCGGAAATCGTAGTGGCGCATTCCTTGGGGACGTATGCGTTGCTTAAGACGTTGGAAGTCGGTGAGTGGAAAATCAGAAAGATACTTTTGGTCGCAGGATTCTGTCGGGAGTATCCAAGTCCGGTCATCGAGCGTCTGAAGCACAGGTTCGTCGGTTGGTTCGAAGAGCCGATCGATTTCGGGAAGATCAGACAAAAGGCCGAAACATGGTTCGTGTTCCATTCGGATGACGATGATGTTGTACCGATAGGGGAGGGGAAATTTTTGGCGGAGCAATTTGATGCACGGTTACATCTTCTGCATCTAAAGCATTTAGGTGATGAGTTGGGGGAGATCGAGGTGCCGGAAGTACGGGATGCTATTTTAGGTTGATCCAGCGCCCCTACAAATCATCCCGCATGTCGCGTATCATGTAAGAACTTCCTCGTTTGGCGCATAACGGTGTCATAACCTGCGCCATTCGCTCCGCGTACGCTCCAGTACGCGCCGCGCCCGCAATGCCTCGCTTGCTCGGCAAGCGTGGCGGGCGGGTCGCTCCGTTGCTCGGTTTTTCCTTGTTCTGCATCCAAACGAGAAAGTTCTATACTATTAAATATGTCATTGAAAGTCTTAGCTTTGGGCACGGGGATTTGCGTGAACGGAGTTCACCATATCCCGGATCGTCAGCCGCCCGCCTATCTGATCGAAGTCGATGGCCTGAATATCCTTTTCGATTGCAGCGAAGGGATACGCTTCAGGTTGCAGGCCGCCGGAATAGATTATGGGCTCATAACGCATGTCGCAGTCACGCATGCGCATCCGGATCACGCCTGTCTGCCCCAACTCATCCAGGCCAAACTTTGCCGTCATCTGTGGGGTACGCATGATGCGAGGACGGCGGAGATGAAGATCTATCTGCAGAAGACGTTGGCGCGTGACTTCCCTCAAGTATGGAATTGGCATCAGCCGGAGAATGACGGCGGTTACTGGAACGAGTTCGCGCCGCAGTTCATAGCCATGGATGACGGCTTCGAGGAAGAACTCAAGCCAGGGATAAATTTGAAAGCGTTCAGCGTCTATCACGGCTACGGAAAACATCCAGCCATGGGGTTCAGGTTGGAGACTCCGTATGGCACAGTCGCATATACGGGCGATACGGGACTCTGCGAGGGAGCCCGGATTTTGGCGCAGAGCGCGGATTTGTTGATCGCGGATTGTCAGGTCAGGGTCGGACAGGAGTACACCGGAGGCTATGGCCATATGGGGCCGAGGCAATGCGGTGACATCGCGTTGAAAAGCGGAGCTAAAAGATTGTGGTTAGTGCATTACATGGGATTGGACGAACCGCAGGTCATGATCTCCGAAGTGCGCGCTTCAGGATTTTTCGGTGATACGGTCGTCGCGCAAGACGGAGAGAGGGCGGAGTTCAAGTAAATTTGCTATAATGGGCTCAATATGATTACTCGCATCATCATCGGTCTGGTCCTTGTGGCCATCGGTTTCGTGTTCGTATGGAAAACAAGGAAGTTCATCGAAACTTTCGGGACAATCGCATGGGCTGATGCCAAGCTCGGTGGAGGAGGCACGAACATCATGTACAAGACAATCGGTCTCATCCTGATCCTTGTCGGCTTCCTGTGGGCGACCGATATGTGGACTGCGTTCCTGAATGCAACGCTCGGCGCGGCATTATTCCCGCAACAAAAATAATATGGTGAACCAAAGCGGCACAGAACTCATCAACCCATTCAAGCTGCTGGAGCGCGTGGGGATCAGGCAGGGTAATCGTGTCGCCGATTTGGGTTGCGGTTCCTTGGGACATTTCGTATTCCCGGCCGCGCAGCTCGTCGGAGCCCAGGGCGCAGTATATGCCGTCGATGTCCAAAGGAGCGTGTTGGACCAGATCGAACGCAGAGCCAAAGATCAACAGTTCTGGAACGTCTTCCCTGTCTGGTCAGATATCGATGTCTTCGGTGCTACGCGGATCGATGAAGGGTCATTGGACCTTACGTTGCTGATCAATAACCTTTACCTTTCCCAGAACAGACCACAGCTTCTGCGCGAGATGGCGCGACTGGCGCGGCCTGGCAGCCGCATCGTGGTGGTGGAGTGGAAAACCACGGCGAGCCCTCTTGGTCCTGCGCCTGACAAGCGGATAGATGCCGAAGAAGCGAAAAAAGTACTTGAGTCGCCTTTGATCGAATATCACGACAGTTTCGAAGCAGGGCCCTACCATTACGGATTGATATATTACAGGACGGATAAGCAATTAGAGGATTCAGCTCCGTCGTCCTAGGCAGAAGGTTTGATTTTCGGTTTCCGATAAAAAACAGAAACGACGGAAGAAGCCGGCAGTGCTTGCCTATTGGTTGTTTTTCTGGCAGTCTTTGGGGCAAATATATGCAGCTACCTCCACCACTTACGTTACGCTATTGGTTCGCCTTAAGCCCGACGCCTTTCATGTTTTGGGTCGATATCGCGCTGTGGGTGTTTTTCGGATTGCTGTTCGTCGCCGGTATCGCGGCTTATTTCGTAAAAGGTAAATCGAAACAGGATAAGCTCGTGAAGCGCGCCATAGGTCGCTTGGGTAATCTTGCGGTGACCATGTCTTTGGTCGGACTCCTGTTGCAGTTCTTCACTTTCGAACGCATCAACGTCTTGTCGATGCGGGTGTTGTATATCTTCTGGCTTATCGGTGTAGGCATTTGGTTCTGGACGATCTATCGTTATTGGTCAGTTGAAATACCGAAGATCAGGCAGAAGCGTCTGGCAGAAGAGAGCATCAATAAGTGGTTACCGAAGAAGAAATAACGATCGGTAATCAAGGCTCGGGGGATGGACAAACGAAGGGTTTTCGGGAATCGCGGCGAGGATCTTGCCGCGTCCTTTTTTGTCTCGCGCGGATTCAGGGTCGTAGCGCGCAACTGGAGTTGCCGATTGGGTGAGATAGACCTGATCGCCGAAAAAGAGGGTAAGCTGCATTTCGTCGAGATCAAGACGAGGCATAGCCTGGATTTCGGCTATCCCGAAGAGGCGATAACACCCACCAAACTTAAACATCTGGCGCGTGCCATTGAGACTTATCTTCGAGATAAAGCCGTTGAAGACGTCGAATATCAAGTTGATGCTTTGGCGATTCTTGTTTTGCCTGGAGAAAGGCCTAATCTGAGGTTGATCGAGAACATACTTTAAGTGCCTTTGACGCTGTCCGTGAACTGTGGTTATTTTACGGACGGGTCTTTCGACGGAGGAGCTGTCCATGAAGAAGAGATGTTTGGCATGCCAGTTGAACGCAGGCGAGGTCGTGGCACCAGGCGGGGTGCTCTACAGCGACGACCACTGGAGCGTGGATCACGCCTTGAATCCTGGCGACGCGACCTTTTCCCCGCTCAAGGGGCACATGATCGTCCGCGCCAGGAGGCACGTGAAGCATGTGTACTTGATAACGGCGGAAGAGTCTGTGACGCTCGGCCTCCTGCTGCGTGACGTGGCGGAGGCTGTGGCGCGGGCCATGAATCCTCAGCGGGTGTACGTCTGTTCGATCGGCGAAGCAATCGAGCATCTGCATTGGCACGTGATTCCGCGCTACCAAGGGATGCCGGCCAATCCGGCGGATATCCTGAACGGCATCTTCCGGATGAGTCCGTGGCCCTGCCCGACGGCATATGCTGTTGCGGCGGCCGAACAGATCAAGGAGTTCCTTGATCAGTTGATTGCCGCTCGTGAGCAGAATCTGCGGACCATGCAGCATCCGGCGTGGAGGTAAGGATGGCAGCCATTTGGTGCTTCGGTTCATCCGTCCTGATCCTTTTCATCTTCTGGGTCGTCGCAGTGATCTGGAGGGTGTTGGGGGATAGGGACATGAAACCTCCTGGTTAGGCTTGACAGGATCGGCTAGACGTGCTTGAATGCTAAGCATTCAGCACGCCGCCCCGCAGAGGGCACCGTCACTTCGGTGGCGGGAAAGAAAAACGCAGAGAAAAAAGGAGAGCGACGTCATGCCGAAGGAGAAGAGCAACTATGGGTAGCGTCCGTTTGCTGAGCGATCATATCTGTAAGCTGACGACGGCGCGCCACGACAACCGCAGTTCGACATCGACCATGTTCCTCACCGGCGCCGGCGACTACGCGCTGCACGAGGACCAGTTCACGGGCTCCGAGCTCGCGAGCTGAACGGGAACAACGAGGCCACGATGGCCACGATCGACGACTTCGGGTAGCTGACTTCGACACTTGCTCAGCGTCAGTCGGCGGACGACACTACGCCGCGCCGCTGAGCAGCACGCGAACCCTTCCTGAATTCTGCAACTGAGCGCGACGCACCAACGCGACAACACCGCGTCGCGCGCCTCCACATCGGTCCAAGTCTCGGACCAAGAAGCCCCGGGTACAAGCTGTACACCGGGGCCTTCCAATTATAAAAAAGTTTTCGCCCCATGCCGGCATGCGACCGAGCCGTAGGAAACACCCGTCGAAAGCGAGCGTAAACGCCGAACGTCAAGCGCAGCGTATAGTGAGGCGGAGTGAGTCTCGATGGATTTTCCCGGCGAGTGGAGTCTAGCCGGCGCTTTTGGCGCCACCTTTACTAAAAAGGTGGCAAGAAAAAAGGGATGACGGTTTCTGGATCCCGGATCAAGTCCGGGATGACAGAATAGTTAAATTATCAGCATCGCGTCGCCGAATGAGTAGAACCTGTAACCTTTAGCGATCGCTTCTTTGTATGCAGTCAGAACGGTACGACGGCCCCAGTCTGCATCATCATTATGTTCACCGACGAAGGATGAGACGAGCACGATGAGCGTGGATTTAGGTAAATGGAAATTCGTGATCAAGCCATCGACGGTCTTGAATCTGTAACCCGGAGTTATGAAGAGTTTAGTGAAGCCGTGTGTGATGCCTGATTCTAGGGCGCGTACGGTCGTCGTGCCGACGGAGATGACGCGGCCACCCTTATGTTTGGTCTGTCTTATCGCTTCGAGGGTTTCCGTGGGTATATCCAGCCATTCTTCGTGCATCTCATGTTCCTCCAGTGTCTCGGTCTTCATCGGCCTGAACGTGCCGAGTCCGACATGCAGGATGACTTCGGCGAATCCGATGCCTTGTGATTTGAGTTTTTCCATCAGCTCCGGGGTGAAGTGGAAGCCAGCCGTCGGGGCGGCGACTGAACCTATCTCTTTGGCATAAACGGTCTGATAATCGGCGGCGTCAGAAACTTTTTTTTCGACATATGGCGGCGTCGGGACTTCACCTATCTTGTCGGTCAGGGCGAGGACTTCTTCCGGAGTCTTCCTGAAGTCCAGAAGAACCGTCCCATCATCTTTTTTCCCGATTACGTCGCAAGCAGAACCATCGGCGAATTTGACGGTCGAACCTACCTTTAACTTGCGTCCGGGTTTGGCGAGCGCTACCCAATAGTCACCATCCGGTCGTAGGAGGAATATCTCGACGTCTGATGGGTCTTGGGTAAGCAGACGGGCTTTGAAGACTTTGCTACGGTTCACGACCAGAAGATCTCCAGGACGGAGATAGTCGCCGATATCATAAAAATGCTGATGTTTCAGCGCGCCGGTGTCACGCTCAAGTACGAGCAACTTGGAGTGGTCGCGAGGGCGTACGGGTTCTTGGGCAATGCTTTCGGGTGGCAGGATATAGTCGAAGTCAGCGGTTTTCATGCTGCGTAGATTGCCATGCCTTGCGTTTCCGGGCAATAATCGGCCATCAGGAGCGATGAGACTTGCCAAAATATCAGACATTTGATATATTCTCGCCACTAATATGAAGGCGGCAATCCATCCAAAATACTATCCGAAAGCGAAGATCGTGTGTGCTTGCGGTAACGAAATGACCGTCGGTTCGACGATCGAAGAGATCCACGTGGAGCTTTGTTCCAAGTGCCATCCTTTCTATACAGGAAAACAGAAGTTGATCGACACCGCGCGTCGCGTCGAGAAGTTCGCAGAACGCCAGCAGGCCAAGGACGAAAAAGGCGCGAAGACGACCGGCAAGAAGGCGAAGACCGTCAAGCGCGCCGCACAGAAGGAAGCCAAGAAAGCGCAGAAGAATCCTTCGCAACTTTCAGAAGCTTAGATATCAAAGACAGAACCGCCGTTACAAGATGGCGGTTTTGTAATAGCCGAAGCTTGAAGAAGCCAGTACGTGGTACGATGTAAGCGAAAACATATGCCTGATCTTAAGAAAGCCGCACTGGAAGTGCGCGAAAAACTCAAGAAGCTGGAAGACGATCTGGGTCGACCGGAGACGATCGCGGACCAAAAGAAGTTCCGTGATCTTTCGCGTGCTTATGACCAAGCGCAACGGGTCGTCGCGGCAGCGGATGAGTATGCTGCAGCCGAACGGGCGATGCAGGATTTGCGCGTGGCATTAGCGTCGGACGAGACCGACCTCAAAGAGTTGGCGCAACTCGAGTTGCCGCAGGCCGAAAAAAGGCTGGCTGATGCGACGGCAGCTTTCGAAATCGCGCTTGTCCCGCCAGAGCCGCACGACGAGAATGACGTGATCATCGAGATACGAGCCGGAACGGGTGGAGAAGAGGCAGCCTTATTCGCGGCGGATCTTTTCCGCATGTATACGCGCTATGCCGAACGGAAAGGCTGGAAAGCTGCGCTGATCTCGGAATCGCAAGCGGAACAGGGCGGATTCAAGGAAGTCGTCTTCGGCATCAAAGGCAAGGGGGCGTATGGCCAGTTCAAGTTCGAATCAGGCGTGCATCGCGTGCAGCGCATCCCGACGACCGAGAAAGCCGGGCGCATCCATACCTCGACCGCGACCGTCGCGGTCTTGCCGGAAATCGAGGAAACCGAAGTCGTGATCAACAACAAGGATCTGCGTATCGATACTTTCTGCGCCGGAGGCAAAGGCGGACAGTCGGTGAATACGACATATTCGGCCGTACGCATTACGCATATGCCGTCGGGCATCGTGGTGAGCTGCCAAGATGAGCGTTCGCAGCTGCAGAACCGGGAGCGCGCGATGACGATCTTGCGAGCGCGCTTGTGGGAGTTGGAGGAAGAGAAGAAGCATAGCGAATTGGATGCGGAACGCCGTTCGCAGATCGGACATGGCGACCGTTCAGAAAAGATCAGGACCTATAACTATCCGCAGGACCGTATCACCGACCATCGCATCAAACATTCTTGGCATAGCATCCAGAACATCCTGGAGGGGGACATGGATGACATGGTGACCGCGCTTAAGAGCGGAAAGCAGGGTGAAGACGAGGAAGATTGACAGTAAGTCGTGAAGCTGGGTTAATATACCCACGGTTCTTTTTCGTGCGGAGGTCCGGATGACGCAGCTGACGATCGTGGTCTATTTCAAGAACGGCGTTTACACTGCAGCGAACATCTTGGGCGTACGTCCCAATATGAGGTTCGAGGGCGAGGTGTTCGCGATGAGCATCGAGCTGGGTGGTGGCTTGGCCACAACCCTCAACCGGCGCGAGCTGGAACGACGCGTAAGGCAAGAGGCACGACGTCGCCGTATCTCTTTCGTCAAAGGGCTGGACGAGCCGAATCCGGCCGGATGAAAGGGCAAAATGGTGAAAACATGGAGAATATCTTCTTTAAGAGAGCTGTAATAGGCTCTCTTAGTTTTTTATCTAAATTTAGGTCAGGGGTTGACATTTTGTGTAATTTATGGTGTTATGTCTCGTTATCCAAGGTGGGTAACGTCTGTTCGTTTCTCAAGCAAGAGAGAGGTTGCCATGCGCAAGCCGATTCTTTTCGTGACGATGCTTTCGATTCTGGCCGCAGCGTGCGGCGATGCCTCCAACGGCGAGCCGGTCAATCAGGCTCCAAGCGAGGATGCTGGCGCCGAGGCGGCGACTGACGCAGCGCCCCAGAAGGATGCGGCAGTCGAAGCCAAGGCCGACGCAGCGTCCGACAAGGATGCCGGAGTCGAGGCTGCTGCCGACGATGCGGCGGAAGACGCAGCGCCGACGGGGTTCTGCGACGACGTCGAGGAAGGCCATGTGGCCATCCTCTTCGTGGCGCCGCAGCCGCGTGGCGACGGCTTCCTGGCAGCTGCGGCCTGGGTGAACTACCCGCCGTACGCCGCAAGGCCGGACGTCAGCTGGACTAACCCGTTTCCGGGTTGCGTCGCCGACTACGCGACCGATCAGGAAGTCCTGTGCGACTTCGGACCGGCCTTCCAAGGAATGTCGATCAGCACCATTTTTGGCCTCAACGACGGGTCGCCCACGAGCGCGATCACCAGCTACTTCAGCTGGAACGGTACGGACGGCGACCACGTGGTCGGCGAGGCCTACGCCTGCGACGGTCACATGGTCGTCGGGACCATGAAGGACGGGACGTACGATGGACTGCTCAAGTCCGATCCGAACGCTCCGCTCAACATGCTGCTCACGGTCCAGTAGGGCCATCAACTCGCCCCCGTGCCGTGGTAACATGGCCGGGGGCGCTCAAGTACCTGGGAGGTTATGATGAGAATGTGGTTTTTGGTTCTCGCCGGCTTGATGCTGGCGCTGGTCGGTTGCGGTGGTGCAGAGTTCTCGGTAGCGGGATCGCCGGAAGACACGGCTCCTGGAGACGCGGCAGTGCCGGACGGAAAGGAAGCTGCTGTCGAGGTTGGCGACGAGAAGCTGCCTGAAGCCTCTCCTGAAGCTGACGCTGCCGATGCGCCAATCGATGTCGCGGAAGACGTGGCACAGGACGTCGTGACAGAGGCTGATGCAGCCGCGGAAGACGTAGTATCTGAAGCGGAAGCCTCTCCCGAAGCTGACGCTACTGATGCTCCAATCGATGTCGCAGAAGACGTGGCACAGGACGTGCACGAAGCCGGAGATGCGGCGACGGATGCTCCGGTCGATACGGGCCTCCTGCCGCCTTGCGGAATCGTGCCGCAGCAAGGCTGGTGGATCTGCTACAAGCTGGATCACCAGTCTCAGCCGCTCGCGTTCGTGGGTTTGTCCGGAGGTATCGTGCCTTCCGGCCAGAGCATCGAGAACTATTGGAGCTCGCCGTTGATCGGCGCCGCGAACACCAAGTGCATCGCGCCCTCCAATCTTCTCGACTACGTGCTGTGCCCGCTCGGGAACCTGGAGAACGTCGGTTACGTCCAGTTCACGGCAGGGCTGCATCCCAACACGACTGATGGTTTCATCGCCGGTACCTTGAGCTGCGGTCTTGAGCCTGACAGCTGTTCGGGCGAAGCATACGTCTACCACGACGGAAGCCAAGCGGGCAGCATGCAGAACGGGCAGACCAACGGAGTACTGGGTACGATCCAGCACTTCACACCTCCGGGCAGATACGACCTCTATTTCTCGGTCCAGTAGCCCGGCTGGACCTCTCAAACGCGACCCCATGCCGTTCAGGTGTGGGGTCTTGCAATTTTAAAGGGTTTTTGCTAAATTACGCACACCCTAAAACGGGTTTGATAACTTATTCATCTCTCATCCGCGGCAAAGGTTTTCGGAGGCCTGTCCATCGTACCGTTCGATGGATTCCGGGAATCTGCGGAGAGGCAAAAGGCTAATAGATAATTATGTCCAAACTTCCTGAGCTTGAGGAACTTCTTCAAGCCGGTGTCCATTTCGGACACCAAACATCCAAGTGGCATCCTAAGATGAAGAAATTCCTCTTCGGGAGCCGCCAGGGGATCCACGTGATCGACCTGGAAGAAACACGCAAAGCGCTGGAGACGGCCTTGGCGTTCGCAAAATCAGTCACGCAGCGAGGCGGTATCGTATTGTTCGTCGGAACGAAACGTCAGGCTGCGGGCATCATCCGCGAAGCGGCGATGTCTTGCGGCATGCCGTTCGTAGACAAGCGTTGGTTGGGCGGTACTTTGACCAATTTCTCGGTCATCGCCCAGCGTATCCGCATGTTCAAGGACCTGAAACGCAAGCAAGAGAAAGGCGAATTGGTGAAGTACACAAAGTTCGAACAGGTCAAATTCGGCGAGAAGATCGAGAAGCTCGAAGAGAGCCTGGGCGGCATGCAGGATATGGCGCGCATCCCGGAAGCGGTCTTTATCCAAGACGTACGTAAGGATAAGACGGCACTCGACGAGGCCAGACGCCGCGGCGTGAAGATCATCGCCATGTGCGATTCCAACGTCAATCCGATGAATCTGGATTATCCCATCCCGGCCAATGACGATGCCGTCAAATCCATAGAGATCATAACCAAGTTGGTGGCTGCCGCCTGTAAAGAAGGTCACGACGAGTGGGAAAGAGGCCGTGCCCGTTTGGGCGGCGCTTTGGTCCAGAAGAACGAGACCAAGTCTAGTTTCTAAAAAATTTAATGTACTTTCGGCGGTATGCCGAGGCGCGCTGATAGCGCGTCAGGCAATCGCCTGCAGAAAAATATGGCAGACGCAAAACAAGTCATGGAATTACGGAACCGCACAGGGGCCGGCATGATAGATTGCAAAGTCGCTTTGGATGAAGCTGGCGGCGACATGGAGAAAGCAATCGAGATATTACGCAAAAAAGGCGCAGCGAAAGCGGCCAAGAAATCAGCAGAACGTACTGCTTCAGAAGGCATCCTCGCGACCTATCTGCATCACAACCGTCGCTTGGCCTCAATCGTCGAGATCCAGTGTGAGACGGATTTCGTGGCGCGAAACGAGGATTTCGTGAATTTCGCCAATGATATCGCGATGCAGGTCGCGGCGATGAATCCGGAATATGTCTCACCCGAGACCGTGCCGGCAGAGGAATTGGAGAAACAACGGGCTTTCTTCACGGAACAGATGGCAAGCGAGAATAAACCGGATGATATCAAGGCAAAGATTGTCGAAGGCAAGATAAACAAATGGTATGCCGATGTCTGCCTGACGAAACAAGGATTCTTCAAGGAGGAAGAAAAGACGATCGAACAGATGCTGACCGAACTCATCGCCAAGACCGGCGAGAAAGTGGTAATCTCGCGTTTCGTGCGTTTTGAGATGACCCAGGGACCGAAGACCTGTTGAGGATCGATAAGATAAAAGAGATCGCCTCGGTTAATGCCGGGGCGATTTTGTATTGACAAGGCCGTGGGTAAAGCTTAACGTCTTTGACGCACTTTGAGTTGGAGGAGGTGAACGTGACAGAGCCAAAAGACAGCGAAGTCCTCGGCCTTTCCGATGTCGTGGATACCGAAGGGGATGCACAACCACAGGTAGGCGGAGCGCAGTCTGTCGTCGAGCGGCCTGTGGTCGTGAATGATGCAGACCTTCTCTGGTCGAAAAGAGCAGGTAGCATCTTGGAGCCGGAAACAGGGTTCAGCCCGCAGACGCTGCATGGCGTGAAGTCGGAGCTCAACACGCACGGAATCAAAAGCGCCGTGCTCGCGCATTACAAATTCGTACGTGAAAAGGCTGCGGCTATCGGTCACGTAGAGGCTAAGAGCCAGCTCGTCAAAGAAATGGCGCAAGAAGCGCTTGAGCTGACGGCGCGCATGTGCGCTCCGTTGGGGCGCGAGGTCTGCGCAAACGTCTGCCCCGTGCCGTTCTCCGAAATGGAGATTTTGGCCTATCAGGAGATGGCACGACGTGCCGGCTATGGCGGGAAGGGCTTGTTGCGTTGGATCCCTAACGGGATCTATTGGCACGACCTCAAGAAGCTGTCGGTGGACATACGGTTTTCCGATTCGGTTCATGCGCGCCATAGGTTTTACCCTCAGCTGCCGACGAATGCTCCTTTCAACGACGACCTGGGCGTCCTGGACGGATATTGGTGCTTACATATGCCGCGGGCCTTTTTCCCCAGCCTTAAGAAGACGGCAGGGGAGCAGGACTGTGTAATGAACCAGATCGCGGAGTATCTGGAGATCGAACCTTCATTCTTCGCCGTCGGCGATGCGACTGATCTGATGTTCGTCTTGGCTCTCGCGGTCTTCGCCGGAGACGTGCATGACGACCATGACCAAGCCGTGAGGACGTACACTGCGGTGGGGTCGGAAGGGCACGCAGCTATCGATTTCAACCGTAGTTGCCTCGAATTCACCCTTTATCCCGACGGGTTGCGAGCGCCCTACCTGGGGATCGCCCCCATGCTTCTTTGAACCGTGTATCGATCCGCACAAGACGGATTTGCCGGTTCGCACCACTGAATCAAGCCACGTCAGACGTGGCTTTGCTGTATCAGCGCGAGTCATGAGCCGGCTTGAGTCAAATATGTCGGTTTTTTACGCATTTTTAGCCTCTTAGGCTTGACAAAAGGGCAAAAATGCGTTATGTTACCTCATCGTCAAGCAATGGGGCTTGGCACGTCCTTTCACAGGAGTGATCCCATGAAAGATACGAATCTGGCGCGGGTCGTCGCACGACTGATTGTCGTCGATCACGCTATCGCGAGGTACCTCGATCGGATAGAGGGAGCCACGCAAGATACGATCCAGCACGTCCTGTTCAGCTTAAGACAGGAAGCGACGGATTTTATGGCGGACGAGCTCGCGGGAGCAGTCCTCATGAATCCGCTGGCACGAAGGATCTTCATCGATCCGGAAAGGGAAAGCCGTATAGGGACGAGGAGAATTTTCGAGGATGACTCGGAGATTGGAGAGCGATACGGTAGTAAGCGCGCGAAGCGCCGTGACAGCCAGTATTACTGGACTGGCTACGCGATCTTCGTCGTCGAGCATAATATGCTCATGACGGTCGTGAAGCCGGATGAGAACCAGCTAACCACGATGCATGAGGTCATGCCGGAAGCAGCGGATCTTCAGAAGGTGGCGCCGAGCCTACTGCATCATTGTCGGCGTTGCGCTGTCGGGAATCTCAAGCGCGACAGCGGCGTCCACCGTCTTACGCACAAGACGGATTTCCAGCGTGAAGCGCCCCCGCTTCCGCGTTGGAAGGGAAAGAATGGAGCGTCGTGGGACATCTTCATCATCCCCGATAACGCGGACCGCGAGGAACTGCGTGCAATCGCGCAGGAAGTCCGTACGCTTGGTGAAGGCACTGAAGTCTTCGCTGAGATGTCGGACGGTTTCACTCGGCAATTCGTGGGGCGCCTGGATAATCGGAAGGTGATGGACGATGCTTCGTCGGAAGACGATGAGGCGCCGCTTTCGTCACGCACGGTGAAACAAACGTTGCGTATCCGCAGTCTGCCGTCGGCTCCTAAGGTCAACTGGAGGAAGGTCGACGAGGCAATTCCGACATCAGCGCGGCGCTGGTGGAACGAGATGTTGCGGTATGGCGAGTCCGCCGGAAAGATCGTGACCGTCGTCACGCCGACGACCGCCAAGGAGATACTGGAGATCGCCCAGGGTCACAGCTGGGCGCAGTGGAGGAAGACGTTCCGTGAAGGCAGAGTCAGCAAGGTCCGCATCTCTTTCAGCGGACAGAAAGTAGTCCTTTCTTACACATGAGAGTGTGTCTTATCTTAAGCCGTCTCGGGCAGGTCCTGGGGCGGCTTTAAGTTTGCAGAAATCCATCCCTAATCTTATCATCATCCAATATGCAGAAAGGGACTTTGGAGGTGATCGTGGGATGCATGTCCTGCGGGAAAAGCGAAGAATTGATCAGACGCATCAAACGCGAGGTCATAGCAAAGCGTGAGGTCATGGTCTTCAAGCCGTCCGTGGATAAGCGGACGGATGCCGCGACCATCGCTTCGCGCGACGGAAAAAGTTACGTCGCCGTATCAGTCTCCGATCTGGAGGAGATTTTGGGATATTGGCACGAAGGGGTGCATTTCGTGGCTTTTGATGAGGGGCAGTTTTTTTCTGAAGATCTGATCAGTATCGTTAACACGCTGATCGACCGTGGAGTACGGGTGGTAGTGGCTGGCTTGGATACGGATTTTCGTGGTGCACCGTTCGAGACGATCGCGCGGTTGATGGCCTTGGCCGATAAGGTCACTAAGCTGACCGCCGTATGCCTGCGTTGCGGTGGAGTGGCGACACGTACGCAACGTCTGGTGCAAAGCGGAGAGCGAGTTTTGGTCGGCGGGGATAAAGAATACGAAGCGCGTTGCCGTGATTGCCACGAAGCCCTATAGCTTAAGCAGTTGAAACCGCTGGATTCCGTGCCTCATTTGGCCACGAAATTCTTTGGTATTTAGGGGTTGACGAGAATTTTGCTTAGTGATGAACTCTTACCGCCTTCTTAATTGGCTTAGTCCTTTTCAGCGGAAGTGTCGTATAACGGAACGTGCACGGAGGTTTCGTCATCATGGCAGATACAAGACAGCGTGATCTGATTCTGGCTCCCAACGAGTTCGCTTGGGTCTCGGACCGAACTACGGGACAGGTGAACGTGTTCCGAGGTTTTCACAAGGAAGCCCTTTCGGCTGACCATCGTCCGGTCCTGTGGAAACTCGGCAAGTTCGTGGAGATCGCGGAGGCTGAAGACCTGGCGGCAGCAATCCAGCAGTTCGTCAAGGCAAGGGAAGGGCAGTACGTGGTGCTGCACAATCCCGCCAAGACCGATAGGGAGATGTCGAACGGCAAGAACAGCTCCATCGCGCTCGACACGGGCAAGAGCGTCATCATCCGTGGGCCGTGCGAGTTCGCCCTGTGGCCTGGCCAGGAAGCCGAGGTCATCGACGGTCATCGGCTCGAGGAAGGGCAATACCTCAACATCCGGGTGACCGGTCCCATCGATTCCAAGGATGCCGAGGTGCTGTGGAAGCTGGTGCGCGAGGAGTGGCGGGAGAAGCCTGAAGTGCGGACGACACCGGCTGAAGGTGAGGAAAGGGCCGATATGCCGCCTATGACCAGCGAGGTCAAGGAGCGGTTTCCGCAGGGCGCCGAATACGTTGTCCGCGGTTCGGCGACAAACTTCTTCATCCCGCCGACCGGCGTGACCGTGATTTCGGTCGGGTTCGACGTCGAGCGGTACGAAGAAGAGCCGACGTACATTCGGAACGGCGTGCGCCTGGAGGCCGACGAATACGCTTCCTTGGTGAACCGCACCGGCCGCATCAGCTATGTCTACGGCCCGAACACTGTCATCCCGTGCATCGATCAGGAGTTCCTGCTGGCCAATGGTCTACCCAAGTCCAAGGCCTTGGCCATCGACGAGAATAGTGGCGTGCTCCTGCGGACACTATCGGCGATGACCGTCGCGGAAGCGCGCCGACGCGTCCCGGGCGTGAACATCCAGCTGCGGCACGGCGAGGGCGACGAGACCGAACTGCCGCCCGGCACCCAGCTTGTGGTGTGGAAGGAGAACCGGCTGGTGTTCCCGGCTGACGGCGTGGAGATCATTCATCACTTCAGCGCCACCCACATCCTGCCCGGTACCGCGCGCTACGTGAAGAACCTGAAGAGCGGCCAGACGCGCGTGGTCATCGGCGAGAAGCTGTATCTGGCGGATCCGCGCGAGGAGGAGTTCGTGGAGCGCCGGCTCACGCAAGAACAGGTCCAGCTCTGGTTCCCGCACGGGGGCTACGACCCCGCGTTCGTGCCGTGCATCACGGTGCCGCAAGGCACTGCGGCCATGGTCCTGGGTTCGGGGAACGACGGCCGGGTCACCCGCAAGGTGCTGGTCGGCCATGCAGTCCACTTCCTGGACTGGGTCGAGACTCTGGCGACCATTCGGGTCTCGGGGTCGCGGCCCGGCGAGCCCAAGAACTGGAAGAACGCGGTCTCCATCTGCTACCTCTGGACCAACGGCAACCGCATCAACGACGTAGTGTCCGGCCTGCGTTCCAAGGACGACTGCGAATTCAGCCTGGAGTACACGTTGACCGTGGATTTCGACGCTGGACACAGTGAAGACTGGTTCAACGTCGATGACTACGTGTTCCTCGTGTGCGACGAGGTCAGATCGCGGCTCTTGGGCGCCTTGCTCAGCTATCCGATCAACGACATCGCGACGAACTTCGTCGGTCTGGTGCGGGACATCGTCCTGGGCAAGAAGGAAGGCGACAAGCATCGGCCGGGTATCGAGTTCGTGCGGTGCGGGGCCAAGCTCGTCGACATCAACGTCCGTAATTTCCGCATCAGCGATCCGGAACTCGAGGCCCAGCTCAAGCAGCTGCAGAAGGCCGGCGTGCGTGATTCGATCAAGACCCGCGAGGCCGAGATCCTCCTGGGCGGTGAACAGCGCCGCCTGGAGATCGAACGCGCGAAGCTCAAGGCCGCTGTCGAGCTGCAGCAAGCTCAAGCGCAAGCCGCTGTGGCCAAGGCTGAGGCGGCAGAAGAGCAGGCTAGGCGACAGCTCGCTTGCCAGAACGAGACTGAAGCCGCTAGGCTCAAGGCCAGTCGCGACCTCGAGGGGCTGCGTGCCGAGACCGAGAAGGCGAAGCTCGAGTTGCAGTACGCCAACGAGAAACTCAAGGCGGTGCAGCGCGAAGAACTCGAACAGCTTGCTATCAAGATGCGGATTGCGGCGGCCGAGGCCGAGGCGCAGTGCAAGGAACTGCAGGCCAAGGGCGAACTCCAGCTCTTCGCGGTGAAGAAGGCGGAAGCGGCGCAGCGCATCGAGGAGTTCATCAGGCAGACCGAGGCCAATGCAGACGCTGCGGCCAAGGTCAACGCCTCCATCCTGCCGTCCCTCGCTGCGGACCTGCGTCTGTTGGCGGACACCCAGATGGCGACGCGCGTCGCCGAGGCCCTGGGGCGCGTCTCGACCTTCCGCGGGATGGACATGACCGAGCTCTTGGCTCAGCTGGCCGGAGGTTCGCCGGTCGTTATGCGGGCATTCGAGGCCCTCAAGGCGCTGAAGGTCCCTAACGGGTCGAACGGCTCCGGCGACAAGCCCGCCGTTCCGTCCTTGACGGCTCCGCCTAGCCAACAGAGCTGATTCCGCACTTTCTCTCCCCACCGCCCCGCCGTGAAGAAAAACGGCGGGGCGTTCATTTTAAATCGTTTTTTGCCTCAGTCGGTTTGCTGTAAAGCGGATTTTGGTCACTAGAGATCTAGGATTTGTTCCCAAGGCAGATTGGATTTGCCGAAATGTCCGTATGCGGCCGTCTGCCTATAGATCGGTCGTCTTAAATCAAGACGTTCTATGATGGCAGCAGGTCGGAAGTCGAACCGAGATAACACGTCTCGGTCAATTTCTTTTCCGTCCTGGTCGACGGCTTGCACCATGAGAGGATCGGCACGGCCGATGGCGTAGGCGACTGAGACAAGACAGGACTTCGCGATTCCGTTGGCGACAATGTTCTTGGCGACGAAGCGAGCCATATAGGCAGCGGAGCGGTCGACTTTGGTCGGATCCTTACCGGAGAAAGCTCCGCCGCCATGCGGAGCTAGGCCGCAATACGTATCGACCATGATCTTTCTGCCCGTCAATCCGGCGTCTGCCTCGAAGCCGCCGGGAATGAACGAACCGGTCGGATTCGTCAGGACCTCTATTTCGGTCAGGTCGCCGATGATCGGAGTGATGAGTCTTTCGATCAAGGATGAACGGATTTCGGGCTGCGAAACATCGGCAGAATGTTGGCAGCTGACGAGAACGGATTCCAGTCTGTTGTCATGGATGGTGACTTGGGTCTTACCGTCAGGTCTGAGCCAGGGGAGGGAACCGTTACGTCGCAAGTCTTCCAAGCCTTTGGCCAGCGCATGTGCTTGGACGACGGCGCGAGGCATCTTTTCCGTTGTTTCGTCGGTCGCGAAACCGTACATGATGCCTTGATCGCCAGCACCACCGGTGTCCACGCCTTGTGCGATATCCGGAGATTGCGCTGCGATATGGGTGATGATCTTCAGATTTTCGGGATAGCCGATATCAGAGTAGACCTGACGTGCGACAGCTTCGGCATCGACTTGCGCTGTGCTTGTCACTTCGCCGCCGATGACGAGTAGCCCGTGGCTGCCGAATGATTCTATGGCGACGCGGCTTTTAGGGTCTTGTGCCAAGTAGGCATCGAGTATGGCATCAGAAATCTGGTCGCACACCTTGTCGGGGTGTCCGGAGGTAACGCTTTCGACCGTATAGGTCTTGGAGGGAAGAAGCATAGAGTGGGAAGCGAGGTCGTTATCTGGCTTTTTCTGCGCTGCGGGGCTCGTCTGTTATGTCTTGAACAGGTCCTCGCTGCAGAAAAAGTCAGATGCAACCTTGCTGAATTATGGAAAATTAGAATGAAAAAACCTCTCACGTTGGTGAAAGGCGCCGTTGCTGCGGTTATCTTTCCCAACGACCCGTCGAGTTAGACTCGACTGGATTTGGGCTGGAGGTGACACCTTGATCCGTTTTTCGGACTAGGTTGTCGGCAGGTCGTGGCGGGCCAGATCCCGCACCCCGAAATATTTCGGGGATTCCTGCGCTCTTGATAACTCTTAAATTGTACAATGACGATAGCACGGTTATTTTCGGTCGACAAGTTCCCGGATAGCATGAACCCCCGGGCTGGATGCACGGGGGCTCGAAGTAAAGTCAGAGGAGAGGAAGGGCGCGCTCGGCCAGGGCTAGCGCGCTGGCGCATGTCTTGGTGATGGCGATGAAGCCGGCGATGTGACAGAAAGTGGCGTCGGCGACACCGCTCGCAGCCACGAGCTCTGGTCCACTCTTGCCGCACCAAGCGACGGGTAGGGAACGACGGAGCCTGAAGCTTGTGGGTGTGAGAGGTACGGCGCGTACGGCCCAGCTTTTGTTGCTGCGCGGGTAGACGACGAACAACGCATCCGGGAGGTACTTGCAGACGGTGTATTGCCATGGGATGTCGTCGTCGAAGCAGAGCACCTTGTCGTGTGGCTGTGCAATACCGAGGATCGGATCGCGTAACGAGACGCTGGTCCGCGCTAGGCCGATCTGCAACTCCAAGGTCTTTCGGCAGTAGTCGACCGCGAAGCGGAAGGCTCTGAGCCGTGAATCCGGTCCGCGTTCCATGTCGCAGCGGACATTGAACGCTTCCACGGCACGGGTAAAGGTGAAAGGCGCCAGGCCGGTCTCGTCAGGTTCGCGCCAAGTGCATTGGCCAGTGTCTTCGGCATCCACTGCTTGGATGAAGTCGCTATCGACCAGGTCTGCGACTTCAAGGTCACCGCAGATCTGCACGCCGTATCTTCCCCATACAAGACCGCTGGCGGCGTACTGAACTCCGTTGAGGCGAGCGCCGGCTCCACCTTCCTGGTGGTGGTCGAAGTCGTCGGTGTCGGGGTTGTACTTGCCACCGACATCGATGCGAGCAGCACAGCGCGAGTAGTCCCTGGGGTTACGCGTACGCATAACGCGCAGGCGAGGCTTGACGCACTGCATGATGGCGACGCCTAGGGCGTCATCGGCATGATGATCGCCATCATGGACTGCGAGGAAATCGTTATCAGACATCACACACCTCTATTGTGTTGGGAAGTTGCTGGGGACTGTGTTTTTTAGCAGTTTGAGGCAAAAAAGTCAAGGGTCATATTTTTGGTGATCTAACGCCTCGTCGTATATTTTTTGCTTATCATCCGGGTCCAAACCATGGTAAAATCATGCCAACAATTATGTTCTTGAAAAACCAGTGGCTCAAACTCGTCGCCTACGTCGTTTTTGCCTTGGGATTACGATTCATCATCGTCGATTACATGCTCGAAGGTACGACTGAATGGTGGATCCAATCGTTGGCTATCATGATCATCTTCGTCGTGGGTATCGGATTCGTCTTCCGCGGTACGGCTAAAGTCATCGAAGAGACGACGGATGTGCTCAAGGATCGCACCAAATTAGCTGGTGGTTTTCTGCAGGCTATGGGTACGGCTTTCCCTGATATGGTCATCGGTGTGATGGCCGCCATCATTTCGTTGCAGGTCAGGGATACCGATTATCTCCGTGCGGTGAACCTCGCCATCATCGCCGCCTCGACGACGTTCGGCTCCAACGTCTACAACATTTTGCATGCGGTATGGTGCATCTACCGCCAGAATCTGGCCAACGCGAGGAAAAAGACGGTTCTGATGTTCCCTCCGTTCAAGGCAGGGGGCAGGCTCAAACCAGTGAAGGATCACACGATCAAGCCGAGCGTGAAAGAGATGGATGGTGCAATCAGGATCTTGACCGCTTTGACCCTGTTGACCGCTTTCGTGGCGATCAGCATGGTCCTTTTCGGCAGGGTCAAGGATTCGGCGAATATCTATGGCGGCGATCTGTACCAACTGGTTTTGCCTGTGGGCATAGCTTTGTTCCTGATGGCCGTCGGTACGCTGTACGTCTTCCGTAAAAGCGATAGGCCGGAATCACCGGTGGCTGAGATACGTGAAGAGGAGCGATACTACGACAAGAAATCATCGATGCGCATCTGGGCCGATCTATTGCTGGCCGGCGTGGCGATACTCTTCGCAGCCGAAAGCATGGTCAAATCGATGGAGACCTTTTCGCACCTGACGCATATCCCGTTCGTCATCACCGGTATCCTGGCTGGCCTCATAGGATGCATGGGCGAGATGATCGTGGTGCATAATTTTTCGGTCAATCCCAAGGGCAGGATAGGCGACGCCATCGTCGGTGTGGGCATGGATAATATCGTCACCATCATGGGCGCTTCGATAGTCGCCATCATGGGCGGCATATTCTTGGGAGGAAATTCATTGATTCTGATCTTCGTCATAATCTTGGCGGCGAATACTTTGCTCATCGAGCAGATAGCGAGGTTCAAGAATTACCTAGTGAGATAGCTCGGGACGCACCGTGCGCCAAATTAGGTCGGCTGGACCTGTTGGCGGTTTTCGGTTATCCTCACGTCGCCTTGCAGCTCCTTCGTATACGCCAACATCCCAGGAGGCAAACATGTGGTTTTTCAGTTGGTTCAGGCGCGTTTGGCAGTATCTGCTTTCTGATGCCGATGTGCTCGAGCGTTACCGCAGGGCTGGAGCGGTTTTCGGCGACGCGGTAAGCAGCATCTACATGGGTGAGTGCAGGGGCTTCGACAAGCTTCATGCCGAATGGGCGAGATGGGAACTTGAGGTCTCGCGACGCGGTTTCCGTACCTTTTCTGTCGATGCATTCAGGAGACTTGGCGGTTGGGCTAGGCCAATCCCGGGTTTCGGTGAACGCCGGTCTGGAGGCGAGAAAGTCGTTTTGCATGCGGAGATTTACCGCCAACGCTGGCTCGGCAAGATCAAGCCCGTGATCGATTTCAACGCCATGTTGAACCAACCTGGGGTGCAGATAGTGCAATACGTCAGGCCGAGCACCGAGGGTCCGGAACCGGATGTATCGCCTGACCATGATCCAGGAGTCGATTGATCCTTGAGAACCGATTGTTTGTCCTACCTGTGACCGCGCGCCCATTAGGGTCTGCGCGGTCTTAAGTTTTTAATAAAACGAGGAACCCGTCGCTTTTTGGGCGACGGGTGAGTTTCAGTGCACGAACACGGCGAAGGCCATATCAGCTCCGGGGACGTGTTTCGTGGCGAAGAGGAGGCTGAAGAGAGCTATGGTCAAGATGATGTACGCCAGAGCGGACGCCGCGATGCCAACCCTGCTTAACGGCGCGCCATTGCCTGTGTAGGTGTGCAGCTCGCTGAATATCTGATTAGGCACGTCGCCTTCCACTAGCCAACTGGTGTTGCGTAGATTTTTTTTGAGGAGGTCTCCCAGGGGACGGAAGAGCGTAGGAATGATACATACAACTAGCCGTTGAGCATCGTTATTCGCATCAGTATCTAGCTTGAGGATTAGAACTTCCCTCCAGCCTTGCGCGGCAGCAATGCGAATCCTTTCACGAGAAAGCAGCGGGTAGTCTGTAAGATCGTTATCCGTCAGGCTGCTGACGAACTTCCCGTCCTGCCTATCGACGAGACATTTCTTGTATTCCTCGTTTAGCTGTAGCAGTGCTGCGGCTACAGCTTTGGGCTGCGGCTCGACTCCGAAGAGCGGAGCTAGGTCCTCGGCCATCTGTTGCCGGCGGTTGTTCCTGACAGAGCGGAACAGGTCACGCACGCTTTCGAAGAGCCCGAGGATTATCACGATCCAGATCAGCGAGAGCCCCAAGTTCATCGCAAGGTGCAAGGACAGGGCGCAGGTACCAAGGAAGAGCAGGACTCCGGTCCAGCCTGTGAACGAGAGGGCGATGTTACGGAAGACGCGGCCTCCGTCCAGCGGCATGATGGGGAGCAGGTTGAAGATATTGATCAACGCCATCCAACCGGCGATGGCAGCGACAATCGGCTCTCGGGTCATTTCATAGACTCCGTAGGTCGCAAGCGTCAGCGTGAAGCCCCATAGCGGCCCCATGAGCGCGATCTTGACCTCTGCGCTACGTGAAGGGAAGTCACCTTTACCGACGGCGACGGCGCCAAGAAATGGGATGAAGTACATCCCTTGGATGCGCATTCCAGCGCGCTTCATGGCCCAGACATGTCCGTACTCGTGTACGAATAGACTGAACAGAAGGACGCTGGCGAACTTCCAGTTGAAGATGGCGGAGTAGACTCCGAAAGAGATAGCTACACCGACCTTGCCGAACTTGAAGAGCTGGGCAAGTGTCGCCAAGGCCTTACCAGCGAATTTAAAGATGAGCTTGAGTAGAGTGATCCAGATGCCCAAGCCGCTTTTTTTCTCCGGCATCCTGACCTCCAGAATGGGTTAAAGGGCGCAGTTAGTTAAGCCACAAAATGTGCAAAAAGTCAAGATAGTTAGGTAAGTCCGCATGCTTGACTAAAGCGAATTATTTGTTTATCCTCTGCGCACCGTGGCCCCTTCGTCTATCGGTTAGGACAGCGGCTTTTCAAGCCGTTAAGAGGGGTTCGACTCCCCTAGGGGCTACCAAAAATAATTCCCACCAATACGGTGGGAATTATTTTTGAATATTTCCGCCAGCTGCGGCGAACAGGGGAGGGCTTGGGAACCGGGAGGTGCCTACTATTGGTGGGAAGAGCACACGGGAGGGTGGAAACTCTTCCGCGTTTAGATATGCGTTTACCTGTTTCATAAAATGGGCTTAGTAGAGAAAAGCCCTTCATTTATAGACATTTATCGCTAGGACCGGTTGACAAAAGCCGGGTTTTGTGTTATATTTTTTGGTCAAAATCGCTACAAAGATGCGTGAGACTGTGTTCAATATCCGATCCGAAGCGATTGGATTCAGGGGAAATCCTCAAACGACGTAGACCTTTACAACCAGCAGGAGAAAAAACATGGGTCCGATCGCAGTCGCTCTTCTCGTCGCGTTTTTCATCGGCTACATCTTCTGGGGCGAAATCGTCGAGTTGGCGATCCGGAAGCCGGCGTTCGGACGGGCTCAGTTCTTCACGGACAAGCTCATCCAGCACACCCTGCCCGGAACCGTGCTGGACATCGGTACCGGCGCCGGCCACATTGCGGCCCTGCTGAGCCGCACTGGAATGACGGTAAGTGCTGTCGACGTCCGTGCTCACGTCCTTTACGTGGGCATGTGGCTTATCGGCGCACCCTGTGCGCGCAGACTCGCCCAGACGGACAGGATCGAACTGGCTACGTATGACGGAGAGCATCTCCCGTACAAGAGCAGCCGCTTCGATAACGTCACCATCCTGTTCGTCCTGCACCATGCAGCGGATGAGATGGCCGTGCTCAAGGAGGCGCTTCGGGTGCTGCGGGTCGGTGGTCGTCTCATCATCCTCGAAGACACTCCGGAGGATGCTCGCCAGCGTCAAACGAATGCCATCTCCGACGCCCTTCTCAACGCGGAGGTCCACAGCGAGGGGAGGAACCACTCCAAGGAAGAGTGGCGGGCGATCTTTGACAGCCTTGGAGCCGTCCGGCTCGTGAACGAGGCCTCGTTCGACTCCAGCATGTTCCGCTACCTTCACTTCTATCACACGATGTTCGTGTTGCAGAAGGTGGGGGAGTAGCTCTCGCGCACCGCGAGACAGGAAGCGTACCGTCGCAAGACGGACATTGCGCTCCTCTCTCTGGTGCGCTTCTTTGTTTTTTACGGTTCCACCGTATCGGTCTTCTTCAGCACGCGCCCATCTCGAGAGAGCGTCCAGGTCGTGTAATGCGGGTCGCCGAGTTGGTTTGTAGTCTCGTCTAAATCCATGCCTGTGAAGCATTTCCAGGTTATGTTTGAGTCGGATTTTTCGGCACGACAGGATTCCACGTCGCCGCCGGTGACGGTCGGACCATGTAAGGGTAAACCTTGAACGACGGCTACTTTGCTTTGGTCAACGATCAGCACGCGGCTGGCATCTCGCAGCTGATTCAGATAGGCGCGATATGCAGCTTCTTCGGTTTTGTAGTCGGGTTCATCCCAAGTTCGGTCCATGGGCCAGATGACTCCAGAAACTACGTCTAACCCTGATGCGAGGTGGCAGGCCGAGACGGCACGGAATTTCTCTTCTTTTTTGGCTAGCTCGGACGTAATGCTCTGGTTAAGTTTCTTTACGTTATCCGGGGTATAGAAAACGGGTTGCTTTTGGACAGACTGCCCGGGACCTTCGTCCTGTAACGCCTGAAGCAGGTCGAAACCAGTGTAGTCTGCGTTTTCGAAGAAATAGCAGTCGGGCGTATCCGAGAAGCCGTAGATATTGGAGCGGATCCGGACAGCGGAATGTTCCGTAGGAGGTGGAGCAGTTTCAGGGCATTTTTCTTCCCAGGGCCGTTGGCATCTGTTTGTGGACTCGCACCAGGAATATCCGGCAGATCCGATGCAACCATGTGCATCTCGGTCGCCGCCCAGAAGTTGTTGCGGTGCAGCTTCAAAGCTCTTCGCTGTTGCAGGATCGTGTGCATCAATGACAGGCGAAGACGCTTGGTCTTGGGAATGTATGGTGGTTTGTTTAGTGCAACCGGCACTGAAGCTGGCTAATGAGATAATGAAAAAAACGACGAAATATTTTGGCTGCATAGCATCAAGCAAAGAAATCAGGATTAGTTTCTTTTGAGGCCTCGTGTTTTTTGGCTTTTTCATTCAGCTCCTTCAGTTCGTCTGTAGTCGTACCGAGCAACGCGGGGGAGTAGCCGGCCTGCCGCATATCCCGGGTGAGAATAAGTAGCCGGGCAGAATCAGGGTGACGTCGTAGGGATTCCATCTCTTCTTCAGCTTGTGCTATCAACTCCAGTTCAAGGTCGTCCAGTTCTTCATCGCTGATGCCGATATCTTCGGGATTAGCGTTAGCCAAGACAAGGTGTTTTTTGATGTTCGCGGCGAATGCGAATGATTTTGCTCCTTGTTGGTGTGCCTTGAGGAGCTCTTGGGCTAGAGCGAGGTGCCGTTTACGCTCTAGAGCGAGTTGTTCGGCAGCGAATCTGAAGCGTTTTTCTTTGTTCGTTTTGGTCGCCTGTTTTTTCTCTTTTTTGCTATCTTTCATATGCCTATCTTAACCCGTGGTCGTCAAGCGGTAAATCCGCAAAAAGCAACGCCCCCCGATGAGTTTCGGAGGGCGAGAAGGCGGGACTAGTGGATGACTACTTGGTCGGAAATTTCGTCCGGGAGGGAGACGATGCAGTTTTTGCCGCGGAGTTTCGCTTGGCGTTTCGCGTCCTGGGCGAAATCCAGGAGCTGCTCCAGGCGTTCATCCGTACCGTTCAATACTGAGACGCCGATCGATGCCGTTAGGTTGAACCTTTGTTCGGGATCCCGCGGCATGCGCAGGTCGCGTGAACGCAGTGCGGTCTGTATCCGCAGGGCGATGTCCATGACGGTCTTGGGGGTGATGTCGAGGCAGAGCAGGACGAATTCATCTCCGCCTGGCCGGACGAGGCTGTCTCCAGGGCGCAGGACGGAGCGTATGATGTCCGCGGCCATCTTGATCAGGCGATCTCCCCAGAGGAAGGATTCGTCGTTGTATCGCTTGAAACCATCCAGATCGATGAAGATGAGGCCGATCCAGCTTTTGCATCCGCGGGCAGCCTCCAGTCTGTGCACGTATTCTTCCTCGAACCACCAGCGGTTGAAACAGCCGGTGAGGCGATCGGTCTCTGCCTGCATCTTCAGCTTTTTCTTTTGCGCCAGTTCGAAGCTGACGTCCCTGATCTTGATGATGATGCGGACGGTCTCTTCGCCAACCTTGAGGAAGGATACGCTGGCCTCGACTGTGATGTTCGGGTTGTCACGCAGGTGTACGAGCTTGGGTTGGGGAGGGTTGTTGGCTCCGTCACGGATGAGCTTGAGGCCGCAGTCATATCCCCGTTCATCGCAGAATAGACCCTCGATGGAAAGCGCGGACAGGTCTGTCTGGCTTAAGCGAAGCAGTTCTTCGGCGGATGGGTTGACGAAAGTGATGCCGAAGTCCGGCTTCATGACGATGACTCCCTCGGCCAAGCCGCGGAGTATCTCATGGAACAGCAGGACTTGGCTTTCCAGCCATGCCCGATACCGGACGCCCTTGTTTTGCGGCGGTTTATCGGGGAATCTGTCGATGTTTTTAGCTTTGCCCATGGTCCTCCAGCCAGTGAAGGTGCGATTCGAGAAGCTATATAAAATCGGGCTTTTTGTCAAGGTGGATAACTTGACGGGGGAGCGGAAAAGGCGTATGTTATGCGCACCGTCAAGCTCAATAGCGCATTTTGCGCCGTAAAAACACTTAGTTTTAAGCAAAAATCATGATTACTATCCGTCTTTCCCGGGTCGGCAAGAAGAAACAGCCAAGCTATCGGTTGATTGTTTCCGAAAAAACCAAGGATCCTTGGGGTAAATATCTAGAGAATTTGGGTACTTATAACCCGATTGCGACCCCTTCGGTCATTGATTTCAAGGTAGAACGTGTCAAATATTGGCTAGATAAGGGCGCACAAGCATCGGATACCGTCTGGAACCTGCTATTGGACCAGAAGATCGTCACAGGAGAAAAACGCAAAAAGCTCAGCATCTCAAAGAAACGCAAAGAGAAGTTGGAGAAGAAAAAACAGGCTTAATGGCCTGTTTTTTCGCTGTCGGGTGTTGATTCTTTAGGCATTAAGTGCTATCGTGGCTCACAGATACGGTTTGACCGTATTCCTTAACACATGGCCACAAGGCCGCAATAAATTCCTAATCATCGGGTACGTACCCGGGAAATACTGCTATGGCAGAAACGCATAAGGATCAGGCGTTCATTGAATACGTAGTTAAGTCAATCGTTAACCATCCAGACGACGTCCGGACGGAGCGCGAAATCGACAGCAAGGGCGTGAAGATCACCTTGTATGTCAACCCAGAAGACATGGGTTATGTCATCGGTCGCGCCGGTAAGACGGCAAAGGCCTTGCGCATCCTGTTGCGCACCGTGGGTGCCAAGGAAGACGCTCGTGTCGGCCTCGTCATCTATGAACCGGAGGGCATGCGTCGTGAACATCAGGAAAGACGCGAACAGAGTCAGGGTCAGGCTCCAGCCGCAGGTCGCGGTGAGGCAGGCTTGGTCACTGATGAGGATCTGGAAGACTTGGGAATATAAATTCGAATTCAAGCAACAAAAAATCCGCTACGGCGGATTTTTTGTATCTGAGCAAGAGAGGGGACGCCCGCAGGGTGAGCCATATTCTTAGCCTATCTTTCACCCCGCTGCTCGCGAGCGGCGGGGCGGACACATCCTCGGCTAAGAATATGGCTCACCCTGCGGGCTGGAGGGAAGAGGGTTAGGAAATAAAATGGCTGGGAGATGGAGGGTCTATCCGGAACACGAAAGGTGTGTTATCAAATGTGGGTATGAGCAAGAAAAAAAATTTGCGCGCGGATGTCCTGACGGTTTTTCCGGAGATGTTCCCGGGATATCTGGATTATTCCATTTTGGGAAGGGCGAAGAAGGCGAAGCTTCTTGACGCGCGTGTACATCAGCTGCGTGATTGGACTGACGACAAAAGGAAGACGGTGGACGACAAGCCGTTCGGCGGCGGACCTGGGATGGTGATGAAAGTCGAGCCGTTCCATCGTGCTTTGATGAGCCTCAAACTGCTGAACAAAGCGGGCGGCAAGACAGCCGCAGCAAGGAAAACCAGGATCATCCTGACCTCGGCCAAAGGAAAGATATTTTCGCAAGCGGATGCGAAACGTCTGTCCAAGTATGACAGGTTGGTTTTTTTGTGCGGACGATATGAGGGGGTGGACGAGCGCGTGGCCAAGAAATTGGCCGACGAAGAGTTTTCGATCGGGAAATACGTACTGACCGGAGGGGAGCTGCCGGCACTCGTCATGTTGGATGCGGTCGTCAGGTTGCGCCCGGGCGTCTTGGGGCAAGAAGCATCTTTGGATCAGGAGTCGTGGAACGACGGTGAGAGCCGGGAGTATCCGCAATACACAAGACCGGAGGATTATCGAGGATGGAGGGTGCCGGAAGTGCTGTTATCCGGAGACCATAAGAAAATCGAGGAGTGGAGGACGGGACAGGCGACTAGTGAATGATCCAGAGGTCCGAATCGAGCATTCATGGTTTGGTGAGTTTCTTTGTCGGATGTTTTGGTCGCATGAAGTATTTTCCCAGTTCGAGCATGGCCACGTTGCCGATGCCGATGGCGAACACAGCGACAAGCCATTCGAAAGGGAGCGGCACGGTGCCGAGGACCTTCTGCAGTGGCGGCAGGTAAACTCCGGCCATGGTCAGGACGACGCCGATGCTTACGCCTATCGTCAGGCGGATGTTGCCGAACGGGTTAAAAGTGAAGATGCTGGATTTGAGGCTGCGCAGGCTGAAGGCGGCGAATAAGGTGTAGGTGCCGAAGGTCGCGAACATGAATGTGCTGATGAAGGAGTGAGGTGCGCCCAGATGACGTAACATGAAGTACAGGACGAAAAGCAACAGACTGGTCAGGGTACCGATGACGAGTATGAGAAAACGCATCTCGCGATCGAGCAGGCCGCCGCTGGGTTGGCGCGTGCGCATCCCATCATGTCGTTTTTCGAAGGCGAAAGCGATAGCCGGAAAACTATCGGAGAACATGTTGATGTAGAGGATCTGAAGCGCATTCAGGGGGATGGGCAGCCCTAAGAGCATGCTTCCGCCGATCAGGATCAGCTCATCGAAAGCATCAGCCAGAAGATAGACGATGACTTTGTGGATGTTCGAGATCAGGCGTCGACCTTCTTCGATGGCTGCGACGATGGTTGCGAAGTCATTGTTCAGCAAGATGAGGTCGGATGCGCTCTTCGCGACCTCGGTCCCTGCGCCTACGGCGATGCCGATATCGGCCGCCTGAAGTGCTGGGGCGTCGTTGACCCCATCACCGGTCACGGCCGTACGGTATCCAGATTGCTGGAAGTAACGTACGATCTGCAGCTTCTGTTCTGGCGTGACGCGGGCAAAGACGCGGACTTTCGGAAGGATGGAAAGGATCTCACCCTCGGTCAACTTGCCTAACTCCGATCCGGTGACGACCGTGTCTCCCTCACCGAACAGGCCGATCTCTTGGGCGACGGAGACCGCTGTCCCGGCGTGATCTCCTGTGACGATGATTGTTCGTACACCGGCTTTCTCTATCTTCGCGATTTCCGCCTTTACGTCTGGGCGCAACGGGTCGCGCAAAGCGATCAAGCCGCGGAAGCTGAATTGGGAGAAATGCATGTCGTGCAGATGCGGTTGATGCTCATGGTGTTTGCTCGCCACGCCCAGTATCCTTTCGCCGCTTTTGGCGTGCTCATCGATGACTTTGAGGATAGTGGCGCGCGTGTCCGCTGGCAGGTCGGTGTATTCCAGGATGATGTCCGGCGCACCGAGGATGATTGTCTTGAATCCGTGGTCTTCGCGTATGCTGACGGCGGAATACTTGCGGTTAGAATCGAAAGGCAACCGATCCACTTCCTCGATCTTTTTGAGGATGTCGGGCAGGGTTACGCCTCTTAACGCCGCATCACGGACCAACGAAGTCTCGAGCGGTTTGCCTGCCATGCGCCAATTCAGCGGTCCATCTTCCGGGTTCTCGATGACCGTGTCGGTCTCAAGCAGGGCATCCCGCAAAAGATGATCTTCGGCCTCTCTGCCTTGCGCATTGAACGGAAGGATAGAGGAGATGCTCATGCTGGCCTGGGTCAGAGTTCCTGTCTTATCGGTCAGGATGAGATTGGTGGATCCGAGGGTTTCGGCGGCCAATAATTTGCGGACTACTCCGCCACGTTTGGCCAAACGTTCAACACCTACAGCCAAGATGACGGTCAGCGCAATAGGTAGTCCCTCGGGTACCGCGGAAATCGCGATCGCTACTGAAATGAGCAGCATGTCCAACCAGGGGTTTCCCTCGAAAAGTCCGATCATGAAAAAAAGCAAAGTCAGGCCGCCCAAGACCAAGCTGGCGCGAACCGTGAAGCTCGCAACGGTCTTTTGGAGCGGCGTTTCCGTCTCTTTGGTCCGAGAGGCGAGTGAGGCTATGCGGCTGAATTCAGTGTCATGTCCTGTTCCGGTGACTACCGCGTCGCCGAAACCTTGCACTACGAGACTACCGCCGAGCGCAAGGTCGTAGCGCTCGGCTAAGGCTGAACCGGCTGGTTGCTTTTCCGGTGTTTTTTTGACGGGCAAGGATTCCCCGGTGATGATGGATTCGTCGATCTCGAGGTTATTGGTATAGATGAGATGACAGTCGGCAGGTATGCGGTCGCCTTGCGATATCCGGATGATGTCTCCCGGCACAAGACCGCTGGCTTCGATCTCGATGTCGTGACCTTCCCGTCTGACCCGTGCGAAAACCCGGATGTAGCTGACCAGGCTTTCCAATACGCTGCCAGCTTTATATTCCTGCCAGAAACCTAAAGCCGTGTTGACCGCGACGGCGGCGAATATAGCCGTCGCATCGACCCATTCCCCCAGGACGATGGTAAGCAAGCCGGCGAAGATCAGGATCACGATCAGCGGGCTCTTGAATTGACGCGTCAGGATCTTGGTCTTGGAAAGCATCTCATGCCTTTGGATTTCGTTGCGACCGAATTCCTTCAGACGAGCCTCGGCCTGGAGCTGCGACAAACCGACCGGCGTCGAGTGCAGCGCCGCGAGCGTTTCCTCAGCGCTCAAGGACCAGAAGGTGGCAGGAACGCCGTATTTGGTTATTTCGCTTTCCATAGGTTTATCCTAGATAGATCCTTAGCGCTTGATATGCGGCATAGACGCCGACCAGGATCAGGCCATGGATACGGCCCAGATACTTATCGCGGCTGAAAAGCAGCATGATGAAAATCAAGACCGAAGTAAGTCCGACCGCAATCAGATCGATGAATTGCAGGTTGTTGAACGGCAGGTCGTGCAGTAGGGCGGTGAAACCCAGGATGAAAATCAGATTGAAGAGCGAAGATCCTATCAGGTTGCCGACGACGAGATCGTGTTTCTTGCGGATCATGCCGGTGATCGAAGTGGCGAGTTCAGGCAAACTCGTGCCCAGCGCGACGATGGTCAGGCCGAAGAGGTTTTCGGAAACGCCCATCATCTTGGCGAGATCAAGCGCGCTGATGACTATCCAGTCTGCGCTGATGGCCAAGCCGACGATACCAACGACGATCGAAGCGTACGACAGCAGCAGCTTCCGTCGTGATACGTTGTGCGCAGTCTGTTCGCCACGATAGACGGAAAACGCGAAGTATAGATAGAGCGGCAAGGTGCACAACAGCAAGATACCGTCGAACCAGGTGAGTACATGCGGGGTCCGCGTTATCGAATAGGCTCCCGTGACCATCAGGGCGACGAACAAGCTGATCAAGAGGTTGAGCGGCAGACCGATGTTGAATGTCTGCATTTTTACCTTGATCCTTTTCGCCAACACCACTACACCGAGGATGAGCAGAAGGTTGGCCAGGTTGCTGCCTAAAATATTACCGACCGGTAATGAATCAGAGCCTTGGTTGACCGAGAGGATACTGACCGCCAATTCCGGGGCAGAAGTGCCGATAGCTATGATGGTCAGCCCGATGAAATTCTGCGAAAGGTTGTAGCGCTCGGCCAGCGTCTCTGCACCGCGGATCAGCCAATCGGCGGATTTCGTGAGTAAGGCAAAACCCAAGAGCAAGAGGATGACTTCCAACATGCTGTCATTTTAGCATGTTAATAGGATAAGTGACGCATCGTAAGCGCATGATGGATGCTCATGGTTCACATATTACTGGAACTGGTGTAAAATATAGGCAAGTAATTTTTTAATCCCGAACTTTATGCCTTCCCGTACATTACGCACACGCAGCGCAGCTGCCGCAAACAAGAAGAGCAGTCAGCCGAGCAAAGAGCCCGTATGCTGCAACCAACCGATGACTTTGATTTGGGTGTTGATCACTGTCCTGTCTTTGGGTTTCGCCTGGGTCATGCTCGTCAGCTACCTGCGTCTCGAATACCAACAGCGCGACGTCGATTCGTTGAACCGCGAATTATCCGACTCGCAATTACGTCTGCAATGGATGCAACGCAGTCTGCAGAATTTTTCCTCCGGCGAGGTAATGACGCCGCCAGCGGCACCTCCCATGATGGACGACACCTCAACGCCGGGTGCGATGACGAACCCTGCGTCGACGACGCCGGGACAGGCTGATAGTTCAGGCTATAATGGAATATTGACCAGGGGAGCTTATTCCCCGGACGGAACCAAATATGCCGGCTATGACGACGTCACCCCGGGGAAGATGGGTTTGGGCGTGGAGTCATTCTCGGAGAACAAGCTGAGGCATGTCGTATTGTTCAACCGATATACGGAATCGAGCGGCGTCGGTACGCCGGATGAGTCTATGCTTTCGGTACGCTGGCAGGACGACAGTACGATCGAATACGACGTGTTGGTCAAGAAAGCCGACGGCAGTACGAGCAAAGAGACCCGTGAGATAAAGATATTCTTCTAGGTCTGCAACAAACAGAGCGTCCGATAATCCAAGCCCCGTATAACCGGGGCTTTTGGTTTTTCGGCAGGGGAAGTATCATTATCGGGAATTCCTAATTTCTAATCACCAATCTTTAATCGCATCCTATGCCAAATATCGCCATCAATGGTTTCGGCCGTATCGGCCGTAACGTATTCAAAGCCGGTTTCGACAAGCCTGGGTTCAATGTAGTAGCCGTCAATGACCTTACGGATTCCAAGACTTTAGCCCATCTGTTGAAACACGATTCCACGTATCATGCTTGGGCAAAGGACGTCAGCTTCGATGAACATAATGTGATCGTGAACGGGAAGAAGATCCCAGTGTTCGCGGAGAAGGACCCTAAGATGTTGCCTTGGGGCAAGATGAAGGTGGACGTGGTCTTGGAATGTACCGGCAGGTTCACGACCGAAGAAGGTGCAAGCCAGCACATAACGGCAGGGGCGAAGCTGGCCATCATCTCGGCTCCGGCCAAGGGCGGAAACGTGCCGACGCACGTCATCGGAGTGAACGCGAAGGAAGCCGGAAAGACGGCGAAGATAATAAACAACGCGAGCTGCACGACGAATTGCATCGCACCGGTGGCGGCCATCATGCACGAAGTCTTCGGCGTGAAGAAAGCCATGATGACCACGGTACATTCCTATACCGCCGACCAAGTGCTGCAGGACGGTCCGCACAAGGATCTGCGGCGTGCCCGGGCGGCGGCGCAGAACATGGTGCCCACCACGACCGGCGCAGCGATCGCCACGACCGAAGTGATACCCGAGTTGAAAGGGCTGTTCGACGGGATCTCCATCCGCGTACCTACGCCCTGCGTCTCCTTGGCTGACTTTACCTTCTTGCTCAAACGTAAGACGACCAAAGATGAAGTCAACGCCGCGCTCAAGAAAGCAGCCAAGAGCGCCATGTACAAAGGTATCTTGGAGGTGTCTGAAGAACCGCTCGTGTCGTCCGACTTCATGGGCAACCCGGCGTCTTCCATCGTGGACTTGCCGTTCACCCAGGTCGTGGCAGGGGATATGGTCAAAGTATTAGCTTGGTACGACAACGAGTGGGGTTATTCACATCGCTTGGCTGAGATAGCGCTCATCGCGGCGAAGAATATAGGCAAAAAATGAGCATAGACCTGCGTAGATCGCGGAGCCTCAAGAAACCGTTCGACATCGTTTTGGCGTCAGTAGCGCTCGTTGGTTTCTTTTTGGCCTATGTCGGATTTTCTTTAGGAGGGATATGGATCGGCTTAGGTTGGTTGATGTTGGTCTGCGAGGGGATACTGGCTTACGGCGTGTTCATCGAGCCGCAAAGGTTGGAAGTGATTCGATATCGCAGTGCCTTGGCGAAAGAGCCGAGTGAGTGGATCAAGATCGCGCTGCTTTCGGATTTCCATGCGGGTGACTTCAGGTTCCGTGATTGGTTCGCGCGTGTCGCGCGTGAGGTACAGGCTTTGAAACCAGATCTGATTCTGTTGGGCGGGGACTACGTGTGTTACAGGGCTGACACCATCAGTGAACTTGAACCGCTACGCGATCTGCAGGCGCCATTGGGTAAATATTTCGTGATGGGAAACCATGATTATTTCGATGCTCCAGAAAAGATCGTGGCTTATGTGAAAGGCCTGGGTTATTCGGACCTGACGAATAGTGTCGTGGACGTGGAGCGTGGCGGGCGCAAATTGGAGGTCTTAGGCTTGGATGACCCTTGGCACGGTAGCCCGATGATGAAGAGAAGATCTTCGGCGGAAACGGCGCATATCATTCTGGCGCATGAGCCTGACATGCTGCTTGATCTTAAGGAGGGTGATACGGATCTGGTCTTGTGCGGACATGTGCATAGCGGACAAGTCCGTTTTCCGTTGATCGGTTCTTTGCGTCCCATACCGGCAAAGCTAGGACGCAGGGTCGAGCGCGGTGAAGTGCGGATCAATGGCGTGCCGTGCATCATAAGTAATGGGTTGGGGGAGTGCGATGCGCGTCCGCGACTTCTGGCCCGTCCGCAGATCGTGTTGGTCGAGGTGGGGATTTAGACCGAAAATAGGCAATTCCAGGCAGTGACAGAAGTAATGGGAAGAACCAAGAAATATATGGGTACACAGGAATCGTTCAAAAAGGTTGTCGACCGCGTGATTTGCGACAACCAAGAGACTTACGAAAAGTATGTCCGTAGGTCTGAAGAAGGCGCTTTGACGCGGGACGAAAATGCACAGTCACATATCTGCGTTTACTTTTTACCTATTGATTCCGAGAGTCGTAAAGTCTTCATGATTTTGCATAAAAAAGCCGGCATGTGGCTTTCGCCGGGTGGCCACGTCGATGCGGGGGAAACGTTGTTGCAGGCACTGAATCGGGAGATGGGTGAAGAGCTCGGGACGAAGAATGCTTCATCGGTAGATCAGAAGCCGTTTCTTCTGACGATGACCCCGATCGATAACATCGTGCAGCCATGCAAGCTACATTTCGACGTCTGGTTCGCAGTCCATACCGACGGAAAGGATTTCGCCGTTGATCCTACGGAATTCCTTGATGCGAAGTGGTTATCTATCGCCGAAGCCATGGAGAGAGTGGTCGACCCAGCCAACCTCAGGGCTTTGCGAATCATCGGACAGTCTTGGTCGGAACAATCCGAAAAAGATTAGTTATCGGGAGCGCGATTGTGTTATCCTATTGCCATGAAATTACCTCTTTTACCGCCGAGCAAGAACCTGAAAGGCAAGAAGATTTTTTTGCGCGTCGATTGGAATGTGCCGCTCAAAGGCGCATTCGCCGCGGATGAGTCGTTGAAGATCACTAGATCCGTACAGACGGTCAAGGATCTCGCGGCGCGCGGAGCCATCGTATTGGTCGCGACGCATCTGGGACGCCCCAAGAAGCGGGAAGCGGAATATAGCACAGAGAACCTGCTGAAACGTTTGCCGGCAGGATCCGGGATAAAGCCGATATTCTTGGGTTATGCGTTGGATGAAAAAGCGGGTCTGGAGAAGGCGGTGGCTAGGCTCAAGCGAGCTGTCGCAGGAGATGTTTTTCTCCTGGAGAACGTGCGTTTCTATCCGGGCGAGGAAAAGAACGATGCGAAGTTGGCGAAAGCTTATGCAGATTTGTCCGATTTCTACATGAACGACGCTTTCGCATCCAGCCATAGGATGCATTCATCGATCGTTGCGATTGCCAAACAACTGCCGGCATATGCGGGCCCGACATTGGTGCAGGAAGTCGGAGCGTTGGATAAACTACTGGGTAAGCCGAAACATCCCTACATCGCCTTGATCGGCGGCGCCAAGCTGACCACGAAGCTGCCTGTCATAGAAGCACTGCTGAAGACGGCGGATAAAGTCATGATCGGCGGCGCTATGGCTCACCCTTTCTTCCAAGCCAAGAAGCTCGAGATAGGGAAGTCCTATACCGAGAAAGAAGGTCTGCCCGCAGCCCAGAAGATGATGAAGAATCCTAAGATCGTATTGCCGATCGACGTGGTTGTGGCGCGTAAAGTGGCTCCAGGCGCCAAAGCTTCGGCCTGTCTCGTCGGCAAAGTTAAGAAGACGGAAGCTATCGGCGATATCGGACCGCAGACGATGCAGGCTTGGTCGGCGGAGATCAAGAAGGCGAAGACGATCGTGTGGAACGGTCCTTTGGGCGTAGCGGACATCCCGACATTCTCGCATGGTTCAATGGTGATTGCGCGTGCCATGGCCATCCGCAGCAAAGGTGAGGCTTATGGCGTGGTCGGCGGAGGCGATACTTTACCTGTGGTAATGGGATCGGGCATGGACGAGTGGTTCGACCACATCTCCACCGGAGGCGGGGCTATGCTGGAATTCATCGTCAAAAAGGGCAAACTTCCAGGTTTGAATGCACTAATCAAGAAATGAAAAGAATTATGCCGACTGAAGCGCAAAAACCAAACGAGACTAAAGAGCAATTTAATCTACGCATAAACATCTTCAAGAAGACGCTTGAACTCATGACGAGCGCGTTCGCTTTGGTCGCTGCTTTGGCCTGGAACGATGCGGTCCAGATGACGTTCAAGCAGGTTTTCGGTGACCTGAGCGGTTTATGGGCGAAATATCTTTACGCCTTGATCGTCACCGGAATCGTGGTATGGATAGGTTATAAACTCTCCAAGCTGCAGAGGGCTTTAGAGAAAAGGGACGCTAAAAATTAGGCCTATAATAGACTCTCTTGCTCGAGTCGGATGAAGAGCTTGTCGACTGCTTCGCCGAGCCGTGAGACGAATTCTTGATCGAACGAGTACTCTTTGTTGTTTTTCCAATGGATCGGTACTGGCTTTATCTCAAAATAATCGTCGTCCGATACGAAATCATACAGAGGCACGTCCATGAAATAAAAAGTTCCCGTACCGGCTGAGGAAGTGTGGAAAAACTCATCCGAGTGAGTATTGCAGAAGTCCAAGATTGCCGCATCAGTATTTTCGTCCAGCATCTCCGGCAGGACGACGTCCAGACAGTTCTCAAAAGCAATCGGGACATTGCTCATGAGCTCGAGACCTTCATTCGCAACCCAGTCCATGATCGCTGACTTAAGCTTTTCAGGGGTGAAGTTTTTGCGTTCAGAAGCGTTTTCGGTTCCGGTTTCGGGAGTCTTGGTTTGGTTGGATTGAGGGGAGTCTGGGGAATAAGGCATATGGTCATTATTCATCGAATGATGCTTGCCTTGCTTCTTCTGGTCAAGTCGGGACAGGATAAGGATAGTTTGTTATATTATGTATGAAAAATATGCCGAAATCATCAAAAATATCTTCTATCTTGGCGCGTGAAATCCTGGATTCGCGCGGCAATCCTACCGTAGCCTGTCGCGTTACGCTGCAGTCTGGTGCATCCGCCGAGGCTAAAGTCCCCTCCGGCGCATCGACCGGCGTGCATGAAGCCTTGGAATTGCGTGACGGCGGGAAGCGTTATGGCGGCAAGGGTGTGTTGAAAGCCGTCGAGAACGTGAATAAAACCATCGCCCCTGTCCTGATAGGGATAGACGCCGCAAGACAAGAGGACATCGATCATGTGATGATCGAGCTGGACGGCACGAAGAATAAATCACGCTTGGGCGCGAACGCCATACTCTCGGTCTCTTTAGCGTTGGCCGAGGCTGTCGCGGTATACCGCAAGATGCCGTTATGGAAATCTTTGCGCCAGACTTTCGAATTCAAGAAGAAAGCCGGTCTGCCGGTACCGATGATGAACGTACTGAACGGCGGAGCGCATGCGGATTGGTCTTTGGACGTACAGGAATGCATGCTTATGCCCCTGCAGAAGAAGTTTTCGGAGCGGGTACGCGCCGGAGCGGAGACCTTTCACGTCTTGGCCAAGATGCTCAAAGAGAACGGATTCGCCACGACGGTAGGTGATGAGGGTGGGTTCGCGCCAAAATTGCAGACCGTCGAGAACGCTTTCGAGTTGCTAGTGCGGGCTATAAAGAAAGCCGGCTACAAGCCGGGTTCTGAAATCGCGCTCGCGACGGACGTGGCCTCGAGCGAATTCTATGACGCGAAGCGCCAGGCATATATCTTCAAGGCTGAGGGCGGGAAAGAATATTCTGCCGATGAATTGACGAAGCGTTATCAGGAGTGGCAGAAGAAATACCCCTTGATCTCGATCGAAGATCCTTTCGCTGAAGACGATTGGGAAGCATGGAAGAAATCCTTGCCTTTGTTGGGAAAGAAATCTTTGATCGTGGGAGATGATTTCTTCGTAACGAACATCGAACGGTTGGCGCGGGGCATCAAGGAGAAGGCGGCTAACGCGATCCTCATCAAGCTGAATCAGATAGGATCGTTGACCGAAACCGTAGAGGCCATAAAGATGGCACAAGCGGCGAAATTCGCGGTCATCGTTTCGCATAGGTCCGGCGAGACGGATGATACGTTCATCGCCGATCTGTCCGTCGCAAGCGGGGCGGAACATATCAAGACGGGTTCGTTATCCCGCTCTGAAAGGGTGGAAAAGTACAACCGACTGTTGGCGATAGAAGATGAACTGAGGAAATAAAGATCATCCCGGGTCTTGTCCCGGGATGATGGTCTTCAGACCGTCTGGATCTTTTCTTTGATACCTTCCACTTTGCGTCGATCGACCTCTTCCACTGCCTTGACTGCCTTGTGCCTGAAGTCATGCACGATCTGCTTCGTACGTCGATGATATCCGGCAAGGATTTTTTTGATGGCGACTTTTTGTTCGGCGGTGATGGGCATGCGGATATTATAGCCTAAAGTGCGACCCGCCAGGAGAGGGGCGGGTCAAGGGTGGTATCGAATGCGGTCAACGGCCTTTTTTGCCGCCGCATGAGGCCTCCAGTTCGTGCACGTCCGGCGCCGTGAACTTTTTGCGGAATCCACTTTGTCCGGAGTCGCGCGGGGTGGGCGGAGCGTCGTCGTCATCGGCGTCGTCCTCCTCGATCCGCGGCAGTGGCGGAGGAATGAATCTTGTGTTGTCCAAGATGTGATAGGCGGCCGTAGCCGATGGTCTGGCGGGTGCTCGGCAGTAGGGGCAGTAGCGCGCATTCTCCGGCATGCTCTTGTGACAAAGTTTGCACGGATTCGTGGGCGCTTGGCTGGCGGTCTGCGCATCTTCGGCGCTGGGCTTGCTGGTGCGCGGCCTGTCCGTCGGCCGATTGGTGCTGCACTTCGGGTTGACGCAGATGTGCGATATGGGTACGAGGAATTGATCGCACTGGGGGCACCTGACGAAAGTTCCCATGGGTCTCCTTTTTGTTAGTGCCACCGATCATTATACACGGGTTGAATCGGTCCTGGCCATGGGATGAGAAGTGTGATAGTTTTCATCAACCGTAACTGCATGCCTAAATACCATATCGTCACCTTCGGTTGTCAGATGAACAAGAACGATTCCGAAAGGATCGCCGGTTTGCTGTCAGAGATCGGATTCAGCGCGACGGAGAACGAAGCTGAGGCCGACCTGATCCTGATGAATACCTGCTCCGTCAGGCAAAGTGCGGAGGAAAGGATTTTCGGCAAGATGAAGGATTATAAGGAGCTGAAGGAAACGAACCCTGGATTGATCGTCGCCGTCACCGGATGCATGGCCGGAAGGGACCACGATGGAGCGCTAAGGAAACGCCTGCAGTATGTGGATTTGTTCTTTCCGACTCGCGACATGGTCAACTTGCCACGCTGGATCGCGGAGTTGCGGCCGGAATTGGTCAACGGAAGCGGGACGGAAGCGGATTATCTCAAGATAAGACCTTTACGTCTGCCTTCGGCGCAGGCTTATGTGACAATCCAGACGGGGTGCAATAATTTCTGCACTTATTGCGTCGTGCCCTACGCGCGCGGGCTGGAGAGCAACAGATCGGTGAAAGATGTCCTGCGTGAAACGAGAGAGTTGGCGGATGCCGGGGTATTGGAAGTGACTTTGCTTGGTCAGGCGGTAAATGCATATCGTGCGCCTGATCCGGAAAATTTTTCGGAGGGGAATCCATACAGCGACCATTTCGCGGCGCTCTTGTGGGAAATCAATCAGATTGAGAGACTCGAGAGACTGAATTGGACGGCGGCGTATCCATCGAACATGACGGATGAGGTGATAGACGCTTTAGGTCTCCCAAAGCAGGTGCGTTTCCTGCATCTTCCGGTGCAGGCGGGTTCCGACACCGTGCTTAAAAGGATGAACAGGAAATATTCACGCGATCAATATCTAGGAATAGTGGACAAGATCAGGTCTCGCCAGCCGGATCTGGCTTTAGGCACCGACAT
The DNA here is from genome assembly GCA_021796435.1 of bacterium. Classification (GTDB taxonomy): domain Bacteria; phylum Patescibacteriota; class Patescibacteriia; order 2-12-FULL-60-25; family 2-12-FULL-60-25; genus CAIKNB01. The sequence goes on from JAJYXM010000016.1 coordinate 303,468, forward strand.
CATCGTGGGTTTTTGCGGAGAGACGGATGCAGAGTTCGCGGAGACCGTCGATCTGTACGAAAGATGCGCATTCGATATTTCTTATACCGCGCAGTATAGCGAAAGGAGCGGGACTTTGGCGGTTAAACTATACGAAGATGACGTGCCTACGGAGGTAAAGCGTGATCGATGGAACGATCTGCAGATGCTCATGGAAAAGACGGTCTTGGCAAAAAACCAGGCCTATGTGGATAAGGTTGTTAAGGTGTTGGTTGAGAAGGTCGAGAACGGTAAAGCGAGCGGGAATTCCGAGCACCTGAAACTCACAGTTTTCGACTCCGAGGATACATCATTGGTGGGTAAAATCGTCCCCGTACATATTTTTGAGGCACAGACATGGCGTTTAATGGGCAGATTGTTATCATGAAGGCATGAGCAGGGTGGCCAAAGCATTGCCCAGAGTGGTCTGCGTGGTCGGTCCGACATCAGCCGGAAAAACCGATTTAGGTTTAGCGTTGGCTAAGTCTTTTGACGGGGAAGTCATAAATGCCGACTCACGCCAGATATTCAAGGGATTCGACATCGGTACAGGCAAGCCCTCGGGTAAACGAGGCAAGTACGAAGGGCAACGTGCCTTCATGGTGCAAGAAGTCCCGCATTATCTGATGGACTTCTTGGAGCCGGAAAAGATGTTCACCGTGACCGAATGGCGCGACAAGGCGATGAAGGCGATACGTGGGATCAGCAAGCGGAAGCACATACCGCTGATAGTCGGCGGAACCGGACTATACATCAAGTCATTGGTAGATAATTATTCGTTTCCGCAGATTCCGCCGCAGCCGGCCCTAAGGGCGGCGTACGAAAAAAAACCATTGTCGGAACTTGTCGATCTGCTCCTGAAGTTGGATTCGGATGCGTCGCAAGCCGTTGACCTCAAGAACCCGCGGCGGGTGATCAGGGCGTTGGAAGTGGCTACGTTTTCCGGCAAACCGTTCACCAAACAGAAAAAAATAGGTAAACCCTTGGTCGAAGCCCTGCAGGTCGGCATCAAGCGTTCGCGTGAAGAGCTTTATGCCAGGATCGACAAATCGATCGACAACATGCTGCAGGAAGGATGGGTCGAAGAGATACGTAAAGCACAAGACAAGGGCATAGCGGAATCCGCCCCGGCCATGACCTCGATCGGTTATAGGGAGCTCTTGAAATACATCAAAGGCGAAGAGTCCTTCGAAAAAGCGGTGGAGCTGACCAAGCGATCCGTGCATCGTTATGCGAAGAGGCAGGAGACTTGGTTCAAGCGCGACAAGCGGATCCTTTGGTTCAAAGAAAACGAAGAAGCCGTGAAGGCCGTGGGGGAATGGCTAGGTTATTACGGCACGTTGTGCGGATGAAATTGCTCCATCCCATGCGAAGACTTCCGTGTTCAACCGTAGACTATTGACTACGGTTGGATTAATATGGTAGCTGTATGAGTATGAGACAAAAAATTGTCGCCTGGTTTACGAAGAAAGAGCTTTATCCACAGGTTTTAAGGGCGTATTTCCATAAGATGCCAGAGCGCATCAGGGTCTCATGGGAGAAACATGATAATGGTTTTATTGTAGCAACGATTCAGACGGATCGCGGAGAATTCTATACTCAAGGTAGGAATCCTAAAGAGCTAATTGAAATGGTTAATGATGCTATTTTTACAGCCTACGATGTGAAAGAGGAGTATCGTCCTGAGCTTTCAAAGCACAAATTTTTCAAGCCAACCGCTGAAGAATGGTCGCATCTGAATGACGCTGCGACCAAGGAGCACGCAATGCAACTTGAAAGACAGCTGGCGTAGCAGCAAAATATGGGCGGTCATGGAGTAGTTAGGTCTAAAAGGATAAAGACGTTACTTCAGGCGCTTGAAGTTAGTTCAGGGAAATTTGAATTCAGCCAATCGAAACACTCAAAGATCAGGTTCCGTGACACGGGGGAAACTTATCCTATTCCTTTGAGTCACAAATGGGTCGATTCCTTCATAGTGGCGAAGCTTGCAGAAAAATTAGAAAAGAACGAGGTTTGCTGTAAGGACTGGTTTATCAAGGAAATTTGATTTTTTTCGATTGAGCGTTGCTTAGTCTGTCTGCATCTCGCGTTTCGAATATTTATTTGAAGCTTCTTCTGGGAAGATGGCTCTCACTTGTTCCTTTGCTTGTTGTTGTATTGGTGATTTCACTAAGGCTGATGCCTTTCCATTCTAAAGTTGGTTTCGTCGTTGGGGAATCATCGGTGGTTTGATGCCATTCGGTTTCAGAAAAGTTTTTTCCTTTGTATTTCCAGTCGAAGGAGAGTTTGTACTTATTTATATATTCTTCAAAATACAATATATCCATCCCAAGTTCTTTGGGCGTTGCCTTGGGTTTGCTGAAGGTAATCTCGTATTCAAGTTGTTCAGAAGGTTTAATTTTTTCTAATTGGAGTTCGATATTATTTTCTGACAATTCTGTCGTGTTGCCGACAACGTCGAGTTGCTGAGTATGTACATCGGTAATTGAATTGAAATCCGTAATACTAGTCACTACTCCCCAGATTGGGTAGTCGATGCTGAGCGCACTGATGTTGTTATTGGATACCGAAAGGCTGATACGAATTTTATTTTCGGTTCTAGATGTTTTGACCGATATTGTTGGTTTGTTGTTAGCGATTTCTTCGTTTTCAGTTTTTTTTCCGAAATAATAAACCCCGAATCCACAGAGTACTGTGGCGATTGTGAAAAAAACAATTCCCAATTGGCAGTAGAAAAGAATGTTTTCTGAATTAAATTTCATGGCTACTGCTGATTTCTTTTTTCACGGCTTCTTCTGCCTTCTTGGGATTCGCGCGGCCTTCGGTGGCTTTCATGATCGTGCCGACGAACCATTTGAGTACGGCGACTTTTCCGGCTTTGATCTGTTCGATTTTGTCGGGATTCTCGAGGATGGTCCGTTCCACGATGGATTTGAGTTCTTCCTCCGGCATGTTCTGGCCCAGGTTGTGTTCTTCCATGATGTGCGATGGGTCACCGCCGTTGTCCACCATGAGCTGCAGCAATTTCTGTCCGTTCGAACTGTTGATCTCGCCGTTATAGAGGATTTTAAGGAACTCGGCGAAATCTTCCGCTTCGATCTTCAGATCCGCGATCTGCATATTGCGTTCGGCCATCAGACCGGCGAGTTTCGAGGTCAGCCATCCACCTGCCAGTTTGGCGATTTTTTTCTTGTTTTCGTCCATCAGTTCTCCGCCAGAAGCGTCTGAATCGTCAGTCGCCTCCAACCAGCTTCCGAGCTCACCCATGACGTGTTCGGCGTAATCGGCCCAACCGTCGTTCGCCACGAGGAAAGCGGCGTCGGCAGGGGTGAACCAGAATTCTTCCTGCAGACGCGATCTTTTCGCGGCAGGCAGTTCCGGCAGACGGCCTTCCCATTTTTCGCGCAAAGCGACCATCTCTTGTGGCGGCAGATCAGGTTCCGGGAAGTAGCGGTAATCCGCTGACGTCTCTTTGGTGCGCTGTTCGAACGTCTCGCCCTTGTTTTCGTCCCAACCCCTGGTGGATCCGACAGGCAGCAGATCGGATTCGTAGAGTTTGGTTTGGCGTTTTATCTCGTATTCCAAAGCGCGTTCGACGGCACGGAAAGAGTTGAGGTTCTTGACTTCGATCTTCGGATTAAGCGTGCTCTGTAACGGCATGTTGGCGTCATCCACTGCGAGGAGCGAGATGTTGGCGTCGCAGCGCATCTGACCTTTCTCCATGTCCGCATCAGAAGCGCCGATGGTGCGGAGGATAGCGCGCAGTTCCTGCAGATAGGTCTTGGCTTCGAGCGCCGAACGGATATCGGGCTCGGTCACGATCTCGATGAGCGGTGTGCTGGAGCGGTTGAAATCGACGTAGGTCGCATGTTCATCTCCACCGGCGTGGAAATTCTTCGCGGCATCTTCCTCGAGGTGGGCGCGAGTGATGCCGATGGTTATCCTGTCACGCGGTGGTTTTTGACCCGGAACATCGATTTCGATGCTGCCGTTCAAGGCGATAGGGAAGTGGAACTGGGAAATCTGATAGCCCTTGGGCAGGTCAGGATAGAAATAATTCTTCCGGTCGAAGACGGCTTTGTCGGGAATGACGCAGTTCAGGGCGAGGCCGACTTTGACCCCGAGTTCGAGTGCTTTTTCGTTCAGTGCCGGCAGGGCTCCGGGCTGGCCGGTGCAGATGGGGCAGATGGCGGTATTCGGCGGAGCGGAATCACCGACATTGGGGCAAGTACAGAACATCTTGGATTCCGTCTTGAGCTGGGCATGGACCTCGAGTCCGATGATGGGGATAAGTTTCATACCCGATTAGTTTACATTAAGAGGCTAAAAATGAAAGCGCGGGCCGTTTCCGGCCAGCGCTTAGTGTTCGATGATGTTCCTTGGGTCAAGGGAACTGGTTTTTATCTGTGCACGGGCAGTAGCGTCGATTTTAGAGAAATCCATCAGATAGAGGCGGCTGGTCCCTTCGTCTTTGGCGCGCCATGCCTCGTAGGGCGGACCTAGAGGTTTATTGTCGGTTTCGGGCGTGCCTTTTTCGTAGGCTTCCTGCGGCATGCCGAAATGCCGTTCCGCCGCCAGCTGGAATATCTTGCCGATCAACTCGGGTCTGCTCTTGATGCGTTCCAGCAATTTCAGGGCTACGGATTCCGGCAAGACGAGATTGCAGGTGAGTTGCGCTCGTCTTGATCCGCCTTGGTACGGTTCGCGATAGAGGCCTTCTCCAGCATCGTCTTGGGCTTGGTAGATGAAACGGTAGGCCGGTTCCGCGGCACCATCCGGGACGTATTCGTTGAAGAGCTTAGGACGCATGCGTACGAATTTTTGTTTAGGGACTTGGACGGTCTGTGTCTCTTTCTTCTGCATGAGCCCCCAGAGGGCGGGTTTCGTCACGGTCCGTTGTTCGTTGACCATTTCCGTTTCGTAAACGGCCGCTTCGCTGGGCAGGACGGCAAGGGATTCGGTCACTTTCATCTGCGCCAATTCATTCTCCGGCGGGAATTCTATGCGATCCAGACTGCCCGTGGAACGGTGCGTGAACATGAAGAAACCAGGTTGGTTCTGCGGATTGAATTCGGCAGGCACGGTGAGGTTCATCTTGAGGGATGCGATCTTGACCACTTCCTCCATCAGCTCGCGGTCTGCAGCTTCGAACCGTGTTGATTCGGTTAAAACCGCAGAGGCTTGCGCCGTGTCTCGCGGTAGCGGAAAACTAGTCTCCGGAGTCGATGAACTCGGGAGCTCGATGGGTGATTTGTCAGACATAGCTTATTTGGTTTTCTGCAACGCGCGGTAGATCTTGACTTGAAGGATGATGAAGAGCGGGACGAAAGCGGCTTGCATCACGCTGCTCACTAAAGTCATGGTGCCGCTGAACAGAGGATCCGTGCTTTTGGAGCCTACGAGCAGCATGAAGCGGTTCGGGCCGATAGCGAAGCCGAGGATGGCGTAGATGACGATGGTGAGCACCATGGGAGGTATCGAGAGTACTAACCCACCAAAGAAAACTCGCCACAAGACCTGGAACCAATGGCCTTTGACTAGGTTATGTGATGCAGCCAGCGCTTTGGTGCCTTTTAATCCTTGGTCAACTGCGACGAGTTGGGTAAAGGCAAGCGTAATGGCTAGGTAGATGCCCGGGATGATGAAAAGCAGGAAAGCCCCGAATAGGACCAAGACTTGAAGAGAGGCGATCCATAATATCGGCAGAATGAGCGCCCAAGCCTTGTTTTGGTCGGCTTTATCGTCTTGTGGCTTATTGTCTTCTTCGTGCAGGACCGAAAGGATGACGCGGATAGTGACCCATAACGCACCGACGCTGACTAGGATGATGATCAGAAGGTAGGTGGGAGCCAGCCAGGGCACGAACTTGACCAGGGCCAGATCGACGAATTCCAGCAGTCCGATGTAGACGAACCAGATCGAGACTTTAGTGGTTTGGCTCCAAGTCTTGATGAAGCTTTGCCATGTTTCGCGGATAAGAGCCCAAAGGCCGATTAAAGGTGTGTTCATATTGCGTGGATTATAGCAAAAATACAGGCCATAAACAAACTTTTCAGACTAAAGGAGCCTAGGATGTGTTAAAATGTCCGGGTAATCAAAATAGGCCAATATGCTGAACGAATATCATAAGAAATACATGGAAAAATCGGATAGTGAGATAGCCGTACATGTCCAGGTCAAGGAGATCGGGTTACGGCAAGTGTTCGGGACATTGGGGTTGCCGAGGATGAACGGCCCGGAGGCGGCGGTCTTGGTCTTGGGTTGCGCCGACAAGCGGTTCGTCCCGGAACATGAGAGGATTTTTTCATCCATTTTGGGTAGGCCGGTCAAGCTATTGACCATAGACGTGGAAACGGAACATCTTTCCGGCGTGCCTGGCGTGATACAGCATGATGCGACCGAACCTTTGCCTGACGGTCCTTATGATGTCGTATATGGCGATGTGCTGGTCCGTTTCGTAGAGCCGGAAAAGCAATCGAAAGTACTCAAGAATTCTTATGATTCCTTGGCTGCAGGCGGGATGGCGATCCATATTTTCGCCAAAGAGGATTTCGATCCACCTGCGGGATACGCTCCGTTGCCGGGAACGCACAAGGTAGACATGAATTCATTGCAGCTGGAATTGACGAAAATCGGAATCCAATATTTGGAGGTGCCATTGCGTTATGATGTGCCAAAGCCGGGCATGGAAGGGGAGAAGATGCTGATTGACGAGCTGGCGATAGTGTTGAGGAAGGGGTAAGCATACCCTGGTTAGGAATGAGGGATGTCCTTAAATGATGAAGGCCGCCCATGAGTGGGGCGGCCGGATGAGGTAGTATTGCTGACGTGGGATTTAAACCATGCTCAGCAACGCTTTTTCTATGAGAATGAGGGCTTCTCGGTGGAGTTTTCGTACTTCGTCTGGAGGCAAGTAGAGGGCGTTGTCCGCAATCTCGGTAAGGTTCTGTTCTTCTCCTTCGAAGCCGTAATGCAGAAGGAGCACCTTAAGTCGTGGATCGTCCACGAGCCATGAACCAAGTAGATGACGCAGCGCGGTTATCATCTGCAGCTGGTCAAGGTCATCTTCCGGATTCTCGTCTGTAACCGACAGTCCTCCTACAGCGCGCCAAATTTCCTGGAAGCGCCGTTTTTCTGTGTCGTTCGACGGCAGGCCGGAGAGCGTCGCTTCGATGAGCGTCCTGCGATCGTTCTCACAGTCGTCGCCCGAAGGGTTTTTTTCGGCGAGAATGACGTTCGCTGCACCCGAGGGGAATAGTCGCGCCAGCATCTGCATGTAGCTGGCTGAACTCGGACGGTAACCGAGATGTCGCAACAGGTGGTCGGCACGGCCGGTAAAGAGGGCGTGCCGGAAAAACAGATTGCGGAATCCGGAGAACTTGCATGGGTATAAGGGTGAGAACAGCGGGTTGCTGCCAAAGACAGAGCGTATCCGGACGTCGTCTTTTGGGTTGAGTAGGGGTTTTTCCACGCGATGTACCAGTAGGATGCGCGACTTGAGTTCGACATCTTCTACGGGATGCGTTCGTGGATGATGTTTGAGCTTCGATAGTTCCGTAGCTTTACGTTTTGCGGAGCGTGCATCCAACAAGTCCCCGGCATCGTATCCTTCCAGGTCTGGAACTAACAGCTCCATAGGCATGACCGGCGATCTGATTAAGTTGCGTGGCAAAATCATGAAGATACGGGCTTCCTTGTCCTCGTCCCGGGTCAGAACACGGCAGAATTTCTGTGTGGCTTTGACCACCGAAAGCGATGGTGCTAGGTCGATGAGGAGTTTGCAGCTTGGCGCATCCCATCCTTCAACCAGAACGTTCACGGATATCAGGGTATCTATGACGTTTTTGTCGAAGAACTCCAGAATTCGTTCGCGGTCCGACGTATCCCCTAGGATGAGTTTCGGCGGCGGCGCGTGGCGGGGATGATGGGCATTGAGGTATTTGCTCAAGTCATATGCCTGCTGGCGTGAGGAGCAGGTGATCAGGCAGGGTGTGTGACGATTCTGTTCGTCATAGCGGAACGTCTCGACCGCTTTGAAAAAAGGTGCGGCAGACATGATCCGCCCCAGTGTTTCCTCGTGGTAGTCTCCTTGCTTGAGAGTGACTACCGAACCGTCGACGTCCACTTCAGCTACCCAGACGCGTAGAGGGGCCAGAAGCTCGAGGCTTATGGCTTCTTGCAGCGATAGTTCGTGCACTAGAGCGGGAAAGAACCGGCCCAACGCCTTGTGTGCGTCGTAATTCGGTGTCGCAGTCAAAGCGAGGCGTAGGCTTTGCGGGTCAAAGGCTGAGCGCAAATAGTCGAGCCGGCAATCCGTCAAAGCATGGTGCGCTTCATCTGCGATGACTAGCGCTGAACTTCGGATGGCTTGGGGTATGACGCCTGATTTCCAGCGTCGGTTCATCATCTCGTAGGTCGTGATGTTCACTCCGTACGGTACGATCTCTTCACGTTCACCGGTGAAGCGCCCGATCAGGACGTCGGGCAACTGTTCGCGAAGACTGCGATAGGCCTGTTCAACAAGCGTCAGCGTGTTGGTGATGAACGTAGTGGTCAGGCCAGTTCGTGCGATGAGTTGGCCGGCAATCACCGTCTTGCCGGTTCGGGGCGGTAAGATGATGCGCCCGTATGGAGTCGCACCATCTTCGTTAACCAAGGAATTGCGTACGAAATCCGATACATCTTCGAAGACGCATGCTTGGATTGGTCGGAGCTCGCGTGTCGAATGAGGAACATCTTGGGATACAGAATCGTCCAAGCGCATCACCGCACTGACGAGCCGGCTAGGCATCGGACTATCTATGATGTCCGGCAGAAGCCTGGCATCTCCGATACTTGCATTCTTAGTCTGCATATCGAGAGCGACAGGTAAGTTGCTCATGTCCTAAACCCCTTGTTTGGAGGAAAAGAGCCGTCGCACCATCAGGGCCGATGCAACGGGCTATTTAATACAAAATTATAGGTTCTGTCAACCTTAGGGTGTAGGTTGCGCCGGCAAGAAAAGGCTTTATTGTAACGGTACTATTTTTTTCCAGACCAGCTCGTGTATCTCGTCGATCGGTAAAAGTTTTCCGTCGGTTGTGCATTCGATGGTCTGCCAGTTCTCGACTTTGTCGATTTCGGGTAATCGGAGATAGGCGCGTTCGGCGGCACGGAGATGCTCGATGTCTTTTTGATGGATGTCGGTCTTTTCTCCGTCGCGTGAGCGGGAAAGCTCGAAGCCGATATCGGCCGGCACGTGGAGCAACAGCGTCAGATCCGGTTTGGGTATATTCAGCCAACCGTATTCGACCTCGTTAAGCCAAGCGACGAAGGTGGCTTGTTCGTCAGGATCCGTGATCTTTCCGGTCTGGTGGCCTTTGTTAGCCGAGACGTAGCGGTTGGAGATGATGAAAGCACCTCGCTCCAAAGCCGCACGCAAATCCGCGGAGGCATCGAAACGATCCAGAGCGAAGAAGAGGGATGCGGCTTTCGGCCCGACGTCATTCACGCCGCCGTAATCGCCGCGCAGATAGCGCTCCACGAAATAGGCGGAAGGTTTGGTGTACCGGGGAAAGTCGAGGAGTTGGGTTTCGCGGCCCAGGCTGCGCAGGCGCTCAATCAGGCGATTGGCTTGGACGGTCTTACCGGAACCATCGGTCCCGTCGATGACGATGAATTTTCCGTTTGGCATAATGCCATGCTACCAGACAAAAAAGAAAAACGCGATCCGTGGTCAGGCGGATCGCGCTGTTCGTCGGTAGGGGGTCAAAAACCCTTAGGTTTCGCCCCGAGTGTGGAGGTCGTGGCGGCGGACATGTCTACGCGGATGTGTTTGGCGATGAGAGTGTGGGTCTCGTTCACCGTGCGCCAGACTTCTTGGGCGATGCGACGATATGACGGGTGTCCCTTGGAACCGGAGCGCAACTCGATGAAATGGAACAGTTCGCGCACGTTCCAGCTTACGATGAGGCGCCGGCGGAACGCCATGGGGATGGCGTATTCGGCTTCGACCTCGAGACCTGCTGCGACCAGCTGCTTGTGCAGCTCCTTGACTCGCGTCATGAGCGCATGGAAATCGTCAGCCAAGCCGATGTCCGTGATCTCTTGCGGCACGTCATAACCCAATTCCACGCCGAGCGTCTGGTTCAGGGGCGAGCAGATGCGGTGGCGCTGGATGTCGCGCCAGGCCCCGTAGTCGATGACGATCTCGTGGGTGAAGGTGGAGTCTTCGAAGGGGCGCGGAGCCGGATCGTGCGGGCCGCGATCGCGCAAAGCCGTGCTGATAACGCGGTCGATGATATCGAGCGAACCCTCGCCTTTGAGCGTTGAGAGGATCTCCGCGTATGGTCTGTCGCTGTAGCCGGCCAAGAGCGCAGCGGCGATGTGCAGCTCGGCGAACGGATCGTCAGCCAGCAGAACGACAGGATTCAGGTTATCCGCTACAGGTCCGGAGACCGGTACGTCCTGCAGGAGGTCGTTGGCCAGCTCGTGCAGCGTGTCAGGCAGCGAGGAGCGATATTCGTTCCGTCCCGCATACTTGAGCAGCGTGTGGATCGGCTTGGTCAGGATCGCGACTTCCGGATCGGCGTCCGGACCGCCGTGCAAAGCCTCGATGAGTTCGCGACCGACTTCGTGCGCTTCATCATGCGGACTCGACATGAGTTTTGTGATGATGGTCGCCCAGTTACGCGCATTAGCCGTCACGCCGAAGGAGGCCATGGCGGCCGAGGGCAAAAGATATCGTGCCACGTCGCAGGAACGTCCCTTGATCTGCGCGGCGTAGGCCCGGTCGGAAATGCCGGTCTCGTTGGGGAATTTTTCCCGCATGTATCCGTCCAAGCGACGCAGGGCTTCTTCGTACAGCGAATACAGGCCCTCGACCGTGCCGGTATAAGCGTGTCGTAGATGGCTAGCGGCGATCTTGGCCGGCGTGACGCAACGTACGGCGGAGAAGATCTGGTAGCGCGAACTCTTTTCGGTGAAAGAGCAGAGCCGGCAGTCCTCGATGATCTTGATGACGACCTGCGAGACGTTCTCGAGCGCGACGCTCGGCACGGCGTGTTCGGCGACCGAACCGTGGCCATAACCCACGACCCATTTCTCATGGAACTCGCTCGCTTTGGCTTCCGTCGCCTCGTAGACGTTCTGGTCAAAAGGCGTGTCGGTGCGCGAACATTTCGCCAAGGCTACGGCGATGACCTCTGGCGAGGGCGTCAAGAGGACGGTCGTACCGTCGTCGAGCTGGCGCTCCATACGGTTCAACCAATAGACCCGACGCTTGTTGGGATCCGCGGGCGGGACGAGTTTGGGTTTTGTGGTTTCTGGCATAATTCGTTCTCCGTAAATAAAGACTCTCGTTTTTACACGAAAGCCTTCTGAATGAACGGCTTAACCTTAGCCAGCGGGAGAAGCAGGGTCAAACAACGGTGTCAAGAGAAAGAGGGGTGCACCCGTCAGATGGTAATTTGTCAGCTGCGGGGCTCGTCTCATATACCTCGAACACATCCTCGCTCGACAAATCACCCTCTGACGGGTGCTTGAGGAGATGAAAAAAAGTTGAGGGGCTTTTGAGTATGTGCTAGTCGCGGTAGCCGCCTGTGGAGCCGATGCCGCCGCGGTCAGGAGCGTCGGCTGGACCTTCTTCGAGTTCGGCGCGGATATAGGGCATGATGATGGCATTGACCAGGCGTTCGCCTTTTTCGATCGTGATAGGCGTGTCTCCCGGGTTGCGCACGATTATCTTTATTTCGTCGTTAGGTCCGCGATAGTCGCTGTCGATGGTGCCGATGCCATTGGCCAAGACAAGGCCTTTCTTCAGATAAAGACTTGAACGGGAGGTCAAAAACAATACATAGCCATCAGGCATACCGAAACCAAGGCCGGTCGGTACAGGAAGAGCTTGTTTGGGCTGTACGATTACTTGTTCGGCCGCCGCCAGATCAAAACCAGCCGACCCTGTAGTCTTGTATTCGGGTAAGGCGACATCTCCGCGAAGACGGGTGATCCTCACCTTCATACTTTTGGTTTCGCGCCAAGCTCGACCATCATCGCGTCGAGCTGTTTGAGTAAGGCATCCAAATCCCCGGAGTTGTCCATTCTATATACTGCGCGTTCCATGACAGGCGGAATTGTCACTTCGGTAGGAGCTCGTTCTTCGGCCAGGAATTGTTCCCAGGTCATGTCTTTTTCGCCTGCGCGTTCGCCGCGGTTCATCAGGCGTCGATAACGGATTTCGGGAGGTGCATCGATGGCGACGAGCTTGAATTGCGATAGCGGTTCGAGTCCGGAAAGGTCGTTTATCCGGCGAACGCCGTCGATGACCACGATATCGGCTGCGTCGCTCAAAGCGTCGCTTTCCACTACATGAGCCAGGATATCCTCACCGAAACCGTGGCGCAGTGTCTCGGAAAGCGTAATCAGGTTTTCCCGGCTGATGGGCAGGGAGAGCCGTTTCAGGATATCGCTAAGGACGGTGCTGAAGCGGAACATCGATGCCCCATATTTTTCCTTGATGTACTTCGTGGCGGTACCTTTGCCTGCTCCCGGCATGCCGACGAAGCCTAAAATTATTTTTGCCATAACGGAAGGAACGTTAGCGGTTGCGTGTCGCTAGGGCAAGAGGGCGAGGAAATATTCGGCATGAAGCATCTGGCGATTGAGGGGAGTGACTTGATGATATGCATCCTGCTCGGACGGACGGCTGGTTTATCGGCAATACAAAAGAACGGGGTCAGCCGTTCTTTTGTGGGAAAATCTTGATTATATGGCGGAGGTATCGAGTTTGATGCCAGGGCCCATGGTCGTGGTCAGTACGACATTCCGGAGGTACATGCCTTTGGCGCTGGCCGGTTTGTTCTTCTTGACCGTGGCGAGGATCATCTCGAGGTTCTCGAGCAAGGCCTTGGAATCTCCGGAGACTTTGCCGACCGCCTGGTGAAGGTTGCCGGTGGAGTCGTTCTTCAAGGTGACTTTACCGCGTTTCAGCTCTTCGACCATCTTTTTGACGTTGGTGCCGACGGTTTCCGTCTTGGGATTAGGCATGATGCCTTTCGGGCCGAGGATTTTCGCTACCTTGGCCAACTTAGGCATCATATCAGGCGTGGCGACCGCTACGTCGAAATCGATCTTGCCGGTCTTGGCGATTTCGTTGATCAGGTCATCTGCGCCGACGATTTCGGCGCCCGCATCCTTGGCGTCCTTTTCCTTATCGGCAGGCACGAAAGCGGCGACACGTTTGCTCTTGCCCATGTTGTGCGGCAGGACGATGGTGGCGCGCAATTGTTGGTCGCTTTTCTTGACGTCGATACCCAAACGGATATGGACTTCAATAGCTGAATCAAATTTGGTGGTGGAGGTCTTCTTGGCGAGCTCTATGGCTTCTGCCGGTGAATAGACCTTCTTGGGGTCGATGAGCTTCTTGAGCTCGGTGTAACGTTTGCTTCGGGGCATATTTAGTGGTTTGCGACCCTTGAAAAACGCGATCTGCTTGGGCTTCGCTCCGCTGCTCGTTCGCCGTAGGTTTGACTACGCCTCACTCGCTGCTCGTTCCAGCCCGTCGCATCTCATCGTTTTTGAAGGCTCGTGGTCGGACGGCTTTAGCGCCCTTCCACATTATTTATTAATGGCGCCACATTATACGAAATCCGCCCCGGAGTCAAGGCCTCAGCCTCTCACGAGAGGCGGGGTATAGACACGGGGCGGGAATGGGTAGTTGGGGCACATGGCGTGTTGTGCCCCTACGAGGAATGGATGTAGGCGAGGACTTCGTCGTGTTTTTCCGCGGAGATCTTGCCCTGTTCCACGTAGAACGCGAGCAGCTCGGTGAGGGTGAAGACGGCGTGGAGCTGGTAGCCGTATTGCGCCAGCTGTTCCCTTCCGCCCTGCTCGCGGTCGACGAGCACGACGACGTCCTTGACCTTCATATCTGCGGCTTCGAGCGCACGGATGCATTCGATCTTGCTGTCGGCCTGGGTGATCAAGTCGTCGATGACCAGGGTCGTGGCGCCCTTTGGCCAGGTGCCCAGAGCGACTTCCGCGATCCTGCGCTTGCCGTCCTCCTCGACCTTGTTGAGCATGATGAGTCCGTGCTCGGTTCCTTGCACGAAGCTGTGCGCGAACGGATTCCCCGCTTTGGGGACACCGGCGACGGCTGAGAATTCCAGCCCAGCGTCTTCACAGACACGTCGCATGCACTGCGCGACGGCGCTTACGTGGATCGGTTGGAGCGGCCCGTTCTTGTTGTCGGGCGTACGCAGGTTGAGGTAGATGGGCGAGAGCGGCGCATTAGGGTTCTTCTCGTGCAGCTTGAGCTTGAAGGCGCCGAACTGGGCCGAGCCGATGTCATACAGCGAGAGGGCGAGCATTTTTGCGAAACTATCCATCACCCCACCTCCATCAGGGCTTCGGCGATTTCGTCGACGATGCGTTCGGTGGCAGCGATCGGATCGGGATCGTCGGTGATCGGACGGCCGATGACCATCTTGTCGGCGCCGAGCCGGATGGCTTCGCTTGGCGTCAAGATGCGTTTCTGGTCGCCCTGGGCGCTTCCCTCGGGCCTCACGCCAGGGGTGATCTTGACGAGCTTCTCGAGTTCGGGGCGTTTGCCGATGATCTCGAGTTCCTGAGGCGAGCAGACGATGCCGGCGCAGCCAGCCAGCACGGCGTTGCGCGCGAACTGAAGCACCTTGGCTTTGCTGGGCGCGTTGAAGGTCAGGTTGGCCTGCTCTTCGCTCAGGCTGGTCAGGACTGTCACGGCCAGAATGCCGCAGTCGGTATCCTTGCATGCCTTGACCGCCGCGATCATGCCGTCGATCTCGGCCGAGGCGTGGACGGTCAGATACTTGCTCTTCATGCGCGCCAGGTTGAGAGCTGCTCTGCCCATGGTGTTGGAGGTGTCGTGCAGCTTCCAGTCGTCCATGATCTTGCCGTTCAGCATCATGAACAGCGCTTTGTAAGCGCCGTGCAAGCCTGCCAGCTCGGCGCCATCCGTGAGGATGAAGTCCATGGCGATCGACGTCCAGAACTCGAGGCCGAGCTTGACCATGTCCACATGATCGATCAAGGGCTGGACCAGGTCGAGCGCTTTTCCTGGATCGCTTACGTCGACGGCGAGGATGATGCGGCTTCGTGCAGTCTTCTTGATATCGGTCAGCATGACGTGCGTTCTCCTTGCGAAATGGAAGGACCTGGCCGGACTTTACAGGATGGATTTAAAAAAACAAGAGTGTTGTCACTTTCAAGACTGAAAGTAACCAAAGGTCCTGTGGCCACGCTTAGCGCGAACCCCCAGACCCCTTGTGCCATTTTAAGCCGGGCTTTTCAGAATTCAATAGAAAGATTTTCTTCTTGGTTCCGCGGTTGTAGCCGCCGGTCGTTCCGTCGGAACGGACGACGCGGTGACAGGGGATAGCCGGGTCGAAATTCTTATGCAAAATGTTGCCGACGGCACGATAAGCGTTCGGTCGTCCGGCGAGTGTGGCGACTTGTCTGTAAGTCAGTATTTTTCCGCGAGGTATTTTCGCGACAACCGAAAAGACAAGGCGCGTGAAATCAGTCGGTCTAATCGACTTTGATCTCGGCATAGGTACCGCCCTTCTCGTCATCGACCGTCAGCAGGGTGATGGTGTGGTTTTTTGCGTTTTGGCTCGCGTTGGTCTTGAGGCGGAGCTTGAGAATGACGGGCAAGGTGTCATCAGTTACCTGTCCACTTACGGTCAGATCAACACCGCGTTCGCCTTCCCAGATACAGACGGCGTTTTCGGGGCATCGGGAGTCGGTGAAGTCGTCGGCGGTGAGTTTGATGGCGGCGTAGGGGTTGGGATTGCTTTTGTCGCCGAACCAGACTGATTCGCCTTTGAAGAGCCTGACCGTCGATCCGAAGGCGGCTGTCTTCGTGTTTTCATCAACTGTAGCGGCACTTGCGGCGGTTTCAGTGGTCGTGGTCGGTTTTTCTGGCTCGCCTGATTCGATATTACCGCTTATGGTCGAGGCTTGGGTGTCGATTTGAGGGACGTTGGTCAGGTCGGTCCCTTGGAGGTAGCTCGAGTTCTTTGCTTGGCGGTCGGAATAGAGTAATGCACCGACAATCAAGGCGCAGATAAACAGAATCACCAAGAACCAGGGGCAAATAAAGAACTTGCGTTTTGGTTCCATGGTAGGCGGCAAGGTTTCGGCCGGGGTGACCGGCTTTTGCTCGATTGGAGTCGGAATAGGTGTATCCATATGTACCCAGTTTAGTATGCGGAGGGCTTGGCGCACAAGCCACGGCGTTCGCGAACGCCGTGGCAAGCCGCTTATCTTGATTCAGGCGTAAAACAAAACACCCGTCCTTGTCGGAGCGGGCGTCTGTATCTTATTCGACGACGTTCAGGCCCATGTTCTTGGCTGTCCCTTCCACCTGGCGCATAGCTGCTTCCACAGTGTGGCAGTTGAGGTCGGGCATTTTCTTCTCGGCGATTTCACGGACCTGTTTCTTGTTGACGCTGCCGATCTTCTCCTGCAATGGTTTGGCCGAACCTTTCTGGATGCCGGCAGCCTTCTTGAGCATCTCGGCGACCGGAGCGGTCTTGAGGATGAAGTCGTAGGTACGATCTTCGTAGACGGTCAGGACGCAAGGCACGACTTCGCCGCGGCGATCGGACGTGGCATCGTTGAATTTCTTACAGAATTCAGCGATGTTTAAGCCGTGAGGGCCAAGGGCAGTACCGACCGGAGGGGCCGGAGTGGCTGCACCGCCGTTGATTTGGAGTTTGATGAGTGTCTTTACTTTTTTTGCCATATGATTTCGGCTGATAAAATCGCGATTCACTAGGTCTTCACTGCGCTGCTCATTTACCGTAGGTTCTACTACGCTTCACTCGCAGCTCGCTCCAGACCGTCGCGACTCATCGATTTTCTTC
Source organism: bacterium (assembly GCA_021796435.1). Taxonomy (GTDB): domain Bacteria; phylum Patescibacteriota; class Patescibacteriia; order 2-12-FULL-60-25; family 2-12-FULL-60-25; genus CAIKNB01. Next base: position 320,366 of record JAJYXM010000016.1, read on the forward strand.
AGCCTCAAAGGTAGTTGTTCGTTAGGGTGTACCGGGCAGGCGAGAAGCGCACCGTCCCGGAGGCCCCGACGAGAATCGTCGGTTTTTATACCTTTTTGACCTGCGTAAAGTCAAGTTCCAGAGGGGTTTCGCGGCCGAACATGGAAACAAGGACTTTGACCTTACCGCGCGAACCGTCGATTTCGTTGATTTTACCTTCGAATCCTTTGAATGGGCCGTCGCCGATCTTGACCGGCATGCCGATCTGCAGATCGATGGAGAAAGCGGTCTCTTCATCGGTGGTCATGCGCTTGAGGATGTCTTGGATCTTGGCGTCATCGATAGGCGAAGGCGTGGTGCCGGTGCCGATGAAGCCCGTGACGTTGGGCGTATTGCGCACGACGTACCACGATTCATCGTTCACTTCCATCTCCACGAGGACGTAGCCGGGGTATATCTTCTCTTCCACCAGTTTGCGTTTGCCGTTCTTGATCTTGATCTTCTTCTCGGTCGGGACGAGCACGTTGAAGATGCTGTTCTGCATGCCGAGGGTCTCGATGCGGCGTTTCAGGTTGTCTGCAACGTTCTCTTCATAGCCGGAGTAGGTATGGATGGCATACCAGCGCTTGCCGAGGTTAAGGGTTTGTTTAGGCATATCGAAATAAGGATCAAGAGAATTTATTGGTTAGCGTTCGGCGTCTCGAGCGGTTTTGCGTTGTTCAGGTCGATCGTACCGGAATCAGACGGGGTAGGCGTGGTCGGGGCTGTCTCTACCTGGACATCGGACGGTGTCGAAGGGAGCGCTTTGACGGCGCCTAAATTGACGTCTGTCGTGGGGACGGTCATCTTGTAGATCGTCGATTCGAAAAGCATGTTCAAACCGTAGTCGGTCAAGGCGAAAAACAGGCCGACGGCGACGCCGATGCCGATGACCAAAGAAGAATAGCGTATGGTGTCGCGTTTAGAGGGCCAAGAGACTTTTTTGACCTCGGCGCGGACAGCATGGAGATATTCGACTGTTTGCTTGATGGGATTCATATGATTCAGACCAGGTCCCGAGTCTTCGCTCGGGACGACAGATGTTATATTTTGAGTGTAGGTTTGTCGTTTTAAAAAGCCCCTTCCCCAGGGCTAATGGCCAGAATATAGCAGCTTTATGTGGATTTGGCAAGTTTTGATGCAGAAGCGCGTCTAGGCTATTATGTGGCTATATGGAGGCCAAAAAACGTTCTTTAGCTATTTTAGGAGGCGCTCTGGGGATCCTGTGCGTAGTTTTCGCCTCACCGGCGAATGCTGCGGATTTTGACGTCAGCATGTCGTCGGATAACCTGTCTTTCGCGCCAGTTGATATCTTTGTGGGGACGCAGGCAAAAATCTACGCATCGGTCAGCAATAATGGGGATCAGGATGTCGAGGGCCAGGTCTATTTCTTCGACGGGACCACGCTCGTCGGCACTAAGCCGTTTTCGGCCAAAGCGCATGGCAAGGCAGAAGACGTCTGGTTCTCGTGGCGACCGGAGACACAGGGTACGCATGACTTAGGATTCAAGGCCGTGAATGATCCCGGATTTCCGGAAGCGACGCCGATGGACAATGCGGCTTTCGAGGACAAGTTCGTGGATCTTGATACCGACGGAGATGGCATAGGAAATGCGGTCGACCCGGATGACGATAACGACGGCGTGCCGGATAGCCAGGATCAGTTTCCATTGGATCCGTCGCGCTCGATCGATACCGACCATGACGGTCAGGACGATTCGATAGATTCGGATGACGATAACGACGGCCTGTATGATTTCCAGGAGCAGGCGATGGGTACGGATCCGTTGAAATATGATACGGATGGCGATGGAGTAGGCGATAAGGAGGATGCCTTTCCGTTGGATCCGAAGAAGACGAAAGCCGAGACGCCAGCGGCAGAACCGGCAGAGGCCCCGGCTCCAGCACAAGGAGCTGTTCCTGTAGCGCAAGCCGCTGAGATCGTGAATCAGCCGTCTGCGGTTGATGCGTCATTGGCTTATGCGAAAGCGCCGACTTCAGGGACCGTCGAAGAGGTGATCGCGACGGCGACAGAGCCAGCGACGCAGTTTCCGCAAATCACCGGTGCGGCATCAGATCAGCCGAAGCCCGTGGATGCATCGGCCAAGCTGACCAACAGCGGTTTTGCCGTGGACAATAATCTGCTTGTGGTCGGATTGCTGGCGGCGGCAGGAGCTTCGTTGTCGGCAGGCGTGTTTTTCCTGATCAAACATTTCAGGGCGTGAAGCAGGACATTCAATAAACGAGCGATCCCTCGGCGAGGTGTGCCGAGGGATTCTGTTCAGAGGAGGTAGATCTTGTCGCGGTAGTTGTCGAGCTGCTGGTGCCAGAGGCGGAAGAGGCGTGGCTGGGCGGGCTCGACGACGTACTGCTCCGTGTTGCCTGGGGCGTAGGCGCTGTGCAACGGACTCGGTTGGAAGATGGAGGTCTTGCTCGAGAGCTCATGGATCGCTTGATTGCCACGAGCGAATTCGCGGAAGAGGTCGCCGATCTCGCGCAACCCGCCCAGGCCGAGGTCAGTCCACGAGATCACGACACGTCCGAGTTCGTTCGCCGCGATCCGCTTGGCGACGTCAGGCATGTCGGGTGAGAGTTCGACGAGAGCCTTGAACATGCGGAAGTTGGGTAGGTGGTCGCAGGGCGAAACGAGCGTACCCGAGGCGAGGGGTGTGCAGACGATGCCGCGCTTCGATTGGTCGACGACCAACTGGACCTTGAGTTCGATCTTCAGATCGAACGGACCTTTGTCTCTTTCGGTCCGACTGAAATTCCAGTAGTTGCTGAGGGCGAAACCGTGCGGTGGTGGATCTTGAGGGTTCGTGTCGATGAGCGTGAAGACGTCGCAGTCGGGGCGCTCCTGACGCTTGATGCCGCGTTCTTCCAGCGCCTTGAGCTTGGCCTGGTCGAGTTCGAATGTGGCGAACGCCTTGGTGATGCTGCGTGTCTTGTCTTCTTGGCCGATCTCGAGTCCGATGAGAGCTGCGGCGCGCTGCATGAGCTCGCTCTGGGTCAGGATGTCTTGGCCGGGGATGAAATCTGGTTCCACTTGCTTGGGCATCGCGAATCCCTCCGTGTATGGGGAATGTACGGGGATATCTAAATACAGTGCGCGTAGGAGGTCAAATGGGTCAGGAGGGAAAGAAAAAGGCGGGCACTAGGCCCGCCATTCCAATTAAATTTTGATTCGTCAGACGACGCTGTCGCCACGGTCGTCCAGGATTTGGATGATGGCGCGTGAATACCATTTGTATCTAAGTAGGGTCAGATATGCCTCTTCGGCGTCCTTACCGTACTTAGCGAGTTTGGCCGATCTGCTGTCCGCTTTGATGAGTTCCGAAAAAGGGATCATGGAGAACGGCCGATCCGTATCCAGGAATAGCTTTTCCGCCTCTTCCGCGCCTAGTTTTTCCGTCAGGTACTGCTCGGTCTGTCGGATGATATCCTCGAAATGTCCGTAGAAAGCCTTAAGCCCCTCGTTGTCCTTGAGGTTGCCGAAATAGATCAGCGGATCGGTGATCTTTTCGTATTGTTTCAGTAGTTGCTTAAAGTTAGGATGAGGTTGTCTTGGTTGCGTGGCGAGAGGAGTTTCGGGAGTTCCCATAAGTGGAATCAAATATCCAAGTCAGCGTTCTTGGCGTGAGTCTGGATGAACTTCTTGCGCGTCGCGACTTCGGTACCCATCAAAGTGTCGAAAGTCTGGTCGGCTTCTTCTGCATCTTCGATGGTCACGACTTTCATCACGCGATGTTGCGGGTTCATGGTGGTCTCCCAGAGCTGTTCCGGGTTCATTTCACCCAAACCTTTGTAGCGCTGGATCGAGATGCCGGCGATCTTGGTGACGCCTTCTTCCTCGGGCGTCTCTTCGGCGGATTCTTCGCTCGTCTCTTCAGGTTCCGGTTCCTCGGTTTTTTTGCCTTTGGTCTTGGCGCGAGATTCCTTGAGCTTCATCAGTTCATCGACCCGCTTGTCACGTTCTTCTTCGGAGAAGGCATAATGGACTTCTTTGCCCATCTGTACGCGATAGAGCGGAGGTTGTGCGATGTAGATGTGTTTTTCCGTGATGAGCTGCGGGAAGTAGCGATAGAACAGCGTCAACAAAAGGGTGCGGATGTGCGAACCGTCGACGTCAGCATCGGTCATGATGACGATGCGGTTGTAGCGTAGCTTGCTGATGTCGAACATCTCGCCGATGTTGGTGCCGAAAGCGATGACCATGTTCTTGACTTCGTTGTTGGCCAACATCTTGTCCAGACGGGCGCGTTCCACGTTAAGGATCTTGCCGCGCAAGGGCAAGATGGCTTGCGTCTCGCGGTCGCGACCCTGTTTGGCTGAACCGCCGGCAGATTCGCCCTCGACGATGTATATCTCGGAGACTGAAGGGTCCTTGGACGAGCAATCGGCAAGTTTTCCCGGAAGCATCAGGCCCTCGAGCGCTCCTTTGCGCAGTACGGTGTCGCGGGCGGCGCGGGCGGCGGCGCGGGCGCGTTGCGCCAAGACGCATTTGCCGATGATGCCTTCCGCATCCTTGGGATGCTCCTCGAGGAACGTGGCGAAAGCTTCGTTGAAGACCGTCTCGACGGCGCCGCGCGCTTCGGGATTGCCCAGCTTGGCTTTGGTTTGGCTTTCGAATTGCGGTTCGCGTAGCTTGATGGAGATGACGCAGGTCAAACCCTCACGTACATCATCGCCGGAAAGGTTCTCATCTTTCTCTTTCAGGTATCCTTTGCTGCGTGCGTAGTTGTTCATCACACGAGTCAAGGCGGAACGGAAACCTACGACGTGCGAACCGCCATCCGGATTATAGATGTTGTTAGTGAAAGGTAAGAGCGTTTCTTTGTAGTCATCGACGTATTGCAGTGCGATCTCTACGGGAACTCCATCGGCTTCCTTGTTCACGTAGAAGATGTTTTCGTGTTTCGGTTCTTTGGTGTGGTTGAGGTGCCGCACGTAGGAAGCGGCACCGCCTTCGAAGTAGAACGCGTAAATGTCGTTTTGGCCTTTGTTGCGTTGGTCGATGACGGTGACTTTGATCTTCTTGGTCAAATAACACTGTTGGCGCAAGTGGTCGTAGATGTCTTTGAGGTTGAATTCGACGGTAGTGAAGACGGTGGCATCAGGTTTGAAAGTGATGGTCGTGCCATGACGTTTGCTTTTGCCGACTTGTTTGACTTTGCCGATCGGTTTGCCGAATTTGTATTCCTGGACGTATTCTCCGCCGTCGCGTTCCACCCTGGCTTCCAGATACTCCGACAAAGCATTGACCACGGATACGCCGACGCCGTGCAGACCGCCGGAGATCTTGTAACCGGAACCTTCGCCGCCGAATTTGCCTCCGGCGTGGAGTTTGGTGAGGACAAGCTCCAAGGCAGAGACTTTGTATTGCTTGTGGACGTCCACCGGGATGCCGCGTCCGTTGTCGAAGACGCTGATTGTGCCTCCCTGATTCAGGGTTACGACGATTTCGTTGGCATGTCCGGCCATGGCTTCGTCGAATGAGTTGTCGACGACTTCCCAGATGAGGTGGTGCAGACCTTCCGGACCGGTCGAGCCGATGTACATGCCGGGACGCTTGCGTACCGGTTCCAAGCCTTCGAGGACGGATATCTGTTCGGCGCCGTAGCTTCCGGATTTGGTCTTTTTGGTTTCTTTGGGCATAGGTTGTAGTCGGAAAGATATTAGCCTGAAAAGACGAGTTAGCCAAGAGGAGGAGGGGAGCGAAATGAGAAGGGTTTTTTTGCTGCGGAACTCGCTCATGGATTATCCATGATTCGCTCAGACATTCCTCGCTGCAAAAACTCTTCTCATTCCGCTCTTGAAGGGAGGTGCAGAGACTTGTGTGGCTCGACTAAAAGATGTTGTGCGGCTAACTGCATTGCTTTATGATGGCCTTATGCAAGACTATTTTTCATCAGAAGAGGGGAAAAAGCTTTCATTGTCCCATAAGGAGGTCAATGTCAGCGGATTCACCATCTCGGTCAATATCTGGGGTTGGATCAGTCCGTGGTTGGGGGCCGTCTGCAAAGTCGGTTCTTTCGGGACCACGGCGAGCCTTTTCAGGGGCAATGACATGGATTTCTATATCGAGAGAGGCCGGTTGATCATGGCCCATAACGAGGTCTGTCGTCAGGCGGAAAGCGGTGATTTGCCCTTGGACTCATCTATCGCTGAATCGCTTAAATTGGGCGAGAGCATCGTCTCTACGGTCCTTTCGAACCATGGAAAAGCGGAAGACCTGAAGCCAGAAGAGATGGTCGAAATAATCACTGCTTTGTTCGGGTATGCGCGCAAGCTCTGCTCTTTCGGTTACATCGCACCCTTGTCGGATTGGCCCGAGGAATACATGACGCCACGCATCGATGCGATCATGCAGGCGAAATGCCCGAGCGACAGGGCGGCGACGCGCTTGTTGTTGACTAGTCCGACGATGGAAAAGTATTCCGATATCGCCAGAATCGAACTGTGCCGAGCCGTGATGGGCGGCGAGGATCTTTCCGGATGGTTAAAGAAATGGTTTTGGTTAGACTTCGGCCACATCGGGAAAGTGCTGACGAAAGAAATGTTGCCAGAGAAATATCCTCAGATATTTCCCACAAAGGAAGAAGCGGAGATTGAGCTGAAAAGAATCCAATCGGCCGCAGCTGATACCGCCAAGAGGCAGGATGAGCTATTCGTTGGATTGGGTCTCGACGAAAGCGAGAAGAATGTTTTCATCCTGGCACAGAAATTCGCATTCCTGAAAGGATATCGTATGGAAGTGCTTTCTTGCGTCAATGCCTTTTTCGACGAAGTCTTTTCTTGCTATGCGAAAAAATTCGGTTGGGACAAAGACGTGTTCCGTTTCTCTACGCTAGATGAAGTCTGCGGCTATCTGGTAGGCGGCCATACGGACCAAGATGTTGTCCTTAAAAGAAAGAATGACTCAATCTGGATATTAGATAATGAGGAGGATGGCTTGATCATCCTGCAAGGTGAAGACGCGGAAAGATTCAGGAAAAACCGTCTGTTGGTCGAAGTCGAGGCCATGAAGTCGGATTTGATCAAAGGGAATACGGCTTTTCCGGGTGTCGTGAAGGGCAAGGTCAAGATCGTGATTAACGCGTCAGATCTGAATAAGGTCGAGGACGGAGATGTCCTGGTCGCCGTGCAGACTACGCCGGAATTGTTGCCTGGAATGAAGAAAGCGGCGGCTTTCGTGACGGATATAGGAGGCATCACTTCGCATGCCGCTATCGTATCCCGTGAGTTGAAGAAGCCTTGCGTCGTAGGAACGAAGAATGCGACCAAAGTGTTGAAGGACGGCGATACGGTCAAAGTCGATGCCGACCACGGCTACATCTTGTTGCAGGAAAGCTGACCGAAGGTATCGCACAGGGCCGCGGCGTGATAAACTATGGCCAATATGGCAACCGAAGAAGTACCGATTGGCGGTTTTACCCAGGGCGAGCTGCAGATGGCGTCTTGGTGGGTGCGTAATCATCTGATGCTGCGCAAACTTGGTTATGGGACGCTGATCGGTCTGGCGGTGTTGCTGTGGGGCTATTCTTTGTGGGGAGTGTTGGATGCTTATGCGATCTCTTATCCTCGCGAATCAAGGATCACGCACGACATAGCGGTCAACCAGCAACTTTTGGCTGCTTTGGAGCAGGATATGCCGCAGGGCATCTCTTTGTCCGACGTCACCGTGCTGCAGACGACGGATAACCGATTCGACATGGAAGTCGAGGCGACGAATCCTAACGGGCAGTGGTGGGCGGAATTCGATTACCGTTTCAACCTTTCGGGAGAAGAGACCCCGTTGAGGCGCGGCTATGTCTTACCAGGCAGCTCGCAGCATCTGACGGAGTTGGGCTATAAACCGGAGACACGAGGGGGCAAATCCGCGGCCTTGGAAGTCGAGAATATGCACTGGCATCGTCTGGACAGGACGATGGTCCCGGGCGATTACCAGGATTTCGCGGCGCAACGCCTCAAACTGAACTTCAACAACATCAGTTATCTACCGGACATTGCGTTGGGGACGAAGAAAGTCGGGGAGACTAATTTCGAGCTTGAGAATGCCGGTGCTTATGGTTTCTGGGGTGTCGATCTTTTCATCCGTCTATATCGGGGGACATCGGTCATCGGTCTGCAGCAGATCAGAGCCACCAACCTATCACCAGGCGAGAAGCGCGATATGCAAGTGATTTGGCCGGAAAGTCCACCTGGCGTGACCAAGACGGAGATAATCCCGCAAGTGAATCTATTGGATCCGTCCGTCTTTTTGCCGACGGAATACTTTAAGTAGTCAGTGAGTCGATAAGTAAGTGTGTTAGGATTCAGTTTACGTAAGCTTCCATGATTGTCATTTGGCCATTTGGGTTGAGTTGATGTGTCAATTCAGGAAATTTTTTTCCTGATTGGATGGCATTGGCTAGATAATCAAGCGAGGACATACCGGGATAGGGAAGCAAGTTGTAGTTCGTGCTATTGTAAGATAAACCGCAAATTAATATCGGCAGTTCGTTTAGGATGTATTGCGCTGCCTGGTTTGTAGTGACCCCGTCGATCGGGGGTTGGTTTTCGTTGACGATAGAATCAATAATCGAGTGGAAAGTTGAGTTGTGGACGTAGTATCGATTAACGGCTTTGATTTTTTCCAGCAACTTTTTGTCCAGAGCTTCATCCCAGCGGATTACGGTGATCCGTTTAAGATTTTTTGAAGGAAATTTATTGATGATTTTATAGATAGAACTGTTTAGGTCGGTGCCTTTGCGCAACGCAACATTGAGTGCACGAGCAGTCGAATACCCGTTGCGGTAGTGATAATTCAAGGCATGCAGACGGTCAGGAATCAGAATAAGGATCCTGCCACAAGTGTATGCCAGTGCCCATTCTAAATAGCATAAGATGTTCTCAAGAGTGAAATATCTGTTTCCCAGGCTTATGCCGATGAGGATATTTTTTTCGTTAAGGTTTTGCGTTTGATTGAGTATCTTGCAGATGCGCATATTGGAAGCCATTGTCTTCTGTTGTATGTTAGGAGTACTTGATCTGAAAGTCTATAGGATTGATACGTCGGTGCCGACTACCAGCTTTTTGACCGATGTGGCAAGCTGTGGGACATGGATAGGTGGCTGAAAGTCTTTTCGCGTTACGATTGGCCTCTGATGTTCACGTCTTTGATGCTCGTGGTCATCGGTTTTTTGTCTATCTACGGCATCAACCTTTCGCAGGCGACGGATTTTTTCCAATTCAAGAAACAGCTCCTGGCCGTCGGACTGGGGCTCGTCGCCATGGTCGCCATCTCTTATCTCGACTATCGCCATATCATGATGTCGGGTTGGCTGATTTATATCGTCGGTTTCATCCTGCTCATCTTGGCGCTTGTCGTCGGCAAGAGCGCGCATGGCGGAGGTCGCTGGTTCGTCTTGGGATCGTTGTCGTTCCAGCCGGTGGAATTGGCGAAGGTCACGATGGCGATTTTTTTAGCTTCTTATTTTTCACGTCACTCACACAAGAGACTGACTTGGATTATTTTTATCGGTAGCGTCTTGGCCTTGTTGGGCTATCTGATTCCGGTATTGCTGCAGCCGGATTTCGGTTCGGGCATGGTGCTGCTTGCCATCTGGGGCGCGACGGTCGTGTTCTGCGGTTTGCCGAGGCGAGCTTGGTGGATCCTGCTCATCATCGCGGCGCTAAGCTCGACGTTGCTGTGGAATTTCGGCCTGAAGCCGTATCAGCGCGATAGGCTGATGTCATTCGTGAACCCGGCGGCTGATCCGCTGGGTGCGGCGTATAACGTGACTCAAGCCAGGATCGCCATCGGTTCCGGAGGATTCTTCGGTAAGGGCATCGGAGAAGGTTCGCAGGCGCGTCTACGCTTCCTGCCTGAAGCGTCGACTGACTTCATGTTCGCAGTGGTCGGGGAGGAACTTGGTTTCCTTGGACTGTTTTTGGTGCTCGGACTTTTCGGTTATGTCATGTGGCGGATATTGAGGATAGGGATGCAGAGCTCGGATGCATTCGGCGGTATCCTGGCGGTCGCATTCTGCGCTTTCATCTCGTTCCATCTGTTGGTCAATGCAGGAATGAATCTGGGATTGATGCCAGTGACCGGAATACCTTTGCCGTTTCTTTCCGCGGCGGCTTCGTCCATCGTGATAATGTTCGTCGTCATCGGGTCGGTGCAGTCGGTTGCGGTACATGGACGAAAAAGCGGGGCGTGAATCCAGCTGGCATGTTTCAGCCGCTGCGGGGCGGACACATCCTCGCGACGGAACTTCTCATCGGATACATCGGGAAGTGGAAAGAAAATTGATGGTGAGGTAGGATTGATGAATGGATAATTTGAGCCCAAACAAGATCGTCGGACACTGCCCGTTATGCCAAGCGGCTTATGACCAATCGGTCGTGAGATTGTTGGGGCAGAGCGGATCAGCCCGCCTGTTCCATTGCACATGCCAATCATGCGGACATGCCGTTTTGGCCGTCGTCGTAGAGTCTTTGGGCGCGGTGAGTTCGGTCGGTATGTTGACGGATCTGGAGGCTGGCGACGCCTTACGTTTCAGCTCGCGTGAGCCGGTTTCGGCCGATGAGTGTCTGGCTATCCATTCAGCTTTAGGCAAAAGCCGTGAATTTTGCGCATTATTGCTTGACAAGAAAGCGGGTATAAAGTAAGCTTCGGCCACCATTTTACTTGTCCCAAGAACCAAAGAATATGCCATATTCACTGACAGCAAGCACACGCAACGCGACAGGAAGGCGTGCAAAGACGCTATTAGCCGACGGAAAGGTCCCGGCGGTCATGTACGGACACGGTTCCGAGGCTTCGAATTTGGAGCTGAATGCCGGAGAGTTCCGCCGCATCCTCAAGACAGCAGGTACTTCGTCTTTGATCGACCTCGAACTTGAAGGCAAGCCGTTGCAGAAAGTTTTGATAAAGGACGTGCAGGTAGAGCCGATAACCATGGAACCTGTGCACGTGGATCTGTATCAGATCCGCATGGACGAAGAGCTCGAAGTCGAGGTGCCGATCAAACTGGTCGGAGAATCCCCGGCGGTCAAAGGCCTGGGCGGTACGTTGGTCCAGAGCTTGGACGAAGTCACGGTCAAATGTCTTCCGGGCGATCTGCCGCATGAGATCGAGATAAACTTGGATAAGCTGGTCACTTTCGAGGATTCCATCGCCGTCAGCGATATCGTGGTCCCGAAGGGCGTAACCATTATGGATGATCCCAACGGCACCATCGCGACGGTCGAAGCTCCGTTGACCGAGGAACAGCAGAAGAAACTTGAAGAAGGCGAGACGGCCGACGTCAGCGCAATCAAGACCGAAGCCGAAGAGAAGAAGGCTGCGGAGGAAGCTAAGGCAGCTGAAGAAGCAAAAACCGAATAAGTCCAAGACTTCCATTTTTGGCGCATTACTTTGTCGAAATCTCCGTTTTTCGTTCGTCGCCTGCCTGCCGGCAGGCAGGTACGCTCAAGTACGTCTCACGAAAATACTCGATTTCTTCGCGTACTGCATCCATAAATGGAAGTCTTTTGTTCAAGCTAGACAGTTTCGGCATGACTGGTCGAAGAAATGAAATCTAGACCCTTTTAGTTTGGCGCGTTAGGGTTATAATGGGTAATACAACAACATGGACGAGAACTCACGCAAAATAAAGATCCCGATCGAGGTCTTCCTGAAACGCTCCTGGCCCATATTGGCGCTGGGCGCTGTCTTATTGGTCTTCGCCATCAGCGCCTTGGTCTGGTTCGCGGTCTCGGGCAAGGGCAGACGGACTGCATCGGCGACCTCCACCTCCACAGCGGAAGAGGTCATCGAGATGACGACCACGACGGGTGACCTGATACCGCGTTCCTTGGACGGCGTCTTGGTGACGCCGGAGGAATCGCGCCTGCAGCCGTTCGCCGTGATGGTCGAGAACCATGTCGATGCCCGTCCCATGTTGGGACCGGCTAAGGCGAACCTGGCTTTCGAGATCCCGGTCGAAGGGGGGATAACGCGTTATCTGCTGCTGTTCGATGCCACGTCGACTGTCGATGCCATCGGTCCGGTACGGAGCGCGCGGCCGTATTTCGTGGATATCGCTGACGCCTTCAACGCGGTTTATGCGCATGTGGGCGGCAGTCCTGACGCGTTGACCAAAGCCGGTGCCCTCTCCGGTTTCAGGAACCTGGATGAATTCTCCAGCGGAAAATATTTTTGGCGTTCGACCAAACGTGCGGCGCCGCACAACGTATATACCCGCATGGATCTGTTGCAGTCGGCGGCGGACGCCAAGAAATGGTCAACCGGGCACTTCACAGCTTGGCATTATAAGGACGATCTTCAGGCGGAGTCGACGACAGGGTCAGTACGCGGAAGCAGCGACGGACCGACTCTTAAATACGGCGGTTCATATAACGTGGCGTGGAAGTACGATAGGCAGAAGAACGTGTATGTCAGATACGAGGCTGGAGCGATCCAGAAGGATCAGGATGGAGAAGCTGTGACGGCCCACAACGTGATAGTCATGTCTACGGACGGGTCGGTCTTGGACGATGTCGGCAGGTTGCAGATCCGCACGACAGGCAAGGGATCGGCGACGTTGTATCGCGACGGTAAAGCGGAAAAGATAGTGTGGCGACGCGCGACGGGCGAGAATTTCAGATGGGAGACGGTCGATGGCTCTGACGTGATGTTGAACCGCGGAACTACTTGGGTGGAGGTGACGTTGGATCAGAAAGTCTTCGCGACCGACTCGACCTCGGATACGACCGCGACGACTACGACCCAGTAGATGGGGCGGCTTTTTATGTTGCATGAAATGAGGTTGCATCCGGGGCCTTTCGCAGCAGTCAGGTCGGGCAAGAAGACTATCGAAGCCAGGTTATTCGACGGAAAGAGAAAGAAGATAAAGTTAGGCGATGAGATAATTTTTTGGAGTAGAGGGGATGCGAGACGGTCCATTCGCGTCAAAGTTGTAGGACTTTTGAGATATCCGACTTTTTCCGCCCTGTTCACTGACTTTAGACCGGTGGTTTTCGGCGGCAAGAGCACCAAGGCCCTCGAGAAACAAGCCTCTGATTTTTATACCAAGGAGGAAGAAAAGAAGCTTGGCGTCGTGGGGATAAGGATCGCATTGATGGAGTGAAAAGAAGGTTTGATTGCCACGCATACCTCTCTTGGGTTAAGATTTGCTTATGACTAAAAACAAAAAAGAACGTTCATATCTGGTGACCGGCGGCAAACCGCTAAAAGGGACAGTGAGGGTAGCGGGTGCTAAGAATGCCGCCACCAAAGAGTTGGTCGCCGCTTTGTTGACCGACGAAAAAGTAGTCTTGTCGAACGTACCTGATATCGGTGATGTGGCCGTGACGATCGAGATGCTTGAGGATCTGGGCGTAAAGATAAGCCGTAAAGCAGATCAGGTGACCTTGGATGCGAGCAAGCTGAAGAACTCGCGCGTGTCTGAAGCGTTCAGCGGCAAGAATCGTATACCCATCTTGTTCCTGGGTCCCTTGCTGCATCGTTTCGGCGAAGCAGCGATCCCATCCTTGGGCGGCTGCAGCATCGGCGGCCGTACTGTCGACTTCCATGTCGAGGCTCTGCAGAAGATGGGCGCCGTGATTTCTTGCGAGGGGAATACTTACATGGCGCGGACGGCTGGATTGAAAGGCGCAGTCATCGAATTGCCGTATCCTTCCGTCGGAGCCACGGAGAACGTGATCTTGGCTGCCGTATTGGCTAAGGGCACGACCATCATCAAGAATGCGGCCATCGAACCGGAGATAAAGGATTTGGCCATGCTGCTGCAATCGATGGGCGCCATAATCAATCTTGAGGCGAACCGTACGTGGATAATCGAAGGCGTGGAGAAATTGGGCGGCGCGAACCATCGCGTAATCCCGGATCGCATCGAGGCCGCATCTTTCGCCGTGGCTGCTGCTTTGACCGGAGGAGATGTTTTGATCGAGGAGGCAAGCCAAGGCTCGTTGCTGTCTTTCCTGAATGCGATGCGTAAAGTCGGCGTGCCGTATGAGATCACCGAGAAAGGCGTGCGTTTCATGGGCGCGAAAAAACTCAAACCCATCGTCATCGAGACGGATGTCCATCCGGGATTCATGACCGACTGGCAACAGCCTTTCGTGATGTTGCTGACGCAGGCGGATGGCGTCTCCATCGTACATGAGACTGTATACGAGAACCGTTTCGGCTATACCGATGCGTTAAGGCAGATGGGAGCGAACATCCAATTGCATAGCGAGTGTCTCGGTTCGAAACCTTGCCGTTACCAACATCGCGATTATCGGCATAGCGCAGTCATCGTCGGACCGACGCCGCTCAAGGCCGCGGATATCCGCATACCCGATCTGCGTGCCGGTTTCAGTTATCTGATCGCAGCGCTTGTCGCACAGGGAAAATCACGCATCACCGGCGTCGAGATAATCGAACGCGGATACGAAGACATCATCGGGAAGCTCAAGAAGCTGGGGGCAAAGATCGAGGTGGAGTAGAGCGACGGCTAATTTTTTCGGTCCGCAGTTTGCCGCGAGATGAGGTGATCGTCTGGTCCAGATTCAATTGCTCCAGGAATTCGGTGTCGTGGCTGATGACGACGAAAGTCGTCTCGGGATGATTGATTTTTTCTTGGTTCAAGATCCGCGCGATGTCTTTTTTAGTCGCTGCATCGACCGAGGCCGTCGGTTCATCCAGATAGACGACGCGCGATTTTTCCGTGCGGATCTTAAGCAGCGTGCGGGCTAACCCGATACGCGAAGTCTCGCCACCTGAAGTACCGCTTTGGTCGCCGCGTCCGCTCGTCAATTTTTCCTGCAGATTAGGGAAGCGTTGCGTCAATCCGACTTCCTGCAGGATAGCCTTGAGTTCTTCCTCCGGCACATCTCCTTTGACTCCGAAGAGCAGGTTGTCTTTGATGCTGCCGTCGAAGATGTAAGGGAATTGAGAAAGATAGGCGATCTTGCGGTAGATGGCATCAGGGCCGGATTTTTTTATGTCTTGGACGGGCACAGGAGAATCGAGCATTTTTCCAGAATCATCAGGCGTCTCACGAGTGCCGAAAAACGCCTGACCTTTCGTCGGTGTGTAATAACCTGACATGATCTTGAGCAATGTGCTTTTGCCGCCACCTGATTGCCCTTGGATACTGCAGAAGGAACCGCCCGGGATGCGCGCAGAAGCACGGTCGAGGATTTTTCGGTCTCTATATTGCACCGTGATGTCATCGAGGACGATGTCATTGCCCTGTACTTCATCCATGCCGACGCGTTCGAGCTCGCGTCCTTTCTCTTCCTTGGCGTGTCCGTTGAACATGAGCTCCATCTCCATGATGCTGCGCAGGTCGCGTTGCAGCCTACGTTTCATATCCAACATGGTCCGCATGCCTTCGGAGAAATTCCCCGAATACACCAAGGCAGCGACAAAGCCGCTCGAGCCACCGTTAGTCAGATAGGTGACGATGGCTGCGGTGAACGCATTGAAGACACCGAAGAAGCGGGAGATGTTGTCCTGGACCATCTGCAGGACGTTCTCTTGTGCATCGGCAGAGCGTGCTTCACGCATGAGTTTCTCCAGGCGTTCCTGCAGCTGGTCCTTTTCGCCGGATAAGACGGTCTCCAGATGGGCGCTCATCTGTTCGCTCAAGGCATGCGAGAGCTCCTCGGCGCGTCTTTCGACGTCTTTGCGTTTTTTCCAGAATTTTCCCCTTTTCTGCAGCTGGCGGTCGAGCATCAACATAAGTCCGGCTCCGGCAATCGTGCCGACGGCCAGTTTGGGATCCTTGTATGACAATACCGCAATGCTGGTGAGAAGGGTCGTGATGGTGGGCAAAAGGTTATAGCTCACATTGCGCATGACCGACTCGTAGCCCTGTTGTGCATTACCGGCGCGACGTCGGATGGCGTCTTCGCCGAATTCGCGGATACTGCCACCCGGAAAATAGGCGAAATTCTCGGCCATGTATTCGTTGAATCCGCCTTCCTTGGATACGTTGCCTTGCATGAATTTCTCGAACCAGGCGTTGATGCCGATGGTCGCTCCTGTGCTCATGATTTCGGACAGCCCATATAGCCCGATATGCGTGATGTCGACGTCAGAACCTTTGAAGGCGTCGGCCAAAAGAGCCGGGGCTATGCCGCGCAACAGAGCGGGGATCATCAACGCCACCGAGAGCGCGAGATATTTACCGCGTTCACCACCGAGGTAGCGCCGGAACAACTCGTTAGTATGCTTGATCGTCTGAATTTTGTGTAAAGGCAGGCTTTGGAGATCCTCGATGTCGCAGAGCGTGATCAAATCCTTTATTTCTTCCTCAGTGAAGCCTGCTTTGCCGTATTTTTCCTGTAAACGGCCGAGCAGCAGCTTTTGCGGGAATTCTTTCTCCACGAATTCTTGACGTTCTTCCTCCGAATAAAAATTGCGTTTGCCGATCTCCGTCTCGTGAATGATCTCTTGCTTGGTTTCGCGCAGCGTGTCGCGGAAGACGTGGGCATTTTCCGCTTCGCGGAATGCGTCGAAGTAGCGCGTCAGAGTCTCGGTTAATTCGGCTTCCTGGTCGGGCGGCAAGACGGCTCCTTCGCCTTTGAAGTGCGCGATGTCATGCGCCAAGTTACGGATTCGTCCGGCGTCTTCAGTCGAAAGTTCAGAAACATAACTTTCTGTTTTGGAACGTGCGGTGATCCCGCGGCGGATGTCGAGCGTCTGTTGCAGAAGCTCTTTGGGCATCTTTTCCGTACCGAAGTATTCCAGCAGTATCTGTTTGGCGTCATCCAAAAAAAAGCTGCCTTTCCTGTGCGGCGGCTTTTTTATCCCGCGAAAATTCTTGTTTGCGCGGGCTTGGCGTCTCTTGAGTGGGAGCGAAGGGATGGGAAAAAGACTCGGCCATATGGACGTAAGAATAACATGAAAAATGCCTCTTAGCTCATCGGCTATTCTCGAACATGATCGAAAGCAATCGGTCCCTTTTCGCCAGGTCTTTCTTGATCTCGATCAGAGCTGAAGGGAATAGGGTCTTGGCGAGTTTTTTCAGCTCTTTGGCCTGAGGCGGATCGAACTCAAGATAAATCGAGATGTGCTTGAACGGCAGTCGGTTCTTGTGGAATGCGATCTGATCCAAAAGTTTGATGATCAGCTCAAGACCTTCGCGGCCAGTGAAGAGCGCTTTTGATGGTTCGTATCTGACGACATCGGGATCAAGGATTTTTTTGTCTGACAAAGGAAGATAGGGGAGATTGGCGGCGATGATGAGTGAACCGAATTTCCTTGAAAGGGATTTAAGCCTCTTCAGCATCTTGGCATCAAGAAGGCTGGCTTGGACGAATGATACGTCGTCAGCTTTCAGACGTCGTGCGTTACGACGAGCCACTTTGAGCGCGGCGGGTGACGAGTCTGTCGCGATGACGGTCGCCTCCCGTAATTCCTTAGCGAGGGTTATGGCTATGGCGCCGGATCCAGTGCCGATGTCACAGACAAGTAATCCCTCCTTTCCTCCCCTTAGCTTAAGGGGAGGTCGGGTGGGGTTATGGTTCGCAAGAATGGAATCGATCATCAGCTCCGTCTCCGGTCGTGGGATCAGTACGTCTGGCGTGACGATGAAGTCGCGGCCGTAGAATTCCTTTTCGCCTAGGATATAGGCGATGGGTTCGTGTTTGAGGCGACGGGAGACGAGTCTGGAAAATAGATGATAGATGATAGAGGGTAGAGGGTAGAGGGGGTGGGCGAGGAGGAAAACGCGGTCGCGATTCAGGACGTGGGACAGCAGGATTTCCGCCTCAAGGCGTCCGAGGTTTTTTTCTTCGGCGCACATGATTCGTTTGGGCTGCAGCTTGGTCGCTGCTTCTTTGATGGCTTCAGCTGTGGTCATGAGTCGTAGGATGAGGTAAGTAGCGTCCCGAGTCAAACCAAAACCCGCCTTGCGGCGGGTTTTATCTTAAGGCATCGGAGGTGCCGGCATGGGACGCATCATCTGGTTCGGGCGCGGACGTCTGTGCACGGGTGCTTCCCAAGGCCGAATTTCTTCGGCGAAGAAAGAATCCTCATCCAGCATGTGGCCGATGATCTTTACGGGCGTGCCTGTGGCATCGCCGATCATCGGAGGCCAGAACGCATTCTCATCCACTACGGTCCAGGTGTTGCCGTCCCAGTCCATGATCAGGAAGTTGGGTCCGATCGGCGCTTGGATGATCTCGCCGGAGAGCAAGCCGACATCCGGCCGCGACCAGATGGCGCGTTTTTGCGCCAGAGAGCTGGGGAAGCTCGGCATGCTCAAATCCAGATAGTTGTCGATCGTCGCACCCATCCCGCCGAAGTGGAAGGCGAGGCCCAGGAGCAAGGAGAGCAGCAGGTTGGAT
Source organism: bacterium (assembly GCA_021796435.1). Taxonomy (GTDB): domain Bacteria; phylum Patescibacteriota; class Patescibacteriia; order 2-12-FULL-60-25; family 2-12-FULL-60-25; genus CAIKNB01. The sequence continues at coordinate 338,717 of JAJYXM010000016.1, forward strand.
CCGATGATGTAGATCGGACGGATGCGATAACCGCGATCGGTATGCTTGAAATCGAAGTAGGCTGCGACAAAGAGGATTGCCAGCAAGGCGATCCAGAAGAAAGGCAGGACCGTGAATACGGTATCCAGGAAAGTCAGACGCAGACGCGGCAGGAGGCTCCATTCACGGTCGCTCAAGAAGTAGATCGTGCTGGCCGTGGCCAATCCGCCGAGCAGGATGGAGAAGAAATAGACGAGCCAGAGCGAGGCGCGTTTGAGCAAAAATAACCACCGGCCACGCGGCGTGAGCCGCTTGGTCTCGAGTTCCTGTAGGACTTTTTCGCTGATGTCTGCCATATGTTTAGAATTCCAGGTTGAGTTTCCGTGCTTCCTGCTTGAATTTCCCTTTGGCGCGGCGGAGCAGGGTACCGATGGTGCCGAGCGGTTTGCGCAACACATCCGAGATCTCGTTATAGTCCAGACCTTCGAGATATTTCAGGATCAGAACTTCGCGGTATTTATCGTCCATCTTGCCCAAGACGCGATGCAGGTTGGCGACAAGTTCGTGCGTCTCGGCGGTTTTCTTGATGTCGAGGTCTGATGCCAGGTTAAGGAACGCATCGTCTTCGAGTTCAGCTGATTGGGGACGTGCTTTGACTTTGCGGAAGTGACTCATCGTTTCGTTGTGCGCTATGCGGTAGATCCAGGACGAGAATTTGAGTTTGCGGTCAAAACCGTTGAGGTTGAGATAGGTCTTGAGGAAGATCTCCTGCAGGATATCCTCGGCGTCCTCTAAAGAGGCGCTGGAGATGCGTCGGATGTAGCGCAAAAGACGTTCCTCATAACGGCGCATCAAGGGGAGGAAATGCTCTTTATCCTGCAAAGCCAGGGCAACCAGCTCCGTGTCGCTCAGTTCGGAATAGTCCTGCATAGGTACAACTCTAACATAAATACGTGAAAAATCACGTTTTTCTTTCAAAATGCCCGTAAATAATGACTTGATTTAAATGTTTTTATTGGTTAATATCCACCCACCTTCGCCGAAGCTGCGATCGGCAGGTCCACGTTCCGGACGTTTAGCTTCACCCTGCGCAAAAGCTACGGGTGACAGGACGCCGAACGTAATCAGTTCAGGACGTTTAGCTCAGTTGGTTAGAGCGTTCGATTCACATTCGAAAGGTCGCAGGTTCGAATCCTGCAACGTCCACCAGGCAAGATGCACGGTCAAAAGCCGTGCGTTTTGATTTTAAGAAGCGCGGGTAAGAATTCAGTTGCAGGATGAGGACGGGAAGGGGGTCGGGGAAACGGGAGTTTCCCCTTGGCGGAAGTGTTGAAACCGCTGGGTTTCAAAGAGACCGGAGGTCGATGTGAGATTCCTGCAACGTCCACCAGCAAGATGCACGGTCAAAAGCCGTGCGTTTTGATTTTTGTCGTAAACGTTTAACGGACCGCGAGGGCGGTCCGTTGGGAGAGGGGGTTCACGGCGTCACGAAGAAGCCGTCTTTCTTGGGGTCGAAGCGCTTGACCGCGACCTCGACTTTGGCGTCGGTCGTGCGGCGCAGGCGGTTGAGCTCTTTCTTGATCGCGGTCGCGAGCTTCTTGGCGTAGGTGGCGCGCTTCGCGTGTGTCCGTTCGGGCATGTCGAAAAGGAGTTCGACGATGACGGTGGCAAGCGGATACGGGTCAGTAGGCACGCTTGGATCGTGGGGGAAGGAGCAGGTGATGCCGTCGGGCGACAGCTTCCAGAATCTGGCCGTCACCTGGATGATCACCATCTCGAGAGCGTTGCGCCAGTCGTCTGGCATGTCGTGGTGCGAATGTTCCTTGGGTTTCGGCGCGTCAGATTCACCCTCGAACCAGGGCTGAACGTTATCGTCAACCTGTGGACCGTACATCACCGGCGTGTCCATAAGTTCCGCGAGCGAAGCCGGCGGTGCATGTTCAGGTTGGCGCGGAGAGATGTTTAAGCAGACGATGTGGGGCATGAGTTCCTCCGGGAAAGGTACGCGGCGATTTAAATATGGTGCAGCGGATATGTCAAACGCCGATAGATGGGAAAGCCGCCCCGGTGAGAGAGGGCGGCTGGGTGGAGGCGGGACGTCAGAGCGAGGAGCGGAATCCCTCGCCGGAAACGTTGCGGGCCGTGACGCTGACCCGGGAGCCGGTTCTCTGGCGCAATCTGTCCAGTTCCTTCTCCAGGATCCTTGCCAGCGAATCGCAGAGTGCGTGGCCGTGCTGGAGCTCGGATATGGATTCGAGGTTCTCGACGTAGACTTGAGCGACGGGGTAGGGGTCGCTTGGGACATCTGGGTCGTGCGGAAACGAGACTTGGATGTCTTCCGGTTTGACCTTAAAGAGATCGGCGACGGCCGTTATGATGGTGGGCCGGAGATCTTTGCGCCAACGCGGGAGCATGTGTTTCAGATCGCCCCATCCTATGTCGTTCTGGGTCCACTCATCGGTCGGCAGACGGGATGAAATGTTCCAACAGATGACGTGCGGCATGCGAAGCCTCCTGGTGAATGAACGTGGCGATTGAAGCATTTTGAGTTGAGCATGTCAATCGCTATGCGCTAGACGAGAAAGCCGCCCCGGTGAGAGAGGGCGGCTCGTGGGAGCGCGATGAGTCAGATGGTGGCGAAGTCAGTCGTCCACTTGGCTGTCGATCTGTAGGATGGTCTCCACGTGCTCGCGGGCATCAGGAGAAGCGAGCTCGCTACGGTGTTCATCAACCTCGACGTCGATGAAGCCGACTATGCCTATCATGAGTGCCTCATCCCAGGCTTCGGGTAATCCCGAGAACGAGAAGACCCAGCCGTCGATAGTACGGATGGCCCCGCCCCACCGGTCAAGCGCAGGGTCACGACTTTGCCAGCTGGTACGATGCCCAGGATGAGCATGAAGACGAAGAGCTTTCTCGGCGGAAAGATGCTTGTAGCGCTCGTCCTTTTCTGAAGAGGTTTTTCCGATCCGTTGGTGGATGAAAACTTCACCATCGGGGCGGAGGATGCAAAGCCATCCGCCTTTCCTATGGCGATCTTTCGTCTCAAGGTGGGAATTGATGAGGTGCAGGAATAAGGTGACCGAATCGCGGATGTCTGCCTGTTCGGGCGTCATGAGTGCCTCCAAGGTTCGTTTTGCTGCTTCATTCAAGCATATCAAATGGTAAAGGACAATTTTTAACCTTTGGTTAGTTTTGGTTTGGTGCAGAATGTGCAAGAATGTATCCATATGATCAAACGCGCCATCATATTGGCCGGAGGGCAGGGGACGAGGTTGCGTCCCGTGACTTTGGAGACGCCCAAGCCGCTCGTGACCGTGCAAGGCACGCCTATCGCGACGTGGCTTCTGCAGCTATTCGCGAAGCATGGTGTTGAAGATGTGACTGTCATCTATCCGACGGCGTGGAAAAATAAATTTGAGGAGTGGGGAGAAAGCGTACCGCATACTTCGTACCGCGTACCGCGGATAGAACTTCATGAAGAAAGAGAACCGATGGGGACCATGGGGGCGTTGGTGCATGAGGTGGATTTGGGAGACGCGCCGGTGTTCGTCACGAATGGTGACGAACTCAAAGGACTTGATCTGGCGCGCTTATCAGGATTCCATGAGGAGCAGAAGAGAGCTGATCCGCAGCATGCTGCGACGATAGCTTTGGTGCGCGTTCCGAATCCGTCGGAATACGGCGTGGCGGAAATGGACGGTCATAGGATCGTACGATTCCATGAGAAACCGGCGATACCGCCTTCGACCCTGATCTCTTCCGGACTTTACGTCATCGAGCCGGATGTTTTGAAAGAAACCGTAGGGGCGAATAATCATTCGCCACTACCTAAGTTCCTGATGTTCGAAAAAGATCTGTTTCCTCAGCTGGCGGAACAGCGCCGTCTTGCAGGTTGTCAACTTGAAGGGCAGTGGTACGACTGCGGGACTCTCGAGCGTTGGGAGAAGGCGATCAAGGAGTGGCAGGGCCTCGCCTAAGTGCGGTTTTGTTTGTATCATCTTAGCCATGTCATCGAACCTCGCTCCTTGGTGGAAAAGGATTTTTTCTGCGCACAGTATCCAGAAGATAGATCGATATAGCTTGGAGATCGTCACGACTCCGGCCGAGTTGGCGTTGCAGGACCAGTTGCCTTTGGAGATCAGATACGTGTTGGCGCTCAAGCCATCGCGCTTCGAGACTTTAAGGGAGATGTTGGAGGCGGGCTATGGCATCGCTGTAAGATCGATGGACTGCACGCCTGAACGTCTGCTCTTGGCTATCGACAGGATATCCCGTTTCACCCAGTACAATACGATAGTGCCTTGGTTGCCTAACCTGCTGCGTAACGAAGAACTTCCGGTGTTCAGCGAACGCGAGCTACGCGAAGCGGAGGAGCAGGGGGTGAACCTGTATGAAGAAGCGAAGTCCATCCTGGAGCAACGCTTCGAGTTCAAGAGGATCGTACTGGTGGATCTGCACAACAGATGCATCAACGAAACGCAGCGGCAGTCGATGTACGAGATCAACCAAGACCTTTTTCCGTTGGCCATAGATGCCATCGTGCACCGGGTGGTCTTCGACAACGCACACTCCCGGACGGAGATAGCGCAGACTTTGATCAAGGCGTTGATCATCATCGGTCCGATCGCGCATATCTTGGAACATACGCTGACCGGCTTGGGTAAGATCTTTGCTGCGAGTTCCGACGATCTGTTGGCGGAGTTGGCGGAGCTTTTTGCTTTGCGCGGTTCGGGATTCACCTGGCGGCAACTGCTCAAGCGTTCGCGTCTGTTGATTCCGGTATTCATCTTGGCGACATATGCCGTCTTCCAGGTCGAGCCCTTGTTGCACGCAGGAAAGCCGATCACTGCGGGCATCCTGTTCGGATTTTCGGCGGTCGCGCTGTCGCTCGTCACGGCTATCCAGTCGATTTTCATGTTCCGCAGTTCCTATGTCGCGTTATGCGCAGAAAAGAAGATGGTGCTGAAGACGGGGGAGTCGCTTTTGCGTTGGGCTTTCAGACAGGACTTCTTGAATCCCGCGCGGCTGGGGTTGTTCATCGGTGCCGCATGCTCTCCTGTGCTTGCCGCTTTGGTCTTCAGTTTTTTCCCCGAGCTGTCGAAAAACGGCTGGATTTTGGCCGGTTTGGGCTCGGTAGAATCGATTGTCGCAGGTTTGGCGGTATATAACGCAAAATTCGTCGAAAAAGCCTGGTTCAGGCATAAGATACTGGGCAGGATGAGAAGGATGGCGTAAACCTTAAATTGAACCTATAATATCTTTCACGCCTACTCGACAGACGTCTAAATAAAGGTTAATGTAACCAACATGAATAATCCATTTTCGCGTAAAAATGCAGAAACTGGCGACAAGAAGGCAGCTGGTTTTACCGTAGGCCTGGTGATCGAGTTCGTGCAGGTATTGGCCATATCTTTGGCCATCATCATTCCGGTGCGCTATTTCCTGATCCAACCGTTTTACGTGAAAGGCGCTTCGATGGAGCCGAGCTTCTGGGATCATGAATATCTGATCATCGACGAACTAAGCTATCGGTTCACTACCCCTGAACGCGGCGACATAGTCGTCTTCCGTTACCCCAACGATCCGAAGCAGTTCTTCATCAAACGCGTCATCGGATTGCCGGGCGAGACGGTGGAGATAGCCGGCGGACAGATCAAGATATACAACGACAAGAACCCCAACGGCGCGGTCTTGGACGAGACGTCGTATCTGGATCAGGACTATACGACCATGACGCGGACCGTGACCCTGAAAGCGGATGAGTATTACGTCTTGGGCGACAACCGCATCGCAAGTTTGGATTCGCGTCTGTTCGGACCGATCAAGAAAGACGCGATTGTAGGACGCGTGTGGCTGCGCGGTTGGCCGCCGGAACGCTGGAAGGTGTTCGCCGAGCAGAACTACGCCCTCTAACGAAAAATATTATGCCAAAAATGAAGAAAACACCTACCAAGGAGAAACCTAAAGAGAACAAGAAGACTGAACCGACGAAAAAAACGGTTTCCCCGATCAACCTGCTGCGAGGCATGAGGGATATTTTGCCTGTAGATCAGCCGGTGTGGGACAGGATCCGTGACGGCGCGCGTCAGCTTGCCTCGTCTTATGGTTTCGAACGGATTGATACGCCGATTATGGAAGAGACGGGGCTGTTCATCCGCGGCATCGGCAAACAGACGGATATCGTGGAAAAGGAAATGTACAGCTTCGAGACACCGGGCGGAGAGAAAGTCACGTTGCGCCCGGAAGGTACGGCCTCGGTGATGCGCGCCTACATACAGCACGGCATGTTGAACCTGCCGCAGCCGGTGAAACTTTGGTATCTAGGTCCGATGTTCCGCCACGATCGTCCGCAGCATGGACGCTATCGCCAGCTGCATCAGTTCGGTTGCGAGATACTGGGCGACGCAAATCCGGTGGCGGATGCGCAGTTGGTGCATTTAGGCTATCAGCAGCTCAAGGATCTGGGCATCGAATCGACGGTGCAGATAAATTCGATCGGTACTCCGGAAGCGCGTAAGAATTATCGCGATGCGTTGCAGGCATTTTTCCGTTCACGCCGCAGTAAGCTTTCGGATGAAGACAAGAAGCGTCTGCAGAAGAATCCGTTGCGTATCTTGGACTCCAAGGATCCGGTTGTCGTCGAGATGAAAGCCGAAGCTCCGCAGATCATCGATTGGCTCGACGAGGAGTCCAAAGCGCACTTCATGAAAGTGCTCGAGATGCTGGACGAGATGAACGTGCCGTATCAGTTAAATCCTTATCTGGTGCGCGGGTTGGATTATTACACCAAGACAGTCTGGGAATACTATGCGAATTCAGCCGATCAGGATCTGGCGCAGTCGGCCTTGGGCGGCGGCGGACGATATGACGGTTTGGCCGAGCTGTTGGGCGGTCGTGCGACTCCAGCGGTGGGTCTGGCGATGGGGATGGATCGCATGGCTAACTTATTGAAGGAGCAGGGCTCGGGATCAGCTACCGAAGCGGCGGAGATATTCGTGGCCCAATTGGGCGACCAAGGACGCAAGAAAGCTTTGGCCATCTTCGAGGAATTGAGGAAAGCAGGTATACCGGCGTTCGAGGCTTTCTCCAAGGATTCGATCAAGGCGCAGATGGAGATGGCGAACAAGAAAGAGGTGAAATTCGCGATCATCATCGGGCAAAAGGAGGTACTGGACGGCACGGCAGTCATCCGCGACATGGAGTCGGGGACCCAGGAAATCGTCGATGCGCTCAAGATAGTGCAGGAAATCAAGAAGAAGCTGGGCCGAGCGTAGGGATTTGACGTAACCATTGACTTTTTTAGGGTTTTTGAATAAAATCCAACGGTCGAAATAATCAGTAATCCTATTTAAGAAAGGAAGGTGTTCCCCATGGGTGAAGTCAAAAAGAGAAAAGGCGAGGCTTTTGACGCATTGTTGCGCAGATTCACGCGTCACTTGCAGTCCAGCGGCAAGATACTGCAAGCCAAGAAGAACAGGTTCAAGACCAAGAAAGCCAGTCGCAACAAACGACGGGAGAGCGCACTATATCGCGAAGAAAAACGCGAGACATACGACTACCAAATAAAGACCGGACAGATCAAGGAAGACGCTTTCAAGCGACGTAAGCGTAGATAAAAATTCCATGACTATACATCAACAGATCGAGGAAGATTTGAAGGCTGCGATGAAAGCCCACGACGAGTTGCGTCTTTCGACGCTGCGTCTGGTTCGTTCGGCCTTCAAGAACAAAGAGATCGACAGCGGCAAGGAATTGTCCGACCAAGACGCCGTAGCCGTCATGCGCACCATGCTCAAGCAGTATAAAGACGCATTGAACGATTTCACTACTGCCGGGAGGACCGATTTGGCCGAAAGGCAGACCAAGGAAATCGGGATAATCGAAGGCTATCTTCCGCAGCAGATGGGCGAGGCGCAGGTCGAAGAGGTCTGTAAGTCGGTGATCGGCGAAATGAACGCCACGCTCTCGGATGCAGGAAAGGTCATGGGAGCGGTCATGAAACGTCTGGCTGGCCAAGCCGATGGAGCCATGGTCAAGCAAGTCGTCGAGAGACTGTTGAAAGGTTGATAGAACAAAAAAACAAAAAACCCGGTCCGCCGGGTTTTTTGTTTGTGGATAGGGGTAAAAGAGGGGATGGAATTTTGACCCGTATGGCCCATTTCGATCCATCTCTAACAGTTCTTGGGTTTGAGATCCTTTCCGTTTATTGCCTTTCTGTTTGTTTGTGCTTTTGTGGTGTATAATTAGCCCATAATACTCGCCATGCAAAAAAATAGAGCGTTCCTCTTTTCATTTTTGAAAACTGCCACCGGACGGGTGCTGTTTTTCGCCCTCATAAGCGCCGTGGTCGTGACTCTCTTGCCGGTAGAAATCAGGGCACAGACTGACGTCGGGGTCAATAACGTCCAGCAGGTAGCGAATACGGCCGGCTTGGCTGGAGGGTCGGATTTGATAACCATCATCGGGAGGATAATCAACATCTTCTTAGGCTTCTTAGGGTTGGTGTTCTTGGTGTTGATGCTTTACGCCGGATTCACCTGGATGACCGCGGCGGGTGATGCGGATAAGATCAAGAAAGCGCAGGGGACCATCCGTAATGCGATCATCGGTCTGGTCATCATAGCTTCGGCTTGGGCGATAACATCGTTCATCCTCGGCATTTTCGCAGGACAGGGTTTGGGCGGCATCGGTGGTGGAGGACCTAGCGGGCCGTTGGCGCCATTCTCTTCAGCGCCAGGTTCGGCTTGCTTGGGCAAGGGGATAATCGAGACGCATCTGCCGGACAGGAACTCTACCGGTATACCGAGGAATTCGCCGATTATCATAACGTTCAAGGAGCCGATGAAGCCTGACACGATAATGAAGGGGTGGACGGATGCCACGAGCAATACCCAGATGGAATGGCCCTTGGAGGATAAGAACGTGCTCATCTATCGGACGGTGCAGGGTCAGGATGCGGCCATGGGATCGGACCAGATAAAGGTCAGATATACCAAGGATCTGAAGACGTTCGTCTTCAAACCGGCTGATTATTTGGGGAGCCCGACCGAGAAGATCGGCTATACCGTAGTTTTAAAAGGAAGCAAGAACGGTATCCTGAAGGCAGACGGTTCTCCTGCTCTGACTTGTTCACCGAACAATGAATATTCCTGGCAATTCGAGGTGTCGACAGTGCTTGATCTCACTCCGCCTTATGTGACTGCGGTCATCCCGCCGGCTGAAGGACTATACGCGAGGAATATCATAGTGATGTTGAATTTCAATAAAGCCATGGATCCGACCGCGTCACAGGGTACGACGGCTGACGGTTTCCAGAATATCGAGATTTTGGCTACGCCTAACGGGCAGACTGTAGGCATCCCGGTAACCGGAGAATTCAAGATCGTCAACCAGTACAGGACAGTCGAATTCGTGAGCGACGCGAAGTGCGGAACGAATTCATGCGGACGCGACGTCTATTGTTTGCCGGGCAATGCACAGATCCAAGTCAACGCCAAAGCTGGGACGTTGGATGGTCCAGGGCCGCAAGCCGTATTCACGACCAATGGTTATGACGGCTTGGTAAGCGTCGTCGGGAATTCTTTGGATGGCGACCACAACGACAAGGCGGAAGGTCCGCCGGGAGATAATTATCAGTGGTCTTTCGGAACCTCGAATGACATCAAGCTATCACCGCCGGTGATCGTCAGCACGACGCCTGATTCAGACCCGAATACCGGTAAGAATTCCAACGTATCATTGGACATGCCGATAACGGCGCTTTTCGATTCTTTCCTTCAGGCATCTACATTGAATTCGGATAACGTATACGTGGATGCCCATGGGACTACCGAGCAACCGGATACTTTCTGGTGGACCGTCGGCATGAAGCTGGTCAAGAACGACGGGTCGGACATCGATACTACGACCGTACCGCCGGAAAAGCCGGAAGTCAGCGCGCTGACCATAGATCATCGGCCGTTCCAGCCGTCAGGAGTATTCCCGAACCTGAATTATTATGATCCATACATCACTTCCGGGGTGCAGGACGCTTATCAGAACTGTTTCGTACCGGCACGAAAATGCGGTGCAGGGAGCGGCGCCAATTGTTGCAAATTCCAACCCAACTCTGAAGTGTGCAAGAAAATATTAAATCCATGAAGGTACGTAACATTTTCGCCATAGCGTCTATCGGACTCGGCCTGGCGGCGGGTACGATGTTTCTGTCGGCCCACGCCGTACGAGCACAGGTCGATACGGGGTTGCAGCAGGTGGGGCAGACGGTGAAGCTTTCAGGGACTGACCCGCGCACTATAGCCGCGAACATCATCAATATCGCGTTGGGCTTGGTGGGTATCGTGCTCGTCGGTCTGATACTTTACGGTGGCTTCCTGTACATGACGTCGGCCGGTGACAGCGCCAAAGTGGATAAAGCCAGGAAAGTCATCACCAACGCCATAATCGGTCTGGTCATAGTGTTGTCGGCTTGGGCCATCACCAGATACGTAATAGATAAGTTGTTGCAGGCGACGCAGGAAGGCGGAGGCGTCGGTGGAGGTGCTAGCTCTGGTTATGTCGGAGGGTTCGGCAGCGGAACGGGCGGCAGCAGCTTCAGGATAGTCTCGATCACTCCGCAAGGCAGCCAGCCTGGGAAGCCAAGGAATACCGTAGTCAAGATCCTTTTGACCAAGGCCGTGGATGAAGCGACAGCTTCTGCCGTTACCGTGGTCAAAGATGGCGGTACGACCGTCGGAGGCACTATTGCGGTTCAAGGGACGCTTGTGACGTTTACGCCGGTACAAGCCTGTCCTTCGCCGAACGAAACACGTAAATGTTTCGACGCCGATTCGGCCTTTACGATTAAAGTCGGGACAAGCCTGAAATCAGCTCAAGGACAGCCGATCGCTTGCGGCGGTTTTGCACCAGCATGCGAAGCGCATTTCACTACAGGCAATCTGGTCGACGTTTCGGGCCCGAACGTGTCTTTGACCTTCCCGACGGACGGCATGTCGATCCAGCAGAATTATTATTCGGATGTCTTGGCTCATGCGACAGACGATAGCGGCGTCGCAATCGTGCAATTTTTGGATGGCGCCGATGAGATCGGCAGCGACGGACCGAGTTCGGCGGATACGCCACTAAGTTTCGATGCCAAGATTTTTTGGGATACGGCTGGAGCTGCTTTAGGCGTGCATACCTTGACCGCAAAGGCGTTGGATTTGGATACGAACACGACGCAAAGCCAGAGCGTTTCGGTCGTCGTACGCCCGGAACATTGTTTCAACGGTAAACAGGATCAGGATGAGACTGGCATAGACTGTGGTGGTGATCCGAACAGCACGGATTTCTGTGGCGTATGCAGCGGTGGTTCGTGTACCAGTAATAGCCAATGTTCTTCGGGTTTTTGCCAAGGCGGGGTGTGTATCGAGAAGCCTGTGATCAAGTCAGTTTCTCCGTTGAACGGCAAGCCGGGTACTTTCGTCTCCATCGCGGGTACTAATTTCGGAACTAATCCGGGTACGGTCGTTTTCTTAGGTGACCCGAACAATCCAGCCGACGATAAAATCGCAGTCGCGCCACAAGCCTGTGTCAATGCAGGAAGCCAAACATGGAGCAATACGCAGGCGATAGTTTCTTTGCCGGACGGTGCAGCTTCAGGGCCGATAGAAATCAAGAATGCTTCCAGCTCGTTGACCGACAGGACGGATCAAGATCCTGGGCCGGCAGTCGCAGATTTCGTCGTGGATAATACGGAACATCCTGGGCTTTGTGCTTTGGATCCAGCGTCCGATAGCGTTGGCAAAAACGTGAAAGCTATAGGACAGGGTTTTGGAAATTCGCAGGGCAAGGTCATATTCGGTTCCCTGGACCAGCAACTGGCGGGATCACCGTGGTCTGACGCTAACGTCACATTCAAGGTTCCGGTCGTCAACAACGGGCCGTATCAGGTCTGGGTCCAGACAGGCGCAGGCACAAGTAATCCGGCACAGTTCGTGGTGACGGAAAAGAGCCTCGAAGCGGCTCCTGAATTGGATAGCCTCGATCCGACGCAAGGCCCATTGCAGCAATATGTGACGCTGTATGGCAGGAATTTCGGATATAACGTAGGAACGGTGATTTTTTCCGCACAGGATGGTACCGAGGCGATCGGTGACACGAGTTTTCCGGCTGCTTGCAGCGCAGGTTTCTGGTTGGATGACACGATCGTAGTCAAAGTCCCTTCGGTCTTCAAGAACGGTCAGGGATTGATCGACGGCACCTATCAGGTCAGGGTAAAACGTTCCGATAATAAGGAATCGGCCTCGTTGCCTTTCAATGTCAATAAATCCTTACCTCTCAAGCCAGGTATCTGTGCCATCAGTCCCGCAGTCGGACCCGTGGGAACGGACGTGAAGATCTACGGTGAACGTTTCGGCTTCGACAAACCGTTGGTGTCTTTCAGCACGAGCAAGCAGGCTTTGGTGCAATCCAATACGAACCAGGAGGTGCAGACTTCGGTCCCGAATAATTCGATCACCGGTCCGGTGACGGTCACGAGCAATGCCGTCATCTCTAATGGTTTCAATTTCCAGGTCAGGAATTGCAATGAAGCCCCTGAAATCTGCGGACCGGTCGATAAGTTCCAATGTTGCCAGACTGGGGAGTGTCGACCAGCGGGACAGTCTTGCGCCGTTGCACCGACCGAATCCGAATATGCCTGGCAACTTTCCACAGGACTGATTCCGTTGGCGCCATACGTCATCGAAGAATGCCGTCCGGACATCACTCCAGCGCCGACTCCTTCACCATCTCCATGGAGTGGTAGAGCTGGTGGGGACCAGGCGCCGACCGATGCGGCGATAACGATGCGTTTTTCGCAGCAGCTCGAAATGAGCACGGTCACCAAACAAGCTTTCCATATATACGCCTGCAAAGGCGCCTCGGCCGATCCTTGCGATACGAAGGAAGCAATCCAGGATTTCACCATGCACTTGACCCACGAGAACAATCAGCAGGATTTGGTGACGTTGAATCCGAGCGCGAAGTTCGCGACCAATACCACATATCTGGTGACCATCTCGACAGACATAAAGGGCGCAGGCGAGACAGGGGCCAACATGATCGAGAACAAGGCCTGCGGCAAAGGCCAGAACAATGAGACTTATGGCTATTGTTTCAGGTTCAAGACGCGTGCTTCGGAAGAGCCGTCACAAGTCGGTTCGGTCGGCGTCGTTCCATCCAGCTATACCTTCAAGGAGACCGGAGTCTACATCGGCTACGAAGCCGTACCGACGGATGCACAAGATAAATGCATCGTCCTGGATTGCCAGCAGTTCAACTGGAATTGGCATGCCGGAGATACGCGCGGGTCGATCACCAACATGACCGGCGGACAATTCAATTACGGCCTGTGCAACCAGCAAGGGACGGGAAATTTCGAGACGGGTAACGTACCGGTGGACATACTTTCCGATCTGGCCGGCACCAGCCTCACGGGACAAGGCGAGATGTTCGTGAATTTCGTGCCGCCCCGCGTCGAGGAATATGCGCCGAAGTGCGACGAGGCGTGCAGCAATGCTTTGATCTGGGCCAGGTTCTCGGCCAAGCTCGATGCAGCTTCGGCCTTGACCCCGAACAACATCAAATTGCAGAAGTGTTATAACGAAAATTGTTTCGAATCGGAATTGGGCCAGCCTATCGCCATCACGATGAACCTTAAGGACGATACGACGATCGAGATTTCGCATGCACCACTCGAAGCCGGAGGATTCTATCGTCTTTTCCTGCGTGGCGGACCTAACGCCATAAATCCTGCCACACTGGAGAATAACGGAATCCAGGGCCTGAACGGCGTGCCGATGACGGGAACCAACCATCCGGAAGGGTTTTTCTGGAAATTCCGTGTGTTGCAAGGGACCGCAGCTTTCTGCAAGGCGGAACGCGTAGACCTCAAACCTTTGGAGAAATACGAGACGAACGTCGATGCACGTCAGCTTTTCGAGGCGACGCCGTATAGCCCGCCGGATAAGTGCAGCTCTGATGGCCAGCAGTTGGTGAACCAGGGGGATACACAATGGGCATCAGGCGATATCACGGTCGCGGATTTCTACAGACAGGCACAGTCTCTAATCAAGTCCGATAAGACGAAGCTGCCTGCAGGCTGTTCGTCAAAATGCTTAGCCATGGGAGCTGGCGGGTTGTTCGGCAAGGTCGCGATGTGCGGTAACGGCATCATAGAGACGACTGACGCGAATTATTGCGTAGGTGGAAAGACTCCCCGAGGTAGCGCATGTAAGCTCATGCCGGCTGGCGCGAAAGCAGGCGAGGAATGTGAGCCGACGATAGACGGTTTGGATAAGTGCGATGTCGCTACATGCTTGTTCCGTTCCGTGGCAGCTGTCAATCAGGGAGGCACTTGTGGTGACGGTACGGTGCAGGCCGCCGCTGGTGAAGCGTGTGATTACGGCCCGACATGCGTAGGCGGCAGTACAGCGACCAGCTCTACGCCTGTGCCTGAATATGCTTCATGTCCGGATGCGACGACCAAACAAGCTTGTGAAAACGCCGGAGGAGTATGCGCGATGCATGATTACCGCGGATGCTCGGCGAATTGTCGGCATACCGGAGCCAAGTCGGGCAAGACGACTTGCGGTAACGGAGATTTCCACGGCGACGGAAAAGATTGCGATGACGGCAACGTGGCTAACGGCGATGGATGCAGTTCGGATTGTCTACACGAGCCGTCACAGCCATCTACCGTTTTAGCGGCGGTGTGCGGTAACGGTATTTTGGAAAAAGGCGAGACATGCGAAGCCACTATGGTGAACGGGAGCCCGGTTTTCGCTCCGGGATGCGACAGCAGTTCGTGTCTGCATACAGGTACCTTATCCTGCATGCCGGGTCAGAACCTCAGTTGCTGCGGTAATGCGGTGCTTGATCCAGGAGAGGACTGCGACGACGGCAACACCGCCTCAAAAGACGGATGCAGCTCGAGTTGTCTGTTGGAAGGTTCATCAGCCTATTATTCCGCCGTACCTTCCGGTATCGCGCCGAGTTTCTGCGGCAACGGTTATCTGGAGAAGGGCGAACAGTGCGAGGTGGGCGCTTCATCCGACAGTATCGCTAAATTGGTTTACGCAGGCCTGCCGAAGGACGCTGCCTTGGCATGGTCGCCGGTCTTGAACAAGAGTTTCGCTAACATCCAAAGCGGCATCGACCCCATACAGTTGGCCAAAATAATCGGCGAAAAAGAACCCGATCCAGCGACCGGAAGATCATCTTCCGAATTGAGCGCGGTGATGCTGGAACAGACGGGTAAAGCGACGTATGGCCTGCAGTGCGGCTATAACGACGAAGCGAATTGCACTCCGGATGACCTGTCTAACCCGCGCGGTCTGGATGATTTCGGTTGCTGCCGACTGCGTCCGATCGTGGCCAAGGCTTATCCGCCACCGCCGCCATTCGAGGCTTGCCGTAATGTCCAGATCCAGATCGAATTCAATCAGGCGATGGATACGGTATCGGTGACCAATAATTTCGAGATTTCTGAAGGTCCTGATGCAGCGAACAAATGTCCGGACGGTACGCAGGAAGTCGTGTTGAACACTGATAATCAGCCGGGTTTCTGGAATTTCCTGAAACGCATTTGGCGCTCGATCGTCGCTTGGATCTTTAAGCAGCCCGCCATAGCCGAGAAGTGGTGCGTAGGCAAAGTCACGGGACAACTCACCGCAGCCGATCAGCAATCGCAGGCGACTAAATTCATCTACACTTTGGATCATGCCCTGGATGCCGGAAAGCTTTATCGTATCAGGTTGAAAGGCGACGATGATCTGACCGACAACGCTGACAAGAACGCACGGCATGGCATCAAGACGGCGGCTGGCGTGGTGCATGATGGCGACATCACATGGAACTTCAAGACGGGCAACCAAATCTGCGCCTTGAACACCGTCACGATATACGATGTGACGCAGGATCCGCCGGACGAGAAGCATCCTTTCCTATACGTGAACAAAGGCAACAAGTCTGAAGAGAGGCATTTCGAGGCAGAGGCGCAATCACTGCAGAACGGCACGGCGATACCGCTTTCGACGACAGCTGAATACCAGTGGGATTGGCACGTCTGGACGACGAGCGATCCGGATTTGGTTAATTATAGCCCGAATTATCCGATCCAACCGCCGACCTACAAAGGACATTTCGTTTCGGTGGTCGAGGGTAGCGCGCAAAAGAACGGGCACGCGATACTGACGGCCGGCATCAAAGTCGTCCACGACGAAGTTAACGTCCCGTCATCCACGGGTTCGGTAATACAAGGCGTGGCACATGTCGCGGTCTTGGCTTGCGAGAACCCATGGCCATCGCTGCAGACTTCTCCGTTCAGCGACACCAAGACTTGGTTGAACGACCGTTGGGCCGATCTGCCTGATTCAAGGCCTAACATCTTCATCGGCAACGATCCGTATATCGGCAAACCGGTCTTCTACAATTTCTCCACCATGTATTGTCGCGATGCGGGCGTGGAGCATGACCAGACCGACGATCTGCCGGAACTCGTGATAAACCAGGTGCCGCGAACCGCAGTGGACAAAGCAAACGGCATCTTGCGTCAATACCTTTTGACCTTCAAGGACGATGCCTTGAAGAAGGATGGTATCGGTATCCGTGTCGCCGAGAATCCGCAGCATCTGTCGGCTTTGGAGTGGTACTACTCGAAGGGCTTCGCAGGCAAACCGAAAGTGCTTAGCGTAGACGGATATCCGGCGGTCCAAGACGGCAATACGTTATATGTCGATGCCGCCAACCAACCCGAAACGAACGAATCGATATATTCGAACATCTATGTCTTCTCCTTGAATCCGGATGCTCAGCAGGTGACGCAGGACATATTCAAACAGCTGGTCCAATATCTGGCTTTCAACGTCAACATCGTCGGTCAGAGCAATACCTGCCATATAGCAACGGGCGCGAACCAATACACGAATACCGACATCTACACCGACAGTCAGGGAGTACCGAAACGCTGCACCGCAGATTGGGAGTGTGCACCTTTGGATTCCTCGAGCAATCTGTTCTGCGATTCCAATAAGGCCAAGATGGCACGTGACACGCAGCGCATGGCTGATTTCCAGGCCATCAACAAACGGTTGCTGGAGACGCGAGATGCGCAGGGCAGATATCTGCAGCTCCAGACCGGAACGTACCTTAAAGGATTGACGACCTCATTGTGGCCGTCATGGACGGATGAATTCGGGAAGGCCTTGGGCACCATGCCGGTTGATCCGATCGATAGGTTCTTGACTTGTGGAGAGTGCACTGACGGGAGTGTGTGCCAGACGGATAAGGACTGCGGGGAAAACGGCAAGTGCATGGGTAAACGTTTCGAGAACGGCGAATGGGTGGACGCACCGGATCTGGATCCGCAGACCTGTTGGAACTCTAAAGCGTTCACCTATACCTGTCCGGCTTATAAGACCGGCAATCCGTTCTCGGTCTCGCGTCTGTACCAGTACCGCTCCTTGGCCGGAGGCACACAGTATGAATTGGCTTCGGAGTTCGAAGTCCAACCAATGACATTGAACCAGAAAGACTGGTGGTACCCGGCATTGCCGAGCACCATGTACCAGTGCGTGAATCCAGGAGCGGTCGGCAGATATTGCAATGACGGCAACGGCAATCCATCAGATGCCCTATGCCGTATATGCGCGAATCCAGCCAGCTGCAAACAGTGCAAGACGAGCGGTGCGGATTGCACGACTAACGCGGCAGTCTGTGCTGCGCCGGATACGTGCGTGGATGTAGCTTCGATCCCCGCGTCCTGTCGGCCTTTCGGGGGTACGTTCAAATATGCCGGAGTCTGCACCAATCAAGCTTATGCCGAGAACGGGACTTGCGGAGACAAGGTCCTCAACAATAACGAACTATGTGAATTAGGCGACACAAAGTCCGAAACCTGTACCGTGAACGGTAAGCCGGGACATCGCCAGCTGGCATGTAATGCGTGCACCAAGTTCGATGTGGATCCGCAGAGACCGCAGTGCGTGGAGGATTCGGTTTGTGGCAATGGCCGTATAGATAAGGTTTGCGCCGGAAGTACGGTTTCGTGTTTAAGTAATGCTGACTGTACGGGAGGCGTGCTCTGCATCAATAATGAAGCATGCGATGATGGGGTGGATAACGGTAAATACGGTCATTGCAACGCGACGTGTCAGGGCTATGCGGGGTTCTGTGGAGATGGTCAGCTTTCGCCAGGTGAAGTCTGTGATAAGGGTGTGAACAATGGCCAGTGGAGCAACGCTTATAATGCAGCTACCTGTGCGACGAACTGCAAAGGCGTGGGTCCGTATTGCGGCGATGAGGAGATCAACGGCTCGGAAGAGTGTGACGGCGGTGCCCAGACGACGCAGGCTGCTTTCTGCATAAACGCCAACCCACCGACGCTTTGTGATACGAATGCCGATTGCCCGCAAGGTAAATTATGCGCGGGTAAAGCGGTCGCTCGTCTAGACGCAAAATCTTCCCGGACGTTAGCGTTCGTCCGTGGGAAGTTGGGTGAGGCTTGGTTGAATTATGTGTTGGTACCGGCGGTCCAGGCTGCACCTCCGCCACCCCAGCAACAGAATAGTTCCAACATAAATTCGGTCGTCTACACTAAGTTAAATATCTGGACCACTAACACCATCAAACCCGGTAAACTCAGCGGCGGGTTGCAGTTCATTCCTGCTATCCCTGGCGGTGGAGGCGGAGGACAACAGACGACGCAATATGTCGATGTCAACGGCAATAAGATAAACGTCACAGCGTTCAATTCATGCGAGGGTGTGTATGTCGTGGATTCAAACGGAATCAAGCGCGAGACGCAGCACGTGAGGAACTGCAATGCTCCTGGCGCCACCAACTCCTGTAAGTGGAGCGACTGGACCGGTTGTGTCCCGGTCGGCATCTGTGGCGACGGCATCAAGGACCTTAACGAAGCTTGCGATAATGGAGCAAATAACGGCGATACAAAAGCGTGCACCTCGCAGTGCAAGGTCAATACTTGCGGCGACGGTCTGTTGAATGTCGGGGTAGAGGAATGCGATTCAGGTGCGCAGAACGGCCAAGTGACCTGTAACGCCGACTATGATTCGTCCTGCCTATCGTGCAGCAATCTGTGCAAGTTCATGGCTTCGGCTGGAGGATATTGCGGCGACGGGGTAAAGAACGGTCCGGAACAATGCGACGGCACTCAAGGCCTGACTGTAGGGAATTCTCCGGTGACATGTTCGATGTTGGGCTATGATTACGGAGTGAACGCGAACAATAATGCGACTTGTGCTTCGGATTGCAATTACGGCGGTTGCAAGCGTTGTTCGGACGAGCCAGGCGACGGAGTGATAGAGGGAAGGGTGTATGATGCGGTTTTCCAGCAGGTCGTCCCGAACGCACGTGTCAGCCTGATGTATAAAGGTGCGAAAGTGGAAGAGGCTTTCACGGATCAGGACGGCAAATATAAATTCGTCGACCTAAATAAAAATTCCGCCTGTACGAGCTACAGAATCGTCATCGACATGTATCAGGATAACGTATGTACAGGCCAAGACCATGCTGGTTTCAATTGCTTCAGCGTCGGTGTCAGTCCATGGGTCTATCCGTATGCTCTGGATGAAGGGGCGAATGGAGGATATTTCTCTTTCACCACAGACCTTTTCAGCTTCAGTACCTATAAGAGCGTGTTGAACGGTGAAGATTTCGACTCGGTGCCTCATATCGACATATTCCCGCGTCCTGAAAGAGGCCGTGCATATATGGCTATGACATGGAAGCCGACCGGAGGGACCATAGGTTACAAGGCTCATACGATATTGCCTGATGTAAGCGCCTATAAGGTCGTAGATTTTGATGGCGGAGATACGACCATGTCGTGCGATTACGCTACGCGTCCGACTGCCGACGGAAAGGCTTGTGCACGAGATATAAACTGGCGTGCCTGGGGCTCGTGGCAGATCGATACCTTGCCATATACCCGAATGATATGTCTAAGGCGTGTAGGTGAATTGACTTCTGGATGGTCGAGCTCGGCTTCGAACGGCTGTCCATTCGAAGGCGTGACGAGCTGTCTGCAGAGGGCGGGTAAGACACTCAGCAGCTGCGGGTGTACTGTCGATGCAGATGGCAAGAAAGTGACGTGCACAAGCACAAACTCGGCCTGTTTGGCCTGTGGGGCTGACGTGAGCCATTCGTGCAATAAGGATGCCCACTTCGCTGACTGTGCTAACCCTGTGACATATGGACCGATCACCGTTTTGACTAACTATACTGCCCTGATGAACCAGAGCGAGGACATCAAGTTCTACTTCAGCGCCGGTCCGGGCGATGCGGCATCGTTCAAATCAGCGATGTCGAATACCTCAAAGGGCTATAAGGCTTATACGGCCATAACTGATTTGTCTGGCGCATCGGAGCTGCAAGTGATCGAAAAGCCATCAGATTCGGGTTGGTTCTGGGAAATCGCTCACTTACAGCCGAAGCAACAAAAGGTCGTCAAGATAGATAAATTAGCCGGTAGCGACAATGACATGGCTACGACAATGCAGAATACTCCGACGTCCAATAAACCGAGTTATCTTGATGGTTGGGGAGCTTGGTCGCTGTTCTTCCAAGCCGGTGGGAAAAATTATTGCGTAAGCACGACCGATAACACGAAACTTCATCCGACCATCGGCCCATGCTATTGGGATACTCCTAAACAGATTTGTGCACAGACGGCGGGCTATCACTGTGCAGACGTGGATCCCACGACTTATTACAAATATAACTGGTGATTATGGAGAAGAAAGCGCTGATATTCTATGTCGCGGTGACTTTGGTCGGTTTGGGGATCATGGCTGGTTTGGTGCTGTACTTGAGGAGCCGTAATGCACCTAACGTAATACCGGTAGCAATACAAAGCACGACATCGACTGCGGCAGTACAAAATCTTACAGGCAATCAGACCAACTCAAAAGTGAGATATGCAGTGCCGTTGGATAAAATCCCTAAGGCTGAATCATACAAACCAGGGGACCCCATAAACGAACAATTACCCACACTAACAATTTCGCCAGACGGTCAATTAGATCAATAATCACTATGTTCGACAACGTACCCCCGAATCTGCCGGTAGAACCGGCCAATCAGACGCCGCCACCTCCGCCACCTACGCCCTCCGGCAATCAACCGAAACCGATCGTCGTCGGGCAACCCAAGAAAGAACCCGAGGATATCTTTTCGGACATCAATGTGGGCGGTGACGACATACAGACCGCACCATCTAGTCAGGATATCTACAGCGCACCGAAGAAGTCGGCTTTGCCTTTGGCCG
Source organism: bacterium (assembly GCA_021796435.1). GTDB lineage: Bacteria > Patescibacteriota > Patescibacteriia > 2-12-FULL-60-25 > 2-12-FULL-60-25 > CAIKNB01. The sequence goes on from JAJYXM010000016.1 coordinate 360,003, forward strand.
CCGTGATAGTCGTTGCGATTATCGTGTTAGGGGGAATAGCTTTTGCAGTATGGTATTTCCTGTTGCGGCAGGAGAGCGTCCCGGCTCCTGCCTCGAATACGACGCAGACTACACAGCCTGCGCCTGTCCAGCAGCAGCCGGAGATCGTCGAACAGCCTCCTGTGACGGCGAATGAGGTGACGACCGTGCCCCCGGCAGGTACGAATATCCCCTTGCCGGAACAGACGGAGCAACCTACGACCACCGAAAACATGCCCGCCGAAGCGTCGACGGAACCGGCTGTGCCACCTCCGCCAGCAGCGGTGATTACGGAAGGTGTAGATTCCGATAGCGATGGGCTGACTGATGTGGAGGAGGCGTTACTCGGGACAAACCCACAACTTGCCGATACTGATGGTGACGGATACAGCGACGGCAGCGAAGTGATGAACCTATACAGCCCTTTGGCGGCGAACCAGCCTTTATCCGCAGACCCAAGCTTCAGTCCAGCGACTTGGGAAGCGAAGTCGCCGCTTAACAGCTATACTTGGACGTTTTTGCGGCCTAAGGCATGGCTCCTTAACGGAGAGTCGGTGATGCAAGCTGTACTTTCGACCGATACGTCTGCACGATTCGTCTTCAGCCTAGCTACGAAAGCGGATATCCCGCCTGGCGCCACTTTCAAGACGAAATCCGGTTTGGATGCCGTAAGGACAGAAGATCGTCTGACCACGTATGTCTATTCGGGTGACGCCGTCATAGCTGTGACCTATGATCCGAATGGAGCGGCGACTTATGAGTATAGAACGTTATACGACGAACTGGTGAACTCGCTGCATCTGCAATGAGTGCCTAGGTGAGACCGATCGGAGCACGGACGTATATAGAAAAAATTAGTGCGGCAAGGTAAAATCATGATGACCACATCCTTTTATGCCTGAAGAACAGATGAAACAAAACACGGCTGCAGCTGCAGAACCGGAAATAGTAGTCATACCGGAGAAGTACTACGGTGCTGCTTTGCGAGCTAAGGCTCCTGAGATGGCGCCTATGCCTCAGCAGACATTGGAGAAACCCAAGAAGAGCCATGTTTTGCCTATCGTGATCGTTGTCGTCGTCCTGTTGATAGGTGCCGCCGCCGCTTTCGTCTATCTCAATCAGGAGTTGTTTTTCCCCAAGCCAGCGCCTACGCCGCAACCCGTCGTCGAGACGCCGGTCGAACCGACACCTGTGCCGCCTCCCGCCGCTCCGCTCAACCTAGCGGCTACATCGACTAATCCGCAGAGCGTCGCGATATCCTGGACCGATAATTCGGATAACGAATCAGGTTTCCGTCTGGAGCGTGCTGAAGGCACTGGCCCATTCTTCGCTTTGACCAATCTTCCGCCGAACAGCAGTTCTTTCCTGGATGTTTCGGTCAAAGCAGACACGACATATCGTTATCGTGTATTCGCCTCTAACCAGTCTGGAGATTCCGCTCCATCAAACGAGTCCACGGCGCAAGTCCCACCATTACCGCCGGCGCCACCTGAACAGCAGAAGCTGCCACCGGCAGGTCTGGACAGCGACTCTGATGGTCTGACTGATCTGGAGGAGGACCTATTCAAGACGAACAAGAACAATCCAGACACCGACGGAGACGGATTCTTGGACGGCAATGAGGTATTCCATCTGTACAACCCGAATGGTCAGGCGCCAGCCCGTCTGATTGACGCCGGTCTGGTCAAGGAGGTCAAGGGAAGCGTGGGTTGGACGATGCAGATACCGAGCGTCTGGAACATGAGGTTAGATAAGACTGACGGCACTGCTGCCACGATCGATAGCGGGCATGGCGAGACCTTCATCCTCACCATACAGGATAATCCGAACAGGTTACCGATAATCGATTGGTATCTCGAGAAGAATCCTGATGTGCAACGCAGCGAAATATTGGTCTACAGGTCCAAGCAGGGTTATGACGGAATCATCGGTAAAGACCTATTGACTACGTACATACCCTGGGAAGATAAAGTCTTCGTATTCAAGTACGATATCGACGGCCAGCAGTACATAAACTATCGGACGACATATTCGATGATGTTGAATTCCCTCATCCTGCAGGGTATGCCGCAGGTTTCTCCGCCGGTAGCAGGGACACCGTTGCCTTTCGAACCAGCCGCTACGACCACAGGGGTCGTAAACCAGCCACAAGCCGTCGATGTATTCCCTTCGCCCGGAGAACAGACGCCCCTTGAGGGAACAGAGGGTCTGACGGCTACCACTACAGAGACGGTAAATCCAGCGCCATGATTGAGATAGATTTGATCGAAGACGCCAAGTCAGGGCTCCCGAAGAAACAGCTTTTGGGGGCAGTGAGGAGCGTTTTGGATAAGAAGGACGCGAAGCAGGACCTTTATCTGAGTATCGTGTTCATCACGGCCGCGAAGATGAAGAGATTGAACAAAAAATATCGTCATAAGGATAAAGCCACTGATGTATTATCCTTTCCGGCGGATGTGACGCTTCCGGACGGAACGGAGGTCAGGTCTTTAGGTGATATCTTCATCTGTCCTAGTTATGTGGCAGATGCGGCGCGTGAGATTGGCGTCGATTTCGATGAACAGGTGTTGCGCGTATTGGTACATGGCGTATTGCATCTTTTGGGCTATGATCACGAGAAAAAAGATGATGAAGGCAAGATGCTGCGCCTACAGGAACGTATGCTTAAGCGGTATATGAAGGCTTCTTTATGAGTTTTATCCGTGGTTTAGGCGATAGTTTTTCACATGCCTGGAGAGGCCTGCGTTTGGCGTTCGTCAGCGAGAGGAGCTTCCGTATCCAGATCGTAGCAGCCACGGCCGTGTTGTTCGTAATTTTAGTCTTGCCGTTGAAGGAGCATGAGCGTCTGATACTGATACTGGCCGCAGGGGCGGTTCTTGTGCTAGAATTACTGAACAGCGCAGTCGAAAGGTTGGTGGATTTGTCGAAACCGAGGTTGCATGCGTTCGCGAAGGATATCAAAGACATCATGGCTGCTGCGGTTTTAGTTGCTTCGGTATTTTCTTTAGTCATAGGGATAATCGTCTTATGGCCGTATATCGGTGAACTTTTCCGTCTTTTATGAAAGAACGCCTCATCATTGGTCTTGACCTAGGTTCATCGCGGATCCGTATCGCGGTGGGTCAACTTAATGTAGGTGCGGATAAGCAGGTTAAACTGAATCTGATAGGTGCGACGGAAGTGTCCTCGCAGGGTATAGCAAAGGGCAATATCACCGCGCTGGAAGACGCGGTAAGCGCGATTTCTTCCTGTTTGGAGCAGGCGGAGCGCATGATAGGCATGCCGTTGCCGGAAGCCACCGTGGGTTTGGGAGGGACTACTATATCGTCGCAAGATGCCAAGGGCGTCATAGGTGTTTCGAGGACGGATGGCGATATCAGGGCCGAAGATGTCGCGCGCGTAGTCGAGGCAGCTAAAGCTTTGGTGAACCCGGCGAACCAAGATATCTTGCATATCCTGCCGCGCAGTTTCACGGTCGATGGGCAGATCGGCATCAAGGATCCGATCGGCATGCAGGGCATCCGTCTCGAAGTCGATGCCGTCATCGTCCAAGGGCTATCTTCGCAAGTCAGGAACATCACAAAAGCCGTTTTCCGTACGGGTTTGGACATCTCTTATCTCGTATATTCTCCGTTAGCTACGGCTGAAGCCATCTGTACGTCGCGACAAAAGGAGCTGGGCGTATGCGTGTTGAATATCGGTGCAGCGACCACGGGCGTCGCGGTATATGAGAACGGCGAGCTGTTGAAGGCCGTGACCATACCTTTAGGTGCCGATCACATCACCTCCGATATCGCCATCGGCTTGAAGATAGCTTTGGAAGCAGCCGAGAACATCAAGGTGATGCACGGCACGGCCAACCCCGAAACATTACCCAAACGCGGTGCGGATATCGACCTGATAGATTACGGTTCAGGACAAAGCGAAATAGTTCCGTTACGCTATGTATCCGAGATCATCGAGGCCCGCGTCGAAGAGATTTTCGAGCGTGTCGACGCCGAGCTCAAGAAGATCGATAGGCAGGGGATGCTTCCGGCAGGCATAATCATGACCGGAGGTGGAGCGAAACTGCCCGGCATGGTCGAAGTAGGGAAGCGTGTATTGAAGTTGCCCTGCGCCTACGGCGTGACGCAGAACGTATCAAGCTCGATGCCCGAATTGGTCGAGGACCCTGCATACAGTACGGCCGTCGGATTGGTCATGTGGACGTTCGAGAACGAAAGGCGCGAGCAAGATGGTGTTTTGACGGCTATCGGTGGATTGGGGAGTAAGGGTTCGCAGTTGTTGAGTAAAATAGGCAGCCCGATAAAAAAGATCTTCAAATCATTCATGCCCTAAAGTCAGTGGCAAAAGAGACGCTCAATCAAGCGTTTTTTATTTGGCTTGACGGTGGCACATGGCTTCTGTATGCTTTCTAAGAAGATTCAAATTTTGGCTCAATAGAGCCACTTATGAGTACTTTTGGTGCTCAATACCATATGCCTGAGATCAAACCTGAAATTGAAACTTTCGCCAAGATCAAAGTAGTCGGTGTCGGAGGATCCGGAGGTTCGGCTATCAATCGGATGATCGCCTCGAAAATCCGTGGCGTCGAATTCGTCGTCATGAATACTGACGTGCAAGCGTTGCATCACAGTGCAGCCTCGGTCAAATTGCATATCGGCAAGACCGTGACACGAGGTTTGGGTGCGGGCATGGATCCCGAGGTCGGTGCAAGAGCGGCAGAGGAATCACAGAATGAGATCAAAGAAATACTCAAAGGCGCGGACATGGTGTTCATCACCTGCGGTTTGGGTGGAGGTACTGGTTCGGGTGCGGCGCCTGTCATTGCGGAAATGGCGAAGGAGATCGGCGCCCTGACCGTGGCCGTGGTGACACGACCATTCACTTTCGAAGGAGCGCAGCGCAGGGCCATAGCCGACACGGCCCATGAGAAACTTGCGGATGTGGTGGATACGATTATCACCATACCGAATGACCGTGTGCTTCAGATAATCGATCGCAAGACTTCTCTGTTGGACGCGTTCGAGATCGTTGATGATGTGTTGCGCCAAGGCGTCCAGGGCATATCTGAGCTTATTACCGTCCCCGGTTTGATCAATGTCGATTTCGCGGACGTCCGTGCCATCATGCATGATCGCGGTTCTGCCTTGATGGGTATCGGTCGTGGGAGCGGAGAGAACCGTGCGGCAGAAGCGGCTAAGGCAGCCATCGCTTCGCCTTTGCTCGAGGTCTCAATCGATGGAGCTAAAGGCATCCTCTTCACCATCACAGGTGGCTCAAACTTGGCGATGTTCGAAGTATCTGAAGCCGCTAAGGTGATCACGCAGTCCACGGATCCGAGCGCTAAAGTCATATTCGGTGCGATTATCGATGAGGTCCTGAAGGATGAAGTCAAAGTCACGGTCATCGCTACGGGTTTCGAGGTCAGACAACCATCCGGCAAGAAGAACGTCCTGGGCTCAGGTTCTTTCACGCCTAGGTCATATGGAGAATCGTTAGAGACGATATCTTTCGCCGGTAAGCACTCGAGCGCTCCGGCTGCCGCACAACCAACCGCACCTCAACCATCACGTTTCAACCAAGAGCCGCCGACTTATCATCCGACGCCTGTCGCCGAGGAACAGCCTACAGCACCTTCGGCTCCACAACCGAGACAGCCTAATCCGACGCCTGCAGCAGTGCAGCCGCATGTCCAACCGCCGAATTATGCTCCGGTACAGTCTGCGCGTCCGCAGACTCCGAGCGCGCCGACGCGCGTGTCACCTCCTAAGACTGAAGAAGAAGAATTGGAGATCCCTGCTTTCATACGTAAGAAGATGATGTAGGTCGAATAGAAAGAATATTTCGTACTTCGTATCCTCGTGTCCTGTGGGCTTGGCCATGCGCCAGACACGGAGTACGATGTACGAAGTACGATTTTGTTTATGCATTGCCCCATCTGCAGCCACCAAGAGACGAAAGTCATAGATTCGCGCATCTCAAGCGAAGGTTCCTCCGTACGTAGGCGCAGGGAATGCGAAAAGTGCGGTTTTCGGTTCACGACCGGCGAGGAAGTAGAGTTGCTGGATCTGGTCGTCGTAAAACGTGATGGCCGGCACGATGCGTATTCCCGGGATAAGTTGGCGCAAGGCCTAAGGAAGTCGCTGGAGAAAAGGCCCTACACGGATGCAGCCTTCAGGAACCTATTGAGCGCTATCGAGAGGGACATACAGAAGAAGAAGACAAACGAGATAACCAGCGCAGAGATGGGCGAGTTGGTGATGGATAGGCTGAAGGGTTTCGATAAAGTCGCGTACATACGTTTCGCCTCGGTCTACCGGCAGTTCGAGGACGTCGAATCTTTTTCCAAAGAATTGGAGACATTGAAGGCGAAAAGACGTCGGAGGAAAGACAAAACCGGTGAAAACCGTAGTACGAATACGAGATTAGACTTATAATACAAAAAATATGGAAGAACGAAAGAAAATCATCGTAAGCTTATTGATATCTGCCGCAAGCGGAGCGATCGGTGCGATTTTTGTCCTGTCTTTAGCTCCTTTCGTCAGACCGCAGTTGGCTTTCTTGTTTCCGCAGAAAAATGCCATAAAAAGCGAGCAAAAGGTCATCCAACCTCCTCAGAATCCTTTGTTGGCGTCTGAAAAGCCAGATGAAGAACGTGTAGTACAAGTGGTCAAACAGGCACAGCCTGCTGTCGTGGCAGTTTTGGTCTCGGCAGATGTGCCGACCCAACAGACACTGCCCCAATTCTATTCGCAAGATCCGTTATTCGAGCAGTTTTTCGGTCAGCAGCCGCAGCAACAGCAGGCGCCGACAGCAGACGGCCCGCAACGAGTCGCTGGCGGGTCCGGTTTCTTCGTCTCCGCCGATGGCCTGATCGTAACCAATAAACACGTGGTCCAGCTAAGCGGATTCGCAGCGGACAAACTGTACTACAAGATACAGACAAATGCGGGCAAGACATATGATGCCAAGCTCTTGGCGGCCGATCCGATACTCGATCTGGCTTTCCTTAAGGTAGAGAACGCAGGCGACGAGAGGTTCACCTATCTGGAGTTGGGTGATTCTTCACAACTCATGCCGGGCCAGTCGGTCATCGCCATCGGCAACGCTTTGGATGAGTTCAGGAATTCAGTGACTCAAGGAGTCGTTTCCGGTCTGAACCGGCGCATCGTGGCCGGCGACGGTGTCGGGTCAGAGGTCATAGAAGAGGCGATACAGACGGATGCTGCGATCAATCCCGGCAATTCAGGCGGACCACTTCTGGATCTGAACGGCAAAGTCGTAGGCGTGAACAGCGCAGTGTCGGATCAAGGTCAGAACCTGGGTTTCGCCATACCATCGCAGGTGTTGCAGCGCGATTTGGATAGCGTCAACAAAGACGGGAAGATCGCCAGGCCATTCTTAGGCGTGCGCTATATCATGGTGACGCCGGAACTGATCAAGGCGAACCAGTTGAAAGTCGATCACGGTGCTTTGATCATGCGCGGCGAAAACCGGAATGAATTGGCCATATCGCCCGGTTCGCCGGCGGATAAGGCTGGGTTGAAGGAAAACGACATCATCCTAGAGGTCGATGGACAGAAAATAGATGAAGAACATTCATTGTCATCACTCATCGGTAAGCATGCCGTGGGGGATGAAGTGACGTTAAAGATCTATTCGGCGGGCGAAGAAAAGACGGTCAAGGCGAAACTCGAGGAAATGAAATAATCCTGTCTTTTTTCGGGACTTGACAGCGGTCGCTGCGCGGCATAAGAAAGCCGTGTAGTTTTCGGACTTTCTCCGTGGAGGTATGTTATGGCTATGCCGCCAGTGACGAGACCGCAAGAAGCCAGGGAATATCTAGACGCGCTTCAGCAGCGGAAGTGGCAGGCTGAGCTTTTTGGACGGGTCGACAACTCCCGTCTTACGGCCGGTTCGCCAATGCGCTACTACTGCGAAGTATGTGGCTTGCAATCGGACGTGCTGGCGGAGTCTGACTTCGTTACCAGGCCGAAGAAGCAGTGCGCGGCCTGCAAGGAGATGCTCGATCGCGGTTACTCGCCCAGCTTGGGCAAGTTTCCAGGTGTCGACACTTCCGTCATCGACACGCATGGGGAAACCGTCGGACACCGGCGGCTCGGACGCTGAACTTCTGCGCACGCATCCACTCGGATGCGTGCGCTTTCCGTTTTGTCCGAACCGGTAACTGCGGTACAATGCCATAAAATATGGCAAAGCAAACCAAGCGTACAAAGATCGTCTGCACGATAGGTCCGGCGACGGCGAGTAAGGAGAAGATCAAAGAGTTGATAAGTTCCGGGATGAACATGGCGCGATTGAATTTTTCGCACGGTTCGTACGCCGATCACACGAAGCTCATCAAAGCCATCCGCGCTGCGTCAGCTGAACTGGGTGAGACGGTCGCTATCCTGCAGGATCTGCAGGGTCCGAAGATCCGTGTCGGAGAACTGCCGGCCAAGGGTGTCGAGTTGAAGGCCGGAAGTACGGTCGTGTTGACGACAAGCAACAAGCCGGGGAAAGGCAAGCTGCCTGTGACATATGCGGATCTGCATAAAGACGTCGAACCGGGGCAGAAATTGTTGCTGGACGACGGCTTGATGGACATGAAGGTGGTCAAAGTAGTGGGCCGCGACATCACGTGTCTCGTCGGGACCGGCGGACTCCTGACGTCGCATAAGGGCATAAACTTGCCGGAGACCAAGGTCAGTGCCTCGGCTTTGTCGGATAAAGATAAACAGGATGCGGAATTCGGTGTGAAGATGGATGTGGACTGGATCGCGTTGTCTTTCGTGCGCACGGCCAAGGAGATCCTTGATCTGAAATACCTCATAAAGAAATTCGAGAAACAGCAGAAAAAGAAAGTCACGGCGCCTATCCGCATCATCGCCAAGATCGAGAAACGTGAGGCGGTGGATAATATCCAGAGCATCCTGGAGGTCGTCGACGGCATCATGGTGGCGCGCGGCGATTTGGGCATAGAGATCCCGGCGGAGGATGTACCGTTGGTGCAGAAACATCTCGTGGATGCGGCGCGCGAAGCGTCCAAGCCAGTCATAGTAGCGACGCAGATGTTGGATTCCATGATCCGCAATCCACGTCCGACGAGGGCAGAAGTCTCGGATGTAGCGAATGCGGTGATCGATCATACGGACGCGGTCATGCTGTCGGGCGAGACGGCTGCGGGAAAATATCCGATCGAGACGGTAGAGACCATGGCGCGTATCGTCCGCCGTACGGAACAATCGCACTATGACGACGTGGCAGCGCCGAAAATCCGCAAGTTCCTGACGGAGGAAGAGGCCGTGTCCAATGTCGCCGCCATACTGGCGAAGAGCACTGACGCCGCAGCCATCCTGGTAGCGTCACTCTCCGGCTCGGCCGGCAGGATAGTCAGCCGCTATCGACCTGAATTGCCGATCCTCGTCTCGACGAACGACCCGCGGGTGTGCAGGCAGCTTTCGGTCTCGTGGGGTGTGGTTCCCTTCGTCTTGCCGACTTGCCGCAGCATCGAAGAGCTTATAGATCGTTCGATGATCTATCTATTGGAGGCGCGTCAGGTCAAGAAAGGCGACGACGTGATAGTCATCGCTGGAGAGCCGGTCGGAGTCTCCGGACACATCAACTTCGTCGAAATCCGTAGAGTCGGACTAGAGAAATGAAACATATGAAGAAATCAGATTTTTGCGTCCCATTCTCCAGATTACGCCTGAAAGACATACCGGGCGTGGGAGGAAAAAACGCTTCGTTGGGCGAGATGTTCGTCCGACTGAGATCGAGGGGTATTCCGGTGCCGGATGGGTTCGCCGTGACGACTCATGCCTATTGGGCTTTCGTCGACGCCAATGGTCTGCGCAAGACCATAAAGGATACGTTGCGTGGCTTGGACGTGGATGATGCCGACGATCTGGCGCGACGCGGCAAAATCATCAGAGAAGCATTCGTCTCAGGTCAGATGCCGGAGAAGGTAACGCAGGAGATAACAAAAGCCTATGCCGCTTTATCCAAACGCCTGGATTGTCGTTTCGCGGACGTAGCGGTCCGTTCGTCAGCCACGGCGGAAGATCTGCCGACGGTCTCGTTCGCCGGACAGCAGGAGACCTATCTGCATGTCCAGGGACAGGAGATGCTGGTCGATGCGGTGCGTAAGTGTTTCGCGTCATTGTTCACGGATCGGGCCATAGTCTATCGCGTCGCCAACGGTTTCGACCATCTCAAAGTCGCTTTGTCGGCCGGGGTGCAACAGATGGTGCGTTCTGATTTGGGTGCGGCCGGCGTGATGTTCACCTTGCACACCGAGACGGGTTTCCCTGACGTCATCCTGATAAACGCTTCGTATGGCTTGGGTGAGAGCGTGGTGAAGGGCCTGGTGAATCCTGACCAGTATCTGGTGCATAAGCCGACTTTGGCTTTAGGTTTCAAGTCAGTCATCGAGCATCGTCTGGGCAATAAGCATAAGAAGATAGTCTATGCACGACCCGAGGCGCATCGGTTGATGAACGCTGAAGGCATGACAAGATCCGTCCTGACTGACGCCAAAGACCGTATACGTTGGACATTGAAGGATGAGGAGGTTTTGCAGTTGGCGAAATGGGGCGTAGAGATAGAGAAATATTTTTCGCACGAATCAAGGATGGAGCGCCCGATGGACATCGAATGGGCCAAGGACGGGAAGAACGGGAAGCTGTACATCGTGCAAGCCAGGCCGGAGACTGTCGCGTCGCAGAAATCCAAATCATTCATGGAGACGTATAGGCTCAAGGCCAGCGCAAGGCCGATACTGCAAGGCGTGGCTGTTGGGCAGAAGATCGGGGCAGGCAAGGCGCGCCTGCTCAAGACGGCGAAAGAGATGGATAGGTTCAAGCCGGGCGAGGTCTTGGTGGCGCATATGACCGATCCCGATTGGGTACCGGTGATGAAGCAAGCGGCGGCCATCGTGACCGAAGAAGGAGGGCGGACGTGCCATGCCGCGATCGTATCACGTGAACTTGGGGTACCTTGCGTGGTCGGCGTGCCGAACGCCATGCAGAAACTGAAAGACGGCATGGATGTGACGGTCAGCGCCGAACATGGCGAGGAGGGTTATGTCTATGCCGGCATACTACCGTTCGAGATCAAGCGGACTCCGCTCAAACGTCCGGCAAACCTCAAGACCAAGGTGATGATCAATGTCGGTAATCCTGACATCGCTTTCGAGAATGCGGTCTTGCCGGTCGATGGCGTGGGACTGGCACGTATGGAGTTCATCCTGAACGAACATGTGAAGATCCATCCTTTAGCGGCTTTGTCCCCATCTGAAGTCGGCAGTAGGGACCGCGAGTTGATACGTAAGTTGTCTTTAGGCTATAAGAACCCAAGGGAATATTTCGTCTCGGTCTTGGCGGAAGGCATAGCTAAGATAGCGGCGGCATTCTACGACAAACCCGTGATCGTACGTACTTCGGATTTCAAGACTAACGAGTATGCGAATCTGATAGGCGGAAAACTTTTCGAGCCGAAGGAGGCGAACCCTATGCTAGGTTGGCGCGGCGCATCGCGTTATTACGACCCTGCGTATCGGCCGGCTTTCGCCTTGGAATGCGAGGCGCTGCGGCGCGTGAGGGAGACGTTCGGCCTGACAAACGTGGTCGTCATGATCCCTTTCTGCAGGACGGTCGAGGAAGCTAAGCAGGTGTTGGGTGTGATGAGGGAAAACGGTCTGCGCCGAGGCGTAAAGGGTTTGGAGATTTATATGATGGTGGAGATCCCGAGCAACGTAATCTTGGCCGAAGATTTCGCGAAGCATTTCGACGGTTTCTCTATTGGTTCGAACGATCTGACTCAGCTGACTTTGGGCGTGGATCGGGATTCCGCTCTAGTCCGCCATCTGTATGATGAGAGGAATCCGGCGGTGAAATCGCTGATCGCATCGGTCATCCGTTCAGCCAAGAGGAGCAAGACGAAGATAGGGATCTGCGGCCAGGCGCCTTCCGACTATCCGGAATTCGCGAAATTCCTGGTGCAGCAGGGGATAGACAGCATGTCGCTCAATCCTGACACAGCGATGGCGATAATGAAACGGCTGAAATGAATCCATGAAAGGCGAGTGATTTTCGCCACATGATAGAGCAACAGACAGGCGAGCGCCTGTCTGTCTGTTTGAGATTCAGTCTTCGTCCCAGCCTTCATCGACGTCGTGGCTCGGCTCGGACTCTGCTGTGGTCGTTGGTTCTTCTTGGGCAGGGACTCCGTAGGCGCGGGTGCGATTGCGGTCATCGTTCCGCGGTTTGGCGTTTTGCGGCTTGATGAGCGGCAAAAGGCTTTCCGGATTGCGTGGGCTTCGGTCGCTCGTGGCCGGCGCAACGTGTTGGAGCGGACGCTTCTGCAATTCTATCTTGGCGATAGGCGTGCGCGGAGCGGGAGCGGCTGGCGCTTCTTGCGTCTCACGGAGACGGCGTATCTTTTCGAGCGCGGCGGCGACTTCCGGTTTCAGCCGAGGTATTTGCGGCTGCCGGAGTTTTTCGGCCAAGCGCGCTTGAGCTGCCTCGAATGCCGGCGGTTTGACCGATTCTCGACGAGCCTGCTCCGGGGCGTCGAGCACCAGGAACATGTCTTTTCCTGTGAGGCCCGCCGCACTGACGATGAAGGGTTGGATAGCCCTGCTTTCCTTGCAGGCTTCGCGGAATTCCATGAAGCTTACCGAAAGCTCGATGCGTTTTAGCACTTCGAACTCGTCTCCGCCGAAGCCGCGCATTAAGATCAGGCGCGTGCGGAACATGCCGCAGAAATCGATGCGTATCCTGACGTCGCCGTCCACCCAACGGCTCGTCATTGCCACCCGGGAAAGGAAGCGCAGGATCGCCGTCGAGGTGCCGTCGTGCTGTCGGGAGATCTCCGCGATCCGGAGCAAGAGTTCGTAGGTGTCTTCGCGGCTCTCGGCCGCTTCGGCGAAATGGTCTTCGGTCAGGTCGTTGCAACTTAGAAGGAACGAAAAATCCATGGCCTCCTCCGCTCAGGAGGTAACAGCAAAAAGACGCTCGTGTCAACGTTTACGGATGGCGAGATAATGCTGGCGTGTCTTTTCATCCAATCGTTCGATCGAATAGCGCAACATGGTGCGCGGCATGTCCGCGGCGTAAGCATCGAGGAATCCGGTCAGGGTCTTCTCCGAACAGCGTTTGCCTACTTCGCGCAACATCCAACCGAGCGATTTGTGCATCAGGTCATGACGATCCGCCATCAGTCTTTTCGCGAGCGCTAAGATATCAGCGCAGTCTCCTTGTCTGATGAACCAGAAACAGGCGAGCACCGCGATACGTCTGTCCCATAACAGCTTGGATTCAGCTAAGCGATACAGGACGGTGTGCGGCTTCTCGACCAGATGCCGACCGACTATCTGCGGGGCAGTCAGATCCACCAGATCCCAATTGTTGATGTAGCGCGTGTTGCCCAAATAAGCTCGGTAGATCTTTTCTCGTATTCGCGGTTTTCCATGTTCATACGCATCGACCATGATGAGCAGGGCGCACAGACGTTCTTCGTGGATGGGGGAATGGAGAAGCTTGATGACGGACACGAGGTCGAGGTCGCGAAATCTTTTAGCGACGCGTCGGATGTCAGGGACGACGACTCCGATGAATTCGTCGCCTTCGCCATATTCACCTTTGCCGGTCTTGAAGAAACGGCGCAGGAGAATGGCTTTATCCGCATCGGCGAAATCCTTGAGTTCTTTCTTGAGCGATGCGAGAGATAGCTTCTTGTTTTTCGGTCCTGACATATGTGTGGATATCGTTGACGACATGATACCTGATTATCGGGTTTTTATAGCAATATCGCGCCTATAATGGGCCTTGAACCCAAGTCTTGCCAATATTCTGTGGCCATGGTATTTTTTTATCACTTCGGAGCAATCCGAAAGTGTGCAAACGAGGAAAGGCTCCGCTCTTAATAAGTGCGGGGTTTTTCTTTATGCAGGATCGAGGTTTCTGCGCTTTTTCGTCATCGATCCTTTTTGACTCGATTTTTGCATAAACGAATCGCGCTCGGCCGGAGTCGGGCGAGCGCGTCGGAGCTTAGCTTAAGAGGTCGCTAAGCGAGAGTGTGTTTACTGGTCAGCGGCGCAGAGGTCTAGACCTCGAGGTCTTTCGGCTCGCTGTGCCAGGCGGCAGCGGGAGTCAGGTTCTCCCGGGCGAAGGGGAGCGCGGCCTCCAGCGTCTTGACCATCGGGCGGTGATTGATTCCCTGGAGTAGGCCGATCTCCGCAGTCGCCTGCGTGCAGCTTCCGGGCAAACCGTCTTTCGGCAGGTCCCATTTGATGGGGTCGGTGAATCCGCAACGCGGGATATCGAAGTAGATGTCTACTTCGTCGAACGAGTCGGCGATGGCGATGACGCCGGGGGCGAGTTCGCGCGCCTTCAGTGCCTTGAATTTGCGCGATTCGATGTACGCAAGGACCTTAGCAAGGAACGGATCGGGTTTGTCGGATTTGGCCACGTCTGCCTCCTTTGATGTTGTCCGAGCAAGGGCGGAACATGTGCTGGATGGCATTTCATTACGCTACGCCGTAGAAAAAGTCAATTATGTGAGGTGGTGGGGATGGGGTTGACTGTTAGTTTTGGCCTATGTAACCTCTCGTAAGGTCCCTAAGGAGGTTGGCTATGCCAAGCGTTGCTCTCAGTCTCAAATCCTCGAACATTCAGCTGGTCCCGCTTCGACTTTCCGTGTTCTTCGGTTCGCCGGAAGGACGGACCGTAGTGCGCATCCTGCTCTTCGCGCTCCTCATCTTCGGCATCGCAATTGGCGCCGAGGACTGCGTCGGCTAGATCTCCCTCGCCAAGCTCAGCCACCCTCGGTCCGCCAGGATCGAGGGATTACTCTTGGTTACGGGAGCATGGGCTTGGGTTATAGATGGGGGTTGACTAAACAGTTGGCATCAGGCAATATACGCTCACAATTTAAGACCACCATGGGTGCGTGGTGTAGCCCGGTTAACACGCCCCGGTGTCCACCGGGGAGATCGAGGGTCAGTCTCGCATCCATATAAAAACTAAAGAGAGTCCATAGTCCACGCATGGGTGCGTGGTGTAGCCCGGTTAACACGTCTCCCTGTCACGGAGAAGATCGAGGGTTCGAATCCCTTCGCACCCGCCATCGCGTCAAACGCGATTACCAGAACATAAGACCGACGTTAAACGTCGGTTTTATGTATGAGGAAGGATTCGAACCAGGGAAGGGTGAAACCGTGAGGTTTCGCTTGCTGGGGGTGACCGAGCGCAGCGAGGACGAGAGGGGCGGAAGCCCCTATCGGGAGGAGCAGAGCGACGACGTGAGCAATCCCTTCGCACCCGCCATAAGAAAGACCTCGCCATCAGGCGGGGTTTTTCGTAATATGACGTATGAACGTGTCGTTTGTGCTAGCGGGATGTATAATACAGAAATCAATAACAACTAATTATATGCATTTGCAGCAATCCAGTGATGCCCAAGCAAAGATGTTTCTTGAGTTGGCGGAAGCTCTGTATGAGGAGTCAGCGGATGAAGAAGGAGTGCCACTTAGGGCTACAATTGATTTCGATGATGCGCAGAGGATAAAGGAGATCCAAGGAGTTTATGTGGATGACCAACCGCGGATAATCGGAGCTGATGCCATAGAACGTCTGAACAAGATAGCCGAGCAGATCCAAAAAATGTCGGATGGCCACGACTTGTCTCGTCTCCAGATAGTTGTACAGAATGGAGAAGCGGATATCGTCCCTACGTATAGAGATCAGTAGAGGAAATTTCTTGTCTATGAAAAAAATCATGCTCGTAATCTTGGTGGTCATTCTAGTCGGTGGGGTGGGGTTTTTATTTTGGTATAGATTTCGCCCCGATACATCGCCGATAAGGGCAGAAGAGCTCACGCCGGGCACTGCCCAACACCTCGTCGACGGCATGCTGCATCCTTATGCTTGCGTCGAACCTACGCCACAACTCGTCGCCAGATGCAGGGCAGCAGGCGGTACGGTGCAGTATAACGTGACCAGCATCGGTCTGGGCGTCCAAAATACGCTCGGTTGCTATCCGGAAGGCGATACGACCGACGAAGGCAAGAGTTGCACTCTCGGCATACAGTGCCAAGGCGAGTGCATCTGGATGGCCGGCGATTTGCTCAACGGGAACGAATCCAAGACCTGCAGCAGACACAAGAAGCCGTATTTCATCTATCCGGAAACACGTCTTCCCAAAGATGCCCAAGGTTTGTGCGCGGATCTGGAACGATCATAAGGATCTTAAGGGCTGCAAACATTGCGACGGCATTGATCCAATAAAGACAGGAATTTAAGAGTGTTAATGACATGAAAACAAGATCACCCCGCGGACGAGATCGTCGGCGGGGTGGAGGGGTCGGGTCATGGCAAGAGGAGCGCGGCGCGCATGATGTCGCTTACCTGGTGATCGGCGCTGGTTTCGACGGACAACGTGTCTGTCACGAGGACCGTACGTACGCCAGCGGCTCTGCCGGCCCGGATGTCGGATTCCATGTCGCCGATCATGAATGAGCAGCTCATGTCGATGCCGTGTTTTTTTTGCGCGGCAAGGAGCATCCCGGGGGCGGGCTTTCGGCACGCGCAGTCGCCATCGGGTCGATGCGTGCAGACGTATACGTCATCCAGGGGTAATTCACCTACCCGTGCCATCATCCGGGCGAACTCTGACGAATCGATGTGCCCGGTCGCGACGTCGGGTTGATTCGTCACAAGGATACGCAGATAGCCTTTTCGGCCTATGATCTCGAGAGCTTCCCTGACGCCGGGCTTGAAGTTGAGCTCAAGAAGGTTGAAGGGTGCGGTCCAGCGGATCGGCACGCCGTTGGGGCGGAATCCATCACCTCTATCGACGAGGTGGTTCAGTACACCGTCCCGGTCGATGAAAGCAGCTTTGATTACGTGTTTGGGAAGATCCACGGTCACCTCCAATGAGGCTGAAACTAACAGGAAGAGATTGATTCGTCAATCGTCTTTTGGTTTATGTTATACTTTTTCTGCGCCAATCCACGAAGGGCAAACGAGCCAAATCCCCCTTGGCCGGCAGGAATCTCGCTGGACCCGAGAAGGAGACTGCCAAAAATTTCAGAAACAAAAGAGGCTCGAGTTGGAATGGCGAATCATTTTTGGGCAAAGAAGATGGCCCTACCCACCCACCGTCGCTGGTTTCTACGGCCAGTGGCTCATTGTCCTGCGGGTGCTTTATGCACGTCCGCCGTCTAACTTCCCCCCTTTCCTAGATCCGCTCGCAATGGGCGGATTCTCGTATCTTGGAGAAGTATCCGCTTCATTATTTTTTCAGATTGCATCAATTGTGCGGTTCTAGGCTTTGTGTTCTAATGTCCATAAGCATATGGGCAACAAATTCGAATTTAAAGGCGATTCATCGTACTTAGGCCACATGGAAAGCGGCATGTTCCATCCGCAGAGTAACGAACCTGCCTTGGGCGAAACTCCGGGTACATTGCGTTGTGCGATGGCGAACGCCATCCTTTTTGCTCGTAACCAGAATAAAGCCATAAAATGCGAATTGAACGGTGCCGTCGTCCAAGTGAAACCGGATGATACGGTCGAACTGGTGGCTCAAAAACAACGCGATGCGGTTGGATCACCCGGATATCTTGCAGCTCAAGAAAGACGAACGCAGATGTTCAATTCTAGGATAGACCAAGAATTATCGGATCTCCGGGAAGAATTGGAGAGCCTGGACTTCGCCGACGAAGGTGCGATCATGGATTGGATGATGGATTATCTGGCGACGGTCGAAGTGAGCGGCAAGCGGGATATCGGCGGAAAGGAGATCCGGGGACTCTTCGGCAAGAACGGGTATGAATCCGACGGCGTGCTCGAGGAAAACGTAATACCGGCGGCTAAGCCACGCGCCATCATCGGTCAATTCTTGGCTTTCCTGGATCAGGGCAAGAAACCTTCCAGGGTGTTGACTGTCGCTATCGCCCAGTGGAAAAGGGAGAGTAAAGGATCGAGTCGCTTCGCTTCAGGCCTGAATTGAGGATTAGACGGTACGACATCAGCTTCGGGTAAGACGGGAGAAACAGGGGCTACACTGGAGTCGAGTTGTGTCTCGACAAGATATGTATTAAAGTCTGGAAAAGAAGCAAACATATGTCTACGACATATAAAAAGCGGGTCAGCCAAATCCTCGAGGGTACGGGCATAACGCTGAACGGCTCGGAGCCATGGGACATCCATGTATCTGATGAGCGGTTTTATCCTCGTGTCTTGTCGGACGGGTCGATCGGACTCGGCGAGTCATATATGGACGGCTGGTGGGAGTGCGATCGGATCGATGAAGCGGTTTCCCGTCTTCTCCGATACGACATACCTTCAAGGCTGAAGATAAATCCTGCCTTGGTATGGAGCGTAGTCAGCGCCAAGCTCACGAACAGACAGAGCGAAAAACGCGCTTTCCACATCGGCCAAGTACATTACGATATAGGCAATGACCTGTATCAAACCATGCTCGATAAGCGGATGACGTACACCTGCGGTTATTGGAAATCGGCGGAAGAACCGAATCGGGCGATTACCCTGGATGAGGCGCAGGAAGCCAAACTAGATCTGGTATGCCGTAAGATTGGGTTGAAGGCGGGTCAGCGGGTGCTTGATATCGGTTGCGGCTGGGGGAGCTTCGCGAAGTTCGCCGCGGAAAGATACGGGGCAGAGGTCGTAGGCGTCACCGTCTCAAAGGAACAACAGAAGCTCGGAAAGGAATTGTGCAGCGGGTTGCCGGTAGAGATTCGTCTGCAGGACTATCGCGATGTCAATGAATCCTTCGACCACGTCGTGTCTTTGGGCATGATCGAACACGTGGGCTGCAAGAACTACCGAACGATGTATCAGGTCGTCGACAGGTGCATGAAGGATGACGGTCTTTTCCTGCTGCATACGATCGGAGGGAACAAGTCAGCCCATACGACCGATCCTTGGATAGAGAAATACATCTTCCCCAACAGCATGCTGCCGTCAGTCAAGCAGTTGGCGGCTGCGGCGGAACGGATTTTCGTGATGGAGGATTGGCATAACTTCGGTACCGATTATGACAGGACGTTGATGGAATGGGACCGTAATTTCGAAACGCATTGGGATTCGCTGAAAGACAGATATGACGAGCGCTTCCGCCGCATGTGGCGTTATTATCTGCTGGCTTGCGCCGGTTCGTTCCGTTCACGCGAAAATCAGTTGTGGCAAATCGTGTATTCCAAAAAAGGCGTGCTCGGCGGATACGTGGCTGTCCGCTGAGATCGAACTAATTTTCTAAACTGATAAGAACATGGATAGTCTTCATGCATATGGTCAACCGCCCTATACAGTAGCCGTGATCCACGGAGGGCCAGGAGCTAATGGTGAGATGGCTCCGGTGGCTGAAGAACTTTCATTGGATTTTGGCGTTCTTGAACCATTGCAGACCGCGTCATCGATCGATGGGCTTGTCGAAGAGCTGAAGAAGACCGTCGAGACGAAGGCTGTGGCGCCGGCGGTGCTGATCGGACATTCTTGGGGTGCTTGGTTGGTGTGTATTTTCGCGGCGCGTCATCCAGCGCTTGTGAGGAAGCTCATCCTTGTAAGCAGTGCGCCATTCGAAGCCGGCGGTGATGTTTCGATCGACGAAACGCGTCTGAGCCGTTTGGTCGCCGATGAAAAGGCGGAACTGGAGACGCTTTGGAATAATATGGGGGAGCCAAATGGTGACAGCCCGGAAAAGGTAAAAAAATTTTTGGATCTCCTGACGAAGGCAGACTCGTATGATCCGATGCCGAGCGACGCGATCATCGATTTCCGTTTCGATATTTTTAATAAAGTTTGGCCGGAAGCCGCGGCTTTGCGGCAGAGCGGAGAACTGTTGGAGATAGTGAAGACGATCAAGTGTCCGGTGGTCGCGATCCATGGCGATCATGATCCACACCCTGCCGAAGGAGTGAGTAAGCCGCTGTCTAAGTCAATTAAAGATTTTAGGTTCGTATTGTTGAAGCACTGTGGGCACAGGCCGTGGATAGAAAGGGAGGCAAGAGATGAGTTTTATCGCTTGCTGAAAAATGAGTTGGAGACCTAAAGATCTTAAACTCAAGCTTGTAAAAAGAAACTCCCTGGTCAGGGGAGTCTCAGATCATCTCGACTGCCGCATCGGCAGGGGGTTCGTATTTCATCTCGCAGAAGTTATCCATGATCAACTCTTCACCCAGCGGCTGACCGGTTTTGGTGTCGCGGCGTTCGCGGAATATCCTGTTCGCCCGGAAATTCTTGCCGTCTATCTTGCGGCGTAGGTAGCGGTGGTCGCGTTCGTTGATGTGATAGCGTTCGGGGATGTCTTTTTCGGAGCGTATCTCTCCTTTAAGATGTTGATCCGTGACCCAAACGGAGATCTGGAATGTCTGGTCGGTCGGATTGTAGCACTGCAAGTCTACGTAATTATAGAAGAGGGTAGCGCCGGTGCCGAACGGTACGGTGCGGCCGGAGTCGGGGAAGGCATCGAAGCCGTGATGGAAACGCTCGGTAACGATGAGCGGCGTATGCAAAAACATCCAGTGCAACAAGTTGGCCATCTGGCATAACCCACCGCCGATGCCCGAAGTCACTTCGCCATTGGCCAAAAGCAGACCTTCGACATAGCCTTTATTTTTGGTAGGGCGTCCGACCAGTTTCCAGAGCGAAAATGTTTCGTGGGGCCGGATAGTGACAGAATTGATATGGCGAGACGCTAGCCTTAGGTTTGTGATTTTGTTGCGTTGGAGGCGTAGGTCGGTCGAGCCGAGTTTGCGGATCAAGAGCGACTGGTGACGGAAGATAGTGACGGGCAATAGGTCTGAAACGCGGCGATGAGCGTATCTTTTGGAATCCAAATGCCAAGCCAAACGTCGCTTGGCTTGGAGACCAAGTGAACAGGCTGGTGCAATTTTGGGGAATCGTTTGGCTAAGCTCATAAAAATAATGCGCTAATTTAGCACTATTTTGTTGTTTTGTCAACCGAATATATCTCGGTTCTTGGTTATATAACGGGTAAGTAGCGCATTCTTGACAAAAAGGCGTGTTTTTCCTATTGTTTGATTATCAATAAACGTTGATTATGTATCAATATGTTAGATAAGCTTTTTGGATCCAAGACACGAGTCGTCATCTTGTCTTTATTCTTCTCTGACCCCGGACAAGAGCTGTATATCCAAGAAGTCATCAAACGTACGGGTTTGGATCCAGCCAGCGTCCATCGCGAGCTGACTAAATTGAAGGAGCTCGAGATTCTGGCGTCACGAGATAACGGGAACCAGAAGAATTTTTACCTCAACAGCAAGAGTCCGTATCTTGATGGACTGAAGAATCTGCTCAAGACCTATGAAGCCGAGTCCCATAAGGACGCTTTTTTCCTGTTCGAGGAATTCTTCGGTTACGGCCCACAGATCGCGGCGGATTTCATGAATGTCGCGGTCTCGAACGCTTTGTTCGAAAAGCTTGGGCTGAAGAGCAGGCTGACCAAGACGATCACGATCTACGAAGATGAGTATTGGAAAGCCCATTTCATCAAGCAGGAATTCGATGATGTTTCGCGGGAGATCGTCGATCTGATGATCCAGCGTCCGGAATTCTTCGTGGATTTCAACCGCGAGTTGATGGCTTGCTCGAATGAGTTGATGGATTTTTCGAATAGCGTCCTGGCCACCAACCTTTCGGGAATGACCGATATCCGATTGGGTGAATTGTATGAGAAGGCATTTTCCCTGTATGAGAAGGCGCATATGATGGGTTGGCCGCAGAACGCAGCTGATTTCGGACAGGGCATGCTGAGCAAGTATTTGAGGCAATATCTCTCGGACAGGCTGGGGCTTGGGCGGCAAGGCGAGTTGAATGACCTGTTCATAGCCCTGACTACTCCTGAGGAAGAAAGCTATGCCCAGAAGGAATGGCGCGAGTTGGTGAAGATATATGACCGCATCAGTTCCGATCCAGTCGCCCGGCAACTCTTCGCAGGTTCAGATCTGCATCTGATAACGGAAGAATTGCCGCAAAAGAACGAGGCTATCCATGCATCGATAAGGAAGCATGCCAAGGAATTCGGTTTTTTGGGTTATGGGGCGACTGGACCTGCCTGGAACGAAGATTATTTCATCGATATCCTGGCGAGTTTCGCCCGACAAGGGAAACGAGCGGATGCCTTGTCTGAAGAAGCGGGTCAGAACAGGAAAGCGTCGCAGAAGACCCTGGCTGATTGGGAGCTTGCGGCGGGATTGGATGAAAAGCATAAAGCGATCTTCAACATAGCCCGAAGCTTCGTGTTCACGAAAGGTTTCCGTAAAGATGTGATGTTCCATCATTGGTGGGTAATGGAGAACGTATTGCGGGAAATAGGAAGACGGAAGTATCTCTCGCTCAAGCAGGTCAGGTTCATGCATCCGCGTGAGATCTCCGCCCTGATGAAAGGCCTGAAAGTGGACACGAGCGATTTGAGCCAAAGGCCGAAGTTCAGCGTATTCTTTTCCGATGGTACCTATGATTCCGATGTCATCTTGATCGGCGAGAAGGCAAAGGATTTCCTTTCCCGTTTCGAGTTCGTGACGGATGCGCAAGTCGCAGTGAACGAGCTGCATGGCGAATGCGCGTCACCGGGCAAGGTGAGGGGTTTGTGCAAGATCGTGAATAGCGTGGCTGATATGGCGAAGATGGAGAAAGGCGACATACTCATCTCCTTGGCGACCAGTCCTGAATTGGTGCCGGCCATCAAGCAGGCGGCGGCGATCGTGACGAATGCCGGCGGCATCACTTGCCATGCGGCGATCATCTCGCGCGAGCTGGCCATCCCGTGCGTCATCGGGACGAAGAACGCGACCAAGGTCTTGAGGGACGGCGATCTGGTGGATGTGGACGCGGGTCATGGCAAGGTCAGCATCCTCGAGAGGTCGGCGACATGATTTTCAGGTAACGAAAAAATGGATATACTAATCGTGTGCGACTTTTGATTCCCTTAGTTTTCCTTTTGGAGGCCGTATTATTGGCCATGGTCTTGTCGACCAACAATCCGAACCTAGACCAGAAGGATCATGCCGGTGGAGCGGCTACGTCAGTCGTCTCTGCCGTCGGACAGACGCAGATCGAGGAAGCGATGCCGGTTCCCGTCGAGAAAACCAAAGAGACGGAAACGCCAAGCGTCCAAACCGTTCCGCAAAAGTTGGTTCTTCCTGTACCTTTCGTGACCGAAGCTCCTGAAGGCAGCTGGAAAAGCCCTTGGATCAACGCTTGCGAAGAAGCGAGCATGGTCATGGTGGACGGTTTCTATTCAGGTAAGGAATCTGTCGAACCGGCTGATGCGGCCAAGAAGATGCGTGAGTTGTTCGTCTATCAGAACGATATCTGGGGTTCGAACGCGAATTCCGACGCGGATCGGACGCTAAAGATAATCGAGGACAATTTCACAACATATGGCGCCCGAGCTGTGATTAATCCGACGATCGACGGAATCAAAGCGGAACTTCGCGCTAGACATCCCGTCATTTCGCTGCATTACGGGAAGGATCTGCAGAACAAGAATATCCCGTTCGCCACGTACGGTTCGTATTACCATATGTTGGTCATCATCGGATATGACGATGAGACGCAGGAATTCATCACCAATGATGACGGCGACATGAAGACCGGCGCAGGACATCGTTATGGTTACGATCTCCTCATGCATAGCCTGCATGATTATGACTTTGCGACCAAGAAAACCGACAAACCGGCGACGGTGCTCTTCACTTTCCCGAAATAAAAAGAATACGAAAGTATCGATGTGGTATAATATCCCAAAATATGCCACGCAAAATATCCGTCAAGAAACCCTCTAAGCCCGTTCCGGCGCAAAAGCTGACTCCAGCTCCGGCCCCGGTCTCTTTGCGCATGCCGGAGATGCCGACGCTTACCGAGCAGCTTAAGCCGGCTGTGGCGGTTACACCAAAAAAACCACGAAGGGTGAGCGTGCTTTTAGCGTTGTTCGCCTTTCTGTTGGCTATCGGATTATTAGTCATGGCATATGCGGTCTATCTCACCCAGCTGAATCTGACTTATACGACGGAAGAGAACCAGTCTTTGCGTCAAGGCATAGCCATAATGCAGAAGGAAGCCGCTCTATCCGGTATCAGCGGCAGCATGACGACGACCAGCGGCATAGGTGACGGTACGCTTTCCGCGCAGCTGAAGAGTGCGCAAGATCTGCAGAACCTGGTGCTACAGAAGTTGTCTGACGACTGGAAGAACGATCCTGGTTTGAGTCGGGGGCTCGGAGATGCCTTGGATGAGAAATATCTTTTTCCGAACGTTTCCGATACGGGTGAAAATGATGCTCCGCCGGCAAACGGAACGCATTACTATAGCTTGCCTTCGAACGGCGGGGACAAGATATTGAGGGCTTACTTCATCTGCACGAGCGCAGTCGCCACTGCTGATGCTCCAGTCTGTGGGAGATGGGAAGAGGAGCTGTGGGTATACGACACAAAGACGCAAGGCTTGGCTTATGTGGCGAGGCTGCAATCGGTCATAGGATCCAATTTCGAATATATCGATATGCCCTTCGCTTGGAGCAAGGATGACCGCTGGCTCATAGTGAAAGATGTGATCCTGGGCTTGGGTGCAGGCGGCAGCGCGACGAGGCCGGCGTACAGGACTTTGGATATAGCGAAAGGCGATAACGTGAACGAACAGAAGCCGGTTTTCCTCGCCACGGATTCCGCTGATTTCTACGATACGTTCGGCAAGGTGATCTATCTTGATCAAGGCGATAAGTCGGTCAAATATATCCAGCCTGGACCGCCGAACAACAGCAAGGTGGTATATAAGAATATCTTGGGCGGGCAGACAAAGGTCTTGTTGGAAGATCCGGATACGGAATATGAGTTGACGGGCATAGATTCCGAGAAGAAAGTTGAGACGTACCAGGCGACGAAATATACATTCGATGACAAGTGTCCGCGCGCCGACGGCAACCAGGATTGCGCAAAGAAGGAAACGACTGACGGTGAGATTGAGTTGCCGTAAGTATAAACGAATATAAGAAACACCTCGGTAATTAGAACCGGGGTGTTTACGTATAAAGGATTGACAAAACTGCAGAATTGATTTATGTTTTGCCATCGCTTGATCATCGATCGGCGCTGGGCCGGGAAATGTCTTGGTTGGCACTTTCAACGTAGGAAGGGAAAGCTATGAGTACCATTAAAGGTTTGGTCAACCTCCCGCACGGTGGGATGTACGCGACGACCGAGGCGGTTCTGCATGAACTCTTCAGTACGATTGGCGACATGGGCTATGTCGCGAAGCCCAGGCAGACCGACGGGCATGATCCGCTCCATCCCGAGTGGGTAATCGAGCCAGGAGAGGGATCTTCAGGCAGGGGTTCGAAATATGTGCACGAGGCTTGGCACTGGGCTCCACTCGAGCCTGACCCTAAGCTGCACGAGATCATGCTGACGTCGATAGGGATGCCCTATGACTGTGGGATGTATCTGCAGGATGATACCCCGGGTTTCCACGAAATCCATCTTACGCGCCTGCGTTTGTTCGTCGCCGGACTCACGAAGCTCGACATCGCGGCGTGGGATGCGATGGTCGCACGGACGCCGAAGTCGGGTCCGGAGTTCATCCGCGGCATGGCGGCGTTCTGCCATCCGGACGCGGTCGTGACCGACGTACCGAACGAGGGCAACCTCTTCGTAGCGCTCGGACGCGCGCTGTCGGGCAGGAAGCCGTCGCGACGCGAGATGGAGGCGGCCGGTAATGCCTGGAGACGGCGCGACCGCGGTCCGGCTCTGCATAAGCTCGTCGATGACCGCTGAAGAAGTCCGAATCTGCTTGAGGCTTGGGAGAAATCCCAAGCCTCTTCTCTTTATGCTAAGCTATCGGCATGCCAGCACAAAAAATCAGTTTGCCGCAGGACGAGGGAATTCAGAAGGATCCGATCGAATGGTGGTATTGGAGTGGTCATGCCAAAGGTATGGACGGTAATACCTATTCCTTCATGTTGGCCTTGTTCAAGGTGCGACCGTTGCCCTACCGAAAAGTCCCCGCGGTCTGGTTCGTGCATTCTTTGGTGTCATGCATCGATACGGGAGAGTTCGAGCCGCATATCGAATTCTTCCTGAAAGGATTGGATCGGGGCAGCTTCAGCGGCAAGCAATTCAAGGCGAGCGTCAAGGAAAGGCTGAAGGTCGGTAAAAAAGGCGAGGGCAACTATCATATCCAGACGCCGCGCATGGAGTTCGATCTGCACGCATTGAAACCGGTGATGTTGGTGGGTGGGACGGGAAACGTGGATCTGAAAAGCTCAACCACGACTTATTATTCTTGGCCGCGGATGTCGGCTAAAGGCAGGTTACGCTTGAAGGGAAGCGCCCCATGGGTAGACGCCGAGGGCATGGTCTGGATGGACCATCAATGGAGCCCTATTTCTTTGCACGGCGAACACGTGTGGCGTTGGTTCTGTTTCCAGCTGGACGATGGGACCGACGCGATGTGTTTCGAATATGGACGCAAGAAGCGCGCAGCCATGGTGACCTTATCCGATGGCCACGGCGGCACGACCTTCAGCCACAAGGTGGATATCATACCTTTGGGCGAGAGCTGGATCAGCCCCACGACAGGGGCGGCCTATCCTTTGGAATGGAAGATCACTGCGCCGGAGTTGGATTTCGAAGTGACATGCCGAGCTCGGGTAAAAGAACAGGAGATGCTGTTCGGTCTGATGAACTATTGGGAGGGGCCTTTGGCCGCTGAAGCTATGCTTAACGGTAAAAAAACCGAAGGCTCGGGTTTCATGGAACTGGTCGGGTTTCCGAGGCGTCGATCATTGCCTGCGGTAGCCATGGAAGGCTTGAAGAGATTGTTCAAGTGATCGCAAACGTCTCTACATCTTATCCGCCACTCCGTCTATCTTGGCGGCGAGGATGAAATCATTCTGCGATAATCCATCGATCTGATCGGTGGTGAGGACTATCGTGACCAGGAACCTTTCGTTCCTAATTTCCGGATAATGTTTTTCGGCTGTCGCGATTTCGCCGATTCCATTGACGAAAAACAGGACGTCAGAGGAATTCTCGAACTCGAATTTTTTTTGGACTTTTTTTCCGTCCGCGGAGATGATCCAGTCGCCGGCTTGTTTGGCCAAAGCCAATGCCTCCTGTCTTTCCAATGGCATCGTCCAAGGCAGGATCGGTATGCAGTGTCGTTTCCGCAGATCGTTTGCGCCGGGCATATGGCATCATGATAGGCCGTGCGCACGGAAGTGCCAATAATCGCGGTTTCTGCTATGCTTTCCGCATATGGCCTATTGGCTGCTCAAAATGGAACCCGCTAAGTATTCGTGGGAACAACTGGAGAAAGACGGCGAAACTCTGTGGACCGGTACCCGGAACTATCAGGCGCGGAATCATCTGCGCGAGATGAAGAAGGGGGATTCCGTATTCGTCTATCATTCAGGTGAAGAGAGGATGATCGTAGGTCTGGCCCAAGTCGTCGGTGAGGCCGTAGCTGATCCGACGGCTTCGAGCGGCGATTGGTCGGCCATCACGATCAAGTCCTTGAAGCCGTTGAGTCGGGTCATTTCGTTGGATGAGATCAGGAACACGTATGGGTTGTCGGTCATGCCTTTGGCCAGCCAATCGAGGCTGACTGTACATCCGGTGAGCGAAGCCCAGGCGGCGATGCTGCTCAAGATCGGCAAGACCGTGATGGGTTGATTTTTTAGGGTTTTTCAGGTTAAATATCCGCATGAAGAAAGCACAAAAGATAGCTTTGGGTTGTTTTGCGGCCGTCATTTTTTTCCTGTTCGCCGAATGGTTTTGGTCGTTGGGCGCAGTCGCATCGGTGGATGTGGCGCAAGTTAGGGTCGAGAAGGTCAATGCGACGGTCGAGATCAGGAAAGCCGGGGAAAAGGATTGGCGAGCGGTGGATACGGCGGTTGAGGTCAGCGAAGGCGATACGGTGCGCACCGACGCGGTCGGCAAAGCAGAAATTCGCTGGGGCGACCGTGGAGTGACGCGTCTGGATAGCGGCACGGAAGCCGTCATCGATAAGTTACCCGTCGATCTGCCTGTACTTACCAAGATGTCCGTCGGTCTGAGGTTGG
Organism: bacterium; assembly: GCA_021796435.1. Lineage (GTDB taxonomy): Bacteria > Patescibacteriota > Patescibacteriia > 2-12-FULL-60-25 > 2-12-FULL-60-25 > CAIKNB01. The sequence goes on from JAJYXM010000016.1 coordinate 388,128, forward strand.
ATTCAGGAAGAGTCTGGTCGCGCGTCATGAAGCTCTTGGATCTGGACAGCACCTTCGAAGTCCGGACGAACGAGGTAGCGGCAACGGTACGTGGCACTTCCTTCGGGGTTATCGATTCCGCAGAAGGCGCGGACGTGGTTGTCACGGATTCTGCGGTCAGCGTCATGCCTGCTTCGGGAGAGGGACAGCTTTCCATCGTCCGCGAGGGGCGCGTCGCCAGGTATTCGACCAGCGGCATGTTGGCAGGCATGCGTGATTTGACGGAACAGGACGAATGGCCGAACGAAAACCGCGCCTTGGATGAAAAATACGATAATGAGTTGCGTCAAGAATGGACGCAGCGTGCGAAGAAACTACATATCGCGGTCCCGGATTGGTTGGTTCTGATGTCGGAGAATCTGCATCTGAGTTTGGCGAAAGGCGAACAACGCAGAGTGTTGGCTTCCGAGTACATCAGACGCGATTTGGCGGCATTCGCTTTGGATCCGGCTCGATATGCTTCCGCGGAAGGTTTTCGCAATCGGAACAAGCAGGCTTTGCCGCTGGTCCTGTCGGGTAAAGAAAGGGATAATTTCCTACTGGAGATTTCTCGGACGTTATTTTTGTTGCGCGGCCAGGAAAAGCGCATTCTCCCGGCTGAAAAAGCTCTCGTGGATTTACGATCCAGTCTGTTCGCGACAGAGGATAACGGCGAGTCTTTCGCACGCGCTTTGGATTATGACGACCGGATAGATGACATTGTCCAGGCGTTGAAGAGCGGGGATCAGAAAGCACGCGTGGAGAAAACGACCGTGGCCGGTGAATTGGAACAATGGCTGGGCAGACTGGCGATCAAACAAGATTATGAGAAGCCAGATGAGAATATTTGGCTCAAGGTCTCGGCTTTGTATGAGCGGGTGAAGGAAGATGGCTCGGCGCCGCAAGATGCCGCGAACGAGGATACAACGACTTCTACGGAACAGTCCTTGGATGATCTGATTGAACCTGCAGAACCAGCGATGGATCAGGCGCCGGTTACGGTGGGGCAGTCCACAAACGAAAAACCTAGCGTAGCCGGTACGACGGAACTTCCTTGCACCTATCAGACATTGACCTTAGCGGCGACTCCGTCTTCCGGCATAACCATCGGGGATAAGGTCACGTTGACCTTGCTGGCGGCCTGCGCCAACGGAAAAGTCGACGACGTTACGGCGCGTTCCGTGTTCTATCCTGTGGAGAAAAACGCGGGTCGGATTTCGGGCAATATCTTCTACCCCGGAATCGCGGGCAGCGTCATACTCATCGGTTCGATGACGGAGAGCGGCGTGAGCCGGACAGCGGAAGCGACTATCGTCGTAGCTCAAGCGACCAGGACTCTCGAATCGGTCCAGGTGACCGCATCCGGACCCACATCGCTCTCTACGGGGCAAAGCGTTCCTGTGGATGCTGTCGCGATATATTCGGATGACCGTTCGCAGGATGTGACGCAACAATGCAGGTGGTCGACCAGCGATCCCAAGATGGCCGCGGTGATGGAGCAGAGGATGACTGCACTGACCGGCGCCGGACAAGTCGATGCGATATGCACCTATACCGAAGGCGGAAAGAGCGTCTCCGGAGCCTTGACCTTCACCATCAGCATAGAATCGGCGGCGCAGCCCTCCAGCGGAACGGTCCCTTCGAACTTGAACTATTCCATTAACCTGTTAAGCATCCCGCCATTACGTTGATATGGATAAACAAAAATTTTTCGTCACGACGCCAGTATATTACGTCAACGACAAACCGCACATCGGTTCGACATATACCACGGTCGTGGCTGATGCTTTGGCGCGGGCGTATCGTTTGCGCGGTGTGCCGACGATGTTCCTGACCGGGACGGACGAGAACAGCCAAAAGAACCTCGAAGCTGCGGAAAAAGCCGGAGCGAAGGATCTGCCGACTTATCTGGACAGCATGGCGGATATTTGGCGGAACACCTGGAAAGAATTAGGCATCTCGTTCGATGATTTCATACGCACGACGGAGCAGAGGCATCTGGTCGCGGTGGATAAGTTTTGGCGAGCCGTCGCGGCTTCGGGAGACATCTACAAAGCCGAATACGAACGCGAGTATTGCGTCGGTTGTGAATCGTTCAAGACGGCAAGCGAATTGGTGGAGGGCAGGTGTCCATTGCATCCCAACCGTCCGCTCGAGAAGGTACGCGAAGAGAATTATTTCTTCCGGGCGTCAAAATACAAGGAAGAACTGCTCAAGCTCCTGGCCGACAAGCCGGATTTCGTGCAGCCGAAGAGCCGTTTGAACGAAATAAGGAGTTATATCGAGATGGCGTTCGAGGATTTTTCGATTTCCCGTGAATCCAAGAAGCTGTCTTGCGGCATACCTGTGCCCGATGACGGAAGCCAACGCATCTACGTGTGGTTCGACGCTTTGATCAATTACATGTCGGCCGTAGGCTATGGTTCGGATGAGGAGATGTTCGCCAAGTGGTGGCCGGCGGATCTGCATCTCGTGGGGAAAGACATAATCAAGTTCCATTGCGCCTTATGGCCGGCGATGATCATGAGCGCGGCCAAATCCGACCCAAGCTTGAGGAACGAAGACGGAACGCCGAAGTTGCCGGAGCGCGTTTTCGCCCACGGTTTCTTCACCATCGATGGTCAGAAGATCAGCAAGTCATTGGGCAATGCCGTCGACCCCCTTGATCTGGCCAAGGAATATCCATTCGATGCGATCAGATATTTTTTGCTGCGCGAGATTCCGTTCGGTGAAGACGGTGATTTCTCTTTCGCCAGATTACGCGAGCGGTATTCGGGTGAGCTGGCGAACAAGCTGGGCAATCTGGTCAATCGGACCTTAGCCATGAGCGCCAAATATTTCGACGGTAAAGTGCCGGAGGTGGATATCGCGCAAGCTGCAGGAATCAGCGGAGAGACGTGGAAAGGAAAAGCTGGACTGCGGAAATTGTGGGAAAACGTCGAAAACGAATTGACCAAGAACAGATTGGATCTGATGCTCGAAGCGATCTGGAATTCAGACGGCGCTTCGCTCATCGCCGCGGATAAGCTGGTGGAAGAGACGAAGCCGTTCAAGCTCATCAAAGAAGATCCGGAGAAGACGGCATTGGTCCTATATGCCTTGTTGGAAGGTTGTAGGCAGTTCGCCTGGATGATCGAACCGGTCATGCCCAACATCGCGAAAAGCATCATCGAACAATTGGGTCAGGATGTCGCGGCGGAAAGGGCAAAGGGTCTGGAGAATCTGAAGGAATGGGGCGGGCTGGCACCGGGAAGCGCGTTGAAGACTGGCACAGTGCTGTTCCCGCGTTTGGAGGAAGAAAAAGAGTAGGATGGGTACGCCGAAGTTCACACGCGTCAAAGAGGATTTCGTCTGCGGGCATTGCGGTTTGCATGTCGAGGGTTCTGGCTATACCAACCATTGCCCTAAGTGCCTGTGGAGCAAGCATGTGGACATAAACCCGGGCGATCGCGCCGCGGAATGCGGAGGTATGATGGAACCTGTCGGTTTCAGGGTGGAGAAAGGGGAGTATGCGATATTGCATCGTTGTACGGTTTGCGGTCATGAAAAATGGAACAAGACGGACAAGGCAGATGATTTTGATGAGATCCTGAAATTATCGAGAAGCTTGCCATCCTGAACTTGATTCAGGATTCAGGAGTCGCATTAGCACTCTGCGGGTATAACCCCACCCAACCTCCCCTTAAGATAAGGGGAGGAGCGGAGGGGTTACTTAGAAACTAGAATCCTAGCTTATTCGTATGCCGGCAAGGGAGAACGGTGCAGGGGCTGTGATTATAATTGGAACACCCCGCAGCGAGAGAGCCAGGACGGCTTTCGCTACGGGGTGTTGTCGCGTTGAACGCGATGATTAGGGTGTGTAACAGACTTGGCAGGCGGTCACGTCGTATGTGTTCACGCCCACGGAGGCGGGAGCAGTCGAGCAGGCAAGACGCGCAGCGTTTCGGCTGTGCGCATTTCCCTTGTCGACGTATCTTGCCGGGTCCTCGTTGCCCAAGTAGTAGTTGAGCAACGAGGCGGTCACTGGCACGCACGTCTCGACGCCCGGGGTTGCAGTTGCGGTTGCGACGGTGGGAGTGGTCGCGGTGGGGGTCGGCTGGGACGAAGCGTGGACGCCCTCGGCGAGCTTGAATGCGCCGAGGATGAGCCCGAGCACGATGACCACGCCGATCACCGTGAATACGATACGAGTGAAGCGCTTGCTGGAGCTGCTCGGCCGGCCACCCTTGCTCAGCCGATCGATCTCGGCATTGAGCTCGAGCAGCGTTGCCGTGTGCTCGGCAGCGAGTCGGGCGCGTTCTGACCGGGGCGCCGATGCCCGCGCCTCCTTGTATTCCGCGTTGATTCGGATGAGGTCGGCTCGGAGAGAGGTAATCTGCTTGAGGCGCAACTCCTCTTCCAGCCTCTCTTTCTCCGCCTCGGCTTTGGCTTCCTCCTTCTTGCGGTTCGCCTCGGCCTGGTCGAACAGGGAACGGTCGGCAGCCTCTTTCAGCTGCCTTTGACGTTCCTCCTGTTTGGCGAGGCGTGCGGCTTCTGCGTCCGCGGCAGCCTTGGCTTTCGCTGCGTCCGCGGCCTCTTTGGCCTTGGCGGCGTCAGCGGCAGCCTTGGCTGCTTCGGCCAACTTCGTGTCGGAGGCAGGTCTGGTCGCATCACCGAACCCTCCAGCCGCAGCTTCGCCGACCTTCATGATGATCTCGGTCGGTGTGGTGCCGCGTCGGCTCACTGTGGAGCCGCTGGTCGTGGCGGGCGCCGGTTTGGCGCTCGCGCTTGCCTTGGCGGGTTCCACCTTCTTGGGTGGATCCGGAGCCTTGGCGACGAGAACGGGTGCGGGCGTCCTGGGCGCTTCGACCGTCCGTGCGGCCGGGTCGACCTTGGGAGGTGCTACGGCGGGCTTCGACAGCTCGTCGACAATTCCCTCAGCGACCTTCAAGGCAGTATCAATGGAATCGCCGCGCCTGCGGGCAGCGGCGTAAGCCATGAAGCAGATCACGGCCAGGACACAAACACCCTGGTCTGCAGTGAGCTTTCCTGCCTCGACGGCAGGCTTCACCTTGCGCGCCTTCTCGAGCGCTGCGGTGATCCACTGCGTCGGGGTCGGGGTGTCGTTCCCTGCATTGTTGCGTGCCGCTGCCACTACGGCTTTGGCGAAATCGGCGGGGACGATGATGCCGAAGTCGAGTTTCTTCGTCTCGCCAGAAGGCTCGAGCTCGATGAACTCCTTGAACTGGGTCTCATCGAACGCGATGTCGAATCCGACTTCCGGAGTCGGAGCCGGCTCGGCTGGCGGAGCGGTGATGACGGCTGGCGGAGCGGGCGGAGGCGCGACGATCCCGGCGGGACCTTTGCGAGGCATAACCATGGACGTTCTCCTTTTTCGGGGGTGGAGCCCAACTCTCTTGGAGAGAGGTCGAGCATTCTGTTACACGTTGTGAAGAGCAAGTTAAGCGTTCTGTAAGTCAAAAAGAGACATTACTAGAACGTGTAAAAATAGCATAAAACGAGGTTTTTGTCAAGGTTTTGGTTAACAGCCTAATTTGTCTAAATTAACATACGTCGGTCTTGTACCAATTTGACCTAAAAGCTATTATGATTTGACGTATGGCTGCAAAAATTAAGTCCGAAAGGCTTTCAAAAGGGCCTGTTGTGGTGATTGTTTGGGATGGTTTCGGCATAAGCTCCAATAAAGAAGGCAATGCGGAATATTATGCCAAGATGCCTGTTTGGCATAAGCTTTTGGCGGAATATCCAGATTCTTTGCTTTGGGCTGATGGAATCAATGTAGGCTTGCCGCCGGGACAGCCGGGAAATTCCGAAGCAGGACATGCCACGATCGGAGCCGGCAGACCGGTCGAGACTGATCAGGTCGCCATAGATCGTTCGATACGCGACAAGTCTTTCGAGAATAACCAGGCTTTGATGCAAGCCGCGGCGCACTGCTTACGCAACAAGAGCACGTTGCACATGATGGGTCTTTTGACAGACAACAAAAGCGGTCATGCATCGCCTTATCATGTAGATGCCTTGATCGAATTCGCAGCGACGTTCGATCTGCCGCGCGTCGGCCTGCATCTGTTCACGGATGGACGAGACACCTCTCCGTTCCGTGCGGCTTCCCTGATCGCCGAGCTGGAAAGGAAATTGCCGAGCAACTTCAAGATCGCCACCGTGATGGGACGTTTTTATGCGATGGACAGAAATAAGTATTGGGAACGTACGGCAATGGCGTATGCCGCGTTGACCTCGGGTCTGGGCGTAGTCGCGGAATCGGCGACTGATGCCATAACGAATGCCTATACGCGCGGAGAAAGCGATGAATTCATCACGCCCACGGTCATCTGTCCGGACGATTACTGCGAAGCGCCGGTCATGGACAACGACGCGATGATCTTCTGGAATCTGCGTTCAGACCGTGCGCGTCAGCTGACCAAGCCTTTCGTCATGCCTGATTTCGAGAAGAAAGAGCATCATTCCTTCAGGCGTAAGGCCAAGCTGAAGAATCTGATGTATGTCACCATGACCGAATTCGCCAAGGATCTGGACAGCGTCATCTCGGCTTTTCCGCATCGCGAGGTCCCGGGTACGATCGTGGAAGCCCTGCGTTACGATAAGCAGATGTATATCGCCGAGAGCGAGAAGTTCTCGCAAGTGACTTATTTCTTGAACGGCGGTTACGATAAGCCGAGGTTCCATGAGGAACGTATCCGTATTCCGTCAAGACGTGTCGCACGTTATGACCATTCGCCGCGCATGAAGGCTGATGAGATCGCCAGGAACGTAGTCAAATCCATCGGCGAGAAGTATGATTTTATCCTTGTGAATTTCGCGAATGCGGATATGGTCGGGCATACGGGTAACCTGAAGGCAGGCATCAAAGCCTGTGAAGCTTTGGATGATGCCTTGGGTGTGATCTGGAAGAAATTGAATAAGGTAAAGGGCACGTTGATCGTGACGGCTGATCATGGGAACGTCGAACGCATGATCTCACCTTCCGGCGGAGCGGATACGGAGCATGACATGAGTCCGGTGCCTTTTCTTGCGGCAGGGGATTGCGTAAAATCAAAGAAGGCCCAGCGAGGGACGCTCTCCGACATCGCTCCGACCGCGCTGTGGCTGTTGGGCGTCGAAAAACCTAAAGAGATGACAGGGCATAATCTGCTAAGATGAATATGAGACCGAAACCTGTAGTGTTGATCGTAGTGGATGGTTTGGGCATAGCTCCGCCTGCCGACGGTAATGCCGTCGTCGAGGCGGAGATGCCGAATTTCAGGCGCTATGTCGAAAGTTATCCGGCGATGACCGTGCTGGCTTCTGGTTCGGCTGTGGGTCTTTCCTGGGGCATGATGGGTAATTCCGAGGTGGGGCACTTGACCATCGGAGCCGGTAGGATCTTCTTCCAAAGCATCCCGCGCATCAGTTTCGCCATCGAGAACGGAGAATTCTACACGAACAAAGTCTTTTTGGACGCCATCACGCACTGCAAGAAGACGGGCGGTAAGATACATCTGATGGGGTTGGTCTCGCCTGGCGGCGTGCACTCATCGGATGCGCATCTGCATGCATTGCTCGATCTCTACAGCCGCCAGAAATTCGATAAGGTATTCATCCACGCTTTCCTTGACGGACGCGACACCATCTTCAACAGTGCATTAGGTTTCATCCATGATCTGGAAGAGAAGATAAAAGAATACAAGGTCGGCAAGATAGCGACTGTCTGTGGGCGCTATTTCGCCATGGATCGCGATAACCGTTGGGACCGCATACAGAAGGCCTACGACGCCATGACCAAAGGAATCGGCGATCTATTGGCGCCGTCCGCGAGCGAAGCGATACAGCATTGGTATGACCAGAAAGTCTACGACGAAGAAATTCCGCCGACGGTCATAGAGAAGGGCGGTAAGCCCGTGGCTATAGTGGAAGCTGGCGACGCGGTGATATTCTTCAATACCCGTCCTGATCGTGCGCGTGAAATCACCAAAGCCTTCGTGCTGCCGAGTTTCGAGAAGTTCCCGCGCGAGCAGATAAAGGATCTATATTTCGGGACCATGACGGAATACGAAAAGGATCTCCCGGTGTCCGTGGCTTATCCGCCGTTGGCCATAGACAATTGCCTGGCGAAGGTCGTCTCGGATGCCGGTCTGCGCCAGATGCATATCGCGGAGACGGAAAAATACGCCCACGTGACCTTCTTCATGAACGGCATGGTCGAATCCGAATTCCCTGGCGAGGACAGGGTCATCATCCCGAGTCCACGCGTCTCGACTTATGACAAAGCGCCGGAGATGTCGGCGCCGCTCATCGCAGATCGTGTCGTCGAGGAGGTCTCGAAGGGTAGTTACGATCTGATCATCCTGAATTTCGCCAATCCTGACATGGTCGGGCATACGGGCGACGAAAAGGCGACAGTCGAGGCGTGCCAGACGGTCGATAAATCCATCGCGAGGATAGTGGATGCAGTCTTGGCTGTTGGGGGAGTCGTACTCATCACAGCGGATCACGGTAATGCCGAAGAGGTGAAGAATCTGATGACAGGCGATATGGACAAGGAACATTCGACTAATCCCGTGCCTTTCATCATCATCGGAAAACAATTCGAAGGCGTACGCGCGCCTATCGGCGACGTGGTGGGAGGGGACCTTTCGTTGACTACACCGGTCGGCATGTTGGCTGACGTGGCGCCGACGATATTGAAGATCATGGAACTGCCGCAGCCAGCGGAAATGACAGGAAAGCCGTTGATCTGATTAGGGTATTTTCTTTGCTGCGGAACTCCCCCGCCCTTCGCGAAAGGCGGGGTCAGACTTTCCGAGCCGCAGAAGCTGGTACGATCCGATCAGTCAAGAAAAGCAAGTAGAAAAATAATAGTATGCCTGAATTGCCGGAGGTAGAGACTATAACCAGACAGCTGGATGAAGCATTGGCGGGAAAAAGAATCGAGTCCGTCGAACTTTTGAGGTCCGGGAGGGAGGAACCGGTGGGAAAAAAGTTCGTCGCATGTTTGACGGGCAAGAAGATCAAGAAGATAGAACGTCGCGCTAAGCTTGTCGTGTGGCGTTTTGCTGACGGGTCGGTCATGTTTACGCATCTCAAGATGACGGGACGCTTAGTCTTGGCGGATAAAGGGATCAAACCCGGTAAGCACGACCGGGCGATATTCGGCTTTTCGGTACGCGGTACGAAGAACGCGGCACGAGACGTTTTAGTCTGGTCTGACGTACGACAGTTCGGTTTCATGAAATGCCTTTCGGCGGATGAGGCGAGGAAAGTCTTGGACGCATATGGACCTGAACCTTTGGAGATCAGCGTCAAGGAATTCGCGGATCGACTCTTGAAGCCGAAGACACGTAAGGTGAAAGTAGCTTTGATGGATCAGTCGACCATCGCAGGGATCGGCAATATCTATGCTGACGAGGCTCTGTTCCGGGCTGGAATAAGACCGACTCGTCCATTGGGCAAGCTGACGGCTAAGGAACGTTCGGAGATCGCGAAACAGGTCCAAAAATTGCTGAAGCTCTCGATCAAACACCGTGGGACAAGCGCGAACGACTATGTGGATGCGTCCGGCAAGCAAGGGAATTTTCTTAAGCTGCTGCAGGTTTACGGCAAAGGCGGGGAAAAGTGCGTGAAGTGCGGTACGCCGATAAAACGAATCGTCATCGGTCAACGTGGGACGCATTATTGTCCCAGATGCCAGAAATGATCGAGAAGTAGAGGAGTTATCCTCATTTTTTTCTTGTTTTTGATTTACGCATGTGCGTATTTTTTATAAGGATGTTTTTTCTGATTCCTTGTGGATAAAATCACAAGCTGTTGTTTTGAAATTAGGGCAATGAAAGTAAATGAAAACAGGCTTTTTTTGGCAAAGAGCACTTTAGGAGCGATACGTGGACACGAGCGTTGTCGTGGTGTCTTAGGGTATCTATACTTTGCACGCACCTACGTGTTCTTTTTCGTTTGGTCGTCACTTTCGTAGGTGGGGTGCACGACTGTCCGCGACAGATGAAGAGGTTGAGGCTATGCAGACATCGATCCGTAGTACCATCGTAGCAGTGGGCATCGCGGCTCTGGGTTTTGCCGCCATCGATTGCGGCGGCAAGGTCGAGACGAGTCCCGAGACGGACGTAACCGCCAGTAGCCAGCAGTCGCTGGCCTTCGACGAATACGGAAAGGATGCGGTCAGCGGTACCTTCACCGACGGCGACAACAAGCTCATCTTCATCAGCAAGTGGAGCGAAGGCGACAAGAGCGTGGACTTCCTGGCGGACGGCCAGCCCGTGGGCAGCGTAGGTTACGCGGCATCGAGCGGGCTCTTCACGGCGGACGCGGAGCTTACGCCGATCGGCAAACAGCTGATCCTCGGGCTCATCTCGAACCTGAAGACGCTCGACGAGAACGGGATCGCTGCGACCTTCGGTGACGACGTCAGCCAGACCGCGATGGGTCTGCTCTTCAACTATGCCTCGCACTACGCTTCGGCGCCTCTCGCGCGGGCGGTGCACTACGAGAAGGTTTGGCCGATCGACGGCGCGATGACGGTCAAGTCATACGGCGGCGAGGGCATCAAGTACCTCTGGGAGTGCAGCCGCAAGTCGTCGTACAAGTACTCGACGGCGGAGTGGACCGATTCTCGCGGCTATGAATCCGCGTACACCACGTGCGGTACCTGGGCTCCGGAGTGCGAAGGCCGTTGCGGTGCGGGTTGCCCGTGCAACTCGTGGTATTGCGTGAACCGCTATTACACGAAGGACTGCTTCGACCACGACGTGTGCCTGGACAACAATCCGGGCGACGGACACAACGATCCTTTCGCGCCGAATTGCGGTGACGAGTGGGGCGACGCTTCCGACGACGTGCTGTTCGGATCCTCCAGCGGTTGGTGAGCGCGAGCTGCGCACGCCGACGTCAGACCCCTAAAGAAGAACCGCATCATCCATCTTTGATGATGCGTCCTGCGGCCCGGTGAGCATCCTGCCCCACCGGGTTTTCCTTTTTCCCGATCGATTGCATATGATGTCTTAAAATGACATCATAACCAGATGAACTCGCAAAGCAATGCTGCGAAAACCGTGGCTATACTAATGAAACGTTATCCGCAGAAAGCGGACATGGATTTAGGTAACCCGGCGGATTCCTTGATCGCGACCATCTTTTCCGCCCGGACGACGGATGCGCAGGTGCTTAAGATGTTTCCGGCTTTCAGGCAGAGATTCCCGGATTGGAAGAGCCTAGCGCGCGCGAAAGAGTCGGATATCGCGAAATCGATCAACACGATCGGCTTGTATCGCAATAAGGCAAAGTCCGTGAAAGCTTTGGCAAAGATGATAATCCGAGATTACGATGGTCGTGTGCCTAAGACGATGGATGAATTGGTGACGTTACCGGGCGTCGGACGTAAGACCGCAAGCTGTATCTTGTCGGCATGCTTCGATGTGCCGGCGGTGGCCGTCGATACTCACGTGTTCCGTATCGCGCATCGTCTGGGTTGGTCGAAAGGCAAGACACCGGAGAAAGTCGAGGCAGACATCAAGAAATTGCTGCCGCAGAAGATGTGGGGCGAGGTGAACCGTACGATGGTGCGTTTCGGACGTGAGATCTGCATCGGCGGAAAGAAGCCGAAGTGCTGGATGTGCCCAGTAGCCGAGTGGTGCGCGTATAAGCCGAAGACGAAAGAGCCTACGGAAAGACGTTGAATTTCGGATTTCGTTTACCGAATGCTAAACTGATTACGCACAAGGATATGATTAGTGCATCTTTAGATTTGTTTTCTGTGAGCCTGATCCAAGATATTTTTTTGGCTAACCCGATGTCTAAAGCGGTCGCCGTATTTTTGGCGCGTTGGGCGATTTATCTGTTTCTGATCCCTATCCTTTATTTCGTGAAGACGAGGAAGCAGGACCTGCATCACGCCGTCGCCGAAGCCGCTTGGGGTGGAGGTGTCGCGTTGATACTCACGACCGTGATGGCTTATTTCCTCCAAAGGCCTCGTCCTTATATCGACGCGTCGGGGATCGCGTTGCTGATCCCGTCGCCGCTCAACACATCATTCCCTTCCGGGCACACCGCGGCGTCATTCGCTATCGCGTTCGCCATCCTGTATGCCGATAAGCGCTGGGGGATTTTCGCTCTGGTGTTGGCTTGTTCGATAGCGCTTGGTAGAATCGCAGTCGGAGTGCATTATCCGAGCGACATAGTCGGAGGTGTGTTGGTCGGTTTCGCCAGTTTCGCGTTGGTCAGGTTCATGCATGGCGAATTGACGCGTCGCGATGTCGCGCCACATAACGGCAAAGCAAAAAGATGAAAAAGATGATATTCGTGTTGGCGTTGATCCTGCTTTTTACGGCGGGCTTTTTTTCTTGGTTCGCGCCGGCGGCTTGGCTGTCCAAACCTGACCAGAATGCCCAGAGCATGAAGTTCACGGTCCCGGAGGGCGCGACGGCCGGTGAAGTGGGGCAGGCGTTGCAGCAAAGAGGGGTCATCGCTTCGGCTTGGGGATATGGCCTTTACATCAAGATGGATGCTACGGCGCAACGCCCGAAGGCAGGCGATTATCAGGTGAAGACGGGAATGAGTTACCGCAGCCTTGCGCGGCTCTTCGCTTTAGGCCCGGAGAGGAACGAGATAGGGGTGAAGATAATCGAAGGTTGGAACCTAAGCGATGAAGAGGGCGCTTTGGCGAAGTTGGGCGTGGCAGGTAAGGACTTCCGTGCGTTGACGGGTAACTATAAGGCCAGACAACCTTATGCCTCCAGTCTGAAAAATGACTATCTGTTCTTGTCGGAGTTGCCTGAAGGAGCGTCGCTCGAAGGTTTTTTGTTCCCGGATACGTATCGCGTGTGGCAAGACCAGCTGCCGGAAAGCCTGGTGCGTAAGCAATTGACGCAGTTCTCTAAGGTCTATGACGAAATTTCTCCGGAGCTGAAGAAGCAGGGGAAGGGCCTGGATGACGTCATCATCCTTGCCTCCATCGTGGAGCGCGAGGCGACGGATCTGGCGGATAAGAAGATGATCGCAGGAATATACCTGAATCGCATCAAGCGCGGGATGCTGTTGCAATCCGATGCGACGGTGAATTACGTGACCGGCGCCGGACGTGCCAGACCGACTTTGGATGATTTGGCCGTCGATTCACCATTCAATACCTATAAATATAAGGGCCTGCCTCCGGCACCGATCTGCAACCCGGGCAAGGATTCGATCATGGCAGCGTTGGATCCTACGCCGTCGGATTATCTATACTATCTGCACGATGCCGACGGAAAAAGCTACTACGCCAAGACCCTGGATGAACATATCAAAAATCGTTATAAGGCTTACGGGGAGTAATCCGTAGTTATTATCAGATTCCTTTGTTTTTACTTGTTTTTGATATTCTTAGGTTGACATTTTCAACAGTTCTAGTTAACTTTACCCATTCCATTTACGGAATGAGGCTCTTTCCACGAAAGGGTTGGCCATGCTCTGTTATCTCCCGGAGGAAGTGACGGTCAGGAATTCCAAGGGTAGTCTGACGGCAGTACTTGGCAGGTTGCCTTGGGGCGGGGACCATATGGTCCTGAAAGACGGTGCGCTCGAGCAGCCGCCGGGCAAGAACGGCGAGGTGCTCGTACCCGCCGGATCATTCTGGCGCAGCAACGCAGAGCTGAGGTCGCGGACCAAGGGCAAGTCCACGCATGCGCAACTCGTCGATCTGTACGAGCTGGAGCTTGCAGGCCGGCATACGCTGCTCTTCGAGAAGTTCGACAAGGATGAGATGCGGCAGCGGATCGCGGCGCAACGGGATTTCTCGATCTTCATGCTGAACTTCCCGGCGACGACGGAGGACGAGCGCCGCCTGCTTTTCGAGACGCATTACGGTCTGGCGGGTAAGCTCGCCAAGGTCCGTGACAGCGACAAGATCGCAGCGCGCGAGATGATGCATGCAGCGTTTAGCCTCCTCGATTCGAGCGGCCGGCCGAACCCGGTAGCGAAGGCCATGCAGAGCGGCGGCGCCATCGGGCGCTTCAAGACGCGCAGCGCACGGGCGACGGCCATCGCTGATTTCGAGGAGTGGCGCACCAGAAAGGTCGTCGAGGTGATCGACGACCATCTGTATCTGTATGGGCGCCTGTGGATGGCGCTCAGCATGGCACAGAGGTCAGGAGTGGCTGACGTCGCGGAGAGGATTTTCACGGAAGACACCTACTTGAGGATCGGCCCGGACAACTGGCTGAGCGACGTACGAGGTCAGGATGGGTTGCGCGCAGCCGCGCAGGTCATCCGATCCTTCATCGATCCGCTCTCGACCATCCAGGTGTTGCCGTTCCGCAAGAACACAGCGCATGTGCTGAAGGAGCTCAGGCTCGCGCAGCAACTCTGCGAGCAGGGCAAAAGGCTGGAGCTCGTCTCCCTGTTGCGCAAGACGCGTCGCGGCTTGCGCTGGGTCTTCGCCCTGCATGCACTACAGCATGACGTGAACATGCCTCTCTCATTGCTTTTGGACGCCCTGCGCAAGCTCTACTCCAAGAATCTCGTGGAGGATGGTACCGGGCGGCGTAGGGTCGTGATCCCTCGTTCTGCGGCGCCGGATCACTTCGCCGTGATCGAGAGCGCTCTCGAGTCGGTCAGGACCAGGATCGAAGAAAAGTGCAACGAGGACGACCTCGACCACAAGATCAAGAAGCAGGTCGAGATCTACCTCGCCACAGCGCAGGTGGCCCTCGCCGAGGACAACTGGACAGTGGCCCAGAAGAACATAGTCAAAGCGGCCAGGCTCATGTAGCCCAGCCGCCCTCATGGCACGCGCCGCCCACCGAATCTGGTGAGGCGGCGCTCTTCAAATTTATTTCTTAAATTTTTTGGCTATCCACTTGGCGAGCCTGTAGATCACATACAGGATGAGTAGGATAGGCAAGAGCAGGCCGATGCCGTAGAAAAACGCTGCGATGAGGAAATCGACTAGGCCTTGCAGGGCGATGACGAGTCCGCGGAAAGACAGCCGTATCGTCTCCAGCGGTTTCCAGGTGCGTGTGGGTATCTCGATCTGGGTTTCCTCGGTGATGGTCAGATTAAGCGTAGCGTAATCCGTCTTGTCGGTCAGATAACGCAACTGTCCCTGCATCTGTTCGATGCGTGTGCGGACTTGGCTCAAAGCACTCGTGACTTTCAGCGTATCCTCCACGGTCTTGGCTTCTTTGAGGATGTCGAGATATTGCGCTTCTTCGGCTTGGGCGGCTTTCAGGCGCGCATTCAGGTCCACGAACTGATCCGTCACGTCATCCGCATTGGATGATTCGGAAAGGACCACGACCGAGAGTTTCTTCGCTGCGGCAACGAGCTCGTCGAATTTATCCGAGGCGACACGGATGGTGATGTAAGCGGTCTTTACTCCGGCGTTATCCTGCAGATTGGAGCTGGCGACGAACCCGCCGTATTGCGTAGCGAGTCCCTTGGCTTCTTCCAGACGTTTCTCCGTATTATCGACGCGGATCGACAGATATCCGTTGCGGATGATCTTCTGTCCGACATTGGCGCGTTCTTCGGCGGTTGCGCCGCTGCCTCCATAGTACGGCATGATCTCCGGCATGGCGGAATCCATCATGTCGTAGGCCGGACTTGGCGCTGCGCTCGGGGCAATGGCTTTGCTCGAGACGATCCCACCGGAGACGGAGTAATCCATCATCCCCATTCCGGTTCCGGCGGTCTGGAGGCTATTGCGGGATGAGGAAGTGGTGCCGAAAGACCAGGCGAGAATTAAGATGACGATAAATGAGACGACGATCGTACCGATGATCGTCAAAACCACGGTGCGTCCGGTATGCGGACGGACCGGAGGGGGCGTGTTTGGTGTAGGCATATGTGGATAGGATAGCAGGAAATGGGCGAGGGGACGAGGGAAGTGTTTTTGAGATAGGGGAACGGCATTTTGCCGAAGAACGAGGTATTTAGTGTAACGTCATCGGAACACCTGAAGTTTTATCCAATAACGTTCGCGACTATAAGACCGAGCGGCTGTATTTAAAATTCACAAGTACCAAACTGTCCTCCTTCTATAATTTCATCAATTACCTTTCCCTTCCATACAATGCCTAATTGTGCATGTATTTCACTTTGTCCAATTCTTCCTGAATAAACACCAAGAAACCCTCTTATTCTGCCAATAATTGAGTCATCTTTCATTAAGCCATTTTCCATTTTATGAATACCAATTCGCTGGAAAATTACAGGGGAACCTGAAAGGCCAGATCTTGTTGCAGTATCAACTAGTAACTTTGGTAATTGGTCTTCATCTACATCAGGTTCTGTCGCGATACTACCTTTCTTCCAAATTGGTAATCCCAAATATCGAAAATCTTCAAATGGATATCCAAGAATAAATACTTCATCTGATACTTCAGGTGGAATATCATTTTCAAAATCATAATTATTTATTGGAAAATAATGAAAAGCTTCATTTTGTGTTAATTTTATAGCCACTACATCAACTTTGTTTTTATATGCAGGATGTACCAACCAACATGGTTTTTGAAATTCATCATCATGGTAAAGGTTGATTATTGTTTTGTTTGCACTACCGTCTTTTTGTTTTAATCTGAAGTAAGTAACAAAAACTGTAGGGATCCCAGAGTGTTTAGAGAGTGGTTCGCCTGAAATAGGATTTCTTCCAGTGGCATTATGCCAGTTAGTAATTAAATAGATTTCTTCATTGTATTTATAGAGAAAAGAAGAGGCGGTCGAAAATATTGCATCACTATCAGAACGCCCTATTGCGATTTGGTGTGTAACTTGGGAAAGGTAATCTGGTTTAATTATATTCATATTTCAACTTACGCTAATTAAAGCCCCCCAAATGTCTGACAACGTTTCCCGATGAAGCGAAGTTTTTGATTTTCTTCCTTGATTTTAATTAATTAAGAAAAGAAAAGCAAAAATTTGGGTCGAAAGAAAAGTATATTCCTTATTAATATTTCTCTTTAAGCGAAGCGCAAGAGAAAGTTTAAATTAAGATATTTTTCTGGAGCCGCTTATCGCGGTGTTAGATGATGTAAATTTTTATTTTTTAATATTAAATGCTTTAATAAACGATGATTCTTCAATTTTTGAAGTATTAATACCTAGATCTTTACACATTGCTTTAAACAATTCGTATAACCTATCGTTAGCTAAGTGATTTTGACCAGATGTTAATGTGTCGTGTAGATTTTTTACCTTATTTTGAATATCTGGTGAATTAGAAAAGACAACAAATATTTCATTTAGTGTTTTAGTGAAATTATCTCCAGACAAATTATATCTGTATCCAACGAAATTTCTTAAAACATCCATTTTTGTTCTTTTTTTATCTGAACGTTTATGGTAAAAAATCGAAATAAGAACGCCGATAATACCAGATATTAACGATGATGTTATTATTAAAAATGTGTTCATAAAATTAAAAAATAAAAATTTATTTCATCTAACTAGCTTTTATACGACATTTTTACCCATAAGCGTCCAGCTTCTGCATCTTAGGCGAAATATCGGTGGCGGTAAAGGTGGGTTTCGTTGCGGGTCGTGGACAGGATTTTTTTGCCAAATAACACTGTTTTTTAGCTGTCTCCTCTAATTTTCAACGTATCCTCCATCCACGACAAAGGTCGAGCGGGTGATGAAACTGGCGTCATCCGAGACTAAGAACATGATCGCCTGTGCTATCTCTTCGGGTTTGCCGAACCTGCCAAGCAGTATCTTCTTCGTTTCGCTTTCCACGTAATCCTTATCAAGGTCTTTGTTTATTTCGGTTTCGACCCAGCCCGGCGCGACTGCGTTGACTCGGATGGTCGGCGCGAGTTGCGTCGCAAGATTCTTGGTCAAGCTGATGACGCCGGATTTCGATGCATCATAATCCATGGAGTCGGGACTCAACGTGTCGATTCCGTTCGTAGAAGCGATGTTCACGATGTTGCCTGAACCGTTCTTGAGCATATGCTGCGAGGCATATTTAGAACATAGGTATGTACCGATGAGGTTGACGTCTAGAGTCCTCTTCCATTGTTCGACGGTTCGTTCCTCAAAAGGGACGTCATAGACGATGCCTGCGTTGTTGACCAAGATATCGATCTTACCGAAAGCCTCGATACATTTTTCGACCATGGATTTAACCTGGTCTTCTTGGGCGACGTCGGCCTGTACGATCATCGCTACGCCATTCATTTTTACAATCTCGTCAGCTACCTCTTGGGCCCGTTGTTTTTCTTTCTCGAAGTTTATGACCACTTTTGCGCCTTCTTTGGCGAAAAGCAGGGCGGTGGCTCTGCCGATGCCTCGGCTCGCGCCTGTTATGAGCGCGACTTTGTCGTTCAGTTTCATAAAATGTTTAGTCTATCCTTAGCTTAGTCGAATTATGTGGTGTGGTAAAGATAGATTGGCGAAATAGCTGATGGTTTTAGATCCCGGCTCGCGCGACGCTTGGCCGGGATGACATATTGGGTTAACATGGCGCCATGTCGGTTTTCGTATTACAGGATGGCGGCGTGCCGGTTTCACGCCGTATAGATTATTCCCGTGAATTGAATCAGGAACAGCTGGATGTGGTGCTGAACGGCGATGGGCCGTGCTTGGTGTTGGCTGGAGCCGGGTCGGGCAAGACACGCACCGTGACGTATCGCGTGGCCTATCTTCTGGAGCAGGGCGTAGATCCGCAATCCATCATGCTCCTGACCTTCACCAACAAGGCGGCGCGCGAGATGATGCAGCGCGTCGAATCCCTGCTTGGCCAGACGGCGCGCGGCGTGTGGGGCGGGACGTTCCATTCGACGGCGAACCGCATCCTGCGATCGGGGCATGCCGTGTCAGATTATGGACGCAACTTCACGATCCTGGACCAGGAAGATTCGCAGAGCCTGATCAAGGCTGTGATGAAGGAACTGAAGATCGATCCGAAAGCGCGCAGGTTCCCGACCGCTGCGGTGCTGCAGAATGTAGTATCTTTCGCGCGTAACACGCTGCAGAGCGTGGGGAGCGCCTTGGAACTTAAGCATGAGAATTTTTTGCCGCTCCTGTCCGATATCGAAGCCGTGGCCGAAATCTATGCGCGGCGCAAACGTGAAGCGAACGTGATGGATTTCGATGATCTGCTCGCCAATTGGCTCGGCCTGCTGAACCATCCCGATATCGGTCCGGCGATTGCCGGTCGGTTCAAGTATGTCCTGGTCGATGAGTATCAGGACACGAATGCGATCCAGGCGGCGATCATCCGACAATTAGGTGGGGTGCATGGGAATGTACTCGTCGTCGGTGACGATGCGCAGTCCATCTACGCCTTCCGCGGCGCGGATGTGAAGAACATACTGGATTTCCCGAACGAGTGGCCGAAGGCGAAGATCTTCAAGCTGTTGACGAACTACCGCAGCGCGCCGGAGATACTCGAGCTCGCCAACGAATCGCTGCAGCACAACACCAAGCAGTTCCAAAAGGATCTGCGGGCCGTACGAGGGGCGGGCGTCAAACCGAACATGGTCGCCGTCGCTTCGGCCAGTCAGGAAGCGCGTTATGTCGCGGAACAGATCCTGTCTTTGCGTGCGCAAGGCACGGCTCTCGGCAACATGGCCGTACTCTTCCGTTCGTCGGCGCATTCGCAGGCGTTGGAATTCGAATTGATGAAACGCGACGTGCCGTATGAATACCGCGGCGGCATGAAGTTCTTCGAGCGCGCCCACATCAAAGATGCGTTGTCGCATCTGCGGGTCATCCATAACGTACATGATGAAGTCGCTTGGTTGCGCATCCTGAATCTGCAGACGGGAATCGGCGCAGCGACGGCCGGAACTTTGGTCAACCGTATCCGGGGCATGGAAAGCATCGAGATGGTCTTGGATAAGGCGGGTCAGGAATTGCCGTCACGCGCGACACAGGGATTCCAAGTCTTGGTCGAGATGGAGCGCGACATGCTGGCGCAAGCGCCGGCTCCGGCTTTCATGCTACGTACTTTCTTGCAGTCGCCATACCGCGATTATCTTGAGCGTGAATATCCTGATTGGCGTGATCGTTTCGAGGATCTGGAGCAATTGGTCGTGTTCGCCGAGAACTATCATGATCTTTCGTCTTTTTTGGCGGACATCGCATTGTACGATGAGGTGGCGGCGAAGCGTGAAGAGGCCGATGCTTCGGGGGAAAGCGAGAGGATAATCCTTTCCACCATACATCAAGCCAAAGGTCTTGAGTGGGATACGGTGTTCATCATCCATCTGGCGGATTCGTTCTTCCCGAACAAGCGGGCTATGGGCGAAGAAGGGGGGATAGAGGAAGAACGGCGTCTGTTTTATGTCGCTGTGACACGTGCCAAGCAACGGTTGTTCTTGTGTTATCCAGTGACTGCAGGATATGACGCGCTCATGTTCAATCAGCCGTCGCTTTTTATTGAAGAGCTTTCGCCGCGCTTGATGGAGAGGATCGAAGTCAGGGAAGAGGGGGCGAGTCGTACCGCGTACCGCGCACCGCGTACGTCAGATGATTGGAGTTGGGATGAAGGTTACGAAGAACCATCGATCGAAATAGATAGGTACGGGAACAGGAATCAGGGTTCGGCGAGCAAGACGGTGTGGAAGTCGTCGACGAGTAATGACAAGAAGAAACCCTCGTCATTCTTGAGGGATGTAGATGAGTTGTAAATCAGAGTTTTGACTTTCCGTATAACATGAAATAGGCTTGAGTCGTTCCTTTCAGTTGTGGAGGAGGATGCTATGCCGATCACATGCGCTGAGTGTCAGACGGAGCTCTCCATGGGTTTCAACTTTTTTGTGGCCCACCAGGTCATGTTGACCGGGGAAGTCGCGGAGCTGCCTGATCCTGAAGACAAGACGCGGACGGCCAACGCTTTCGTCTGCCCGGGTTGTCTGGCCAAGGTGCCGGATCACGCCAAGCACGTCGAGGCGAAGCGCGCCAGACAGCCGCATTGGCACTCGATCATCGCGATTGCGCCTGTCGATACGGCCAAATGCGACTATTCGGCGTTCGGCAAGGCGCCGGTCACCGGAGAATACACGTTCGTCAAACTCGGCGTGTTCAAGCGACGGCTGCCCAAAGCCATGCTGGAGATCACGAAGAACTTCTAGAGGCGAGGGAGGACATGATGAATATATATCACGAGATGTTTCGCGGTCTGGACAAGGCACAGATCAAGGCCAAACTCGCACTCGTAAGCCGTGTAATCTACGGAGCCTTCGGCTCGTACGAAGCATTCGTCGCTACCCTCGAGAACAGTGAGGTTGGTCTTTCGCCTGATGAGTTGCTTGCTTGCGCCAAGTGGCGAGAGGCTAATTCGGATTGGCCGCCGACGAAGCTGTATCGAAGGTACGCCGAGGTTGGCGGGAACCGCGACGAGTTTTACGCCCATCTGCTCCGTCGACACCATCTGCTGGATTTGCGTGAACATTTTCCGGAACGGGTCACGCCGAAGTTGCTGAAGGAGTTCGGTTGGTTTTGGTTCGAAGAGGCGCTTGCGAATCACGTGCACGGGTTCAATCCGGCTTACGAAGCATTCCGTGATGCCGGGTACAAGCGGGGAATGGTCGAGATCCGTCGGGCCGCGATCGATTGCTGCGATCTTGGGTTCATCAAGAGATACGGCATCGCACTCGGCTCCCGCGAGAAGTCCTGGATAGCCAGGGACCTTGCCGAAAACGCGAGGGGTAATGAGCCGGCGGATGTCTGTCGGTTTTTGGTGGAAAACGGTTTCACCCGCCATTACCGCAGATTCCTGGAAACCGCGAGTCTGTCTGAGACGCGTTATTCGACCTATCTGTACTTCTCAGAGATCCTGGGGGTCGAATCGACCACTGAGTTCTTGGAGGAGGAGCTGTATCCGGTCGTGGAGAATGAAGCCGACAAGTTTGATCTCTGCAGTGAGCTCCACCGGCGTAACCCGCGTAAGTGGGAAAAAGAGCTGAAGATGCTGGCAGCCCGACGGCGGATGCGCTCTCTGGAGTGCGGCGAGCCGGTAAAGGCTGATAAGATGGCCAAGATCTGCGATACGCCCTTGACGGTCGAGGAGCTGCTCGGCATCCACGCGCGTTACATCCTCGACGAGAGACTGGTCATGCGCACCAAGGCCGTCCAGGCGCTGGACATGGCAACCAAGATCGTCGCCAAGCAGGCGGGTGCCGCCAAGCCCAAGAAAGCGAAGGCGGCGTGACAAAGCATCAGGGCGAGGCGATATGTCTCGACCCTGCATCAACGAAGCGACTCGTGGCTCAACGGGTCGCTTTTCCGTTTCAGATGACTTGAGGTTCTATTTGGCATACAATCTCCACATGATTTATTTCCTTTGGTTTGTCCTGATCGCATTGATCGTATCGACGACGACATCGCTCGCGTTGATCCTGAATGAGACGTGGCGCATCACGATCAGGCGCGGCGTGCCGGCGGTGTCATCTTCTTGGCCGGTGGTGGATAAGGTCATTAAAGCACAAGTTTTTCCTCGTGAAGGACTTATTTTGGATTTGGGTTGTGGTACGGGTTGGGCGTTGCGGAGGATTTGGCGTGCGGGATACAACGGACCGTTCATCGGATATGAGACGGCGTTGTTGCCGTATCTTGTCGGTAGATCCTGGAATTGGATCACGCGCGCGCCGGTGAAGATTGTGAGGCAGGATTTTTCCGCAGCGCCGTTCGAGAAGGCGAAGGGTATATATCTTTTCCTTTTGCCGCGGATGCTGCCGGAAGTCGGCAAGATGATCGCAACAAAATCTCGCGTCGGTACGGTCGTGGTTTCGGCGGAGTTCGCGATCCCGGGATGGGAAGCGGAGAAGGTACTGGAAGCCAGAGGTGTGACCGCACGGCAAGCGAAAATCCATGTTTACCGCGTGAAAGCCCAGGAATCTTGAGTTTTTACGGGTAAAATGGTAAAGAATCATGCATGAGATCAGCCAGGACAAGGCTTCCCGGGCATCCGGATAAGGCGTGTGATTTGGTCGTCGAAGCGATAGTGGACGAATATCTGCGTCGTGATCCAGAGTCGCGATTGAGCATCAACGCCATAGGTGGGCGTGGTGCTATTTTTGTTTGTGGTGACGTGAAGAGTGATGCGGATTTCGACGTCACCTCGATCGTGAGACAGACTTTGGGTAAGGCTGGGGTGATCCAGGAGTTCGAGCCCTTCATCGCCATCGAGCAGGTCGCGCCGGAACAACGGGAGCAGATGACTACGGGTCCGGCCGAAAGCGTCACCGTAGTGGGATATGCAACGCAGGATACGGTCGATATGTTGCCGCGACCGGTTTCGTTGTCGCGCGTGATCGCTAAACGATTGTACGATCTGAGGACGGGCGATGAGACGTGGTTTTGGCTAGGTGCGGATGGCGAGGTCGCGGTACATGAGGAGGGTAACGACGTCTATGTTCGTCTTTTGATAGAACACGGAAGCCACGACTTGAGCTTGGCGAGGAACAAACTGACGGAAGTCGTACGCGCTCTGGCGCCGGAGGCGAAGATAAAGATCAATCCGCTCGGCCCGAACGAAGTGCGTGGGTTGCATAATGTGTCCGGAGCATCAGGCAAAGACATGTCGGCGTATGGTCCGATGTTGCCGGCGGTGCGCGGAGGGATCGGATATGATTTGCGGCATCCGGAAAAATCCGGCGCTTGGTTGGCTCGTGCAGCGGCACGAAAGCTGGTGGCCCAAGGCGCGAAGTCGGCCATGGTGCAGCTGGTCTACGAAGCCGGTGACTCGTTCCCGTCGCATATCACGGCGCGTGACGAGAAAGGTAACGACCTTTCGTCGTCTTTGGATAAAGAGGAACTATCGATCAAGCGCGTACTCTCCGATTGGCAGAGGCCGGGCCTGAATTCAGAGGCGGCTCTGTGGGGATTCGCCGGTCAAGCTGGGTTGCCTTGGGAAGAATAGTTCGGTCTGCTAGAATGAAGCGGTTATGAAAAATAATTGGTTAGCCTATACATCCATCTCGCTCTTATTATTGTTCGGCGCCGGATGCTCCAATGATAATCCGACCGAATTGGACAGACCGTTGCAGGCCGGAGGAACGGATCAGAGCCAAAACGGGTTGGTCGAACCTCCGCCGAGTCCGCCTCAAGAACAAACTAATAGCGAAGAACAAAATATGTCACAAGCCAATCCGAGCGATATAACCAATGCCGAAGAGAAAGCGGCCGACGCGACCAGCACGCAGCCTGAAGTCAAGGATGAGCCTTTAGCCTTCCCTGGAGTATTGCCGAGCGCAGAAATCACGAATAAACAGATCAGGGTCAAGACGTCCAAGGGCGATATCGTTTTCGAGTTGTTGCCCAAGGAAGGGCCGAATGCCGCGTCCAATTTCGTCTATCTGGCCAAACGTAAATTCTACGACGGTCTGATGTTCCATCGTGTAGTGCCGCACTTCGTGATCCAGGGCGGCGATCCTTTGACGCGTTATCCGCAGGATCCGTATCATCCGTACGGTTCAGGCGATCCCGGCTACAAATTCGCGGACGACAAAGTCACGCAATGGTATACGACGGGGACCGTGGCGATGGCCAATTCCGGCCCGAACACGAACGGTTCGCAGTTCTTCATCATGCTGGAGACGCCCAACTGGGACATGCCCAAAAGCTATTCGATCTTCGGACGTGTGACCAAGGGTATGGACGTGGTCGGCAAGATCGCAGTCGGCGATAAGATAATATCCGTCACAGTGGAGCCGAAGAAGTGACGTAAAGCCGTTTTTCGGTGTAAAATGATGGTATGAAGAAATCATCCATCATTTTGGTTTTGGGGCTTTTATTGGTCGCGGCGGGTTTTTTGGTATATTTCGCGTCACGTAGCGAAAATCAGCCGCAAGAGCAGGCGATGACCACGGAAAAGACGGAAGAAGCCACGCAAGCTACGGGCACGGAGGCGCCTTATGGCGATTACTCTTTGGTCGAAGGCGGGGTAGCCACGTCGGAACATTTCATGCTCGAATCGACTCCGCAGAACGCTAAGAAAAACGACAAATGATTATGCAAAAGGTGAATAAATTAGTCCTAGCTATAATCGGCCTGATCGGATTAGCCGGTCTTTTGGCTTTATTCGTCGTTTGGCGCAACCAGCTGATGTCGCCAACGAACCAAGCGAAAGAGCCGATGACGCAAAAAGTCGAGGAGACGGCTGAGCGACAAGACGAAAAAGAAAAAGGGACTGGAGTCGAAGCGCTAAGCGCGGAGGCATGCAGGACAAACGGTGGGACGTGGAATGACTGCGGAAGTCTGTGCAGGGGCAAACCAGCCGGGACGGTATGTGCACAGATCTGTGTCCCACAGTGCGAGTGCAGGAGCCAGGACCAATGTCAGAGCGGGTATGCCTGTACTGAATTTTTGAGTGATGGTGTGGGGATCTGTACGGCGAAACAGAACGGAGAAGAAACCTCTACGGTTAATCCGGACGAGTGGGCAAATAAGGAATACAGAAGTTCGGACGGTGTGACGAGCGTCGTGTTGCCGGAAGAGACGCTCTTCAATCCATTCACCTTCTACGGCACTTCGACGGCTTTCGAGAATATGATCTCGTGGACAGTCGTACAGTCAGATGACCTGGAGGTGGCTCGCGGAAACGCATATGTTAACAGCCCTGATATCGGGATACCGGGATCTTTCAAAGTAAAAGGTTATTACGAAAGATTGCCTACGGCCGCTTCGGGTACGTTGAATGTCTTCGAAGCTTCGGCGAAAGACGGCACGCCGATCCATGCAGTCGTCATCCCCGTGAACCTGATGGTGATGGAAAAATCAAACACCAGGACGCTGCAACTGTATTTCGGCAACAGCAAGAAGAACCCTGACATGTTGGATTGCGGAAAAGTCTATCCCGTCAAACGAGTCGTGCCGGATGATGAGTATGAGCCCGAAGTGCTGATGCATTATCTTTTGGCTGGTCCGACGGAAGAGGAGAAGAAGGCGGGATATTTCACTAGCCTTCCTGAATACATCTCGGATCCCGAAGTGTCGGGCGATGAGCTGAAATTCAAGGAAGATCTCGAGGCAGGAGTCGCCGGATCCTGCAGGGTAAGCGCCATCAGGGCGCAGATCATCGAGACGTGGAAGAACGAATATAAAACCGATCCAGTCATCTCCATCGACGGCAGGACCGAAGATATATTGCAACCGTGAATATGCTTTTTCTAGGAGCGGCATCAGGGGTAATAGCGGCATCGATCATGCTGCTTTTCTCCCATCTGGCGCCGTTCTTCGGAGCCGGGAATTTCGTCCGTGATCTGGACGAACCCAGGGTCTTCGGGAAAGAGATATCGTACCGTGAGGCGCATTATCTCGGCGTATTGCTGCATGTCATGTTCTGCTTGGTCTCCGGCGGGCTGTTCGGCGCTTTCTTCGACGCCGGTCTGATCAGCGGGGTAGGGTTCTTGAGTGTCATGGGTTGGAGCCTTGTTGCGTTCTTATTCTATGGTGGTGTGTTGATGCCGCTCGAAGGGCACGGCGTCTTCGGCGTCAAAGAGGATGCATGGTTTCCGGTCGATCTGTTCTTGACGAACGTGCTTTGGGGAGTATTGTTCTGGTGGATCATAAATTTGTGGTGAAAAAACATCTGCTTTTGGCCTTGTTCATGGTCTCGGGTCTGATGCTGGGGACGGTTTTGATGTTGTTGCCTTTGGTCGGTTTCACCCGAGCCGATACTTTGCCGCGGCAGATGGCCGAAATACCACAGGTAGTGACGCCGGTGTTGACGTTTTTCCATACTTTGCCGCAAGCCGCGGAGGCCGAACGCGGCATCCATGATGTTTCTCTGCTTTTCGTCGGCGACATGATGTTCGATCGTACAGTTGCGACCAGGATGAAGAACGCCGGCTCGAGCTATTATCCTTTCGGTAAGATATCAGGATTCCGCGACGGGACATTCGGGCATGTGGACTTGCTCGTCGGCAACCTGGAAGGGCCGGTGACCGGGAAAAAAGCAGCGCCGCTTAAAAGCATCGACTTCAGTTTCGATCCGTTCATGGCTAAAGTACTTAAAGATGAGGGTTTCGATGCCGTGTCTCAAGCGAACAACCACACCTTGGATCAAGGGCGTAATGGAGCGGATGAATCGCGCAAGACGCTGCAAGAGAACGGATTGAGCGTCTTCGGTGATGAAGTCAGGGACGATGCGGAGGATTCCTTGACCATATTGCAGGCCAACGGCAGGAAGATCGCGCTCGTCGGATTCAACATCACCGATAACGCCCTGGACAAGGATGCGGCGCGCGCATCAATCGACCAGGCCCTGATCAAGGCGGATAAGACAGTGGTATTCATACATTGGGGCAACGAGTACAAGGATAAACCGAACGCGGATCAAATCGCGTTGGCGCATTGGTTCATCGATCTGGGTGCCGATGCGGTGATCGGCGGTCATCCGCACTGGATGCAGGGTATCGAATCATACGACGGAAAACCGATCGTCTATTCCCTGGGTAATTTCATCTTCGATCAGGATTGGTCGGAAGAGACAGGCTATGGGCTATCCGTCGTCCTGAATTTCGGCGACAAACGAAGCTCGTTGGACCTTTATCCTATCCACATCGAGGCGAGTCAGCCGACGGTGCTCACCGGGGCTGTACGAGATGTGAGGCTGGAGAAGCTGGCGCAGATCTCAGATGCCGCGCTGCAGGACGGGATCAAGAGCGGGACTCTGGAATTCTGATGTTGGTCTGATGCGAGTCTGGACAGCCGGCTCTTTTTCGGTTATGGTCGAATGACCCTGGCCAGGAGGTGATAATGTCTGAAAGGTCCAGACGCGGGGTGACACTGCGCAGCAATCACGTATCCATCGCAGCTTCAGCCGCGTATTTCCGTGAGCACGAGCCGAGTACCGGGACCAGAACCCGGGAGGACAACGAAGTACGCGAAGACGGCGTATGCAGCGAATGCGGCAGGACGATGTCGAAGCTAAACCTCTGCGTCTGCGGCAAATGCATCGTAAGATGCTGTACGTGTCCCACCTGCGGCTATCGTTGACCAGCAGGGCTTCCATATTTAGCGCATTAAGGCGCGCGTTCCATCTCTTACATCCCAGCTTGCCGAAGCTGGGATAACTCTTTTTGGAATTTTTTTTCTATTCCCGATTCCTGCTTTCGTGGGAATGAGAAAAAAGGGGTCAGGACGACGTAAGGCAGTGAATCATCTTTTTGCCTAAGTTTCGCCGGTTGTCTATCATGGCCTGATGCGAGTTCTGCAGGTCAGCGAATTTATCGAGATCGTAAACGGCATACTGCGCGAGACCTTGAGCGGGGAGGCTTTTGCCGTCGAAGGCGAGATATCCGGATATCGGGTGAATCAAGGGCAATGGGTGACTTTCGATCTCAAGGATGATAAATCGTTACTCAACATATTCATGCCTTTGTGGAATCTCGATGTGCCTTTGGAAGACGGCGCACGCGTCAAGGTCTATGGGATGCCGCGGATTTATCCCAAGTACGGAAAATTCTCCATCTCCGCAGAACGCGTAGAGCTTTCTGGCGAAGGGGCGTTGAAGAAAGCTTTGGCCGCATTGCGTCTCAAGCTAGAAAAGGAAGGGATGTTCGACGCAGCCAGGAAAAGGGAATTGCCGCGATTCCCCCGACGCATCGCGCTCATCGCTTCGCGCGAAAGCGCGGCATACGGAGATTTCATCAAGATACTGGGCGAAAGGTGGGGCGGTCTGGAGATAGATTCGTATCACGTCTTGGTCCAGGGCCAGCGCGCACCGCAAGATATCGTGCAGGCGATCGAATCGGCGAACTCCCACCCCCTTTCGTTCCCCCTCGGGCAGGGGGAGAGTAATTATTATGACGTACTCGTGATGACGCGCGGCGGAGGCTCGCTCGAAGAACTGATGGCGTTCAACGACGAAAAAGTCGTGCGTGCAATCCACGGTTCAAAAATCCCTACGTTGGTCGCCATCGGACATGAGCGTGATCTGACTTTGGCCGAAGAGGCGGCTGATGTGCGTGGGTCGACCCCGACGGATTGTGCACGTCGTCTAGTCCCGGATAAGCGCGATGTGCTGTACGAGTTGGCGATGACGATGGAAAAGATAGAAGGCTATGTGGTCGCCGAGCTTGAGTCGAAACATGTCATATTGGAGCGGGCCATGAGCGCGCCTGGAGTTTGGATCACCGGAAGGAAAATCGAGTTGGAAGGCGCAAGCGCCAGAGTCGTATCATCCGTCGATTCCTGGTTGGATCAGCTCAAGCAGGGGCTGACGGGCAAGATGCGGTTGTTACAGTCCTTGGATCCGAAAGCAGTCCTGCGACGGGGTTATGCGGTGGTCATGGATAAGGCAGGAAAAGCCGTGGCTTCAGCCAAGTCGCTGAAGGCAGGGGATGCGGTGAAGCTGCTTTTGCAGGATGGCGAGGTTGGGGCTACTATTGATGGTGGCGAAACGAAGATTCAGCCGAAATTGTTATGAATGATAAGGATATATCGGAAAAACAGGCCATCCTACAATCGGAGGCGAAGAAAGTGTTGGATGCGTTGGGAATACTTACGTTTCTGTCTGAATTCGGTCGGGTTGAGGTCGTTGGTAGTTACGCTCTTGGACTCATGACCTGGCGAGACGTTGATATCGATTTGGCTGTAGATGAGATCAGGGAAGACGATTTTTTTCAGGCAGTTCGTTTTATGTTCGGTCGTGAGTCCATCAAACGGTTGGTCTTAGCGGATAACCGGAACGTCGAATCGGATCTTGCTGATCGGGGCATTCCTGCGAGCCTCTATCTAGGCGTCTTTGTAGCCGCTGTAGATGGAGGGGAATGGAAAATTGATATCCGATTTGTAGAGGGTGGGGATATTAGGACAAAAAACTATCTTGAACAGATAAAGAGCAGGTTAACAGATGAGAAGCGACTAAAAATCCTTGAAATCAAAGATGCAGTTTGTTTACATCCGAAATATCAGAAAAAGGAAATTTGCGGGGTTGATGTCTACACTTCAGTCCTAGATGATGGCGTCACGGATGTCGAGGGCTTTGAAAAATTTCTCGCTAGAAAAGGAATTGAATTATCGTCTGACGAACTTGGAGAGATGGCTTAGATCCCGGCTCGATGACCGGGATGACATAATAAACGACAAAATATGACAGCAAAAAAAGAAGCGAAAGAAATAGACATGGGTAAAGGTTTCGAGGAGCTCGAAAACATCGCTACCTGGTTCGAGAGCGGTGAGACGGATTTGGATCAGGGTCTGCAGAAATTCGAGCGGGCTTTGGAGATCGCCTCCACGCTCAAGAAGAAGCTGTCCGATGCAGAGAACAAGATAAAAGAGATCAAAAAAAAATTCGAATAATAATTTAATAACTATATGTATCTACTTTTAAGATGGCTCATCAGCGCGGGATCGGTCATGGCAGCGGCATATCTGGTGCCAGGCGTGCACGTGGCTAATCTGTGGAGCGCTTTGATCGCGGCGCTCGTCATAGGTCTCATCAACGCATTGATCAGGCCTTTGATACTTCTGCTCACCTTGCCGGTAAATATCCTGACCCTCGGACTTTTCACCTTGGTCATCAACGCTTTGATGTTCTGGTTGGCTTCATCCATCGCAAAGGGTTTTGACGTCTCCAGTTTCAGTGCAGCGTTCTGGGGCGCTTTGGTCTATTGGTTGGTTTCATGGATCGCTAACGGCTTGTTGGGTAAGGAATGAGCGTCACAGCATCGAAAAAGAGTCTTATCTGGTCGATTGTCGTCTCGACGGCGTTTTGTCTAACCTCGGTGTGGTTCGTCTTCGGTCCTTTGATAACCGCCTATCAGCACAAATCGACATGGACCAGGGCGGCTGCGACTATCGAGGACGTCGGTTATTCGAGGTATTACGGCATCACAAACAGGACGCAGCTGATACATCATCTGATCCCTCAATATCAAGTCAGACTAAGATATGTCTATGCCTTTGGAGGCAAGACCTATGTGGGATATGCGCATAAGTCATTGATGATATCGGAAGCCCGAGCCGAAGGGTTCGTCGGCAACTTTGAGGGCAAGGGCATCGAGATAGCGGTGGACCCGCAGAATCCAATGCATAGCGAAATCCTGGGGATAGTTGATTTTGAAGGTTATCTACCGCTGCTCGTCCTCAGCTTGATCCTGTTATCTTTGAGTCTGTATAACTATTCATTAGCCAAGAAGAATCTATGGCGAAACAAAGCGAAAAACCAATAGTGCTGTCCGTCGGCGGTTCCTTGGTCGTGCCGAAAGATGGGATCGCCATCGACTATCTGCGTGAA
This sequence comes from bacterium, assembly GCA_021796435.1. Lineage (GTDB taxonomy): Bacteria > Patescibacteriota > Patescibacteriia > 2-12-FULL-60-25 > 2-12-FULL-60-25 > CAIKNB01. The sequence goes on from JAJYXM010000016.1 coordinate 419,323, forward strand.
TTGAATAAGTTCATCCGTAGCCAAATCAAAAACGGAAAACGTTTCATCATCGTCATCGGCGGAGGGTATACGGCGCGACAATATCAGAGCGCGGCGAAAAGCATCGTGAAGCTGATGGATGACGATGCGGACTGGTTGGGCATACATTCTACCAGGCTCAATGCACAGCTTGTGCGCACGATATTCAAGGACATCGCTAATCCACGCATCTGCAAAGATCCGACCAAACGCATGTCCTGGAACGAGCCGGTACTAGTCGCGGCAGGTTGGAAGCCAGGATGGAGCACGGATTATGTGGCGGTACGTCTGGCGCGAAAATATGGTGCAGAAAGAGTCGTAAACCTGACCAATATCGACGCTGTTTATGACAAGGATCCGGCGCGGTATGATGATGCGGTGGCGATAAAACGTATCGCATGGAAAGATTTTAGGAAGATCGTGGGCGATAAATGGTCGCCGGGAGCGAATGCGCCGTTCGATCCGATAGCCTCGAAACTAGGCCAGAGGTGGGGGCTAGAGGTCATCATCGCATCAGGGCATGATCTGAAGAACGTCAAATCTATAATCGAAGATAAGAAATTCAATGGAACCGTCATAGACGGGGAATAAAAATATGAATTGGCAACGCATCATAATGGGGATAATAGGCGCGGCTTTGTTGGTAGGCGCGGGATATTTTACCTATCACCAATATCAATTCCAGAAGAGCGCCCTTGTCACCAAAGGCCGTGTGACGGCACAGGCAGAACACAGCGGCAGCAAGGGAAGGACGATGTACGCGCCGAAGGTCAGCTTCAAGGCGGCAGACGGCAACACATACGAATTCACCTCCAAACTGTCCTCATCATCACCGAGCTATGGGGTAGGCGAGACGGTGGAAGTGCAGTATGACCCGGCCGATCCCAAGAACGCGGAAGTGAAAAGTTTCTTGGCTGCCTGGCTCGTGTCGATCGTTTTCCTCATCATGGGCGGATTCATGTTCTTCTTCAGCGTGTTTGGAGGCAAATTCTATCAGAAGAAAAACATCGGAACACCGAAAGCGATGACGGATAATAATCCGGCGCAGTAAGGCATAAAAAAGCAGACCTGACACCCCAGGGTATCAGGTCGAGCGACGACGACTGCATATTCAGTTCTCCGGTTTGGGTTCCTCGGGCGGGAGTGATCCGTCCGCATCGTCATAGGTCAGGTTGACCAGCTTTTCCTGGTCGAGATCGGCGATCACCTCCAGTCGCTTGTCGAAGATGAACATCTTGAATCCTCTGCCTAGAGTACGGAAGAGGTACATGTAGAGGATGACCCCGCGCATGAATAGGTCGCGCAGGCTGGCCGCACGCGTTTCGTCGGCCATGTGTTGAAGCTGTTCCGCCAGATGATCCGGCACCTCGATCGTGATCTTCATCGGACACCTACCTTCCACGAATGAATGAACTTTCCATAGGATGAGGTCGCTGCGCGGATATGTCAAAGTCAGTTGTCTTAAGGACGGTTTCGTATTAATGTCACCAAATGAACGAAAAACATATTCCTTGGATAGTAGGTGCGACGGGAATCGTCTCTTTACTCGTAGGGATACTTTTGACGCTCCAGACTAGCCACAGTCTGAAGGGCATGGAAGTCGGGAAGGGGAAGGTGATCTCCAGTGTGCTGATAGGCGGAGGGAAGAGCCGTGGCCAGAGGATCGATGTGCATTTTGAGTCAAAAGAAGGGAAGGTCTACAGAATTACCGACACTGTGCCGTCATTCGTCGAAATCCCCGATATAGGCCAGCAGGTCGAAGTCCTGTATCAACCCGGCCAGCCGCAGCAAGCACAGGTCAAGAATACCCTGGTCCAATGGTTTTATCCGATATTCTTCAGCGGAATGGGATTATTCCTGCTCGCCTCTTCAGCTCTGTTTTTTGTGTTGTTCAGCAAGCTTTTTCCGCCTAAGAAGGCTCTTGACATAGGTTGAGATTCCTGTTATTTTGCTGCCAACACTCTAAGGTCCTGAGACAGCAGGTGCTCCAAAAAAGGAGCTTAATCACCACGTAGAACGTGGCATAGCCTGCCGAGGCGCATCAGTTCGATTCCAGATTCCGGCCTACGCCGGAACAGCGGAACTAGGATTGGAAGCCCACAGGAAGCCTGTGGGTGTTTTTATCCCAAAGGTCGAACGTTAAAAGAAAGAAATATTTATGCCAAAAACAAGACAACAGAAAGAAGCGGAGATCAGCGACCTGGTACAAGAGTTCAAAGGTGCCAAATCGGTCGTGTTCGCCGACTATCAGGGTTTGACCGTGGCTAAGGCAGACGAGTTGCGTAACAAAGCGCGCGAATCGGGTGTCCGCTATCTGGTCGCCAAGAAAACCCTCTTGTCCAAGGCGGCCAAACAAGCAGGTTTCGAGTTGGACACTTCCAAACTGACCGGCATGTTGGGCGCCGCTTTCGGCAAAGAGGATGAAGTCGCTCCGGCCAAGGTGCTCGGTGACATGACCAAGGATACTCCGATCAAACTGGTCGGTGGCATCTTCGAAGGCCAGGTCGTCGGTGCCGATAAGGCCATCGCACTGTCCAAGCTGCCCTCCAAGCAGCAATTGCTCGGTCAGTTGGTCGGTACCATGTATGCTCCGGTCTCGGCTTTCGTCCGCGCCTTGAACGCAATCCGTGAATCGATGGAGAAGGGTTCTCCGGCAGCTGCCGAGGTAACAACTCCTGAAGAGAAGAAGGAAGAGCCAAAGGCGGAAGAAAAGTCCGTTGAAGAACCTAAGACCGAAGAAAAGCCAGCCGAGCCAGAAGCCACACCGGAAGTCTCCGGTGATGCGCCTGCCGCTTCGGCCGAAACGACTGAAGCTCCCGCAGCGGATGTACCGCCTGCGGCGTAAGATAATTCACAGGAAGATAAACCAAAAATTATGTCTGACGAAATGAAGAACGTCGAAGTGCCGGAGAAATTCAAGGCCTTCGTCGAATCAATCGAGAAACTCTCCGTCCTCGACTTGGCCGAATTGGTCAAGGTCCTGGAAGATAAGTTCGGCGTATCCGCCGCCGCTCCGGTCATGATGGCCGCAGCAGGCGCCGGTGCAGCCGCAGCTGAAGAGAAGACCTCATTCGATGTCGAATTGGCGGAAGCCGGCGGCAACAAGATCGGTGTCATCAAGGTCGTGCGCGAGGTGACTGGTTTGGGTCTCAAAGAGGCCAAGGACTTGGTCGATGGCGCGCCTAAGATGATCAAGGAAGGTGCCGATAAGGCCACAGCTGAAGAGATCAAGAAGAAGATCGAAGACGCTGGAGGCAAAGCGAACCTCAAATAACCAAAGGTTTTAGAAGAAAAGAGGCGTCCTGCGGGGCGTCTTTTTTCGTATCCGGCATCTTGACCTGTGGCTGTAAAAATGGTGGTGTAATGGGGGTCTTTGGTATGCTTAAGACGGTACATTTCATCGCCTAGCAACTCTGGCGCCAGACAGGAGGTAGCATGCTGGTCCTAAAGGTCGTTTTCAGGTCGCTGCTTCATGGCGCATATCGCGTCAGACGCAGCCTGCCGGCAGCGTTCGTCTGCTGCATCACGGCACTTCTCGCGCTTGTCGCGAGCGAGCGGGTCACATCTGCGGCGCAATCAGGGTATTGCATCAGAACCCTCGGCGAGACCGATGAAGGTTATCGCGTCATGGTTGAGGGACATACCGGGTGCGATATCTACAGGGCGTTCCGGGAGCATCCGCAGCGCGACGAGCAGGGCAACGTGTTGCCCGACCAGATCCAGATGCGCAGCATGTATGCCGCTAACCTGCTGAAGCAGGCTGACGGCACCTACGTCGAAGGGGCGATCAGGCGTCAGTGCACGCCTGACGGGAAGCCCAGTCCTGATCATGACGAGGAAGAGATCAGGACCTGCAAACATCTCACCTTCTACTACCCTTTCCCGAGCGTCGCGTTCATCGTACCGAAGGCGCGCGTGTACACTCCGGCTGAGAATAGGGTGAGGCAAGCGGCGGAAGAAGCCGAGAAAGCCAAGCGCGATGCCGCTGCAGCCAAGGCGGCGGAAGAAGCGCGTCAGGAGTCGGAAGCTTTCAAGCGCGCCGCCAAGGCGGAAGACGAGCTTAAGCTCGAGCGCAAGAGGTCGGCTGGCCTGCAAAGCGAGCTGAACGACATCGCGGACAAAGCCTGGCGCGTCGCGACCTTCCCTGAATTGGCGGGTGCGTTCATCTGCGCTTTGGCCTATGCATTGCTGGCTTCGATGCTGGCGGCCCATTATCGCTTCAAGCTGCGGCCATTGACGGTCGATGGTTATGGCTATCCTGATCCGCTCGCTGCCGTGCAGGAGCTGAACATGAAGCTCCTGGCACTGCGTGATGAAGTCGCACGCTGGCGTAGGGCCGATTCAGATCGGAGAAGCCTTGAGGCAGCTGAGCAGAAGAAGGGAAGCCAAGAGCTCCAGGATCTCCAGCAGCGAGCGGAAGCAGCTGAAGCGGAAGCTCTCGCCCTCAAGAAAGAGAACGAGGGTATGAAGAGCAATCTGGAAGCCCTGCGGAAAGCGCGCGCGAGCGAATCGGGCGGTACGCCTGCGACTGTGAAGCTTCTGGAAGAACGTCTCTCTACCGCGACCATGCAGTACAACGAGCTGGATGGGCTGCATAAAGGGCTCCAGGAAACGCGGCGTCGACAGGCTGTAGAGATCCAGCGGCTCCAGCAGGAGAACGATGAGGTGCGTGCATGTATGGCGCGCGTCGAGACCGAGAAACAGGGTCTGTCCGATCGTCTGAAGGCAATCCAAGACGAGCGATTGGCGGAGAATAGTGCGAGTTGGCACCTCGCATCTGTCGCTGACCCTGAAGAGGCAGTGACGCAGGTCAGGACGCCAAGCAGGGACTCGGTGACGCCGGATTCAGTTGCTGACGCGATCGGGTTCGCCAAACAGGAAGCGCGACCGCAAGAACCGGAAGAGCTCTTCGCCGGCCTGGCACAGGAGCTGACGGATGCGCGTAGAGAACGCGATCTGTTCCGTGGTGGCTTGCTCAGGATCTCCGGCCTGCTTTCTTGGGTAGAGGATCTTGAAGCCGAATCGTTCGATGTGCTGCGCACGAAGACTGACAAGATCATCGTAGCGGTGACGGACGCTTGCCGTAATTGGGCATCGACCGGGCATCCGACGACGGCCAGCGAAGTGCAGGTGGAGAGCAATATCCCCACGGTCAGCGCTTCAGAGGTCGTACGCATCGCGAAGATGTCCGATATGCTGCAGGAGAGAGCGGTGGATATCCAGGCTTTCCGCGGCATCATGGGTGACGTTTCGACGGCATCAGTCGGGCAATGCCTCAAGGCCTGCATCCATGAGTGGGCCATCAGGTCGGAGGGCGAACCTTTGGCCTTTGTCCTCGAAGAGCCTCATGAGGCATTCGATCTGAACAGACTCCTGCTATCCCACTTGGGCTTTGGCCCCAGGTTTTCTTCCACGGTGACATCAAGGTTTGCGGAAGCGGTGGATCGAGTCCATCTCGCGTGTGCTCCGGAATTCAGCCGTAGAGCCGTGAGTGGATCGGTGCCTCCGTCGGCCGTACCTCAAGTAGCCGGATAGATGGTCCGAAGAAAAAACCATCCGAACTCAAATCCCCGATGCGGACACGCCTCGGGGATTCGTTTATTTCGTACCTAGGTTGGATCTTGGTTCAAGCCTTCGGCTGCTGTTTTTCGAGCTCGGTCTTGATCAGTCCTACGATATTTTCTGCATCAGGGTGAGGTAGGACGTAATTGTTCTTGGATCCGCGACAGAGCAGCAAAATGGCTTGCGGTGCGCCCATCCAGGGATAGGCCGGTTCATAGGCCGCCAGTATCCTTACCGGAAGAGGTGTCCTGGGGATATCTATCTGCACGGCTGACGCACTGTCGTTCGGGAAGTCCGGAGTCGGTATGCAACGCACCTCTTCGATCACGGAAAACGGGAAATGTGAGATGCCTACGCCCTGGCGTATGTCGACTCCTTTGTCGTCTATGGTCAAGATGAAGAAAGACGAGACCATGGCCCAGATGCCGAGGAAACTGAATATCAGGGCAGAACCTAATGGTTTAGTCTCGATATCCTGGTGGCGCATCGCGGCCATCGCGACGGGAAAGAATGCAATGACGAAACTGGCGAAGCTCAAGGCGATATATGGCCAAGCGATCGTCTTAGATCGGTAGACCTTCATATTTAGGGTAAGGGGACCACGAGCAGCCGGTTGCCGTCTATAACTAGGATGCGCTTGCCGGATTCGTCGACCGACACGTCGCGCAGTTCATGGAATTCGGGTGAAGTGATCTGGGCTTTCAGCGTGCCGCTTTTGTCGAAGACCAGGATGCGTTTTTCCGTCAGGTCAGTGATCACCAAAAGCGATGAGTCCGTCTCCGTCCAGAGCGATGAAGCGGCTTTGAGCGGCGGGTCGATCGTCGGCAAGCTGAAACTGACTTGACCGCCGGAGAGGAACTGCATGAGCTGGCCGTCATTCTTCAGCACGTATACGTTGGAATCGATGGCCAAGGAGACTGCACCGTTCAAACTGACGTCGCTGGCTTTGATATAGGAGACTTCGCCGCTGAAGCCGCCGCCGACTGCGTTGTAGCGCCAGATCTGGTTGCCGTTGGCATCAAGACTGTAGATGCGGTTGGCGTAAAGATATGTGTCCTGTACCGGCGTCTTAGTCGTGCTCCAATTGAGCGTCTTGAGCAGATCGGTGGTTTTGCTCAAAGAGTACATCTTGCCGTCTTTCGTAGCGAAATAGATCGAGTCCTTGCCTTCGTTGGCCGAGACCACGGGTTCTCCGCTTGCCGGGATATTTATAGGTTTGATGGATTTGTCAGCTAGGCTGATCTTCAGGATGTTGTTACTGGATTTATCCGCCACATAGGCCGTATCCTTCATGAGGAGCAGGCCAGAGAGGCTGCCGGAAGGCGTACCTTCGGGGAGGGAGTAGAGCACGCTGACGTTATCCGCTTTGACCACCTTCTTGAGTTTTTCCTTTAGCGTGAGCAAGTCTTGATTGACCTTGTCCAATCTGGCTTTGCGATCAGCATCATTCTGGTCTGAAGCGAGGCTTGCGACAATCTTGTCGGCTTGGTCGATCTCATTACGGGCACGCAGCTCGTTGCCGTACACCAAGTCGGACTCGGCTCGGTTGCGGTTGTCGACGGCCGTGTCGTAAGTCGAATTCCAGGCAGCGATCTCGGCGGCGACGCGTTTGGAATGTTGCCACCAATAATATCCGATGATGGAACCCGTCAGGACGATGCCGACGGCGGCGATGATGAGTTTATGTTTGCGCGTCAGGGCGCTGCGGTAACCGGCGTTCATGCTGCGCAGGCTGGCCATCGCGACCGGATCCGCCGGTTCGCGTTTTTTGGCCAAACGGCCGATGGCCCCAATGGTTTTTTTTGCGCCGGTCTGGATCAATGCGAACAATTTAGCGGCGAGTTCCTTGCCTCCCTTCAGCCCATCCAGGGGAGTGAGTACCGGAGCCAGATTCTGTTCGGCTTCCTCTTCGGCTTCCTGAAGCTTGTGTATGGAGTCGGTGCTCGCGTCAGTCTCCGGGAGCTCATCTTTCTTCAGTTCCAGGGTGAGTTGCGGTTCCTGTGGTTTCGTCTCGTAGCAGGCGATGATGGCGGCGACGAAATCATCCGGAATGCCGCGACGTTCCAGGTCGTGTTTGAGTTCCATGGCTGCCGTCACCGGTGGCATGGCAGTCAGCCGTTCGGCGATACGGAGTTCACCGCGCAAGCGGTCGAGGTTCGAGCTGCCCGCGATGAGCATGTCGCCTGGGTGGACGTCTCCGCAGACGATGGAGGAAAAAGGTTTCTGCGGATCGGTGTGCGCCGGCTGTTCGAGCGAACCGAAGATATCGAAAGCCTTGAAACTGCCGTCGGTTTGCTTCTGCAGGAAGGTGTTCATCAGGCGGCCGGTGCCGGTGAAGCACATGTGGCCTTCCGAAAGCTCTATGACGTAGATGTTGATGCGTTGCCATTGCAGCGGAGCGGCTTCTTCATCGACGAATCCGGCGGCCGTCTCGTTGAGTTGTTGAACCAGTTTCTCGAATCGTGCGAGTGGATCTTGATCGACTTGGCTGACCAGATGGCGAGTCCGTTCAGCTGCGGAGTTCAGGGCATCCAAAAGACGCTCATAAGCATAGAGCGTGGATTTGATGTCGGCGATCACCAAAAGCGTCGGTCCGACTTTAGGGCGACTTGGGTTGTCGAAACGAAAAATGCCGACGATGGTGTCGTCGCTTAGGCTTTTGGCCACCTCGAGTTCGGCAATTCGGAATTGTTGTTTTTCGTCGCTCATGAGCCGTGGTTTCCGCAGGGCGAATGTACTGCGAAGTATACGTTATGCAAGCATTTAAGTCTATCCTAGACGACTGTGAGGCAAAACGCACACCCCTTGTCAAGAGCCGTTTATGCAGGCAGTATGGAGGCATGGAATATGCTTGAACACTTATTTGGCTCAAGAACTAGACTAAAATTGCTCATGTTGTTCATACAGTCACCCGACGAGGTGTTTTATGTGCGCGAATTGACCCGTCGCGTGGGCACGCAGATCAATGCCGTCAGACGAGAAATCCAGAACCTAAGCGGCATAGGATTGATAATGGAAGGCGCCTCAAAGGACGATGAAGCCAAGTTGCCTGGCTTGAAGCGTAAGTACTACACGGCCAACATGGATTTCCCGCTCATGCAGGAAGTCCGGGCTTTGTTGCTCAAGGCTTATGCCTTGATGGAATGGAAGTTGGAGGACCGCATCAAGTCTTTGGGGGACATCCGGTTTCTTGCGCTCATGGGCTATTTCATCGGACAGACCAACCAGCCGGTCGATGTGTTTGTCGTCGGCGAGGTAAGCAAGTCGGAGCTGAAGGAACTGATGAAGCAAGCCGAAGAAAAATTGGGCGCAGAGATCAACTATACGGTCATGACCTCGCAGGAGTATGCTTACCGTAAGGAGATGGCCGATCGTTTCCTGGAGGGTATACTGAAAGCGCCAAAGAGCGTGGTCATCGACAAGTTGGATAAGTAACCAAGTGACTATGGGTTGGCTTTTCATCGAGACGACCAGACCGGGTGAGTTCCGGTTGGGGTTATTGACGCCAAAGGACGTCAAGGTGAAGACCTTCAAAGGACGTTCGAATTCCGTATTGACGCGCCTGTCGTCTTTGGTGAAGCGGACGGCGCTCAGTAGACTGAACGGCATCTGCGTAGTCTGCGGTCCTGGTTCTTTCACCTCGGTGCGCACGGGTGTACTCATCGCGAACATCCTGGCGCGCAAACTCAAGAAACCGTTAGTTGGGATCAATGCCGAACAGGCGCAAGACATAGCCGAGTTGGTCGCCAAACTGTCGCATGGCAAGCTAAAGCGAAGTACATACGTCAAACCCATGTATGACGCCGAGCCTAATATAACGTTGCCTTCAGCATGAATACGGAGAGGTTGAAAATGCGTTTCTACGAGATCCTGCCCGGCGCATTAGTCTGGCTGACGCTCATCGCGTCGGTTGTTTTGTCTTTCTTCCAACCGCTGTGGGTCATCTATTTCGTGGTGGTGTTCGATCTATATTGGCTCTTCCGCGTGGCTTACTACATGCCATTCCTATTGATCTCTTGGTGGCGTTATCGCACTGCGCTCAAGAAGGACTGGCAAGCTGTAGCGGAAAAAGCGCCCGGGTATGATGAAGTGAGACATCTGATTTTCTTGCCGACGGTGAAGGAGGACGTTACGGTCGTCCGCGAGACATTGAACACATTATTCAAAAGTCCATATCCTGCGGATCACATGATAGTGGTCCTGGCGGGAGAAGGTCGGGCCCACGATCATTTCGTACCGATAGCGGAGGCGATGCGGAAAGAGTTCGGCGATAAGTTCATGAAGCTGCTGATTACGGAGCATCCGGTCGGTTTGCCCGAAGAGATCAGCGGCAAAGGGTCGAACCTGAATTGGTCTGGTCATCAAGTCTTGCCTCTAGTGACGGAGGAGCTCGGTCTCGATCCGGATAAGGTAATAGTCTCTTCATTCGACGTGGATACGCTCGTGCATCCGCAATATTTTTCTTGCCTGACTTATTTATATCTGACTACGCCGGAACCGACGCGCAGCTCTTTCCAACCGATCCCTCTCTACAACAACAACCTGTGGGATTCTCCGGCCGCTGTGCGCGTCGCCATGTTCGGTACGACCTTCTGGCTGATGACCGAATTATCGCGTCCGGAAGGCATGATGACGTTCTCTTCGCACTCGATGAGTCTGCGCATGCTGATCGATGTGGATTTTTGGCAGAAGGATATCGTCAGCGAAGACTCAAGGATTTTCCTGCAGGGACTGATGCATTATCACGGACGCTATCGGGTGACGCCGATGTATCTGCCGGTCTCGATGGATACGGTCATGACGGGGGATTACTGGAAGGCATTATGGGCTTTGTATAAACAATTGAGACGTTGGGCTTGGGGGGTCGAGAATTTTCCGTACATGATGCGTGAGTTCTCGAAAGACAAGGAGATGCCATGGAACCTTAAGGTATTCTTCATCTTCAAACAGCTCGAAGGCATGTATACCTGGGCCACGGCGCCGATCTTGATTTTCGTCCTCGGGCGCATGCCCTTTTGGGTTGCCCCTGATGCTTTCCGCGAATTCGCCGTGTTCCAGAACACGCCATTCATGCTCCAATGGCTGATGCGCTTCGCCATGGTCGGTGTTTTCGTCTCGGCCGGTCTGGCTTTTACCTTGTTGCCTCCAAAACCTTCGCACATCGCACGTCGTCAATATGTCGTGGTGACCATCCTGCAGTGGGTTCTGTTGCCGATTACTTTCGTGATTTTCGGAGCCATCCCGGCCATCGATGCCCAGACAAGACACATGCTTGGCGGGAAGTGGCGTTTAGGGTTTAATGTGAGTCCGAAGAGGGCAGGCAAGGTCGGAAAGGAGTGAGGCGGCATCCGACCAAGAATAAGGGTTAAAGCATGCAAGAAGCGAAGAAAACAATCATCAATGTAGTCACCTGGAACGGGCTGGCATATCTGCCCAATTTTTTTGCATCCCTGGATGAGCAGACGTATCGGGATTTCACGGTGTCGGTGGTGGATAATGCTTCGGACGACGGGACTCTTGCTTGGTTGGAGAGTGAACGGCCGGACACGGCTTTATTGCGGAATTTCAAGAATCAGGGGTTTGCCCGAGCGAATAATCAGGCGATCACCTTGGCTTTATCGCGTTGGCCTGAAGAGACCTGGAAAGACCATTACATCCTGATCGCTAACCAAGATCTGGAGCTTGCGCCGGATTGTCTTCGTCAGTTGGTGGCGGCTTTGGATGCTGATCCTGATTTAGCCGGAGTCCAACCAAAGTTGCTGCAAGCGAGTTTCGTGGCTGAGACGGACGGTACGCGCGAAACGGAACGCGGGAACGCCATCGATTCCGTAGGCATAGTCCTGACCAAGGCACGTCGAGCCTATGAGCGCGGAGCAGGCGAGACAGATCGCGGGCAATACGATGTCGCTTGTGAAGTTTTTGCCCTGACCGGCGCTCTGGCGATGTACCGCGCATCGGCTTTGGCTGAGGCGAAGCTTGCAGGGGAATTCTTCGATGAGGACTTCGGATCGTATAAGGAGGACATAGATTTGGGTTGGCGCATGCGTAGGTTGGGCATGCGTGTGAGCTTGGTGCCAGGGGCAGTAGCTTGGCATCATCGTAGCGCGGCGAGCTCCAAGCAGGGGCTACTTTGGCTGAAAGCCTTTTTTCGACGTTTCAGGAAACCTAAGAGGATAAATTTCGCCTCTACGCGGAATCACTGCTGGCTGACCTGGAAGAACGATGAGACGATCGATCGTCTGATCCACGCTTTCTGGATCGTGCCTTATGAGACCGGTAAGTTCATTTCGTATATCTTCACCCCGAGTTCGTTCAAGGCGACTTTTGCGGCGTGGGGTGGTTATCTCAAGATGAAACGTAAGCACAAAGAGCTGGCGCAGAGGACTAAGGTGTCAGGATCGGAGATGCGCAAGTGGTACGTATGAGCGAGGCTTATCCAGTGAAGGTCACGTTCGTCACCGTGGCTTATCGGACGCCGGACCTTATCCGGACGTTGCTTTCAGGTATCGAAAAGTTGGGTTTCGATTTTCCCTTCGAGTACATATTGGTGAACAACGCACCGGGTGACGGGACGAGCGAGATGGCGCGCGAGAGATTTCCCTGGGTGAAGGTATTGGACGCGCCGGGAAACGTTGGTTTCGCCGGTGGACATAATATCGCGTTCCGTGAAGCACGGGGTGAGTACATCATGTTCATCAACCCTGATCTGATCGTGTTCAAAGGCGAGATGGAGAAATTGCTGGCAGCGGCGGAGCGTCTGCCTAAGTCCGGCATCGTCGGTCCGCGCCTCATGTATCCCAACCATGAGATGCAGCGCTCGTTCCATCGTTATCCGAAGCTCATGACGCCGGTTTATCGCCGTACGTTCCTGGGGCGTACATCATGGGGGAAGCGACACGTGGACTGGTACTTCATGCGGGATGTGGATGAGAAAAAGACGATAGATGTAGACGGCATCTTCGGGGCGGCGTGTCTGATCAGACACGATGTGCTTAAGGAGGTCGGATTTTTCGATGAGCGCTATTTCATGTATTTCGAGGATGTGGATCTATGTAGACGCACACGCGAGAAGGGCTGGCGCGTAATCTATTTTCCAGACGCGGTTTTCGTGCATTATCACACGCGCGAAAGCAAAGTTTCTCGCCCTTGGCTCATCCTGACCAACCGCCTGGCTCGCGCACATATCTCAAGCGCGGTAAAATACTTCTGGAAGTTCCGCGGCAAGGCTCTGCCTGCCGTGCCCGAGCCGATACATGAAACATAAAGCCCCAAATTTTTTGACCTGTCCGATATATCCGGATTCACCTTCGCCTGAAAAGCATGAGGAAGAGGTTAGGCGTGCCGAAGCCGCAAAAGAAACGCCTAAGGCCAATAGCCCTGTGCCGCAGGAGTCTTTCGCGTTGAGGCCCGTGCTTCAAACGGGTGCGTCCCAAGACAACGCAAAGCACCCAGGTCACGCATCGGATGACAGGCGGGGGTCAACCGAAGGGAAGAAGGCCGGTGGGGCGGGCCCGAAATTCGGAGTGAGAAAATTGATCTTGGCGGGAGTCCTGGCCGTCATATTGATCGTGGCTATCTTTACGGTTCCGGCTGTCGTAGCCGGCGTGCAGGCTTTGATACGTTTCAATTCCGCAAAGGTGGCTTTGAATGATGCGGCTGATAGCCTCAAGAAATTGGATGTCGGAGGTGCTGCGGATAAATTGGATGAAGCACGCAACGAACTCACTGCGGCGCAGGACAACCTGAAGGGCGTCGGTTTTTGGCGGGATATGCCGGGTGTCGGCGTACAGATCAAAGGTTTGGAGGGCGCGACGGCAGCGGGTATCAGTACACTTGATGGGGTAGGCGATCTGTTGCAGGTGTTCCGCGTAGTGACTGATGCTTTGCAGGTCGGTGCGGAGGCCGAAGGCAGTGTGCCGCAAGTCGGTGCGACCCGGAGCTTCGGCGATCTGTCGCCGCAGGAAAAGCATGACATGCTGCAGAAGCTGAATGACGCGCTGCCTAAATTGCGTTTGGCACGGGACAACATCGATTTGGCCATGGAACTCTGGAGCCGTGTCCCGCAGGATGAGCTTTATGCGCCGCTCAAGAGCGCACTCAAACCTTTGGCCGATAATCTGCCAGTTCTGCGCCAAGCGCTCGATCAGTCGGTGCCTTTGGCGGAAGTGTTGATCCCGCTCGCCGGTTATCCCAACCAGATGCATTATCTGTTGCTTTTGCAGAACACCGACGAGATACGTCCTACCGGTGGTTTCATCGGCAATATCGGCCTCATGACATTGGATGCCGGAGAGATGACGGATATCTCATTCGCCGATGTCTATAAACTGGACGGTCCGGCGGAAGGAAGATGGAAGGCAGCGCCGCCCTTACCCATCAAAGAACGGTTGGGCTTGTCGACATGGTATTTCCGTGACGCCAACTGGTCGCCTGATTTCCCCACTTCAGCCGAGACCTTGTTGGATTTCTATTCCGGTGAGCTTGCGTCGTATGGCGTCAAGGATCCGAATCCTCCGACAGCGGTCATTGCGTTGAATCCGTCCTTCTTCAAATCGTTGTTGCATCTGACGGGTGCGTTGGAGGTGGATGGGAAGATCTTCGACGAGAACAACTTCTTCGATCAGATACAGTACGAAGTGGAGCAGGGATTCTTCAAGGAGGGCGTGCCGGTTTCGGAGCGCAAAGCCATCATCTCGAAGTTGGGTGAACAGATGGTATCCAAGATAGAAGCATTGCCGGCAGCGCGTTGGGGGGATCTCTTGGATATCGCGACGAAATCCTTGGAGCGCAAACAGATCATGGCATATGCGCGTGATCCCGCCGTGCTTTCGGTCTTGGACAAGCGCGGTTGGACGGCGCGGGCCAAACCGACACAAGACGACTATCTCTGGATCGTGGATGCGAACCTGGCGGCGCTCAAGACCGATGGTGTGATGGACAAGAACGTGAAGTATGAACTTGATGCGACCGATCCGCAGGGTCCGGTGGCGACCGTCACCCTGACATATAAGAACACGAACAAGATCATCGACTGGAGATATACGCGTTACAGAAGCTATACGCGCGTCTATGTGCCTGACGGCAGCCAGTTGATATCATCTTCCGGTGCCATGAAGGACGACCGCTATAAGACAGGGGGTGTCGCGGTGCCGGGTCGCGTGGATGTGACGCATGAGTTGGGCAAGACCGTGTTCGGTGCGTTCTGGTCCATCGAACCGGGACAGACGGGTACGCTCCAATACAAATACCGCCTTCCGTCGTCGGTCGCGGAGAAAGCCTCGCAAGGCGGATACATACTGGATTGGCAAAAGCAATCAGGAGCGGATAAAACGGGATTGACTCTTGACCTCAAATTCGGTAAGAACATAGTGTCTGCCGTACCGGGAGAAGACCAGGAAAAGTGGGGAGATAACCGGTATCAGTATGTGACGGATTCGTTGGTCGACAGGACGTTCGAGATAAAATTTTAGTCGTTTTCGGCGCATCATGCACGGTGAGCTGTGAGTGAGTAGCAATATTTATGTTCTCAAAAAAAATTGGAATCGATCTGGGCACGACAACGGTGCTCGTTTATATCCCCAAAAAGGGGATCGTATTGAACGAACCTTCGGTGGTGGCGGTGTCTTTGGCCGATAAGCGCGTCTTGGCCGTGGGTAAGGAAGCGAAAGAGATGCTCGGCCGCACCCCTGATACGATCGTGGCACGACGTCCGCTCAAAGATGGCGTCATCGCCGACTATCGGACGACCGAGGCGATGCTGCGATATTTCATCAATAAAGCCGTGGGCGGCGTAAGGCTGTTCCGACCCGAAGTCATGGTCGCGGTCCCGGGCGGCATCACATCGACCGAACGGCGCGCCGTCATCGATGCGACGATCTCCGCGGGCGCACGGGCCGCCTACATCATCAAAGAACCGGTCGTGGCGGCCATCGGTGCGGATATCCCGATCGGTTCCGCTTCGGGCCACATGATCGTCGATATCGGCGGCGGCACTTCGGAGATCGCGGTCATCTCGCTCGGCGGAATAGTGTCCTCTTCTTCTGTACGTATCGGCGGCAACAAGATCGACTTGGCGATACAGGAGCACGTCCGCAGGAAGTATGGATTGGCGATCGGCGAACGTTCAGCGGAAGAGATCAAGATACGCATCGGTTCCGCTCTGTATCTGGAAGAGAAGATGGAGATGCAGGCCAAGGGTCGTGACATGATCACGGGTCTGCCGCGCATCATAACCGTGACGAGCGATGACGTGACAGATGCCATACAGCACGAACTGCAAGGCATCATCGAAGCCGTCAAAGATGTGTTGCATGCCACGCCTCCGGAGCTTTCAGCTGACGTGATGGAAAAGGGCATGGTGATGTCCGGAGGTACTTCGCAACTGCGCAATCTCGATCGTCTGATCTCGGAAGCCACGGGCGTGCCTGTATTCATGGCCGATACGCCGCAGCTTTGCGTGGCCAAGGGGACAGGCATCGCTTTGGAGAATCTGGAGAGCTATAAGCGATCGATTTTCAGTTCGTAAGGATCAAGGGCGCGAAGGAGTCCCGTGCATTGACGCGCGGGCTTTTTTGGTCTACTTTCCCAGCGGAGGTAATGGTATGCCTGCACCCAAGAAATCACGCCGCAAGCTCTTCGACCCGACGTCTGACAAGCCGTACGAGCTGAGCCGCAGCAAGCTCGACCTGTTGATGCGCTGTCCAAGGTGTTTCTACCTGGACCGTCGCCTCGGCATCAAGCGTCCTTCCAGTGCGCCGTATACGCTCAATAACGTCGTCGACACGCTCCTCAAGAAGGAGTTCGACATCCATCGCGTCGACGGTTCGCGCCATCCGCTCTTTGATCAGTACGGTATCGATGCCGTACCATTCGAGCACGAGGAATTGGACACCTGGCGCGACAACTTCAAAGGCGTGCGTCACCTTCATCCCGGCACCAACCTGATCCTCACCGGCGCCGTCGATGATCTCTGGGTTAGGCCTGTCGCCAAGAAGTTGGTGGTAGTGGACTACAAGGCGACGGGTAAGGAAGCGACGGTGACCGCTCTCGACGATAGCTCATGGCACGATGGTTACAGGCGGCAGATGGAGATCTACCAATGGCTCCTGCGCCGCAACGGGTTCGACGTCGACGACACGGGATATTTCGTCTATTGCACGGGAAAGGCTGACCGGTCGGCCTTCGACGGCAAGATCGAATTCGATATCGCGGTGATCCCTTACGTCGGCGACGACAAGTGGGTCGAGCCGCTCGTGCGCAAGGCCAAGCGGATCCTCATGGCGGATGCGCCTCCTGCATCCGCCAAGGCCTGCGAGTACTGCAGCTATGTCTCACAGGCGTCCGGCGTCTAGCCGAAACGACATCGAGCCCCGGTCAGCACAAACTGTGCGCCGGGGCTCTTGCTTTTAATAAGCAAACGAACGGAGGTTGTCCGTTCGTGAGTGCGACATGAGTCGTCGCGGAGTGGGTCAGCTGCGCCTCGGCATCTTTAGGCCGTTCGCGTTTAAGACATCGAGGTCGAAGCAGACGGCCATGATGGCATCGCCTTGGCTTACGGGGAAGTAGTAGTCAAGGAAATTCCTGTCCTGGACGACTAACGGACTGCCCGCGTCCAAAGACTGCAGCAGATCGCGGTAAGCCTGGACGTAGAGGTGTTCATCCACCATCAAGCGGCAGAAAAAAGCTTGTGCTTCGGTCAGCGTCGATATGTCGGCCAGGGTAGTGTTGGCCGAGTAGTCGTGTGCCGCTTGGCATTTCCACCAGACGTTCACGATGGGATGACGTTCATCGCGTGTTCCGACATCAGGGTCGGTCGAGCTGCGTTCGTACAGCAGGGAGATGAGGAACGCATTCTCATCCGCATGTCCGAAATGCATCCGTAGGACGCGTTTCCCGGCGAAGTGGACGGCCAGGATATCGGCGTAGCAGAGGGTGATGGTTGGAGCTGAACGACTGACTGGGCGAAAAGTACGTTCTTGCATGGCGACGGGCATACAGTAGGCACGATGTAGGTTGGGGGTCAAGAGAGGGGGGTGACCAGATGAAAATGGTTTTTTGGGCTGCGGAACTCCCCCGCACTTCGCGAAAGGCGGGGTCAAACAGTCCTCGCCTCAAAAAACCATTTTCATCTGGTCTTAGAAAGGAAAGAAAAAGGCTGCGGGGCGAGAGTCTCGTTCTTGAAAAATAGTTCGTTTTACGGTACAAGCGTGTTGGCTCTTTTTTTTACGGAGGTTGTGATGGATGACGACGACCATGAGACCGACGATGAGGGTCGGGCAGGGAATTCCGGCTGGCCCTTCAGCTCGCTTGTCGGCGTGGCGCCGATAACTTTCCTTACGTTCGCATTGAGCGTGTGGGTGCTGAACCTGATCCGGTTCAAGTGGCAGATAGATTTGCCGGCTGATTGGCTATTGGATTGGATGCTGTTCATCTTCCTGCCATACTTGTGCATCGCTGGGGCCGCGAACAATGGGATCGTCCCACGCGTCTCTGGCCCGGCTTTCATCTGGGTGACGCGATTAATGCTGCTGGCGAACACGTCCGCGATCCTGTCTTTTCCCGTGTTCCATGCGTGGACGTTCGGTCCGGATCATTGGGATTGCTTCAGGGACCCCGGTATATGGAAAGAACATCATCCCGAGGTCACAGGTAAAGTCAGCGGTTATCTGTGCGACCCGAATATGCGCGAATGCGTCGTCGGCGTCCTTGCGGAACCAAAGTCGGCGTATAAGGTAGAGATGGATGTGTTGCCTTGGTATGAGCCGCACTTCGCCGTCGATGAGGAAGACTGCAGGAATATGGTCGCACGACCGTTCAGCGGTGAGGCTTTGCCAGCCATCGGGCGCCGAGTCGTCATCAAGCGTGAACTCTGCACGACCCTACGCCGACTTCCGCCTGGCACTTTCCGTGTTTCGCCTTAGTTGTAGCACGGTGTATCGCCGTTCCGGATCCTTTCGGGGCGGCGTTTTCTTTATCATGCTATAATCGCCTTGATTATGTCCCGTTAGAAGTCCGACGGGACGCATAAGCATGCCTCAGTCGAAGAGGACTTAAGTCTGGAGTGATTGTCTGTCGAGATTTTAACTTAATACTTCTAACGGGATATGATGATCGGAATAGAGGCGACGCGCGCCAACAAACCCGGCAAAACCGGGGTAGAATGGTACGCTTGGCATATAATCCAAGAGCTCAAGACCCTGACCGCCGGCGACGGGAATTCATGGATCCTTTATTCGAATAAGCCGTTGACCGGGGGGTTGGAGAAGTTACCGGAAAATTGGTATGAAGTGCGGCTAAAATGGCCGCTGCCTTACGGTTGGACGCAGATCCCTTTTTCATACGAGCTCCATCGGCACAAGATAGATGTCTTGTGGATGCCGGGGAGCACATTGCCGAGGATTTTTCCGGCCAAGACGGTCGTGACCGTCCATGACATCGGCTTCCATCGCTTGCCTCATCTGTACAAAAAACGTCAGGTCCATATCCACGAACGGGCGATGAAGGAGATCGCGAAAAAGGCGGCGCGAGTGATCAGCGTCTCGGAATTTTCCGGACGCGAGATCTCCGAAGCCTATGGGATTAACTCGAATAAAATCGCCATCGCCTATAACGGCATAGATCATGGGACGTATAAACAGATCAAAGATGGGGATGCGGTGGAAGAGAGATTATGGCGCTATCGCGTCAACCAACCGTTCTTTTTGGCCATCGGCAGACAGGAGGCGAAGAAGAACATCGCCATGCTGGTCAAGGCATTTACGCAGTTCAAGGTTCGCCGCGGCGTAGGCGATCCTTTCAAACTTGTGTTGATGGGACCGCAGGGATTCGGATATGAAGACATCAAACGCGAAATAGCGAATTCGAGCGTCAAATCCGAGATCCTTGAGTTGGGATATGTGCCGGAGGTTGATAAACCGTACATAATCTCGGCGGCGCACGCCTTGATCCATCCTGCATTCTACGAGGGGTTCGGCATCCCGCCGATCGAAGCGATGGCCTGCGGTACGCCGGTGATTTCGTCGAATGCCGCTTCATTGCCCGAGATCATGGGCGACGCGGCCCTGTATTTTTCGCCGGAAGAACCGGAACAGCTGATAGGCATGATGGACAGGCTGATCCAGGAGCCGAATCTGCGGACAACGCTCTCGACGGCTGGTCTTGAGATGGCGAAACGCTATACATGGAAATCAGCAGCCGAGAAGATCTTGCCGGTACTTACACGATGGGCGTAGAGAAAATTACGAATTACGAATGACGAATGACGAATTGTTGGAAGGGGTTGGGTTAATTACGAATGACGAATGACGAATTGTTGGAAGGGGTTGGGTTAATTACGAATGACGAATTGACATCGGTATGCATGAGGCGACATTGAGGTTGTTGGAACTTGGGTTGAGCAATAAAGAGGCAAGCGTGTATCTTGCGATGTTGGAGATCGGACCAGCTGGCGTACAGGATATAGCGCAGAAAGCCGGGGTAAACCGCTCGACGACTTATCTGACATTGGATGAACTAAAGAAGCGGGGGTTGGCTTCATCCAGTACGGAGAACAAAAAGACCCTGTTCACGGCGGAATCGCCCTCGCGACTTTCTGCTGTCTTGAACAGGGAACGTGATGAGCTGGAGAGCAGGAAGAAGAAACTGCAGGAATCGATTCCTTATTTCATGGCGCTCTACAATGCGATCGATGACAAACCGCAGGTCAGGTTCTTTGAGGGCGAAGAGGGGATAGTGGCCTTGCGGGAATTCATGGCCCAATCCAGAGGGGAGTATCTGAGCTTCACCGCGATTGATGAAGGGACGTTGCGCATGGCCAACATCAATCCTGCACAACGTCTCAAGATGTCGCGTAGAGTGCATGGGAGGTATATTTTTTCGTTGAAGCCTAAGTTCGCGATCCCGAAGATGGATCTGACGAATTGGCAGGTCAAACAGCTCCCGTACGGCGCTTATCCTTTTACGGGCGAGATAAATATCGTGGATAATAAAGTCGCGGCTTATGTGGTCAAGAACAAGCCGCTCGGGATTTTGGTCGAGAACAAAGAGATGACGGATCTGTTTCGCGCCATGTTCAATGCGGCGTGGCAGGTGGGTAAACCGGTGGATAAGCGAAAGATGGGGTGAGTGAAGACAGGTATTCGCTTTCTTACCTGCGGGTCTCGTTTCAGTCTATCTCGAACAGGTCCTCGGTCAAGAAAGCGAATACCTGTCTTCACTTAGAGGAAGGGGAAGGATCAGGCGAGGAGCCCGCTTTCTTACCTGCGGGGCTCGTTTCAGCCTATCTCGAACACATCCTCGGTCAAGAAAGCAGGCACCCCATTGTCACATAGAGGAAAAGGGAGGGGTCAGGCGAAGTGTCAGCTTTCTTACCTGCGGGGCTCGATTTTGTTTATCTTGAACGGTGGATTTTTTGTCTAATTTTAGGTAAAATTAGTTTTAAGACAAGTGTTTTTCTTTTAATTTACATAAGTTTTTAGTATCTTAGTTTTTCTTCTATTTTTAGGTACAAAATTGGTTTAAAACATTCAGCCTAACACTTGACAAAAGTGTCATTTTGTGTTATTTTATTTGGTTCTTTAGACAACCGTTGTCATTCTGATTTGGGGAAATTGCCTCGATTCCTGCCTGCGCGGGGATGACGAAAGCGGTTTTTCTGAATCAGGATGACAACGAACAACCCCCGTCAAACGGGGGAGAAAGGTTTTGCCGTGAAAAAGTCGTTTCAGGCTGCAGCGATGGGAATTGCCGCGGCGTTCCTGCTGATCATCATCAGCGGAATCATCTGGCGCGCGTGCGCCAACCACTCCAAGGGTCTCGTGATCCGGTGGGTTTACCCGCAGGACCATGTGCCATACGGAGTGCCGGTGGTCGAAGGCACGTTTAACTCGTCGGGGAATCAACACCCCTGGCAGAAAGAACTGTGCGAGATGGAAAGGACAGCGAGCAACGAATACTCGTGCACGGTGGATATCCCATCGGGCAGCGAGTTCTTGTTCGCGATCCGCTACGTCGACTCCAAGACGGACAAGACGTGCTGGGTCTTCGACCACAGCGCGGATAAGCCGTGCGGAGGCAATGGTGCGGACGCAGGTCGGGTCTTCCTGGCCTTCGAGTCCAAGCCGATCACGTTCACCGAGGTCAGCAATGGCCTCAAAGATTCGACAGGCGCTGCGTCGTTCTATGATGCACAAACTTCGATGCCGTGAATGATCCCGTCGATGACGGGGAAAGGATTTCCGATGAAGATGAACACGAAGTCACTGGTTGGACTGGTTGCGGTTTCTCTTTCTATGTTCGTCGGTTGCGGCGACAACTCTGAGGGGCTCATCCCGGGTCTCGACGAGAATGCTGCGGGCAACGCTGGCGGCTATGTCCCGCCTCCGGCCGGAACGGGTGGAAGCACCCAGACCGGCGGAAGTGGCGGCAGCAATGTGCAGACCGGCGGCGCAGCTGGCACGGGCGGCTCGCAAGCTGGAACCGGCGGGTCCAACTCCAATCCCTCTACCGGAGGGAGCGGCGGAGGAACTGCGGGAACCGGTGGCGAGGCTGGCAGCGGCGGAACGACAGCGACCGGCGGTTCGGGTGGAAGCACCCAGACCGGCGGAAGTGGTGGATCGAGCGAGACCGGCGGAGCGGCGGGCGAGGCTAGTACGGGCGGAAGTGCCGGGACTGGCGGATCGACTGGCGGAACCGGTGGAAGCACCGGAACCGTCTGCACGCCGAACGCGTCCGCGCCATGTGCGCTCTCGACGACCTGCATGGGCGAAACGACGTGCAAGAGCGACGGCAGCGGCTACAACGACACCTGCGACGATGTCAACAACTGCAACAGCGGAACGGGCGGGAGCTCGGGAAGCGGCGGCAGTGGCGGAAGCGCGGGGACCGGCGGAGCGGCTGGCACGGGCGGATCCGGTGGATCGGTCAGCACGCTCGGCGAGATGTCGGTCACGATCAATATCCCGGTCTGTTCGACGGATCACGACATCTACATGTTCGCCCAGGATAAGACGCCGCAGTCTGGGACCGTCGACTGGAACACGACCTTCTGGGCATCGAATACGAACGAAGGCACGTACACCTTCAAGGTCGCGCCGGGCGACGTCGTCAAGGTCGGGGGCTACTATGACCCCGAGGTCGGCAAGGATCCGTGGGCCAAGAAGTTCTGCGACCCCGTGACACTCAAGCGTGTCGTGGCAGTGTGGGCGACGTTCAACGGTGAGTATGTGCCGGCGCCGGAGGTGAAGAGCAATGGCGACGGTGGATGTGATTTCTACTTCCACGCCATTGCGCTCGAGCCTACGGCTGACGACAGCGATGGCGACGGAGACCCGGACGAGGACGACTGCCTGCCTCTCGATCCCCGTGGCTACCATGGCCAGACCGAGTCATGCGGCGACAACCTCAACCTCGACTGCATCGGCGGGAACGATCCGAGCCGCGTCCGGTATCGTCTCACGACCATCTCCGGACTCAGTCCTGTTCTGCAGGACTGGGATCGGAACGGCCTCGAGTACGGGCTGAACTCCGTCGGCTCGGGCATCTACGAGGTGCTCGTCGAGTCGCCCATCGCGCCCAGGGATTTCACGATCAAGATGGGGACAATCAACGGCTGGGCAACTTGGGACATCGGCTACAACAACGGTGTATGCAGCCGACCGACGTACGTCCCGGTGACGCTCACCGTCTCGGATGAGGTGAGCAACACTCCCTACAACCTCGTCTCCGAGGCGTCGTACGATGACGCCACCCATCAGTGGACTTGCCACGATGTGGTGACCAACCTCTAAGGTCACCAGTCTGGCGCAGGGGCGAGGCAATCTCGTCCCTTCACTCCTGAAACCGTCAGGGTGCTCCCACGTAGAACGTGGTTGAGCTCCTGGCGGTTTTTCCATACTTAGATATTCGTTCATTTAGATTAAAATATTATGTTAAGCAGGTTTTTGCTTATTTTGCCGCCATTATCCCTTTGCTTATTGACAATCCTTACTTTATTTGTTAGGGTCACATATTCCCAAATTGCGCCATTTCAGGGCGGGGGATGCCCGGTCTTTTAGGCTGGGAGTGCTCTTCACAAGTTACGAGGAGGTCAGCGGTCATGCAGAGCCAGATCAATCGGTGTTTCGCGTTCGGCCGAGAGGAGGGCCGGAATCATGCATAGCCACGTCAACTTCAAGTTCATCTCAGGTCTCGCGTTCTTCGTCGCCATCAGCATCAGCGCCTGCTCGACCGATTCCGGTACGAGCAAGAAGGCGACCGGCACCACGGTGCAGGCCATCGACAGCGACAACGACGGCGTGGCCGACTGTACGGATCCGCTTCGGACGTACGTCGACCTGCAGTGCGTCCCTGTCGACAACTGCCCCGCAATGTCGAACCACGACCAGGCGAATATCGACGGCGATAGCCTGGGCAACGCGTGCGACAACGATATCGATGGGGACAAAGTCCCCAACTGCGCCGACGATGGCGTGCTCCCGTGCAACGACACGAGCGCGTCGAGCGGTCGTACGGTCGCCTCCGTGGCGGTCGACAACTGCATGTACGTTCCGAATCCGCCGCCCTCGTGCGAGGGTGATGCGGACTGCGTGTTCGCTGGCGGGACCTGCGTGAGCGGATACTGCTCGGGCCAGCTCGACTCGGACAACGACGGGTTGGGCGACAAGTGCGACGGCGATTCCGACAACGACGGGATCCTGGACTGCACTGACCCGACCCTGACGTACACGGACCCGGCATGCGTGTTCGCGGACAATTGTCCAACGGTGTCCAACCCCGACCAGTCCGATTCCGACATGGACGGCCAGGGCGACGAGTGCGACAACGATAGGGATAACGACGGGATCTGTGATCCCAACGGCCCTACGTTCGGCTGCACCGGGCAGGACAACTGCCCCGACGTCGCCAACAACAACCAGAGCGATTCCGACAAGGACGGGCTCGGGGACGCTTGCGACCCCGACGACGACAACGACGGCGTGCCGGACACGGCAGACAACTGCCAGTTCACGCCGAACGCGGACCAGGTCGACACGAACCACGACGGGATCGGCGACGCCTGCGTCAACGATTTCGACGGCGACGGGATCCCCAACGGGAACGACAACTGCCCGCGGGTCCCGAACGTCGATCAGGCCGACAGCGACCACGACGGCGTCGGAAATGCATGCGAGGGTGATAGCGACGGCGACGGAGTGCAGGATTGCTCGAATGTCGGGCTCCTGGTCTACACCGACCCGAACTGCATCCCCAAGGACAATTGCCCCACGGTCGCCAACTTCGACCAGCTCGACCAGGACGGCGACGGGATCGGCAATCTCTGCGACCCGGATCTCGACGGCGATGGCGTGCCGAACGCGACCGACAACTGCCCGAACCAGGCCAACGCCGACCAGGCGGACCAGGACGATGACGGGATCGGGGATGTCTGTGACGACGATGTCGACGGCGACGGGATCCTCAACGGGCTCGACAACTGCCCGCGGGTTCCGAACCCCGACCAGGCCAACAGCGACGGCGACGCCTACGGCAACGCGTGCGACGACGACAAGGACAATGACGGGTATTGCAACCCAGGCGTGGTCCTTCCGAGCGCGCAGTGCACCGGCGTGGACAACTGCCCCGACATCGCCAACCCGACGCAGTCCGACCTGGACAAGGACGGACTCGGGGACGCGTGTGACGACGACGCCGATGGCGACGGGCAGACCGCCGCCGAGGGAGACTGCTGCGACAAGGGCTCGGAGATCTCGTCGCTGCGTCAGTGCAACACGCTGACCGCGCCGCTGATCAACACGAACGCGCTCGAGCTCTGCGACCAGCAGGACAACAACTGCAACGGCCTGAAGGACGAGGGCGTCGACGACGACCACGACAACTGGTCGAAGCCTGGAGTCCTTCCGGAGCAGGTGTGCCCCACCAACCTGGGCGGCGCGGATGACTGCGACGACACGGATCCGAACGTGAACCCCGGCAACGGGACTTGCGGCGGAACGGGTGGCGCGGCCGGAAGTGCTGGCACGGGTGGTACGGCAGGCGCCGCGGGAACCGGCGGAACGGCCGGGACCGGTGGTACGGCTGGCACGGGTGGCGCTGGCGGAGCTGGCGGCACGGGTGGTACGGCAGGCGCCGCGGGAACCGGCGGAACGGCCGGGACCGGTGGTACGGGTGGTTCGGCTGGTGCGACGACTGACCTCGTCTTCACCTGGACGCCGGATCCGCAGCGCATGCCGACGGGGCCGGTCGACATCATGGGATGGTACGTCGACGTCCTGAACGGCGGCGTGCAGCACCCGTGGGGTACGGTCTGCAGCGAGACGATTGCTTCGGGCATCTACTCGTGCCTGGTCACGCTGCCCAGCGGCGCACACCTCGTGTTCGACGGCCGCTATGCCTACTCGATGGCGAGCGGCGGCTACTGCTGGACCTTCGACCACAGCACGGACTTCCCGTGCGGCGGGAACGGCGCGGACGTCGGACTCACCGTGGTCAAGGACGGCGCCGTGGTCGTGCCCTTCACCTACGTCTGGAACGGCAAGGGCACAGGCCCGGTCGGCGCCGTGTACTTCAACGGCGACCTCATCGTTCCCTGACCTCCTTCCTCTGACGCTTGGGCGAGGCATGCCTCGCCCCTACACTTTTGAGACCGCTTCGGCAACCCATGCTGAGGCGGTCTCTTCCATTTCAGGGGAGAAACTTCATCAGTAGGGGCGAATGATCATTCGCCCCTACATTCGTATCTGCCTTTTTCGTGTTACAATTGTCTTATGCATCAGGTCACCGAAGAGCGCGACTACGCGACGCTCACGTGGGGCATGTTTTTGATTTTGGTCCTGACTTTGACTTTCACGGCAATCGGACCGCCTTATCTTTCCATCGTCTTGCTCGCCTTGGCCTTCGCCATCCTTTTTGCTTATCGTTTCATCTATGCTGCGTTCTATGCCGCTATATTCCTGGTCCCATTTTTGGGCATCATGGTGTCGGTGCCCACAGGAGGGCTCCTGATCGGCCAACTATCTTTCGGCGGGTCTTTGGATGTTTTTCTGGTGGAGATAGCGATGTTTCCGGTCTTGGCGGCATGGGCCATGCGGCTCATAGCTTTTTGGGTCGGCAGGCATGATGTGAATTGGCGCCCCAGATTGCCGTTGATCAAGGAATACCTTCTCCTGTTCTTGGCGCATGTCCTCTCGATCTTCTCATCCGCCTATCCTGATCGGGCTTTCACTCTGCAGTTCAGCCTGCGCCCCGTGTTGTTCGACTATCTGGCGTTCATCGCCTTGCCGGTCAACCTGATCAAGTCCAAGAAGAGACTGATCGGAGCCTTGTCCGTGGTCTTGGTGGCCTGCGTGACAGCGGCTTTGACCGGTCTGGTCGCCGTATTTTTTCCGTCTGACCCGAGCATGGTATTGGGTCGCGCCCATCCCTTGCCGATCTTCGGTGTGAGCGCTTTGGGCGAGAACCATAACGAGTTGGCGGAGATAATGGTCTACGGTTCGTTCTTGGCCTGGGCGCTGGCAATGCTGGTCAAGGACCAAAGATGGCGCCGTATATTGTTGTGGCTCGGCGCTTTCCAGACGCTTATCGGCATCCTTACCTTCACGCGTACCTTCTGGATCGTATCCGTGTTGCAGGCCACTTTCCTCGCTTTGACGGTATGGCGAGACAGCGTCAAAAAATATCTTTCGCAGTTGATGATGTTGGGCATATTGTTGCTGCCGTTCGCAATCGGCGTCCTGTATTATACGACCACTTATACGGCGCAGAGTTCTGATACGACACGTCTTTCGCTTACCGAAATAGCTTTCGATTATTTCAAGGATAATCCGATATTCGGGGTCGGGGCGGGCAGCTTCATCCAGCACATCGGCTCGACGGCTCTGTTCACCATCGAGTATGGCGCACCCTTGGACTCGCACGGTTTCATCCAGAAACTGATGATGGAGACTGGTTCGTTGGGGTTGGCCGCATTGCTCATCTTAGTGGTCGCTTTTGTCCTGTTCGTGCGTCAAGGTTTGCGTTCGGTCGGGAGCGGACGTAACCAAAAGATCTTGAGCTTGTTCATAGCGGCAGCAGGCGGTGCTTTCGTATATCAGCTTTTCAACACGGATTATTGGACGGGCAAGATGTGGCTGCCGATCGGTTTATGTCTGGCTGCTTTCCAGGTTTTGGGTCACGAGACGGAAGAAAAAAGAAGTTAGCTTCAGGCATCCGATAGTCGGCTTGTCGTCCATTCCGGTCAAAGGGCGTAAAGCCGGTTTTTTTGCTATACTTAGCGCGTGAAGCCTTTTAAGCCGTACCACAATTTTACGGCCTATCATCGTGAACCGGGAGGTCTGCGAAGGTTGGATTTTTTCGTCGACCGTATCGCCGCTTGGAGCGGCGGACGGCGGACCGCAGAGATAACCGTGTTGGATATCGGTTGCGGTAACGGTAACATCAGTTTGCCTTTGGCTAAACTGGGCTATGAGGTCACGGGCGTGGATTATGATGCGGTCTCCATCAAGCGTGCCGAAGTGCAGGCGGAAGAGCTGGGCCTGGAAGCGAGATTCCTGGTCGGTTCATTCGATCGGGTATCGGGCAAGACATTCGACGTGGTCATCGCCAGCGAAGTCTTGGAACATCAGCAGGACCCGAAAGCTTTTTTGGAATCGGTCGCGCAGCGTCTTAACCCCGGAGGGTTGCTGTTGCTTTCCGTGCCGAACGGCGGAAGCCTGGAGGAATCCATCCGTTTCGTCACGACCCATACGCGTCTTGGGCGCAGACTGAAGACGTCGATCAAACGCCGCGTGTTGCATGAGGACGTCCAGACGTCGCAGGACCATCCGCATTTCATCTTTTTCCATCTGAGGTCGTTGAGCGATCTGTTGCATGGAACGGGCTGGCGCGTGGATGCGTGGGGACAGGCCGCGGGGGTCTTCAAGGAATTCTATTATCTGTTAGGCCGTTTTTTCATGCGGCGCGGCAGCGGTACGTTCCATAGGCTGGACAGTTGGGATGCGAGATTCTGCAGCCGGCTGCCCATGGCGATGGCTGATGGCTGGTTGATAGCGGCGACGCGCGAGTTGCATGACAAACCGTACATCGTCCACGTGGTGGATACGCTGAACGCGGGCGGTGCGGAACGCATGTTGTTCGAATTGGTACGCGGTCTGCCGTCACGCGGATTCAGGGTCAAGGTCTTGGCGTTGTTGCGCGGCGGTCCGTTGGAGAAGCTTTTCAGGGAGGCTGGCGTAGAGGTGGAAGTCGGGCATTACCGTTGGCCTTGGGCGGCGGATACTTTTTTCCACGCGTATTCGTTCTTCAGGCGTGAAAGGCCGGATGTAGTCCATACACACCTTTTCGATTCCGACATCTATGCGCGGGCAGCGGCATATTTCGCCGGTGTATCGATCATCCTGTGGACGGAACATAACGTGAACCTGCAGTTAGGTGCAGTCCGGCGTTGGCTTAAACATTGTACGAACCGTCTTGCGGCAAGGGGCGTCGCAGTCTCGAATACGGTGAAGGAGTATCTGCGCGTCTCCGAGGATACGCCGGAAAGTAAGGTCACGGTCATCCCGAACGGTCTGGATTTTTCCCGCATCGCCGTGCGGGAACGCCGGCAGTTCAAGGATGTCCCGGTGTTGTTGGCCGTCGGCCGACTTTCGCGCCAAAAAGGTTTCGATGTCTTATTGAAAGCATTGGCGCTGGTGAAGCACGAGTGGATCTTGCGCATCGCCGGTGAAGGCGAGGCAGAGGAAGAGCTTAAGCAACTCGCTAAGCGTCTGGACCTGGAATCGCGCGTCGAGTTTTTGGGTTTCAGCGACGATGTGCCTTCGCTGATGCATGAATCCGATGTCTTCTGTTTCCCATCGCGTTGGGAAGGCCAGGGCTTGGCTGTGCTGGAAGCGGCGGCCATAGGCGTTCCGTTGATTGTCTCCGATCTGCCGGTGATACATGAGTTTTTGCGTCCTGATGAGGCGTTGTTCGTTGAGCCTTGCGATGTTCCGGCGTGGGCGAAGGCGATATCTACTTTGCTGGATAATCCGGATGAGGCATTACGTTATGCGCAGACTTGCGGGGACAGGTTGCGCCACGAACTTGATCTCGGGAAATTCGTCGATGCATATGCGGGGCTTTATCGGTCGGAACTTGAGCGAAAAAGAAAATCACGCCTGGTCTATCAGATTGTGCCGACGATGGATCCTGGAGGGGCGGAAAGGTTGGTGCTGGATTTGGCCGAGCGCATGCCGGCTTATGGCTACGCGAGCAAAGTCGTGTCTTTTTATGGTGGCGGTAAATTGCAGCAGGAGGCGGAGAGACGCGGGATAGATCTGGCGGTCTTCGAAAGGCGTGGGCCTTTCAACGTAGTAGGCCTGTTCCGTCTGATCCGTCTCTTTTTGCGCGATAGGCCGCTCATCGTCCATACGCATCTTTTCGGCGCCGATTTGTGGGGAAGGCTGGCGGCCAGGATGACTTTCCGCAAAATAGTCTTTTCGACCGAGCACAACGTGAACGTCGACGACAGCGGTACCAAGCGTTTCATCAAGTGGGCGTTGTCGCCTTGCACCGATGCTTTCGTCGCTGTCTCGTCCGCGGTGCAGCGATTCATGATGAAGGTGGAGCATCTGCCGGAGCGTAAGATTTTCGTCATCCCAAACGGCATCGCGATGCAGAAGGTGAAGCGCCGCGGTAACAGGAACCTCTCGGAAGTGCCCAGGATGTTGGCTGTGGGTCGTCTCACGGCCCAAAAGGATTTCGCGACCTTGATCAAAGCGGTCGGAAAATTGGAAAGTGATTTCAGACTGGATATCGTGGGCAGCGGGGAACTTGAACGAACATTGAAAGAGCAGGTATCCGAAGCCGGCTTGGACAAGAAGGTCCGGTTCTTGGGATACCGGGATGATGTCCCTGACCTTTTGGCTCAGGCCGATATCTTCATCTCGACGGCGCGCTACGAGGGTTTGGCTTTGAGTTATGTGGAAGCCGCGGCGGCCGACGTGCCGCTCGTCTTGCCGGATATCCCGCAGTCCTATGAGGTGGCAGGTAAGGATGAAGCGGAATTCGCCGCCGTGGGGGATGAAGAAGCGTTCGTCCGTGCTTTGCGGAAAATCCTGGCCGATTATCCCTCGGCCTTGAGGCGTAGTGCGGTCTTGGGTTATCGCGTGCGGCAGAGCTGTTCGGTCGAAGAGATGGCGAAAAAATACGCCGGCCTATACGATCTGTTCCGTTACCTTAAAGGTGAATGATATGCGCATACTCCATGTGAATAAATTCTTCGATTTCCGCGACGGTACGGATATCTACATCCAGCGTCTGATGGAGAAGCAGACGGCAGCCGGGCATGAAGTGCACATCTTGGCGACCTCCTCCGAGAAGAATGTCGAGACTCCGGACAGCCGGTTCTTCGTCAAGCGCCATGATTTTACGCAGAGCGAAGGCATTGAGAAAGACGCGAGCAAGGCGTTGAGTTTCTTGTGGAACAGCGAAGCCAAGGGCGCCATGCTTAAGGCCCTGGATGAATACAAGCCGGACATCGTACACCTACATAACATCTATCATCATCTGACGACGTCGATCCTGCAGCCCATCAGGCGACGACGTCTCCCATGCGTACAGACTTTGCATGATTATAAGTTGGCGTGCCCGAACTATAAGATGTTCACCGAAGGTGCGCCGTGTGAACGTTGCAAGGGCGGGCATTATCTGGAAGCGGTGCGACATCACTGTTTGGGCGCGTCGTTCGCGCCGAATTTTCTGGCGGCTTGCGAGATGGGCCTGACCAAGTTCAACCAATCCTACGAACGCACCGTGAAGTTCTTCATCTGTCCGACCGATTTCGTGGCCCGGAAGATGCGCGAGTGGGGAGAGCCGCCGTCAAAATTCAAGGTCATACATAATCCAGTCGATGAGTCATACGATCAGGTCGAAGGAACGGAAAATTTCATCCTGTATATCGGTCGACTCTCGGAAGAGAAGGGAGTGGACGTTCTGATACGTGCCGCATCGCGTTTACCCGGCTTGGAGCTGAAGATCGCCGGAGCCGGTCCCCAGGAGAATAAGCTGAAGGAATTGGCTAAGTCGTTGAACGCGGAGAACGTATCTTTTTTGGGTTTTCTACGCCAAGAGCAGCTGAAGGAGTTGCGCAAGAATTCGCGCGTCATGGCGGTGCCTTCGGTGTGGTACGAGAATGCGCCGTTAGCCGTGCTGGAGGCGATGGCGCAAGGTTTGCCCGTCATCGCATCGCGTATAGGCGGTTTGCCGGAATTAGTGGATGAGGAAAATACCGGTTGGCTAGTTGCGCCACAGGACATAGACGCTTGGGCAGCGGCTTTGAAGATCGTGATGGAACAGGATCAGGGAGCATGGGAGAGGATGTCGCAAGCGGCGAAGCATCGTGCACGTGACATGTTCGGTTGGCAAAAACACTTAGCGGAATTGGAAATCGCCTACCATGAAGCTGGAGCATAAACGTTGAAAATTTGGCTTTATTTTGCTAAGTTCTATACATGAGGCGCATCCTGATAGCGGTAATAGTCGCAACCTGCCTGGTGGGGCAGATGGCGTTTCCGGTCCAAGCTGCGCAAGCGCTGCCTGGGTCGCCGCCGATCATCAACCTGTATCTGGATTGGCAGATGAAAGAAGAGGATCTTCCGGCCTTGGCGCGTTGGGATGTGGTTGTGTTGGACGCCAATCAACAGGCGCGTTATCCGGATAAGATATTGAAGTTGCGACAGCTGAATCCGAAAATCAAGATCTTGGCTTATCTGCCGACCGAGGAATATGCGGTCGCGCATTTCTCGGAACCCGCGAATTATCCTTTCGCCAGGCTGGGTACGGCGATCAAGGACGATTGGTGGGTCAATGGTCCAACCGGAGCTAAAGTTTATTTCTGGCCGGGCCAACCCATGCTGAATGTTACGGACCAGGGCCAATCGGGCGAGAAGTGGAACGAATTTTTTCCGCGTTTCATCCGCGACGAGATCATGTCGAGCGGGATGTGGGATGGGGTATTCCTGGATAACGTTTTCGACGGCATTTCGCATTTCGCGAAGTCGAGCTATGACCTGGACCGGAACGGTAAAGCGGACGATAAGGCGACGGCGGACAAGGCATGGAATGACGGCATGCAGAAGATGCTGCGCCTGATCAAGCAATATAACCCTAATGCGATCCTGTTAGGGAATGGCGGCGCAGGTTATGCCGATAAGCTGAACGGCGTGATGTTCGAGCATTTTCCGAGCTGGAGCTGGGGACCGAATTTCCAGGAAGTGCGGGATACGTTGGCGAAAAACATGACGCCGGCATATACGGCCATCAACGTTAATACCGACAACCGTCCGGAGCAGACCAATTATCGTCTGATGCGTTTCGGTTTGAGCAGCGCTTTGGCTGCCGGAAGTTCCTATTCCTTCGATCAGGGCGATTACAGCCACAACGTGGTCTGGTGGTATGACGAATATGAGGTCCCTTTGGGCCAACCTAAGAGCGGGCCGCGTATCCTGGCTGCAGCGACCGGGCAGGGATCCGTGCCGGCAGTGTGGATGCGCAGTTATGACAACGGCCTAGTCCTGGTCAACAGCACTACGAAGGCGCAAAAAGTCAGCCTCCCAGGGATATTCGAGAAGGTGCATGGTACGCAGGACAAGAAAACGAATGATGGTTCGGTGGTGGATAGCGTGATGCTTGGGGCACAGGATGGATTATTGCTCATCAAGCGTGTGGCCATAAATGACATCATCGGGACTTCTTTTGTGAATGGGGCGTTCATCAGGACTTATGACATGAGCGGCAAGCAGACGCAGAATGGTTTTTTTGCGCAGCGCGGCGATGCGCCGAGCGGAGCTACGGTATTCGTGGCGGATGTCGATCAGGATGGTTTTGATGATGTGGTTTCCGCGGCTAAAGGGGCAGTGACCGTGAGTTTCGGCGGAACGCGGAAACCAGTGACCTTCCGACCATACGGTTCGGCTTATACGGGCACGCTTTATCTGTCCGTCGGAAATGCGAATCGCGATGCGGCGCTGGAAATCGTGGTCGGGCGCGAAGGCAAACCACCGGAGACGCGCGTCTTCACTTGGAGCGGCAAGGAGCTGGCGCGTTGGTCAGCGTATATGCCGCTGTTTTCGGGTGGCGTGCGTGTCGCGATGGGTGATCTGGATGGTGATGGCATGCGAGAAATCGTGACAGCGGCTGGACCCGGCGGAGGACCGCATGTGCGTATCTGGAAGACGGACGGCAAGGTCTGGGGCGGATCTTTCTTTGCCTTCGATCCGAACGAAGCCGGGGGAATATCGATAGCAGTGGGCGATGTCGACAAAGACGGTAAAGACGAGATCATCGTAGGCTCAGGGCGCGGAGCTAAGCCCAGAGTGCGCGTTTTCGACGCGCGCGGTAATCTTAAGCGAGAAATAGTTCTGGGCGAACAGCCGGTGACTAACGGTATCGATGTAGGTGCGGCTGACCTGAACGGCGACGGTATCGATGAGATACTGGTGGGAGGGATGCCCGCGATCTAACGAACGACATAATATGCGTAAGCAAAAGACAGTCAGCAATGTCCGACGCTCGAGCGGTCTGATGGCTCCGGCGAGCCAGGTCGCGGCTGCGCCAGCGCGCGCGGTGACTTCGCATATACGCCGCATCTATCGTGACAAATATGCAGGGCGCCATCGCTTCGCAAGATGGGTGTTCGCGTTCGATGCTTTCATCCTAGTCGTGCTGGGCACGCTGCTGGTTTTCGATCTGGTGGTGTTTTTTCGCGGCATCCAGACGGCGGATCCTGGCTTGGAGGTAACTTTGGCGACGCCTGAATTGAGCTCGGCTGACGTCGTACCGTTGGAAGTTAAGGTGCGCGTAACTGACGCGAGGCAACATACTGGGATAAAAGTTGCGTTGCATCTGCCCCAAGAGATGAGTTTGATCCAAGCTTGGCCGGCGCTAGATCGGGACGGCATGTGGACGATCGGCAGCCTTTCCCCGGGAGAGACCGCTACGCGTAGAGTCTTGGTGCATCTTGATGCGACGATCAACACACGGGTGGATATAGGTTTCGTGTTGCAGCAATATGATCCAATAATTTTCGAACAAGCCCTTATCGGTACGGATTCGCGCCCTGTGACTTCATCGGCGCTTCGTCTGATGAGTCTTATGCCTGTGGCTGGAGTTTCGGAAGGCGCGCAGATACCCATCGTCATCGAGAACAGATCGGCAGCCACGAGCAGTCCGATGAATATGATTTTGGCTGAATCGATCGGTGCGCCGCATGCAACTCTGGGGAGTGACGGCATCTATAGCTTGCCTGCGTTACCGGCGAACAGCCAGAAGATAGTTTTCTTAAATGTCGGAACCGGTCTGGAAGGCGAGCATCTGGCTTTCAGGTTGGAATTGCAGTCGAGGGGGAGGAAGGTCGATCAGCTCGATCTGGATTTGATGCATGAGACACAGGTACCTGCGGTCGTTGAGGCGCCGCAGACATCCGATTCCGGAGCCGGAACCATCGTGAGATATTCTGGGGCACAGCCTGGTGCGCGTCTCATCCTGTTACAGAAAGAGATCACTGCTTTCAGACGATCCGCTTTCGAAATCGTGGATTTGCCGGAAGGGAGCGGTGCGGTCGATATCAGCAAAGTCCAAGGTGTGACAGAAGGTCAGCTCATGCTCGTATCGATCTACGATGGCGATTATTATCATCTGTCTGGTCAGATGCTGGAGCTGACATCGGCAGGTCTGCCTTTCGAGGTGCAGGCGCGTTATTACACCGCAAGCGGTGATCAGTTAGGTTTGGGTCCCTTGCCGCCGGTCTCAGGAGAGCCGACGCGCTATTGGATCTTGTGGACGCTCGGTCCGGCTGATCGCTCTTTGCATGATCTCACATATGATGCCCAGCTCGCAGACAACGTGAAGGCGACCGGCAAATATGCATCGACTATCCCGATAAGTTTTTCATCTACCGATGCTGCGGTGAAGATGACGGTCGAAGAAGCCGACTTGGCGGGGCTAGGAAAAATAACTTTCGGATATGAAGTCGAGTTAGTGCCGCAAAAAAATCAAGAGGGGTTATACGCTAACATCTTGTTGGGTAGCTCCATAGACGCGACGGATGAGTTCGGCAAACATGTGCAGGCGTTTTCGCCGAGTATCGATACAGACCTTTCGAACGATGAGAAAGCTCGAGGCAAAGGTACGGTCCAGGAGTGAATCAGGGACAAGGGAAGGCGAGCCCTCATTCAGAGGGAGGACGCGGGGAATACCTCGCGTTCTTTATTTTCCATTGATCGACCCATTGGCCGATGCCGACTGCGTTGGTCTTGTTGCGGACGCTTGTCTTGCGCTGCGACCAGGTTACGAGAGACTCGAACAGGATCTTGTACCTGCCCTGTACGACTATATAGCGGATGTCTCCCGAAGAGATGGCGCGCCTGATGGTGCGTGGGTTTACGCCGAAGAGTCTCGCGGCTTCGGAGATGGTGACACGTACAGCGTTTTCATTGGACATAGTCATTTAACTCATTGTAGGCTTATTTCTATTATTTTGTCAACAATAGTATGGACAAATAGTCGTACCAAATGAGGTTAAAGCTGGATGAAGGTTAGTCCTTAGGTTTTTATCGATTTTTAGTGCTATATAGGCTTGAAAAAAAACGGACATTAGGCTAGTATTAGTACCACCTTTACCTCGTTTGCACCTCAGGACTTTAACATTTGATACCCTGCTTCGAGTTTAGTTTTTAGAAATCCTTGCGGCACCTCGTATGATGCGTACTTGGATTTTTAGTAAGACTTTCTTGGAGTCACTTAATCAAATGGCAGAGTCCTAAATCAAACCACTAAATGGCAAATCTCGTAGATAAATACCTGTTGTACCGCCTTAAGATTGCGCGGGATCCGGAAGCGTTTGCCAAAATTTATGACCGTTACGTGGAAGCGATTTATCGTTTCGCTTTTTTGAAATTGCCGAGCAAAGAGGACGCGCAAGACATTACGCATGAGACCTTCACCAAGGCCTGGCAGTACATCAACGAAAACAATGAGATAGCGAATATCAAGGCTTTGTTGTATCGGATAGCCAGGAACCTGATTATCGATAAATATCGCCAAAGAGGAAAAGAAATCAGCGTCCAGTCTGTAACGTTTGACGATGCCGTGGCGTCTACTTATATACAGGCGCAGGACAGCGACAAGGGCGCGGCAGAGGAAGCGATGCGTAGCGGTGCCGAAGTGGCTTTGCTTCTGCGGAAGATACGTATCCTGAAGGAAGACTACCGTGACGTATTGAGCCTGAGGCTGGTGGATGGGTTGTCGTTCGGCCTGATCGCGACGATCCTGGAGAAGAATCCGGGTCATGTGAGGGTCATCTACCATAGGGCATTGAAAGCGCTGAAAGAGCATGAACAAAGAAGCGACAAAACAGCTGGACAAGATTAAGCTGATGAGACAGTCGATCAAGCCGGATACGGCTTGGGTTAAGGAAACCCGAGCCACTATTTTGATGCAGGTCAAAAACACTTTGCCGACCAAGAAAGATGCTTGGAGCAAGAAGTTGGGTCAGGTCTATGGATTCATTTTCCCGCAAGAGATTTTCACTTGGGTAAGCCGTCCGGTGCTGGCTGGCCTAGCTTTGATCCTGGTGGTTGCAGGTGGATCCATCATGTCTGTATCGGCTGCGGAAAAATCCTTACCTGGAGATTTTCTGTATGGCCTCAAATTAGCTTCGGAACAAGCGCGGATAGTCATGACCGGACCGAAGGAGGATAAGCTCAAGCTGAAGACGGAATTCACGTCACGTCGTATCGATGAGCTGAAGCAAGTGGTCAGCATGCCGAACGGCGATACGAAAGATAAGGTCGTGCAGGTCGCAGAGATCCTGAAGCACGACGTGAAGACCTTGAAGGATCAGTTGAACGATGTGGCACAGAGCGCATCACCGGACGCTACGGCGGCAGCCGCGAAGATGGTGGACAAACAATCGAACGAAGTCATAGCGGTTTTACGTGATGCTAAAGACAGCCTGCCTCCGGAAGATAAAGAGAAGGTCACGGAAGCGCAATCCGCAGCGGCTGATACCGGAGTAAAGGCAATAGAAGTCATGGCGGAAAAGAACCAAGAGTCGGAAGACGTGTTCCCGGCCTCTGACCTGGTCCAGGCGATGCAGGATCACGCGAAGATCGTGACGGAAGTCACGCAACTCGATCAACCCCTGGAGTTCGCGACAGGAGCGTCGGGGACGCCTTCGATGGCTTCTTCGACTCTGAACATGTTGGCGAATTCCTTGAACTCATCATCCACAGTAGCCGGTCTGCCTGAACTTCTGGATAAGATGAAGGACGAGACGACACAAGCTTTCGCTCTGCAGAAGACTAAGGACCAACTGGCTGCCGCATCCTCAAGCCAGTCCGGCGTCACGGACGGGTCGTTCGACGAAGGGGAGCAGGCTGTGACATCTTCCGGTACACAGAGCACTGATGAAGCGGTGGCGTCTTCGAGCAGCGAAAGTGCTGCTTCCGGAACGCAGTAGGAAACTCCGTAAGTTCTTACGCCTCGCAGGGTGTCTGTCTCTCGTTGACGGACATCCTGACGGGCGGGGGATGTACCTCCAGAGATTCGTTCGCGTCATGCGCGTTCCGGTCTCGGGAGGAATCAAATCCACACGTCCGCTCGTTTGCACACATTCGAGCCAGCCGTAAAGGTCGTCCCCGATGCTTGTCGGGGGGCATGGCAAAATTATTCATCTCCCAAGCGTCAACGGATTCCACTAGGATCCCTGACGCAAAACAACTCAAACCCTTAACAGGGTTGATATGAATCAAATGCTTAAAAAGGTTTTTTCGACCTTCGTCTCCTTGACCACCATCGTCTGGTCAGTTGGGATCGGCACTCTGGTCATGCCTGGCATGGCTTCAGCTGCTACCTTGACTGCCGGTGATTTGATCAAGGCATCAGGTCCCGCGGTGTATTACTACGCCGCCGACGGGATGCGCTATGTCTTCCCGAATGAAAAGACTTACTTCTCTTGGTATAACGATTTCTCCGCGGTGAAAACGATCACTGATTCGGAACTCGCTGCTATCTCTATGGGTAGCATCAACGTTACGATGAGGCCAGGTACCAAGCTGGTAAAGATCACCACCGATCCTAAGGTGTACGCCGTCACTAAGTGCGGCACCTTGCACTGGCTCGAATCCGAGGCAGTCGCCAAGGCTCTCTACGGAGATGCTTGGGCAACTCGCGTCGTTGACGTGCCGGATGCTTACTTCAGCAACTACACTGTAGGTTCTTCGATCTCCACTAACGTCCACCCGGACGGTACGTTGATAACGTATGCTGGTGATACGCATAAATACGTGGTCTGGAGCGGCGCCAAGCGCATGTTCAGCTCTGACGCAGCTTTCGCTGCCAATGGCTACAATGCCTTGAACGTCATCACCACCACGATCACCTACGGCAACGGTTCAGACGTCGCTGGTCGTGAATCCGACCTGGCCGACACGGTCTGTGCGGGCTCCACCCCGGTTACGGGCGCTTTGACGGTGGCTTTGGCCTCCGACACTCCAGCTGGTGCCACTGTCCCGAAGAACGCCGCTTCTGTCCCGCTTATTAAGGTTAACCTGACCGCCGGTTCATCCGACGTGATGGTTTCCGGTCTGCGTTTCCACCGCGTGGGCGTCGGTTCTGCCGCTGATTTCTCGAACGTCTACCTGTACAATCAGGATGGCGTGCGTTTGACCACCGGTCGCACCATCAACTCATCGACTAATGTCGTCGAGTTCAACGCTTTGAACCTAACGGTTCCGGCCGGCTCGATGAAGTCCGTATACGTTTACGGTGACTTCTCGTCCCCGACCGATACAGGCGGCGAACATGCGTTCGAAGTCCTGGATGCGGCTTCAGTCGTAGTCAGCGGTTCAGCCACGGTTGGCGGTTCATTCCCGGTCCGCGGCAACGTCTTCGTTGTCGGTACCGTGTCTGCTGGCACCTTGACCGTAACGAAGGGCGCGACACCTGCTAACCCGAACATCGGTGCAGAGCAAGCTGAAGTTTCCAACTTCAAGCTCACGGCTAACACGAACGACATTTCGGTCAGCCAGGTCACTCTGTATCAGGGCGGCTCTGTCACGAACTCGGATTTAACGAACTTCAAACTGTACCAGGGCACGACAATGGTGGCCTCGGCCGCTGCTGTCGAATCCAACGGTCGCATCGTCTTGAAGTTTAGTCCGGCTTACACGATCGCTAATGGCACCACTAAGGTGTTCTCCTTGAAGGCTGATGTTGCTGGCCGCTCCGGTCGCACCATCAAGACCTACATCGAATACACGACTGACGTGACTGCCAAGGATCTGAAGTACAATGCTGGCGCAGCTGTCGATATCGGTACCTCCGGTACCTTCGACGGTACAGGCACCAACTACATCGAAGTCACTACCCAAGGCGGGCAGTTGACAAATTCGTACAACGGTCCTGCGACGGGAAGCTTGTCTAAGGGTCAGTTGGGCGCCACGATGTACAAGTTCGCATTAACCTCACCGGATAACACGCTCGAGATTCGCAACCTCCGATTCACCATCGAGAAGGTTGCTGGCGCCGGTTGTTACCTCGTCGGTAGCGCTGGCACGGCATACTTCCGCAACATCAAGGTCAAGAACCTCGATACTGGCGATACTTGGATGGGTCCGAAGGAATTGACGACAACTGGTTATCCATTATCCGCTACCCAGAACCTGGTATTCACTGACACGCAGAACATCTCTGCTGGTCAGACGCTCAATCTGGCTGTCGTGGCTGACT
Source organism: bacterium (assembly GCA_021796435.1). Classification (GTDB taxonomy): domain Bacteria; phylum Patescibacteriota; class Patescibacteriia; order 2-12-FULL-60-25; family 2-12-FULL-60-25; genus CAIKNB01. The sequence continues at coordinate 459,664 of JAJYXM010000016.1, forward strand.
TGTCCGCTTCTGAAGACGCCGCTGGCGAATTCTTCGCGAACGGCACTTGTCAGTATCGCATTAACTTCGTGGCCTTTGGCTCGAATGACGTGCGCATCGTCGACACGGGTGAATATCTCGCCACTTCGAAGATCGTCCCGAATCAGGCCGTCACCGGCAATACGCAGACCGTCAAGGCTTCCCGCCTGACCGTCTCGCTTGCCTCTAACCCAGTCTCCAGCACGCTCGTGAAGAAACAGCAGAACGTCGCGGTCGCTGGTCTCGTCCTCTCCGCTTCGGCTGAGTCCGACGTTACCGTCACCAACCTGACGCTCGCTGGCCAGGCTGCTCTCGCTTCCGTCAACTCATTTGGCGGTTCCGCGACAGCTCTCGCCAACTTCTCGCAACGTGTGACTTCATTGGCTTTGTTCGATGGCGACACCCAGGTAGGTCTCGCCAAGGCTCCTGACACCACGACTGGTAAGGCTCAGATCACCAACATGAATCTGACCATCACGAAGGGCACGACCAAGACCTTGACGGTCAAGGCCTCGTTCTCTTCCACGGCTTCCACCACGTCACCTTACGACAAGGTTGCCGTCGGTGTTGCCTCAAGTGACGACATCACTGCGCAGGATGCTGATTCCAACACGGTAACCCCGTCCTTGGATACAGCTGTCACCAACCAGGCTACGGGTGCAACCCCGTCAGTTGTCCAAACAATCCTGAACAGCGGTACCATCACGGTCCAGGCTGACGCCCACCCGGTGTCCAACATCGTCGTGGCCGGCAAGGATGCCTGGGTCTCGTTCGCTCAGTACAAGGCAACTGCCCAGTACGAAAACATCGAAATCGATCGCATCGCCGTTTTGGCCAGCTCGACCAACGGTTTGACGGCTGACAGCGCCGATTTCGTCGCTGTAGCAGTCGCCAAGGATGGTGCGGTCATCGGCCAGGATACCTTCTCCTCTGGTGCCACAAGCTCCAAGGATATCGATCTGTCGGCCAACAAGATCACTGTGCCGAAAGATGGTTCCGTCCAGTTCCAGGTTTGGGCTAAGCTTTCTAACGTCCAGGCTTCCGGTTCTGTCAGCGGTGCCACCACTGGCGTTGCCCGTTCGGGCCACGCTCCGGCTCTCGGCGTAAACGCGGGTCTTCAGAATAACGATTGGGACTCCAACTACGTCGGCATGATGAACATGCGCTCCACGGGCGTCGCTTCCGGTGAACGCGTTTACGCGACCTCCGGTGCTGCTCATGGCAACGCTCAGATTATGCGTAAGACTCTGCCGGTCGTGACCAAGCAGTCGCTCTCGTCGACTACTTTGTCCGACATCGATCAGGACTTGATGAAGTTCCAGATCTCGGCTGACAGCGCCGGTTCGGTCGCTTGGAAGCAGGCTGTATTCAGCTTCTCCAAGTCGGCTGCCGTCGCCCTGACCAACTTCAGACTGCGCCGCGGTGCAACTGATATGGATACAGGTGTCTACGCCATAACAAACGCCACTTCGGGTGCTGACCTCGTGAACGGCAGCCTCGCAGCTGGTGAAAACAGCGGTTACATCGCCGTCTCGTTGAAACCGGGTCAGGAAGAGTCAATCTCCGGCTCCGGCAACGTGTACACCTTGCACGCCACTGTCTCCGGTTCGGCCGCCGGTACGAACGTCACCTTGTCGTTCTACCGCGATCCGACCAATCCGCTTGTCACCGGTTACTTGGTGAACAGCGTAACTTCCGGCATTTTCGCCACAGCCAGTGCGAACATCTTCCACATCGATACAGCAGTAGCTCCGTCCGGTGCATTCGGTGCGGTCGGTTCGTTCCTGTGGTCTGATGACTCTGAAGTACCGCATTCGGCGGCGGTTCAGACATCACGTGATTGGACTAATGATCTGTACGTTACGGATCTGTCCCAGTCGCAAACCCTCAGTCGCTAATCCTGAAAGCTACGGCTGAAGGATCGACGCGATGGGGTGCACCTCGCGGTGCACCCCAGAGGGTCTGGATCGTTTAGACGGTCCGAATATGGCGCCCAAGATTCGTCTTGGGAACGCTACCAAAACCCGGCCACGTCGCGTTTAACGCGATTGCGCTGGGTTTTTGGTATGTGGGAGAGATGCTGAAACTATGTTTTCAGCTGCGGGGCTCGTCTAATTTATCTCGAACACATCCTCGCTTGAAAACATAGTTTCAGCATCTCTTTGAAGGGAAGGAAATAGGCTGCGGAACTCGGCTGCTAGATTTAATATGGCAGCCTCAGACAGTCCTCGATCCCAAAAAGTCTAACTTTCAGCCTTGAAGAGGGAAGGAAAGGAATTGAATAGGAATCGTTTATTTTAATTTTTTGAGAAGGCACATTTTTTGCATACCAGCTACTAGCTACTAAATACTAACAACTAAATACCAGCCCCACCCCTAGCTCCCTTTACCCCGCTTATGTTATGCTAAAGCCCGCTATGAATAGACAAACGTCAGTCAATGTTTTAAAGGCTATTAGTTATGTGGGCATATATGGCGGGTTGTTGCTGCCGTTGGTTTTTGTCCCGGTCGTGATATTCCCGTTCGTGTTCTCAAAACTGATTTTTTTTCAGGTGTTGATCGGCCTGACTTTTCCGGCGTACATTGCCTTGGCTTGGGCTGAGCCTAAATTCCGGCCGCGCTGGTCTCCTTTATATATAGCGATTGTCGCTTATTTCTTGGCCGTCGGTCTATCGGTGATCTTCGCTGTTGATGTGCAGCGCGCCTGGTGGGGTAACCAGGAACGCATGAATGGGTTATTCACGGTGTTGCATTTCTTTTTGTGGTTCACGATGGCGAGCGGAGTCTTGCGTTCTTGGGTACAGTGGAAAAAAGTCTTGATATATGAAGTGGCTCTTTCCGGAATCATGGCGAGCGTCGCATTGCTTCAGCTGGTCTATCCCGCACTGCTCAAGTTCCCGGCAGGACCCCGTGTAGGCGGGTTGCTCGATAATCCGATATACATGGCGGGTTATCAGATATTCAATCTGATGTTCATAGGTCTGTTGTGGATGAAGGTAAAGAATCGAGCGTTCAGGCTGTTCCTGATAGCCATGGCCTTATTGGACATGGGCGCTTTCATCGCGGCCCAATCGCGCGGTGCGCTGGTCGGGTTGTTCGTGGCGATCGGCGTCTTCAGCATCACTTATGCGCTGCTCACGCCGAACAAAAAGACCAAGTTCGCGGTGTTAGGCATAGCTGCTTTCGCGGTCATAAGTTACGGCATCGTGTTCGCTTTCAAGGATACGGAATTCATCATGAATACGCCGCTGCACCGATTTACCGATTTGTCGGGTACCACAGAGACGCGTTTCATCGCATGGGACATAGGTTGGCATGGATTCCTGGAGCGACCTTTGACCGGCTGGGGATTCGATGATTTCCATATCTTGTTCAATAAAAAATATCAGCCCAAGTCCCTGGAATACGGCTATTACGAGACATGGTTCGATCGAGCGCATAATACCGTAATCGACATGCTATCCATGACCGGAATCTTCGGCTTCCTCACTTTCTTCGGGATTTTCGCGGCATTATATTACATCGTCATCAGAGCATATCGTCGTGGCTGGATAGATATCCCTTTGGCGAGCGTCTTCATTGGCCTACCTTTGGGTTATTTCGTGCAGAATCTGTTCGTTTTCGATCAGCCGGCTGGTTTCACCATGAGCTATCTGATGTTCGCCATCGTAGCGAGCATGGCTTATCCGGATTTCGCAGGGAGTAAAGCCGAACCGGTTGAGAAGGCAACGGAGAAGACGACGGCACAGATAAAGCCGGTCCCTTGGATAGCGTTCGGATTGATCCAGTTGGTGGCGCTATTCATCGTCTATCGCACGTCCGTCTTGCCTGCCGAGGCATCGTATTACACCATAAAGTCGAATAATTATTTCATGGGGCGAGCATTCGACGTCGCCTTGATGTATGCGCAGAAGGCAGCGGTGATCCCTACGCCATATCTGGATGAACAGACATTCCTGCAGTCCCGCAACCTGATCACCCTGGACGAATCGGGACAGATCGACCAGTTCAAGAATTGGAGGACCTGGTACAGCCTGATCATCGACCTGAACGAGAAATATCTTAAGGATCACCCCGATAATACGAATCCTCTGTTCATATACGCAAGATTCCTGCACGCCATGTCGAAATATTATCCGGAGGATACAGCGAAGGCAGAAGCGGAGTATAAGGAAGCGATAAGGACGAGTCCGGAACGTCAGCAGCTGTATTATAGCTTGGCACGGTTCTATCTGGAGAAAGGCAGGAAACAAGAAGGTCTTGATGCGTTCAAGCAAGCATTGGAGTTCGACACGAAAATCGGCGAAAGCCATTGGTATGTGGGCTTGTCGGAACTGTACGATTTCGGCCAACGCGAAGAAGGCGCCAAAGAGATCGCGGAAGCGTTCAAGGTCATCTCGCCTTATCAGCTCAAAGATGTGAGGGAGGCGGTCGCCGCGGCTGATGCTTATTCGATATTAGGCGATAAGCAGGGCATGCAGGCCTTGATACCAAAATTGCCCAACTTGACCGGCGGGAGCGTCCCTTTTTATCTGGAGATCGCCAGGTCTTGCGAGAAGTTGGACATGATAGAAGAGCGCAACTTGATATTAGGCGCTCTACAAAAGGCTGACCCGACTTTGGGTCCGAGGTTGGAACCGTTACAGAACGGCTCAGCGACATCGATAGACGACAGTTTGAAGATAACCGAAGCTGAGGCACAGGCTGCAGCAGCGGCGGCTCAGGCACAGACTTCGGTCTCCAGTACAGTGCCGGTCGAAACAAACTCGAGCGCCGCAGGGCCGAGGAAATAGTAAGGGAAGGCGCTTTAGCGGACGATATCCGAGATTTAGACGTCGGTTTTACCCATGAGCGCATCACGGTTGCCTGCGTAAGTGTTTGCCCAGCGGAAATATTTTTCGACGATCAGCGGACCAGCATGAGCCAGCTCCGCTGATTCGTTTACGTCATCCAAAATGTGCCGCATCGCGTCGGTGATATCCTCCGTTTTTTCTGGCCCGACGATGATGGCGGCTGATGGACCATCATCTTGTTTCGTCATCCAGCGGTTAGCGCCGACGTCAGTAGCGATGATGGGTATGCCGGAAGACATGGCCTCGAGCAAGGTCCAGGGCATACCTTCCTTTACGGAAGGCAGGACGAAAGAATCGAAGGCGCGATATAGCTCGTTCGCGTCTTCGCGTTGGCCGGTCAGGATTACGCGTTCCAGCTTCAGCGTTTCGCGTTTGATCTTCAGCTTCCCGAATTCAGGGCCATCGCCGATTATCACGAAGCGGCAGCCGGGAAATTCATCATGGATCGGTTTCAGGGCATCCAAGTAGGCGAGAAGGTTCTTGGTGGCGTAGGCGTTGGCGATGGTGCCGAACACGTATGCGTCAGACGGAATACCTAAACGCCTACGCGCCTCATCACGCGTAAAAAGGTGTTGCGTAAACTTATCCGACAAGCCATTAGGCACAGTGATGATCTTTCCGCGAGGAAGGAACCCTAGGCGATGGGCCAACTCCTCATCGCCAGGGTGGACGGTGATGATGACATCCTTGTATCTCGCCGAAATTTTTTCGGCCTCGCGATAGATCCAGCTTTTCCAACGTGGCAGCGGCTCCAGGAAAGACCAGCCACCTATGCGATATACGACACGCGGTTTTGCTGTTGATGCTCTGGCCGCTAGACTGCCGATGACTCCCATCTTGGAACTGTTCAGGTGGATCGCTTGAGGCCTGAAAGTGTCGATGAGCTTTTTTATTTCGCGGTATGCGAGATAATCCTGGATAGGATTTATTTCGCGCCTCATGTGTTTCAAACGTACAGTCCGTAAACCGGCATCCTGCGCGGCGCGCCATAATTTGCCGTCACCGCCGGCGGCCAATGTGACTTCAAAACCATCTGATGACAACGATGCAGCGAAATTGACCAAAAAAGATTGGACCCCGCCCCAGTCAGCTTGGGTGACCAGGAGTAAAATTCTTGGCTTGGCATTTTCTTCCATCTTGGCGAGTGCCATATTTAGGGTTAACATAGCTAAATCACCGGAAAAATACAAACGTTCCAGGTCTGAAGACCATAAATACGGGGCTTTACATTTTTCAGCGCGTTCTCTAAGTTCAATTGTAGATTATGTGCGGAATCGCGGGTGTCATCAAAGCAGACGGATCCGCTCCTGAAGAGGGGTTGCTTAGGTCAATGTCGCAAAGCATCGCACATCGCGGTCCGGATGGTTCGGGTATCTGGTCGATGCCGGGAGTAGGTTTGGTGCATAGGCGTTTGGCGATCATCGAACTGAACGATTTCGGCCATCAGCCGATGGTCGATGAGACGGGTAATCTGGCTTTGGTCTTCAACGGCGAGATCTATAACTATAAGCAGCTGCGTGACGAGCTGATCGCATTGGGTACTCGATTCCGTACGAACACGGATACGGAAGTGATAATCGAAGCGTATCGTGTCTGGGGAACTGGCTGCCTGAAGAGATTCCGTGGCATGTTCGCCTTCGCGTTGTGGGACAGACGAGAGAACAGACTGTTCGCCGCCCGTGATGCGATTGGTAAGAAGCCGTTTTTTTACGCCCTGACCGCTGATGGCGATCTAGCCTTCGCTTCAGAGATCAAAGCCATACGTGAGTTCATGCCGCTGCGTCCGGATTGGAACGCCGTACGTCTGTTCTTAGGTTTGCAGTACGTACCTTCTCCCTTGAGCGGATTCGAAGGCGTGAGGCAGCTCCCGCCCGGTCATTATTTGGTTTGGCAGGACGGTCAATTGGACGTGGCGAGACATAATGACTGGAACGATTACCGCAATCTCGGCGAGCATGATGATTCCGTCCGCGAAGACTTGTTGGCGAACACACTACTCCAAAAACTGGAAGATTCGGTCGCGGCAAGGCAACTTGCGGCCGATGTACCAGTCGGGGCATTCCTTTCCGGCGGCATAGATTCGGCGGCGGTCGTGGCAATGGCCGTGAAACACGTCACACGGCCCCTACAGACATTCACCATGGGTTTCCCGGTCATGCGGTTGGACGAAAGACGTGAAGCAAGGGCGGTCGCCAAGCATTTCAACACCGACCATTACGAATTCGAGGCGAGACCGGATGACATGATGGCTCTGTTGGACGAGTTGGTGGCGCATTATGATGCGCCGTATGCCGATTCATCCTCTTTGCCTGTATGGTTGTTGTCGAAAGAGACGGCCAAAGAGATCAAAGTCGTATTGAATGGCGACGGCGGCGATGAACTTTTCGGCGGTTATCGTCGTTATGGCGCATATGAAAGGGCATTACGCCTGTGCGAGGTCCCGGTGATAGGTTCCGTGGCCGCGCCGGCTTCGATGTACGTCGGTAAGGTCTTGCGGGACGTACGGTTCAAGCGCATGGGCGAAACGGTCAGGACGCTGAGAGTCTGTCGTGAGCTGGCCTACGGCGAATTGTTTTGTGGTTCATATTTTTCGACCAAGCGCCTGCCCAGCGTCTTCAGACGCGACTTCCTGGATAAGACAGAGGGTGCGGACGCGGTACAGTTCGTGGCGAAACAGATGGATGGGGGATTCGGTCTGCGGGCCGCGATGTTCTTCGATCTGACCTCTTATCTGCCGGATGACCTGAACGCGAAGATGGATCGGGCGACGATGCGCTTCGGGTTGGAGGCAAGAGCTCCTTTCCTGGATCAGGAGATGGTGAAATTCGCGCTTTCCGTCCCGCTGAAATATAAAATCAACCGCGGGAAGAAGAAGATCTTGCTGAAGCGCGCATTGGAAGGGATCCTGCCAGAAGAAGTGTTGAACCGGCCAAAACGCGGTTTCCAGGTCCCGTTGGCCGAATGGTTCCGTGGGCCGATGGCGAAGGTGCTCGAAGAAAGGTGTTTGGGTACAGATAGTCCGTTGCGGAGCATAACGGACGAAGATGGCGTAAGGCGATTGATCAGCCGGAACAAACAAGGTTTCGATCACGGCAACCGTTTGTGGATGCTGTTGACCTTGGCGAGTTGGCTCGAAAAGAATTCCGGCTTATGAAGATCGTGATCGTCACGCCGCTTTATCCGCCGGATATCGGAAGGCCGTCAGAATACGTCAAAGGACTTGCGGAGCGGGCGAAAGGATCGTTCGACGTCACCGTAATGACATACGGGTCTATCCCGGAGGAAGTCCCGGGGGTCCACATATGCGCGGCGCATAAGGACTGGCCAATCCCGTTGCGCATGGTCGAGTTCACTTTTCGTCTGTGGAAAGAAACTCACCAAGCCAATGCGCTGTGGGTCTGTGATGGAGCATCGATCGGTCTGCCGTCGGTCATCGTCGGGAAATTGCGCGGCATCCCGATCTTACGTTACGTATTGATGGATGAGGCTCGGGAGAGGGAGGCGCAATCTCGTACAGGAACCGACGGAAAGATATCGAGCGGAGCGAGATTGAAAGTGAAGACGGTACGCGCGCTGCAGGATTTCGTCTTAAAACAAGCTTACAGGGTCTGTGTTCCCACTGCGTCGCAGGAGTTCGGCCTGGTCAAAATTGAATCTTCGCGGGTAGAGATGTTGCCATTCCCCGCGGAGGGGCTACAGATCGCACCGTTCCCTCCAGAAAAACATCCTTGTGAGGTGTTGACGTTCGCCTGGTGCTTGAAGCCGGATGATGTGCGGACTTTGGTCTTGGCCCTGAAAGAGGCCGCCTCCGTACAGCCTGAGCTGCACCTGACGATAATGAGTGAGGCGCCATGGAAAGATGAGGCCATCAAGTTCGCGCAAGAATCGGGCGTCGCGGACAAGATTCGCTTTTTGGGTTATGTATCACGCGTAGAGACGGCTTTTCTGTTGCGTTCTTCGGGTTTGTTTTTCCTGGGACAAGGCGATTCCGATCTGCACCGCGAGGTAGCGATGGCATTTGAAGCGGGTATCCCGATCGTCGCGACGGAAAGTGACGACCATAAGGAAATGATCATGCATGGCACGTCTGGGTTGCTTGTCCCGCCTGGGGACGTCAGAGCATCAGCGATGGCGATCGAACGACTTATCGAAGATGCCGTTCTTCGTGACGTTTTAATCGAAGGAGGAAAGCGGGAGCTCAAGGCGAAGTTCAGCTGGGATGCCCACCTTGATGCCTTCAGACGCATGGTCGAAAATGCGCGATGATATGGGTATGATCGACGCCAAAACCACATGGGAAAGATATTGTGCCGAAGAATTGGTACGCACACGTCCCATCTTGGAACGACATGGGTTTGAGTTGGACGAGACGCAGGTACACCTTGGAGGGGAGCGCGCCGTGATAAGCGGCAACAAATTGGTGCTCGTCGGACGACGAATCGCTGACGGGAAGAGGGTGATCATCAAAGCCAGCAGTCAAGATGACGGAAAGCGTGAATTACTTCAGGAGCGGACAAGCCGCGAGCTCCTGCGGCGCATCAACTTCGCCTATGCCGTGCTGCTGTCTCCGGAGGATCTAGGATGGTTCGAGGAGGGCGGTTCCATAGTGTCCGTCACCGCATTCCTCGAACAGGATCATGCGTTTTTGGAGCGTCCCTTGATCGAGCAATTCTTCCTGGCCATGAAGGCTTTCGAGATACAGGAGAGCTTCCATGCCGCGACATACGAACAGACACGATCGATCCAGGGTGTATTAGGTTTTTATCATGCCACGACATATCTCGAACGATTCGAAGACTATCGGCGTGCGATCCTTGTGCGTAAGCTCGAGCGTTCTGGCGTCGAATCCATGCTCGATCGGGCTGCAAAGAAACTGGAAGACGGCAAGGAGAGGATCGAGCAGTACGGAGGATTCCTGACGCATACGGATTTTGTCCCGCATAATTTCCGCATCATCGGACGTGACATCTATCTGCTCGACCATTCTTCCATCAGGTTCGGCAACAAATATGAGGGTTGGGCACGATTCCTCAATTTCATGCTATTGCATCATCGTGAGCTTGAGACCGCGGTCCTGAAGTATTTGGCGAATAACAGGACGTACGAAGAGTCGGAGGCACTTGTTCTTATGCGGATATACCGTTTGGCGGAGATCGTGGCCTATTACGTAAAGCGTCTGGAGAGGTCAACCGGCAATCTGCACGAACTGGATAGTGCGCGGGTGGAATTCTGGTTGGATGCATTGGAGGCACAGGTAGATGGAAAGCCTTTATCGGAGGAGCGCATCCGAGCCTACAGACAAAAAAGAGACGCCCTACGAAGCGAGGATGAAAAACAAAGGCAACGCGGGTTGCATTGATTTGGCGAGGATTAATCGAAATGGCGTTCTTGTCGCTGCGTAACTTGGCCGTTTTTTTGTTCAATTTGTCTCAAACGTCGGATTGTTTTAATCCCAAAGTCGGTCAAAGATATGTGTTTTCATGTCTTTGGCGATAGCATCCCAATCGTATGACCGTAGTATCAGCGCACGCGCGTTCTCTGTGGTCTGACGCACTTCATCCGGATGTGAAAGGATATATCCGATCGTTTCCGCGATCTGTTCCGGCCTGTCGGGGTCTACGGCCCAACCAGTCGGAGTCTTGTCCGGATTGCGTTTAGCATCGAAGAGGAATTCGGCGATGCCGCCGGACTGCGAAGCGACGACGGGCAGTTTCGAGGCCATGGCCGAAAGGAACGCGTTGCCCAAACCCTCAGTGCGGCTTGGACCGACGAAGATGTCGGCAGCTTTGCGGTAGGCTGTGACTTGTGAACGGTCTACCCGTCCGGTGAAAGTCAAGCGGTCCGCTACATCGAGTTCCTGCGAAAGATCCTTGAGCATCTTCTCGTCCGGGCCGTCGCCGACAAGCACGAGGCGGACGTTCTTCGGCAAAAGAGGTAATGCGCGGATGACCGTATCATGTCCTTTCTGGTGAACAAGCCGCGCGGTGTTCATCAGGATGATTTGGCCGGGTCGCTTATCGATCGTTTGTTTGGCTTTCTCGATCTCTTCGGCCGAAACGTCCTGATGGATATCCCTTGGGTTGGCGCCGTTATGGATTATCTCCAATGGACCTTTGAAACCGCGTTTTTTGGCCCAGTCGGCGAGATAGGTGGAGATGGCTTGGATCATGGTCGCTTGGGTGAAAGCCCGTGTGAATAGGGGCCAGAGCGGTCGCATGACGTGTTCGATGTGTTCGATCGGATCGCCTTCCTGCAGGGTCAGGAGATAGGGGACACTGGGGTGGCAGAGCTTGAAGATAGCTGCAGGTACGCCGGATGAGTGCGCCATGAGCGCCCAGATCGCATCGAATTTGAGTTTCTTGTGCAGCCGGCAGGCAGTCCAGGCGGCATAGAACTGGAAGAGCGGCTTGTTGAGTTTAAGCGGCCAGCGCCCCAGGTCCTCGAAGGTGGGTTTTTTTGAGGTGAAACCGATCCGATGGACGGTGACATTGCCGATTTTTTCGGTCTTCGGAAGTCCGCTGTCGAAACGCAAGGTCACCAGGTGGAACTCTATTTCGTCCGGGCTGATGCGGTCCGTGATCTCTTTTACCGCTGCCTCTGCGCCACTGACGAAGCTCGGATAGTACGTCAGCGAAAATATGAGTATGCGTTTTTTCATATGTCGTCGATTCACAATGGCCATGTCATCCTCCGGCTTGACCGGGGGATCCGGTAGCCAGATTTCCCGGTTGAATCGTGGAATGACACATGCGTCTCTAGATTACATCTGTCGTTTAGCCTCCTCAATGTATTCCTTCAGTGACCTGGCTTGCTTCCATCCGAGAGCGGAGATCTTATCCGAGTTGGGGACTGCATCTTCACGCGTCGTTTTGGTCGGAGGCAGCATCGTGATCTTTCCGCCGAACATCTCCGCGACTTCAAGCAGGGAATAGTCGTCATCCGACGAGATGCCGTAATCGTCGCCTTCACCTTTTTCACCAGCGAGAAGTATGCCGGAGATCGTGTCAGCGACATGCGTGAAGAGACGGCGCTGCGTGCCGGGGGAGCGGACGGTCAAAGGTTCACCTTTAAGGAATTGCTGACGGAAAGTCTCGATGACCGTGCCATATCCGTCGAAGGCGCGTTCGCCTGGACCATACACGTTGTAGAAATAGGTGATGGCATAAGGAAGCGCATACCAGCGGCCGTAGTCGTTCACGAGGTCAGACATGGCGGCTTTGGCCCAGGTGTACGGTGCCAAGTCCTTGCCGAGAGTCCCATCCGCACGCGGGCCGACGCCTTTGGTGGAGGAACCGGCGTAGACCAATTTGCATCCGTGACCACGCCAGAATTCCAAGACGCCGAGCGTACCTGCGATATTGAGATCCCAGATTAATCCCGGTTCTTCCAGACTTTGTGCGACGCGTGAATATTCTCCAAGGTGGTAGATGATATCCGGCCTTACGTCGATGTGGCGCGCGATGTCTTTGGTGTGGCCTTCGACATATGCGACGCCTGCCACGTGGTTATCGCGTGAACCGGTGAAGTAGTTGTCGAGGCAAATGACGCGATGCCCGGATTGTGCCAAGGCTGCGCAGAGATGTGAGCCGACGAATCCGGCTCCTCCGGTGACTAGGATGGTTTGAGGCATATGTCGGATAAAGGGTAGTATTTTTAGTGGTTTTGCGCAATGAAAGCGGTTGAATGACGATTGACGCGGTGGGCGTCTTATGTTATCAAGCCTGCATCTGTCCTTTCGGCAATCGAGGTGATATCCGATGATCGAGATAAAGACCGATGTGAACAAGCTGATCGTCCGGCCGACGCCGGAAGAGGTGAAGGAGATTTTTGCCCATGCGCCGCATGTCGCGGAGAAGATCCTGCGGCATCTGTCCCGACAGACGGGTCGGGCGGAAGCGGGCGAGACGGAATGCTTGGCGATCGCCACGTTGGACTACAACCCGTACTACGTCCAGGTCATCTATGACACGCTGAAGCGCAACGGGAAGAAGGGATCGCAGTTCATGCGGTTTTACTACTTCACCGAAGCCATGCGTTGCCTGGCGGTGACCGAAGATGCACGGGTCGTGATGATCCGGGAATTCAGGCGGACCCGCGGCGAGTGGGTGCAGATGCTTCCGGCTGGCGGAGCCAAGGCGGGCAAGGTGCTTGAGGTGATGGTGCGCGAGCTCTTCGCCGAAGCGGGTGCCCGGCTGACCGACGGAAGCCGCGTCGTCAGCCTGGGACGCAGGTACATGGACGACGGCATCTTCTCGGAGCGACTCAATCTCTTGGCGGCCGATCGACTGCACGTCGACGCGATCCATTCGAATGAAGAAGAGTGCATTTCCGGCACAGTACTGGTGCCGTGGCGCGAGTGGCGTGCGAATGCGCTGGACGGCATGTACGACGACGTCTTCTGCGAGCTCCTGGCGGGCCGCTGCACGTATGATTTCCGCGCCAAGCGGATCAGGGTGCGGGGAAAGACGGATGTGCTCGTCAAGCAGCAGGCCGTAACGACTGCGGTCGCGACAATCGGAGGTGACTGAAGTGGTGACTGCGATATTGACCGACTTCGGGAAGGTGGTGTGCGACTTCAATCGCGATTGGGTCATCGCCGGATTCTGCTCACGTCTGCCTGGCACGCCGTCCGAGGTCATCAAGGAAGCCCTAAGCGGAGAGAAGGGACGAACGCTGCTCCGCGAGTTCGAATGCGGGAGCATCACGGAAGATGACTATGCGAGGCGTCTCCTGTCGCTCATGGGGGTAAAAGGCATGGGACGCGAGAAGTTCTGGCGCATCCACGTCAACATGTTCACACCCAACTGGGACGTCATCCGGCTGTGGCAAGAGCTGCAGCGCGTCCATGGGGTGAAGCTGGTGGCTGTGACCGACACCGATCCGCGGCGTCTGGAATACATGAAGACCATCTCCATGCTCAAGTTCGATGGCGTCGCCGCAAGCTTCATGGTCGGACATCAGAAGCCGCACGAGAGCATCTTCAAACTAGCCTTGGAAGTCGCGGAAGTTACGCCTGAACAGTGCATCTTCGTGGATGACATCGAGGCGAACGTCCAGGCAGCAGAGAAGCTCGGTATCAACGCCATAACGTTCAGCGATGCGCCGCATCTCATGCATCGGCTGTGTCACTTCGGCTTGGTACTTTGAGCCGTCAGCGCCCTGCGGAGAAGCTATCCGCAGGGCGTTTACTTTTGCCCCAATCTACCGTAAAGTTGCGGTATAACCAAAGATGAGAATCGTCTTAGCGACAGGCATATATCCGCCTGAAATAGGAGGTCCGGCGAGTTTCACGCGCGAGTTGGCACGTGAGCTAAAAAAACGTGGCCATGAGGCGTCGGTTGTTTGTTATGGGGACGAGAAGACGTTGACCGATGAGGGCTGGGAAGTCGTCGCGGTCTCCCGTGCCGGCGGTCCGTTATTCAGATATCTTCGTTATGCCTGGAAAGTTTTTTTTATGGCGCGGATGTCTGATGTGGTTTTTCTGCAGGGGCCGGTTTCGGAAGGGCTGCCTGGCACCATCGGTGCCATCTTGGCGGGCAAACCGACGATGATGAAGATAGTCGGGGACTACGCTTGGGAAATCTATCGGCAGAAATCCGAGCGCAACAGTGAATTGCTGGACGAATTCGTCACGCATCGACACGCCGGCACGGTCAGGATCCTCGAATCCATCGAGAGATGGACGACACGGCGTGCGACTCTTGTGGTGACGCCGAGCCGTTTCCTGAAGACCATCGTCATGGCTTGGGGCGTACTTCCGGAAAAGATAAAAGTCATCTACAACACGATACCGCCGTTGCCCTCTACGGAGGCGCGTGACGTCCTGCGCGGACGTGTTGGCCTTGAAGAAAAAAAAGTCATCCTGACCGTGGTGCGCGCGGTCCCCTGGAAGCATGTAGATTTTTTATGCGATGTCCTGTCTAGATTGCCGGAAGATTTCAGATTAGTGCATGTGGGCGACGGGCCGTCCTTGGCAACATGGAAAAAACGCGCACAGGAATTAGGTGTAGCCGATCGAGTGATTTTCGCGGGCAAGCAACCGCGTGAGAAGGTGGCGGAATGGTATGCGATGGCTGACGTTTTCGCGTTACCCTCCGGCTACGAGGGTTTTCCGCACGTGGTCGCCGAGGCCGCATCCGTCGGTCTGCCGAGCGTGGTCAGCGATAAAGGAGGCAACCCGGAAACGCAAGAATTATTCCCGCGATTCGTCGAAGTCGCGCCATATCTGGATGTCACGGCTTGGACTGACGCTTTGGGCCGGCCAAGGCAAAGGCTACAGCCCGAGTTCGTGCAGAGCTTCGGGGAATTGGCCGACGAATATATCAAGATGATGCAAAAAGTATGCGGGTGCTGATGTTGAGCCGTGACGCTTCGGGGTTGAAGCCTGATTCATCGACCGCGAAGCGTTGGCGTCTTTTACGCGACGCGGGTGTCGAACTCGAGGTCATCGTCGCATCAAGAGGAACCGGTTCCTGGGAAGAGACGGGGCTGAAAGTCAGAGGGACGGGTGGCGATGTCCTGACCAAGTGGTGGAATGCTTGGAAACTAGCCCGGTACGCGGCACACGGTACGCGGTACGATCTAGTTACGGCCCAGGATCCTTTTGAGCTCGGTCTCATCGGTCATCTCTTATCGAGTAAGCTGCATATCCCGTTCGAGATCCAGGATCACGGAGGATTTTTTGATGGAGAAAAAGCTGATGAGCCGTTGTGGTCCTTGCGTTCGAGGATGGCCAGTTGGTTGGCGAAGCGGGCGAATCTGATACGCACGGTCAGCCCGAGAAGTCTTGATGAGTTGAAGAAGGACGGATCGGGAAAAAAAGTTTATTGGATGCCGATCTCCGCGGAGTCGAGGTTCGCGGGGCTTGAGCGCGCAGCGGAACCTTTCCATGTGGTGAGCGTCGGCAGATTGGTGACGGTGAAGGATTTCGATCTGCTGATCAAGTCTTTCGCCATGCTCAAACAGAGACATGGAGAAGCGAGGCTGACTATCGTAGGCGAGGGAGCGGAGAGACGGAATCTAGAGGACTTGGTGCAGAGCCTGGATCTCGTCGGTTCGGTGGATCTGCCAGGAGCGGGTGACCCGGCGCCTTTCCTGAAGAAAGCGGCGGTGTTCGTGATGCTTTCGAGACATGAAGGATGGGGCATCGCTTCCATCGAAGCGGCTTTGGCGGGCGTGCCGATAGTCATGACCGATACCGGTTGTGCACGATGGTTAGAGAAGCGCGTTGGGGCTAGCGTAGTCAGCACCGATGAAAAAGAACCGGAAAAGATAAGCAGATCCATCGAAGCGCAGGCAAAATCGTCAGGCATGAGATTGGATGCGTCTTCGCTCGAGACGCAAGAGCAGGCTACAGCGACGCAGGTGGCGAGATGGTCTGAATTATGTTAGTTTTCCTGATATGAAAAAGCTTTTGTTGCTGGTCGGAGCCAGGCCGAATTTCATCAAGATAGCGCCTTTATATCGCGCCTTGAAGGAGCGGGGAGCCGGGCTGACCTTGGTGCATACTGGTCAGCATTACGATAAGGCGATGTCGGAAGTATTCTTCAACGAATTGGACATACCGGCACCTGACGCGAACCTAGGCATAGGTCCTGGGACGCGCATCGAGCAGACGCGAAAGATCGTGGCAGGACTGCGGCCTTTGCTTGAGACGGGGGAGCACGAGGCCATCGTCGTGGTCGGTGATGTCACATCCACCGCCGCCGGAACGATGGCTGCCATCGCGTGCGGCGTACCGGCGATGCATGTCGAGGCGGGTCTGCGCAGTTTCAATTGGCGTATGCCGGAGGAACTGAATCGCATGATTGCGGATCATCACTCGGACCATCTGTTCGTATCCGACAAAGATGGCTTGAAGAACCTGAAGAACGAGGGCATACCGGACGAACGCATGCATTTCGTCGGCAACATCATGATCGACAGCCTACGCAGCATCGAACCTGCGGCCGATGCGTCAAACGTGTTGACGAGGCTCGGACTGGAATCGAAGAAATACGGATTGATGACTTTACATCGTCCGGAGAACGTAGATCGTCCTGAAGTTTTCGTTCCTTTGATTGCGGCGCTGCGCAAGGTGTCGGAGAAATTGACTTTGGTTTTTCCGGTTCACCCTCGTACAAGAGGTAAAATCGAATCCGTCGAGGGTGGTTTGGGCGATGGCATAAAATTGATCGATCCAGTCGGTTATACCGAGATGGTGGCTTTGATCAAGAACGCAGCTTGCGCTTTGACCGATTCAGGCGGACTCCAGGAAGAGACTACCGCACTCGGCGTCCCTTGCCTGACTTTGCGCACCGAAACGGAGCGTCCCTGTACCGTCACGGAAGGAACGAGCGAAATCGTCGGCACCGATGCCGAAAAGATAATGGAGGCGCTGGACAGGGTCTTGCGCGGCGAGTGGAAGAAGGGTCGGCTTCCGGAACTATGGGACGGAAAGACCGCCGGAAGGATAGCTGATATCATCATCAAATTATGAAAAAGCTGAAGCTCCTATTCATCACACCTAAGATCCATGAGCAGCATGATGATTTCGCGTTCACGAGCCTTTGGGCGCGTGCTTTTTCCGATGCCGGTTTCGAGGTAATGACGATCTGCATGGAAAAGGGCGAGAGCTCGTTGCCTTTTCCGGTCTATTCGATGGGTAAAGAAGATGGTTTGCCGAAGTGGCGTTCCGTCTTGCGTTTTTGGCGTCTGATAATCGGATTGAAATATGATCGTGTGTTCGTCCACATGAGCGCGCCTATGCTGGGTGCCGGATGTTGGTGGTGGTGGCTGCGCGGCATCCCGACATATTTTTGGTACACGCATTATACCCAGCCGATGTCGCTCAAGATCGGAGGGCGCATGGTCAAGCGCATGTTCTGCGCGATGCAGGGCAGCCTGCCGCAATACGACAATGATCAGCGGAAGATCGTCACGGGTCATGGCATTGATACGAAATTCTGGGACGTACCGGAGGCGTCTGACACAGAGCGCGAATCAGCGACACACCTACTGGCCGTGCATCGCATCTCGCGTTCAAAGCGGCTAGATTTACTGATCAAAGCGATGGAATTCTTGCCAGCTGAATATACCTTGACGCATTACGGCCGTACGCAGGATCCCGGAGATGACGTGAAGTTTGAAGGCGAGATCAAAGAGCTGATAGCGAAGTTAGGGTTGGAGAACAGGGTTAAGCTGATGGGATCGGTCCCGATGCCGGAGCTGCGTAAGGTATATCCGCGCTACAGGGTAATCGCGAACATGGTGCCGCAGACCATTGATAAAAGCGCGATAGAAGCGATGTATTGCGGTCTGACGCCAGTCTTGGCGCGAGATCATGCTGCGGCGATAGGCTTGCCTTCTGCACCGAAGAGCGAAGATCCGAAGGACGTCGCGGATTACATTCTGAACTTAAGATTGATGAGCCGAGAGGAGCTAAAGAAAATCATAGATGAGAAGCATAGTCTCGCGAGCTTAGTTCAGAAGATGTCGGTATATATCCGCGAGGGAAACTGATTATGTGCGGCATCAATGGTTTGAGTTATCGCGATCCGGAGGCTTTGCGCCGCATGCATGCCGCGACGCGTCATCGCGGACCGGATGATGAAGGGTTCTTCGAAACGGATGAGGTTTCTTTGGCGCATAACCGCCTGTCGATCATCGATCTTTCACCCGGCGGACATCAGCCCATGACCACGCCGGATGGCCGCTATACCGTCGTCTTCAACGGCGAGATCTATAATTACCGTGAGCTGCAGCGACAGCTGGAGATGCTGGGCAAGAAATTCGTTTCGCAATCGGATACGGAAGTCTTGCTGCAAGCCTTCGCTGTCTGGGGTCTTGATTGTCTGCCTAAGCTGAATGGGATCTTCGCTTTCGCCTTGTGGGATCGGGATGGTGCGGAGCTTTTCCTGGTGCGTGATCCGGTGGGCGTCAAACCTTTATATTATTCGTGGAACGAAGGAAAATTGGTTTTTTCATCCGAACTTAAGTCCATTTTAGCTGCAGGGGTGCAAAAACGCATTGATAAGACCGCCTTGAACCTGTATTTCCGTTTTCTGTATGTACCAGGTACCCGCACGATGTTCGAGGGAATCTCGAAATTGCGGCCAGGCCACGTGCTGCGTCTGAAATCAGGTGAGGTGACGATCAACCCTTGGAGCGAAGTGAAGGAAGGACCATATCTGGCGCAATATCCGGCCGCCATGCAAGCCGTAAGGGATGGCGTACGCGCCGCAGTCGGCAGGCAACTGGTCTCGGACCGTCCGTTAGGAGTCTTCCTTTCTGGAGGCATAGATTCGACTTCGGTCTTGGCCATGATGCGTGAAACATCCGGCGTAGGGCGGATCAAGACATTCTCCGTCGGCTACGAGGCGACGGAGGAAAGCGACAAATACAATTCTGACGCGAATCTGGCGAGACGGACCGCTAAGTTCTTCGATACCGAGCATCATGAATTCACCATAAACGGGCGCGATGTGGCAGGATGTTTCGAAGATATAGTCTGGCACATGGACGAACCCGTCTCGAACCACATACAGCCGTCGACATATCTTTTGGCCAAGTTCGCCAAACCGCAGATCACGGTCGCTTTGGGCGGCGATGGGGGAGATGAGTTGTTCGGCGGATATGATAGATATTGGCTAAGTGCGTTCGTCGATAGAGTGCGTGCACTGCCATCGCCGATGCGACACAGGTTGGCTTTGCAGCTCGTGGAAAAGGTGTCCGGACGTAAAGGTCTGACGGAAAAGATATCCATTCCGCAAGGCATGGAGAGGTTTTTTGCCTTCATCGGGCAAAAGGACGAACAAGCGCTACGTTTCATAAAAGATGGCAATAAGATGCCACAAGCCGGTGCGCTGGTATTCGCCTCTTATTTCGATCCGCTGTGGAAGGATTTCACCGATCAGTTCATGGCCATCGATGCGCAGACTTGGTTGCCTGACGAGTCGCTGGTCAGGTCCGATAAGTTGACCATGGCGCACGCCTTGGAGGAACGTGTCCCGCTTTTGGATCTCGAGCTCTGGAAGTTGGCGTATCGCATCCCTTCAGCCTGGAAGATGAACCGACCATCCCAAGGCAAACGCATCTTGGTCGATGCGATGCGGCCTTATCTGCCCCCGCACGTCCTGAAGGTGAAGAAGCAGGGTTTCTTTTCGCCGGCGGCGAAGTGGCTACGTGGTGACTTGGAATCGTTCGCTCGTGATGTCTTGAGTGATGGATATGCATCGGGAAGCGGAGAGTTCGTTGATTTAGCCGAAGCTCGACGCGCCCTGGATGACCATATATCGAAAAGGCAGTACGGCTTGAACCAGGTCTGGTCAGTGATGACGTTCCAGGTCTGGTACAGGAAATTTATGAGTGATTATTCAAATTGATTTATGAAATTCGTTAATCCAGAACCACCTGATGAGTTGCTTCGTCAGTTTGATAAAAACGAGAACGAAATTGAGCCACGTACAAGACAATGGATATGGGATCATCCAGAGTATGAACCGTATCATGCTGTTGGCGAGATATGGCTCATTAACCGTCTTGGACAAATATGCGTCTCAAAGCGATCCGAGAGTTTAAGAGGTAATCCAGGAAAGTGGCAAACAAAGTTTGGCGGAAAAGTGCCTGTGGGTTCTACGCCGCACGAAACAGCGATGAGGGAACTAGAGGAGGAAGCGGGGATTGTCCCAGTTTCAGACCGCATGTTTCTAGTCGAAAAAACAAAACGCGCTGAGAGATACATCTATCCGTTTGATGGACTTACGGAAGAATTGAGATTTAATGACGGAGAGATTGTGGCGGTGCGTTGGTTGACGATTGATGAATACCATGAGGAACTGAAATCCTCTCCTGATGTGTGGTGTAATTTGATAAAATTTAATCAGGAGAAGATTATCCTTGAATGGATAAGTGAGCACTGTGGCGATTGAGCGGCTTGTCCAGATGGGCGTGTTTAGCCTGGTCACGAAGACTCTGGTCTTCGAGGGCAAATACCAAGAGTTTTCTTTTTTCGGATGTTTTGTGTAACATAGCGCTAAACTATGAAAGATGACGCATTGAAAGCCAAGGTACGTACTTGGTGGAACGATAATCCGTTCGCATATCTCCTCAGTGTAGATGAAGAAGGCTCTTGGGAGTTCTTCAGGAATGTAGACCGTAAGGTCATGAAGTGGATGTCGCCATGGGCACATACCAAGTACCCCTTATTGTCTAATTTGGTGGATTATAAGGCCTTGAAGGGCAAGAAAGTCCTGGACATCGCATGCGGTACGGGTTGGACGACCGAGCAGTTCGTGCGTGCCGGAGCGGAAGTAACGGCGGTCGATTTAACTCCGAATGCCGTCGAGCTGACTAAGAAACGCATGCAGCTTTATGGATTGAATGCGACGGTGCAGGAAGCGGATGCGGAGAATCTGCCCTTCCCTGACGAGTCGTTCGATTATGTCATGGCTTGGGGATTCCTGATGCATACTCCGGATACCGAAAAGGCCATCAGCGAGATCAGACGCGTGATGAAGACAGGGGGCAGGGGTGGCGCCATGATGTACAACAAGAATTCGATCCATTGGCGTTGGGCTTTGTGGTTCGGCAAGGGTGTCCTGCAGGGCAAACTCCTGAAGATGAAACCGCAGGAGATCGCTAATCGTTATACCGATGGGGCAGATGTTGGCGGCAACATGCTGACGAAATTCTATACACCGGATGAGTTCGAGAAGATGTTCTCCATCTTCAAGACGCGGAAAGTAGTAGTTTGCGATCGTCCTGAAGTAGCCGACAGTCTGCCGATGCGTCGTTTGCCGTTAGGTCGTTACTTACCTATGTTCGTGAAGCATTGGATCGCGGCGCATTGGGGGCAGACAGCGTGGATAGAATTCGAGAAATAATGAAGACCAAAAAACAAATCAGCGACGCACTTCGTAAGTCTTTCGATCTGTTGGGTGGTGCGGCAAGGGATGAAGAGTCCGAATGGAACAGGCTCGTCTTGACGCTTGGTTTGGCCGATGAACTCTCGGGCGATCTGGAAGGTAAGCGTTTTTTGGATGTCGGCAGTTCCGTCGGGGTGATGCCTTTGGCGGCGTCCTTCTTCGGTACGCAGAGTTCGTACGGACTCGATAAATTCATCTTTCCGGATACTTTCGAGAACCCTTTCAGGATGACCCACGAACAGTTCGAGACGTTGCGCAAGGTGTGGGCGGAAAACAATACCGAGGTCATAAAACATGACATCAAGGACCCTATGCCGTTGGCCGACAGCTCGGTTGATGTGATCATGTGCAATGCCTTGATCGAACACGTGCATGGTCTGCACAAGCACCTTTTCTCCGAATTCGAACGTGTCTTGGCGCCGGGTGGGATCGTCATCGTGACGACGCCGAACATCGCCATGTTATTGAAGCGGTTGCGTTTTCTGGTTGGTCGTACGCCACTCTGGGACTTCAGGGATTATTTCGAATCCGGGAAGGAGTTCACTGGGCACATCCGCGAGTTCACGGTCAGAGAATGTAGGCAGATGCTGGAATGGAGCGGATTGGAACCGATCAAAGTATATTCACGCGCGACATATTTCAAATGGAAGTGGCTGCGTAAACCGCACAAATGGATGCAGCTGATGACTCAAGGTCTGTCTTTCCTGTCGCCGAACTTCGGAGACTTGGTGATAGCCATAGGGCGTAAGTCGAGGGATTGACGATATGGAGAAGATTAAGGCTACGGCGACGATGTTGACTTTCAATAATGCTGCGACAGTCGCCAAGAGCTTGGAGTCGGTCAAAGATTTCGACGAAGTGCTCGTACTGGATGGCGGAAGTACTGATGGCACTTTAGAGCTTCTGCGGCGATATGGAGCGCGGATAGAGAAACAGTCGGATGCTCCAGGAAAGATTTCGGATTTTACGGCAGTACGCCAGAGGTCGTTCGAACTGGCTAAACATGACTGGATCTTCTGGATCGATTCGGATGAATACGCGGATGATCGCCTGCTCGTCGAACTGCGTGAAGCAGTCGAACATGGAGACGCGGATTCCGCCTATCGCGTAGAGCGTGTGCCTATCATCGACGGCAAGATAATCAGGTTCGGTGCCCTGTTGCCTGATAAGATCGTACGTCTGGTGAACCGCAAGACCGCGCATTGGGCTAAGAGCAAGCGGGTGCATGAACACGTGACGTTGGATGACAGTGTGGATGTCATCGATCTTCAGGGGAGCATGTTCACACCGTGGGAAAGCCTGGAGGAATATCAAAGACGGGATAAATACTATCTCGGTTTAGCCTTTTCGCGTCCCGTAACACGCAGGCCGTCTCTGTATCGGACGGTGAAATCGATACTGAAAAATTCGGCCTTAGCCGCATGGTTGCCGATCAAATGGTCTTATCTTGAAGTGCGCCATGGCTTCTCAACGGAAGTGATGCCTTGGGCATATCAGTGGAGATTCTCAAGATATTATTTGGCTATTGTGAAAGAAAGGCTAAAACAGTATCTTTATGGAAGAAGGTATGTCCCACCTACCGTCTGAATTTAAGCATCTTGAGGGCAAAGTCTTGAGTAGCCGGGTATACCCCGAATTTTTTAGCTTACGGGGGGATGAGGAAATCCTGAATGTCGGTAGTGGCGAGGGACCGCAGATGGTGGTATATGCGGGCAGATTCAAGAGTATGTTGGGTGTGGATATAATGCCCGATAGACTGGCTGGATTCAGGAAACTAGGTGACTCGTTACATCAAAATGTCGAGACGCTGGAATCGAATGTCGAATCCATCGGATTGCCAGATGCGTCATTCGATGTCGTGATGGCGATTGACACCATCGAGCATGTAGAACATCCGGATAAACTGTTGAGTGAGGTTTTTCGTTTGCTCAAGCCTGGAGGCAGGATGCTGATCACTTTTCCTGCCATGCACGATAAGTTCGTGGATGGCTTGTCGGCTTTGAAGGTTTTTTTCACGCGGCAGAAGAAAACGCAGCGCGAGGGTTGGCATCCGGATGACCATCAGCACGAATATCCCGTCGGAAAGTGGGTGGGTATGGTCGAGGCTGCAGGACTCAGGTCGAAACGTAGCCGAGCGACGACCATGTTCCCGCCGTTGCATCTGTATGGCGTGCCGCGTTTTTGGTTTTCGTGCGGAATCCTGCACGCTATCGATAAAGCGGTCTGTTCGATCCCGGGCGTGATGAAGCTGGGGCAAACAGTCATGGTCGAATTTGTGAAACCTGTATGAAGATTTTTTATGTGACGAACGTCAGGTTTCCGACGGAAAAAGCGCATGGTTGGCAGATAGCTAAGATGTGCGACGCCTTTGCTGCTTTGGGACACAATGTGACGTTGGTCGTTCCGGATAGGATAACGCCGATCAAGGAGGATGCACGCAGCTATTATCAATTGACGCAGGAGTTCGAAATAAAGAAACTCAAGATCTGGGATGCTTTGGATGTCCGCTGGATACCCAGGCTTCCGGCTTTTCTGTTGACCGAGTGGTCGTTCAAGCGGGCGGTGAAGAAGTGGATGTATAGCGTAGGTGAGGGAGATGCTTTGGTCATAACGCGCGACCAGTTCTTGGCCAAGCAGTTGGTTCGTCCGGGGTGGAAGGTGATCTTCGAAGCGCATGATATATCTCCGCGTTTCTTTTGGTTACATCGGAAGTTGGCACGCTGTACTGATCTGCTTGTGGCGAGCAACGAGTGGAAGAAGAATGAGATACTGAAGCGTTGGGGGAAAGACCTCAAGGGAAAGGTCATCGCGCTGCAGAACGGGATCGAGTTGAAACCCTACCTCGAGATGCCGACGAAAGAAGATGCGAGAAGAACACTCGAATGGGAAAAGGAAAAAAAGGTGGCTCTGTATACAGGTCATCTGTATGATTGGAAAGGGGTTTATGTCTTGGCTGATGCGAGCAAAGAATTGCCGCTTGGCTCTGAAGTCGTGATGCTTGGAGGAACCCCGGAAGATGCGAAGAGGATGCGCGAATATGTCGAGAAAAACGATCTGAACAAGATCCGGCTTGTCGCGCATGTACCGCACAAAGACGTGCTGACATATCTCGCCGCGGCCGACTGTCTGGTCATACCGAATACCGCCAAGTCTTGGAATTCGCTATATACGACATCGCCGATAAAATTGTGGGAATACTTGGCGGCGCGACGGCCGGTGGTGGCCAGTGACTTGCCGAGTCTGCGTGAATCAGTCACAGATGAAGAGGTCTTTTTCGTGAAACCGGATGATCCACGTGCCTTGGCGCAAGGCATAGAAAGGGCGTGTACTGACGATGGCGGACGGGTGGAAAACGGCTGGAAGAGGGCGCAGAGCCAGACTTGGCAAGCGCGAGCGAAAAAGATAGTCGAGGCAGTCTTATGAGCAGCGTATATAAGGACATCGCAAAAGGATCGGCCATCATCATGGCTTCGCGTTTGGTGCTCAAACTTTTTTCCATCGTGAGCTACTTCATGATCCTGCGGGCATTGAGCCTCAAGGATTATGGTTTCGTCTCGTTGGCGCTGTCGATCTCCGGTCCGGCTTTGTCCATCAGTGGTTTGGGCTTGGATGATCTGCTTTTATCGCAGGGTGCGAGGGCGCGCGGCGAGAAAACATATGGCGAGTTCTCCAGCGTCTTTGGGGGTTTCGTGCTCGTGCGTTTGTTGATATTGGCAGGGATCACGGCATTACTGCTTTTCATCCGTAGTCTGCTCGGCCAACAATATCTCGAGGTAGTCAACCAATATCTGTGGCAAGCCATCTTGTGGATCTGGGTCGTAAACATCCGTTGGATAGGGGACGGTATGACCCAGATGTTCGAGAAGTTCAAATTGTTCTCTGTAGCCAATGTCACGGAGAGTGCCTTGCGCGCGGGTATCGTCCTCGTCCTTTATGTCATAGGGCATCTGAATATCGGGACCGTGCTCTGGGCTTACATCCTATCCAAAGGCCTGCCGACCTTCATGGTGTTGCCCGCCATGAGGCACCTAGGCGGTTGGGGCAGACCGATCCTGAAGATCAAGATGTTTTTTTCGTACCTCAAACAGAAGGGCGCTTGGGAAACTGTGCGTATGTTGTCCGGCAGTCTGCTTTCGGGGTTGAACCAATGGATCGTCGCAGGTCTGTTGGGCCTTGAGGCGGTCGCCATATATAATTTCGCTTCGAGCCTGAATTCCCTGTTGGCGCAATTTTCGCCTTTCCGACAAATCCTTTATCCGATCGTCTCCAGGTTGAGTTCGGAAGCCGAGTCCGCTTCCGCGTTGGCCAGGAGGATGTCGAAATACTCCATATGGTTGGCGAGCTTATTGCTTATGGCCGCGACTTTTGGAGCGCCTCTGGGCGTATGGCTGTTGGCGCCGAAATACCTGAACGCTATCCCGGCATTCTATCTGCTCATGCTTTCACAGCTGACGAATGCGGCGACGGTCTCGCACGGTCCTCTGATGTACTCGAACAATGAACAGAAGTATCTGCTGAAGCTGTCGATCTTCGGAACGGTCTCAGGCGTGACGGTCATGCCGCTGCTTACCTGGCTTTTCGGTGTTTATGGAGCGATCCTCGAGAGCCATTTCTCCACCGTTTTGATCTCTTGGTTGCGAGAGAAACGATTGCGGGAGAAACACGGGATAAAGACTTTCGTCTTTTCTGACATTTTCGTCATCGATGCATATGACAAGCAGGCGATAAAGAAAGTTTGGCAAGCCGTCGTCCTTAGGTTAAGGAATGCTCTATGAAGAAGATATTCATCACGCTTTCGAGAGGTTTTTTGGCGCGGAACATATTGCAGACCGATATTTTTTCCGACCTCTTGGCTCGGGGAGACGAGTTGGTCATCGCGACGCCCGGGGTGGATGACCCTGATTTCATCAAGACTTTTTCTCGTCCGGGCGTAAAGATCATCGGTTTTCACGTCCCTAGGTGGACCTGGTTGGACAGGAGGTTGGCGGGGTTCCACCACAATCTTCTGTGGAGCGGCACCGTCAGATTCACGGCTAAGTATGGGATATACAAGTCGGGAAAATTCCAGTCTTTCCGATATGTCTTACAGCTGTTGCTGTTCAAACCGTTATCTTACATTCCGCAGTTGCGCTTGATTGTGCGTTGGCTAGATTCCATCCTTCGTCCTGCTCCGGAAGAGGCGCTTGAGCAGTTGCGGGCGGAAAAACCGGATTTGGTTTTTTTGACGAATCCCATGGAGGATGCGGATAGCTTCTACATCAAAGCCGCTAAGCAGCTCGGCATGACTACGGTCGGTCTGGTGAAGAGTTGGGACAACATGTCGAAGACGAGCTTCCGGATTCTGACCGACTACGTATTGGTCTGGGGAGAATACATGAAAGAAGAGGCTATGAAGTATCAGCTCTATCCGAAAGATAGGATCTTCGAGGTCGGAGTGCCGCAGTTCGACATCTACAAGACGCGGAAAGGATTGAGGCCAAAGGATGAATTCCTCGAATCAATGGATTTGGATGTGGGGCGCAAGACCATCATCTTCGGATCAGAAGGGAAGGTCACGCCGTATGATCCGGAGATAGTCGCCGGTATCGCTGACATGATCGAACGAAACGAGTTGGTCGAGCCATGTCAGGTGCTGGTACGGCCGCATTTCGGATATAAGAATGATGCGGATAAGTTCGATCCTGTGGCCGCGCGGCGACATCTTGCCATGGATAGGTCCAACACGCCGCGACCCGTATTTTATGATCAGTGGGATTATTCCCGTGAACATTTTTTGCGCTTGGCCGAGATACTGCAGGCAGGTGATGTGATGGTGACGACTGCCTCGACTTTGGCTATAGACGCGGTCATGTTCGGCATGCCGGTGATCGCCATCGCTTTTGACGGAGAGCATCATTTTTCCCACGAGGAATCGGTTGCGCGATGGTATGAGACAGAGTACTATAGCCACGTCCTGAAGACCGGAGCCGTCGTAATCGTCAGGAATTTCGCGGAATTACGGGCGGCGTTGAACGCGATCTTGGAGAAGCCTGACGAAAGGAAGACGCAAAGAGCTGAGCTGGTAAGGCGGTTCGCCGGAAGATTCGACGGGAAAGCAGGCGAGCGTATAGCGGCGTATCTCTCCGAGCTGGCCGAAACAGGCAAAATAACAAAAGAATTATGAGTGAAAAATCAGCGACATACGAAAAAAAGACGGGCGCTTTATACGGTTCATTGTTTACGGCGTACGACGACAAGAAGTTCGAGGAATCGGTCGCATTGTTCGGGATGCGCCATAAGAAGTGGGGCATCGATACCGAATGGTTCCGCGGCAAGGAGTGTCTGGATGCGGGCTGTGGTGGGGGAAGATATCTGATCGCCCTTTCGCGTCTGGGCGCGAAACGCGTGGTAGGCATAGACATCAGCGCCGATGCCGTCGCGGCAGCTAACCAGCGCATACAGGATAAGGGATTCGGTGGAATCGCCGAGGCGAAGCAGGCTTCGGTCCTTGAGATACCTTTTCCGGACGCGTCTTTCGACTATGTCGTCTCATCCGGCGTGATCCATCACACACCTGATCCGAAAAAAGGTTTCGACGAATTAGTCCGTGTCTTGCGACCCGGCGGAAAACTGTTCTTGTCGGTTTATGGACGCGGCGGGTTGGTCTGGATGGTGAATGACATCGGACGATTGATTGCACGTGTAGTACCTTTCAAGACGATGGAGGCGCTGTGGAAGGCGATCGGAATCCCGGCCAATAAACGCTACAACTATCTCGATAATATGTATGTGCCGTACTGCTACCGCTATACCGAAAAGGAGATACGGAAGTGGTTGGCTGACGCCGGGTTCGAGAATGTACAACGTCTGAAGTTCGAACGTTACGATTATTCCACCTTGTGGTCGCGTATCATGCACGGTGAAGGCTGGTTGCAGTTCTACGCGGATAAAAAATAGGAATTTATGGGTTTGGGCTTCTTTACGACCGATCAGATGCCCGATAGACAAGCTGAAGTCAGTGGAGAACTGAAGCGACAGCCGTCTTGGGTTTTACGAGATGGCTTGTTGCAGCGGGTCTTAGGTGGCTTGGATAAGACGGCGTCGATAGTGGATTTGGGTAGCGGCAGCGGAGAGACCGAGAGGCAGCTCTTACAATTAGGATTCACGAATATTACGACGGTCGATATCGGGGATTATCTGGATTTTCCGGGTAAAGACACAGCGGCAATCAAGCAAGTCAGGGCCGACCTCTCGAAAGACGTGTTGGATATCCCCGCTGAATCCGCTGACGTGGTCTTGGCGTTACAGATGCTGGAGCATCTGGAGAATCCGTGGCATTGTGCGCGGGAGATTTTGCGTATCGCAAAGCCTGGTGCGATCATTTTCGTCTCGATCCCTGATGCGACGAGTTTCATTAACCGGATGATCTATCTTTTCAGGGCTGACGTACCCACGTATGCAGTGAAGAACAACCATATCTCGTTATTCACCAAGGCGCTGTTCAGTAAGCTTTGGGGTGGAAAGGTAGAGTTCAAAACGACGTTCCATTCCGAGGCGTATTTCAAGCTCTTCAACCGGAAGCTGAGGTTCAACGGTAATTCGTGGTTCGGCAGGCTGTTCGCCCGAAAAGTGGCGTATTGCTTAATGCGGCGATAACCGTTAATATATGCCCGTTATGAATGAAACACCTATCCTCAAAATACCATTACGACCTGACTGGAAGTTCGTCCCGACCAACATAGAAGATTCGACGGGCAAGATATATGACAATCTTTTTTCCGCTTACGACGAGAAGCGTTTTGAGGAGTCGGTGGAGCTGTTCCCGATGCGCCAGCAGAAGTGGGGCATATCGCTGGATTGGTTCAAGGATAAGGTGTGTTTGGATGTAGGCTGTGGCCAAGGCCGTTTCGTGACTGCGCTAGGTAGGCTGGGAGCCGCAAAAGCCATCGGCGTTGATATCAATGAGAAAGGTCTGGAGGCTGGCCGGAATCGCCGTTGGTTCAAGGAGTTGAATAACGTCGAGCTGATGAACTCTTCGGCCGGAGATCTGCCGTTCGTGGACAGCTATTTCGATTACGTCATCTGTTCTGGAGTGCTTTTGCTCATGCCCGAACCAAAGAAAGGTTTTGATGAGTTGGTGCGCGTGACCAAACCTGGAGGACGTATTTTCCTTTCGATGTACGGCAAAGGCGGACTCAAATGGGCGGTGAATGACTTCTTCCGCTTCTTCCTGATCCGTTGGGTGCCATTCGCGTTCACCGAGAAGGTTTTCAAGGCCGTAGGCGTGCCGCCGAATAAGCGCTACAACATTTTGGATAACCTTTATACTCCATATACGCATCGCTACACCGAGAAAGAGATCCGCAAATGGTTCGAGGATGCTGGTTTCGAGAATATCCGCCGCGTGAAGTTCGAGCGTTATGATTACGAGACTTGGCAGAGCAGGTTGATTCATGGGGAGGCGTGGATACAGATAATCGCCGATAAGAAACCGGCAAACACTTAAATCTGGCGTGCTACGTCGTTAGAACCTGCGCTACTCGCTCTGCGTACGCTTGAGTACGCGTCGCTCCGTTGCTCGGTTTTTCCTAGTATCACATCCAGATTAAAGAGTTTGCTTACGCGAACCAGTTGACGGGATGAGAAAACTCCCTTAATCTCATCTAGATGTCGATATTTTTCGATTCTCCGCAAGGAAAACGCGGGTTGGGCGAAGGCCATCCGGTTTTTGTCATTGCCGAGATCGGCAAGAATTTCATCCAGACGGAAGAGCCTAAGACGACCGAGGAATATCTCGAGAACGCGATAGCTCTGGTGAAAGCGGCGAAGGATGCGGGGGCTGATGCGGTGAAATTCCAGACGCATAACTTCGTGGATGAGCAGGCGGATATCGATGTGGTCTCTCCGCATTTCCGTGGGTCGGACAGGTACAACTGGGTCAAGCGTAATGACCTTTCGACTCCGGTCGAGACTTTCTGGAGGCCTTTGAAACAAGCTTGCGACGAAATCGGCATAACTTTCTTTTCGACTCCCATGAGCCGTGGTGCGGCGCATAAGCTGGATCAGATAGAGCCGGTATTATGGAAAGTCGGTTCGGGAGACGTCTTGGATTTCGTCATGCTTGATCATCTGCGTACGAGCGGGAAACCCATCATCATCAGCTCCGGCATGAGTACGCTGGAAGAGGTCGATAAGTCGATCGCTTTCTTAAAGGAAAAGACGGATCAGGTCGTGCTGCTGCATTGTGTTTCGCGCTATCCTTGTCCACCGGAAGACCTGCATCTAAAGACGATCGAATTCTTCAAGGAGCGCTATGGCATCCCTGTCGGATTTTCCGATCATTCGACCACTATCCATTCGTCCATGGCGGCAGTAGCTCTTGGCGCGTCGGTGATCGAGAAGCATTTTTCTTTCGGTAGGGAACTTTGGGGCTCTGATCATAAGGTGTCATTGACCCCGCAAGAGATGGCGGAGCTTGTGAGCGGCATACGCCGGATGGCTGAGGATCGAGTCTATAGGGATGAGATCTTGCGTCATGAGTTGGTTCAGAAGGGGATGGGTGAGAAAGAGAAGGTGATGGACGAAGGTGAAGCCGTATTCCGTCCGTTATTCCGTAAGACGCTCGTCGCGGCGCATGACTTGCTGGCCGGGACTGTTATCGAAGAATACCATCTGCACGCCAAACGTCCGCAAGCACATCTGTTCGGTCTAGCGTCAGAGGAATACGGGAGGATATTGGGAAGAAAACTGAAGCACGATCACAAGGGCGGGGAGCCTTTTGCGGAAAACGATTTTGAATAATTATTTTTCGAGCTTTAGGGCCTAGTAGGCTTGACAAAAACGCCAAAAAAGAGTAAGACGCTTTGAACAAGGGGAGGGTCGAATGAATCTCTTTGGCGTACTTTTGACATTATTCGGGGCTTTGATGGTGGCGATATACGCCATCGCGCTTCGCGCCATGCTGCATCGAGGCAAAAGCGCAGAAGAAAGGCCGGAAGAGAGTGTGCTGAACGGCGGCGTCATGACAGTCGCAGCCGTCTCGCTCTTCATCTTGGTGTCCGTCACGCGGACTTCGATAGATCTTGCTCCTGGTTTCTGGAAGTATGTCGCAATCACCGGATTGCTGAACATACTGATCAGTTACTTGGGGTTCAAGGCGCTGCAGACCAAGGATGACGTATCGCTTGTCGTACCGATCAAGGACACGACGCCGGCGGCGATCGTCCTGACCTCTTGGATCATCGTGGGGGAACGCCCATCGACGATGGGGTACGTCGGTATCCTGTTGCTCGTGGCCGGTACCTACACCCTGAACATCCAAGGCCTGATCGATCAGTTGCACAGCGGACGCTGGACCTGGAAGGCGTTTTTGGAGCCTTGGTTGGCTCTAGGCAGGTCGCGTGGTGTGCGTTTGGCGTTCGCTGCTTCGGCAGTCGGTTGCCTAGCGATACCGTTCGATGGCCTCGCTTCGCGATCCGGCCCGCCGCTCTTCGCGCTTGCCTGCGTCATCAGCTTCTCTGCAGTCGCGCACTCGATTCGGGCATTGGCCTCGGGTGCGGGAAGGCAATTCTTCGATCGACGGCGCGGCATGCCTTATGCGGCGTTGGTCGGAGGGGCATTGTTCGCGGCTGCCACCGGTCTCTTCTGGTGGTCGTTCCGG
Source organism: bacterium (assembly GCA_021796435.1). Classification (GTDB taxonomy): domain Bacteria; phylum Patescibacteriota; class Patescibacteriia; order 2-12-FULL-60-25; family 2-12-FULL-60-25; genus CAIKNB01. The sequence goes on from JAJYXM010000016.1 coordinate 492,078, forward strand.
TTCTTGCTCGTCGCGTATCAGGCGACCGTCAAACGCTCGGAGACGTTCTTCGTGATCGTTCTCGCTTTCCTTATCCTTCGTGAGCGGAAATCTTTCCGGTCACGGATGGTGGCGGTCTTGCTTATGTGCATCGGTACCATCCTCATCGCAAGGTCACGTGGTTGAAAGGGAATCGTCATGCAGACACAGACAACACAGGGTCAGGATCCGAGGAATTCAGTGTTTCAGGGCTTGTCGGGAATCCTCTACGCGGCGTGCGAGCCCATCGCGCCTTCATACCGCATGCAGTCGCAGACGGCGGCAGCATGCGCCGACGCAGTCTGTCCTGGTGGTCTCGCGGGCAAGCGGGTGCTCGACATCGGCTGCGGATTCGGCACAACGGCGCTCGCCATCGCGGCGCATGCGCCAGCCGAGATCGTCTGCGTCGACACCTCGCAGGTGCATCTGAACCTGCTCGAGCACACCTTCTTCGGGGATACGAGCGCCGAATCCTTCCTGCGCAGCGTGCAGGCGGAGGAGGTACTCGGGAAGTACTTCGAGCCGACGGTCGAACTCCTCAGCTCCATGCGGCGCGAGTTCCGAGCGAGCCGCTTCGTCCGGCGGGGTGGGAAGCTCTATACGTTTCTCGCTTCTTCGCTGGATCTCACGCCCGAGATGATCGGGGGCGAGGTCGACGCGATCGTGGGGAACAACTTCCTGCACTGGCCATGCAACCAGCGTCGCGCGCAGTACGTCAAGGACGGCGACGCGGAGAATGCGCTTGAGCGTGCCAAGGACGATGCGCTCAAGGCTTTGGCTGCACTGAAGAAGCCGGACGGCGTCATGGCTCTGCTCGAACCGATCGACTTCGTCCGTACCGATGACACCGCGGCGTACCAGGATATGGTGGCGCACGCCTTGGCCAACCATCCGGCGTTCGTGGCCCTGCATTCCGGGATCAACGATCGCTTGAGGGTGCGCTACGGCATGGACCGCAGGATGCCGTCTCTCTCGCCGATCTTCGAGCTCGAAGCGATGCCAGCGCTTTTCCGGCGAAACGGCCTCGAGCTCATGAATGTGGCCCAGTTCGAGCGCGTCATGCCCGTAACGTATGGTGACGCCTTGGACTTCATGTTCGTGCGCCTTCCCATGGTGCTGGGCGGCCTCGACATCCCGTTCGACGCCAAGCTCGCCCTGGCCAAGGAGATCGAGATCAGGCTGCGCTACGAGGCGACCGAGATGAAGCCCGAGATCCTCAGCACTCCGCTCCACGGCCAGTACTTCGTCTTCCTGGCCAAGTAGTCCTTCCTCAATAATCGCCTGTCGGTGCTCACCGGCAGGCGATTTCCATTTTCATACCTTGGCTTGACCAGAATCCAATTTTGGACTAAGGTCTGACATCCCTTTCACAAGGAGTAGTGGAATGTCGGAGAATCAGGTTTCTGTTGTTTTCGTCACCAAAGACAAGGGCGGATTCGAGGCCAGCTACCCGCTGGCTCAAGAGCTGAAGCGTAGGGGCCACCAGGTCAAGGTCTTCGCTGAAGGCGTCTCCCTCGAACTCTGGAGAGCGTCCGGTCTCGAGCCGACCTTCGCTGGTTCCCTCGACTTCAGGCGTGAGCCGAACGAGGTGGATGCCAAGGTGCTGCTTTCCGTGGTCAATCCAGACATAGTCGTCGCCACGATGGGTTCGCCCATCAACCTCGAACTCGAGTGCGGGAAGGCGGCCAACGATCTCGGCATCCCTTTGGCCATCATCGAGGATGTGTGGGGGACGTCGGGACGCATGACCTGCCCGGCCCAACTGGCCTTCACAGTCGACGACTTCGGTGTGCGACTCATGCGTGCACTTCCTCAATTCGCCGCAGCCAAGATCATCGTCGCCGGTAATCCTGGCGTAAGCGCGTTCGAGGTTCCGTCGGGAATCGAGGAGCGGGTAGAGCGGCTGCGTGAAGAGAAGGGGACGGTCGTCATGTTCGCCGGCGAAGGACCGGGTACCTCTGAGCTCCTGGTCATGACGTTCCTTTCGCTACGCAAGTCGAAAGAGCGTTGCGTCGTCGTGCCGCGCTTCCACCCCAAGTACCTCAACGTCCCTGAGAACAGGGTACTCTGGGAGGGGATCGTCGAGGCGATGGCGGGTGACAACGTCGCGGTCACCCGGGTCTTCGATGACGTGTCGGATACGCGTGCCCTTGCGGCGCTATCTGACGTCACGATTTCCGGTTCGAGTACCGTCCTGCAATATGCGGCGAAGTTCGGCCGCATGTCGGTCAGCATCACGACGGAACTGACACGCAAGTTGCTCGGCGAGCAGGTGGCTTACAACGAGTACCCCGGCATCAAGCTCGGAATCGCCGTGCCTCTGCGTGAACCCTGCGACATCATCTCTCTTGCGCGCGAAGCAGCTCCTGGAATGCGTGTGAATGCCAAGCACGTCTTCCGCGTGTTGCCGATCGAGGAGATCGCCGACGCCGTCCTTTCCCTGGCCTGAATCTTCAGGCGTTCCTCTTCTTGCCTTAGCCCGCACTCTTGTCTTAGAGATTGCGGGCTTTCGTATTACCAAAATTTAGGCTATCGTGTCGATTGACTATGACGAATAAATGCCTCTATATCCCAAAAGAACGAATCGATGAGACCCTGGCTCAAAGTCCACAAACGGGAAAAAGATTGCTTGAACCGCTTAAATCCTTTTCGGCCGAGCATGCTGCACCTTTTAATATCCTCGAGGATTGTCAGGTCTCGAACGACGCCGAAATCCATCAGCATGAGTCGGATCTTTGGTACTGCATCGAAGGCGAAGTGAGGTTCGTTTGCGGAGGGCAAATGGTCGACCCTTGGTTCAAGCAGTTGCCGGACGGTACAGAAGACAGGCGAGAGATCAAAGCCAAGACCATCGAGGGCGGTGAGGAAATCCTGTTGCATGCCGGCGATTGGCTTTGGATCCCCGCAGGTGAAGCGCACCAGCATTTTTGCGCAGATACGGCGCGTTTAGTGATAATCAAGATCCCGAAAGTTTGAGGTTCGATTCTTGAGGTCGTTTTTCCTGTGCCGCCTGTTGACTTTTGGGCGGAAAAAAAGTAGTTTAGGGAGGCAAAATATCATGTCTGACATCGAGAATATCGACTCCGAGATGAGGCGGAAACGTAAGATCTGCGTCGTCATCATCGGTCGGGCGAACTACGGACGCATCAAGACCGCCTTGGAAGCGATCCGTAAACACCCTGATCTGGAACTGCAGATAATCGGCGGTTCGTCTTTGTTATTGGAACGGCACGGCAAGGGAGTGGAAGTGATGCGAGCCGAGGGTTTTGAAGTCGATCATGAGGCTTATATGGCGGTGGAAGGAGAGACGCCTCTCACCATGGCTAAGTCGGTCGGTCTGGGCATCTTGGAGATCACTAATGCCTTGAACCGATTGAAGCCGGATGTCGTGCTTACGATCGCTGACCGTTTCGAGACCATCGCTACCGCTATCGCCGCGTCATACATGAACATCCCCGTCGCGCACACGCAGGGCGGTGAAGTCACAGGATCCATCGATGAACATGTACGCCACGCGGTCACCAAATTGGCGCATATCCATTTTCCGGCGACTCAGTTGAGCGGCGAGCGTCTGATCAAGATGGGGGAAGAGCCGGATACGGTTCATGTGACAGGTTGCCCGGCCATCGACATCGTCGCGCAGATGGACAGGAATTTCACGCCGGAAGAGATCGAACAACTCGGTTATCAAGGCGTGGGTCCGAAAGTCGACGTGACCAAGCCATATGTCCTGATGATGCAGCATCCGGTGACGACCGAATATGGTTCGGGCCATGATCAGGTGATGGAGACCGTCGAAGCCATCAAGATGACCGGGATGCAGGCGATCGCCTTGTGGCCGAACATCGATGCCGGTTCGGACCAGATCTCGAAGGCGCTGCGTATCTTCCGTGAATTCAATCCTGAAGTGCCGGTACGTTTCTATAAGAATTTCCCGCCAGAGACCTATGCGCGGGTCTTGGCGAATGCGGCTTGCGCCGTCGGTAACTCGTCCTCTTTCATCCGCGAAGGGAGTTATCTCGGTACCCCAGCCATAATCGTCGGCACGCGGCAACACAATCGTGAGCATGGGAGGAACGTGCTGATGGATGTCCCACACGATCGCCAAGCGATATTCGAGGCACTGCAGAGACAGCTGGCGAACGGACGTTACGAATCGGATCCAGTATTCGGCGATGGCAGGGCCGGTGAGAGGATAGCCGAGATACTGGCGCGCGCAGAATTCCGGGTCCAGAAGAGCATCACCTATTGATATATATGTCTAAAACCGTCATCCTCGAACCGACTAATTACAGCCCCAAATCGATTGCGCTATATTCGCAACTGGGTAGTGTCAGTTCTGAAGCATTGGAGGGCGAGGCGCTGGATAGGGAATTGGCTGATGCGGAGGTTATTGTCCTCCGTTTGGCTTTTTATATCGACGCGGCGTTCATGGACAAAGCCCCTAAGCTCAAGATCCTGGCGACGCCTACGACCGGACTGAACCACATCGATGTCGTCGAAGCCGAAAAGCGCGGTATCAGGATAATCAGCCTTAAAGGTTGGCGCGAAGTGACTGAAAAGATATATGCGACATCTGAACACACGATCGGGCTCATGTTGGCTTTGTTGCGGAAATTGCCGTTCGCCCATAACCACGTAGTGGCTGGAGGTTGGGACCGAAACCTTTTCGTCGGCCATGAGATCAGCGGCGCTACGATCGGTATGCTCGGTTGCGGCCGTCTGGGTTTTCGTGTGGCGGAGATACTCGACAAGATGGGCGCCAAGGTGATCGCTTACGATCCATACCAGAAGAATATCCCGACATGTGTGGAGATGGTCAGTGATCTTCAGGCCTTTTTGGGTCGTGCCGACATCGTTTCCGTACACGTATATCTTACGGATGAGACGACGCACATGTTGAGCAAACAGGAATTCGCTTGGATGAAACCCGGGGTCAGGCTGGTCAACACGGCGCGTGGACAGATCATCGACGAAGTCGCGTTGCTTGAGGCTCTGGAGTCGGGGCATCTAGCCGGAGCGGCGTTGGATGTGTTGGAGAACGAGGCGGCGGACGGGAAATTCCTGGAACATAACGCTTTGCGTGGATTCGCGGCCACGCATGACAATCTGATCCTGACGCCGCATATAGGCGGCGCGACGCGTGAGTCGATGGCGATGACGGAAGACGCGATCGCCGGAGCCGTGGTCGAAGCCATGAATGAATAAATATTATGAACGATTTGAAGGTATTGGCCGTGATCACGGCGCGTGGAGGCTCAAAAGGAATACCACGCAAGAACATAAAGGATCTGGCGGGAAAACCGCTGATAGCCTGGACCATAGAGGCGGCGCAGGGGAGTAAACTCTTGACCGACTATCTTGTATCGACGGATGATCAGGAGATCGCGGACATCTCGCGGCAGTGCGGTGCACCTGTGCCGTTCATGCGTCCGGCTGAACTGGCGACAGATACGGCGACGAGTATGGGCGTGGTGCAGCATGCCTTGAAGTGGCAAGAGGAAAATGAGGGTAAGACATATGACGCATTAATGATCCTGCAGCCGACGAGTCCGTTGCGTTCTTCGCAGGATATCGACGGTTGTATAGAGAAGATGGCTGAGACGGATTGTGATTCTGTCATGAGCATGGTCAAACTGACCGACTTCGCGGCCAAGAAACTCAAGGTGCTGGATGGTGACAAGATAAGACCGTGGATGGAGGACGAGGGTAGAGAAAGCAGCTCGCGCCAGGCTTTGGGTGACGTGTACAAACGTAATTGCGCCGTATATCTGACTAAGACGGAAAGGATCATGGAAGGGGATCTGTTCGGTCATGATTCGAGGGCTTATGTCATGCCTGAAGATGTCTCTACGGACATCAATACTCCTTTGGATTTTGAGTTACTGGATTTTTTGATGCGAAGAAAGTTGATGAAATAAACTATGTGCGGGATTGCCGGGTCATTCGGACGAGGTGCTGACTCGGCCGTTGTCAGACGCATGATAGATGCGTTGGCGCATCGCGGTCCTGACGGCGAGGGCTTGTTGGAACTGTCCAACGGTACGATGGCGCATCGTAGATTATCCATCATCGACCTGTCTGACGCAGGAAAACAACCGATGGTCTCGCATGACGGTCGTTTCGCCATAACCTTCAACGGAGAGATCTATAACTACAAGGAATTGCGTGAAGAGCTGATCGGTTATCCTTTTTCTTCCCAGACGGATACGGAGGTGATCTTGGCCGCATGGGAAAAATGGGGCGAGGCCTGTTTGGATCGGATGCTCGGTATGTTCGCCTTCGCGATCATCGATAAGACCACGGGCGAGGTGACTGTCGTACGCGACCGATTGGGCATCAAGCCGCTTTTTTATGCTTTGCAGGACGGTAAACTGTTCTTCGCTTCAGAGATCAAAGCTTTGTTGGCGGCGGGTGTCAGGGTCGAACCGAACGAAAAAATCATCTCGCACTATCTTCTGCGGGGATATTATGATCATTCAGAGGAGACGTTCTTCAAGAATATATTGATCTTGCGCGGTGGGCATCTGTTGAGGTTCTGCGAGGGCGAGCTAGAAACCAAACGCTGGTGGTATTTGCCCGAACGGGTGGAGGGTATCGCTTCCTTATCTGACGATGAGCTGGTGGAAAGTTTCCGCGCATTGCTAGACGATAGCCTGCGCCTGCATCTGCGCAGCGACGTCCCGGTCGGGGTGAATCTCTCGAGCGGAATCGATTCGTTGAGCCTGTTCTTCGAGCTTAACCGGATAATGGACCTCAAGTCCTTGAACATCTTCTCCATGGGTTTCGAGGAGAAGGCGTATGATGAGACGGAGGACATAATGCATCTGTCGCATGATTTCGGCGTACCTTTCCATCGGACAGCGATAGAACCAGGGGTATTCAACCGGACGATCGACCAGACGGTAGCCGCCCTCGACCAGCCATTCGGAGGAGTATCGACGATGGGTTATTACGATCTGATGTCGTCCCATCGCAAGAATGGCGTGATCGTCGTGCTGGAAGGTCAAGGCGTGGATGAGATCCTGGCAGGATATCGGTATTTCTACGGCCCTTATTATCGCGATCTCGTCAGACAGGGGCGTTTGGGTGAGATAGGGGCCGAGATAGGCCGCGCCGCCCAAGATAACAATCCACTCCATCTCTTGCAGTCGGCACTGGCTTTCGGCAAGACCTGGCGCGACGCCGGAAAGTCGGCTTTCCAGGATGGGACTAAGTTTTTGCGTTTCGATTGCCTCAAGGAGTCATGGGTGGCAAAAGCCGGCAAGTATGCCGCGCCTGAATTCGAGCGGCCTTTCCCGGATCATCTGCGGAATGCGCTTTATAGGGATACGATATATACCAAATTGCCTCGTGTCTTGCGCTTCAATGACCATATATCGATGGCGCATGGACTGGAGTTGCGCGTCCCATATCTGGATCATCGCATAGTCGAGTTCGCATTCTGTCTTGAGGATCGGTGGAAGATACGCGGAGGAAAAAGCAAATTCATGTTACGTGAGGCCATGCGCGGTGTCGTGCCGGAAGATCTGCGCACGCGGCAAAAGCGCCCGCAGTCTTCACCGCAGACGACGTGGTTCAAGACACGACTGAAGGATGATGTATTGCGTGAATTGTCCTCAAGAGCCTTGAAGGAATTGCCTATGGTAGATGCGGAAAAGGCTCAAGAGAGCTTCCGTCGTTTCGTCGGGAACGAGAAGGATAATAATTCGTTTTTCTACTGGCAGCTGATTAATCTTGCTAGATGGTATAAAATGTACTTCTGAGGAGACTTTTAATTCTGGCGCATGACTGCGTCAAAGCCTCCGCTGCTTGCTCTGCGTACGCTCCAGTACGCGCCGCGCCCGCCATGCAAGCCTTGCTTGCAAGGCGTTGCGGGCGGGTCGCTCCGCTGCTCGGCGTTTCCTTGTCCTGCATCCAGAATTAAAAGTCTCTTGTTTCGAAGGCTTGATACAACAGAGATGAAAAAAATAAAATCATCAAAATCGTACCAATGTCCGGTCTGCGGCAGCGAGTCTTCTGAAACCCTAGACAGCCGACGCCTTAACGGTCACGAACATAAGAACCTGATCTGCGGATCCTGTGGCATGGTTTGGGTCTCGACAAGGCAGCCAGCAAAAACCTATGACAAGTTTTATCGCAGCGGATATGCGGTCGGCGTTTATGGCTTGAAAGACGGGAAAGAGGGTCTGGATGAAGTATTGGAATGGCGCGTGCGACGGAGTAAGGAGAAACTGGCAAATTTCGGTTCCGCTTGGGCACGCGGGTCGAGGGTCCTGGAGATCGGCAGCGGTATTGGAGCATTGTTGAAGTATCTCAAAGATGAGTATCGTTGTAAGGTTTGGGGCATCGAGCCGGAACCTGCTTTTGCCGAACTAAGCCAGAAAGAATTGGGGCTAGATGTTTTTGCCGGCACGTTCGAACAATGGACGAAAAATCATCCTAAAGGTTTTCCTCTTAAGTACGACCGGATAGTGCTGGATCAGGTCTTGGAACATATCCTGGAGCCCGTGGATTTTTTACGACGAGTCGCGGAAAGGCTTGAGTCTGACGGGAAGATATTCATCAGCGTACCTAACGTAACGGCGCCGAAGGACAGGCAAAAGGATTTTTTCATCTTCGAACACGTGTCATCCTTCTCGCCCTTCGCCCTTTGGCTGCTTTTGGCGCGATGCGGATTTAAGATCGTGAGGATGCATGCCGAAAAGCCAGGATCGCTTCAAGTCATGGCGATGAAGTTCGGTTCACCCGAAAAAATGATCGATGCCGATGAGGTAGGAAAGCCGCAAGACAAATCCATGATCCTCAGACGCTTTAAAGCATTGGAGAAACATGGGCGGAATAAATAGGGCGATCCAGGCATGGCGAACTGCATCGAAGGATCGTAAGTTTTGGGTCGCTCTGTCTTTGATCGCCGTTTTCGGTTTCGTGTGGGGTCGTCAAAATCTGCTGGATAGTCCGCGTCCATGGTTCGATGAGGGAATATATCTTCAGGTCGCCAAGAACGTCGCGCAGGAAGGGCTTTGGGCCTTGCGGGTTTCGCCGCATCAGACGGTGGGTTTGGAGTACATCACGGTCGGATTTCCGGTCATATTGCCGGTAGCATTCTCGATCAGGATATTCGGAGCGTCGCTTTTGGCGGCACGGAGCGTGATGTTGGCATGGATCGTTTTGGGTATATTGCTTGCTGGTTATTTGGGTTATCGCATGTACGGCAGGAAGGCAGGTTTGGCCAGTGCATCATTCCTGGCAAGTTTCGGACCATGGTATGCGAACGGGAAGAACGTGATGGGTGAGGTGCCCGGTCTGGTGTTGATGATGGCATCTCTGATTTTTTTGACGAGGATCGAGAAAGGAGAAAGGCATTGGTGGGATTTTTTTTGGCTCACGACTTTCGCCTGTCTGGCTGCCGTCAGCAAACCATCATTCCTGGTCTTGGGTCCGGCGATGGTCTTGGCGATAGCGGTTCTGCTATGGCGCGGCTTCAGGCCTACTTGGTCGATCGCGGCGGCTATAATCGTACCGATAGTTTCGGTGTTCGCCGTCTGGATGTGGACCCAGTTCGGAGGGTTCCCGGGGAGCGAGGTCTTGCATCACTACCTGAATCCTTATGGATTGGATGAGGTGGGCGCAGTCATGCGCGATAATTTTTTCGGCATGCTGAGCCATGTGACGCCATTGCATCTTTTGTTGATGCTGGGTTTGATAGTTTGTGCGATTTACATACGTGGTCGGAAAAGGATCAAAGCGATCGAATATGTTTTGATGACGGTGATCCTGATGACCTTGCTCAGCTATCTGCGTACAGCGGGTTGGTATAGGTATTTTTTCGTGGCGCAGATCTCGTGTTTCTTGCTTCTGCCGTTGGTCCCTATGGTATTTTCCGGAAAACTCCATCATGCGAAGCAAGCATGGCTCATGCCTGTCTTCGTCATTTTCTTCATCGCGATGAACCTGGTCGCTCTGATCCGTGATCCGGCACCGATGTATGGGCAGGGTTGGCGGAAAATAGAGGATTGGCTCAAGTCGGATAAAGCTTCAGGCAGCATCATGTTCGTGAACGTACCGGAAGCCGTATATTTTTTCAGAGGGAAAGAATACAGCCAGTTTTTGAGGATCACAGACAAGTTGAGTTTAGGCGATCTGCGTGGCGGAACTGATATGATAGTGGCGCCGAATCCGCTTCCGGATAAGCTGATCCTGCCTTACGATTACCATCAATCCGAACAGCTAGGTAGCTACGCTATTTGGCGGAAGGACTAAGCGAACGTGCTCGACAGCTCATCGGCGATAGCTTATGATGTGGCATATCTGAAATATGGATAATGTCGAGTTTTTCCTGGAAAAATTCTCTTCTGTTTACCCCTATTCGCATTGCGTCTGGAGGATAGATGAGGCTGCAGCTTTGGCGGACAACCTGCCGTTCAAGGGCGTGACGTTCGATCTAGGTTGCGGTGACGGAAGCTACATGAAGATCATGCTGGAGAGGGTCGGCAAGCCGGAAAGGTTGATTGGTCTGGACCCGCAGGCGCATGAGGTGGCGAAGGCTAAGAAGTTGGGTATCTACGATGAGTTGATAGTGGGTTACTCGAACGCCATACCTCTGCAGGATGCATCGGTCGATATGGTCTTCTCCAACAGTGTCGTAGAACATATCGCTGATAAGGCCGGGACGATCAAAGAGGCCGCACGTATCCTGAAACCAGGTGGAACGTACTTATTCAGTGCGCCGTCACAGAATTTCACTCCGTGGCTTAAGTTCGGAAAGTGGGGAAGTAAAGAGACCTGGTTGAACAGGATGTGGACGGGTGCGATCAATGGCAAGTTCATCCATCATTGGTTACAGTCACCTGAGACTTGGGAGAAGGATCTGAAAGAACATGGTCTGGAACTGGTCAAAGCGCGATACACTCTGACGTCGGAGAATCTTGGTGAATGGGAACGCTGGTTGATCCCGTCGTATCTGCAACACCTGCCAGCTAAACGCTTCGGATGGGTGCCGTTTTCCGGTATCTTCAAGCGTCGTTTGCAGAAAAGATTGCCGAAGCTACATGAGCCAGAAGATCTTGCGGCAGGCGGTAACGTAATAATATTGGCCAAGAAAACTATTACGGAATGAAAGTATCCCTCATCATCCCAACCTTGAACGAAAGCGGCTCGATCGAGGCGCTGTTTCGAGGTTTGGATGAGGCGGTCAATACTTTGCCGGAAGGTTGGGGTTTTGAAGTGATAGTCGTCGACGATGGATCGATTGACGGGACGCCGGATAAAGTGCGGAGTTTGCCGTCAGGTTTCGCGAAGAAAGTCATACAACGAAAAGAGCGCGGCTTAGCGACGGCGGTGTTGCGTGGTTTCGCTGAAGCGGAAGGGGACGTCTTGGGTGTGATAGATGCAGACTTGTCGCATCCGACGCAAAAGATTCCGGAGTTGCTTGCGCAGCTTGAGGGAAAAGATGTGGTAGTGGCGAGCAGGAACATCCCAGGCGGTGAGGTCGAGGAATGGCCATGGTATCGGCGTTTCATGTCGTGGTTCGCTACGTTGTTGACGCGTCCGCTTGGGGTCAAGTCGAGCGATCCGATGTCTGGCTTTTTCTTTGTACGTCGTGAAGTTCTAGAGGGAAGTGAACTTTCGCCCTTGGGGTATAAGATATTGCTTGAGATCCTGGTGAAGGCGAAGATCAGGTCGGTTTCAGAGGTGCCTTATGTTTTCCGTAATCGCGAGGTAGGGAAGAGCAAGATGGATTCGCGGGTCACGGCGAATTATCTTAGGCATCTTTGGCGGCTGTATAAATGGAGGTTTTTCGGTTGACGCTTGGCGATTAAGCCGATAGATTGTAAATCAGTATGGAAACAGCGAAAGGCATAAGCATCAGGGATCTCCGCGCCAGATGTCAGGCGACTGCACCGGCGCCTGAGAGGGAGACTTTTACGGGAAAAAAGGCTCGGATTTTTTCGATCTATTTCACCAAGCTATTTCTGTACACATCAATAACCCCAAACTGGATTACTGTCATTTCCGTCCTAGTCTTCTTTGTAGGAGTGGGTTTGTTCCTTTTCCAGTCGGTGTGGCTTTCCATCCTTGGCGCATGTCTCGTCTTCTTTGCTACCGTGTTAGATGGATGTGATGGCGAGGTCGCGCGTTTCAGGCATTCAGGCGGTCCGGTCGGTGGGATTTTTGCGGAGCCGGTCAGTCATGATGTGCAGTACGGCCTCATGTTCTTGCCGCTGGGTTTGGCAGCTTCCCTTTCGATTGGTCAGATCTGGCCTTTGGTCTTAGCTTTCTTGGCTGCGGTCGGGAAACTGTTGACCCGCCTTGCGGAGATGCGTTATTGGCAGTTGCTGCATCCACAAGGAATCACTGAGGAAGAGAGGACAGCGTCAAGACAGTCGATGACGAAGCGCTCTGCTTTAAGGAAATCCGTCTCTTGGTTCAAGCGGAATATTTTTTCATCCAACGGCGTCATCTTGCCTTTATTGTTGGCGGCGATATTCGACAAATTGTACTGGTACGTCGCTTTCTATGGTGCAGGTTATTTTGCCTTGTGGGTTCTGGTGTTCGGTAAACAGCTGATGAAGTTGAATAACAAAAAAACGACTGAAAGCGCTGCATCCGACCTAAAGACGGAAATCAATCACGCTTTTTAGGACTTTACCTGCTTGGTTCGCATCTAGCGCATCGTGAATGCGCGAGAAGGGGTAGATGTGTTCTGGTGATATATAAAGCTCAGCGGACAAATGTCCTTGCTTGATTAGATCGACGACTTCATCGTGAGTCGTCCCTTCTTCGTATTGGATACCGTTGTAGAAAGTGAAACCCTGTTCTATCGCAAAAGGTGACAAGGAATATTTTGTCGCTTCATTCAGTCCGTAGACCGCAATCTTACCTTCAGCTTTCAGCGACGGAAGTGCGGAATTCATGCTAGCAGCATGTCCTACGGCATCAATAATGATGTCGTATGGCCCAGCTGAGTTCACTTGGTCATCGGCATCTGGTGAATCGTATGCGATGAAGTTAGCTGCGCCAGCTTGGGTAAAAAGGCCTGAACGCCTTGCGCTGCCACGGACAGTGATGTGAGCACCTGCGTTGCGAGCGTGTTCGACAAAGGTTAGTGCGTTGGCGCCACTGCCCAGAATAAGTATCTTTTGTCCTGGTTGCAGTTGCATGCGACGGAGAAAGGCGAGCGTCTCGCGCCAGGTTATGATCATGGTCGATGCTATTGGGTCAAAATCAGCAGGTAACTTTTGGTTGATCATGCGTGGACGCCAAACGGCCTCTGCAACGCCGTCGTCGCGCATGGCTTGCCAGTCTGTGACGATTCCGCGTTCAGCGAAAGAGCCCCAATTGTCTTTGCAGGATATACCGCTTGATTCAGGCATCTTGTTGACGACGCGCGTCACTAGATCGCCTACGGCTAAGTTCTGGACCTTGCTGCCGACCTGGATGACCTTGCCGATACCTTCGTGGCCCAAAATCGTCGGATACCGGATATTGAAGAATTCATTACCTTGGATGGCGTGGTGGTCGGTACCGTTACAGACGGAAGCACAAAGTACGCTGCATAAGGCATCGTATTCACCTAATATAGGCTCCGGAATTTCTTGGATTTCCAGTATTCCGGGAGATTGAATCAGTGCGGCTTTCATGTTAAGGTCTGTTGGATTCTTAAGAAGTGATATTAGTCAAATAAGCTAGGAAAGTCAATGGATATGGCAGAAAAAACAGTCACGGAAACTGCGGTGATCCTGGCAGGAGGACCAGGTAAGAGATTGGAAGGCTTTGAGACCATCAAACCACTGGTCAGGCTTGGAGGCAAGTCTTTGATCCTTTGGACCATCGAATGTCTGCAGGAAGCGGGTATCAATAAGATATTCGTCGTTGTGCCGAGTCGGGATACTCTGGTCCGGCGAGCCCTATTGGGTGATCCGGCCATCAAAGCGGAGATCGAATACGTGGAACAGGATCCTCAATCCAACAGCATGTTGGGTTCGATTGGGGCGATGTTTGGTAAGACCGAGGGCCCTCTTTACATTACGCCGTGCGATTTGATTTTCGAAAAAAATCCATATGCGTTATTCGAGCAGGGGGATGTTGATGAAAGTCTGATCCATGTATTGGTCGGTACAGATGATGAGTCCGGAGAAGCCTCTGGCGCAACCGCCAGGGTCGAGCTGGAGAACGGAAAGATCGTCAAAACCGGAACTAGTCTAGAGAAGCCATCGGCGTACGAGATAGGAATACTCCATTTGGGCAAGGATGTGACACAGGATTTTTTCCAAAAAGCTGCTGCGTGTCCTGCGGCGAATTCATTCGAGTCGCTACTTAAGGACTATGTCGACAGCGAGAAGGTGAAACCTGTCGACTATGACGGTAGCAGATGGTTCGATATCAATACCCCTGCTGTACTCATCAGAGCAGAGCTGTTTCTGCGTTCATTGTCTTCGAATCAAGCAACGGAAGCGCGTGAACTGCGTGCTATGAGTTCGCCGATCACCCTGAATTACCAGAAGCCAGTATCGTTCGATGTATTCGTGGAACGTGGTCTGCTCGACAAGATAAAGGAGTATGAGATCATCCCGCATGAGTCTTATTACTCGAAGCATTGTCTGGTCGTGGATAAGAACATCGACGAGCTGTATGGCGAAAAAGTGCTGAAGCAATTCCAGGAGCTCGGTTATAACATGACTAAGCTCGTAGTCGATCCGGGTGAGTGGTCGAAGAGCATTGAGGTGTATCTACGTCTCGCTAACGAGATATTAGGTGAGGGCATAGACAAGAAGTCGGTCATATTGTCTTTGGGCGGCGGAGTGATCAAAGATATCGCCGGCTTCTTGGCGGCGACTCTTTATCGTGGTGTAGGATCCATCCATATCCCGACCACGGTCCTGGCTCAATGTGATGCGGCTATCGGCTTCAAACAGGGCGTGAACGGTGAGGGCGGAAAGAATTTGATAGGAAGCTATTATGCTCCGTTGAAGATCCTGGTCGATCCTGACGTGTTGGAGACTTTGGATGACAGATATGTGAGCGACGGGTTAAGTGAATGCCTCAAGCAGGCCTTTGCGCAGGATAGGACGTATTTCGATTTCTTCGCAGCACATGAAGGCAAACCAAAAGACATCCCGTTCCTCGAAGAAGCAATAAAACGCAGCATAAAACTCAAGATCGATTCGTTAGAGAAGGACTTCTACGAGGACAACGTGGCGTTGGTCTATCAATATGGTCACGAGATCGGCCATGCCGTCGAATACCTTTCCGGCTATAAGTTGGGCCACGGTGAAGCCGTGGCGGTCGGCATGCGGACTTCGGCAGAACTGGCTTGTCTCATGGGCGTAAGCGACGAGGAGACATTGCGGCAACAGATCGAACTCATGAAACGTTACATTTTGCCGACGACGATCCCGCGTGACATCAAAGCAGATGACATCATCAACTTGTTGCGCTGTAACAAGAAATTCCATGGAGGCGAGGCGAAGTTCGTCTTGGTAAGGAAGATAGGCGAGATTTGGCATGATCGGGGACATTATTTCGTTTCATGTGGCGATGATGTGATCAAAGAGGCAATCAACCGTAGCTATGAAAAGAGCGTCTGAAGATCTGAATCATTTCCTGACTCGCGAGTATGGGATCCATCCTGTCGAGATCGTGGGGTTGGATAACGGCATGATCAACATCAACCACCGAGTCATAGCAGAGGAGGGTGATTTCGTATTCAAACAGTACACCTTGAGGACCCCGCCTCAGGTGGCTTATGAGGTAGCCGTACTGGACCGCTTGGCAAAATCAGGTTTCAGATCCCCTAGGGTATATAGGACATCGACAGGGAAAGGACAGGCGATATTGGATGAGAAACCTGTCGTGCTGTTGGGTTTTATCCCGGGCAGACCGTTGAAAAAGTGGGATGTAAAGATTTTGCACCAAGTAGGCAGGATGTTGGGCGAGATGCATATTTCTACCAAGGACATGAAACTCCCAGCCGTCGATCGAGAACGCTGGAGCTTCCCTGAGGTCGGATGGATAATGAAGAACGGCGTGAGGCGGATCCTGGCGCTACGTAACGGCATAAATACGGATGACGTCGATTTCATGTCAGCGGAATATGCAACCTTGGGTGATCTGGAGAGGTTGCCGATTGGCGTGACGCACCAGGACGTAAAACCCGACAACATGATCCTAAGCAATGATGGCGCCATAAGCTTCATAGATTTCGATAATGTCTATAAGGATGTTTTGTTGGTTGATTTGGCCACGACGATAATCTGGACTTGTTTCCCCGATGGTAAATTGGTGAAGGGCTCTTTAACGGCGTTGACTTCAGGCTATGCTTCGGTGAAGCCTTTGACGAAAATAGAGAAGCAGCTTTTTTATGATCTGATACGTTTTAGGTTGCTACGTGAAGCTTTGGATTGGCCTATGCGTTTTTCGACTGAGAAGGCATTGAGCAACCATAGGCACTTTTTGGCTGCATACCGAAGTCTCATCAAGAACAAGAAATACATCGAAAAGATATGGAAGGCCTGACGGGAATCATCATGGCAGCCGGCAGAGGCGTGAGGTTGGGTGAGCTGACGCACGATAAGCCGAAACCTTTAGTGCAGGTCGCAGGTGTAGAGCTGATCCGTTTTGGCTTGGCCTTTTTGCAAGACTTGGGTGTCGAAAAAAAGATTGTGGTAACGGGTTATGGCGCTGAAGCATTGTCGGATGTCGTCCGTCGTTATGACCCGACTTGCGTGTTGATACATAATGATGCCTTTCATAAAGGCAGTGCGACGACGCTTGAGCGCGCTTTAGCTGAAGTCAACGGGCCGTTCGTAGTCATGACGGCCGATCATATATTCAGGAAAGATATCGCGGAGAGGGCGAGACTACAGTTCGGCGAGTCACTGACAATATTCACGGATCGGGATCGCACATTGGGTGACGATGACATGAAGGTGTCGCTAGATCCTGAAGATGGTCGAGTATTGAAATTATCCAAGACTTTGGAAGAATACGATTGCGGTTACGTGGGTTTCTCGTATTGCCCAGAGTCTATAACGCATCTGGTCAAGGAAACGATCAGTGAAGCTAAAGATGTCTTCGGTCCATCAGCAAACCTGGAACATGTGTGGCAGACATTGGCGGATATTGGTCATCGCATCGAAACAGCTGATATCAGCGGATCAAAATGGTTAGAGGTTGATTTTCCGGAAGAGCTGATAAAGGCGACTGAAGAGGTCGAGAATAATAAGGAAAAATATCATCATTTATGAGCCGTTGTGAACTTTGTGGTTCAGAGGATAGGCGAGTGGTTTATCATCTAGCTGCGCTCAAAAAAGGTGAGCCGAGGAGCGTGACTAACGCACTATGCTTGCGTTGTGGCTTGATTTTTAATGATCCTGCGCCGTCAGATGAGGAACTTGTCAGGTATTATCAAGGAGAGTTCTTAAAGGACAAGACCGCCACTGGTTACGAAGAGATTGCTCGAGCTGCAGAGAGGAAGATGAAGAACGAGGGGCGAAAAGAACTTCGCGTGATAGACTTTTTAGCGCCTCTTTTGAAAAAAGATGCAAGCGTTTTGGATATCGGCTGCAGCATGGGAGCTCTGCTTTCAGATTTTAAGGTACGTTACAGCGGCAAGGTTACTGGCGTCGAGCCGGATGAGATATATGTGCGCATCGCACGTGAATTTTTCAAACTTCCGGACATAAGACATGAGTTTTTGGACGATTTTTGTTCACGTGATCAGGGTACTTACGATTTGGTCATACTTCGTCACGTATTAGAACATCTTAAAGCCCCGCATCTGAGGATCGAACAACTGAAGAAGCTTATGGCGAGCGAGGGTGTCTTGTATCTAGCTTTTCCGAACGGTGCCCGGATGCGAGCATCCCGCGAATTGGCGCATTGTCTTGAGTTCGGGCATTTGTTCACCTATACTCCTTGGTCAATCCATCATTTACTGAACAGCCATGGCATGAAGATAGTGAAATGGGATTACGATGAAGCGATGCAATTACAGGTAGCTGCCGTGAGGGCCGAGGTGCCTTTTGAAGCGGTTTCATTCAATGAATTTTTGGAAGGTTCAGATCCGGAGAGATTGTTTCGCTATCTTAAGGGGCATGACCGTAGGCATTTCGTTTATAGAGCGCTGCGTAAGATGAAAAGAATTTCTTCTTTTATCTCCGGAGGAAGGAAGGATGAAAAATAGATATGCATAAAGTCAGGTGCCCGTTATGCAATTCCGATGACGCCCAGGTCATCGCCACCAAGGCCGATTATGTCGTGGATCTGACGAACGTCGTCTGTCGACGTTGTGCTTTGGTATACACCGACCCGATGCCGACCAAGGAGGATCTGGATAATTATTACCATAAACAGTTCATCCAAGAGCGGCATCACATCTCTTCAGTCGAGGAAGCGCGGGAGCGCGCCAAGAGCAAGAACAGCCTCGCTAAATATCCGGTCGATACGATAAAGGGATACCTCACCAAAGATTCGCAAGTCTTGGAGATCGGCTGCGGTTATGGTTTTTTCCTCAAACGCATCAAGGACGAATGCGGTTCGCAGGTCTTTGGCGTCGAGCCTTCGGAGGTTTCAGGTAAATTCGCAGCCGAGGAATACGGCATAGACGTCTTCCATGGGCTGTTGGATGATTATCTTGCCCAGCAAGACGGACGGAAATTCGACATGATAATAATGCATCATGTCCTTGAGCATATCAGCGAACCGATCGTGGCATTGAAGCGCCTTGCGGAGAAGCTCACGCCCGGAGGTAAGTTCTATATCGTCGTTCCGAACGTCACAGCCCTGCAGGAACCGCCTGAAGCGTTTTTTCAGTATCCGCACGTGATCAGCTATTCGCCATGGACATTGAATCTGACGTTGCAGGCCGCCGGTCTGAAGGCCATCGCATTGAACTCTCGTCTGAAGCCGCCGCGTAACGGCATGGAGGTCGTCGTCACACGTCTTGAAGAATCGGGTGACATGCTGCCGACCAATATGGCGGTAATAGGTTCGGATGTCCATGATGTCGTGTCTGAGATCAGGCACGCGAGTTTAGTCTATGGTGCGTTACGTGGTCTGAAACATGCGGCAGAAAAGGTCGTGCCACAGAAGTTGATCTCTCCGCTCAGCCTTAAGCTAAGGAGGTTGATACGGAAAGTAGGAGATACTAAGTGATATGTACGCATCAGACGCCGAAAAATTGGAACAGATATGCTGCCCGGTGTGTAAGAGCGACGACTGTGAAGTCGTCGATGAGAGGACGGGCGGAGGAAAACATCTGAGAAGCGTGATCTGCAGACGTTGTAGCCACGTATACCTGAATCCGCGCGCAAGCCAAGCCGCTTATGACGATTTTTATCGCAGCGGTTTCAGTGAAGGCTTCAACCAAATAGATGATAAGGAAAGTCTGGTGGGTCTGGCAGCCAGCAACGATGCAAAGACTGCGAGGCTCATCAAATTCATCGCACCGCACTTGCGGCCAGGCATGAAGGTACTCGAGATAGGCGCGGGTTACGGAAACATCCTGGCTGTATTGAGGGATAAGCATGGGGCTAGCGAGGTCGTCGGCATCGAGCCGGATCCCATCGGACAGAAAGTAGCCCATGAGGTTTTCGGTCTGGACCTTCTTTCAGGAGTCTTGGCCGACCATATAGGCGATTTTTCCGATAAGAAATTCGATCTGATCATCATGCATCATGTGCTTGAGCACTTCCTAGATCCGGATGAGATCGGCGAGGCACTGCAGAAACTGTGTGCCGAGGAAGGGATGGTCTACGTAGGAGTGCCTAACGTTTGTGCGTTGACCGTGCCGCGTGAGTTTTATTTCCGTTTTCCGCATGTACAATATTTCTCTCCATTCAGCCTGTTCCTGTTTTTGTGGAGATCCGGGTTCAAGGTCGTGGACCGTAAAGGATTCGGTCAGCCTTTGACCCTTTTGGCGTGTCCTATCGCTTCCGCGCAACCTATGTTAAGTTGGACTGAAGCTCGTGCAGTTTCTATCCCATATCGCAAGGTGATAAGTCGGGTAAGGTGGGGTAATATGCGACAGCGGGCCAGGCTTTTCTTCAGGGACAAGGTGAAGCCCGTCGTGCCGAAAGGCATCAAGGAGATGTTGAAGAAGGCACTGCATTGATATGTCTGACCAAAAAATCACTATCGCGTTCGCTGTCAGTCGGGGCTTGGTGTGCCGGAATATTTTGCGTACGGGTGTGCTGGAGGAGCTGCTCAAGGATCAACGTGTCAACGTCGTGCTTTTTTTCCCGCAGCGTGAGGGAGGGGTGCCGGACTATCTGCGGCAGGAATTCGATCATCCGCGCATCAGAATCGAAGAAGTCGCTGAGATATCCGAGTCACGTTGGGCCAAGCGACTGTGGAAGCCGGTAGCCGATAATCTTGTCTATACGGAGTCGACTGATCTTCTGGCGCGAGAGGGCAGTGCTAAGGTCAAACCCGTGCCGGCTTGGTGGTATCCAATCCATAAGCGTCTTTTTGGCTTCTTGTCCAAGTTCGATGCCTTAAAGCGAGCGGCACGTTATCTGGATGTCAGACTTTTTCCTATCCGGGATTATGATGAGTTGTTCAAGCGTATTAAGCCGGATGTCGTATATGCCGGATCGATAATCTCCAACTACGACATCTGCATCATCAAGGCGGCTAAGCGCCATGGTGCAAAGGTCGTCGCCATGCAGAAGGGCTGGGACAACTTGCAGCGCCAGCTGATCAGGATCATGCCGGATGCTCTTCTGGTCCAGAATAAAGAGATGGCATTGGCCGCGAAAAGCGTGCAGAGATTCACTGACCAGACGGTCAAGCTGACGGGCTTTCCGCAATTCGATATCTATGTAAATCAGGTAGGCCTGTCTTCGAGGGATGATTTCATGCGAGGTTTCGGCTTGGATCCTGAAAGCAGACTCATCTTCTTCGGCTCTGAGGGGACATGGACGCCGCAGGATGACCTGGTCATCGACCAACTTTTGGAGATGCGAGAGCGCGGTGATTTTCCGTTCAAGGTTTCATTCGTTTTACGTCCGCACTTCAGCGACGTGCAGAAAGAAAGATATAAGCGTTTCAAGGGCAGGCCGGGTGTGTTCGTGGATGACGAATATCGCTGGAGTACTTTCTTTTACGATAATTGGGATCCGGCGAAAGAGGATATGATAAAGCTGGCCAGTGAACTTAAATATGCTTCAGCGGTCGTCTGTTATGCCTCGACGTTGTCGCTCGATGCCGCCTGTCTGGACAAGCCTATAATCAACGTGGCATTCGGTTCCTTCATCCGTCCGGATGGGACAGATTCTACATCAAACCTATATAAGATGGAGCATTATCAACCGGTGATGGCGAGCGATGCGGTAGAGATCGTCAAGAACGCAGAAGAGCTGAAACGTGCGATAATCCATTCAGTGGATAAACCTGATTATCGGACTGAGGGAAGAGAGAGGCTCAGGGAGACGATGTGCGGGCCTTTGGACGGTAAATCCTATATCCGGATCGCTCAAGCGTGTTCAGAATTAGTAAAATGACAAAACTATGTCTCGAATAGCGATAATGGGAACAGGGATGGTCGGAGGTGCTCTTGACCGTTATTTCAAGTCCCAGAACCTACAGGCTGGTCTTTTTGACCCGCCAAAAGGTCTGGATGACGTCGCCGTGTTGGGCGAGGCTGACGTGATATTCGTCGCTGTGCCGACCCCATATTACCTGCCTGACCGGCAGGCGGGTCTCGACGGTTCAGGTTTTGATGATTCGTTCATGCGCGCCGCGATAGATGCCATCCCTCAGGAGGGAAAGACTATCGTGCTCAAATCCACCATAACACCGGGCACTACAGAAAGATTCCAAGCACTATATCCTCAGCATCGGATCTTGTTCAATCCGGAATTCTTGACCGAGACGACTGCGGATCATGACATGCAGCATCCTAAGCGGCAGATCGTCGGCTATACGCAGGAGAGCAGACGCGATGCGGAATTGGTGATGGGACTTTTACCGCGCGCGCCGTTCGAGAAGATCGTCGCGGCGAAAGAGGCGGAGATGGTCAAATATTTCGGGAACGCTTTTTACGCCTTGAAGGTCGCTTATGCCAACCAGATGCATGACCTATGCCAGAAGATGGGAGTCGATTATGACGCGGTCAAGGAGTGCGCCAAAGCGGAGCCGATGATCGTGGGCGACCAGCACAACACGCATCTCGAGATCTACCACAAAGGTTATCGCGGATATGGCGGTAAGTGCCTGCCGAAAGATACGCGCTCAATCATCCAACTGGCGGAACAGATGGGTATAGACCTCACTTTGTTGAAGGAGGCGGAAAAATATAATAACGAGCTCCAGAAATCACAGGGTATAGATATCCAGTGGGTTGAGGGATCGCCTAAGAAGGGTAGCTAGTATTTGGTAGCTAGTAGTTGGTATGGGCACTGAAGAAAAGGTAAAAATAAAAAATTTCTGCGATTTACTTGCTTGGCAGGAGGCGCATCAGTTGTCTTTGTGCGTATATCGGACAACAAGAGAATTTCCTAGAGATGAGGTTTACGGTCTTGTTTCACAGATGAGACGTGCATCCGTATCGGTGTCATCAAATATCGCAGAAGGTTTTGGGAGGAGAACGAATCCTGATAAAAGGCATTTTTATGATATGGCGGGTGGTTCTTTGGCGGAGCTGCAGAGCCAACTTCATTTGGCGCGTGATTTAGTTTATCTTCCCAAAGAAAAAACTGTAGAGTTGCTTGAACGCACAGAGAGGGTCTATAAATTACTAAATGGCTTGATTGGTTTTATTTCCTAATACCAGCTACAAGCTACTTAATACCAGATACTTATATGCATTATCTCGTCACTGGCGGGGCGGGGTTCATCGGCTCCAACCTCGTCGATAAACTGATCGAAGCGGGTCATCAGGTACGCGTCCTCGATAACCTTTTCACCGGCAAGCGTTCGAACGTAAACCCGGCCGCGGAGTTCGTGTTGGCCGATTTCACCAAGCTGGAAGAGATACGGCCTCATTTTGTCGGCATCGATGGGGTGTTCCATGTGGGCGCGATCCCGCGTATCCCTTTATCGATCGAGAAACCTATCGAGACCATGCAGGCTAATGTGATGGGCACGTTGAATGTACTTGTCGCGGCGCGCGACGCCAAAGTCAAGCGCGTCGTCTATTCGGCGTCATCATCCGCCTATGGGGATCAGAAGGAAATGCCGCTCCGGCCAGATATGCGTCCGAATCCTTTGAACCCCTATGCCTTGCACAAATACGTCGGTGAGATGTTGTGCGAAGAGTTCAGCCGTCTGTACGGATTACCGACCGTGTCATTACGTTATTTCAACGTATACGGCCCACGTATGGCGAACGAAGGGTCCTATGTAACCGTGATAGCGATCTTCATGAGACAGCGGAAGGCGGGAGAGCCATTGACGATCGCCGGAGATGGCGGACAGACGCGCGATTTCACGCATGTTTTCGATGTCGTGAGGGCGAATATGTTGGCCATGGAGTCTGACAAGGTGGGCAAAGGTGAAGTGGTCAATATCGGTGCAGGAGAACAACACAGCGTAAATGAAATCGCAGCCGCCATCGGCGGAGAAACAAAACACATAGACGCACGATCAGCAGAGGCGCGTGATACATTAGCCGACATCTCTCTGACGACAGAGCTTATCGGTTGGCAGCCGCAGATCAAATTCGCGGATGGTTTGAGGGAATTGCTTAAATCAGAAGGGCTCGAACCGGTGAACTGAATAATGGCAAAGCACGTCATCCCGGACTTGATCCGGGATCCAGTGGTTCAGGCCTGGATTCCCGCCTGCGCGGGAATGACAAAAGGTGAAGGAGGAGCGTATATTACGTTCCTTGTCTGCGCACGATTATCCCGATCGTCTTAAGCAGAATCGCCACATCAAGCAGAGGTGAACGGTTTTTGATGTAGTACAGGTCGAACTGGACTTTCTTCAGGTTGTCTTCGATGGTCGAGGCGTACGGAAAATTGACTTGCGCCCAACCGGTGAGGCCAGGGCGCGTCAGATGGCGCAGATTGTAGTACGGCATCTGGCGTGTCAGCTCCGCGACGAATTCAGGGCGTTCAGGGCGTGGTCCGATGAAAGAGAGATCTCCACGCATGACGTTCCAGATCTGCGGGAATTCATCCAAGCGCGTCTTGCGCAGGAAGGAGCCGACCTTGGTGACGCGGGGGTCGTTGGCGACGGCGAACTGCGGTTTGCCCTCGGCTTCGGCATCTTGACGCATCGTACGGAATTTCCACATGCGGAATTCCTTGCCGTGTTTGCCGACGCGCATCTGTGAATACAGGACCGGACCTTGCGAAGTGAGTTTGATCGCTAGCGCCACGAAGGGATAGATGAGCAAGGTGAATATGCCGAAGGGGATCGCGAGCAGCACGTCAGCGACGCGCTTGAAGGCGTCGTACCATATCTTGTCGTGTTCGCGCAGGTTCTCGAGGAACCAGGTCTGCGAGACGTATTCCAGAGGCACGCGGCCTGTGACGGTCTCTTCCAGCGATGCCCGGTCGAGCAAAGCGACGGGCGTGAAAAGCGTACGATAGAGCGAGTCGCGTAACCCGGGTACTTCTTCGGGACGGTGACCTAGGACTACTGTATGGATATTCTGTTCTTTCAAGATAGAGTCGATCAGTTCGATGCTCACATACCAGGTGATTGTACCGTCGTCGAAGCGCGAGCCAGGGGAGGTCTCGGCCACAGCTACAAGCTCGAAGCCCATGGCGCTGGTCTTGAGCAGTTTGTGCAGCCTTTCGGCGTCATGCGCATGGCCGACGAAGAGTATGCGGTTGCGGAAAAGCGATGGTGCGATATATCGGTTGAAGGCCAGGCGCCAGGCGTATCCGAGGAGCAGGATCAGCACGAAGTCCAGGATCAGGTTGGTGCGCGGAGCGATGCCGAACACGGGGAAGAGGTAGAAGAAAGCCAAAGCTATGATGAGATTGGCCAGCATGCCTTCGAGGAAAGTGCGGAAAAAAGCGATGTTGTCTTTCACCAATTTGAGGTTATAGAGCCCGACGACATAAAACACGACCAACCAGACTAGTCCCAGGGCGGTGAACGGCAGTTCATGCGCATCCCAAGTCTGTGGTTCTATGCTGCGATAGCGGATAAGCAGCGTCAGGATCAGGGCCAGCTGGAAGATGGCGAAATCACCAGCCACCAGGATGAGCCTTTTTATCTTAAGTCCGAAGTTGAACATGGCACTAGAGTGTCAAATTTTAGCCATTTCGTCCAGTATTGCCCGTTGACGGTTCCGGAATTACCATGGGGCCATGGTCAGGGCTTCATCCCCTAAAGTTTGGTATTTCGCGCTGGGTGTCGCTTTTTTGATTTTCGTCAAAATACAGCCTGTGCAGGCGGCGGTAATAGACGATACTTTTGCGGGAAAACAATGGTATCTGGGCGCCATAAAGGCGCCGCAGGCTTGGGATATAACGACGGGCACACAGGATGTCGTCGTAGCGGTCATCGACAGCGGAGTCGACATCGATCATCCTGACTTGAAGGACAATATCTGGGTCAATCCCCACGAGGTCGCTGATAACGGCAAAGACGATGATGAGGATGGTCTAACCGATGACGTGCACGGTTGGAATTTCGTGAAAAATGATGGTGACGTGCGTCCCAGCATGTCCAGCGACGGAAGCAAGGAAGCGTATTTCCATGGTACTGCCGTCGCTTCGCTCATCGCCGCCAAAGGGAATGATGGCATCGGTATCGCGGGCGTGGCATGGAACGTGAAGATCATGCCCTTGGTTGTCTTGGGACAGGATGGTTATGGACAGGACGGCGACATCATCAATGCGATCAGATTTGCCGTTGCACATGGCGCAGACATAATAAATTTGAGTTTCGTAGGGAATGATTTTAACCAAGGTTTGGATAGCGCGATACGTGAAGCGGCGGCGCAGGGAGTCTTGGTCGTGAGCGCGGCAGGGAACGGTACGGCACGAGCCGGAGACGACCTCGATTTGCTGCCCGGCTATCCGGCTTGCGATAAAGGCGTGGCAGGACGCGGCGTCTTGACCGTGTCGTCAGTGAACCAGGCGCATCAACGCTCACCATATGCGAACCATGGTTCGTGCGTGGATTTGAGCGCTCCGGGTTACGACATTTTCGCGGCCCGGCCGGTGAAGGACCAGAAGACCGGCATCGCGGGTTCTGGTTACGTGGACAAGCTGAACGGGACATCCTTGTCCGCTCCTTTGGTCAGCGGCGTCGCGGCATTATTGAAAGCGCATCATCCTGAATGGGGAGCTATCGAGCTGGCCGAACGTCTGAAAGATACCACGAGCAGTCTGCCGCCAGGCGTTACAGGACTCGGCAGCGGAATCGTCGATGCGGCAAAAGCTTTGTCGGATGATGCACAGACCGAAATGTTGGGCCCTTTGCATCTGCAGGCGGCTGACCAAGGACAATCACCGGAAATCCGGGTACTTTCGGCGACAGGAAAAGAGTTGTCGCATTTTTTTGTCGGCGGCGGCGGCGATAGGCGTGGATTGCGTGCAGCCTTCGTGCGTTGGACCGGAAACGAACTGCCGGAAATAGCGGTCGTGTACCAGGATGATCCGAGCGGTTTATGGCGCATCTTCAGTTTTGACGGTTTGCTGTTGGCGGCGGGTAACTTAGGACCCATAAAAGACGGCCTGTATCTGGCGGCGCAGGATCTGGATTCGCAGGGCGCTGATTCATTGTTCATGGGTGAGACTTCGGGCAATAGGGCTTGGCTGGTCTCGCGCAAGAACCCTGTCCCGACGCAGATAACGACCTTGGCGCAATCCATGCACGGCGTAGTCGCTTTGTCCGTCTCCATCCCTGTGCCGTCATTCCTCGTGGTGCCGGCAGTGGGCAGCGGTAGGCTGACTATCCTCGGAGATTCAGGCAAGAATCTTTCGAATGGTTCGATCAAAGCCCCGACTGCGGGCAGCCGCTGGGTCGTACATCGGACGAGGGATACGGCAAGCGATGCGATCTTCGATCTATCCACTGATGGCGCACGCTTGGTTTTCAGCGAGGATGCATCCGGATTGGAGCTCACTAAGGGAGACGTGGAAGTCACATCTTGGCTCCAATCGCCATCCGGCGAACCTGCGGGTGAAGGTTGGCGGGAATTCGAGGTATGGCCAAGATGATGGATGGCGTCAAAAAAATCGTCGTGGCGATAAAGAACGAACGCAGACGTTTGATGATTTTTTTCGTCGTCGGGATAACGGCTAACGCATTGGTCATCGGGATGTACGCCTTGTTTTCGAGGATTTTGTGGAGCCGCGGACCGAAGACCTTGGAGTACGCCATCTGCGTGATCCTGGGTACGCTGGCGAATTTCGAAGCTAACCGATACTTCACCTTTTCAGCAGCGAGGTCATACAGTTCTGCGTTACGTTTCGGTCTGGTGGCGGTGGTGGCGATAGGTTTGAGCAGCACCTTGTTTTGGTTGGGCCATGACGTCCTGCACATCAACGATATCCTGGTGGCGGTCGCGAACGTTTTCATTATCGCGGTATTCACGTTTTCCGCTCACCGGTTGTTCACCTTCCATCCCGATCCTTGGCGCCATTTCGGGAAATCGCGCCTTAATAGTAGCACCGAGCAGACGAGTGAGTTATAATTGGGCAAAACATGGAAAACAAACCAATCTTCGACCGTAAGAACGTGCTCGTGACAGGCGGTGCGGGTTTCATCGGTTCGCATCTTTGCGAACGGCTGCTCAAGGATTCGCGCGTCATCTGCGTTGATAACTTCATCACCAGCTCGCTGTCGAACATCGAGCATCTCCTGCAGGAGCCGAACTTCGAGTTCATCAACCACGACATCATCCAGCCCTTGGACCTGGAGAACCTGCCTGAACTGGAGCGTTTCAAGGTAAGGTTCCAGGGTGTGCAGGAGATTTATCATCTGGCTTGCCCGATTTCCAAACGGCATTTCGATGATTTCAAGATCGCAACCGTCTTGACGAATTCCGTAGGCATCAAGAACGTGCTGGATCTGGCGGTGAAGTATCGTTCCAAGATGCTGTACGCTTCTTCGAGCGTCCTTTACGGTCCGCGTCAGCCGGATAAGCAGTATTATTCCGAGACCGACGAGTGTCATATCAACCATCTGACTTCACGCGGTGCATACGACGAGGGTAAGCGTTTTTCCGAGGCCATCATGCAGACGTATGCCGACGTCTATGGGCTGGACGTGAAGATAGCCCGCATTTTCCGTACGTACGGACCGCGCATGAAGATATTCGACGGGAACCTGATCCCGGACATGATCCTCAACGCGTTGGATAACCGTGATATCGTCATAACCGGTTCCGAGGAGACACGCACATCGCTTGCGTTCGTGACGGATATCGTTGACGGCATGGTGAGGCTCATGTCGACGCCGGTGGACATAACATTGTTGAACCTCGGATCGGATCAGGAGTTGAGACTGGTGTCCGTCGCACAGAAGATATTGGAGATGACGGGTTCGCGTTCGCAGATCAGGTTCGATCTTCCGTTCACGCATTATGTGGAAGCCGGCATGCCGGACGTGACGCGCGCCAGGGACATCTTGGGCTGGATCCCGCTCGTCAGGCTGGATGACGGTCTGCAGAAGATGATCGATTTCTCCAAGTCGCATCGTAATCTCGTCTCATTCTGACGTCTCAGCATTTAGTCATTTAGGAAAAAAATATGGCGGAAAACATGGATCTCGAAAAGAAGAATATCCTGGTCACAGGAGGAGCCGGGTTCATCGGTTCATATCTCTGCGAAAAGCTGCTCGAAGGCGGGGCGCGCATCATCTGCGTAGACAATTTCGTGACGTCGCAGGAATCCAACATCGATCATCTGCTGAAGAATCCGGATTTCGAATTCATCCGGTTCGACTTCACGCAGCCGTTCGATCCGGAGATTTTCCCGGAGCTCGGCAGGTTCAAGATAAAGTTCCAGGGCATCCAGGAGATCTACCATCTGGCGTGCCCGACAAGCCCGAAGAAATTCGACCAGTACAAGCTGCAGACGCTCTTGGCGAATTCGTTGGCCGTGAAGAACGCATTGGATCTGGCGGTCCGGTATCATGCCAAGATAATGCAGGCGTCGGCTTCTGTAGTCTATGGGCCTCGTCTGCAGGACAACGCTTCGTATAAAGAGGAGATGTTCGGCTCGGTAGATATGTTGAGCCCACGTGCCTGTTATGACGAAGGCAAGCGTTATGCCGAGACGATGTTCGAGACTTATCGGCAGGTGCATGGCATCGAGACGAGGATAGCGCGCATCTTCCGCACTTATGGCCCGCGCATGCCGTTGTTCGACGGGCAGATGATTCCGGATTTCATCACCAACGCATTAGACAACAAGGATCTGGTCATCTATGGCGATGAGACTTTCCGTACGTCGATAGTCTATGTCTCGGATGCCGTGGATGGGATGATAAAACTCATGTCAGCCGCGAACGACATCGGACCGGTAAATATCGGGAGCGATTTGGACATGCCGCTCGTGGACGTCGCGCAGCGCATCATCGAGATGACGGGTTCGACTTCACGCATCACCTTCGAACCGCCGCTCCTCTTCATGTCGCAGCTGGGTTTGCCGGATATCGCAAAGGCCAAGGAAAAATTAGGTTGGTTGCCGCTCGTCAGGTTGGATGAAGGGTTGAAGCGAGCGATCGATTATACAATCGCGCACAAGAGCTTGGTGGGGTTCAAGCTGGGATGAATGTTACTTTCATAACTGAAAGTAACCAAAGGTTACGGGGCTACACGATGCACTCTTGATGTATGTTTTTGGGTCTATTCTACGGGCCACGTTTAGCGTGTACCCCCGGACCCCCTTGCCGCTTACGAATCAAGCTTGGTCAGAAAATTTATTAAAGTTGATAACGCGAAACCCCCGACACGAGGCCCGTCGAGTGACGGATGTCGGGGGTGCTTGGGGGAGGCGCGTAGGCGGTCGTTAGACGGACTCGACGAAGCCGTTGCCGTCCTTGAGATTGATGAATCCCTTGACCGGTCGGTGGCCCTCCTCGAGGTAACCGGTGAAGAGCCAGCAGTTGCCGGAACCGTCTTCGGCGCCGAGGCTGTGGACCTTCAGACCGATCGAGATTGACTCGGGCAGGTGACCGCCTTGCGGGTGCTCGACGCGGCCGGTCAACGTGACCACGCTGCGACTGTTCGTGCCGATCGAGAGCAGGCTGGCCAGATAGCAGTGGAGGGACTTGGACGCGTTGAAGAAATCCAGACGGAATTTGTCGGCCATGAGGGCCTCCTATCTGAAAGCCGCACGATTGCGGACCGTGTTTTATATCAGAATCTGGCGAAAAAGTCAAGGGAGAGATGACCCGGCAGGATGCTATTTGTATCGCTGCGGGGCTCGTTTTTGATATGCCTCGAACACATCCTCGCTTATACAAAAAGCATCCTGCCGGGTCTGGGATAGGAAGGGAGGAAGTGGAAAAAATATGCCCGATAGCGTAAGCTAGGCGCATGCGGATTATCGCCGTAATTCCTGCCTATAACGAAGAAAAACGGATAGGGGAAACCATAACAAAGATACAGCCGTTGGTGGACGGCATTGTTGTCGTGGACGACGGTTCGACTGATGCGACATTTGATGCGGCCAAGCGGACCGGCGCCACGGTCTTGCGTCACGCCATGAACCGCGGGCAAGGCGCAGGCCTCAAGACCGGTACGGAAGCAGCGCTCCGTCTGGGTGCTGACGTCGTCGTGCATATCGATGCCGACGGACAACATGATCCGAGCTTCATCCCGATATTGGTCGATCCGATCAAAAAAGGGGAGGCAGACGTCGTGCTCGGTTCGCGTTTCATGGGACTACAGCCGGAAGGGATTCCTTTTTCGCGACGTGTCTTGCATCGCGCGATAAAGACCTTCAACTCTTTGGTGATGGGTATCCCGCGCAAGCTGACTGATCCGCAGAGCGGTTTGCGTGCCATGAACGCCAATGCGGCGCAGCGGCTGGATTTCAGGCAAGACAGGATGGCGCACTGTTCCGAACTGCTCCGGCTCATCACACGGTCCGATTTGTGTTGGGTCGAGGTGCCGGTGAAGGTCATCTATTCCGAAGACACCTTGGCCAAGGGGAACAAGAACCTTGATGCCGTCAAGATCGCCTGGCAATTGTTCTTAGGGATGTTCAGTAAATAGATATGCTTATACAAATTGTCCTGATTGCCGTCCTGCTCGGTGCCCTATACGTGACCTGGCGCAGAGCGAGGCAGAACGTGATAACCCTAAGTGAGGCTTTGCTTTGGTCGGTATTGTGGATCGCGGCCGGAGTCGTGATCGCTCTGCCGCAGACCGCGACTCTCGTCGCCAACTTCTTCGGCGTCGGACGCGGATCCGATTTCGTGATCTATGCGTCGGTCGTGACGTTGTTCGTCCTGGTGTTCAAGATCTTCGTCGCCATGGAAGGGTTGGAACGCAAATTGACCGAGATGGTAAGGCGCGACGCGTTGCGCGATTTGCCTAAAAAAGAAGATGCAGGATAACGCGCCAAAAGTAGATGTCCTCGTCCTGCTCTATAAGAACGCGCAGTTCATGCGTGCTCTGTTCGAGGGCGCGGTCGTACAAGATTATCCGCGGGAGTCTTGGCGCATCAAATTCGTCGACAACAACCCTGGCGATGGGACGTTGGATGAAGTGAAGCGCCTGCAACAGGAATACGCCGGACGTTTGCCCGAAGTGGTGATACGCGAGCCAGGGAAGAACCTCGGTTTCACCGGCGGCAACAACGTGTTGTTTAAGGAATCGGCGGCGGAAGGCGCGGATTACGTTTATCTATTGAATGGCGACGCGGCTTTTGAAGCTAATGCTTTGTCGGCAGCGATACGCGTCGCGGAAGCGGACGAAAAGATCGGTGCCGTGCAATCCCTCTTGGTGCTGCAACAGAATCCGGATGAAATAAATTCCTGGGGAAATTCGCTGCATTATCTGGGCTTCGGTTATGCCTGCGGCTATCATAAAAAAAGGTCAGAAGCTCCGCAGGTAGTGACTGACATAGCGTATACGTCGGGCGCGGCGGTGCTTTTGCGGGTGTCTGTCGTCAATGAAGTCGGCGGACTGTTCCAGGAGCGTTTCCAGGCTTACCACGAGGATCTTGATCTGGGTTGGCGTATCTGGCTGGGCGGATATCGTTGCGTAGTGGCTCCGATGAGCGTGGTCAGGCATCATTATGAGTTTTCGCGATCCATCGAAAAATGGTTCTGGATGGAACGTAACCGTTGGCTCGTGATCTTCATGAACTACAAGGTCGCGACATTGCTTTGGTTGGCGCCGCAACTCATAGCCGCGGAATGTGCTTTGTGGGTCTTCGCCATCGCTAAAGGTTGGTGGCGCGACAAGCTGAAGGTCTATGCTTATTTCCTGAAGCCTGAAACTTGGAGCTACGTCGCTCAGCAGCGCAAGATAGTAAACGGTTTTCGCCGGTGCAAGGACCGCAAGATACTGGCCATGACGTCACCCACCATCGCGTATCAGGACGTGGAGAGCTGGCCGGTGAAGGTATTGCTGAATCCGATCGGCAGGATATTGCATTGGGTGACTAAGATGGTTGTATTGTGGTAGTTCGAGATTCGTCGCGTCTGCGTTCTTCTGTCATCCTCGCGAAGGCGGGGAACCAGGCCCTTCTGGATTCCCGTCTGCACGGGAATGACGAAGGTTGAAGCGGTATCGCTTGAGAAGAAATAAGAGGGAAGGAGAAGCATGAAAGTACTTCATCTATCATGTGTTGCGCCACCGCAGATCGGAGGGATCGGCAAGGTCGCGGCTAAAGAGGTCGAGCTACTGAAGCAACGAGGGATCGAGGCTGATTTGTCATCACCGGCGGATAAGGCTTTCCCGGCGCTGTGGCGTTACGGGAATACGGCCGTAGCGAATCCTTGGGGACTTAAGAAACTCATCAGCGGTTACGATATCGTGCATCTGCACTTCCCTTTTTACGGAACAGCGGAGGTTTTGGCGTCACTCAAGATCCTCGGCGCCAAACAGCGCGTCGTCATGACCCTGCACATGGATGCGCAGGTAGAAGCGAAGCGGAATTGGATCCTGGGCATCAACCGCGTATTCTTCCAGCCTTGGGTCGTGGGTAGCGCGGATGCCCTGTTGTGCAGCTCCCTGGATTATATCAAGCAGTCTTCATACAAGAAGCTGGTGGGTATGCCGAAGCTGCATGAACTGCCTTTCGGTGTCGATGAAGACAGATTCGTACCGCG
The DNA here is from genome assembly GCA_021796435.1 of bacterium. GTDB lineage: Bacteria > Patescibacteriota > Patescibacteriia > 2-12-FULL-60-25 > 2-12-FULL-60-25 > CAIKNB01. The sequence goes on from JAJYXM010000016.1 coordinate 525,300, forward strand.
TACTACGGGCCGCGTACTACGGGAAAGATTGGGGATTCCTGTCGATGCGAAGGTCATATCGTTCGTCGGCGGGATGGACAGGTCGCATGCGTTCAAAGGAGTCGATATTCTGCTGAAAGCGTTCGCGGAATTGCCGCAGGATACCTTCTGCTTGCTGTGCGGTGATGGCGAATTGAGGTCGAGCTACGAAAAATCAGCGCACGAGCTCGGCGTCGCCGAGAGAACCAGGTTCGTCGGACGCGTGGAGGAGGACGACCTGCCTGATATCTATCGTGCAGGTGATGTCTTCGCCTTCCCTTCCACGTCCGGTGCCGAAGCTTTCGGTCTGGTGGCGGTGGAAGCGCAAGCTTGTGGCATCCCGGTAGTCGCATCGGATCTGCCCGGAGTCAAAACAGTCGTGGAGGATAAGGTGACAGGGTTCTTGTCGCCACCGAGTGATGCGCGTGAGTTGGCGGCGCATCTACGTCTGCTTCTGGAGAATCCGGGGATGCGCGAAGAGATGGGTAAAGCGGCTCGACAAAGGGTGTTGGACAAGTTCACCTGGACGAGGCATGTTGATGGATTAATGGAAGTATATGAAAGGTTGGTGTGATTTTACTGTCATCCTCGCGAAGGCGGGGAACCAGGCCCTTATGGATTCCCGCCTGCGCGGGAATGACGAATAGAGGAAAGAAGACATTTATGAAAATTGCAATTCTAACCAATGATTATCCGCCGGAGAGCAAGGGCGGGGCCGGACGCATCGCGGCGACGTACGCCAAGCTGCTGGAAAAGCGCGGACATGAGATCAGGGTGTGGGGACCGTCCGACAGTTTCCGGTCTTTGGCGAGAAAGTCGGCGCCATACCGTCTGATTTTTCATCTGAAGGACCTGAAGCCGCAAAAGGGAATCGTGGATGAGATCATCTCTTGGCAACCGGATGTCCTGATCAGCCATAATCTGACGGGTTGCGGCATCGCGACGCCTCGACGGATCTTGTCCGCGGTACGCGGTACGCGGCACGCGGGTTTGCGTTGGATCCATTTCCTGCATGACGTGCAACTGTACGAACCATCCGGTCAGATCATACACGGCGAGTCGTCAAAATGGCTGCGCGCGCCTTGGAGGTCGTTGTGGGCAGGGCTTAGGAGACGTGCCTTGGGGAATCCTGATACGGTCGTTTCTCCGACGAGGTGGCTTTTGGAGCAGCACATCGCACGAGGATTCTTCGGTCAGTCGGGGCAGGAAGTGATTCCGAATCCAATTAGTTTTTTTTGTCATCCTCTCTTGTCATCCCGGGCACAGACCCGGGATCTGGGGGTAGGTCCCGGCTCGGAGGCCGGGATGACGGATAATGCTGGGACAACGATGGATTCCCGTCTGCACGGGAATGACGCAGGAGATACTAGGATGGCAGAAGGGGGGCGTGATCAAAAACAAGTGCTTTTCGTCGGACGATTGGATGCGGATAAAGGCGTAGGGTTGTTGATCAAGGCCTGGCCGATCATGCGTGATTCGGTCGGTCACTTGGTCTTCGTAGGCGAAGGTAAGATGCGGAGCGCGATAGGAAAGATAGGTGACAGCAAGATCGAAATAAGGGGAAGCTTGGCGCCGCATGATGTGGCGCAAGAGATGGAAGCAAGCGGCATCGTGGTCGTGCCCAGCTTGGTCATGGAGAACCAGCCGACCGTCATCCTCGAGGCATTGTCGTGCGGATGCAAGGTCGTAGCGTCAGACGTCGGCGGGATCCCGGAGACACTCGGTAAGGCAGGCGTGATATTCAAGGCAGGGAATGTCGAGGCGCTAGCCCAAGCGATCCAAGACGCTCTGGCCTTGGATTTCGATGCGGCGTTGGCGGAAGACGTGCTCAAGCTTCACGATCCGTCGGTCTGTGTCGATGCCTTGGAAGGTTTGCTCAAATCGAATTTATAGACTTTGACCGAGTTGCCGAGACCTTTGCTCGGGTCGCCGAAATCCATCTCTTCGTCGGCGATGGCCGATAACGTCTCGTCAGTTATCTCGGCGCGCCACCAGTAATCGTCGATGACGACATAGACCAAGCCGGAGTCGCCCAAGCGTCCGGCTTCTTGGGCTGCGGCGCGCGTGGCGTCCTTGTAGGTGATATCGAGGAAAATCCGGTAGAGCGGTCCGCCCGTCGGGATCGGATAATAGAAGACGTCTTTGGCGTAGCGCTGGAATCCGAATTGCATGACAGCGGCGGCGGAGACGCTTTGGTTGGCCAGTACGGTGTACGGCTTTTTTTCGGCGTCGCTCTGGATGGCGCGTACGGCCTCGATGTCGCTGGCGCTGGTGCTCCAGCCATGGCCTACCACCATGGCGTCATTGCGCGGCAATGAATCGAAGGCCAGGGCGGCACTGAAACTCAAGAGCAGGACGATCGTCGCCGTGCCGCGTATCAGTCCGGCGTCCCTAGCCTTGTCCAAAAGCGTCGCCAGGCCGGGCAGGGCCGCGGCGAAGAGCAGCATCACGGCCATGGTGTTCAACCGATCCGCATAGTTGCCGCGTTCGTAGTCGATCAGGAAGGCGAATTCACCCGTCGATTTGAGCAGTGCGCCGACGATGAGGAAAAGGACGGCTGCGACCAAAGCCAGGGCGTACGGGGTACGACGCAGATCTTTGCGGAATAGGGTGATGATCGTCGCCAGGAGCAGGAGAAAAGGCAAAGCTTGTTCGGCCAACGTGGACCATGCCGGCCAAAATACGTAGTGATTGCTGATGTACGGCAGGAAACGGTTCAAGAAGTCCATCCATGGTTGGAGCGAAAAGATCGCCTGGGGTTGCCAGTTGATCAACGTGTTTCCGCCTTTGCTCAAGACCACGAACATGATGGGCACGGAGATAGCGGATGCGATCACGCCGAGAGCCGCCAGGATTCCGAGGATGATTTTCGTGCGCCGTGCCTCGCCTGACCTGGCCAGCAGGATGGTCATGACCATCAGGATGAACGGCACGCCGGCCAGCGGATGGGCGGCGACGCTCCAAGCGCCCAGGAGGAGCGCAGCGATGGAGCCTACGCGGTTCTCATCCTGATCGAGGGCCAGAAGGATGGCGGAAAGCCCAAGGACATAAGCGAAAGATTGGGGAGTCGTGGCCACGAAGGCACCGAGCGGCAAGAGCGCGAGCGCGGCGAGCGATGTGTCGCGGCCGTGGCGGGCAAAGGCGAAATAGATGCAGGCCGAAAAGAAGATGGCGGCAGCCACCGGGACAAGCCATCTGTCCACCTGCTCGATCGGCAGGCTGGTGAAGCGCGACAGCCAGGTCGTGAATACGTACTGCCCCATGTAATACAGCGGCTTGGGGGAAAGCGTCGCCGTGTCCATGATTATCTTCTCCGATGCGACGTGGAGGAAGCCGTCGAAACCGAATCCGATGCGATAGATGAGCGGTGCGATGGTGGTCGTGGAAAAAACGGCGACTGCAGCTAGCAAAGCCGAAAAGGCAGGACGCTTCACTATCCACGCCGAGAGCAGGACGCACAACCAGGTGAGTGCCAGCGCCAGCAATGTGCCGGAGGGCAAAAGCGGCCATGGCGTACGGATGCTGTAAGTGACGCCGGAGACCCAGGCGGCGTGGATGACGAAATAAGATGCGACACCGGTGATGGCAGCCAGGATGATGGCGTAGATGATGGTCTTTTTGTCCAGTTCTTTTTGTGTCTTGACCGCGTGTTCCGGGATGGGCAAAACGGCGGTCAGGGCCAAGCAGATGAATATGGCCAAACCCATGGTCCACATGTCGTCAGGAACATCCAGTTTGCCGCCAGCATAGAACCAGGCTGTCTGGACCACGGACTGTACGGCCAGATAGAGCAGGGAACCGAATCCGACGGCACCGAGCCAGGTCGCGCCCGGTAGAGCGCGTCGGCCTAAAAGATACGAGGGATATAGGATGGAGAAGAAAGTCACGAAATGGCCTACGGTATAGCCCGCGATCCAGGTCTGGTTTGTGAAGAAAACGCCCAGAATGACTAGGCCGGCGAGCAAATCCTTGTATCTTTCACGCATATGCGTCCATAATGGTAGCACGTTATCCCCTAGAGGGGAGATAGTTTATGCAGTTATACGATGCCGAGTCATGTTGCCTCATGACGAACGACAATGTTAAGCTTTATTTCCACGACCGTCTGTTGCGCGCCACCCTTTTGAGGTTTATCCCGAAGGACGTCAAACCGAATCACCTGACGATCCTGCGCGTCATCCTGACCCCGTTCGTGCTGTATTACATGTGGATGGCCGATTGGAGCGTCGTGTTGCCGCTCTTTTTGTTCGCGGCTCTGACGGATCTGCTCGACGGGTCTTTGGCGCGTACGCGGAAACAGATCACCTTGTGGGGTACGATAGCCGATCCTATCGCGGATAAGCTCCTGATCGGCTCCGTCGTCATCCTCTTCGTGGCGCGTGAGATCAATATCTATTTCGCCGGAGTTATCGTGTTCGTGGAATTGCTGATCGTCTTGAATGCGGTAGTCAGGCGAGCCAGAGGTAGGTCGTATATCAGCTCGAATTGGTACGGTAAGGTGAAGATGCTGTTGCAGGTCATCGGCGTGACGGCGTTGCTCATCGCACGTCTTTCGGGTTTGGACCTGATAATACCGTTCTCCGTCGGGACTTTCTCTATTGCGATAGTTTTCGCACTGATGTCGCTTTATACGTACGGGTTGTAACAAGATTACTATGGCTTCTATAAAAGAATTAACTGATAGGATAATAGCATTTAGAGATGCTAGGGATTGGAAACAATTTCATAATCCTAAAGATTTAGCGTTATCGCTGGTGCTTGAATCTTGTGAGGTTATGGAACATTTTCAGTGGAAGAATTCTGAAGAGATGCAGAAACAGTTGGAGGAACATAGGAATGATATCGGCGAAGAGCTGGCTGACGTGCTCTATTGGGTACTGTTAATGGGCCACGATTTTAATATCGATGTACTTGATGCTCTTGAAAATAAGTTAGAAAAGAATGAAACGAAATATCCAATTGATAAAGCAAGGGGAGTGCATACGAAATATAACAGGCTGTGATTTATGATTATCTATCAATCCTCTAAGGAAAAGTTTATTGATTCTGTTTTAGGAGGAAGGATTGATGAGATACTTATAGATTTTTATTTTAAGGCCACAAGAAAACACGTCAGCCCAGCAGAGCAGGACGCTTGGAAGAAGTCTATGCGCTATATGCGTGATTTGTTGGATGACCCTGAAATACCAAGTGACGCAGGGGTGTCGATTGAGTATCAGATACCTTTAACTTCCAAAAGAATTGATTTTGTTTTAACAGGAAAAGATGAAACCCAGGCCGATCATGCGGTGTTAATAGAATTGAAACAATGGTCAGAAGTACAGTTATCCGAAAAAGACGGTATCGTAAATACTGATTTTTTTGGTGAGGTTAGCCATCCTTCGTATCAGGTTTGGACATACTGCATTTTATTGGAGAATTTTTGTGAAGCGGTTGAAAAAGAAAAAATTGAATTGAATCCGTGTGCATATTTGCATAATTATATTGAAGATAATGTAATAAAGAATGCAATTTATTCTGATTATTTATTAAAAGCGCCAGTTTTTCTTGAAGGTGATAGAGAAAAGGAGAAATTACGCACCTTCATTAAACGTTTTGTTAAATACGGTGATACTACGGAAGTGATGTATCGAATAGACCATGGCAGGTTGAGGCCGTCAAAAAGTTTGACCGATAGTTTAGGTAAAATGCTTGAGGGCAATAAAGAGTTTTACATGATAGATGATCAAAAAGTTGTTTATGAGACAGCACTGTTTTTGTTGAACAAATCCTCGGCAAAAAAGAAAAATGTTTTTCTTGTTCAGGGTGGCCCTGGCACAGGTAAGTCGGTAGTCGCAGTAAATTTACTGGTTGAGGCTTTGAACAGGGGATATTTAGCACAGTATGTTACAAAAAATGCGGCACCACGTGCTGTTTATGAAAGCTTACTGACTGGTACATTCAAAAAAACAAAAATTGCTAATCTATTTTCAGGTTCCGGTTCATTTACCAATGTAGAAAGAAATTTATTTGATGTTTTAATTGTTGATGAGGCGCATCGTTTAAACGAAAAATCTGGTTTGTTTGGTAATTTGGGAGAAAATCAAATTAAGGAGCTGATTGAGGCTTCAAAATTTACAGTCTTTTTTATTGATGAGAATCAAAGAGTCACCTGGAAAGATATTGGCGAAGAAGGAGAAATAAAGAAATGGGCTAAGCGACTTGGCGCCGATGTGTGTAGTTTAGAATTGACTTCTCAATTTCGTTGCAATGGCTCTGACGGTTACTTGGCTTGGCTTGACAATGCACTGCAGATAAAAGAAACGGCTAATGTATTTCTAGAGAAGGATTCATATGATTTTCAGATTTTTGATTCTCCAGTTGAGTTAAGGGATTTGATTATTAAAAAAATAGCGAAACAAATAAGGCACGGTTAGTAGCTGGATACTGTTGGGACTGGGTGAGTAAGAAAGATAAAATGTTGATGGACATAGTATTTCCTGAATTTGATTTTTCGATGCAATGGAATCTTGCGAACGAGGGTAATTTGTGGATTCTCTCTAAAAGTTCAGTTAATGAAATAGGATGCATCCATACCTGTCAGGGTTTAGAATTGGATTACGTGGGGGTGATTATCGGTCCAGATTTAATAGTTAGAGAGGGCAAAGTTATTACCAGGCCTGAAAAGCGGGCAAAAACAGACGCTTCTTTAAAGGGGTATAAAGCAGCTGCGGTTATAGATAGAAAAGCTGCATTTAAGAAGGCTGATCAGATAATTAAGAATACATATAGAACATTGATGACCAGAGGAATGAAGGGTTGTTATGTTTATAGCCAAGATCAAGAGACGGCTGATTACTTTAAGAGTTTGTTAAATCGTAAAGATTCTTGACTCCAGCCCATAAAAATGCTTAATTGAGCCATCCGGACAAAGGTGTTCGGGTGGGTTCTTTGGGCAATTCATGGAGGGTGAGGAACATGACGTTTCTTCTCGCTATCATTATTGGTGTACTGGGCGCGGCGCCGATTCTCCTGAGCAAGCGTTTCGGCACCACGGCGATCGTGGCCGCGGTTTACGCGATCCTCACGGGGCTCATGATCTACCTCTGTCTGCCGTCGCTAGTCTGGCCTCTGTGGGGCGTGATCGGAGTCTTTACGGTCATCGCGTGGCTCATCTCGGCCATCATCCACTACATCATCCATGAAGTGGAGACGCGCAGCTACGAAACGACCGGTAGGGTGTCGCCGATTCCGGTTGTGATTTTCGGCCTTGGTCTGTTCGCGTTGATCGGCCGTTCGTGTACCGGATGCGAGGCGTTCAGGGCACAGGAATATGCTTCACTCATCGGTCCGATGGAGCAGCGCGAGTGGACGCAAGACATCCAGCCGGCGAATCCCAAGCACATCAGGCTGGTGCCGCCGGAGATGGCGGGCTGGCTCGCGGACAAGCAGCTGGGCTCGGCTCCCGGAGCTATAGGCAGCCAGTTCGAGATCAAGGACGAGACCATGACCTTGCAGATGGTCAAAGGCGAGCTGTGGTACGTGGCGCCTCTGGACTTCAAGGACTTCGGTACGTGGCAATCGACCAAGGTCGCGCCTGGATACGTCATGGTGCACGCCGAGGATCCGCTGCGGCCCGTGGTCGTCAAGACCGACGAACATTATGCCTACATGCCGGGAGCGTACTTCGGCGAGGATCTCGAGCGGTATATGTGGTCGAACGGCTACGCTTCGAGCGGTATGACCGATTTTTCGTTCGAGCTGGACGAGGCGGGCAAGGCCTGGTGGGTCATCACGGTGTTCGAGCCGACCATCGCGTACAGCGGCGAGAAAGTACTGGGTGTGGCGATCGTGGATCCGGTGAACGGGGCTATCGATTTCCATCCGATGGACAAGGTGCCGGATTGGGTCGACCGCGTCGTGCCGCGGAGCTTCGCCAAGATGTATGCCAGGGATTGGGGCGACTTGCTCGGCGGTTGGGTCAATTCCTGGTGGGGTGAGCAGAACCTGACGAGGCCGGAAGATGTCGAGATCCTCTACGGGTCTGACGGCCAACCGGACTGGGCCATCGGCATGACCTCGCAGAACAGCAGGGATTCATCGCTCGTCCGTCTGATCTACATGAACTCGCGGACCGGTAAAGCCGTCTCGTACCACGCGAAAGGCGGCACCGAGTCGGCGGTCCTCGCGGCGGTCAACAACAAGGTCTCGTACCGCAAATGGCATGGCAGCGGACCGGTGCTGTACAACCTGTACGGCCACATGGTTTCGGTCGTTCCGCTCTTGGGCGAGAATCACACCTATCAGGGTGTGGCCATCGTGAGCGTGGACAACCTGCAAGTCGCGGTGGGCGAGAACCAGCAACAGGCCCTGCGTGAATTCCAGAAGATCATGAACGAGAGCGGCCAGCAGATCGTGGCGGAAGCCGCGCATGCGGTGAAGTCGCTCGAACTCAAGATCGATCGCTTCGCGGTAGAGATGCAGAGCGGAGACCCGACGTACTACATCCATCTCGAAGGCATTCCGCACATCTTCACTGGGGGCAATACGCTTTCCGAGAAGCTGCGCCTGACGCAAGTCGGTGATCTCGTCAGGGTGACCTACGAGGATTCCGGCGAGAGCGTGATGCCGCTCACGGCGTTCGATAACTGTTCGCTCGAGATCGAGAAGAGCAAAGCGGAGGGCGACCTCCATACTCGCGTGGAGGAGCGTAAAGAGAAGGTCGAGGCGGAACGCGCCGGCCCGACCATGCGCGAGAAGCTGAACCAGCTCCCGGATGAAGAGCTGCAGAGGCTCATGCAACTTCGTAGCCAGGACGCAGGTCCGGGCGACAAATAGCGGTCAGGGCGAACCTAACCGCTACACTACGACGACGGATCCTACATCCGTCGTTTCGATTTTCAGAGAGTTGTCTTTGGCTGTCGGTTGAGCTAATATTACGCCATGTTCCACATCGAGGACGTCTTACAGCTCAAAGACGGGGAAAAGGTCAGTTTCATCGTCAGGCGGCATCCGATCACGCTGGCTCCGGGGCTTATCCTGGCGCTCGTCCTGATCGTACTGCCTTTCTTTTTGATGTTCCCCATGTTCTCCTGGGGCGTCTTCGGGCTGGTGTTGTTCGTCGTATCCGTGGTCATCGGCATCTCGGTTGCCATCAGGACGCTGCTCGTGTGGGATTCCGATGTCCTGATCCTCACCAATATCCGGCTGATTGACGTGGACCAGAAGGGGATATTCACGCGGCTGGTGACGGAGGCCCTGTTGGACAAGATACAGGACGTCTCCTGGAGCAAGGTCGGCATAATCGAATCGATCTTCAGGATCGGCACGGTGAAGGTGCAGACTGCTGGCACGGCGGCGTTGATCGAGGCGCGGAAGGTGTCCAGGCCGGAGACATTGCATCGGATGATCAATGACCTCAAGCAGGATGTGCAGCCGGCTTCGTCCGGCAAAGCACCGGATCAGGGAGAGAAGGTCAAATCCATCTGCAAGATGCTGGAAGGTTATTCGTTCGAGGAACTGCAGCGCATCGAGACGATCTTGAAAGCGCGTGAACGCGCGGCGGTGACCGATGCGTTCTTGGCGCAGGGCGCGGAGGAAAGGGAAAAAGAGGAAGTGACGAAGAAGAAAGTGGACGACCTGCCGGATGAATTCATCGAAAAGGAAGTCAGCGACGAAAAGACGACGGAGGACGAGGTATGAGAGACGGGAATCAGCAAAAGACGTGGTGGCAGAAGGCTTTGCGTTGGCCGGTCTTCCTGATCTTCAATCTGGCACTGCTCCTGTTCGTCGGAATCTCCACGGTGCGCGAGACGTATCGCGGATATTCCTTGGAGAAGGAGATCGCCTCGCTCGAGTCGAAAGCCGATTCGTTGGAAGCCAAGAAAATGAAGCTCGTGCAGCTGACCGAATCGTTGGCCACGCCGGAGAAGGTGGAATACGAAGCACGGGCGCGTTTGGGCTGGAAAAAACCGGGTGAAACGGTGTATGTGATGCAGGGTTTCGAGGCCGCTGGCCAAAATCCTGCAGCCGATATAATCTCTGAACCTAAGCCTTTAGAGGAGTCTAATCCACGTCTGTGGTTCAAATATTTCTTCGAGCCAGATAAAATGTAAAATATGCAGAATATCAAAAGTAAGTACGATCCGAGGATCGTGATGGCTGTCTTGGGCGGGATAATCGCCTTGTCGCTCCTGTTCTCTTGGTTGATCTTGGCGGTTTACGTGCAGCGTGATCATAGCGTCATGGTGCGCCGTTTGGCTGGGTTCTTCCCGGTGGCCAAGGTAGGCAACGAGACGATAACATACAGCAACTATCTGACGGCGCGCGATGCCATCGAGACATTCTTGAAATCGGAAGCCGTGCAGCAAGCCGGCAGCGGTCAGAAGATGGACGCCACGATGGAGCAGAATGCGTATGAGCGTCTGATCCATGAAGCTGCGGTCCGTATCTTGGCTAAGCATAAGGGAGTGTCCATGACGGATGACGAGGTGCTCACTACGTACAACGGTTATATCGAGATGGCGAGCAGCACGGTGCCGGATGTGCCGAAGTACTTGAAAGACACATTCAACTGGACGGAAGAACAATATCGCAATGCCGTGGTAAGGCCGCAGTTGCTGGAAGAGAAGCTCGCCAACTCATACGGTTCGACGACCGATGAATACGCGAAATACGATGCTGACATCCAAAAGTTAGAGAGCGGTCCGGAGGTGCAGAAGTACTTCAGATTCTAAAGATCTTCAGAAAGTTCGGCCATCAGCTTGCGTTGCTTGAAAACGCAGGGTTTGGATGGCCGATCTGGCGGGTATCGTATAGTGGCTATTATGGGTGCTTCCCAAGCACCAGAGGCGGGTTCAATTCCCGCTACCCGCTCCAAACAAAACGCGCCTAAGAAATGGCGTGTTTTGTTTTGATCGATCGGCCCGGGAATTGAACCTGGGAAGGATCGGGAACCGAGAGGTTCCCGTAGCGGAGGGAGCGACTCCGCCTCTCGCGAGAGGCGGGGGAGCTGGGAACCGCAGGGTTCCCAGGAGTACGCTTCGGGCGGGCGAGTGAAATTCCCGCTACCCGCTCCATCGCGTTGAACGCGATTACCAGAAACAGAAGCCGACGTCAGAGGTCGGTTTTTGTTTATTTGTCATCCCGGGCATGGACCCGGGAACTCGGGGTTTAGATCCCGGCTCTGTGGCCGGGATGACAGCTGGTCTACCAATCCTCGTTGCTTACGACCGAGGGGTCGTGTTTGGGATTCATCTGGCGGATGATATAGGCACAGCGTTCAGCATCATATTTGGTTTCGAATGATTCTACCCAGCCGCCTCCGATAACACGGTCATTTTCATTCACCATATTCGCCTCGACTGCAAAATGTCCCTTTTGCGGATGCCCTAGGCCATTGGGATAACGGATCCTGAAGATTTCTTCTCCGATATCCTTATCTGCGGGTTTCTCGAACATCTTGGTTTTGGGGTTGAAGAGACGGGCGAAACGTCGGTGGCGGAATGAATCGATGATACTCGCGACGTCCTTCTTTAAAGGATCCTCGGCGGGATCATACAGATTCCGCATATCCTCTCGGTTAGTCTCTTGGACGGGGGACATTTCATGAGTTTCAGGCATATGTTCGATTATACTTCAACGTTTTTGGTTGAGCTATCGCAGCTTCAGTCAAGCTCTTGCGTCACGCCTGTTTTTTTGATAGCCTAGCGCCGCTAAGGAAGCTATCCGGGCAGCAGCAGTCCAGCCAGCTTAGCTTCCCACTGCGCATAACTCCGTGGGACAGGCAGCGGTAGTCTAGCCAGCTTAGCTCAGCGGTAGAGCAATGCTTTCGTAAAGCAGAGGTCCCGGGTTCAAATCCCGGAGCTGGCTCCAGCAAGAATGACCGTCATCAGGCGGTTATTTTTGTTATGGACAGGATTGATTTTTTTCCACATGCATACCTGTAATTCTGGAGGTAAAGCTGCTAATATGAGCTGGATGTTGAAGTGGAGGAAAATCGGAATATTCCTGGGGGTTTTGGCTCTCGGAATCTTGATGGTCGGATCGCCGGCGAAAGCCGAGGTGATGCATGTTCTGCATCTTGATCCAGGGTTCATCGGGCACCCAGTTAACCTCGATATCCTGGAAGGACAAGCCTTCATCAAATGGGATACCGGAGATTTGTCATACCCGAGCGATCTTTATGTTTCGGTCAGCTCTACGGAGATCGAAGTGGTGTGGGATACCTCATACGCGTTGACCGAAAAAGGCGTGGAGATAGGGGTGAAGAAAGATTATCTGGGTTTCAAGAACGATGATCCGTTCAGCGATATCGTGTTGGAGACGAAAGTCCCGTTCGGCGAATGGAAGGTGGCGGATTCGGTCGAGAAGGACGGATTCATCATGACCCGCATCGGTCCTGAAGCGCGCGTCAGACTGGCTTTGGCGCCGCGCGGGATGCGCAGCGGTGAGGCGACTTGGTACAAGTATAAGGGTGGCATGTTCGCGGCGTCGCCGGACTTCCCCAAGGGTACTAAACTGCAGGTCAGCTTGGCGGATGATCCGACCAAGTCCTGTGTCGTGACGGTGAATGATTATGGTCCTGACCGCGATCTCTTCCCGAGCCGTGTGATCGACCTCGATTCGGTGGCTTTCAAGAAACTTTCTCCTTTATCGGCAGGTAAGCTCAATGTGACCGTCACTCCCGTACCTCCTCCCGAAACGGATAAAGACGATAAGTCCGGTTGAACCGTATGATAACGCTGGAAAAAATCTCGAAAATCTATCCGCCGAATGTTCAGGGATTGCGCGACATCAACCTCAAGATCGACCATGGGGAATTCGTCTCGATCGTCGGTCAGAGCGGAGCAGGCAAGACGACTCTGGCGAAACTGCTGATAGCCGAAGAAAGGCCGACGCGCGGTCGAATCGATATAGGCGGATGGGATATCACGCGGATCCCAGGCCGGGATGTGCCGTTTTTGCGGCGTCAGATCGGTGTGGTCTTCCAGGACTTCAAGCTGTTGCCCAAGAAGACGGTCTACGAGAACGTCGCGTTCGCTTTGGAGGTCGCCAGCATGTCAGGACGGCGTATCCGCGACATAGTACCGCAAGTGCTGAAGATCGTAGGTCTCGAGGAAAAAGCGCGCAGGTTCCCGCATCAGCTCTCGGGTGGAGAACAACAACGTGTCGTCATCGCGCGGGCTCTGGTCCATCGCCCCAAAGTCCTTTTGGCCGATGAGCCTACGGGTAATTTGGATACGCTGAATGCGCGTGAGATAATCGATCTGCTCCTTAAGATAAATTCCTTCGGTACGACCATCGTGCTCGTGACGCATAATCGCGAAGTGGTCAATGCATTGCGTCGCAGGGTCATCACGCTGGACGGCGGCATGGTCGTGTCTGACCAGGCCGAAGGGAAATATCTCTTGCCCGTGTAATCTTCATGTCTTTTTTCATCAATATCTGGAGGATAATCGTCAGCGCGTGGAAACACTTCGTGCGCAATTTATGGCTGGCTTTGAGTACGGTGTTCGTCTTGGTGCTGGCCATGCTTTCGGTCAATGTCCTGTTGGGCGTGAACGTCTTGTTGAACCGCGCTGCACAGGAACTTGAGAGCAAGATAGACGTGTCGGTCTATTTTTTGGCCAATACGCCTCCGGCAGTACTGGAGCAGGCTAAGTTCCTGATGACTTCGCTGTCGCAAGTCCAATCGGCCGAACTGATCATGCCAGACACGGTGCTGGAGAACTTCAAAAAGCAGCATGCCGCGGAGCCGGAAGTGTTGGGTAGCCTGGCGGAACTTGGGGAGAACCCTTTCGGGGCGACGATGATCCTGAAGGCCAAGAACACCGCCGACTATCCTTTCTTGCTGCAGGCTTTGGATAATCCACAATTCAATTTCGCCATCGAATCCAAGAATTACGATGACCATGCCGAAACCATCAAGCGGGTAAGGGAAATCAGCAATTCAGTGCAGGTTTTCGGCCTGATACTCATCTCGATCTTCGCGTTGTTCTCGATCCTCATCGTCTATAACACGGTACGTGTGGCGATATATACGCAGCGTGAGGAGATCGGCATCATGCGACTGGTGGGGGCCTCGAATTCATTCGTCAGGATGCCGTTCGTGCTGGAAGGGATCTTTTTGGCGCTTTTCGCCATAGTCATCGCTGGTGGGATCGTCTATTCCGCCACGGTCTATCTTGAGCCCTATCTTTCTACGTTCCTGGATGGCGCAGATCCTGGTCTTCTGACTTATTTCTCGGCCAACTGGCCGCAGTTGGTGGGGGCTGAATGTGGCGTCCTGGCCGGGCTTGTGGCGCTGTCTTCGTGGGCGGCAGTCGGTAAATATCTCAAGAAGTGATATGGCACAGAAGAAGCTTTCCCGAGCCAAAACAGGGAAGACAAGAAAAACCGCCATCAAGAAGGAGCCAAGAGTCCAAATCAACGACGGAGCTAAGTCATCTGATATAGGGCCTTGTTTGCGCGCTTATGAGTCTGTCGTGAAAAGGCTTAGTTCTACCGACAGATCCGCGATAGCTGATGATCTGGAATTGTTGCACGACGCCGTCGTGGATTGCCCGAGGCATTGCGGATGCAGCGATCGGGAAAAGACGAGCATCATCTTTTCCGCGGATGGGGTGTTCTTGGGTGAGTTGACGACGCGTTCGGGCGGTCTTACGGGTTTGATGCTGTCTCGCGACGGAGATGAGCTGTTAGGTGCCGAAGTCGAGTCGTGGCAAGTCATCGGCCTGCACCAGAATGAGACGTTGACCCCGGTGAAACTCAATGATGGCCGGTTTTTGGAGGCTTTCGGCATCTGGTGCGGGAATAACGGCTGCAAGATAGTGACTTTATTGGCTCCGCAATTGGAGCTTTGGAACGCGATACAGGCCTCTGCGTTGCCGGAAGAAGAGAGGTGTTACGCGATCCAGAGAGTCGCTCAAGAGCCGCTGGATAATGCATTAAGAGCCTTAGCCGAAATCCTCGGTGGTTGAATCCAAGATAAGACATAATACGATGCTTAAAAAACATTTCTCCATCTTCATCCTCATCCTAGCCCTAGGCATGCCCTTCTCGGTCGCGGCAGAAACTGCAGTCGTGCCTACGGTCATCGATTCGAGCCTGCACTTCCGTCCGATTCTGCATGAACATGGGGTGGAATTCCGTTGGTTCCGGTGGAGCAAGCCAAGGGAATTCGTGTCTTACGACATCAGGCGCGCAGACAGCAAGGACGACTCCAAGTCGGTCGAAGATACGCATTCGGTGGCTGAGACCACGAACCGTTATTCCACCAATTTCGAGGAGAGGTTGGATAAGGGTACGTATTATTATCGTCTGTGCATCGTGACCAAGACCAAGCGCATCTGTTCGGCGAACCAGGCGGTCACGATAAAAGCAGAGTTGCCGGAGAGCGAAAAAAAGAAGCTGGCTTTAGCGGAAGAGGTCGCGGAGGAACCGCAGGTCACGATGCATGATGCGCCGGCCGGAGAATTGATGTTGCGCGCGGATCTGGACGCGGACGGAAATGCTGTGCTTTCATGGACGCCGATGGACGATTCATTCGAGGTAAAAGCCTATAAGCCGGTCAGGTCACAGGATAACCCTAACCTCTATTATCCGCACGACGGTTATCTCGCGCACATACTGGATGCTTCAAGGACTATGTTGGTGGACGATCGGACTCCGGCGGGCACCGTGTATTATCGGGTTTGTGCCGTGACCTTGCAGGATGAATTGTATTGCGGGAATGTGGCTGCGATAAACAACGCCAAATGACGAATTACGAATTACGAAGGAGGAATCGGTAGGGGCGAATGATTATTCGCCCGTACGAATTGTCTGCATGAATATGGGTACAAAAGACGTATTGAAGTATCTCTTTGAGCTTGGGCAGATGCGCCGGGTCAAACACGGCGGCTGGACGCTCGTAGGCATCGAACAGCCAGATAGTATAGCCGAGCATTCGTTACGCGCCGCGCAGATCGGTTATGTCTTGGCGGTCATGGAAAAATACGAAAAGCCGGAAGAGGTCTGTTCGATGTTGGTTTTCCATGACGCGCACGAGACGCGCATCGGCGATCTGCATAAGGTCGCACGGCGCTATGTGACGGCTGAGGACGAGAAAGCGGCGGAAGAGCAGGTTGCAGAGTTGGGTGAGATCGGAGAAAGGATCATGGCTCTTTGGAGCACTATCGAACACAAGGATCCGCCGGCCGGTATAATCGCCAAAGATGCCGATTATCTGGAGACTGCAGTGACGGCTAAGGAATATCTTGATAACGGGTATCCGCTGGTCCAGGACTGGATAGATAACGTGGGGAGTGCCTTGAAGACGGAATCGGCCAAGAAGCTTTGGGCGGAACTGAAGGATGCGACGGCACATGATTGGTGGAAAGGACTGAAGAAATTGGCTTGAAATCAGATCAAAAAACCGGTAGGCAACATGTCTACCGGTTTTCGATTCGTGGTCTTATTTAGTCACGCCGAATTTCGTCATGACGATATTGCCGTCGGCGTCCTTAATCGGGGCATCTTTGGCTAAGATGAATTTCTTATCGCCGTCATCGGTGTGCAGCATGGCGAAGTATTCATTGTCGCTCGTGATATCCACTTTGATGTAGACTTCTTTGGTCTCGCCGGCATTCAGCAGGTCGCTTACACCCACCACATTGCCGGGCTTGCCGTCGGTAGAGACGTGTATAACCACATATCCTGGTTTGGCGAGATTGACGTTTTTGGCTACGACTTCGTTGCCGGCCTTTTGCGTCTCAACCATGAGGCTATTGGTCGGAGTCTGGACTACGGGTTGGGCGGTCCCGCCAGTTTCGGCAGTCGCCGGATTCTCCTGCGGCGTGACTTCGGACGAAGCGGGGGTAGGTTCGCTGGTGTACGGACCTTCGTTATCCGGGGCTGTCGAGCCTAGGCATCCGGCGCCGAGAAGGGGGAGTAAAGCGAGCGTAATGAGTGCTTTTTTCATACGTTTGTGAATGAATAATGCTATAATGATATCTAATTATGAAGAATATTGTAACAGTTTGTCTAATCCTGCTCCTCTTTCCGCTTTGCTTTGTCAAGGCCGACGATGGTCCCTTCATCACCGAGCTTGGGGCATTGCAGCCGATGCAGGAAAGCCATGTTCGCATGGAAAGCGAGGATGTGGTTTTTACCTATGCTGCTGACGGAAGCATCAACGGTAACGCGACGTTTAATTTCGTGAACACGACAAACGAGAAAATCACATTGGACACGATTTTCCCTTTGGAGGGCAATGCAGGAAATGATGAAGCGGTGGCCTATGCCAAGGACGTCACCGTCAAAGTCGGAGGACGTATCATGAAGACGGAGACGAAAAAGGGTTTTTATCCGGAACGCGACGAGAAGGGGAATTTGACCACAAGCCCGGAAGTAATGGGGATGGTTTTTCCGTTGTCGTTCGCGCCGCAGGGAAAGCTTCAGGTCGAAGTATCGTTCGTGCCGGAGACCAATCTTTGGCTATTCCCAACCTTTTCATATCTAATCGGATCCGGCGCTGGTTGGTCCGGTCCGATAGGTCAGGCGAATTTTTCGGTCATATATCCCATGGAACTGCAATCCGGTTGGGTCACGATGGAATTTTTTGATGGTTCCGGTATGAAACCTTTTCCGACAGAGGCAAAGATTAATGGCAAAAAAGTGACATTCAGCATGGAAAATCTGGAGCCGGGCGAGGGTAGCCGCATGATAAGCGTGGAGATCCTCCCTCTCTCGATGGCGAAGGATATCATAGCAGCGCAAAACGTAGTAAAGGCGGCAGCAGACGACCCGGATGCTTATTGGCACTTAGCAGATGTATATAAAAATATCGTAGATCACGGTTACGGCCCGGCTGCTTCATCATATCGACGTCCTGATTTTACGCGTGTTGCGTATTGGGAATTCGTCGAGAAGGCTTTGGCGTTGGATGACGTCGGATTCGGCTCCAAATATTCGAATTTTTCCGTCACTGGGATGTATAACCGGCTCAGACTTTACTCGAATGATTGGGATGTCGTCTGCAAGCCATATGACTGTACGGGCCTGGTCAATGCCGAAAAGTATCAGGATACTTTGAATAAAATGCAAAACCTCGACGGAACGAGCTACATTGGACAGAACGGTGATGATCTCCTGATCGCACACGCAAAAGATCTGGACAGTTCGTGGAGAATATTGCGTCGCGATTTGTTTCCGGTTGCCAGTTCGACGTATGAGGCAGCATATGGTGGTTCGGCCGAAAAGACGTCTGCTGCAGATTTTTCGGCACCGACAAATCCTTCGCAGCAGTCGGCAGCGGCCGCTAAAGAAACTTCGCAGCCTGAAAGGTTTCCGGATTATGTCCTCTATCTGCTCGGCGGATTGGCGGGCGCGATCACGGGTTCAGTGGTCACCGTGTTGGCGCGTAGGGTATTGAAAAGCTGAAGAGCGTATTTTATCGGTTGTCCACTCCGATGGCTTCGGAGATGTCCCTGTAGCCATCTTTCTCGAGGAGTCGGACCAAACCTTGGTTGATGGCACTTATCTGTTGCGGGCCTTCGTAGATCATGCCGGTCACGAGTTGGACAAGAGATGAGCCAAGGCGGATTTTGCGGTAGGCATCCTCAGCCGTGAAGACTCCGCCGCAACCGATCACGATGTGCGTATCTTTGGTTTTGCCGTAGACGTATCTGATGAGTTCATCGGAAAGTTCCTGCACCACTTTTCCGCTCAAGCCTCCGACTTCCGGTACGGTCTTGTCCAAGATCTTCGGGTTGTCGCGTTTCTTGGTCAGGTTGGTGCAGACGAAACCGTGGACGCGATGGCGCCGCACGACTTCGATGATGGCGTCCGTATCTTGATGCGACAGATCAGCGGCAAGTTTGAGGAAAATGGGTTTGTCCGTCTGTATCGTGTCCAAACGGGTCAGTAGCCGTTCCAGCCGTTCAGGATCCGTGAATGGCTCGCCGCCGAATGCGTTGGGGCAGCTGATGTTCACGGTGATGTATTGTCCGACGCCTTTCATCGTCTCGAAAGCCTTGGCGTAGTCGTCGATGCCGGTTTCGACGTCGGCGCAGGCTTGGTTGTTGGTCTTGGCCACGCTGATGCCGACAGGCAGACGGAAGCTTTTGCCTTTGAGCCTTTTGGCGATGGCTTCGCAGCCGTCATTCTTGAGGCCGTAGTAGACTACGAGGGATTGCGATTTCGGTAAACGCCAGAGACGTTTTTTCGGGTTGCCGGGGCACGGTTCGCCTGTGATCGAGCCGACTTCGGCGAATCCGAAGCCGACGCTAGGCAAGATGTCCGTGATCTCGATGTTCTTGTCGAAGCCGGCAGCGAGACCGATCGGATTATCGAATCTCATGCCCAGGATTGTCGTCTCGAGTCTGGGATTGTGATAGCCGAAAGCGGCACGCGTCAAAGCGCGGGTAAATCCGAAACGGCCCAGTATGGCGCCTACCTTTATCATGCGGTCATGAATGAATTCCGGGTCCAGCAGGAAATAAAAAGGCTTCAGGATCTTGGTGTAGCTGAAGTGGAAAAACGCATTTCTGGCGGAAATCCAGGTTTCGTACATAGCCTAAGGATTGTAGGGGAGAACCCTTGACCTTTCAAGGTCGAGGACTTTCCTTTCTTGGGGAAAGCTGCATCCTTTTTTGTTATACTGACGGCATCTTATTCCAAGAAAGGAGGTGCGTTTTCATGGAATGTAAATGCGAAAAGTGCGGTGGTGAGTGCACGGGATGCAAATGTGCGGCATGCGGAGCCCCGGTGGATCCGAAGGCTGAAGCCTGCCAGTGCGGCAGTACCGAAATGGAATGCGTGTGTGAAGGCTGTAAGGAAGGTTGAAATAAGAAAACGGCTGTGTCGATCGGACAGCCGTTTTCTTATAGCGAAAATTTTTCGAAATGGATCTGCGCTTTAGTGAGCCCAAGTCCTTCTGCGGCTTTCAGGACCATCTTCATCATCGGTGCAGGACCGCAGAGGTAGATGTCGCGTTCCGCGAAGTCCGGTACGAGCCGCGAGATCTTTTCTTGGTCGATATAGCCTTTTTCTCCGCCCCAATCGTCTTGGTCGCTCAAGACGTAGTGGACGCGCAGATGCTCTGATGCGGCCAATCCGTCGATCTCATCCTTCAGCGCAAGCGTGGCGACGTCGCGACCACCATAGAGCATGACCGTGTCTATTCTTTTGTTGACTGAATCTTCCGCCAAGGCGCGGATTGGCGTGATGCCGACTCCGCCGGCGATGAGCAGGATCTTGTCTTTCCTTTTTCGGGAGAGCGTGAAAATGCCGAGCGGCCCGTCGATGATCACCCTGGTCCCGGGTTTGATGTTTTTGAGGCGCGAAGTGAAGTCCCCAAGGTCCTTCACGGTGACGCGCAAGGATTTCCCGTCCGGAGCCGACGAAAAGGAGAAGGGGTGCGCTTCATACCAAAAGCCTTTGCCGAGGAAGCGGAAGATCGCGTATTGGCCAGCCGTGAACCTGAAGCGATCAAGCTTACGGCCTGTCATGCGGATCGAGATGCAGCCCTTGGACTCCAGTTCGACCTTCTCTACCTTGAAGGAATGGCGCAGTTGGTTACGTATGGGCCGGTAGAAACGGTAGTAGAGCAGGTTGATGAAGACGAAGGCGTACAGTGCGATCCAGTAGGTGGCGAAGGTCTGGTTTTGCAGCGAACGCCCGACGCTGAGTTGATGCCCGAATGCCATGAGTATCGCTGCGTAGACGAGAAGATGGACGTAATACCAAGCCTCATACTTCATCTTCTTGAGGACAATAACGAGGGATATGGCGATGACCAAGATGAAGAGGACGGTCGCAATAAGTGCTCCGTCCACCTCTTCCCATGAAAGGAGGTCCAGGAACTGCTGATAAGGGGTGGTCAGGTTGCGCATGGCATAACCCAAAGACAAAAAGGTCGGGTGCGCGATGAGCAGCGAGATCAGACCGAAGCCGATCCAGTGATGCCAGTGCGCCATCCTGTCGAAACCTATGGATTTTTCGAGCCAGCCTGTACGGCCGATGAGGAGCACCTCCGCCAAGACGAAAAGCACGAGAAGCAGACCAGAGATGCGGCCAAGTGCGATGAGCTGTTGGCCTAAAGTGCCGAGCATGAATTTGCCCGAACCGAGCCACCAGTAATAGCTGATGACGGAGATGTTCGCGGCACCGACAAGCAGGATCAACGGAACGCCGAAGCGGGATCGTTTCATAATCAGTTGATTTTAGACCAGTTACATCGGTTCGGGCAAATCTAAAACAGCCGCTAGGGCTGTCTTAGGATGCTTGAGTCTATTCTTTTTCCGCGACTGCTTTTGCCACAAGACTTACCGCCAAACCCTCATTGGCGTAGGTCAACAAAAATCCGGGGGCTATGCGTTTGACGGCGGGCTCCATCTCTTCGAGCGGTTTCCCGGCTTGTGACTGCTCGACCCAGACGACGCGTGCGCCGGCCGGACGCCCTTCGTAGGAGACGCGTTCGAAGCCTTGTTTTTCAGGGCTGAAGACTTCGGCGAATCCGGGGGTCAGACCTGCTCCCTCGAGAAGGGAGTCTGGGATGTTAGCTGTCTGCGCAAAACGCATCTCACCCTGCCGAACGACGCAACCTTTGTAACCCTGGGTGGATAGGGGAAGCGCTGCGTCCGTGGAGACTATGGGTACTTTAATTTCTTTTCCGTTAACGTTCTGAGGGATTAGTTCCATTTCTCCGATCCTCTCCTGAAGATGCTTGCGGCGCTCTTCGAATTTATCTGCAGTGAAGGATCCGAGCTCGTCGATTACCCTAGTGCGATCCTCGAGATATTTTGCAGGGGTATAACCGGGCCAGCCGGATTCATGACAAGCATCAGCCATGACCAGATAGGCTTTTATTTCAGGTTCAGCCGCGGCAGTCAGACGGTCGGCGAGTTCCCACGGACCTTTCTCATGCAACTCTTTGATCAGAGGCCAGACTTTTTCCGGAGTAGTGCCCAGGGCTTCGGCCAGCTTGGCGGTAAGCGGAGCCGATTCGCGCATGACCATCATGCCAGCCGGATCGAGACCGAACTTTACACGGCCGGCGAGTTTGCCTTTCATGCCGTATTTCTCTTCGGCTTCCGTGAGGTCTTTCACGTCAGCATCGAATATCGCTTGTTCTTCTGGAGTTAACGGCTGTTCTACAGCCCCCTCCATCTTTGGTTCGCTCATAAATCAGTTAGTTAAAGAATAAGTCGCGTAAAGTATAGCATAGGCTTTTTAGGCTGTAAGTTAACGGCTTGATTTGTCAAATATTACGCTAAGCCGTACCCTATTGAGGTATGTATTACGCACTGTTTATATTTTTGGCCGCAACCGCCGCTTTTTTGGTCTATTGGTTCTACTTCCGACGCCCGTTGGCGCCGAAAGAGTCAACAGATCCTTTGACTCATATGAAGGATTTGATCAAACAGGGGGTAGTTTATGAAGAGGATTTCATCACCACATATTTCAAGGTCGTGCATGACGAGGGTTTCATGAAATTCTTCGGGGAACACCAACAAGAAGCTGAGGGACTGTTGAACACCATGATCGACGAAAGCACGGGACATAAGAGTGTGCTAAACAACATAATCCAGAACGCAAAATGATATGGCATCCAAAGAAGGCTTGAAGTTGATATTGGAAGAAGCATTGAAGATGGAGGTCACGGCAGAGGACAACTGCGAAAAGATTCTGCACGAGGCCAAGATAAACGGTTTCGCCAACGCCGTAAGGCACATCGAGAATGACGAAAGGAACCATCAGGAGATGGTGAAGAAACTGTTGGGTTTTCTGTGACTGAAGTCACAAAAAGCAGCTCTTTATGCGGAGCTGCTTTTTGATTGAGGCAAAGCGGGATCGCTGGTGAGGTGCGTTATTGTCCCTTGACTGACGTCGCCTCCACAGTCGTCGTTCCGTCCGGGCTGACGGTCACGCTCTTGATCATGCCAATGCCCTTTGCCCACCATTCGGTGGTCTTTTCGGTAGATGGCGGGATTTTGCCGAATTTGGCGACGGAGGTCGAGGTACGTTTGATTTCTACTTTCATCGCCTTGAAGGTACCGGCAGGGATCGCGATAGATTCTTCGCCGATGGCCCGGCTTTCTTCCGTAGTGGTGAGGGTAATCGTGCCAAGACTGGCGGAAGGACCTCCGCTCATATCCATCTTGATGGTTTCGGAGTTGTTCCAGACAGTACCCGCTTTCACGTCAGCGGGCATATATGTGCCGCTTGAAGTAGCGACGGTCGTCTTGAACGTGACTCCCTCCACGGCAGCGCCGAGGCCGGACGAGCCTTTTAGCGACACTGAGCCGCTAGAACAGTCGGCTGTCATATCGGCGGTTGCGCCATCCGCGAATTCCGCGCGGATAGTGGCCTCAGTTCCGACGACATCGACGGTCCGGATCGTGTAATCGGAATTTCCGCTGCCGCCAGCTGTCGAGGATGTATGGTATGTGATCGCGAGCCCAGGTTTAAAAGGATAATACGGGTTGCCGCAAGCATCAGATGTAGTCGCGCTCGGCTTTTCGACGGTCGGGTTTGTCGATATCGGGTTTGATGCGGGCGTTTGCGCGCCGCAGCCCGCACCGGTCAGTATGAGCGATGCGAACATGAGCGGAGCGAGAACAGTAGCTTTCAGGCGCATAACAAAGTGATTGTGAAATTGATGCAATAAATTAGATGTTACCACTAGTCACGTTTGTGTGTTATATGGTGAATCGTGTTTGAAATGTTAGGATTTATTGATCAAGAATACCACGCCTCCCATTAATCCTTCAATTTACGTATAGAAAAAACCATCCGCATCGATGGTGTTTTCTTGGCTCGGGGACTAGGGCATCTCACGTCGTCGCTTTGCTTCTCCCACGAAAGGGCTTCCGCCCTCTCGTGAGCTCACCTCGGAAGCAGCGGGAAACTCCCGTTTCCCGAACCCTTCCCGTCCGAGCCTACGCCCCTCGCGATATGCAAAACGCACCGCTTGCGCGATGCGTTTCGTTTGGCTCGGGGACTAGGGCTCGAACCTAGATTCACGGCTTCAAAGGCCGCTGTCCTACCATTAGACGATCCCCGAAAAATATATTCGTCAAGTCGTCCGCCCGTGGAGGAAGACGATCCCCGAATGTGGGCCAAGGATAAGGTTTTGTGAGGTTTTAGTCAACAGGAGATTGACCGTTCTTTGGCTTTTTGATAAGCCTTCCGCATAGCGTTCATTCTGGAGGTGTCGTGATGACTGAGGTGTGGCGAAAAGCGATCGAGGGCTATGAGAAGTCGTGTGGACGGACGCATGAGGAATATCGTATCCCGCGGATGGAGAGGGTGATCCGCGAGTTTCTGGTCACTGATGACGGGAAAACGGCGCTACGTCTGCTCAGTACCTGCAATGTGCGCGCGTTGTTCTTCACCATCGCGAAGCCGCATCAGCAGGTGGGCTACGATTGGGTCTACATGATCCAGCCTTACCATGCAGAGGCTCTTTTCAGGACGCGAAACTATTCGCAAGAGCCTGCTTGGGAAGTCGTACAGCTTGAAGGCGGGTACCACTCCATGCACAAGGATGAGAATCGAGCCCTCGGCCGTAATTGGAAATACGAGCCAGAGAAGAAGATGATCCAGCCCGAAGACGCATTGGACGAGATCATCTCTCTGCTCAATGAGATCGCGGCGCGTGCGCCAAAACTCGAGTAGTCTGCGGCGTGTGCAGACAGTCTCATCAAACTTGAAGCCGGGGAAAGGTAACATCCCCGGCTTATGCGTATATGGTATTTGGTCGAGACGCCATTTTTCGTCAGCTCGCGTTAGATATATACTTGTTGCCGGTATGGTCTTCGAGGATCGCGTAGATGCCGGCAAACAGCTGGCGGAGAGATTGCTCCCATATAAAGGCAGGACAGATGCGTTACTTTTCGCTTTGCCGCGCGGCGGGGTTGTTTTAGGCGCGGAGATCTCGAAAGCACTTGGCTTGCCTTTCGATGTCCTGGTCACGCGCAAGATCGGTGCGCCGTACAACCCGGAGTACGCTATCGGCGCTTTGGCCGAGACGGGGGAGACGGTGTGGAACGAAAGCGAACGTGCTGCGACGGATAAGAAGGCTTTGGATAAGATCGTGGCGCAGCAGGTTAAAGAGGCAGAACGACGCGTCAAGAAATATCGCCAAGGAGTTGCTCTACCCGATATGCAGGGCAAGATAGTGATTTTGATAGATGACGGCATCGCGACAGGACTGACGATGCGCGCAGCGATAGTTGCGGCTAAGGGGAAAGACGCGGAAAAAATCATCGTCGCCGTACCGCACGGCGCGGCTGAAACGCTGGCTGCATTGCGCGGCGAGGCGGATGAAGTCATCGCATTAGATGAACCGGAATGGTATGGTGCAGTCGGGCAGTTCTATAAGGATTTTCCGCAGGTCGAGGATGAAGAGGTGCTGGAGCTGTTGCGGGCACAAGGAACGAAACAAAATTCTCTATGAAAAATCTTTCCATCGTCGGGTTCAAAGATGAGGCTGATCTGGTCCGCGCTTTCGCCAAGCAATCTAAGTTGAAACCGCAGTTCGTCGAAACCGGGAGATATCGTGCAGGGGAGCTGAATCTGGTCGGACCGAACAAGCCGGCACGCAAAGTTTTTGTCGTAGCGAATGTATGGGAAAAGCCGGAGTCGTTATTCCGTATCTTGTCTTTGGCGCACGAACTGCGTCATGCCGGCGCGAAGCTGGTCTATCTTGTGGCGCCTTGGATCGCTTATGGTCGGCAGGATAGGCCGGCTAAACCAGGGGATGAACCGACTGGTCTGATGTTGGGTAAGCTTTTCTCCGCAATGTTCGACAAGATCGTCACTTTGGACGCGCACAGCGAATATTTCATCAAGTCGTTCAAGGGCAGATTGGTGAACGTATCGCCTTGGGGAGAAATCGACATGCAGGAAAAAACAGACTTGGTCGTGGCGCCGGATCAGGGCGCGACTTCACGAGCATCGCTTGCGGCGGATGCCCTGGGCGTTCCGTTCATCGTCATGGAAAAAAAGCGAGCTGGCAAGAAAGTGTCGTCCAGGCTACCTCCCGGCATTAAGGTGAAAGGCGCACATGTCCTTATGGTGGATGACATGGCGGATAGCGGAGGGACGTTGAAAGCCGCTGCGGTCGTACTGAAGAAGGCGGGCGTCAAGCGTATCGCGGCGACGGTCAGCCACGCGTTCGATCTTTTGGCGCTGCATGCATATTTGACCCCGGAGGTCGATGCCGTAGATTGTTATTTCGACCATAAGAGCGGCTTACTGGCTGAAGCCGCGCTTGAAGAATTGATTTCCACTATAAGGCGAGAGATGTAAGGTCATCTCTATTTAAGCCTGTGTAACGCGGCGAACGTCACGGCGTTCATCTGCTTCGGGTCTTGGGAATCGCGGAACAGCGCGACCAAATCCGCTTGTTTTTGTCTTTCCAGCCATTCGTGGACTTTGCGATGCAGTATCTGTTCTCCACGGCCGTGGATTATCTTGATGACATCGGCACCCTGCATGAGCTCGTGATGTAGAAAACGATCCAACCCATCCAGCGCCAGATTCACGTCGAGTCCGTGCAGATCGATGCTGGGACATTCGCCTAGTTCGGCGGAGAAGATTGCCGTTTCGAAAGGGTCATTCGAGGGTTCCGGGTTTTCGGCTGAAATATTTTTGAGGCGTTCTCTTCCCATGGCTGGATATTACCCCAAACAGACAATCAAGAACACCGCATGCTACCAAATAATCCGCCGGACGGTTATCATACGCCGTATGCAGAAGAGATTATTCTATTTTTTGGGTGTGTTGTTGATGATGGCCTTCGGTGATCTGGTGTATGGCTATTCGAGCGGCCAATTCAAGATAAGCCCATCGGTCGGCACACCTGTGACGATCGTGGCCCAGACGGCTT
The DNA here is from genome assembly GCA_021796435.1 of bacterium. GTDB lineage: Bacteria > Patescibacteriota > Patescibacteriia > 2-12-FULL-60-25 > 2-12-FULL-60-25 > CAIKNB01. The sequence goes on from JAJYXM010000016.1 coordinate 552,175, forward strand.
CATCGACGGACGTCTCGGGCGCGGAGCGATCGGTCGCCGTAACTCCGACATCGACGGTCGAGACGAATGCGCAGGTGGTCAAGGTGGTGGATGGGGACACGATAACCATCAAGATGGATGCGGACGGCAAAGAACATAAGATCAGGTTCCTCGGCATCAACACGCCGGAGACCGTTGATCCGCGGAAGCCGGTCGAATGTTTCGGCAAAGAGGCGTCGGCCAAGATGCATGAGTTGGCGGACGGCAAACGCGTCAGACTGGAACCTGATCCGCAAGCCGACGACCAGGATAAGTATGGTCGTTTGTTGCGCAACGTCTTTTTGGAGGACGGGACAGACCTGAACGCGTATATGGTCCGTGAAGGTTTCGCTTATGCCTATCTGTCTTTCCCGTTGGATCCGTTGAGGAAGAAGGAGTTGAAGAATCTGGAGAATGATGCCAAGATGGCTAAGCGCGGCTTATGGAATCCGGATGCCTGCAATGGCGGTCAGTGACGGCCGTATAAGACTACTAAACTCGATTATGAAATATTTCAAGAAAATCAGTGTAGCGAAAATGGTCTGGGTGCATCGATTGATGTTGTGGACCACCCTGGTCGGCTTGTTCGCCTCTACTTACTTGGCGATCACTTACCTGACAGGTGCGCCGATAGTCTGCGGGATAGTCTCCGGTTGCGAGATCGTCAGGGCTTCGGCATGGGCGACGACATTCGGCATACCGCGCCCCATCTTAGGTCTGGTTTTTTACGGCGCGATATTGGTTTCGTTGATTATCCGTACCTATAAACCGCGGCATAAACCTGATTTCTGGAAAAGCGTGACCTTGCTGGCCACCTTTTTCGGCTTCATCGAGTCAGGTTTCTTGACTTTAGTCCAGACATTCGAGATACGAGCTTACTGCGTGTGGTGCTTGCTTTCGGCGTTATGCGCGACCATCCTTTTCATCCTTTCGTTCTTCGAGGGGGAGGACCATTTGCCGGAGAATCTGGTTTTGCGTGAATTGAAGGTCGTGTTCATCTCGCTCGCGACCGCTTTCGTCGTCGGCGGTTTGGCCTTGTGGCTCATGTTGACGAGTCATGTGGGTGGGGCTTTGCCGTCATTCTTGCCGGGCGGGTCTACGGCACCGACACAGAACGACATCTTGCCGGCTGACTTGCCGTATGAGGGTCCGGCGACTTCGACGGTGACGATCGTGGAATATCTGGATCTGCAATGTCCCGGATGCAAGGCGTTCTATCCCATCATGAAACAGATCAGGAGAGACTATGCCGGGCGTATCAAATTCGCGGCGCGCGTCTTCATCCTTCCGGAGATACACGCTAATTCGAAAGGCGCGGGGATAGCGGCCGAATGCGCCAGACGACAGGGCAAATATTACGATTTCATAGATGCAGCCCTATTGAATCAGGAGAATCTGACACGGAGCGATCTGATAGGATACGCGGAATCATTGCATCTCGATAAGCAGCAGTTCGATGCTTGTCTGGACGATCCGACGGCGGCGGATAGGGTAGTCAATGACCGCAAAGCCGGAGAAGCCTTGGGCGTCAGCGGTACGCCGACGATCTTCTTCAATGACGAGGTGTTGGGCGGCATTCCTACGTATGCCCAATTCAAGAAACTGATCGATGACGAGCTGAATAAGTAGGGAAAAAATGTATAATTAGGAGCGGGCTCTCTTGACCGAGAGCCCGTTTTTTGGTTAAGTCCGTGGGTACATTTTTTTCGAGGTGTGTCATGGCTCAAGGGAAACGTAAGCTTTTCGCTGACCTGGATGGTACCGAGTTGCGTTGGCAGATGTATGACGCCTGGATCGGCCAGGCAGTCTATCACGGCATCTTGCCGAAGATCGTGCAGTCCAAAGCCCGTCGGCAGCGTGTCGACTACCGGAGCCGGCGCGGTCCATTCAGCGATTGGGTTCACGCGCAGGTGGAGGCATATCAGGGCGAGGAGCGGCTTCGCGGCATGCGTGTGTCTGACGCGGTATTCGTGGCCGAGTGTGCGGTGGACCGTAACGCCAACATGGTCCATCTGTTCACCGACCTGCTGATACAGGCGGCGCTGGAGGTAGGCATCGAACCCGTTTTCCTTTCCGGTTCTCCGGAGGAGGCGGTCGCCGCCTTCGCCAGGACCAAGGGCGTCAAGTACTGGCGCGGAACGCGGCATCCTAAGAAGAACGGATACTTCACCGGTGGCATGCCTGATGTGATTGCCCATCGTAAGGGCGAAGTCATCCTGGAGATGGCGGAGGAAGAGGATGTCGACTTGGAAGCATCCGTCGCCATCGGCGATTCCGAGCTCGACGGCAAGATGGGCTACGTCGTCGGTCACTTCATCGCGTTCAATCCCGATGCCGGACTGACGGATTTGGCTGAGCAAAAAGGGTGGCCTGTCGCGGTGGAGAAGAAGGATGTCGTCCACATGACCTGTACATCTCCAGGAGGGGGGATACATCGTCCGCAGCTGCGGGACATCATGCCGTTCGACTTGGCGGACGCCTTCCGTAGGCGTATCGATGCCTTCCGCGAGGAATTCGGCATCAACCTAAGGGTCTAGTCTGATTACGACGACGACACATGGTACATGATCTTCTTGACATCCCGGGCACAACGGTTGCGCCCGGGATGCTTCTTTATTAAAGTAATCCGATATGAAGATAGAAATATTTCAGAAGGACATCCTGGATCAACCTTGCGATCTGCTAGTCGTGAATCTTTTCCAAGGCGTGACTAAGCCGGGTGGCGCGACGGGTGCTGTCGACAAAGCCTTGGACGGCGCAATCTCACAGCTCATCGAACAGGATCATTTCGAGGGCAAGCTGGGGCAGGTCATGATTTTTCCGACTTTCGGGAAGGCTAAAGCCAAGAGGATCGCGGTGATCGGTCTGGGGGACAAGAAGAATTTCGATACGGACGCGGTCCGGAAGGTAGGCGGTCACATCGTGAAATTGGCGATGCAGGCGAAGGCCGAGACAGTCACCACTATCCTGCACGGAGCGGGGATAGGGAAGCTTGAAATTAAAGCAGCGGCGCAAGCGTTGGCCGAAGGCTTGGCTCTCTCGGCATACAGATTCCATGCTTATCACGGGGCATTGAAGAAGAAGGACAAGCCACCGCATGAGGTGAAAAAGGTCTTGGCGTGCGAGACAGATATAAAGACGATCAAGCAAGCCCAAGATGGCCTGAAAAAAGGGCAGGTCTTGGCTGACGCTACGAATTACGCACGTGACTTGGTCAATACGCCGTCGGCGCACATGACGCCGCAGGACTTGGCGCAAGCCGCAAAAAAGATCGCCGGCAAAGGCGTGAGCATCAAGTTGTTGGATGCCTCCGCGATGGAAAAACTCGGCATGTCGGCTGCCCTGGCTGTAGGCCAAGGGTCGGCACACGAACCGATCGGGGTGCATATGGTCTATAAGCCGAAGAACGCCAAAAAGAAGATCGCCGTAGTGGGTAAGGCGGTGACTTTCGATTCGGGCGGCCTCAACATCAAGCCTGGTGATTCCATGACCACGATGAAGATCGATATGGCTGGAGCCGCTTCGGTCATAGGATTATTCAAAGCGTTGCCTGAATTGGATCCGCACGTGGAAGTGCATGGGATCTTTCTTGCCGTAGAGAACATGCCAGGCACCGGGGCGTATCGTCCCGGGGATGTGCTGAAGGCGATGGATGGCACGACGATCGAAGTCTTGAACACGGATGCCGAAGGACGCATCACGCTCGCGGATGCGTTGGCGTACGCCAAGACCCTGCAGCCTGACGTGATAGTCGACTTGGCGACCTTGACCGGAGCTTGCGTCGTGGCCCTGGGAGAAGAAATCGCAGGTCTCATGTCTAACGACGGGAAGCAGGCGGATAAGCTGATCCGAGCGGCGAGAGAGACAGGGGAGCCGCTCTGGGAGTTGCCTTTATTTGAACCATATAACGAACACATCAGATCGAAAATCGCCGACATCAAGAACATAGGAGCGCGCGGTCAGGCTGGGACGATCAGCGCAGCTTTTTTCCTGAAAGTCTTCGTCGGTGATACTCCTTGGGCGCATATCGATATCGCCGGCCCGTCATACACGGAAAAAGAATCGCGGCCGGATCAACCGTATGGCGCGTCGGGATATGGGGTAAGGTTGTTGGCGAAGTGGTTGGAGGGGGTTTAGAAGGGGGTAGTAGGGTTTGCTGAGAATATTTTTATTGCTGCGGGGCTCGTTTCAGTCTATCTCGAACACATCCTTGCCATGAAAATATTCTCAGCAAACCCTGGAGAGAGGTGGAAAAAAAGATTGGATACTTATGTGGTTGTGTGTTTTTTTGCCTGTGGATAAATATCCGTAGGTGCAGTGTGGTATAATATGCGGCATAGAGCACTTCGCAAAATATGAAAGTCAAAGTATATTCAACCCCCACATGTCCGTATTGCAAGCTGGTGAAGGATTTCCTCAAGGAAAAGAGCATCGCTTTTACGGATGTGGACGTAGCAGCTGATCCTTCGGCGGCCAATGAGATGGTCAAGAAGTCGGGTCAGATGGGCGTGCCGGTCATCGAGATCGACAGTGCCATCATCGTCGGATGGAACAAGGCTGCTTTGGAAGAAGCGTTGGGTTTGAAGGTGAAGGGATGAAGGACGAGTAGGAATTACGAATTACGAATTAAAGGACGGGGATTGACGAAATCCTCGTTTTTTGATATATTCCCCGATTGTTCCTTTCAGGACAACTGGCCGTGCGGAACACGGAAACCTCCTCCTTCAAACCCAGTTTGAACGGATTACAGGAGTCGAACCATCATGGCAAGAACAGAGAGAGCCTCGAAAGGTCAGCGGAAGCGTATCGAGAATATGCTTAAGTCAGGGCTCATCGACCGTATCGAGGCGCAGGGGATCATTGAGAAGCATCGTGAGGCGGCGGAATCTGTAAAGCGACGACAACCAAGTTCGAAACCGGTAGTCGCGGAGCGTCTCGCTTTTTGGGAGGAACGCTTTCCCGGTAAGGGCGAAGCTCTCATGGCGATTCTCCAGCCATTTTACTGCTGGCAGCCTAAGCTCAAGCCTGCGCTTCCAGATCTCGAAGAACGAGTCAAACTTGCGATTTTCTGGAGGGAAATTGCGGGGGTGCGAGTCTTTCATGTCAGCGACGCAGACTCGCTTCGTGCCGTGCTCTTGTTCAGGGACACGCTCGGAGACTCACTCAGGGCCTCGTTCCTACCTTGGCGAGTGAATCCGCTTCTAACTGCGCTCGCGGGTTCGCTTCGGGAGTCCGTCTGGTCCTCGATCGAGGAGGGCGCGCTTTGGACCTCGATCGAAGAAGAGCTTTGGACCTCGATCGAAGACTCGCTTCTGGACTCGCTCGGAAACTCGCTTCGGGCCTTGCTCCGGGTATTGCCTTGGCGTGCGCTCTGGGCTGCACTCTTCATCTCGTGTGGGTTCGTTGTCGTAGGCAGGCACGAAGAAGTAACGAAGATCAAGCCGCTGCTCAAGCTTTGGCTTGAGGGCAACTACCCAATCAGGTTCGATGAAGAGGGGAATCTGTTGGTGCTGGTGGCAAAACCCAGCTCCCCCGGTCAAGCCGTGGGATGACAAAGAGGCGACCAAGTGGGCCGCCTCTACAGCAAATGACGCCGCGTGGGTTCTCCGCGCGGCGTTTCCACATCAAAAGAGCGGACACAAAGGTCCGCTCTTTCAAGTAAAATTGAGTTTACGCCTTTCCCAAAGTTTGCTGGCCGGGTTCCCAGTCCATCGGGCAGAGGTCGCCGGATTGCAGTGCGCCGAGGACGCGCAGGACTTCCTTGACCGAGCGACCGACTGAACCGGAGCTGATCAGAGAATATTTGACGATGCCTTCAGGATCGATGATGAAGAGTCCGCGTTCTGCGGAGCCGTCGGCGTCGTTCAACACCTGGTATTCGCGCGCGACTTTGAGCGTGGTATCGGCCAGGATCGGATAAGTGATTTCCGGCAGGTCGCGTTCGAACCAGGCTTTGTGGCACCAGGCGGAATCCGTCGATGCGGCGAGGACTTCGCAGTTCATCTTGGCGAATTCGTCATGCATCTTGGAGAAGCCTTTGAGTTCCGTCGGACAGACGAAAGTGAAATCGCGCGGATAGAAGAAGAAGACCAGCCATTTGCCTTTGTAATCGGCCAGGCTTTTTTTGATGAATTCTCCTTTTTGGTAAGCTTCGACTCCTTCGAATTGGGGAGCTAGTGTTCCGACTTGTATCATATGTTTTGTGCGGGCTTGCAGATTTGGCGCATAGCTTTGTCAGAACTTCCGCTACTCGCTCTGCGTACGTTGGAGTACGCGCCGCGCCCGCAATGCCTCGCTTGCTCGGCAAGCGTGGCGGGCGGGTCGCTCCGCTGCTCAGTTCTTTCGCGCTCTGCATCCAAATCTACAACCCCTTAGGTTTAGTGGTTAAGCTTGTTAAGCTTCTAAGTTATTCGACGTTTTAGTTTTTCCCGATGGCTTTCTTATACAGCGCGTCGGCTTTTGCCCAATCCAGGTTCTTCCAGAAAGCTGCGATATAGGCCTTGCGGTCAGAGCCATGGTCGATGAAGTAGGCGTGTTCATACACATCGAGGACGATGAGCGGCAGACAACCCCAGACGCCGCCTTGGTTGTGGGCATCGCCGGTATATACCTTGAGCATCGCATCATGCGTGTCCCAAGCGAGCACGACCCAGCCGCGTGCCGCCATGCCGCAAGCCGTGAAGTAAGCCAGGAAATTTTCGAGCGAACCGTATTTGTTCTTCAGCGCCTCGACGATCTCGCCTTGCGGATTACCGTCTCCGCCCAGTACTTCGAAGTACCATTCATGCAGGTAGACGCCATTCACGGCGAAAGTCTCGCCGTCTTTCAGGGCGCGGAGTTCGCTGTAGGTCTGGTTGGCGGTGGAGATGTCGCCGCCGTGCGACAGGGCGGAAAGTTTTTCCGCGATCTCGTTCTTTTTGGCGACATAGCCGGCGTATAGCTTATCGTGGTGTATCGCGATGGTGTTTTTTGATATGCCCTCCAGATCCTTATCGAAAGGCAGGGCTTTTGTCTCTGTCTTCATATAGTTTTGAATGTTAGTGGATTATTTTATCGTTTTCAGTATATCGGAATGCTTGGGCATGCCTGATTTGAGGAAGACGATCTTGCCCTCTTTGTCGATGGCTACGACGGTCCGTTTGATGACCGGTCGGCCGAAGAGGGTCTTTATGGCGCCGAATTTTTCGCTTGCCTTCTTGCTCGGATCTACGAGCAGAGGGAAAGGAAAGTCGTAGGCCTGTTTGAACCGTTGATGGCTCTCGGCATCTCCGTGATTGATGCCGAAGACCACGGCGTCGGCAGCCTGGAATTTGGACCAATCGTCGCGGATCGCGCAGAGCTGCACGGTGCATCCAGGTGTCATGTCGCCGGGATAGAAGACCAATACGACGTTCTTCTTGCCGCGGAACTTGGAGATATCGACCGTCTTGCCGGTCTCATCCTTCAGATCCAGGCTAGGCGCCATCGCGCCTACGCTAAGTTTGGTAGGTTTTTTGTCCTTTACCATATGTAAGGTGATTTAGATTTTTTCAGATCCTCCATGAAATGGAGGCTTGTTTGGAAGCTTGACTATCGACTAATGCACGTCTTTCGGCTAATCTTTGCTATATATGGGTGATCATCTGCAGGAACAGGTCGATAGGATCGCTGAAGGCAACTCCTGGTGGCGGACGTGCCTCATCATGGCAAGCGTGGTGGTGGTCTCGGTTGCGGTACTGTCATTCATCGCCGCCAGACTTTATCTGGGAGGCTTGGTCAAGACCATCGATGCTTTGCCTAAGGATTTCCCTCCTGATATCCAATTGTATAGGATTGACCAGGCGGCATCAACAATCTTAATACGCGGTCAAGATAAGGCCAAGCTGGCGCGTTTCTTGACGGGTCCTTTGAGGCTTTTGAGCATCGCTGCGCCGATCGGCCTCGACGGCTGGTCGGAGAGTGTGATAGGCTCGCGCGAAGCCGTGGAATGGCAGAAATCCAAACTTGATGCCCTGGAGTCCGACGCCTCGCGTTTCAATACGCTGGTCATCACCTGGAACGGTCGGTTACCGCATGACGAGACGATAAGATACTACATGGATCTGTTCATCCGGAATAAACTTGAAGAATCGTCCATGCGCGACAGCGAGACGGGGGCAGAATCCATCTCCGCGATAGGAGACGGCATCAACATCAAGATGGAATTGGCCGTCTCATCGGACAGGACGGAAATAACGAACATGGTGATGATAATCGATTATGCGAACAGATAAAAAAGATATGAATGGCAAATTTACTTTTTCCGCGGCATTGCTCGTACTGGCTTGCAGTGTCGCATTCGGTGCCGGTTGTTCGAAGCAGTCGATGACTGTGCCGGACCAGACGCCTTCGGGCCCGAAAAAGCTCGATGTCGCGGATCTATCGGCACATGATGCGGCACAAAAGATAATGTTCACTCCGGGCAACGTCATCAAGATGCGGCAATTCATGTCGGGAAACCGCAGCGGGGCAAAGGAATTGGGTTATGATACCGAAGAGATCGACCGCAACGTGGTCATCAAACATTTCGCTCCGGCTAATCTGGCGGATGTGGAGTGGAAGGCTGATTTCACCAATCCGGACAGACAGAAGATGCAACGGAGCGGCGCTCTGCCTGGAGGCAACCTGAAGAATTCCTACGAGCTGGATCTGCCCGCATTCTGGAAAGAAGGGGATGACAACGCATTAGGCAAAGGCATCTTATGGCTTTCCCCGGATGTCTACGAGAACCTGTCGGTCTCCAAACAGAGCAGCCTTGACTTGGGGCTTACGGACGCGAACCTGATAGCGAAGCTCCCGGAAGGGAAGACTAAAGCGGGCCTGTTAGCTTTGGGTAATGAGGTAAAGAAGGTCATCGATCGCCAGGATGTGTTCTTCGCCAAAGCGGATAACGGTTTGGGCGAGTATCAGCTAGTAGTCAACGGAAAACCGACTAAAGTCGAGGTCATCAAGGCGCATAATTGGTTCGGTGAGGTGACGGTCCTCAACAATAAACAGAATCCATTGGTGCTCAAGCTGCAATTAGCGAAGAATTCGCAAGAAGGGAATTTCGGCGGATTGTTCGATTACGAGATAGTCGAGCTGCAGGACTTGCAGGAATAAGTCGGTACAAGTTCAGTAGGCTATATAAATCATCCAAAAACGATTCAAGCCTTGATCGAGCGATCAAGGCTTGTGGTTTCTCGCGAAGTACGCGAGGCAGTCGTGGGGTCAGGTGCGGCGCATCTTGTCACCGAGGCTGAACGTGAGCGACGGCGGTCGCGACGGATGTTCGTCGACGGTGAAGTAGAGAGATGTCTTGACGAGAGGTGGTGGCGCCACCTCTACGGCAACGGGCTGTCCTGCCGCGTGCATGTGACGACTGAAATCGTCTGCCAGGGGTCGTGCGTTCGGGGCGAGGACTGCATCTTCGGGGTTCCGGTGCGCCATTCTTCCTATCCTCCATGTAGGTTGCGGGAAGGAGCGTTTTTAAAAGCTACACGAAACAGGCCAGATTGTCAATGCTGGCCGGAGGACAGGTGGATGATCATTGACCTTTCGCCCAAGTCGGGTAAAGGAGACGGTAATAGATGAAATCGCGCAGGGCACGCAGTTTTTCGATTTCTTCGATGTGTGTAGCCGTCAGGTGGTCGGTTTGGGCGCTGCGCCAGTCGAGTCCTTTGGTCGCCATGAGTTGCTTGACGGTATACCACTCGTGGCCGAGCAAGTCTTCTATCGTACGCGCGGCGGGGTCCAGGGCATCGCCGGTGGTTTTCTGTGTGATGGCTCGATCCACTTCGGCTAATTCCGCGAGCAGTTCGTTGCGGTTCTCGGCCAATTCTTTTGCCGTGTCAGGATCGGCGTGGCGGATCCTTTCGTGCCACTCCTGGGTCTCTGCGCGGTGGATGGCTGATAGGTCGTCGAGCGCCATCTTTTCGGTGGTGCGCGGGTAACTCATCCATGAACCGGCACGGATCAAGCCGCGCAGCTGTTTTATTTTTTCCGCGTCGGCGGCTCCACGTCGTTCGGTAAAAAGTTCATCGAGCAGGACAGGTTCGTATTTCCAGGGATCGCAACCGAAGACGTTGTCGCAGGCTTCGCGGATATCATCCGCTGCGGCGCCTTGCAGACGTCGCGAGGCGAGCAGCGAAGCGAAATGCTTCTGGAGTTCGTCGATGGTGATGATGTGCTCGAAGCGCGGCCTCTGCGGAAGCTCCTTTGTTTCTTTCTTGACGACCTTCAAGTCGGGCGTTCGCGAGACCGCTCCGGGCAAGAATGGAGGTATGTCGTATTTGAGGACCATGTCAGACGAATCGGGTCTGCCACTTGGGGTCGACCTTGACGTTAAGCTCGAGGAAGACTTTGCAGCCCACGACATCTTCTATCTCATGGCGTGCCGCGCTGCCTATGCGTTTCAGCATCTCGGCGCCTTTGCCGATGATCATCTTCTTGTAACGTTCCTCTGTCGTCCAGATGTTCATCGCAAGGAAACGCGAACCGTCGTCACGGACCTCGAGCTCCTCGAGCTGGACCTTGATGCTGTAGGGGATCTCTTCTTCCAGGTTGAGGAAGATCTTTTCGCGCACCAATTCCTCAAGCCACTGGTTGTGCGAGATGTCGGTAAGCTGCAGGTCCGGATAGTGAGGCTCGTTCTCCTCCAGCACGCCGAAGATGGCATCGACGAGGAGATTCAGGTTCTTATGGCTTTTCGCGCTCACGCTGAAAGTCTCGGTTTGGTTTACGTCACTCGCTTCGTACGTTTTCTGGAAGGGCCTCTTGGCCAACTCCAGATCCGCCTTATTGATGACGGCGATGACGGGTAAACGCGTCGCGCGCAAGAGTTTCTGGATATGTTCTTCTTCGGGGCCCATGTCGCGGGTGGGATCCATCACATACACGACGGCATCCACACCGGAAAGGGTATCATCGACGAATTCGTTCAAGACTTTGGAGACGCGATCCTTGCGCCCCAGGAACACGCCGGGAGTATCTACGAACACGATTTGCCCTCGTTTGTCATGCAGGATGCCGCGGACAGGGTGGCGCGTCGTCTGCGGCTTTGGCGTGACGATGGCGACCTTGGTGCCGATTAGGGCATTCAAAAGAGTAGACTTTCCTACATTGGAACGCCCCGCAAGCATGACAAAACCTGATTTCATGCGGCAAGTATAGCAGACAAGCGCAGGGTTGACAGGTCGTCAAAAATCGAATAAGTTCGTGTATCGCACATTGGAGGTTCAGATGGCAATCGCAAGTGGACGACAGATCCTGGCGCTTACGGCTTATGGCGTCATACCGGCGGCGACCAGTGCCGCGTGTCGCGAAATGCTGCGGTACATCAGGGAGTATCCTGTGACCGTACCGCGGCTGCGTCAGCAGAGTGCGGCGAAGCTGCGCGAAATACAGGAGCAGTACCTCGGCAAACGTGTAGTTTCCGAGGGGTTGAAGCTATCAGGTGTCGTCAAGGTCGTGTATCCAAAGAAGCTAGGTCTTGGCGCTTGGGAATTCATGGCTGAGGTCATGTGGGACGACAGGCGTCCTGTCTCGGTTGTCGGATTGAGGCATCTTGTCGTGCTGCAGACGAAATAAGCCTCACTGAATGCGTGTTAAAACTACTAAGCGCGGGAGTTCCTCCTGCGCTTCGTCATATCTGGATCCCGGATCAAGTCCGGGATGACGTAGAAGAGAGGCTCTGGATCAAGCTAGGGACGACACTGTAAGTTTCGTCACGACTTCGACATGCGGTGTGTGCGGGAACAAATCGAAGGCTTTGATATCTTCAATGCGATAAATCGTCTTGAGTTGTTTGAGCTCTTCAACCAGTCGGTGGTAGTTGCAGGAGACGTAGATCAGCGTCTTAGGTTTCATCTCGAGTATGGTTTTGAGGACTTTGGGATGAAGCCCGGAACGGGGTGGGTCGAGGATCACGGTATCGGCAGGTATATCTTTCCATGAGAGGTCCTCGGCTTTGCCGGCGAAAAATTCACATCTATCGGCAACTCCATTCTTTTCTGCGTTAAGTTTGGCGAGCTCGATGGCCGGCTCGTCTATCTCGAAGCCGCGGACTTCGAGATCCGGAATATTTTTCGCCAGATGGATGCCGAAGAAACCCAGGCCGCAATAGAGATCAAGGATCGTTTGTTTTTTGTCATCCCCGAGGAGGCTTGGTGCCGACGTCGGGGATCCATTTGCTTCAGTGGCCTGGATTCCCGCCTGCGCGGGAATGATAGAGGGTTCTTCGGGAGCAATAAAATCTTTTACGCATTTCTGCAGTTCCTCCGCCATGCGCGTATTGGTCTGGAAGAAGGAGTTCGGATGGATGCGGTAGGTGATTCCGTTCGCGACCTCTTCGAGCCAGGGGTCTCCGATCAACGGCTCGAATTTTTGCGCCAACGAAATATCAGTCGTCAAACCCTGTTCGCCGACGAGGAGCGATGTGCAGAAAGGGGAAAGACGAGTGACGAGCGACGAACGATGCGTAGAGCTTATGCGCGTAGCATCCTTGACTACGATGACGATCAGATGCTGATCCGTATTTTTGCCTTCGCGCATCACGACATAACGGATGTCTCCGGTGAAATATTTGGCGTCCCAGGGTTGAAGGTCGCTTTCGACCATCCATTCTCGCACATGTTGGAGCACTTCGGCGGCACGCGGATTAAGCAGATAACAGGTCTTCACGTCGACGTAGCGATTCCATGACCCGTATTCCTTGAGGCCGATCTCAGAGTTCCATCCGACGGCGTAATCCATGCGGTTACGGAAGTAGGCCTTGAATTCTTTTTTGTCATCCTCGAGGAGGCTAGGTGTAGACGTCGTGGATTCGGCAGCTCCTGAAACCTGGATTCCAGCCTCCGCGGGAACGACAGTCGGGGGCATTGATGTGCACGCCATGACTTCTGCGACGCGTTCTTCGTGCCCGGAGGATTCCAATGCGCGATTTATCATCTCCTGTTTTATCGCGAGCTGCGCATCGTAACGCAAATGTTGCCAAAGGCAGCCGCCGCAGACTCCGGCATGGGGGCAGGGAGGCGCAATACGATCCGGTCCTGGCTTGGTGACCTCTTCGACTTTACAGATCTTGTTACCACGATCGCGCGAGAGGAAAGTCGCGCTCAGTTCATCCCCTTGGGCGGAGAAAGGTATGACGGCACGGCCGGAACCCAGTTGGCTGCCGTCGGTCCCCGTCAAATCAAAATATCCACGACCCTTATCGTCGTAGCCTTGGATGATTCCCGTGACACGATGTCCGAAACGCATGGCGGGAATGTAGCTTAAAGAACCGTAAAATACAAATTAAGGCGTTACTTTCATAACTGAAAGTAACCAAAAGGTTTTGGGGGTTTATGATGCGCTCTTGATGTAAGCGGTTGTTGGTGCTTTTATATCCATGCTTAGCATAAACCCCCAAACCCCCCACGTTACTTTTGGAACGAACTGTATTCATAGGGGTGCGGGGTTGTTATCATCATGTTATGGAACTGCATATCATCGCGCACGATATACGTTCGGCTCAGAACATCGGATCGTTATTGCGCACCTGCGATTCGTTAGGCGTGGGGAAACTCTGGATAACCGGATATTCCCCGACGCCGGAGCATCCTCGAGTAGCGAAGACGGCGTTAGGCGCCGAAACGAATGTGGCATATGAACAACGGACCGACGTAGAAACTCTCATCTCTGATCTCCGGTCTGAAGGTTTCCGCGTGGTCGGTCTTGAGCTGGACGAACGGGCCACGGAACTGGCGGCTTATCATGCGGGAGACAAGATCGTCTTATTATTGGGTAATGAAGTAGAGGGAATCCCGCCCTCATTGCGTAGTTTGTGCGATGACCTGATCTTCATCCCGCAGAAAGGGAAAAAGGAATCGATGAACGTCGCAGTGGCGGCCGGGATTGCGTGTTACTGGCTTTTGAATGTATCGTAAAGTCAGAAAAAAATATGCCTCGTGTATCAATCATCATACCGACCAAGAACGAAGAAAACATGTTGCCGAAGCTTTTGGATACGGTCAGGAGCCAAACCTATAAGGATTACGAAGTGATAGTGGCGGATGCGCATTCGACGGATAAGACCGCCGAAGTCGCGCAACAGTTCGGGGCGAAAGTCGTAGAGGGAGGGATGCCAGGACCGGGCCGCAACAAGGGAGCAGTGGCGGCGCAAGGGGAGGTCCTTGTTTTTTTCGATGCGGATGTACAGATGCCGTCGAGCCATTTTTTGGGTGATTGCATCGCGGAGATGGATAGGAAGGGATTGGACGTCGCCAGCTGCAAGGTCAAGCCGCTTTCGCGCAAGCCGGTGGATAAGGCGATGCATGAGATATACAACGCTTACGCCGTGGCGACGGAGAAGATAAAACCGCATGCCCCTGGTTTCTGTATCCTGGTGCGGCGCCATGCGCATGAGGGGATCAAAGGTTTCGACGAAGAGATTGTCTTGGCCGAAGACCATGATTACGTGCAGCGCGCCAAGAAGTTGGGACATAATTTCGGCCTGCTCAAGTCTCATCCGATATCGGTTTCCGTCAGACGTCTGGAGAAAGACGGGAGACTGGTCCTGGCCATCAAATATCTTTTCGCCGAACTGCATATCATGACGATCGGCAAAATCAAGAAAGAACTTTTCGAGTACGAAATGGGAGGAGAAGGGAAGAAAGAAACAGATTAAATTCTTCCCTGCGGAACTCGCTCGCAGAACGATAAACAGCTCGCTCAAACAGTCCTCGGTTCAGAATCTAATCTGTTTCTTTCTTTTAATATGAAGATTGGGGCAAGAATTATTGAAATTGATTTTCTACTGCGGGGCTCGTTTCAGTCTACCTCGAACACATCCTCGGAGGGTATTTTTACTTTTCCTGTTCTTTAAAAAGGGGAAAGAAGTAAGAACTCGACGAAAGCGTGACGTTTGGGCATAATCAGCCACGTGAGCATCATCCGGGTTTTGAACGATAAACTGCACAACCTTTGGCACGGCGAGGCGAATGGTCTGACTGCCGCTGCTTTGATCGTGGGGGCGGCTTCGGTGGCTTCGCGTTTGGTCGGGGTATTGCGCGATCGTGTGTTGGCTTCGACTTTCGGTGCAGGGCATGACTTGGACGTCTATTACGCCGCTTTTCGCGTACCGGATCTGATCTATTCTCTGATCATCCTTGGCGCCTTGTCAGCAGGGTTCATCCCTGTCTTTTCCGAATATCTGGAGAATCGCGGAAAGGAAGAGGCGTGGAAATTGGCGGCACAGACACTCTCCATCATCGGGGCAGTCATGGTCGGCGTCTGTCTGGCGCTTGCTTTGACGGCGCAATGGATCGTGCCTTGGACCGTGCCAGGGTTCAGCGGCGATAAGCTGGAACAGACGATCATGCTGTCGCGCATCATGTTCCTTTCGCCGGTGTTGTTGGGCGTCTCCGCGGTGATGGGCGGTGTGCTGCAGGCGATGAAGCGCTTCATGGCTTTCTCGTTGGCGCCGGTCTTCTATAATCTGGGCATCATCTTCGGAGCGTTGTTCTTGGCACCGCGCTTCGGGATCATGGGCGTCGCTTGGGGCGTGATCATCGGTGCGTTCCTGCATCTGGCTACGCAGGCATCGGTGGTCTTCAAATTGGGCTTAGGCAAATTGCCGTGGCCTTCTTTCCGTCCGGCCGGAGTACGTCGCATCTTAAGATTGATGTTGCCTCGGACTTTAGGTTTGGGTGTATCGCAGCTGAACCTGGTGATACTTTTGGCTTTGGCCTCGGCTTTGCCTTCAGGTTCCGTAGCGGTCTTCAATCTGGCGAACAATCTGCAGTCGTTTCCGGTCGGGATATTCGGCATCTCATATGCCTTGGCTGCGTTCCCTTTGTTGGCGCGTGCGGCCAGCCGCAACGATCAGGTATGTTTCGCCAATGAGATCATCTCGGCTTTGAGCAAGATCGCCTTCTTCATCCTGCCTTCGATGGCCATCTTTTTCCTGTTGCGCGTACAGATAGTCAGGTTGGCGCTCGGGGCAGGTGAATTCGATTGGGATAATACGATCAGCACCGCTAACGTCTTGGGCGCCTTTACAGCCGCATTGGTGGCGCAAGCTTTGGTGCCTTTGTTCGCCCGAGCTTTTTACGCCAAACAGGACACGAAAACTCCGCTCTATATCGCCTTGTTCTCTGAAGCCACGAACCTCGGCTTAGCGCTTTGGTGGCGGGGGATCTTCGGCATAACCGGTCTGGCGCTGGCGTTCGCGGCGGCTTCTTATGCCAATGCTTTCTTGCTTTGGGTCTATCTCAAGAGGAAATACGGACCGTTCGATACGTATAGCCTGAACATATCGGTGCTCAAGTCCATGGCTGCAGCCGCCAGCATCATCGCCGTCGGATATCCGGTGAGGCAGATCGTCGGTTCGATTTTCCCTCTGCATACTTTTTTGGAAGTCGCATTGCAAGCGACCGCCGCATGCGCGGCTGGCGGTGGGACATTCATCTTGGTCGCATGGGTGTTGAAGTCAAAGGAGCTTTTGGATTTCATGGACGCCATCAAGCGCAGGGTATGGCGTAAAAAACCGAGGATCGATGGGATGGAGGAAGCACAAGGGATGGGGTAGGGTAGAAGTGGGTCTGTATTTTCACTGCTGCGGGGCTCGTTTCGGTCTACCTCGAACACATCCTCGCAATGAAAATACAGACCCACTTCTACCGGGAAGAGGGGTGAAAGCTGCGGGGGCTCGTCTAATTTATCTCGAACAGGTCCTCGCTTCAAAATTAATCACCAAGCCACCAAAAAGGATTAGAAGGAAGGAAGACAGCGGGGTTCGTCCTATATATCTCGAACGAGTGGAATTGTGGTAGTATGATGCTAAATCAATTGGTATGAGAAGAAGATATCTATCTTTAGTGTTGGTCGTCGCTTTGGCCGGTTTGGGAGCGGGATGCTTCAAGCTGGGGCCGCGAGTGGTCAAGGATTCGGCCGCGACACAGCCGACGGTGGCGACGCAGCAACAGACGGGACAGCAGAAGCAGACCGATGGTTCTACTGGCCAAGCTCTCCAGCCTGGGTATCAGGATACTGCTGTGGTCGGATACCTTGAGATGGCCAGTGACGTGAAAGTCGACATAACGCGTGACGGGACCAAACAAGCGGCGCAGGACTCGACGGAGTTGCTCGATAACGACGAATTGCAGGTAACGCAGGGAACGGCATACATCATCTATCCGGATGCCGGTCGGGCGAGACTGGATGAGGGGACCGATCTGGTGCTGCTTAAGGACGAATCGGCGGACGGGAATATCTTCTCGCAGTTGAGGCTCAATGCAGGACGCGTCTGGACTCGTTTCGAACGTCTGCTGGGTCAGGACGAGTATTATTCGGTTTCGGCTAACGGCGTGGTGGCTACGGTGCGTGGTACCGCATTCGGCGTCGCGGTGAAGGATGACGGCGTGGACATCCAGGTGGCAGATCATGAGGTAGAGGTCTCGAATGAAGCGGCGGTCTTGGTCAGCGCGAATCTTGAGGATGCCAATCGGATAAAACTTACGGCCGGACAGGGCATCAAGATAGTGACGAAAGGCCTGCTGTTGCCCAATGTGCGGATACTCCAGTCAGCAGTCAGGCAGCTATCGGTAGGGGAGAAGCTGGACGAAGCTTTCAAGTTCGGTTTGACTAAACTGCCTTTGGATAAGCTGATGAGACCGGCACAACCCGTGCTTTTGCCCCTTAAGCCGGTCGTCAACCAAGACCTGAAACTATATCGCGATTTGTTGCTGCAGCGCCGCATCATGTCGCAAGGAGCTTCCTCGACATTCATCGCACCTGATCGCGCTCCGTTGCTGCAGGAGATACAGCCGACCACGACTCCACGGGTAATCGGACCAAGCGGCTGAAGAGGGACGTAAGCGATTGCCAAAAACCCTTTTTTCAGGCAGTATTGCTAGGCCAATTACGAATTACGGATGACGAATGGCAAGAAAAGCTAGGTCGTTGATGTGTTGGCATGTTTCAAAGTTTGGTCATGGAACAGTCACTAATCAGAAATTTCTGCATAATCGCGCATATCGATCACGGCAAGTCTACGCTGTCGGATCGGCTTTTGGAGACCACGGGGACGATCGAGAAGCGCAAGATGAAAGAACAGCTTTTGGATACCATGGATCTGGAACGCGAGCGCGGCATCACCATCAAGCTGCAGCCGGCGCGCATGAAATATAAAGCCAAAGACGGGCAGGAATATGAGCTGAACCTGATCGATACGCCGGGACACGTGGATTTCACGTATGAAGTATCCCGTTCGTTGGCGTCCGTCGAAGGAGCGATACTCTTGGTGGACGCAACGCAGGGTGTGCAGGCGCAGACAATCGCCAACCTGTATCTCGCCTTGGAGCAGGATTTGACCATCATACCGGTGCTCAACAAAATCGATTTGCCGGCGGCTGATGTCGAGCGTTGCGCGGAGGAATTGATGAAGCTCATCGGCTGCACGAGAGAGGAGATAATCTGCGCTTCAGGCAAGACCGGCGTCGGTGTGGACCTAATACTGGAGCGCGTGGTCAAGGACATCCCTCATCCCAGAGGCGATAGGTCGGCCTTTTTCCGTGCGGTGATCTTCGATTCAAAATACGACGACTATCGTGGAGTCGTGGCTTACGTGCGCGTCATGGACGGTAAGCTCTCCAAGAACGAAAAACTCAAATTCATCGCGACTGCGACGGAAGGTCAGGCTCTGGATGTGGGATACCTCAAACCGGATTATGTCAGCACGCAGGAGATAGAGGCGGGAGAAATCGCATACGTCGTATCAGGTCTGAAGGACATCTCGGCGGTACGGGTCGGCGATACCATCGCAAGCTACGAACATGCCGCGGAGACGAAGACTTTGCCTGGCTACAAGGAAGTCCGTCCGATGGTCTATGCCAGCATCTTCCCGAAGGAGGGAAATGAATACGTCAGGCTGCGCGAGGCGATGATGAAGCTGAAATTGTCGGATGCTGCCTTGGCGTTCGAGCCGGAACAGTCATTGGCATTAGGATATGGTTTCCGTTGCGGACTCCTGGGCATGCTGCATCTCGAGATAGTGCAGGAACGGTTGCGTCGCGAGCACAACATGGAGCTCGTCATCACGAGCCCTAGCGTGGCTTATGAGGTAACGATGACCGATGGGTCTGAGCGCATCGTGACATCGCCGTTGGATTTCCCTGATCCCTCCCATCTGCGCGAAGTGCGCGAGCCTTGGGTCTCGGTCGATATCGTGTGTCCCGCGGAATACATCGGCAACATAATGTCGCTCGTGACGGAGCGTCGGGGCATGTATAAGTCCACGGACTATCTAGACCCAAAACGCACGGTCCTGCATTTCGATATGCCGCTCTCTTCGGTCATCGTGGATTTCCACGACAAGCTCAAGAGCGCATCGTCCGGCTATGCATCGTTGAACTACGAATTCATCGGTTATCGTCCGGCCAAGATCGTCCTGCTCGATATCCTGGTGGCGGAAAAGAAGGTCCCGGCATTCTCCATGCTGTTGCATGAGTCGGAAGCGTTCCGTCGGGGCAGGGAAGTCGTGGCGACTCTCAAGGAGACGCTGCCGCGGCAGCAATTCGTGATAAAGATCCAAGCGGCGATAGGGGCCAAGATAATCGCCGCGGATCGCATCTCGGCTTTCCGTAAGGACGTGACCGGATACTTGTACGGCGGCGATGTGACGCGTAAAATGAAACTGCTGCAGAAACAGAAGAAAGGCAAGAAACGGATGTTGAGCATGGGTTCAGGCTCGGTTGAGATCCCGCCGGATACGTTCATCAAAGTATTAAGACGCGAAGATGGGGATTGAGATGCTAGTGAGAATATTTTAAATGCTGCGGTGCTTGTCATTGAAGTCAAACTTTGAAGCAAAAAATATGTCTGAGCAAAAATTTCCTATCGTTGGTCGGCATGAGTGGTACGGAGAAGGGCCTCTGCTGAACAACGATGTAGAAAAAAGCGTGATAAAGGCTTTAGAAGAAGCTGGAGATCGTGGACTTAATACCGGCGAACTCCTGGAAAAGGTGCAGAAGGGTGGCGGTCTCTATAGCGAAATAGACACCGTGTATCCGGATGAGCCGATCTATGATGTAGATGATGTGCAGGAGGCGTATCTGCGGCTAGAGAATCACGGCATAATCGAGCAAGATAAGGAGACTAAACTCTGGAGAATTAGACAACAATCCGTATGAAAGCTAAACAAAGAAAACTCATCAATAAGTTAGTCATAGGATTCATCGCCTTTGCGACGATATTCTTTCTGATAGCCCCGTTCGCGAGTTATTTTTGACTTATCCACTTGACGGTTCGCGTGGATGAGGTAGCGGTATAGATAGGTGCAGGGCGAAGCGTGATCCAGCGCGTTCGCTCTTTTATTTTCAGGGAGAAGTGTCATGCAAAAGCGTCTATGCGGAATCGTCTTGTTCTTGTCTGCGACTGCGTCCGCTTGTCTGTTGCGACAGGCCGAAGATTCTGCCGGGAATCCTTCGGATGATGTGGTCGGTGCGGGACGGTTGAAAACCTCACCGGTCAGGTTCTTCCAGCTGCCGCAGCAGGACGTCCATGCGACGCCGGAACAGATCCCCGGAATATCCGTCAACGATGATCTGGGAGACGGGAATCCAGCGGATGATGTCCCTACGGACATCATGTTCGCGACTTGCGAGAGCAGCCCGGATGAAGTCGCCGTACCGCTCAACCCGATAAAGGATCGGACGTGCGACGTGGTCCAGGCGATCGCGTACAGGAGCGACGACACCGGCTCTTACGAGGTCTCGGCAGATTTCGTCTGGAGCATCGCGGATGAGGACATCGCCTCATTCCATTTCATGCCGGGGCATGGCTTCGACAAGGTCCAACGGCCGCAGGCCGCGCTCGACCTGTTCGCGACGGACGTCTATGACCAAGAGCCGCAGACGACCGTCATCGCCTGCGCCATCCCGCGCGATCCATCGAGCCATCTGTTCGAACCTCTCTGCGCAACCCTGACCTTGCATGACGTGGTGGATCTTGAAGGCTCATGGTGCTTCAACGGAACGACCTTCGACGGCGATTGTGACGCCTTCGGCTTTACCCAGGATGGACGCCAGCTGTCCCTCGAGGGATCGACGGCGCAGGACGGTTGGGTCAAAGCGCGGGAAGTCGAATTCGTGCGGAACGGATTCCGGTATCACGGTTCTTTGCTCGATTCATCATTCATGTATGGCGTCGTAGGCTACGACGGCTCAACTGACTTGTTGGGGACGTGGCAGGCCTCCAAGATGCCTCTGCCTTAACCTGTGGCCCTTAGTTTTGGTACATTACCGCATCCAAGATTAAGGGCCTTTTTTCAGTTCGAGATAGGTTGTAACGAGCCCCGCAGGTAAGAATACGCTCCCTTTCATCACCCTCCTTTGTCTTTTCTCTCCCCGCGTGAAAGAATCGATATGATGAAAAAAAGATGGAACCCGCCGCAGGAGCCAGACGGGGAGTTGTTGGGGCAACTCACTGACTTTGTAGTATCCCAAGGGATGCCGCCTGTTTTGGCTTATCTGTTGGCGAATAGAGGCATCGCGGATATCGAGGAAGCTCGACATTTTTTGGAACCTTCGTGGGACGGTGGTGTGCATAAGCCATGGCTGTTCAGGCAGATGAAGCCGGCGGTCGAGAGGGTGTTCACTGCATTGGAGAACCAGGAAAAGATCGTGATACATGGCGATTATGATGCGGATGGCGTGACAGGGAGTGCGGTCGTCATTACTACGTTGCGGGAAATAGAGAAGCATCTTGGTTGCCCTGTCTCGAACGTGAGTTCGTATATTCCGCATCGCGATAAGGAAGGATATGGTCTGCACGAGGAGACAGTCCGGTCGTTGGCCGGACAGGGCGCGAATCTCATCATCACGGTAGATTGCGGGATCGCCAGCGTCGAGGAAATCGCGTTAGCGCGTAGCTTAGGCATCGATGTGATAGTGTTAGATCATCATCAGTTCGGTGAAGTATTGCCTGACGCCATATTGGTCCATCCTAAGCTCGAAGGCGAAGAATACCCATTCAAGCATCTGGCGGCCGTCGGTGTGGCGTGGAAATTCGCGACCGCTGTCTACGAGACCGCATTGGAGAAAGGCATCGACATGCCGGAAGGCTTCGATAAATGGATGCTCGATCTGGTCGCCATAGCGACGGTGACGGACATGGTCCCGCTTTTGGGGGAAAACCGTGTGTTGGAAAAATACGGTCTCATGGTCATGAATAAGACGCGACGTCCCGGGTTGCGTGCTTTGATCCGTGCTTCAGGCCAGACACCGGGCGAACTGGATGCACAGTCGATCGCCTTCGGTCTTGGGCCGCGCATCAATGCGGCAGGTCGCATGGATCATGCGTCATTAGCCCTGGATCTCATGCTGGCGGAGACGGATGAGGCGGCCGCTGAATTGGCTGCACGCCTGGAAGAGCAGAACCGCGGGCGCCAAAATTTGATGAAGACGATGCTGGCGGAAGCGGAAACACAACTCGCGACAGTCGAACAGGCGCCCTTATTATCTTTCTGGTCAGAGTCTTGGCAACCGGCGTTGGTGGGGTTGGTGGCCGGAAAATATCTTGATCGTACCGGCAAGCCGACGATCGCCATCGGGCGTCATGGCGATCGCTGGGTAGGATCCGGCAGGTCATACGCGTTCTTCGACATCACCGAAGCGGTTAGGCGTGCTGGCGAGGGATTCGTCACACATGTCGGAGGACACGTCCAGGCGTGCGGTTTTTCCTTTGGAGCGGAATCGCAGGTCGATACCTTGATCCATAAACTCGACCTGTATGCCAGGGAGAATTTGGTCGTGGATGATCTGATGCCTTTCGTGAATGTCGATGCCGAAGTGGATTTGGGGCAGGTCGATTTGAAGTTGGCGGACGCTCTGGGCAGATTACAGCCGTTCGGTGAAGGCAACCGCAAACCGCTGTTCATGATCAGGGACCTGGAAGTCGCGGCTTGCGATCTGGTCGGGCAGACGCATAAGCACGTGCGTTGCGTGTTGCGTGATGCATCCGGACGGAAGACGAAGGTCATAGGTTTCAATTTCGGCACGCGTATAGACGAGTTGTCCTTCGGCCGTAAACTGGATATCGTGGTCGAGATAGACGTGAATGAATGGAACGGACGGCGTGAAGCGCAATGCAAGTTGGTCGATGTACGGGAAGCGGGGAGCTAGGTCGAGAAATTTTTTATTTAGCCTGAATGATAGTGAGATATGCATCTGATCATACAGACAGACGGAGGAGCGCGCGGGAATCCCGGACCCGCAGGGATCGGTGTGGCGATATTCGACGAACAGGGGAAACTATTGGAAGAGATAGCGAAATATTTGGGGCGAACGACCAATAATCAGGCCGAATATCAAGCCGTCATCACCGGCTTGGCACGGGCTTTGGAGCTGGGCGCGACTTCCGTAGAGGTCGTGGCAGACAGCGAGCTTTTGGTGAAACAGGCTAATGGGGAATATAAAGTCAAGAATCCGGAAATCGGGAAAAGATATCTGGAGATGAAGAATCTGGAGACCCGATTGGGCGGAAAGGTGAAATATAGACACGTGACACGGGATAAGAACAAGATCGCCGATGCGTTATCGAACCGAGCGATGGACCAAGGGATGGGGAGATAGACAGTATCGGGTGTCTTTTTTGGTCTGCGGAACTCGCTCGTATGGTTGTATTCGGCTCGCTCAGACAGTCCTCGCCTCAAAAAAGACACCCGATACTGTCTTGGATTGGAGAAGAAAGCGGGTGACAGGCTTTTCATCGCTGCGGGTCTCGTTTCGTATATCTCTCACCCCGCCGCTCGCGAGCGGCGGGGCCGGCACGTCCTCCTTGATGAAAGTACCTCATCCTCACACCCTGAGGAAAAGGAAAAGACAGGCTATGTGAAGGTTTTTTTATTTTGTCCGGAGCTTAGCGGGTGGCTGTTGATATATTGCGGCTCATTTTGATGTAGGACTAGATATTTTGTGGTACAATGGGGGCGTGTGAAAAAACGCCATCCTTTACATAAGAAGGTCGTGAAATTTTTGAATAAGAAACGCCATCGTCCGTCTTGGCTGTGGCGTTGGCATTATCTCGTTTCCGGCCTTGTAGTCTTTGGCGGTATCGGCATGTTGCTGGGGTTCTTGCAGTTCAGCGATACCCGCTCTTATACGGCGCAAGCCGCGGCCACTGATAACGTCATGGGCTGGCTCTGGTCTGACCACATAGGTTGGATTTCCTTGAACGACCTGAATCCGCAGACGTGTCCCGGGTCATGTGGCACTTATGGCGTTAAAATCAATCCTTCGACGCGTGAGATCACGGGATTCGGTTGGTCCGATAAATCCGGATGGGTGTGTTTCGGATCTTCTTGCGCTTTGCCGGCAGAGTGCACCGGGACGCCGCCTCAAGGTGGTTTGAACGCCGTAATAAACGCAGGCACCGGGGCCGTGGAGGTACGTGGTTGGGCAAAAGTATGTAGCGAAGGCGATAACGGATGGATCTCCCTGAACTGTGCAGATTTTACTGGCGCGTGTACTGCTTTTCCGTATAAAGTCGTCTACAATACGACCACGAAGTGGTTCCAGCCGAGTAATCCGGCAAAACATCCGACATCCTTTTCCAATCCAGCAGAGTATTCTTTGGCCTGGAACGGGTATTCCGGCGGAAACGGCTTCGGTTACATAGATTTCGAATATGCCAACAGCGTCATTGTCGAGACGGTGTGCAACGACGGCATAGATAACGATCTGAATGGAGTAGCTGATTGTGCAGATTCTGCCTGCAAAGCAAGTCCTTCGTGTAACGAGGCGCCGGGCAATACCGATGCATGGGGTCAGCCGTTATGCATGGATGGTTTGGATGATAACGGAAATGGGGCAGTGGACTGTGCGGATCCCGCATGTAAAAGCGCATCGCAGTGTCAGGAGATTCCGACCAACACGGATTTTTACGGCAACGCCTTATGTGTCGATGGCATAGATGATGATGGTGATGGTGCGATAGATTGCGTCGATATAGGATGTACGGGTTATGCATCATGTACTTTGATCGGTGAAGCGGCTTGTGGTGCAGGAGCCGACGCTTGTTGTTCGGATGGTGTGGATAATGACGGCATCTTGGGCCAAGATTGCAGCGATCCGAACTGTTCCGTGGCGCCGATCTGTCTGCCGGCTTGGCTGCAGGCTAAGTTCGGGAATGTCTATGCCCAGCAAGGCATCACCGGAAATGCAGGAAAGGAATCAGAAGCGACTTATTGTCTGACATCGCAGGGTTCGATCACCGGTTTCACGAGCGGTTCCGGCTGTTCTGAAACGGGTGCCGTGACGTTGTCCTTACCGAAAGGTTCGACACAGTACAGGGGTACTTTAGGCAGTATCGACATCAACGGAATCATCAACGGTCGTTACGGTACGGTCCAGAATTTGGCGGCAGGCGATATAACCGCGCAATTGCCGAATGTATTGGCGGGTAAGGTGTATCGGGTAGTCGGCAATGCGACGCTGAACACCAAAACCTTCCTGAACGGTTCCACACCGACTGAACGAGGAAATGGCTTATTGATAGTCGAGGGAGATTTGACGATAACCGGGAACGTGGATTATACGGCCTCGACCAATATCCAGTCGCTGCGTAATCTCGCGTCCTTCGGCATCATCGTGAAGAAGAACGGTCTGGTAGGCGGCAACATCACGATCAATTCAGGGGTCGCCACTGTCGCCGCAGCCATATTCGCCGAAGATACTATACATACCGCACAGCCGGGCGATCCCGGCACTACGCCGCTTCTGGTGAAGGGTCTTTTGGCGGCTTATAAGATCGATTTGGCGAGGAACTACAAAGATGCGACGACGGCGGCAGAGACGGTCGTCTTCGATGGCCGCGCCGTCGCCAATCCGCCGCCTGGCATGTCGGACGTGGCTAAATCATTACCCACCTCGAAAGACGCTTTTTAGAAATATGGGATTATTCTCACACGAGCCAGCACATAAAAGTTATATCGGATTGGATATCGGCCAGTCGGGGATAAAATTGGTCGAATTGAAGAACGAGAAGGGTCGTGCCAGATTGGTGACTTATGCCTTCGCTAAGCTGCCGGTGGAATCTTATGAGAAAGCGATGAACGAGGAGATGGATAAGACGGCGGAATTCCTCAAGAAGATGCTCACCAAAGCCAAGTGCACGACCAAGCTGGCGGTGGCGGCCTTACCTATCTCATCCGTATTTTCCTCCATAATCAGCGTACCGTCATCGAACGAAAAGGAACTGAACGAGACGATACAGATGCAGGCCAAAAAACTGATTCCCGTGCCTTTGGATGAGATTTCCTTGGATCACAAGATAGTCGATACCGGTTCGAGCGGCGATAGCGGTAAAAAGATGACGAAGGTCTTGTTGACGGGCGCGCCTAAATCGCTCGTCCAGAAATACATGACGCTTTCGAAGAAGGCGGGCCTAGAACTCATCTCATTGGAGACCGAAGCGTTCGCGCAAATCAGGGCCCTCATCGGTAAAGACCGTTCCAGCATCATGGTCATCGATATCGGATCGGTGCGTACGAACATCGCGGTCATCGAGAAAGGCATTCCTTTCCTCAATCGTTCTATAGCCACTGGCGGCGTGGCCATAACGCAGACCATCTCCAAGACGTTGGGCGTACCGTATGAGCAGGCAGAGAACATGAAACGTGACATCCGTGCCATGCAGACCTTCGCGCAGACCGGGGATATCTCGCCGATACTTTCCACGCTCCTCAAGCCGATCCTGGATGAGATCAAATATTCGTTCAACCTGTATCAAGGGCAAATGGAGGAAGGCCAGCAGAAACGCATAGACAAGATCATCCTGACAGGAGGCTCGGCTTTGTTGCCGAGTCTGCCGGAGTTCATCACGCAACTCATGAACGTCAACGCTTATTTAGGGGATCCTTGGGCCAGGGTGGTATATCCGCAGGATTTGCGTCCGATTTTGGATGAGATAGGCCCGCGTTTCAGCGTCAGTATAGGCTGTGCCATGAGGGATATCGAATAAACGAAAAACACATACATGCCGGACGAGATTTCGTTGCTCCCAGAGGAGCTGCGGAAAAAAGAAGAGGCCATCAAGGAAGAACATCCCGCTCAAAGCGAGCCTAATTCTGATTTGAAGTTCAATTTCCCTTCGGAAGAAGAAGAGGATGTTGAGATAATAGAGGTCGATGAGGGTGAATTGGATCAGGTGCTGCAAGGTGAGCCGACGCTCACTAAGGCGGCTTATTATCTGACGGCTTTCGTCGATGACATAAAGAACAA
This sequence comes from bacterium, assembly GCA_021796435.1. Lineage (GTDB taxonomy): Bacteria > Patescibacteriota > Patescibacteriia > 2-12-FULL-60-25 > 2-12-FULL-60-25 > CAIKNB01. Next base: position 579,450 of record JAJYXM010000016.1, read on the forward strand.
GCTTTTCGGACCCAAGCCTGAGGTCGCTCCGGCCAAGATGCCGCCGCAGTTCTTCAAAGCACCTCCGACTAAAGCTCCTGCAGCGCCAGGGAAGCCGCAGATGCCGGGATTGCCGACGGCTGCCGTAGAGCCTGCGAAACCGGGCGCGCCGGCAACCGTCACAGCCAAACCGATGGCTCAGATGCCTGGCGTGCCAAAGGCTAAGGCGCAGATCACGCCCTTCGCCAAGACTCCTCGACGTGTCAGGGTCATAAGACGGGTGCGCCGACCGGTTAAGGTCAGCTTCGTCTCCGAAGAATCGTTACGGCTCAAAGTCGATATCCCACGACGGCGGTTCACGCTGATCACGATGACGGTCACGTTCCTTCTTCTGTTGGGTGGCTCTTACGGGCTCTTGGATTACCAGCTCAACCAAAGCAGGATGAACGACAGCCAGGCCAAGAAGCAGCTGGAGGACGTAAGGACGGAGATACAGAATCAATTGCAGGCGTGGTCATCCTTCCAGCTGCTTGAACCCAAACTCAAGACTCTGTCGTTATTGTTGGATCAGCATCTGAGCCCGACTACGCTTCTGGAGGATCTGGAGAAGAATACGCTACCGACCGTGTATTACACTAACTTCGAACTTTCGCCGGACCACAGGATTTCCTTGAACATAAAAGCAGATAGCTTGGATTCCGCGGCGCGGCAATTGGCGGCATATCAGCAAGCGCCGTTCGTCCAGAAAGTCGAGGCCAACAGCTACACCGTGGAATATGACACGGATAATCCGGACAAGGTGAAGGACGTCACGTTCAGTATTTGGCTGACTTTGAGCGATGACGCTTTGATAAAGCAGCTGGCTAAGACCGAATGATGAAGCATATGCCGGATTTGACCAACAAAAACGGGAATAATGAAGCGCCGATTAACGGCGAGAAGAAACCGTCGAAATTGTTCACGGAGTATTATGCTTCGGTATTCCTTTTGGTCATCGCAGGATTCGTCGCAGTCGGGGTATTGGTCCATCGTCCGCTCATCCAAGCGTTGAAAGAGTCTAATGCGGATACGGAAGCGACGCTGAACACCATAACCACGGAATCGAACTATCTTAAAGGGCTTAAGGGATCGGTTTCAGCCGCACAGTCGATATCTCCGGACGTATTGAGCGAGATAGACCAGGCCCTGCCGCCGAGCCAGAACATCCCTTCGTTGCTGTCGCAGCTCGGTTCAGCCGCAGACAGGAACGGGGTCAAGATAGACAGTCTGACCTTCAATGAACAGCAGGTATTGCAGCCGCAGAGCGCGACCGAGACGTTGCGCCTCATCCCGATGGATGTTCAGTTATCGATACAGACCAAGACTTATTTCGACCTGAAGAGGTTCTTGTCCGATCTGGAGAACAGCCTGCGTCTGATGGACGTCGTCGGGATAAGTAGCTCCGAAGCGACGGCTGGCAAGACGACGTATCTGCTTCAGCTGCGTGTGTACTCGATGGTCGAGGCGGCACCGAGCGCGATACCAACACCAACGCCATGAAGAAAACTTCGATTGTTTCGCGTTTGATCATGGTGCTTATGGCACTGGGCATCTTGGGTTTGGCCTATTGGTTCATCAGCACGAGCCTGACACCGGTCGAAGTCCCGCGACAGCTCGTGTTGCGGAGCGTGGTCAAATTCGATCCGAAGTTGGACATCTCGACGAACGAAAAATTCTTGGCTTTGCGTCCGTTGGGGGCATTCGACCTGCAGCTACCTGCCATGGGGCGCGAAAACCCTTTTTTCCCTCCAGTCGTGATACATCTAACGACTTCGACTAGTGCCACTGCCACCGGGATGCTGCAGGAAACGAGCGTAACCAGCACGGCGACAACGACAGCTGCAGTTTCGGCTGAAACAGTCGACGTCACGACAACCACCCAACCTTGATATGGATGAGAAGATATTGGACATACTCTTGAAGCAACAGCTGGTCGACCAGAAGGCTCTTGGTATCGCCAAAGATCTGATGGCGCGCGGTAAGACGCTGGAGCAGGCTTTGGTCGGAGGAAGATATGTCAAAGAGATGGATTTTGCCAAAGCTAAGGCCGAAGCCTTGGCTTTACCTTTCGTGGATCTGACGGAAAGGGTCATACCGAAGGAGACGCTCGAATTGATACCACAGGATACGAAAGAGACTTATGGTGCGGTACCGACGGCATTCGACGGTAAAGTACTGGAGGTCGCCTTGTTGAACCCACAAGATCTGCGGGCGAGCGAAGCTTTGGAATTCATGGCTGCGGACAAGGGTTGGTCGATCAAGTACGTCGTAGCACCGAGTTCACAGATCACCAGTCTTTTACGTAAGCTTCGTGGTTTGGGCGTAGAAGTCGCTACAGCACTGGCCCAAGCCAAGGGCAAGTTCGAGAAGAAGGAAGAGAAGACAGAAGAGGTCGGAAGGCTGGAAGAGATAATCAAGGGCGCACCGGTATCACGCATGGTCTCGGTCATCATGCGGCATGCCGTTGAGGGAGGAGCATCGGACATACACATAGAACCTTTGGGCAATGAATCTCGCGTAAGGTATCGCATCGACGGTGTCTTGCGCACGACGCTCGTCTTGCCGATATATGTGCATCCGGCGTTAGTCTCACGCATCAAAGTCTTGGCAAACCTCAAGTTGGACGAGACGCGCGTACCCCAGGATGGGCGCATCACACAAGAGATAAGCGGAAGGAATATCGATTTCCGCGTTTCGATCCTGCCCGTCGTGGATAACGAAAAAGTCGTGATGCGTATCCTCGACACCTCGGCGACCGCGCCGACGCTCGAGAATCTGGGTTACCGTAAAGAGCATGTAGCCATAATCGATGCCGAGATACATAGGCCGTTCGGCATGGTGCTCGTCACGGGCCCGACCGGTTCGGGTAAATCCACGACTTTGTTCGCTGCGCTTACTTCGTTGAACAGCGAAGGCGTGAACATCTCTACGCTGGAAGATCCGGTTGAGTATTACATCAAAGGCGTCAACCAGTCGCAGATAAAGCCTGAGGTCGGATATACGTTCGCTGCAGGTCTGCGCGCCTTATTGCGCCAGGACCCGAACGTCATTATGGTCGGTGAAATCCGCGATAGGGAAACCGCCGAATTGGCGATTCACGCATCGTTGACAGGCCATCTTGTCTTTTCGACATTGCATACGAATGACGTCTTCGGCATCGTGCCGCGTCTGGTGGATATGGGGGTCGAGCCGTTCCTTTTGGCCGCTACGTTGAATATCGGTATCGCCCAGCGTTTGGCCAGGAAGATCTGCCAAGCCTGCAAAGAACCGCAGGAGCTGGAGCAGAAGACTTTGGATATCCTCAGGAAGGATGTGCTGACTATCCCGAAAAGATATCTTGATGCGGATTTCGATCCGGCAAAACCGTTGGTTTTCTATCATGGTAAGGGCTGCGCCAGATGCGGGAATACGGGATATCAGGGTCGTATCGCGATAGACGAGATGATCCAGTTCACTGACCACATGAAGCGGATCGTGGAGAAGGGTTTTCCCATCGCCGAGGTAAGGGCGGAAATAGCGAAACAGGATTCGATAACCATGCGGCAAGATGCGATACTCAAGGCTCTAGCGGGTTCAACTACGGTCGAAGAAGTGCTAAGGTTGAGTCAGGAGGCACAAGAGGATCTTTGATCTCGAGAGGTCTTAGGCAATCAAATAACATAAAAATATGCAGAAAGTATTGATAATAGAAGATGATGGTTTCTTGGCCAGCATCTATGCACAGAAGCTGGAACTTTCCGGTTATGAAGTGGCCTTCGCGACGAACGGCGAAGACGGCCTTAAGCTGGCCCAAAAGGATAAACCCGATCTGGTGCTGTTGGATCTGTTGATGCCCAAGATGGACGGGTTCGAGGTTTTGGAGAAGATCAAGGGAGATGCCGCGACGAAAGACATCAAGATCCTGGTCTTATCTAATTTAGGGCAGAAGGAAGACGTAGAGAGATGCCTCAAGTTAGGCGCGGAAGGTTATGTGATCAAAGCCCATTCATTGCCCGACGAGACGGTAAAACGGATACAGGAGATCTTGGGTAAATAAGCTTAACGATGCCTACTTTCAAGTATCGAGCACGGATGCCGGATGGGAAAATCCAGGCTGGTTTGATTGAGGCGGACGACACGTCAGCGGCACAACAGGCGTTGGAGGAAAGAGGGCTGGAGATGATGCTCGTCGAGCCTTATACCACCGTCGAGGCCGCGTCGAAGCAGGTGCTGTATTTTTTGAATCGGATCAAGCCGAAGGACTTGGTCATAGCCACCCGTACGCTTTCGGTCATGGTATCCGCAGCCGTGCCTTTGCCCGAAGCCGTCAGGAACATCGCACGCCAGTCGGAAAATCCGTTGATGCAGCGCGTGCTGATAGACATAGCGGGGGAGATCGAAGGCGGCGCGAGGCTTTCGGATGCGTTTGCCCATCATTCCGATGTTTTTTCCGAGTTTTTCATCAACATGATCAGATCCGGAGAGACTTCCGGCCAGTTGAGTGAGGTGCTGGAATATCTCGCCGACCAACAGGAAAAGGACTTCGACCTGACGAGCAAGATAAAGGGCGCGATGATCTATCCGGCGTTCATCCTGACTGCGATGTTCATAGTGGGTTTCATTATGATGACTTTCGTGGTGCCGAAACTCACGAGCGTCCTGACGGAAGCCAATGTGAGCTTGCCTTGGACGACGTTGACCCTGATCGCCGTTTCAGGTTTTTTCCAGAGATTCTGGTATGTCATCATTATCGTCATGGTCGGTTTGGGCATCGGAGGACGGTATTACGTCAAGACTCCGTTAGGCAGATATAGATGGGATTGGCTGAAGATAAATTTGCCTATTTTCGGGAATCTTTACCGTGAGATGTATGTCGTCCGGTTCACGCGGTCATTGGCCACGCTACTGAAAGGCGGCGTCGATCTGGTGGAAGCGCTCGAGATCGTATCCGGCGTCGTCGGGAACGAGGTATGGAGGAATGTGGTCTTCGAGACGATCAAAGAGGTGAATGACGGAAACTCGATAACCACAGCTTTTTCGCGATATAAATTCGTGCCGACCATGTTGACGCAGATGCTTTCGGTCGGTGAGGGGACGGGAAAGACCCAAGACATCCTGAATCGCGTCAGCCATTTTTATGCACGTGAGATAGACAACATGGTGAGCAACCTGACCAAACTGATAGAACCTTTGGTTTTGGTCATTTTGGGCCTGGGCGTAGGTGTGTTGGTCTCTGCTATATTGTTGCCATTGTACAGCTTGTCGAGCGCGATTTAGTCCAGGTTGTGGATAACTTCAAACGCAAATCTTGATTCATGGTATAATTCGCTCATTAATATTCTTTAATCATTGACCTTTCAGGTCACCCAAAGTGCAAAATATGCATAATAAAAAAGGTTTTACGCTCATCGAGCTCTTGGTCGTCATCGCGATCATAGGTTTGTTGGCGACGCTGGCTGTCGTAGCTTTCGGCAGTGCACGCGATAAGGCTAAAGATGCCAAGAGAATCTCTAACGTAAACAGCGTTATAGCGGCGTACAGTGCGGCAGCGAATGATGGTATGGCTTTTGATGCCACAACCTGTGCAGTCGGCAAACGTATTTCGGAGTGTAAGATTTGTACTACCACAGCCTGTACCAGCGATAAGACGTCTACATACATCAACCTGACGCAGTTCGTAGATCCTGATAGCACAACAGCCTGCGGAGCAGCACCGGCTGCTGCTTGTACTCCGGCTTTCATCACCGCTGCGCCCTCGCTCGGAGACAACCCGTCATTCACGATCAGTTTCTGGACGGCGCAAGCCAGCGGAAACTTGAATGCTGGCGCTCACACAGCGAACGCCTTGGGCATAGTCAACTAATTCAATCCGAATACATCGCCACCTCGGTACCAACCGAGGTGGTTTTGTTTTCAAGGCTATGTTTATGGGTTATAATCAAAGCTAATGATATGTTGATAACGCCTTCCAAACGTGCAGGATTCACCATCCTTGAGTTGCTTGTGGTCATCGTCTTCGTCGGGATACTAGCGGCGGTCGCGATTTATTCCTTGAACGTGACTCGAGCCATGAGTCGCGATTCTAAACGCGTATCCGACATCAGTGTCATCCGCGCTGCATTAAGCCAGCATTGGTTGCAGAAAGCTGCCTATCCAGTGAGCGATGGCGTGGATTTGGGCGCACCTGGCGCTAATGCAGATGTCTTGGCCGGCAATGGTTTCGTGGCCAGCGATCAAGCTGTTGACCCGCTTTTCCTGCAAAGCATACCGACTGGGCCAAAAGCGGGTGAGTATTACTTCTATAAAGGTTCTGCCTCCGGATATTCGATCAGGTTCACCACGGAACGTGTGACAGCGTATGGACCAGCCGGAACTTACTTTGCGCATGCTAGTGGGGTAGATACTTCTGATGAACTCAAGTGAGATGGATTCCCGATTTTTGCGCATAACTTTGTCAAAGCCTCCGCTACTCGCTTTGCGTACCTCTATGTACGCGGCGCTCCGTTGCTCGGCTTTTTCGCGTTCTGCATCAAAAATCGGGAATCCTCATGCCATCATTTCCTAGAAAGACATGGACATCCAACGCATACTATTGATCATCCTCGCCGCTGCTTTAGGCGGTGTTTTAGGCTCTTTCGCGAACGTGCTGGTCATCCGCTGGCACGAGGATAGTTCGATCGGCGGAAGATCGGCTTGCCCGAGATGTAAGACTACGATAAAGCCGCGACATCTCATCCCCATATTCTCTTGGCTTTGGTTACGCGGGAAATGCGCATATTGCGGTAAGAGCATTCACTATCAGTACCCGATCGTAGAGGCCTTGGTGGCGATTTTAGGCATAATCGCAGCGGTCAGGCATGATCCGTTGACGGATCCCATGTTCTGGTTCGAATTTTTGTTTTCTATGACGTTGATTGTGCCGGTCGTCATGGATATCCGTTGGCAGGAAGTTCCGGTGGAATATCTCATCGGCGTAGCTGTCCTTTCCGGTCTTTGGCAGGTCATTTATCCTCCCTCATCAATGGAAGACATCTTGGCGCGGTTCTATTCGATTGCGTTGGCATTCTTGATTTCGGCTGTGTTCTTCGGTCTGCAGATCGTCGTATCGCGACAAAAGTGGTTGGGTTTAGGTGACTTATGGTTCGCTTTCGCCATGGCGGGCATTTTGGGCTGGCAGAAGCTCTTGGTCGGTATTTACATGGCATACGTCATAGGCGGCGTAGTGGCTTTCGTCGGGTTCGTCGCAGGGAAATTCAAACGCGGTTCGCGTCTGCCCTTTGTGCCGGCGCTCTTTGCAGGTACAATGGTGGCATTGTGGTATGGCGACCGTATAACCGCCTGGTTCCTGCATGCGATCAAATAAAGCACAAGCATTCTCATATACCGAATTCCTGATCAGTGTCGCGATTTTGGCGATCATTTCGATGATGTCGGTGTATTCCTTGAACAGCTCGAGGTCACAAGAGGAGCTGAAGACGGCGCAAAGGGTTGTCGCCGCTGATTTGCGTACGTTACAAGCGAAGGCACTGAATGCAGAGAACGTGAAATTCTGCACGAACAGTTCCGGAGCAAAGATAGTCTGCGAAACGAGCACTACGGGTTGTACGGATAGCTGCACGGCGGTACCGCCTGCGGGAGTCGGAGGGCACTTCGTGAGGAACGCAGCGACGTACGATTTTTATGCCAAGTACGATCCATCGACGACCGATTGGCGCAAATCAGCGGCGACTGAAGTTTTTTTGACCAGGAACTTGGCTAAATCAGGCGCGGCGAATGTACAGATCTCGGGTTTCAGCGTGGGAGTAATAGCGGATATAGCCTTCGAAAGGCAGAACGGCGGGATGAAGATAAACGCCTGCCCCAGCGGATGCACTAATGATTCCGTGTTGACCATAACCTTGAGGCATACAAAGACCGGAGCGACCAAGACGGTGACGCTATATACCTTGACCGGCAGGATAGTCATGGATTAACCATCATGCGCATAGCCAAGGCACAAACATTGATCGAATTGATCGCGGCGGTGGCGGTGATAGGCATAGGATTGTTCGCGGCGACGAGCATCGTATTCTCAAACATGAATCTTTCGGACCGCGATTCGGACAGTGTGGTGTCGACCAATCTGATGCGCGAGGTCCTGGAGCTCGCCAAAAATAAGCGTGACAGCAATTGGCTGGCCGGTGTAGCCTTCGATACAGGAATGTACAGCGGGACGGATTATTCCGCGACGCCCATCTGGAACGGAATAGCTGGGACATATAGTTTTGATTTCGGACCTAACGATTTTTCCGACGTAAAGACCAAGATAATACGATCGGCGAACGCTTCGGCGCTCGACTTCCTCGAGAATTATCAACCTGGGTATACCGGAGCCACCACGACTTTTTCCCGCATCGTGACCTTCAACGGGATTTGTGCCAATGGTTCGATAGTCGGTGCGGGCGTCAATTGCGGAAATGTCGGAAGCACCAAAATAGGCATACGCGTCATGGCGCAGATCAGGAATACCAGGAAGGGCGTCACCAAGGACAGCACGATGTATGAAGACCTTTATGACTGGCGTTAGAAGGGTTATTGCCGAAAAAGCAAGGTTGGGACGTAAATCTAAGGGTTTTACGCTGTTGGAGATGCTTCTGGCAGTGTTCATCTTTTCGATGGTCGCGGTCGTCTTGGTCCAGATTTTCGTGTCTTTCACCCGGTTGCAGCGCAAGGTGGCAAATCAGGCCATCTTAAGCCAGGATATGCGGTATCTGACCGAGATGATGACGCGCGTCGCGCGGAGCAACTATATCGATTATAGCCTGCAGCCTTATGCGACGAAACTGAACTACATCAAACTGGTGAAGCCGACCGGAGGTACTATCCTGATCAGCAAACAGGACGGCGTACAATGCGGCGATCCGACGATCACGAGCTGCATCATGTTGAGCAAAGACGGCGGGTTGAGTTGGGAGATAGCGACGTCTAAACGTGTGAATGTGCTTAATTTCGATGTCTACGTCCGGCCATCCAACACTCCATTCGTACCCAACTCGAGCGGCGCTTACGACAACAATAACCAGCCCTTCGTGACATTCAATATCGGGCTCGAATATAAGGCGGACAACGCGAATGAGGGCGCTTCGATGCATGCTCAGTCGACAGTGTCTTCTCGGCTCTATCTAAGATGATGGTATGGATCGGCACGTAACCAAGCACAAAGCGGAGATGAAGAAAGAAGCGGGGAATATCTTGCCGCTGGCCTTGGTCATGATTTTCCTCATCCTCCTGTCCGCTTTGGGTATAGGGGTCGTCGTCATGGAGGGCGCGCGGAGCGGTGTCGAGACGGACCAGAGCGTGTCGGCTTACTATATGGCTGATTCCGGGATAGAACGGCAGCTTTACGAGATACGCAAAAATAATCAGACGTTGACTTATGTGGATTCTTTAGGCGGGACATACATCAGCGGCGGCACGTGGAAATCAACTGGCGACTTGGAGCCCACGACCAGCAAACAGATCCAGATCGTCACCACCAGCAGTTTCGCTGTCCTAGACGTCTTCAACCCGGACGACCTTACGCATTCCTTAGGCATAGACAATATGCACCTGACATGGCAGAAGGATCCGACATGTACGCAGCCCAACGCCAGGATGGAAGTCAGCTATGCTTATTGGGAGATCGTCGGCGGGATACCGCAATTCCCCAGCGACAACCAGTTTATCGTCTTACCGAAAAACATCACCTATAGCATGGATGTGCCATTGGATTCGCTGAAATTCTACCGTATCCGATTGCGGTCTTATGATTGCGCCGCAGTCAACGTAACGGCGGCTTTCAGCGGCGGAGGTGTGGCCAAGCCATATCCGGGCGACATCACGCTTTCGGCCGAAGGCACGTACGGCAAGGCGACGCAAAAGATAGCGGCCACGATGCCTAAACTCGATATCCTTTCAGGCGTATTCAGTTATGTGATTTTTTCCGAATGTACGTTGGTCAAGGGCACGGGCAGCGTGACGTGTCCGTAGTCCAAAAAATAACGAAACATGGAAGGATTAAACCCCGGCCGAGAAGCCAGGGTTTTTGTGAGGATACGGCGGCCTCTATCAGGCGGCGGAGGCAGGAGTGCTTCCTACTTGGAGGAAGAACCTGGCGACGGACCGGACCATCTCGAGACCCTGCTCTTGCGTCAGGTCCCGGGAATCCATCTGCGTGAGCAGGAACACCTCCTGCATGTGTGGAGGAATGGGTACCACGCGGCCTTGGCTCTTGCCCAAGGTATCGTGGTAGCACCTTAGACGCCAGGTCTCAACCATCTCGGCCGACAGCCTACTTTCGACGACGACACCGTTCCAAGTCGGTTCGTGCTGAATTAAGAGGCAGTTCGTGAGAGTGAGGTCATTGAACTGTGAACACCAGAGGATGAGGCTGTGGGCCTTGCTTGGGTCTTGTGGCGCCGGCAGCTTCTTGCTGTCGAAGTTGAGGTAAGGTGCGTTCGAGGGCGATAATGGCCCCAGTACGATCCCTTCCTGCTTCAGCGCCTCTTCGATGAGATGTAATGTAGCGATGTGTTGTTCCAGCCATTTGATGGCATCAATCGTCATGGTTACCTCCGAAGGTTCTAGGTATATTTAGGTCTATTTTTGACATCTTGTCAAAAGTCCAAGGCTTAGACATCTGGCCTAAAAGCCTCTAAACTATGTCCATGACCAAACAAGAAGCGGAAATCCGCATCAAGAAATTGCGGCTCGAGATCGACAAGTACCGCTATCAATACCACGTCCTGAATTCCTTGGAGATTTCGGAGGCGGCTTTGGATTCGTTGAAACACGAACTCTATGAATTGGAGCAGCAGTACCCCGACCTGATTACGCCGGATTCGCCGACGCAGCGCGTGGCGGGTGAACCTTTACCGGGTTTCAAGAAGGTGACACATGCCGTACGCATGCTTTCCATTGAGGATGCTTTTTCTTTCGCGGAAGTCGAAGAATGGCTGGAAAGGATGAAGAAACTAAAGCCGCAGGAAAGTTTCGATTTTTTCGCGGAGCTCAAGATGGACGGGTTGGCCGTCTCGCTCATCTATCAGGATGGTCTGCTGATACAGGGATCGACGCGAGGCGACGGTACGACGGGCGAGGATGTGACGCATAATCTAAGGACCATTGAAGCGATCCCTTTGAAGCTACGGGTACCGACCGAACATGAGCTGGAAAGATTCCTTAAGAAGCATCAGGGCAACTTGGATGCGGAAAAGGTGCGCGACGTCCTGTCGACGCAGTCTGGACGCATAGAGGCGCGTGGTGAGGCATACATGACGCGGACGCAGCTCGATAGATTGAACCGATCGTTGAAGAAGCGCGGCGAGCAGGAGTTGGCTAATCCACGCAACGCGGCAGCGGGTTCTATCCGCCAGCTCGATCCGAAGATCGCGGCGGAGCGCGGACTTTCGTTCTTCGGTTATGCGATGGTGGGCGATTACGGTACGCGGACGCATGAACAGACGCACGAGCTGTTGGCTCTGTTGGGTATCCCGACGAACCCTAACTTCAGGCGGTGCAAAGACCTGGCCGAAGTCGCCGAGTTCCAGGCGGAGATAGGACATAAACGCGAAAAATTAGATTATTGGATAGACGGGATAGTGGTTAACGTGAATGATGATGCGTTGTTCAAGTCGCTAGGCATCGTAGGCAAGACGCCGCGTGCCATCTTGGCATGGAAATTCCCGGCCGAGCAGGGGACGACGATCGTGCGCGACATCATCGTCTCGGTCGGCAGGACCGGGGCGTTGACTCCGGTGGCCGTGATGGATCCGGTCCATCTTGCCGGCACGACCGTGACGCACGCGTCATTGCATAACGAAGACGAGATCGGGCGTCTGGGCCTGAAGATAGGTGATACGGTCATCGTGGAGAAGGCAGGTGATGTCATCCCGAAGATCATCCAGGTCTTGCCGAAACTGCGGACGGGCAAGGAGAAAAGTTTCCATATGCCGCTGAAGTGCCCGATCTGTGGTTCGCCGGTCAAGCGTAAAGAGGGCGAAGTCGCGACCGTGTGCACCAACCGCAATTGCTTTGCGCAAGAACTGGCGAGCATCCTGCATTTCGCCAGCCGATATGCCGCCGATATCCGAGGTTTAGGCGACAAGATCGCGGAACAGATGATCCAGAACGGTTTGGTGCGCGAATGGGCGGATCTTTATCGCCTGACGCCGGACGATCTGCTCGATCTGGAAGGTTTCGCCGACGTGTCTTCGAAAAAGTTGTACGAGGAGATACAGGCGCATCGGAAAATCGATCTGGGGCGTTTCATCAATGCTCTCGGCATCAGGCATGTCGGGGAAGAGACGGCACGCGACTTGGCGGCGGCATTCGGAAGTTTCGCAAAGTTCCGTGAGGCGACCAAGGAGGAACTGATGTCAGTCGAAGGCATCGGCGAAGTCGTGGCGGATTCGATCGTCGAATTCTTCGGGAGCAAGCGCGAAGCGCAACGGGTCGATAAGCTGTTGGATGAAGTCGAAGTCAAAAATGCGTCTGCCGCCAAGTCGAATGCCGGAAAACTGAGCGGGACAAGCTGGGTACTGACCGGCAGCTTGGACTCCTTATCCCGTGACGAGGCTAAGGATAAGATCAGGGCATTAGGCGGAGACATCTCCGAATCGGTATCGAAGAAGACGACTTATGTAGTGGTGGGTGCTGACCCGGGTTCAAAATACGATAAGGCAAAGAAGTTGGGCGTGACCATCCTGGATGAGAAGGAGTTCTTGGATTTGATCAAAAGTTGATAGTCGATCAATCGGCAACCGCAGTTGTCGGCGGTAAAGCCTTGACAAAATAACCTTTTTTGGTATGTTCAAGAAGGTTCTTTTTGCTATGGAAGGGATTACACATGCCCCCGAAGGGATTCAATCCGATTTTCGATGTTGGCGACCTGGCGCCTATGGATATCCTACGCGTCGTGAGACGGATGCAGGGCACAGCGCCTCTTGTCGTCGATCACGAGACAGTGGCTGGCGGACAGGCGGTCGCAAGGGATTTCCTCGAGTATGTCCGCTCTTGCCTTCGCTCCCTGTGGCCGAACAGCGATGAGGAGCTGGGACGTCTGATCGGTCCGGTCCAGCTCGAGTTCAGTAGGCAGGATGTCAGTCGTGAACAGTTCGTCCGCGAGTTGTGGAACAGGCGTGGCATCGGAATGGCTTTCATCGAGAGCCCTACGACCTATTTCGCTACGATGTGTACGCTTGTCGAGAATCTGCGGATCGAGGAGACCCGTAGCGGAACGGGGCAGACCCTCTTGAGCCTGGGTTGCGGACCAGGTCTGTACGAGAGCTATCTCGCGGCAGTCTCGGGACGCGTATTCGGGCGGACCGTGTTCCGGTTCAAGTGCGTGGATTTCGCGCCCGGAATGATCGCGGCCATGAAGAGGGTCATGAAGTTCACGCGACGCGAATACAATGTCGGCCTCAAGAACCTCGAGGCGGTGCTCGACGACATGACGGTCCTGCGGCAGTTCCCAGACAAGAGCGTCAGCCAGATCTTCTGCAACAATTCGTTGCAGTGGGTGCCGGATTGGCAGGCGGTCATACGGCAGTTCGCGCGGGTCATGGATCCCAAAGGGGCGAGGCTCGTCCACCTTTTCATCCATCCGCACACGATGACAGCCGTGGAGAATGACGGTTCCGTCATCCTGCGGCTGGAGGACGTCCCTTACGACAAGCTCTTCGATGAGCTGGAAGCGAATCGCTTCGCCATCTGCCGTACGCGGCAATTCGCCGGACGCGAGGGTTCCGGGCAGCAGGGAGCTCGCGCCAACCGACTGTATGTCAAAGCGGAATTCCAGCCACAAGGCGTCAAGAAAAGTTGGCATGATGCCGACATCAGCGGGGCTTTGAGCCTCCTGTAATCTCAACGGCCGCTCCATCCTGGGGCGGTCTTCACGTATCTGGCCGTTTTTCTGCGTTTATTGTAGTCTTACACGGTATGTCCCGTTAAAACTTTAGAGGGACATGGCAAAAAAGCGATAAATCAGTCGAAGACGGCTTGTGCCCAGGCTGATATCGATTAATGAAGGAAGTTTTTAGACTTTTAACGGGATATGAATCTGACTAAAGAAGATGTCTTGCATCTGGCGGAATTGGCCAGACTGGAGTTGACGGCCGACGAATTGGAGGAAACCGAGAAGGATCTGCACAAGATCCTGGGTTATGTCGAGCGCCTGCAGAAAATCGATGCGGGGGGCGTAGAAGCAGCCAGTATGCCACCGAAGTCCGAAGGCTGGCGCAAGGACGTGGCGCTTGGTTGTGACGAATATACGCGAGAGCTGATACTGACCAACTTCCCGGATAAGAAGACCGATCTACTCAAGACGCCGGGGGTGTTCGAGACCCCAAAGAAATGATTATGACTGAATTGAACAAATTGACGATCGCTGCGGCGCGGGAAAAATTGGATGCGCGGGAGATATCATCCGAAGAGCTGACTTTGGCTTGCCTGGAGCAGACAAGGTCCCTGAACGGTGCGTTGAATGCGTTCATCGAGACTTATGATGATGAAGCCATGAAAGCGGCGCGCGCAGCCGATAAGCGTCGTGACCAGGGCGAGCGTTTGGGCGTGATGGACGGCATCCCTTTGGCTTTGAAGGACAACCTGCTCAATCAGGGGCATGTGGTGACTTCCGGATCTAAGATCCTGGCAGGCCATGTCTCGGCGTATGATGCGACGGTCGTCAGGAAATTGAAGGACCAGGGGACTGTCCTCATCGGGCGCGCCAACATGGACGAGTTCGCGATGGGATCCTCGACGGAGCATTCTGCGTATGGGCCGACCAAACATCCGCGCGATCCGGAGCGCGTGCCAGGCGGTTCTTCCGGAGGCAGCGCAGTGGCGGTCGCGGCTGAAATGGCCTTGGCTGCTTTGGGTTCCGATACCGGAGGTTCCATCCGCCAGCCGGCTGCTTTATGCGGCATAGTCGGCCTGAAGCCGACGTATGGACGCGTTTCACGTTACGGCTTGATGGCCATGGCATCATCTCTCGATCAGATCGGTCCTATGACCAAGACGGCAGAAGACGCGGCTTTGCTCCTGCAGGCCATCCAGGGTGAGGACAAAGCCGATCAGACGACGAGCGATGCATTACCCTTCATACCTGATTGGCGGGAGAATCTGGCCGGTATCCGCATCGGTCTGCCACGACAGGCCTGGGGAGGCGGAATGCATGCCGAAGTGCGCAGTTCGGTCGAGGCGGCCATAGATAAACTGAAGTCACGAGGCGCGGAGGTCAAAGAAGTCGATTTGCCGTACGCGGAAGAGGCGTTGGCGGTCTACTACGTGATCATGCCGTGTGAAGTCTCGGCGAACCTGTCGCGTTTCGATGGCATGCGCTACGGATTGCGCAAAGATAACCTTCCGCTTTTCGAGACATATGCGAGGTCGCGTGCCGAAGGATTCGGTCCGGAGGCGCGACGCCGCATACTTTTGGGGACGTTCGCTTTGTCGCGTGGCTATTACGACGCGTATTATGTGCAGGCCAAGCGGGTGCAGACATTGATACGCGAGGCTTATACGCAAGCCTTCAAAGAGGTGGATTATCTGATAACACCGACGGCACCGAACCCGGCTTTCAGGATAGGCGAAAAGACGAGCGATCCTCTCACGATGTATCTCGAGGATGTCTTCACCGTCGGGGTGAATGTAGCAGGTCTTCCGGCAGTCTCCATACCGGCTGGTCTGGCTGATGGCTTACCGGTCGGCATGCAGATAATCGGCAAGCACTTCGATGAGGCGGGGATCTTGGCTGTGGCAAAAGCTTACGAAGAGGCGTAAAGGCGGCGTTTAGGGCGCGCAGGTAAAATCGATCATTATGCAGGACGAATTGTTGTACAATCAACCTACGGATTACAGCTGGGTCATCTATGCCATAGCGGGTGTGTTGGTTGTGGTCGTATTGATCGTGTTGGGTATCGTCATCTGGAAACTGAAAAGGTGGTTGACGCGGCCGGAGATGTTCGGCATGACGCGTGAAGAGATGAAGAAGCGCTGGGACAATGTGCGCCAGACGGGCAAGATGAACGTCATGGGCGCAAAATTGGCGATCATCGAAGCGGACACGTTGTTGGATTCCGGTCTGAAGTCCATGTTGATGCCGGGAGAGACCCTGGGGGAGCGCTTGAAAGTCGCGTGTTATAAATATCCGAACCTAAAACGTGTCTGGTGGGCGCACAAGCTGCGTAACCAGTTGGCGCATGATTCATCTGCGCAGATAAGTCAGCGCGAGGCTAACCAGGCGTTGGATGAATTCGAACGGGCTTTGAAGATCCTGAACGTATTGTGAGCCAAAAAGGTCGTCATTCCGCGCTTGATGCGGAATCCAGCCTTTGTATCCTATGATCCCATACTTCGAATCCCACACGATACCTCTTGGTCCGATACATCTTCAGACTTGGGGAACCTTTGTGGCGACAGGCATACTCGTCGCTGCCTATATTTCTGCGCGAAGGGCTAAAGCGAAAGGTTTGGATGCCGCAAAGATATGGGACATGTTGTTTTGGGTCATCTTGTCGTCGTTCGTCGGCGCCAGGCTTTTCCATGTCTTGTTCTACGATTTAGGCCACTATGTACAGTACCCGTGGGAAGCGCTCGATCCGCGTTTGCCGGGTTTCGCAATGTGGGGAGGTTTTTTGGGCGCAGCGCTTTCATTTACGTTGCTTGTCCGCATCAAAAAGTTGGATTTTCTGCGCTATGCCGACGCTTCCGTCTGGGGTATTCCCTGGGGGATCATGATCGGACGTATCGGATGTTTTCTGATCCACGACCATCCGGGTACGTTGTCGCATTGGCTTTTAGCTGTGCGTTATCCTGATGGTCAGGGCAGGCATGATCTGGGTCTGTATCTTTCGATCTCCGGCTTGGTCATGGGGATCGTCTTCCTGATCCTGAACCGCAAGAAAAGGAAAGATGGATTTTTTCTTGGCGCTTGGATCGCCATGGAGGCATCCACACGGCTTTGGTTGGATTTTTATCGCGTAGTCGACGTCAAATATCTCGGACTGACGCCGACGCAATGGCTGGCAATTCCGGCACTGGCGTTCGGGATGTATTTCATGGCGATGAAGGGCGATTGGATCCATCAGCCGAAAGAGGCGAAAGGCAGCGAGGTTTAGCGATAAAACCTGGAATAAAAAAGCGCTGGATGAGCGGAATGGCGGGAGACGTGATAAACTGTCTTGGTTATGTATGATGTGATAATAATCGGCGGAGGTCCTGCGGGAATGGCTGCTGCGATCTATTTGGCTCGCCAAAAGATGAACTTCCTGATGCTGACAGGGGATCTTGGAGGCAAGACGCTGTGGAGTTCGGACGTCGAGAACTATTTGGGTTTCCACATGATCAACGGCGTCGACTTGGTGAACAACTTCAAAAAACACCTGGAGGACTATAAGGACCAGTTCAAGCTCATGGAAGGCGAGAAGGTCGAACATGTCGTCAAGATCGAGGGTGGGTTCAATGTGGTCACGGCATCAGCGGAATATCAGACGAAGACTGTCTTGATAGCTACGGGCGAAGACAACCGTAAGCTCAATATCCCCGGGGAAAAGGAATATTACGGTAAAGGCGTCACCTATTGCGCGACTTGCGACGGTCCGTTGTTCGGCGGCAAGACGGTCCATGTCATCGGCGGAGGCAACAGCGCGATGGACGCGGCGTTACTCCTGGAGAAGTACGCTTCGCACGTGACGATCGTCTCGGTCAACCCGGAGTTGCGCGGAGATGAGATCATGAAGAAGAAGTGCCTGACGAGCGAGAAGATAAAGGTGTTGGGCGGAACGAAGACAACGAAGGTCATCGGCGATAAGTTCGTCTCCGGCGTCGGATTGGCCGGGCCGGATGGCGTCGAGCGGGTCGAAGATACGCAAGGCATTATAGTCGAGATCGGTCTGGTACCGGTCAGCGGATTCATCGATTTCGTCGAGAAGGATAACTGGTCGCAGATTGTCGTGGACAAGCATAACCGGACTTCGGTAATTGGTGTGTGGGCGGCCGGCGACGTGACTGACGTCTCGGAAAAACAGATCGCGGTCGCCGTGGGTGAGGGGAGCAAAGCGGCATTGGATATAATCAAATATTTAGCCTCGAAAGAATAAGGACAATTATGCAAGAAAAAGATATACAGAAATATTTCCTTTTAGGTACGATAGTGCTCGTCTTGTTGGCGGTGATCGGGATCGTCATCGCGATCGTGTCTGGGCCGACGACGGTCAACAAGCCTTTGGGCGAGAAAGTCAGCGGCTTATCGTTCACGGACGACAACGACCCTTCATACGGACCAGGCGAGTCTAAATACATCGTCAGGATATTCAGCGACTTCCAGTGCCCTGCCTGTAAAGCGGCCGAAGCAGGTATCCGATACGCCATGGACACTTATGGAGACAGGGTGCGTTTCGTGTGGAATGATTTTCCGTTGTCCACCCTGCATCAGAACGCGGAGATAGCCGCCGTGGCCGCCAGATGCGCGGAGGATCAGGGTAAGTTCTGGGATTACCACGACAAGCTGTATGATCTGCAAGCTCAATGGGAGTCAGTCGCGGCGCCGACGCCGCTATTCGTGGATTACGCGAAACTCCTGAAGTTGGATGACCAGAAGTTCGCGGCTTGCCTGAATGGACAGCAGTTTTTGCGAAAAGTGCAGGCGGATGTTGCTGAAGGGCAGAAGAACGGCGTTGAAGGTACACCGACTTTTTTCTTCGGTGGTGATACGAAAATCGTCGGTGGCATGGACAATGCCAGTTGGCAGCAGGCGATGGACGCCTATCTTGCCGGGTCTTGACCGTTTGGGTGGATTAAGTATCTCCTGTCTATTATCATGAATAACGCATTCTTATTAATAAAAAGCTAATGTATGAGCATGTTAGAAGAAAACCCAACAATGCCGGAGACGAAGCCGAAAGAGGAACCGGTGCCTGTCGCCAACCTTTTGGACGGTCCGCCGAAGACGATGTTTTATATGGGTCTTTTGGCCGGGATCGCCGTCAGCACGACTTTGATGCTGGTCTATTTCGTGTGGGCAGTCTCGACTGGCGGAGTGTTGCCGGGCGCCACTAAGGCTACAGCGCAGGTCGCCGCACAAGATACGGGGGCAGCTGCACAACAGCCGACCACTGATCCGAGCGCTAATCCACAAGCGGCCGCAGGGCCGGTCAAGCCGGTGGACGAGAAGACTGACCACATGGTCGGACCGTCAGACGCTAAGGTCACGATAATCGAATATTCTGATTTCGAGTGTCCGTATTGCAAGCAGCATTACAACACGATCAAGCAGATATTGAACGATTACAGCGGTAAGGTGCGTTTCGTTTATCGCTATTTCCCCTTGACCTCTATCCATCCACACGCCGAGAAGGCGGCGGAATCGGCGCAGTGCGCGACGGAATTGGGCGGAGAGAAGGCGTTCTGGGCGATATACGACAAGATGTTCACTGCAGATTCATTGTCGGATGATGGTTTCGTGCAGATGGCTGCCGATATAGGTCTGGATAAGATCAAGTTCAAGTCGTGCTTGGATTCCGGCAAGTATGCTTCGTTGGTCTCAAAGGATCAGACGGAGGGTGCTTCAGCCGGCGTGAACGGAACGCCAGCGACGTTCGTGAATGGTCAATTGGTCTCAGGCGCGCAGCCTTATGCCAATTTCAAGACCATGATAGACGCAGCGTTGCAATAGAAGATAAAATTCGGTAACGCAAAATCCGCCCATTTGGGCGGATTTTGCAATGGCGGAGAGGGTGGGAATCTCACGTCCCCCGCCTCTCGCGAGAGGCGGGGTCCCACGAAAGGGCCTTCGCCCTCTCGTGAGCTCTCCCCGGCAACAGTGGAAACCTCCCGGTTCCCAAACCCTCCCCGTTCGAATCCCACCCGTCCGAACCATATGAAAAAACGATGGGTAAAATCCCATCGTATTTTCATGGCGGAGAGGGAGGGATTCGAACCCTCGATACCTTGCGGTATGCTTGCTTTCCAAGCAAGTGCACTCGACCACTATGCGACCTCTCCTTGGCTATCTCTTCAATTGTGCCTGGATATTAAACGAGTCGGGGATATATATCAAGTAGCGGGACCCTCGGCTTGAAAGGCCGTACTTTTGTGCTAAGCTTCTTGCACAGTATGTCGACTGATCTGTCCCCAAGTATCCATACGGCAAAAGATTCACAACAAAGACGGCTCCAGGAGAGGAAGGCGGCCTCGTCGATTTCGGTCAAGGTCTGCGGCGTGGATTTTGCGGTGGAGCGTGGTGTTTATGATACGAGCATCGATACGGAGCTGATGGCGGAAACCGTCAGGTTGGAGCCGGAGGATATTTTCCTGGAAGTCGGATGCGGTACCGGTGCAATAAGCATATTGCTGGCGAAAAAGTGCTTAAGGGGAGTCGCGACTGACATCAATCCTTTGGCCGTGGAGAACGCAGCCCACAACGCAGAACATCTAAAGGTAAAAAATATTTCTTTTGTCTTGGGGGATTGTTTCGCTGAGACAGTTGAGAGGTTCAATGTCTTGATCTGTAATCCGCCCTACAACAATCTGCCGACCGATGACCTTATAGATAGGATGTTCTGGGACCCGGATGATGGGCTTAAGAAAAAGTTTTTTCGGGAGGCGGGAAAACATCTGTTGCCTGGCGGGAGGATCTATTTCGGTTGGGCGAATTTCGGTGATATCGACATAGATTTGCCGCTGAAGCTCGCGGCGCAGAACGGATTTGAATTAGTACGGACTGTAGAGAAACCGTCGCAGAGCGGCAAATATGTTTTTTACGTGATGGAATTCAAGTCAGCCAGCTGAGATTAAATAAAATGCCAAAACACATACGCGCAGTAGCCATAGTGGTCAAGCAGGATAAGGTCCTGCTCATGCATCGTTGGAAGAACGGGAAAGAATATCATGTTTTTCCGGGAGGAGGGGTCGAGGAAGGGGAGACGATAGAAGACGCTACGATCAGGGAGATAAAAGAAGAGACAACGCTGGATGTCCGGATCGATAAATTGCTTTACCATCACATCTACGATGACGGATCGGAACAATTCTTTTATCTGTGTGAACATCTTTCCGGTGAGCCGCAACCAGGAGACGGGCCTGAATACTCCAACCCAGATCCGGACAACCGCTATGATCCGGAGTGGGTAGATGTCGCTGACGTAGGAAGAATGTTGGTCTATCCTCTGGAGATAAGGGATTGGTTCCTGCAAGACTATGCGGGTGGTTTCGATGTGGAGCCCAAGGAAGCGGCATTGAAGGTCGCGGAGCTTCGTCGGAATCTGTAGTTTTCGATGCAAACAAAACACGCCTCGGCGAACCGAGGCGTGTTTAAATGCTACTTAGTAGCGGCTGCCGCCGTAGCGCTGATTGCCTCCACCCTGTTGGCGGGGGCGATCTTCGCGGGGCTGCATCGGGCGTGCTTCACTGACAGTGATAGCGCGGCCGTCGAGCGTCGAACCGTTCAAGGTGTTGATGGCGTTTTGCGCCTCCTCGTCGGTGGACATCTCAACGAAGCCGAAACCCTTATGGCGACCGGTGGCGCGATCATAGATGACCGTGGCCGTTTCGACGGTGCCAGCCTGGGAGAAGTGTTCGCGTAACGAATCTTCTCCGGTGTCGTAGGACAATGAGCCTACGAATAACTTCTTTGGCATGTGTTTGATGAACTTGGACTTATTACTGTAAGTCGACTTTTTCTCCTTTTCTTACACACATGCCTTTCACGGACAAGGTAAAGAAAATAAGAACTTACGGAGACATTATGGCATTTTTCTGGGGAAAAGTCAAGGGGCTGACGGCATATGTCAAGGCTTCCCTTGGCAAAAGTGCTTGATTTCATTTGTCAAAAGCTTTGTTGGGGGCTATCCTGAAACAAGATATCCCTGATAGTCGAGGCCCAGGACTTCCGTGTCCGGATGCGCAAGAAGCATTGCGAATCGGACAAGTAAGTCCTAACCAATAATCATATGAAAGTCAGGGATATCATGGAAACTGAGTTGGATGTCGTGCCAGCGGACGCCTCGTATGAGGACGTGGCTAAGCTTTTGTATACGAAGAACATAAGCGGAGTGCCGGTAGTGGACGAACAGGGCGGATTGGTCGGCGCGGTTTCGGAAAAGGACCTTTTCCGCATCATGTACCCTTATTATAAGAGTTATTACGAACATCCCGAATCCTATACGGACTACGAACAACGCGAGAATAAGATAAACGAGATCCGTTCGCATCCCGTCAGGCTGTTCATGACCAAGGAAGTCGTGACGATCGATCCGGAGGCGCCGGTGATGAGGGCTGGGGCGTTGATGCTGGCGCGTGGCATCAACCGTCTGCCGGTCGTAGAGAACGGGCAAGTGATCGGGATAATCACCCGCAGCCACATCTATCGTCGCATTCTGCGCTATCATTTCGAGATCGTGGAATAGGCCAAAAAATCAAATATCGATGAGGGGGAGGGTCTTTTGACATTTGCACCTTAAGCCGATACCGTACCCCTAGAGCGTCGTCCAGACGCCGATTTCTGCTTTATGCAAGATAAAATTACCATCAGAGGGGCACGTGAGCATAACCTTAAAAGCGTTTCGCTCGATTTGCCGCGGAACAAGATGATCGTATTCAGCGGCGTGTCCGGCTCGGGAAAATCGAGCTTGGCTTTCGATACCATCTTCGCCGAAGGTCAGCGCCGTTATGTCGAATCATTGTCGGCTTATGCCCGGCAGTTTTTGGGTCAGATGGATAAGCCTGACGTGGATGAGATAGAGGGTTTGAGTCCGGCGATATCGATCGATCAGAAGGCGCATAGCGCTAACCCGCGTTCCACGGTCGCGACGATCACGGAGATATATGATTATCTGCGCGTACTGTATGCGCGCATCGGACATCCGCACTGTCCCATCGGCGGAGAACCGATCCGCAAGATGACCGTGGATGAGATGGTCGATGTCGCTATGCGGAGGACGGTCGAACTGCATTCGGATCCGGCTGAGATCGCCAGGCGCAAATCCAAGGATTCGGCGAACGAGTTGGTCGTCTTGGCGCCGATCGTGCGGGGACGCAAGGGTGAATACCATCAATTGCTGCAGGACCTGTATCAGGCCGGTTTCATGGAGATCAGGTTGGACGGCAAACTGCATTCTTTGCGCGGTCGCGTCCCTTTGGCCAGGTATAAGCAGCACACCATCGAGTTGGTCGTCGACAGGGTCCCCTTGGCTTGGCCGGTGGAGGGGAACACGTCCTTGCGGTCGCGTCTGGCTGAATCCATCTCGGTCGCACTTGATCGGGGAAGCGATAACGTGATCGTCGTGCTGGATGACGGTTCGGAGTTGCTCATGTCATCGCGTTTTTCCTGTCCGACGCATCAGTTCGCGTTCCCGGAGATAGAGCCGCGTCTTTTTTCCTTCAATTCACCCTACGGCGCATGTGAAGCGTGCCATGGCCTGGGGACCAAAGACATCTTCTCGGAAGAGATCTGCGAGACATGTAATGGAGCGCGTCTGCGGCCTGAAGCCTTGAACGTATTTCTGGAGAGTCTGGAAGGCAAGGGCGACGAGAAGCGCAAGAGCATCGTGGACCTGACGGCGATGACGATCGATAAGGCTTATGAATTCGTGTCTTTGCTCGACCTCAATCCGGTCGAGGCCGATATCGCCGAACCTTTGATCAAGGAGATCACGGCACGTCTGCAGTTCATGCTGGATGTCGGATTGAATTATCTGACCTTGAATCGCATCGCAGGTTCGCTTTCCGGCGGTGAGGCGCAGCGTATCCGTCTGGCTTCACAGATCGGTTCACGTCTGGTCGGCGCGCTGTATGTCTTGGATGAACCGACGATCGGATTGCATCAACGTGATAACGCGAAACTGGTGCAGACCCTCGAGAAGCTGCGTGATGCCGGTAACACCATCATCGTCGTAGAACATGATGAGGACACGATCTCGGCGGCGGATTATCTGGTCGATTTCGGGCCCGGGGCAGGCAAGCATGGAGGGAACGTCGTCGCGGCCGGACCAATGCCGGAGATCCTGAAGGACAAGAACAGCCTGACTTGCGCCTATCTGCGCGGCGACGCGAAGATCCCGCAGTCTAAACCTCGACCGGCGGCCAAGCAGTTCATCACGCTGCGCAAAGCGGCGGAGAACAACCTGAAGAACCTGACCGTGAAGATTCCACTCAAGCGTTTCGTCTGCGTCACCGGCGTATCAGGTTCGGGCAAATCGACTTTGATGATAGATGTGCTGTATCGGGCGATGGCGCAGAAGCTGAACGGCTCAACGGCAAAACCCGGAAAGCACGAAGCGCTTTTGGGTCTGGAATGGATGGACAAGATAGTCGATGTGGACCAGTCGCCGATCGGCAGGACACCGCGTTCCAATCCGGCGACATATACCGGGATCTGGACACATGTACGCGAGTTGTTCGCCTTGACGGCGGAAGCGCGGATGCGCGGATATAAACTCGGACGGTTTTCCTTCAACGTGCCGGGTGGACGCTGTGAGCATTGCGAGGGCCACGGACAGATCGCCATCGAGATGCATTTTTTGCCTACGGTCTACGTGAAGTGCGACGTATGCAAAGGCAAACGATTCGATCGCGAAACGCTTGAGGTAAAGTATCGGGGCAAGTCCATCGCCGACATTTTGACCATGACAGTCGAGGAAGCGAATGTCTTCTTCCGGGATATCCCGGCGATCCACGACAAGACCATGGTCATGGAAGAGGTCGGTTTGGGTTATATCGAACTCGGCCAAGCGGCGACGACGCTGTCCGGCGGTGAAGCTCAACGCGTCAAGCTCGCGACGGAATTGGCGCGACGCGATACCGGCAATACCTTCTATCTTTTGGACGAGCCGACGACCGGGTTGCATTTCGAAGACGTGAGGAAGCTGCTTGAGGTTCTGCAGAAGCTGGTGCAGCGCGGCAACACCGTAGCGGTCATAGAACATAACCTCGACGTAATTAAAAATGCTGATTGGATAATTGACCTTGGACCTGAAGGAGGGGACAAGGGCGGGAGGATCGTAGCTGAAGGGACGCCGGAAGATTTAGCCAAGAACGAAAAAAGCGTCACGGGTCAGTTCTTGAAGAGATATTTTCGATAGTGTCCATTTCGTCTCGGGCTCAGATCCCGGCTCGATGGCCGGGATGACAGCAGATGGGAATAAGAATTTGTCTAAAACGAATAACGACCACTCGAGTGTTGAGTGGTCGCTTTTTGTCACCGTGGGATAGCGCCCCGAGTGAGTCGGGGCGAGGGTTGTCACCGTGGAATAGGGCAGCGAGGCGCTGCCTGTAGATGTCTAGGGTGGGGCTGGCCCACTCCCGACAGCAATGCCACCGTTTTGTCCGCCGGTAGCTGCGGTTCGTTTCAACATGTGCAACCTGGTGGCCTTGATGATGCAGGCTACCAGAGCCGCGCAGAGCGCGAGCAGGGTGGCTAGGAAGTGTTTCTCCACGAAGAACGTGGTAGCCCACCGCCAGAAGCCATGTTCTCCCTTCGTCTGCTCTTGCACGGAGCCTAGAGCCGGGGGCGGAGCCGTGTATGGCAGGCTGGCGTCCGGCTTTTCGTCGTCTAACGCCGTCGATGGTTGAATGACCGGCGGTGCGATGGCGAAGGACGTGGCAGGCGCTGCGGCGATCGAAGCGGGAGCTGATGGAGTGCCCGCCATATCCGCGACGCTTGCCGAGGGCGCCGTTCCGGGTTCGTAGGCGAGGCTTACGTCCGGTGAAAGGCTTGCGTCCGGCTGTGCAGTCGCCTCGGCAGTTGTGGACGGTGCGGCCGCAGGGGCAGCGCTGTCGGTGCCTGCTTCGGCCTCCGCGTGCTTCGGATTCTTGGTCGGCGCAGGCTTGGTCTTCGAGACGGCGTCAGGCGTCGCTGCGGCCTTGCGCGGCAGGCGGATGGTTTCTCCGGCCTGGAGCGCGAAGCGCGTTTCGCAGCTGCCATCGTCGCACTCGTGCACGAACTTCAGAGTGTCCTCATCCATCGGCTCGAGGCGGCTTTTGTCGTTGGCCGCCAGGTGCATGCGCGGATGGTAGAGCTCGATCTTCCCGTCCTTGAAGTGGTAGGGGAAGAAGGTCTGCGCGTGGTCATTGCCCTTGTACGACATGACCTTCACCGAGTTCGTCTCGTGCGTTTCCGCGAAAGGCGAATTCTCGAGGTCATGGTAGTCGGCGCCTTCGAGGACACGGAACGTCGTCTCGTTCTCGTCTTGCGCAATCATGCGGAAGCCGCGCGGGTACTCGCCGTAGCTTGTCGCGACGGGACTGCTCGCGACCGGCTTCTTGACCTTGGCTGCTCTTGCGGCCAGTGCGTGGCGCGTGTTGCCGTTGAGGCTGTCCAACTCGGCGAGAAGCTCTTCGGCTTCGCCGGGTCGGAGAGATGAGCGCGCAGGCACTGCGCTGGCCAGGATCATACGCGGCTGCGACACGGGTCGCGGATGTCCGTTGACTGCCGTGTAGACGGCGTCGTCGTACGACTGGCCCTGTGCCGCGATGACCGAACAGACGAGGCTCGTCATGCTCGGCGGATTTGCGAGCCGCGTGTAGCCGGGCTGCTTGATCCGCGCGAGATGCGCGGCGTAGCAGGCCTGGTACAGGCCGTTGTTGCCGTTCCGGACCTCTCGGTACGGGCACGTGTCGTCGTGCAGGTCGGCGCAGCGGCCGTGTGTGTCACGCGGCAGCGTGGATTGGATGGTGGCGCAAGCACGAACCATACAGGCGATCGCCTGCGGGTCGTACCTCATTCCGTCACCGTTACCGTGGCCTTGCCACATCCCGTCGAGGACGGGATCCATCTGAGGGAAATACACCCTCTGGTCCGGCGTCCTGACGTCGGATTGCGCGTTCGCCTTTGCTCCTCCGAGGAGCAGCAGCAGGAACGCGATGAGCATCATGAACCGTTTCACGAATTGCATGGTTCACCTGTCAATGAGCTGGTCTCGGAACCCATTTCCCGAGATATTTGGAGTGTGAAGTGTTTTTTTGGATTTGTCAAGGGTTGGCTTAACTTTGGCTGAAAAAGCAAGAGCCCCCACGCTTTTCGTCGGCGACGAAGCAGCGTGAGGGCTATGTTCAGCGGTAAAGGGTCGAATAGACTGATCTGCCCTTGCGCCTATGACGGGCGCGCGGGACGCGCAGTAGCTTCTCCTTTTCGCTCAGGTTGGCGAGGTAACGTTCCAGGCGTTTCAGGAACTTCTCCCGCGAAGGCTCCAACAGCATGTCGATGTAGGGCTTTTTCCATGGCTTGTCGGTGTAGCGCCTGATTTCGTTGGCGCGATAACGCAGTTCATTGCACTTCGCCTGGATAGTCCGTATGTCGTCCATGGCTGGCGGAGGGATCGAAAACCCACGGTTGCCGACGTCACTGCCGTAGGCGACCCTCTCGAACGGATTGAGCAGGAATTCGGGATGGCCGAAGAAATCATCCAGATGTTTTTGCGAGTCATACTCCAGTATGCTGCGAGCAGCGTAGAGACGTATGAACGCGATCTCCGGTTCCAGCCTCAAGAACGAGCCGAGGGCGGAAAACCGTCTCATCCTATCGATACGTGCCCAGAGCTTTTCGATCGTGCGCTGCGTCTTCGTGCCGTTGTTTCGTTTTTTCCGTAGCGCGGCGATTTCACGTTCCAACTCCGCGATGAGCGGTTGCGGTTCGATGAGACCCAGGGCACGGTAGATTTCCGTATCGAGATGGCGCGCTTCGAAAGCGGCTGTTTTTCTGGTGCTCCTCTTGAGTGTGGCTGCCTTGATGCGCAGTTCGCGCAGGCGCTTTTTCGCCGGGAAGTTCTCGTTGCGGACGAATGAGGCGAAGAAGCCCAAGCGCGGGTCGTGCGGGGACGTCGTACCTCGCAGGTCGAACCATCGCATGAGGAGTTCGACACACTCCCATGCTTTGTCGTAATCCTGATTCAGCCACGGGTTCGCTGCCAGAAATTCCTTCCAGTGCCGTTCGAACCAGCTCGGGTCGTGGGCCTGAAGCGCCTTGCGTAGTGCATCCAGCAGGATCGACGCGGGTTCAGGGTCGATGTCATCGGATGCGCCTGGGCTATCGGCGTCGTCCGCCTCGTCCGTGTCGTCCGGTTCATCTGAGATGAGGTCTGCGAGAGCGGCGATGTCCTGGATGTCCCCGCTGGGGACGATGTCCGGGATCACTTCCTGGACCGGTTTCGCGGGCTCCTCATCCGTCAGCTCTTCTGCTTCGAGTGACGGGGTCGCGTCAGCTGCGGGTTCGATACGGACGGGCGATGTGCAGGTGGCTACATCAGAGTCGTCCGCATGCGTCGTTCCAGCCGGAGAACCGACATCGTCCGCGTCGCTGGTCGAAGGTGGAATTTCTCCTTCGGTGCTTGGTCCGTCGGTTTCTTCTGTCGTCGGTTCGGCGTCGGTCTGGAGATCGTCAGTGGGCGATCTTGCTTCATCCGTCGAAGCGACTTCGGCGCCCATCTCTTCCGCGACGTTCGGCTCCGGCGGAATGACTTCTTCTTCAGCCGGCGGCTCTGTCGAGGCGACTGGTAGTAAGACAGCGTCCGTTTGCGGTGGCTTGGTTGGGCGCCTTCTACGCCGTCTAGGTTCTTCGGTTTGCGCCAACTGTCTGACGAGAGGTGTAACTTCGTCCGCGTAAATCACGCGGATATCAGTCGCGCTCCAATCGGTCTCGACAGCTTCTAGGCTGAAATCCGCATACCGTCTGCGAGGCAGGCATTTTATTCGCCATTCGAGCGGACGCGGGTCTGACGCAGTTTTTTCGCGCCAGATCCGGATCTCGTCTTCGGATAAAGTCAAAATGTCAGGATAGCGCGATGCGCGTTCGTACAAGACGTTGTGGCGCAATCCTATATCCAGATACGCTTGGACAGCGGAGCGTACGACCTGGGCGTCGGTCGAGTAGATGGCATATTGCCACGAGAGGCGTCGTGCGACGATCGGCACGAAGCCGATTTCGAGCAAGACTCGCTCGGTCTGCAGGACGCGGCGCGGATCCTTGCGCCATCTTGGGCTGGATATGTCCAGCATGTAGATATCATCCAGAGACCATGCGGCCATAAGGAAGGCGCCGATGACGCCAAAGGCCGATTCTCCGAAGGCCCTGGTTAGCCTATGGGCGAGGAAATTGGCGCGCCAGTTTTCCGCGCCTCTCCCAAGCATGAACGCTTTAAGCAGATTCACGGTATTCCGGCTGAAATTTTCCATGGTGTTACCTGATGGGTGGAAAGGACCGCGTGGAGTACATCATTTTTTGAGGCAAAGGTCAATGATAATGCAGGAGAAGCGGGAGTCTGCTATGCTTGTTTTCGTGATCCCGAAAGAGGTCAAAATAAAGGGCGGAAAACTGCCCGACGAGCCTGGGGTGTATCTGATGAAGAATGCCGCGGGTGACGTGATTTATGTCGGTAAGGCGACGTCGCTGAAGCGGCGCGTGGCTTCGTATTTCCTGAAGAATATCGACGAGACCAGGGGAGAGCGGATCGAACAGATGGTCAAAGAGATACGTTCCATCGACTACATCATAAAGCCGACGGTCATCGAGGCACTGATCCTCGAGGCTAACCTGATCAAATATTATTTTCCGCCATACAACGTCAAGGATAAGGACAACCGCAGTTTCCTGTATCTCGTAATCACGAGAGAGGATTTCCCCAAGCCGCTTCTGGTGCGGGGAACGGAGCTCGGCGATGACGCGGCGAAAAGATATAAAGCCGTCTTCGGTCCGTACACTTCGCCGCGTTCGTTGCGTGCGGCGTTGGATCTGATACGTAAAGCCATTCCGTGGTCGACGTGCGAACCGCCGAAGTCAAAAGTCGAAAGTCGTGAGTCAAAGGTACTAGGTACGCGGTACGCTGTACGCGGTACGCCGAAGGCCTGTTTCTATTATCACCTCCATCAATGCCCGGGTGTCTGCGTCGGTGCCATCTCGAAAAAAGAATACGCCAAGATCATCCGCGACCTCATCAAGTTCTTTTCCGGCAAGAAGGACGATCTGCTCAAGCAATACAGACGCGAGATGAAAGCTGCGTCCAAAGCGCAACGCTTCGAAGAAGCGGCGGAGTTGAGGAACAGGATATATTTCCTCGAGCATATCCAAGACATCGCCGTCATGAAACGTGAAGATAATGACATCGATAAGATCAGGGAAGGCGAAGCGCCGATAAACATCTTCGGGCGCATCGAGGGGTATGACATCTCGAACATCTCGGGGACCTCGTCCGTCTCATCGATGGTCGTGTTCGAGAACGGCGCGCCGGCGAAAGCCGAATATCGCAAATTCCGCATCAAGTCGGTCATGGGCTCGAACGATGTGGCGAGCATCCGCGAAACATTAATGCGCCGCTTCAGGAACAACTGGCGTAAGCCTGATCTGTTGTTGATCGATGGCGGAGCGCCCCAAGTCAACGCGGCGTTGCAGGTCGTGCGTCATTTCGAGCTGGGCATCCCCGTCGTCGGCCTGGCTAAAGGACCTGACAGGAAAAAAGATGAGCTGATCTGCGACCATAATAATCTTGAGATCTGCAAGTTGTGCGAAAGGCATAAGGATATTCTCGTGAGAGTGCGCGACGAGGCGCATAGGTTCGCCATCGCTTATCATCGGAAGTTGAGGGGGAGGATCTTGTGACCTGAACCTCTTTTGTCATGCCACGGCTCCCGTCCGCAACGCCTTGCTTGCATGGCGGGCGTGGTGACCGGGGGATCTGGTTTTATATGCAGGCGCTCCGTCCTGCACCCGGCCAGCTCTTTTATGGGCTGTTCTTTTGCAGGGGTAGTTGCTCGCCCAACTACCCCTGCACCCCAAGGGCGCCCCTGATCTGCGCTTCTCGCGCGACTGATGCTCGCTCACGGGACCGGCATAACTCGCTAGCGCTCAGACAGATGCCGGTCTTAGTCCGTTCGCTCCATCGTCGCCTTGCGATGCTCGATAAGGGTCCCCGGGGGACGAGCGGTCGTATGCCGGAATAAGTACGGGGACGCCGGTAGGGTACGGTTTCCTTAAGATTGCTTTCTGCGTTAAAATACCCGCATGAAATGCATCCTGTCTCTTGATATCGGAACTACATCCACGCGAGCCATCCTGTACGACGCCAAGCTCATGATGCGCGGGTTCCATCAAGTGCCTTTGGGCATAAACGCGACCGAAGAAGGGCGGGTTGAGCAGGACGCGATGGAGATCTGGGAGAAGACGCTGACTTGTGCGCGGCAAGCATTGAAGACGTCAAAGATCAAAGCAGCGGAAATCGCAGGTATCGGGATAACAAATCAGCGCGAGACGACAGTCTTTTGGAGCCTGGTCAGCGGCAAGCCTTTGGCGCCTGCGATAGTGTGGCAGGATCGGAGGACTGCGCCGCGGTGTCGCGAGATAGAGGAGGACCGTGCTTTGGCCCGACGCATCCGGAGCAAGACCGGGCTGGTCGTGGATCCGAGCTTCAGCGCGACCAAGATGGAATGGCTGAAGAAGAACGTCAGGAACGGAAAACTCCACGCTTTGGGCACGATAGATTCCTGGATCCTGTGGAAACTGACCGGAGGAAAGACTTTCGCGACCGAACCGTCTAACGCCTCACGTACCATGTTGATGGATCTGCGGCGCGGCACTTGGGACGACGAACTCCTCGAACTCTTCGGCATCGATGAGATCGAGTTGCCGCGCATCCTGGATTCGCAAGGTCCTTTTGGCGTGACAGAGAAGAGCTTGTTCGGAAAAGAAATCCCGATCACCGGAATCTTGGGCGATCAACAGGCGGCTTTGTTCAGCCATGGACCGATGAAGGATGATGCGTTGGCAGTGACTTACGGCACCGGCATCTTTGCCTTGAAGCATATCGGATCAGTCGCGCGGCCAGCGGCTAGTGGGATTTTGACAACGGTCGCTTGGCGCAGGCCGAACAGGCCCATGGAATATGCTTATGAGACGAGTGCGTTGACTGGCGGTGCGATGTTGGAGTGGTTCAAGAACGAATTAGGTCTGGTCAAAGACGTGAAGGAATTCAATATGCTGGCTGAATCCGTGCAGACGACCGGAGGCGTAACGATTGTTCCGGCATTCACGGGATTGGCGGCGCCATATTGGGATCCGACGGCGCGTAGCGTCATCATCGGATTGAATCGGGGGACGCATCGGGCGCATATTTGCCGCGCGGCGGTCGAAGCGTTGGCCTGCCAGACGGAACTGATGGCACGCATCTTGGGCGAGCAGTTGGGCAAGAAGATAACTTATTGGCAAGTGAATGGGGGATTGGCGCGATCGAACGTGCTGATGCAGAGCCAATCTGACATCAGCAAGGTCAGGATTTGTCGTGAGAGCCAGATTGAGGCGACTGCTGTCGGTGCGGCGATGATAGCCGGTTTGGGCGCAGGGATGTGGAAAACATGGCGTGAGCTGGCGAAGTTGGCAAAATGCGCCAAGGTGTTTACGCCAAAGAGGGCTAAGCGCGGCGAAGCATTCATGAGGCAATACGAGCGTGCGGTGGAGAGGTCAAAGGGATGGGCGGTTTAAGAGCTGAAAAAGAGGTAGGGGACGCAGAATCTGCGTCTCCTTTGAATTTATAGGCAAAGTGGGGAATGGAGTTTTCCACATTGGAACAAAAAAAGAACACTTTTTAGGCTAAATATAGACGAAAAATCGTCTTTTTATTTGCTTTGACCTAATGGGTACTGGTGGCATATTATGGGTCTCGGTGGGAAGAAGTGGGAAATAAAATGTTCATCGGTGAATTTCATCATACGCTTGATGACAAAGGCCGGTTGGCAGTACCGGTTAAGTTTCGTGCTGAATTGGCGCAAGGCGCCGTAGTCACGCGCGGTCTTGATCGATCGCTTTTCCTGTATCCAAAGGAAGAATGGGAAAAGTTGGCGGCTAAAATAGCTGCTTTGCCTCTCAGTCAAGCCGATACTCGTGCGTTCGCCCGGCTCATGCTTGCGGGCGCAATGGACGTTGATATCGATAAGTCAGGCCGAATCACCATCCCGGAATACCTACGGCAATATGCAGGACTGCTGAAAGATGCAGTCGTGACCGGTCTATACGATCGCGTCGAGATCTGGGATGAGAAAGCGTGGAATGAATATTCAACCAAGACGGAAAATACGGGGAATGATATAGCTGAACGCCTCGGCTCAGCGATCTGACCCGTGAAAAAGGCGAACTACTCGGTCTTCGCTGCGCCGTTCAGGTCGTCGTAGGTCTAACTACGCCTCCTTCGCTGCTCGCTCTAGACCGTCGCATTTCATCCTTTTTAACGGGTCATAATCCAATTTGTATGAAGAGTGAAAGCATCCACATCGCGGTCATGACCGACCAGCTCATGGAGCTCGTCGCACCGCGGGCGGGTGGTTCATATTTGGATGCCACTTTAGGCGGAGGCACGCACACGTCCGAGCTTCTCGAACGGTCTGGACCGGACGGACACGTGGTTTCGCTTGATGTCGATGCGAAAGCCCTGGAACGGGCAAAGAAACGTTTCAAGGCATACGGCTCGCGTTGGCAGGGCGTCCATGCGAATTTCGGAGACCTCGAAGATGTCGCGCTACGGCACGGATGGAAGGGGTTCGACGGAATCGTTTTCGACCTCGGTTTCTCGTCAGATGAACTGGAAGACGCGTCCAAAGGTCTGTCGTTCAAAGAGGACGGACCTTTGGACATGCGTTTAGGTTCTGGTGAGGCCGCAAGCCGCTTGACCGCAGAGGACATCGTGAATTCCTGGCGGCAAGAGGAATTAGCCGAGATCATCCGGAATTACGGCGAAGAGCGGATGGCAGGGCGCATCGCGCGGGCCATCTGCGACGCACGTAAACACGGACGGATCACCAGGACGATGAGATTGGCGGAGATAGTCGCATCTGCGCTGCCGAGGAATTACGAACGCGGACGCATTCATCCGGCGACGCGGACGTTCCAAGCTCTGCGCATCGCGGTGAACGACGAACTCGAAGTGCTGAAGTCGGCGTTGACCGCCGCGGTCGGATTGCTGGAGCCGGAAGGCCGCATCGCAGTCATCTCGTTCCACTCGTTGGAGGACAGGATCGTGAAACATCTGTTCAAAGGGAACGACGGGTTGGAGATATTGACCAAGAAACCGCTCATCCCGACAGAGGAGGAGATGGCGGAAAATCCACGCTCACGCAGCGCGAAATTACGCGGAGCGCTAAAGATAGATAAAACCAAAGAAAATACCCAAACAAAAAAATATGCCAAACGTTTACGCCATGTCGATGATACGGCCACATGAGGCACTCGGGCTGCCTCAACCTATCGGGCGAAAATTGCCTCGCGGCTTAGTCGCTTGGAATTTGGCGATCGCTGCGTTGACCATCGCGTGCTCCGTGGTCTATGTGATCGTGGTGAATGCGGCGGCTTCGAAAGGTTATGACCTGTCGAAAGCCGAGAGTCGGGTGGACAGCCTGAATATCGATGCCATGGCATTGCAGAACAAAGCGGCTGCGATGTCCTCGATCCAGCAACTCACGGGTGAGGCCAGCCAACTGGGTTTCGTCGCGGTCGATAAGGTCGAATACGTCAATCCGGCGCAAAAGAATTATGCCCTGGCTAGGTAGCGTCTACGGAGTAATCCGTCTCGGCCTTTTGTATCTGTCGATCAAGGCGCCAAGACGGACTACTTGAAAAAGTCAGTCCGACCGTCCTTAGTGCAAGCTACGGCGGCGAAGATTCCTCCATCGTGCGTGATTGGAGGAATCTTTTTAACCAGCCAGAAGAGTTTTCTTCTTGTCGTCCCGGCCAAGCGGAGCGCGAGCCGGGATCTAAGCCATGAGATCCCGCATCGAGTGCGGGATGACATGGAAAATGATTATACAGAAATACTGAACCTAGAAGTCCGGTTTGTGCTATAATATCCGCGTGAACGTGCATCTTAAGCCGCTAGGAAAGTTTTTGTTGATCGATCTCTTAGGGAGCATCGCTTGGTTCCCTGTTTGGTGGTATACGATCGGATTGAAACGCCAAGCGATAAAAGCCGTGAAGTCGTTGCAATATCGTTATCAGGCGTACGGATTCAGGATTTGGATCAGGAATTTTTTCGTGCCGATGTATGGGCAATATGATATCGGAGGAAGAGCCATCAGCATCTTGATGCGTTTCGTCGTATTGGTCGGACGGAGCATAGCCCTGGTCGTCGAAGCTCTGGTTCTGATGTTGGGTGTGGCCCTGTGGGCATCTGCTCCGGCGCTTTTCCTGTTGTTCGCTCTGACGAATCTTTCCAAAGGGCTGTTCATGGATCAGATCAAATTCCTGTTAGGCTGATATGGATGAGAACAAACCTATCGAGGCGATAGTCTGCAAGGCATGCGGCGGCGAACCGCGTCTTTCGGCGCAGTGTAAAGTCTGCGGCGGTGCAGGCATCGGCGTAGCGTCTACTGACGGGTTTTTGGTCTGGGAAGAACGCGTCGATGAGTTCATGATCATGCTGCGCAAAGCCAGACGGCAGATCAATGCTTTTTTCCATCTGGCGCTTTTGGCCATCGTCCTGATTTTCTTGTCGCTTTTCGCCTGGCAGGTGAGCAAATTGGAGGATCTGACGGGATTGCGGACGATCGCTTTTTGGTTCTCGGGCCATTGGTATGTCACGTTATTCTGGTTCGCCTGTTTCATCGGGACTTTCCTGATCTTCCGTCTATCCGAATACTCGAGTGAATCCAAGGACCTGCCGAATTGGGGCAAGACGCATCGGCAATTGGAACAGGAAGAGAAATCTGCTGCCAAAAAAGCCTTGTTCAGGTTCGATGTGGCGCCGTATTTTTCGCCGGCGGCACGGGATGTCGTGGAAAGCGCCTATAACCTGGCCAAGAAACTGCAACGGACAGAGGTCACGCCGCAGACGTTGTTCGCGGCGGCTTTGGCCAGTCCGTCCGGAGGCATATTCATGGTCCGTCTGGGGATGCAGTTCGACGCGGTCAAAGGACCCATAACCAATGTCTTGATGGCTGATGATGCGGGCAATCCGCCGGTGCACCTGTCGCGTGACGCCAAGAAGGTCTTGTCTTTGGCCTATGCCGACGCGCGCGCCAACCAACGGCGGCACGTCGAGGTGATGGAGATTTTCCTGCAGGCTTTCAAGAACAGCCCGAAGATCCAGGATCTTCTGGATCAGTTAGGTTTCCCGCCTGAACATGTGGTGCATGTCGGCGAGTGGATCAGGTTGCGCAGCAAACTCAAGGAGGATCATGACCGCTTCCAGGCTTTGGCCGCTTTGAAACCGAAGAACACGATGAACCGCGCCATGACGGCGCAACAGACTCCGTTGCTCGATCGCTTCAGCGAAGACCTGACGCTTTTGGCGCGTAACGGCTACATCGCCCCGGTCATCGGCCGTAAAAAACAGATGGAGGAGATGCTGCGCGGCATCGAAAGCGGACGGCGTTCGCTGGTCCTCGTCGGAGAACCTGGTTCGGGCAAGACGGCATTGGTCGAGGAGTTGGCGCGCATGATGGTCGAGGAGAATGTCCCGCCGGAGCTGTTCGACAAACGTCTGGTTTCCGTCAACATCGCGCAGGTCGTGGCGGCCGGCGACCCAGGCATGGCGGCGGAAAGGTTCTTGTCCTTGATGCACGAGGTCGGAGTTTCCGGGAACATCGTGTTGGTCATGAACAACATCGAGTCATTGACCGGAGCCGGACTTAGCGGGCCCATGGATCTGGCCGAGATGTTGGCGAGCGAACTTGATAAGGGCTATCTCTTGGCCATCTGCACGACGACGCCGCAAGCCTGGACGCGTTATATCGAGAGACGCAGCCTGGCCAATAAGTTGATCAAGATAAACATACCCGAGACCGATTATGAAGAGACGATCAAGGTCCTGATGGCGCGCAGCGGGTTGATAGAATACGAGAACAAAGTCTATTTCTCATACGCGGCTTTGGATAAGGCGGCTGCGTTGTCCGAGAGGTTCGTGCACGAGAAAGCTTCACCTGAACGCGCTTTGGACATAATCCGCGAGGCTGCTGTCTTGGCGCGCAAGTCGCGAGGCGAAAAGACCTTCGTCTCGGCGGACGACGTGGCCAAGGTCGTGCATGAAAAGACGAATATCCCGGTCGAGAGCATGACGACGAGCGAGACGAGCAAGCTCATGAATCTCGAGCAGAAATTGCATGAACGTGTGATTGGTCAGGATGAGGCGGTGCGTGCCGTGGCGCGTGCCTTGAAACGGGCCAGGGCGGAATTGCGCGAAGGCAAACGTCCGATAGCCAATTTCCTTTTCCTGGGGCCGACCGGCGTGGGTAAGACAGAATTGACCAAGGCCTTGGCGGCTGAATATTTCGGCAGCGAAGAAGCGATGGTGCGTTTGGACATGTCGGAATATCAGGATAAAGCCAGCGTATATCGCGTCATCGGCGCACCTGGCGACGACCGCGGCGGATTGCTGACCGAGGCTGTGCGCAACAAACCTTATACCATCGTCCTTTTGGACGAGCTGGAGAAGGCTCACCCGGATATCCTGACTCTGTTCCTGCAGGTGATGGACGATGGCCGCTTGACCGACGGCGTGGGTCGGACGGTGGATTTCACTAACGTGATGTTGATCGCGACTTCGAATGCCGGGACGCAATTCATCCAGGATGAAGTCTCGAAGAACGTCCCGCTGGAAAAGATCAAGAGCGGGCTCCTGGAGAACGAACTGAAAGGCATCTTCCGGCCGGAATTCCTGAACCGTTTCGATGGGGTCATCGTATTCAAGCCATTGACCATGGACGACGTGAACCAGATCGCTTGGCTCATGATAAACGGCATCGCGAAACGGTTGGCGGAGAAAGGCATGAATTTCCGCGCCGAAGACGCCGCCGTCGAAGAATTGGCGAAGGAAGGATTCGACCCGCTGTATGGCGCACGTCCATTGCGTCGCGTGATCCAGGAAAGGGTAGATACGGCTTTGGCGGATCTGATGCTGCAGGGTCAGGTCGGACGCAAGGATACGCTGATCCTGGAACCGGGTGGGAATATCCGTGTGGAGAAAGCGCCGCAGCTCTGATTTGTTTTAAATCCTCGGATTCTCTAAACTAGCCATGATGACCGAAGAAAGGATCTTGGCCACGATAGTTTTTGCGGCAGCCATCGTAGTTGCTGCTGTTTTGTCTTGGTTTTTGGCGTTCTACAGCCGGCGGATGGCCTGGAAATTCAAGGCTTTGAGCTATCCGGGAGGTAGGCGAGAGCATGAAAAACCTATGCCGGAATGGGGCGGCATGGGGATCTGCGTCACGATAATCATCCTCATCGGACTCTTGGACGGAACGGGACTTCTGCAACAGAGCAGACTCGATTCGTTGCAGCTTACGGGTTTTCTTCTGGGCCTTATCGTCCTGCTCATCGGCGGCACGATAGACGACAAAAAACCTTTACCTGCGCATATCCAGATAATCTTTCCCATCATCGCGGCGTTCATCGTGCTCGCGACGGGTACGAGCATCCTGCAGGTCACGAATCCTTTGGATGCAAGAGGTTTTTCCTTGTTATGGTGGTCGCATGATTTCGTGTCGTGGCTGCCGGGGGTTACGAGTTTTCCCGGGGATCTGTTGACTCTCGGTTGGATGATAGTCGCGACTTATACGATGAAGATCTTGGATGGTCTGGACGGCTTGGTCGATGGATTGACGGTCATCGGCGCGGGCTTAGTCGCAGCGCTGTCTTTTTCGCCCGCGTATTATCAACCGGCTGTCGCGACCATCTCGGGGATAGTCGGTGGCGCGTATCTCGGATTCCTGCCGCACAACCGGCATCCGGCCAAGCAATATTTGGGTGAAGCCGGTTCATTGATCGCCGGATTCTCTTTGGGTTTTTTGGCTATCCTTTCGACGGCGAAGATAGCGATCGCTTTGGCTGTCCTGGCCATTCCGATCACGGATCTTTTTCTTGTTGCTTTGGGCAGGATCCGTCGCGGAGAACCTTGGTATAAGGGGGATAGGACGCATCTGCATTTCCGTCTGATCGCAGCCGGCGTTCCGCATCGCATAGCGGTCTATCTTTTGTGGGGCGTTTCCTTGGCGGCCGGAGTGATCGCCTTGACCCTGCAGACGAGCGGCAAGATTTTCTTGGTCGTCGGTCTGGTGGTGATAGCGGCGCTTTCGTCGTATGTCGCGGGATATAAGTCGCGGAAAAAGAATGTGGCAAGTTAGCATGAAGGTACTTTTTGCCATCTGTGCCGTCGCAGCAGCGTTGCTGGTTTTTTTCTATTGGTCGCGACGTTTTGCCGCTTCGCCAGTCGTCAACCGCGAGGTCCAGACGGAGATTTCTGGGCATGGGTTCACGCTAGAGGTGGCTGAAACTCCGGAGTCCAGGGCGAGAGGATTATCCGAAAGACCTGATTTGGATCAAGACAGGGGAATGTTGTTTCTGTTCGACCGCGCCGGCGTTTATCCGTTTTGGATGAAGGATACTTTGATACCGTTAGATATCATCTGGTTACAAGACGGGGAAATCAAGGACATCGTGACTTTGCAAGCGCCGACATCCACGTTATTCACGCCGATCCATATGCCTTTAGCGCTGGCGAACGCCGCTTTGGAGCTGAACGCGGGAGAGGCCGAAAAATTGGGGTTAAAGGTCGGGCAGAGGTTAGAATTGCCCAGATGATTAGGCGTTGGACTTCTCTGTCATCCAGGCCAAGTGAAACGCGAGCCGGGATCCAGATCCCCCGGTCACCTCGCCCGCCATGCAAGCAAGGCGTTGCGGGCGGGAGCCGGAGGATGACAGTGAGAGACCGAGACGGTTTGACAGAATACACGTATTTAGGTAATATCTCGGCACTATGTTTGCAGTCATCAAGACCGGCGGAAAGCAATATGTCGTCAAGGAAGGCGACGTGCTTAAGGTCGAAAAGCTGGATGTCGAGGCCGGTAAACCGGTGGAATTCGAAGTTTTGTTAATTTCGGATGAAGAAGGCAAGGATGTGAAGATCGGTACGCCGACACTCGCTTCCAAGGCAAAGGCAGAGGTCGTAGAGCATGGCCGCGCCGCCAAGGTCTCCATCGTGAAATACAAACCGAAGTCCAAATACCACCGCAGGGTGGGGCATCGCCAACCTTTCACTAAGGTCAAAATCACAAAACTCGCGTAACCCGCGAGTTTTGGTTTTATTGCGTTTTTTGTCATCCCGGCCTCTGAGCCGGGATCTGTTTAAAAAGAAAACGGAGCCTGGAGAAGGCTCACGTTGGGGTGAGGGGTCGACGTGTACCGGCCTAGCGAGGTTCGCTGGGCGGAGTGTCCGTTCGGTTCGATGGTTCGGGATCATCGTTCGATGATTCTCGAATTTCGTAGAATAGTGCAGCGTCCTCGCTGCACTCTGCGAAAAAAGTTGGGTGATGGTCGAGGAACCTGCTGAAGAGCGGGGCTGCGACGCGGTCGGCTTCACGAAGCTCGTCACGAAGCGTGGCGGCTTCTGCTCTTGCTTGCTCGTTGGTCATTTCCCATGGTTTCGGCATCATCGGTCTCCTTGCAGGTTTACTGCGTACTCCATACTTGAACCGCTGACTTAGCCTAATAGAAATTGAGAGAATTAAGCTAAATTAGTGGTCCAAGAAAGGTGGGACGTGACTGCGCAGACATTGAAGGAACGTACTTTTATACTATTTTTTTTGGGTTTTGTCAAGGGGTTCATGATAAAAACAGATTCCGGGTCAAAGCTTGGTCTGCCTGCCGGTAAGGCAGGGATGACGATAACCCCACCCAACCTCCCCTTAAATTAAGGGGAGGAGAGGAGGGGTTATAGTTTCTTCCTGTTCTGCAACGCGTCGGCGATCGTTGTTCCGTCTGCATATTCGATTTGTGCTCCGTTCTGTAGGCCGCGGGCAAGGCGTGTGACGGTCAGGTCAGAGCCGGCTAATTTTTTCATGATGTAAAGCGCGGTAGTGTCGCCAGTCACATCCGGGTCGAGCGCCAGAATGACTTCGGTGTACCTGTTGTCTGGTCGCGCCAGGCGGTCAAAGAGGCTCTGCATGTTGAGGTTCTCGGGCAGACGGCCTTCGATCGGGTCGATTAGGCCGCCGAGGACGTGATATCTGCCTTTGAAGGCTCCAGATTCTTCGATGACTCGGATGTCCTGGCTTGTGCCGACGACACAGAGCGACGTGCCTTCGCGTTTCGGATCATTGCAATAGATGCAGCCTTGGTCGTCGCTCCAGGCGCCGCAAACGGCACAACGCTTAACGCCTTCAGCTAGTCCTTGGATGGCGCGGGCTGATTTCAATATCAAATCCTTGGGCTGGGCGGCCAGCCAATAGGCGTAGCGTAAAGCGGCGCGCGGTCCGATGCCGGGAAGGCCGTCGAAAGCCGCAGCCGCTTCCTGGATGGGACGCGGGACAGACGGCATATCAGCCTTTCATGATGTCTTGGAGCTGCTTGGCGGTATCCGGGCCGAGGACAGTGTCCATCTTGCTGGCCATGGCGAGTTTGAGCTTGTCGCCGGTATCATTGTACGCGTCGCGCAAAGCTTCTTCGAGTTTGGCCTTATCTGCCATCATCGAATCGTCTATCTCGACCTTCAGGGCTTTTTGGTTGCCGTCCATGGTGACTTTGACCTTGCCCCAAGCAGCAGATCCTTCTGCCGTGATGCCGGATAAAGCGGATTGGATATCCTTCTGTTTTTTCTTCAGGTCCATTACTTGTTTGAGTTTGTTGAACATATATGCGTGGACTTGGATATTTGGCGCATAGCTTTGTCGAAACCTGCGTTTATCGCTCGCCGTACGTTCTAGTACGCCTTGCGATAAGCCTCGGTTTCTTCGCGCTCTGCATCCAAATCCTCAAGTCCTGAGATTATTGATTCGATGTCGTCAGGTTACAGAAAACGGGGGCAAGAGGCAAATATCGCGTCAGTAGTAGTCGGAGTGTAAAATATTTACATCCGAGGAGCCTTTATTTTTGACGTGAGACATGAAATCGGTTAAGTTCTGACCGGTTCGTTTCATGCTACGAGGAGGACGGCACATGGCGAAAGAGATCGAGAGGCGCTGGGTCGTAGGGAACTACGTCACTGGAGATCTGCAGCTTCCGAGCAAGCACATCGCGCAGGGCTATATCGATGGCGAGCGCGACGTGTCCACGCGTATCCGCATCATCGACGGCAAGCAAGCCATCAAGGGCATCAAACGCGGGCAGGGTGTGGTGCGAGAGGAGCTCGAAGAGCCGGTCAGCCTGGAGGAGGGAGAGAGGCTCTTGGCGACCACCGACGCGGTCCTACACAAGGACCGAATCAAGCTCGACGGTTGGGATGTCGACAAACTGACTGATTCGTTCTTTTGCATCCTCAACGCACTGCCTCTGATCATCGCTGAACGTGAGCTGGCCTCGAGGGATGAGCGGGTGGAACTGCCTAGCTGGGTCCTGGACTCGGTCGAAGTGACGGAGCTGCTCTGCTCCGAGTTCCTGGCGTTGTTCAAAGAGATGGTGCTCTCGCAACCTCCAAAACCGGATTACGAGTCAGGCTATGACGATGGCCTACCGGTCACGGAGTTGCCGGACGGAGCGCGGGCCATCCTGCTCTGCGGCGGGACGGAAGAGGAGCGATCGTCGCTCACGACAAAGCTCTTGGCCCACAAGCCTGATAAGCTCGTCGATGCCCACAAGATCGCGACTTGGCTCTTCCCGAAGGATCCGACGCTCTTCCAGGCCTTCATGCTGAAGTCGTTGCTCGGCAAGAAGAAGGCGGAGCAGGAAGCTCTCTTCGTCCTCTCCGGTCAGACCTATGCCGATTGCTGGAAAGGGCTGATCCAAGCGAATCCTTTCGGCATGGACGGTGACAATGTCCTGACGATCGTGCTCGACCAGGCGCAGGTGGCTTTGCTCGACGATCGCGAGTGGGTGAACTCCGATGCCTTTACGCGGCATTCCAAGCTCGAGGGTAAGATGCTGCTTGATTACTGGGCGGGAGCGCACGATGTCTACTTTTTGGGGCAGACAGCTTCACCCGAGATGCAGGACTGGGCGTTGATGACGGTTGTCAAGGCGTTCTTTTCGAGAGGCTGACGACTCAAAAGCGGTCTGATCCATCCGTGAATCCACGGAAAGCGATTAGGCCGCTTATTCGTTTTAATGATTGAGATTATGCCCCCGGTGGTGGAGTCGAGACGATCGGCGTGTTCGGATCGAATTTAGGCGTCTCTGCCTGCGGTGTGCCGACGGGGGCCAATTGTGGTCCGCCGTA
This sequence comes from bacterium, assembly GCA_021796435.1. Lineage (GTDB taxonomy): Bacteria > Patescibacteriota > Patescibacteriia > 2-12-FULL-60-25 > 2-12-FULL-60-25 > CAIKNB01. Next base: position 622,571 of record JAJYXM010000016.1, read on the forward strand.
TTGCGGTTTTTTGGCCAGGTTCTTGAAGCTGGCGCGCGATTCATCGAAATACAGATTGACTACGCCAGTTGGGCCGTTACGATGTTTGGCGATGTGGATCTCGGCTAAGTGGCGTTCTTCGGGTGAGAGATCCTCGGTCCGGTAGTTCTTGTCGGCCGCTTTGCGATAAATGAACATGACGATGTCAGCGTCCTGTTCGATAGAACCTGATTCACGCAGGTGAGCGAGGCGGGGGATGGCAGGTTTCTGGAGTTCGACGGCACGGGCCAGCTGCGATAGCGCGATGACTGGGATGTTGAGTTCGCGGGCGATGGATTTGAGACCGCGGGTGATTTCCGAGACTTCCTGCACGCGGTTGTCGCTGCCGCCGCTGCGCGATTCCATCAGCTGGAGATAGTCGATGATCAGCATGCCTAACCCCTTTTCCATCTGCAGACGGCGGGCTTTGGTGCGTATCTCCATGATGCCGGCGCTGGCGGAATCGTCGATGTAGATGGGCGATTCGGAAAGCGTTCCGAGGGCGTGGCCGATGCGCGAGAAGTCATCGTTCTCTCCCTGGTCAGTCAGATGGCCGGTGCGCAGGTTCCACAGGTTGACGTTGGCTTCGGCGCAAAGGAAGCGGTCGACGAGCTGCTCCTTGCTCATTTCCAGCGAGAATATGCCGACCGGGACCTTGTGCTTGACTGCAGCGCTGCGTGCCAAGTCCAAGGCGAATGAAGTCTTTCCGCAGGCCGGACGGGCGGCCAGGATGATGAGGTCGCTTTTCTGCAATCCGCCGAGGATGTTGTCGAGATCGATATAGCTTGTCGAGATGCCGCGCAGCTTGCCTTTGTCGCGATGCAGTTCGTCGATACGCTCGAACGCCCCATCGAGCACATCCTGGATGGCGGTGAAGCTGGCTTTGAGGAATTTCTGCGAGACGTTGAAGAGTTTCTGTTCGGCCTGGTCGAGCACGACTTGGATGTCCTCGGCTTCGTCGAAGCCGAGATGAACGATATCTCCGGCGGCGTTGATGAGGCGCCGCAACGTGGCTTTCTTCTGCACGATCTGCGCGTAATGCACGACGTGGCTGGCGGTCGGTACGGTGTTGGAGAGTTCGATCAGATAAGCGCGTCCGCCGATGCGTTCCAGGTCGCCTTTTTCCTGCAGGCGGTTGGAGAGCGACAGGATGTCGATCGGTTCATGATGTCGGTACAGGTCGATCATGGCCTCGAATACCGCCCGGTGCTTATCGGAATAGAAATCCTCGGCCACGACCTGGTCGCCGGCGCGGATAATCGCATCCTTATCGAGCAAGAGCGAACCCAAAAGGGATTGCTCGGCCTCGAGATTCTGGGGAGGTATTTTTTCGGTGCCTGACATATCCCGTTAGAAGTTAAGTGCTTTAGTTTCGTTAAGTTGTCACGTAAGGCGAGGGTTTTCATGTACGCCCCAGCAGATAGATGGACTTCTGACGGGACATACGCTAAAACCCTACCCTTAATCCGCCGCCTCGGCAAGCATTTTGCATGGGGAAGAACGGTGGATTGTGTGATATGATTGATCACGATGTTCTTAAGCGATAAAAGTTTCAGGAAAGGCGTCTATTCGATGGCAGGAACGGTCATCGGAGCCGGGACTTTCGCTGTTCCGGCGGCGATGCATTCGATGGGAGTGGCGGCGGGGACAGTCGCTTTTTGGTTGGTGGCCTTGCTCGTCTTGGTGACCCATCTTCTGTTCGTCGACGTGGCCTTGTCGTCGGCCAGCGCGGAGAAAAAACGTTTTCCGGGTTATGTTGGGTTGGCTTTGGGCGAGAAGTTCAAATTCGTCGCATCGATCGCTTATGCCGCGCAGATAATCGGCGCCGGATTCATCTATCTTGTCTTGGGCGGCGAGTTCTTGGCGGTGCTGATCAGAAACGGCGTCGTGCATGACGCTTTCGTGTGGCAGTTGGTCTTTTGGGTCTTGGGCAGCTTGTCCGTCTCGGTCGGCCTCAAGGTGGTGATGAAGATAGAGAGTTGGCTGACCCTGTTGTTGGTGCTGTTGATGTTGGTCACATCCGGGCTTTTCTATGGCCAAGTCCGACCGGCATTGTTCTTCAGCGCGACTTGGCAGAGCATCTCCATCGCGCTTGGCGTGTTCCTGTTCTCCTTGGCGGGCTGGAACGTCATTCCTGAAATAGGGCAGTTCTTCAAGGGCGACCGCCAAAAGACGCGACAGGCGGTGGCCGTCGGATCTTTGGGCGCCGCATTCATGATTTGGCTTTTCGGTGTGATGGCTTACGCGGCCATTGGCGCGGATTTGGGAGAAAGCGTAGGGGACTTGTCTAGGGGTCTGCCTAGTGGACTTTTTTGGTTGATTCCGGTCGTGGGTTTGCTGGCGGTAGCGACGAGCTACATCACCTTGCTGCAGGATCTGGTGCAGTCATTCAGGCGTGACCTTAAATTCAGCGCAGTTTTGAGTTATGTCGTGACCTTCGGAGCCCCTTTGACGCTTCTGTTCCTGGCTTCGCGCCAAGCGGTTCAGGCCATCGGTTTCGTTGGTTCGGCGTTGACTTCGATAAACGCCCTTTTGCTTTCGTTCACGGCGATCAAGCTTCTGGGCAAACGAAAAGACCTGAGCCCGTGGTGGCGCGTAGGGGCGCCCGCGTTGTGCGCCGGTTCGTTCGGAGTGATATTCATCTGGAGCCTATTTTGATATAATGAGATAAATATATGTGGTTAAGATTCGCAGGCATCTCGACACTCAAGTGGCTGGCATTCAACTTTTTGCTTTCCATGGCGTTCTATTTCTTGCCGGCCTTTCCTTCGTTATTGTCGCTAAGGCTGACGACGTCCCTCCTGGCGGCGATCGTAGCGTTCGTTTTCGCCTGGTGGGCCTTCGATAAGGAACTGCCGACGTTCAAGGACATCCTAGTGTTATGGGCTTTGTGGGTCGCGATTTTCTTCATCCTCCAGATAATCTATGATTTCGTCCTGTTCCGTCAGGTGATGTTCTTCATCGCCGGGCCGGATATCTGGATCCAAGTTGCTGTCGAGAGCGCGATGATCCTCGTCGCAGCCTTGATCATCAGAAGGATCAAATACAAAAAAGTCGCGACCGAGGGGATGGTGATGTAATCCTGGGCATCCGATCAAGAATCAAGTCGTCGGTTTTCAGGGTTAGCCAGCAGTTTGTGCTGGCTCTTGTTTTGCGAGTTCGTAGACCGTCTTGAGCAGCATCGCGATAGTCATCGGTCCGACACCGCCGGGTACGGGCGTAAGCCAGCCGGGGATGTCGCGGATGTTTTCCGCGTCAACATCGCCTGTGACTTTTCCGTTCGCGTCCTTGTTCGTGCCCACGTCGATGATGCAAGCTCCGCTTTTGACCATCTCCCGTTTCAAAAAGCGTGCACGTCCTACGGCGATGACTATGATGTCAGCCGCTTGGAGCATCTCGTCATCAGCTTCATCCGGATGCATCACCTGTACGAAGGCGCCGGCTTTGCGCAACAGATATTCGAGCGGTTTGGCGAAAACGTCGCTGTTCGCGAGTATCACGGCATGCGCCAGGTTAGGTATGACCTCGCTTTGTCCGATCAGCCGCAAGATACCTTCGAGCAAGGGTGGTACGAGTTTCCCTTCACCGGCATACAACGCATCCAGATTCTTGGGATGGAAACCGTCGGCGTCCTTTCGCGGCAGCACTGCTCGCGTGACGGCATCGGTATCATGGCCAGGAGGCAGAGGAAGCTGCACTAGGATGCCGTGGATCGATTCGTCCGAATTCCATTCTTGGATGATCTTGATGAGTTCCTCGTCTGACATGGTCGATGGCAACCGGCGGATGTCGGTCTCGATGCCGGCTTCGTGGGCGGCTTTTTCTTTCAGGTTTACATAGAGGTTGGAGGCTGGATCCTCACCTACCAGCATCACGCCCAGCTTAGGATGGAGTCTGGATGTGGCGATGTCTTTCTTCAGTTGTTCGCGGATGGAAAGCGCGAGTTCCTTACCGTTGATCAGATTCATATCGAAGGGAATGGTATGCCAAATAGCGTCAAAAAGCCAGACTATGTGGTTTATCCACAATGGCTATTGACGATTTTTTTGGTCAAGAATAAACTGCTCGTTACCGTTCATTGAAACTCGATTTCAGCCAAAAATGTCCAGGTGCTTCCCAGAGCTGGTCTCACGGACAAAGGGTGATGCCGCAAGGCTAACCCGGTCCTACATGCGCGCAAGCGTGAAAAAGTGAGGCTGCAACAGCTCGGGCGGCGTTCCTGACCCCAGGCGGTGGGCGAAAGCTCACGTAAGCAGACGTGTGCGACGCGACAGCGAAGCACTCGTCGTAAGTCTTGAAAGGGGCTCTAGGGACTAGTCGGAGTGGCCTTCGGGTCAAGCTGGCGAAACTGAAGCAACTGGCATGGAGGCTGGTCGTGTGGCGTTTGTGGGGCAGGAGGTGTTAGTGACCGATGGGTCGGCACCGATTGCTTTTGACGCGGTCTAGGCGTGCGTCCCTTCAGTGGGCATGAAGGAGTCGGGAAGGAAAGAGCTCGATGTCCGAGTGCGTCAAGACACGTCAGGATGGACCTGTGGTCCATGCACGACGGCACAAGGCCTGTGAGAGATACTGTCGGATCTGTAGGATACTTCCCTCCTGGGGGGTGGATGGGCACGAAGGATCGCGCCGCAAGGTGCACCGAAGTGACGCATCGCCTCCTCAACCATAGGGTCGGCCTACATGACGTGCCTTTAGGCCGTCACGCAGCAACGATACGTAGCCTGAAAAGCAAGCCAAAAGCTTGAAGGGCGAGCGCGTTGCCGTCCACCTCTATACCGCAGGCAAAAAGCGGCGTCACGAGCCGTGCGGATAGGTTCGACGAACCGAATGGAGTGTGGATTCGTTGAGTGCGGATTCAGCAGGAAAGCTTCCCAGCATGCGCGTCATGGCAAATGCGCGGCTAGGGGAGAGTTCTCTCGGAGACGTTAGGGATAGCTGATTAAGTTCGGCTGCTGATGCGAGGCAGGCCTCATCAGGGGTGTCCGAAGAGCCACTCGGTCAACAACCACCAGACCGAATCTCGATGGCCCCGCCCTATACGTTCTTTCTTCTACTATGCGAGCGTCCCCGATACAGGTGACGCTCGTTTCTTTTTTGCGTCTGATCCCGTCCTCTGTCGGCATACGACCGAGTCGTAGGAAACATCCGTCGAAAGCGAGCATAAACGCCAAGCGTCAAGTGCAGCACATAGCGACCTGCCCGCCATCGCTACGCTCAGGCGTTGCGGGCGGGGGCGTAGTGAGTCTCGACGGATTTTCCCGGCGAGTGGAGTCTAGCCGGCTCTTTTGGCGCCACCTTTTGTAAAAAGGTGGTAAAAAGATGCAAAAAGATTTCTGGATCCCGGATCAAGTCCGGGATGACAAAGAAATGAAAATTTTATTTATACCTCAACCGGGAATCTGTCGCAGAGCATCTTGACCTCTGCGGCGATATCGGAATAGAAAGCGTCCTGCAGGCTTGCGCGGAATTCCTTGAGCAGCGCGAGGCGTGATTCTTTGTCTCCCGGAAGCTGTACATCTTTGATTTTTTCGGCCACGCGGGACATGAAATCGGCGATGAGCGCCATTTCGTCTTTGCCCATGGCGCGCGTCGTGACTGCCGGAGTGCCGAGGCGTAGGCCGCTGGGATAGAAAGGCGTGCTGGGATCGCCGGGTATCATGTTCTTGTTGGTGTAGATATGCGCGGCTTCGAGGGCTTCATGCAAAAACACGCCGCGGCCGTTGCCACCAGGCGTCAGGTCGACGAGCAACAGGTGATTATCGGTACCTCCGGAAACTAACTTGAAGCCATGTTCGATCAGGCCGTCGGCCAAGGCACGAGCATTCTCCACGATGCGTCGAGAATAATCCTTGAATTCCGGCTGTGATGCCTCGTGTAACGCGACGCCTATGGAGGCGATAGCGTTCATGTGCGGACCGCCTTGTAACCCAGGTATGATGGCTTTATCTATCTTTTCCGGCAGTTCCGCGTCCTTGGCCAATCCTTTCTCGGTCACCATGATCATCGCGCCGCGCGGACCGCGTAGCGTCTTGTGCGTCGTGGTCGTGATCAGATGTGCGAAGGGCGCTGGGGAGGGATGTGCGCCGCCGACGATAAGTCCGCTGATATGCGAAACGTCAGCGACAAGATAGGCGCCGATTTCGTCAGCGATTTTCCCGAAACGTTCGAAATCTATCAGACGCGGCAGGGCCGTACCGCCGCACCAGATCAGCTTGGGTTTATTCTCTTGAGCGGATTTTTCGAGCGCTTCGAAATCTATCTGCCCATCGGGCAATACGCCATACGGTACGCTTTTCCAGAATTTTGAAGTCGCGGAGAATTTCCAGCCATGCGTCAGATGACCTCCGTGCAGCAGATCAAGTCCCATGAAAGCGTCTCCAGGTTCGAGTAGGGCGAAATAGACGGCGAAGTTAGCCGGACTGCCGGAATAGGGCTGTACGTTGACGTAGGGAACGCCAAAAAGAGATTTGGCGCGGTCTCGCGCTAGATTCTCCACCTTGTCGACGGCTATATTCCCGGAGTAGTAGCGTTTGCCCGGATAGCCTTCGGCATATTTGTTGGTCAGAGATGATCCGAGGGCTTCCATCACAGCAGGACTGACGTAGTTTTCGCTGGGGATGAGCGCTAAGCCGTCACGCTGGCGTGTTTGTTCGAGCTTCAGGAGCTCGGCCATCTGCGGATCTTTTTGATCGAGAAAATTGTATTGCATGGAGGAATGTTAGAACCGCATGCATTTTCTGCCAAGTAGAAAAGTTATCCACAGATGTTTTGATTCAAGATTCGAAGCTTGGTCTTGGTTTGACTTTAGCCGTGAAAAGAACTTAAATTGCGGCGTACCTTTTTGCAGCGGAGGCAGACGCATGGACCTGACGAATATCGACCCGAATGCCACAACGGACTTCGTTCCGCGAGTGAAAGATTTGTTCTATGGCTGCGTAGGGATTGAGGAGTTGGATCTCCCGGAGGTCTTGGAGCCGGAAATCTACGGCCCGCCCAGGCTCCTTAGGCTTTTTCGGCCCAACGCCTACCCTTGGGAGGCGCTCGATGAACTTGATTTGTTCATGACAGCGTTGTGCAAGAGGTTCGATCCGAGGATCCTCGAGGAAAAGCATTATGACGCTGCTATGGGGGAGATGGTCGAGGGGAGAGGCACGGCGGATAACCGGCGCAGATCCATCATCGTCAAGCAGAACATGACGCATCTTTATCCCTGTATTCGGGATGCGTGCAAATATATAGCCTTCGGAGCGGTCCTGGATTGGCAGGCTGAAAAGCAGCGAGGTGGTCGCGATTGCGTGATCGACGGCAGCGTCTCGTTGGCTGGTAGGGTTTTTCTGGGCGATAAAGTTCAGCTTCGCGATAATAGTGCCATCATCGGTCCCGCGGTCATAGGCGACGATCGGACGTTCAATGATGATGCTTTCGATCCCAAGAAGCAGGTCGGGATCGGCGGCGTCATCGGCGACGGCGTCAAGGTGAAACGATCGATCGTCCGCGCCGGGGCGTACATCAGTTCCGGCACCGTCGTGAAGCATTCGATCATCGGTCGAGGCGTGGTGATGGATCCGGGTGCCACGATCCTGTACAAGCGCTTCGACCGCGAGGAGATCACGATCCGTCGCTTCGACGGCAGGAAAGGAGCGGAAGTGTTCCACACCGGCCGTCAGCGTCTCGGGGTCTTCATCGGAGATCGGTGCAACGTGGGCAGCGTGAGGCTGCATCCGGGCGTCATCCTGATGCCGGGTTGCCAGGTGCCGACCCGCATCGGCGAACTTCGCGCTGGCGTCTATACTCCGGAGTTCTTCAAGCGGAAGCCGAAGAAGCAAAAGAACGCGAAGACTGAAGAGACTCCTACTGCCGGCTGATCAGCCTATGCGCGGACTCCTCAAACTCTGACAACCTCCGTGGGGACCTCCTACAGCTCTGATGCGTCCATCCTGGATGCGCCGGAGCTGTTTTCGTTTGCCTCAAATATTACGCTCGAGTAACCTATGCGCATGCCCCGTTAGAAATTTATGTGGTATGTTTACGTACTCCACAGCGTAAAAATACATCAGTGGTATACCGGTTCGACGAATGATCTAAGAAAAAGAATCTTATCCCACAATAAATTGATTAATAAATCGACAAAATTCGGTGCGCCGTGGAGATTGATATATTACGAAGCTTGTATGAATGAAAAAGACGCTAGAGCAAGAGAAAAGTACTTGAAATCCGGTATGGGAAAAAGATATCTGAAGAACAGGATGAAATCTTTTTTGTCGCTTATTTCTAACGGGGTATGAATATCAGGGAAATCAAATCGGCCCATTTCGTGGGTATCGGCGGAATCAATATTTCGGCCGTGGCAAAGCTTCTGTTGGCTCAGGGCGTAAGGGTCTCCGGTTCGGATCAGGCGGAGAACGAACAGGTTAGATTCTTGCGTGAACGCGGAGCGAAAGTCGCGATCGGACATTCGGCGGAGAACGTGCCTGCGGATGCCGAAGTCCTTATCCATACGTCTGCCGCTCCGGAGAATAATCCGGAACGTGAAGAGGCGAGACGGCGCGGTATCCCCGAAATGACGAATTTCCGTTTTTTGGGCGAATGGTTCAATGACGAGAAGACGATCCTGGTGACGGGGACACACGGTAAAAGCACGACGACCGGCATGCTCGCTTTGATGCTGATCGAAGCGGGTTTCGATCCGAATGTGATTCTGGGCAGCAAACTGCCGCAGTTCGTAGACGGAAATTTGAGGCTAAGCACGAAGCACGAGGTGCGGGGTACGAATATGTTCGTGATAGAGGGAGACGAGTATGCGCGACATTTTTTGGAGTTCCAACCATATGCGACGTTGATAAACAACATCGAGCTTGATCATACAGACATCTATCCGACGTTGGAGATTTATGTCGATGCGTTCCGTGAGCTGCTGGACAAGATGAAAGACGGCGGAATACTCGTCGTCAACATCGGTGATGAACGCGTCTTCGGTCTGTTGCGCAAGATGCAGGAAGTTCTGAAAGCACGGCGAATTAATGTCGTGACGTTCACGGATGATGCCGACGTAGAGAAGGCGGCGCGCGACGCCGGCTTTTCCCCATGGAAGGTCAGCCACAGCGCAGCAGATGATTCGACTGAGATGCAGTTGTCGAAAGATGGGGTGACGTATCGGTTCTTTTTGCGCGTGCACGGATCGCATAACGCGCTGGATGCGGCCGGTGCGTCATTGCTGGCTCTGCAGCTCGGGGCGCCATACGAAAAAATAGCAGCCGCTTTGGACAGGTTCACCGGCATCTGGAGGCGTTTCGAATCCTTGGGCGAGATGAACGGCGCGAAGGTCTATTCCGATTATGGCCATCATCCGACGGCTGTCGCCGCTACGTTGTCTGCGGCGCGTGAATTGTATCCCGACAGCCGCTTGGTCTTGTGCTTCCAGCCGCACCATCGTAACCGCACGAAGAATCTTTTCCAGGATTTCGTGCCTTCATTCGATTTGGCGGACGCCTTGGTCTTGTGCGAGATCTATGATGTGGCGGGCAGGGATGCCTCGGAAGATGCGGATGTCTCTTCGCGCCAACTCGTCGATGCGATCAAGGAGAGGGATGAGGAACGAGGAGTGGAACGGCTGGTCGAGTTCGCCGCTGATCCGGAGTCGAGCATCAGACGAGTCAAGGATTTGGCCAAACCGGGCGATGTCGTCATAATAATGGGAGCAGGCGATATCGACGATGCGATCAGAGCCGTGATGTCATCCCGGACTTGATCCGGGATCTAGACTCTTTTGGACCCTAGCCTTTGCTGAAATTTCGAAAACAGAAAAATAATCATAATAACCGGATTCCCCGGTCGTGCCACGTTATGCGTGGTCAAGCCGTGGAATGACAAAGCGATATGCATGAATTGACCGAGCAACAAATCAAGACATTCCTGTCAGTCTTCCCTGAAGCCAAACGCGATGAGCCTCTGTCGGCGCATACTTATCTGAAGATAGGCGGGCCGGCACAGCTGTATTTCGACGCCAAGACCGCGGATGACTTGATCGGCGCCATCGAGACGGCGAAGGCACAGAATCTGCCTTGGTACATCTTAGGCGGCGGTTCGAACGTCTTGGTTTCGGACGACGGATACAAAGGTTTGGCTATCCGTTTCAGCGAACAGATATTCACCGTGCGCGAACGCACTGTCGTTTCCTCGGCCGGTGCGTTGATGGTCTTGGTGGCGAAGGCGGCGGCGGATGCGGGTTTGACCGGGTTCGAGTGGGGGACGACCGTCCCGGGGACCGTCGGCGGTGCGATCTACGGTAATGCCGGATGCTTCGGCGGCGAGATGAAGGATCTGGTCGTGACGGTGGATGTGTACGATCCGGCGACGTCGAAACGCCGAGCGTTGCCGAAAGCCGAATGCAAGTTCGGCTATCGCGACAGCTTCTTCAAGCACAAGAATCTGGTCATACTGAAGACATTGCTCTCGCTCGCTCCGGGCGATAAGGATGCGATCAAGACGCGCGTCGAGGAATTGCAGGCGAAACGGAAGGCCTCGCAGCCACAGGGTGAATTCAGCGCCGGATGCATGTTCAAGAATTTCGAATTCAAGGACGAAGCCGAGCTTGAGATACTGAAGCGCCAAGGGGACGAGATCCCTGAAGACATGTTGAAAAGGAAGACCATCTCCGCCGGATGGTTGATAGACAAACTGGGCCTGAAGGGCATGAACGTCGGAGCCGCGAAAGTCAGCGATACCCATGCCAATTTCCTCGTCAACACCGGAGGTGCGAGGGCGCAGGATGTGTTGCAGTTGACTTCGTTCATCAAGATGAAAGTCCGCGATGAGTTGGGTGTCATGTTGGAAGATGAGGTGCAGCTGGTAGGTTTTTGAGGTTGTAATTTTTTAGGCGTTTAGACCGTATTACTGGATGAAGGCGATGCGACGCGGAAGGGCCTATTGACCGGATTTTGCAACATGTTGCGCGTCGGATATCATCTTAATGTAGTCTAATTATTAATCTTTCGGTTATATGACTATCAATATTCGTGCGGTAGGTATGGAATTGACGCCTGCCATCCGCGATTATGTCGAGGAAAAGATGCAGTCCCTGGATAAGTTCGTAGAAGGGATATTGAACATGGACGTGGACATCGGTCTGGATACGCACCACCATAACAAAGGCGAGATATACTCCTGTTCCGTAGTGGTCCAATTGCCTCAAGAAGTGATCAAGGTGGAGAAGACGGAAAAGAACCTGTACAAAGCAATCGACAAGGTGAAGGATCATCTGCGTGAATCCGTGGTCAAGATGAAGGAAAAGAGGCGCGACGAAAAGAGGAAGGAATAGCGGTTTTATTCGTTCGAAGGGGGTGTAACCCCTCCTGACCTCCCCCTTAACATAAGGGGAGGAGGTTTGGTCAAATCATACAAGTTAGATTGTTGCTGTGGGTTTGTAATTCTTGGGGTTTAGGGCTAGAATGCGCCTACATAATATGAGCATAATGAGCAAAATTTTCGGAGATCCGAATGCCAAGGAAATAGGTAAAATTACACCACTCGTCGAGTCCATCGGAGCGCTTGAGACCACGATGAAGACGCTATCTCCGGAAGGCATGACAGAGAAGACAGCGGAGTTCAAGAGGCGTCTGGAGGAAGGCGCAAGCCTGGATGATATCTTGCCGGAAGCCTTCGCTTTGGTGCGCGAGGCCTCTTTCCGCATGTTGAAGCAGCGGCAGTATGACGTGCAGCTCATCGGAGGCATCGTGTTGCATCGCGGCATGATCGCGGAGATGCGAACAGGTGAAGGAAAGACTTTGACTGCCGTGGCGCCAGTGTATCTGAATGCATTGACCGGAAAAGGGGTCCACGTGATCACGGTCAACGATTATCTGGCACGTCGCGATACCGTCTGGATGGGGCAAGTCTATCATGCCTTGGGATTGACGGTCGGTTGTATCCAGCATGAGAGCGGATTCGTGTACGATCCGGATTTCAAGGCCGAGCCGAAGCATGATGAAGAACGTGACGAGACAGGGAGCTTCCGCGTCGATATGGATTATCTGCGTCCGGTCAGCCGTCGTGAGGCATATTTTTCGGATATCACCTACGGCACCAACAACGAGTTCGGTTTCGACTATCTGCGCGACAACATGGTCAACCGTTACGAGGAAAAGGTGCAGCGCGAACTGAACTACGCGATCATCGACGAAGTCGATTCCATCCTCATCGATGAAGCGCGTACGCCTCTCATCATCTCGGCACCGGCGGAAGAGGCGGCCGACCTGTATTACCGTTTCGCGGATTTGGTGACGCACCTGGAACCCGAGAAGGACTATGTCGTGGACGAGAAGCTGCGCACTTCGACCTTGACGGAGGACGGCATAACCAAAGTCGAGAAAGCGTTGGGCGTCGATAACCTTTATGTCCAAGGCGGAGTCAAGCTGGTGCATCATCTGGAGCAGGCTTTGCGTGCCCATGCGCTCTACAAGATAGATCGCGATTATGTGGTCAAGGAGGGCGAGGTCATCATCGTGGATGAGTTCACAGGACGCCTGATGCAGGGGCGCCGTTACTCCGAGGGCCTGCATCAAGCCATCGAAGCCAAGGAGCATGTCAACATCCAGCGCGAGTCCATCACTTGGGCGACGGTGACTTTCCAGAACCTTTTCCGCATGTACGAAAAGCTGGCCGGTATGACGGGAACTGCGGTGACCGAGGCCGAAGAGTTCTCGAAGATCTACAAACTGGAGGTCCTTTCAATCCCGACGAACAAGACACCGCAAAGGAAAGACCTTCCGGACCGCGTGTATAAGAATGAGCTGGGTAAGTTCAAGGCCGTGGTGCAGGAAGTTAAGGAGCGGCATAAAGCGGGGCAGCCGGTGCTGATCGGTACCGTGTCCATCGAGAAGAACGAGATCTTGGCGGAACTGCTTAAGCAGGAAGGCATCCCGTTCAACCTGTTGAACGCCAAGAACCATGAACGTGAAGGCGAATACATCGCACAAGCCGGACGCAAAGGCGCGGTCACGGTCGCGACGAACATGGCCGGACGCGGCGTGGACATCGTTTTGGGCGGCAATCCCGTGACGCCGGAAGAATCGGCGGAAGTCAGGGCTTTGGGCGGATTGCACGTATTGGGTACGGAACGTCATGAGAGCCGACGCATCGACAACCAGCTGCGCGGACGTTGCGGACGCCAGGGCGACCCAGGTTCGACGCAATTCTTCGTTTCGATGGAGGACGATCTGATGCGCATCTTCGGATCCGAACGCATGAAACAGCGCATGGAATTCCTCGGCTTACCGGACGACCAGCCGATCGAAAGCCGCGTGCTTTCGAAGGCCATCGAGTCGGCGCAGAAGAAAGTCGAAGGACATAACTTCGATATCCGCAAACATCTGCTCGAATATGATGACGTGTTGAACCGCCATCGCACCGTCATCTACGGAAAGCGCAACGAGGTCCTGAAGCTCGCGCATGAGCGGACGCAGGAAGGCGAACGTCCGCTGAAACGCATCGTGTTGGAAGCGGTGGAAGGCGAAGTCGAACAGACGGTGATGTTCCATACGGCCGTGGAGGATCCCGAAGCTTGGGATATGGCCGAGATAGAGAAAGCTTGTCAGGCGATCTTCCCGTCGAATTTCGACGTGAAATCGCGTCTGCAGAACATCGAGACAGGTCTTCAGGGCAAACTGGATATCGCGACGCGTCGCACCAAACTGATCGAAGGCATCATGGAGACTGCCAAAGAGGCGTATAAGGCGATCGAAGAGATGTTGGGCGACAGCGCCAGGATGGCTGACGTGGAAAAGGCCTTGATGCTGCATGCCATCGACACATTGTGGGTCGAGCATCTGGATTCCATGGACCATCTGCGCAAAGGCATCGGGTTGCAGGGCTATGGGCAGCGTGATCCCTTGGTGGAATACAAGCGTGAGTCATATCGCATGTTCAACGATCTGCAGGCGGCGATGGACAGGCAGGTCGCAGGAGCCATCTTCAAGATCCAGATCGCACAGGACCTGGCCAAACAGGAAGCGGCGATGCAGGTGCGCGGCATGAGCGCGATGCAGTTGTCAGGCCCGGTGAAGGAAGGGAATGGTTCCGGCGCCGCGTCCGACGTACCGCGTACCGCGTCAGAGGGTGGGAAGTTCGAGAAAGTGGGGAGGAACGATCCGTGTCCGTGTGGTTCGGGCAAGAAGTATAAGAAGTGCCATGGGGTCGAGTGAAGATGAAGTACAACAAACTCATCAGGGATAAGATTCCAGACCATATCCGTGCAAAAGGTGGGACGCCGGTTTTTCATGTCGCGGATGAGGTTGAGTACTGGACTAAGCTGAAGGAAAAGGTCCTTGAGGAGTTCGAGGAGTTCAAGGCGGACGAAAGCGTCGAAGAGTTCGCGGACCTGATGGAGGTGCTGATGGCGATCGCAGAATATAAAAATTTTGATCCAGAAACCGTCGAGAAGGCTAGGGCAGAGAAGGTTGCCAAGCGCGGAGCGTTCAAGGAAAGATTGATTTTGGACGAATCGTGAGTATGAAAATCGGTTTTTCTAAAACGTATCCGGATGTCCTCGCCGGTATTTCGGAACGGAAGGACGGAAACATGGTCTGGTATAACACCTTGCCTGTCGATCCGGAGATCAAGGCGCACAGGGATGCTTATTTTTCCCGTCTGAATCTGGACCCGGGTAGGGTAGTGGCTGGTGGAATAGCACACGGCACACGCGTGACGAAGGTCGGGCAAGCGGAAGCAGGAAAATACATCCTTGATTCGGATGCGTTGATGTCCGATGTGCCTGGTTTGATATTATCTATAACTTCGGCGGATTGTCTGCCGGTGTATTTCTTCGATCCACTGAAGCGCTGTATCGCCATGGTACACGCCGGATGGAAAGGCTTGGTGGCAGGCGTCTTGGAGAATGTGGTCAAGGAAATGGAGAGCGAATACGGGTCAGCGGCACAAAACATCATGGTGGCGATCGGCCCACACATAAAAGTCTGTCATTACGAAATCGGATCGGAGATCGCAGGAAAGTTCGCTCCAGGGAGTATCGTGGAACGCGACGGCAGATTGTTCGCCGATCTGACCAAAGAAGCCGCACGGAGGCTTAAGGGTTTAGGCATGGACAATGTCGATATCAGTTCTCCCTGTACCTTCTGCGAAGCAACAACGCTTTATTCGGCAAGGTACGACAAGACCAGCCCAGTCAACGGCATGGTGGCTTATATCGGATTGGAATAAAAAAAGCCGCGAGGGGAGTGACGACGGATCTGAGGCGTAGACCCATCGAACCTCGCGGCAGCCTAGAATGTCGGCTCCAGACAAGCCCGGAAGGATCGCTTATCGAGAGCAGACGACGAGTTCGGCCAGGACCCGTCGCGTCGATTTGAAACTAGCCTAAAACGCCGGAAATAGCAAGTCTCACGACGTGAATGCTCGGTCGCCTGTGGACAGACCTGGCTCGTTGACTTGTATTTCTGGCGCAATTTCGCTAGACTTGGCGCGATTATTCTATGTCAAAACCTATCACTTCGTTCGTCTCGCGGTCGGCCCTGAAAAAACGGGCGATACTGCTGGTGCTCTTAGCGCTAATCGTCGGAGGCATCGCTTATCCGCCGGCGACAAATAAAGTCATCGATACCCTTAATTATTGGGTCGGGACACATTTCGGACATGTCGAAAAAGGATTTGTCCTGGGTCTTGATCTGCAAGGCGGTACGCACCTGGATTATGAGGCTGACGTCTCGAAGGTCGCGCAGAACGAGCGGGCTTCGGCGTTGGACGGCGTGCGCGACGTGATCGAACGACGCGTCAACAGCATCGGGGTCTCGGAACCGCAGATCACGACTGCTCAAGCGGGAAATTCATGGCGCGTATCGGTCGATTTGGCAGGTATCCGCGACGTGAGCCAAGCCATCAAGCTTATCGGTGAGACGCCGATTTTGGAGTTCAAGGAACAGAATACGGATGCGCCACGTTCCCTGACAGACGAGGAGAAGGCGAAGATGGATGCGGACAACAAAGCCGCTTTGGATAAGGCGAATGAAGACCTGAAGAAGGTATTGGCCGATCCAGCCTCTATCGAGGACCTGGCGAAAGACCATTCGAGCGACGATGCTTCCAAGGCTTTAGGCGGGGATTTGGGTTTCATCAAGGACAAGACGCAATATAAGGATATCTATGACGCGACCAAGGGTTTGGGTATGGGTCAGGTCTATCCTAAAGTGATCGATACGACGGATGCCTATGTAGTCGCTGAAGTCGTGGAGACGAAAGCCGCGGATCCGGAGATCCAAGCTAGGCACATTTTGATACAGTATGCCGGCGCGACGGGTGCTTCGACTTCCACCACCATGACCAAAGACGAAGCCAAGCAGCGCATCGAAGAGATAAAGAAAGAAGTGACGCCGCAGAATTTCGCAGAGTTGGCCAAGAAATATTCGCAGGAGCCGGGCGCTGACGAAAGCGGCGGAGATTTGGGCTGGTTCGGTAAAGACGTGATGGTGGAGGATTTCGAGAAAGCAGCCTATGCCTTGAAGACCGGAGAGATCTCGGATGTGATAGAGACCCAATTCGGTTACCACCTGATATACAAGACCGGGGAACGTCCGGTGAATGACGTGCATGTACGCGCCATTTTCGAGAAGAAGACGACGGAAGCGGACATTTTGCCTCCCCAGGATGAGTGGAAATCCACGCAACTGACGGGCAAACAACTCAAGAAGGCGAATATCGATTTTGACCAGCGGACGGGCAGCGCGCAGGTGGCACTCCAGTTCGACGATGAAGGCAAGCAGCTTTTCGCCGATATCACCAAACGCAACTTAGGCAAACCAGTGGCGATTTTCCTCGATGGTCAGCCGATCTCCATGCCGACAGTCCAAAGCGAGATAACCGGCGGAGAGGCTGTGATCACCGGTAATTTCACCATCGACGAAGCCAAGCTTCTGGCCCAGAGACTGCAGGCCGGTGCTTTGCCGGTGCCCATCAAGCTCATCGCGCAACAGACGGTAGGCCCGACTTTGGGACAGGATTCGGTCAAGAAATCCATCGAGGCAGGTCTGTTGGGCTTTTTGTTGGTCGCACTGTTCATGATCGTCTGGTATCGCTTGCCGGGTCTTGTGGCGGTCGTCGCTTTGGCCTTGTATGCGGGCATCTCTTTCTCCATCTTCAAACTTTTGCCGGTCACGCTGACCTTATCGGGCATCGCGGGTTTCGTCCTTTCGATCGGCATGGCGGTGGACGCTAATGTGCTTATCTTCGAGCGCCTTAAGGAGGAATTCAAGCTGGGTAAGACTTGGCAGACGGCATTGGAAGAGGCTTTCCGCCGTGCCTGGACATCCATCCGCGACGGTAACCTGACCACGCTCATCTCGTGCGGCGTGCTGTACTGGTTCTCGTCCGCGATCATCAGGGGTTTCGCGCTCACGCTCGCGATCGGTGTCGTAATCTCCATGTTCACCGCCGTCGTGACGACACGCACCATCATGCAGATGGTCATGTCGAGCTCGCTCATGAAACGCGCCCCGTGGCTCTTCATGCTAAGCCGCCAAACGGAGGAAAAGAAATAAACATATGACTATCATCAAACGACGCGCGATCTGGTACCTGTTCTCCGGCACGCTCATCGCATTATCGATCGCGGCCCTGGCGACTTTCGGACTCAAACAGGGTATCGACTTCACTGGAGGCACGATGCTCTCGGTCCGTTTCGAGAACAGGCCGGCGACAACGGAAGCCGAGAAGGCATTGAGCATCTATGACCTGAACGCCATCACCATACAGCCAGCCGGCGATAGCGACCTGATCTTCCGTTTCAAGACGATCGATGAAGATACGCATGACAAGATCATGCAGACCCTGCAATCGACCTTCGGTAACGTCACGGAACTGGAATATAACGCCATAGGCCCGGTGATCGGCGAAGAGCTGCGCCACAAATCGATCAACTCCTTGGTCATAATCTTCCTGCTCATCACGGCGTTCATCGCCTGGTCTTTCCGCCGTGTCTCGGCTCCGGTGCAAAGCTGGAAGTACGGCCTGATCGTGATGTTCACGGCGTTCCATGACGTCATCATCCCGGTCGGTGTGTTCGCCTTATTGGGTAAGTACATGAATGTGGAGATAGGGACGCCGTTCATCGCGGCAATCCTGACCATCATGGGTTACTCGATCAACGATACCATCGTGGTGTTGGATCGCGTACGTGAGAACCTGCAAAAGGCTACAGGTACGTTTGAGGAGATAGCGGAGAAGTCCGTCAACCAGACCATGGTAAGGTCATTCAACACTTCGTTGACTACGGTCTTGGCTTTGATCGCCGTGTATTTCTTCGGTGGGGATTCCATCAAATATTTCGCCTTGGCCTTGATCATCGGTATCCTGACAGGAACTTATTCCTCGATATTCATCGCATCACCGTTGCTCGTGGCTTGGAACCGATGGACGCGCAGGAAGGCTGTAGCGAAGGCAGGAAAGTAGTTTTTGGAGCAACTACTGGTAATAAGCATTCAGCGAATAAGCATAAGGGAAAGGCGGTCGAGAGGCCGCCTTTTTGGTCCCTTACAAGCCGGACGGATATCTGGTATAATTTTCGCATCACATGGATCAGATATTGAACATCGATTGGTCCTTCATAGACCAGATCGGCGACAACCCTTTTTTAGCGATGGGTTTCTTTCTGGCTAACGGCGGTTGGATAATCCTGTTGATAGTGATCGTATGGGGCGTCATACATCTGTGGTTGGACTGGCGCCAGTCGTTATACGTTGGCAAGCGCGTGTATGTGGTCTTGGCCATCGATGTGCCGCGTCTGCAGGAGCAAGGACCGAAAGCCGTGGACAACATGTTCGCGTATCTGGCGGGTGCGCACGGCAGCCATAGTTTCGTGGATAAATGGTGGCGCGGTGCGTTGCAGGATACGATCTCCTGCGAGATCATCTCGATAGAAGGGAACATCCAATTCATCATCAGGACAGTCAGGAAATACCGTGACTTGGTAGAGGCGGCGATCTACGCACAATATCCGGATGCGCGTATCACGGAAGTAGAGGACTATGCGACGCACGTGCCGCAGCAGTTCCCGGATGAGGAGTGGGATATGTGGGGGACGGAGATGATACCGACGCAGAAGGTCGATTTTTATCCGTTACGTACCTACCCTGCTTTCGAAGACAAAGTTTCGCAGGAATTCAAGGATCCGCTTTCGGCCATGTTCGAAAGTTTCGGGCGTTTAGGACCTGGCGAACAAGCCTGGTACCAGATAGTCTTGATCCCGATTTCACAAGGGGATTTCGTAAAGGCGGGTGCGTTGTTCATCAAGAAGCTGACAGGGCAGAAGGTCGAGGCCAAGAGGACCTTGCTGGACAAGACGGTGGATCTGCCCTTGACGGCACTCTCGATGACCATGGACGCGATTTCCGGTGCTGAACCGCCCAAAAAAGACGCTAAATCAGGACCTGACTTCCGCATGTTGGCCATGACGCCGGGCGAAAGGGACATCGTAGCTGCAGTAGAGAATAAATTGTCAAAACTGGTCTATCAAGTGAAGATCCGTTTCATCTACGTGGCGCGTAAAGAGAAGAAGAGCAATCCGCGCATCGTCAATCCGTTCATCGGTGCGATCAAACAGTTCAACACCAACAATATGCAGTCGCTCAAGCCGGAGCTCAAGAAGATAGGCATGAGCAGTTCCATCATCCTGTTCAAGAACACACGCAACAATTGGCGCAAGACGAGCCTCATGCGTGCCTATAAGAACCGTTCTGACTGGGCCGGCTATCGTCGCTTCCATCTATGCACCGAAGAGCTGGCTACGCTTTGGCACTTTCCGCATAGCCTGCAGGTAAAAGCGCCTCAACTCAAGAAGACAGAAGCTAAATACACTGAACCGCCGGCCAACATACCGTTCGGGTGACCCCCGGCGAATGGAGTACCGGACGCCGGCTTCCTTCGCTCCTTGTCCGATCTTTCCCTCTTATGCCACTTGACTATAACCATGATCATGAGAATGAGATAACTCTTTTTGCAGAGACGAATTTTCGTAATGCGAAAAGGCGTTTCGGCATCAAGACGGACGATCGGCGGCGCCATATCTACATCATCGGAAAGACCGGCATGGGAAAGACGACGCTCATCGAGAACATGGTGCTTTCCGATATCATGGCGGGCCATGGCGTATGCTATGTGGATCCGCATGGGGACACGGCAGAGAAGCTGCTCGATTACATACCCTCTAACCGGATAAACGACGTCGTGTATTTCAACCCGGGCGACCTGGAATATCCGGTAGGCTTCAATATCCTGGAGACGGTCGACGACGACAAGAAACATCTGGTCGCATCTGGCCTGATGGGCGTGTTCAAGAAGATCTGGCCAGACGTATGGAGCGCGCGCATGGAATACATCCTGCAGAATTGCGTCAATGCATTGTTGGATTATCCCGGCGCTACTCTTTTGGGCATCAATCGGCTGTTGGTCGACGCGGAGTACCGCAAGCGCGTCATCTCGAAGATCCGCGACCCGATAGTCAAGACTTTCTGGGTCGCTGAATTTTCTGCTTGGTCGGAGAAGTATGCCACCGAAGCCATCGCTCCTGTGCAGAACAAGGTGGGGCAGTTCCTTTCCGTCTCTTTGATCCGCAATATCGTATCGCAGGTCAAGTCGACCATCGATCCGTTGCGCATCATGGATGAAGGGAAGATCCTGATCGTCAACCTGTCTAAAGGTAAGATCGGCGAGGACAACATGCGCCTGTTGGGCGGCATGATGATCACCAAGATCCAGATGGCCGCCATGGAGCGCGTGAACACGCCGGAAGCCGAACGTCGCGATTTCTATCTGTACGTCGACGAGTTCCAGAACTTCGCCAATGAATCGTTCGCCAGCATCCTTTCGGAAGCCCGTAAATATCGTCTGAATCTGGTGGTCGCCCATCAGTACATCAAACAGCTGGACGAAAAAGTGGCTTGGGCCGTATTCGGCAACGTGGGCACCATCATCTCTTTCCGCGTGGGTGCAGACGATGCCATGTTCATGGAGAATGAGTTTACCCCGACCTACACACCTGAAGATCTGGTGAACCTTGCGAAATTCGAGATCTATCTGAAACTCATGGTGGACGGCGCCGCTACCCCGCCTTTTTCGGCGACCACGCTGCCTCCCATCGCACAGCGCACAAATAACGAACAGAAGGTCATCGCAGTTTCGCGCGAAAGGTACGCTGCGGTGCGCAGCCTGATCGAAGAGAAAGTCCTGCGCTGGAGCGGTATGGAGTTGTCGATGGCCAACAAGTTGGAATATCCAGCCATCAAGACTCCAGAAGAACTGGAAGAGGCAGGTGAGGTGAGCGAGAAGAGCCAAGCGGATCAGGCTCTCGAGGAGTTGGAAGGCGTGTCGGATAATGAGGAATATCTGAAGATCTCCGACGAGCGCATGGCCTCCATGGTCAAACCGCAGCAGGGAAAGAAGAAAGATAAGCCGATGTTCAGCCATACCTGCACGCGTTGCGGCAAAGTCTGGGACATGCCGATACAGTTGGATCCGTCCAGGCCTATCTATTGCGCAGAATGCTTACCCATAGTCAGGGAAGAGCGAAAGACCAAGCAAGTGGTGCAGAAGAGCGCATTCCGCGGTCCGCGACCCGGTTCTGAGCTTCAGGCTCTTTTGGTCGAAGATGTCGCTCCTGCAGCGCCGGCTGAATCGAAGTTGGTCGATACGTTCAAGCGTATCGAAGGCGCTCCGCAGCAGCGTGCTCCGCAAACGCGTCCGTCAGAGCAGAACAGACCAAGGATCTCCGGCGAGGTGAAATCCTTCCCTCAGCCTAAGGGCACGATCAGGATCGTCGAAGGCGGAGAAGAAGACGAAAGCGGACTCATGAAACAGCTGCTCCAAGGAAAGACGGGCAAGGTTGAGACGAATAAGGACAAACTTACGAGTGAAGAGCCAGCAGCACCAGCCGCTCGCCCAGAGCCCATGCCACCCGATCTACAACATAAAAAGAAGCGTAGGAAGCATAGGACGGAAGACGGTCCGGGTAGGGTGCATCCCAATCCGTCCGAGCAGAAAGCGGAATTGCCGGAATCCATCATGACTCAACCTTCAGCGACGGTCTTCAAACGCACGGTCTCATCGGTCAATGGCGCGCAACAGCCGCGACAAGAGGAAGCGGAGCCGGATTACTCCAGGGCATTCGAGGTAGAGGTGTCTCGTCAGATGAACGTAGGTCCGTTAGACAAGCGTTTGGCTCATGGCAAGATCCCTGGGGCTTCAGGGCAGACTAGGCAATCTGACGACTCGGATCTGGAGTTATGATCGTTTGAGGCCGTACGGACGGCGAATTCAAAAAAATATGGCAGAAAAAATAAGTTTCAACACGGATGACGGCGTAAAGATAGTCGGCGACTGGCAGTCGGCGCCTACTATCTTAGGGGCTTTAGCTTTGTTCCATATGATGCCCGAGACCCGGATGTCGTGGATGCCGGTGCAACGGTCTTGCGCCAAATTCAATCTTGCAAGTCTGGCGATAGATATGCGCGGTCATGGCGACAGCAAAGAGACGACAGATGATACGACGATCGACTATCACACTTTTACGGATGAGGAGCATCAGTCTACCTATGCCGACGTGATGGCTGCGGTGGGTTGGATCAAGAAACGCGGCATAGACAAACGCAGGATCGTCCTAGGTGGCGCGTCGTATGGTGCGAATTTGGCGTTGCAATTCTTGGCCAGCGATCCTTTGTTGCCCGGAGCTGTGCTGCTTTCGCCGAGTCTGGATTATCACGGTATCGAAACCGAAGAATCCATGAGGGATCTGACCTATAACCAGTCGGTGTTCATAGCCGCTTCCCAGGAAGACAAGAATTCATTCGCCGACAGCAAGAGACTGTTCGATCTGGCGCCCTGCCAAAACAAGATTTTCGTGCCTTACAAAGGCGCGGGACACGGAACGTCGATGTTCGCTTATGATCGTGAGCTTCCGGAAAAAATCGTCGCGTGGGCAGCTTCATTGATCAATGAGTAGGATCGTCGATGTCTAACGGAAAGAGCCATAAGTTGACCTGATGGGATTTTTACGCGAAAATCAAGGCATGAAAGTACAGCGAGCTGTCAGATGGCGATCAACGGCGATTCTTTGTGGATTGATTTTTTGTGCTGCGGGCTTGTTTTATCCGGACCAACGAGCTCAAGCGGCGATCACACCGGCATTAAAGACCAACGCAGCGATGTATTCGCGCGCCGACGGGGAATTCGTCTCCGCGATCGTCTTGGACTCGGCAAGCGGAAAAGTCCTGTACTCTTACCAGGCGGAAAAGAAGTGGCCGCCGGCCAGCATAACCAAGCTGATGTCGGCGTTGGTCACGCTGGATCATCATCAGGCATGGGATAAGCTAGTTGCCGTCTCCGCCCAGGACGAGGTCGGCGGCGCTAGGTTGAACGTAAAGCCCGGGACCAAAGTCAAGGTCAGGGATCTGTTCTACTCCAGTCTGGTAGGCAGCGCGAACAACACGACGATGACGTTGGCTCGCTTGAGCGGTTTGGGCATGACCGGTTTCGTCAAACAGATGAACCAGAAGGCGAAGGAACTCAAGATGACGGATACGGTATTCACCGAACCGACGGGCATCATGGAGACGAATCTGACTACGGCTTCCGATCTGGCCAAGCTGGCCGAAGCCGCTTTCTCGCAGTATACGATCCGCCGCGCAGCTTCGACCATGAGCTATCGCTTTTATGAGCAACCGAAATGGCTGTTGCATACTTTGACCAACACGAATCATCTCCTGACGCGCGATCCGGATATCTATGTCATCGGCGGAAAGACCGGTTACATCGACGAAGCGATGTATAATTTGGCGGTGAAGGTTAAGCTGATGAAGAAGACTGTCCCCGTCTTGACCATCGTAGTCATGGGTGCGCCCACCAAAGAGGCTTCATTCGCTTCGACCAAAGCCCTTGCTTTATGGGCCTGGAATGCTTATGATTGGTCGCCCTCTGCAGCCAGGATCTCTTTGGCTCGTTAGTAGGCGGCAATAAGCATGAAAAACAAAGAATTCGCCAGCTGGTTAAAGGAACGCAAGGAACCCGGTTACCGTCTCGGGCAGTTTAAGCGTGCGTTTTATCAGGATCTGGTGCTCGGATGGGACCAACTGACCACTTATCCTAAAGTCTTACGCGAAGCCGCCGCCGATCGGTTCGCGTGGGATGAACTTGAGGTGGCGGACGAAAAGACCGATCCTGCGGACGGGACGTATAAAGTCCTCTTCGCCTGCAGGGACGGCAGCAAGATAGAATCGGTCCTGATGCGGCATGAGACCGGCAGGAATACGGTCTGCGTCTCGTGCCAAGTCGGTTGTCCGATGGGTTGTGCGTTTTGTGCGACGGGCAAGTTGGGTCTGAAGCGCAATCTGACGGCTGATGAGATCGTCGAACAGGTGATCCATATGGCGCGGATCCTGAAGAAGGAGGATGCGCATGTGACGAATGTCGTGTATATGGGCATGGGTGAGCCGTTCAACAATTATGATGCCGTGATGGAGTCCATCAGGGCGTTGAACGATCCGGACGGTTTCGGTCTAGGCGCGAGGCATATGACGGTTTCCACCTGCGGGATAGTGCCTGGCATATCGAAGTTCGCGGATGAGGATCTTCAGGTGAATCTGGCGATCTCGTTACACGCGCCGACGGATGCTATCCGCAACAAGATCATGCCAGTCAACAAAGCTTATCCTTTGGAGAAACTGATGGCTGCGGTCGGGGAGTATACGGTAAAGACCAACCGTAAAGTGCTGTTCGAATACCTGATGCTCGAAGGCGTCAACGATTCATTGGATTGCGCGGAGGATTTGGCTGATCTGATGGAGCAGAACAAGCGCTTGTATCAAGTGAATCTGATAAAATACCATAGCACCGGCGGTTATGAGGCGTCGGATCAGCAGACGCGTCAGGAGTTCATGGATTTGTTGAAACGTCGCGGCATAAAAGTCACTTTCCGCGTCTCGTTCGGGGAAGAGATAGATGCGGCCTGCGGACAGCTGGCGGCGAAGGGAAAGACGGTCTAGGGCTAAAGAAATGGGCAGCAAGAAGAAAAAAATACTTGTCGGCATGTCGGGTGGCGTAGATTCAAGCGTAGCCGCGGCTTTGTTGTTGAAGCATGGTCATGAAGTGATAGGAGGCTTCATCAAGAATTGGAGCGACTCGAAGGATCTGGCTACAGGCGAATGCGCGTGGAAAAGCGAAAGGCGTGATGCGATCCGCGTCGCAGCCAAACTCGGGATTCCGCTCATGACATTCGATTTCGAGAAGCAATATCGTCAGAAGGTCGTAGACGAGATATTCCGCGGATATGCGGCGGGCATCACCCCAAACCCTGACGTCTTATGCAACCAATACATCAAGTTCGGGTTGTTCCTCGATGCGGCGGATGAAGTGGGTGCTGATTCCATCGCGACTGGTCATTATGCAAGGGTCAAAAGGGATAAGGACGGTCAGGCGCATCTATATCGCGGCCTAGACCAAGACAAGGACCAGTCGTATTTCCTGTATCGAATCGCGCAACGAGCTTTGCGCAAGACTTTTTTTCCTGTCGGTGACCTGAAGAAACAAGCAGTCAGGTCTTTGGCTAAGCGGTTCAGGTTGCCGGTCTTCGATAAGCCTGATAGCCAGGGCATCTGCTTCATCGGCAAGTTGGACATGGTCGAATTCTTGCGCAAGAAGATACCCTCAAAGCCTGGGGATATCGAAGACGAAAACGGCAAGGTGTTAGGACGGCATTCCGGGCTTGATGCATATACGATAGGTCAGCGCCAGAGGATTTTGGTTTCCAGCGGCGGTCAGGCATGGTATGTTGCACGCAAGGATGTAGATAGGAATGCATTGGTGGTCGTGGCCGGAGCGGAACATCCTTTGCTCTATTCCAAGTCAGCGGAGGTGGCTGATATGGCTTGGATAGCGGGTAAGAAACCGACCGATCCAACCTTGGATTGTCGAGCACAGATACGTTATCGACAGGACGCGGTCAAAGCCGTCCTATCCAAGGGTGCGAAAAGCGGTCGGTACAGGATCGATTTTAGGCAGCCGGTAAAGGCGGTTTCGCCGGGTCAATCGGCTGTAATCTATAAACGACAGGAATGCCTCGGTGGAGGCGTAATAATCGGTACATGAGAGCTGATATGCCTGAAGCAAAAGATGAAGGTCGTTTGAGCTATACGAAGCGCGCAGAATGGATTTCCTTGGTATATCTCGTGATTTTCGTGCTTGCGGTCATGGCGCCTTCGATCGTGCGCGGAGATTTCCTCGGCATACCCGAAGCGCAAGTCGAAGAGATACTCATATTCATCTTCGGTCTGGTCGGTTTGGTGACTTTTTCGCTGTACGAGAGGGTCATGGAGAAGCGTCTCAAAGAACGGGATGAAGCCCAAGATACGGCGAAACGCGCTTTGAACGAGTTAGTTGATTCATATAAATACATCGGTTCGATCAACCGGCACATAGAGCTGCTGCAGAAACTGGTCAACCAGACCTCGTTGTCGCTGGTCGAAAGGAATGCCTACGGTAAGGATATCCTGCAATCGATGATAGCCAGCGCTGTCTCGACGGTGGATGCGGAAAGCGCTTTCATCCGCGTCGTGGAACTGGACAAGCTGCGGACGGATTATGAGATATTCCATAAGACAGCGGAACCGAACCTGAAGGTAGCGAACAAGGAATTACGCAATCTGCATCAGTACAACGCTTCACACGCTTTCGTGGCGACGGAGGACGGTAAGGAAGTCCTGGTCGTGCCATCGGACAGGAAACAGACGGGGAGCAAGGCTTATCTGCTCATGAAGGTGGACCCGGCTAAAATCACCGAAATAGACATTTCTTTGCTCAAAGTCTTCGTGAACCAGGCGGAACTCGTTTATCATCAATTACTGCGTAAGAAAGACGGTAATGGTACGGCGTTGGAGCACGTGGATGATGTCTCCAAAATGGCGGTCGGGGAGGTGGGTTGAAGCGAAGATGGTCCGCAGTCCGATCGATGAATGGGACTGTACGAACTTTGAAGTACAGGGTACGATTATCCCCTGAATATGACATTATCCGAATTACGCCAGAAATATCTGGATTTTTTCAAAAGCAAGGGACATGAGATCATTCCCTCTGCTTCGCTGATACCCGAAAACGATCCCTCGACTCTATTCACCGGTTCAGGCATGCAACCTATGGTCCCGTATCTGTTGGGGGAAGCGCATCCTTTGGGCACCCGGTTAACAGATAGCCAGAAGTGTTTCAGGGCGCAGGATATCGACGAAGTCGGTGATAATCGGCATACGACTTTTTTCGAGATGTTGGGTAATTGGTCGCTGGGAGACTATTTCAAACGCGAACAGATAGCCTGGATGTATGAATTCCTGACGCACGAGATAGGCCTGGATCCCAAGAGATTGTACGTGACAGTATTCCGCGGGAGCGAAAAATGGGGCGTGCCCAGAGATGAGGAAACCGTGGGGGTCTGGCAGGCGCAATTCGCCATGCACGGCGTAGTCGCCGAAGCCGTGGATTTCCCTGAGGAGCGCGGCATGCAAGGTGGCCGTATTTTCTATTACGACGAAAAGAAGAATTGGTGGTCCAGATCCGGAGTGCCGGAGAATATGCCGGAAGGCGAACCAGGAGGTCCGGACTCAGAGATGTTCTGGGATTTCGGAGAGGAGCTGAAGCTGCATGAAGCTTCAGAGTGGTCCGATAAGCCGTGCCACGTGAACTGCGATTGCGGACGTTTTGTGGAGATAGGCAACAATGTGTTCATGGAATACATCAAGACCGGCGATGGATTCGAGAAACTGGCGAAACAGAACGTCGATTTCGGTGGTGGATTGGAACGCTGCTTGGCGGCACAGATAGATGACCCCGATATCTACCGGACGAACGTGTTGGCTACGATCATCTCCGGTCTAGAAGGCATATCAGGAAAAAAATACGGAGAATCCGCTGAGATCACGCGGTCTTTCCGCATCATCGCTGACCACATCCGCGCAGCGACCTTCATCATCGGCGATCCAAGAGGCGTGATTCCGTCAAACGTAGGCCAGGGCTATGTCGTGAGGCGCTTATTGAGGCGTGCGGTGCGTGAAGGCAGACGCTTGGGCATCATAGAGCCGTTCTTGGCGCATATCTCTTCGGTCGTGATCGGCTTATACGGCGAGCACTATGTAGAATTGGAGACGAATCGGCAAAGGATAATCGATGAGATCTCGAAAGAGGAGGATAAATTCGCCAAGACGATAGAGAAGGGCCTGAAGGAATTCGAGCGGATGTCGCGTGACCACGTGATTTCCGGCGCCGAGGCATTCATCCTGTTCTCGACGTACGGTTTCCCTCTTGAATTGACGCAGGAACTCGTGCAGGAAGCCGGGGCGGAGTTGGATATCGTGGCTTTCCAGGATGAATTCAAGAAACATCAAGAACTTTCGCGGACTGCATCGGCGGGTGCTTTTAAGGGCGGTCTGCAGGACCATACGGTCGAGACGACGAGGTTGCATACGGCGACGCACCTGCTGCAACAGGCCTTGCGGCGAGTCTTGGGTGATCATGTGGCGCAGAAAGGCAGCAACATCACCGGAGAGAGATTACGCTTCGATTTTTCGCATGGCCAAAAGATGACACCGGAAGAGATAAAGAAGGTCGAAGATATCGTGAATGACGTCATCAAGCGTGATTTGCCGGTGACGCGGGAAGAGATGACGGTGGATCAGGCTAAGGCGTCTGGAGCCATCGGCCTTTTCGAACAGAAATACGGAGACAAGGTGAGTGTCTATACGGTAGGTGATTTCTCCAAGGAGATATGCGGCGGACCGCACGTGACCCATACGGGAGAGCTGGGGCATTTCAAGATACTCAAGGAAGAAGCCGTTTCGGCTGGCGTCAGGAGGATCAAGGCGGCGGTAGACGGAAATTAGCACTTAGATCTGTGGAGATAGAAGAATTCCAAAAGTTCGTGACCGAATTCAAGACCGCGCGCGGGTGGCATAAACATCATGAGCCTAAGGATTTGTTGTTGGGCTTGGTCGAGGAGATAGGGGAGTTCAGGAACTTGATCAAGTGGGAGCAGGATGCGGCCGTGATCAAGCGGATAGTCACGGACAAGACCGATAAGAAGACGCGCGATGAAGTGGTGAACTTTTTCGGTGATGCTTTGTGGCTGGTCTCGTCTTTGGCTGAATACTGCGAGGTGGATTTGAGGGAAGCGATGGATTTATTGAAGACCGAATTCGAGGTCAGGTTTCCGGTGGAAGGGGGAAAATAAGCCGCTTCTCTTGTCCTTATAGTCATTCTTTGCTACTATCTCAACGTTGTTTCCAACGTTTATCACAATTATTCGCATCAAAAACGCGACAAATTTTAATTATGGCAGCCAGTAAAACCGGTAAGGATTTTATCGTAGTCAAGGGTGTCATCGAGGAGGCTTTGCCTTCGGCGATGTTCAGGGTAAAGCTCGATAATGGGCACTCGATTTTGTGTCATTTAGCAGGAAAATTGAGGATGTATCGCATCCGTCTGACCCCGGGTGACGAGGTGCAGGTAGAGATAACCCCCTACGATTTGACAAAAGGCAGAATAACATATAGATTATAGCCCACTTGACAGCTCTTAGCGTATTAGTTCATGGCTTAATTTACGACTCTTATGAAAGTTAGATCATCGGTGAAGGCAATGTGCCGCAATTGTCAGGTCATACGTCGGAAAGGGCGGGTTGTTGTGATTTGCAAAAATCCTAAACATAAGCAGAGACAGGGCTAATTAAATTCGATTATGGCTAGAATCGCTGGAGTCACTCTCCCCAACGCAAAACGCATCGAGATCGGGTTGACCTATATCTATGGGATCGGCCAGGTTACGGCGAAGAAGATATTGAAAGAGACCGGTCTTGACCCGAACATCCGCGTCAAGGATCTGACCGAAGACCAGGCCAACACCCTGCGTGATTACGTCGAGAAGAACTACAAGGTTGAAGGCGAGATGCGACGTGAGGTCTTGAGCCACATCAAACGTCTGAAGGACATCGGTTCGTTCCGCGGTTCACGTCACATAAAAGGATTACCAGCCAGAGGACAGAGGACTAAAACCAACTGCCGTACCGTGAGAGGCAATGTGCGCCGTACCATGGGTTCGGGTAAACGTAAGCTTGAAAAGAAGTAAAGTATGACTGACGAGCAAACGAAAAACGTAGAAGCGACAGCTTCCGCGACGCCCGAAAAGAAAACAGCTAAGGGGCGTACCAAAAAAGCCAAAGCCAAGGGTGTGATTTCCCATGGAAAGGCGTATATCCAGGCGACGTACAACAATACGATCGTGACGTTGACTGACCTTAACGGAAACGTCCTCTCTTGGTCTAGCGCCGGTGGTGCTGGTTTCAAGGGTCCCAAGAAATCGACACCATACGCAGCTTCGATAGTAGTCAGGAATGCGGTGGATAAGGCTTCTGCTTATGGACTTAAGGACGTCAATATATTCGTTTCAGGCGTCGGTCAGGGCAGAGAAGGCGCTATCCGTGCTTTTCAGGCCAACAACGTAGGAGTTTTAAGCATAAAAGACATCACCCCAATCCCGCACAACGGTTGCAGACCGCCGCGGCCACGCAGGGTATAAACCATCTATGAGATTACGAGTCACAGCAAAACGCGTCAGGCGTGAAGGATTGAACCTGGACGGTCGCGAAAAGATGGCCAGGATTTTGGAGAAACGCCCTTATGGTCCTGGTGTGCATGGTCCGACCAGCCGCAGGCGTATCACTGATTACGGCAAGCAGCTGCGCGAGAAACAGCGCGCTAAATTGGTTTACGGCGTGATGGAGAAGCAGTTCAGCAACTATTTCGAGAAGGCGACGAACATGAAAGGCGATACGGCGCAGAATCTGGTGCGTCTCCTGGAGACCCGCTTGGATAACGTGTTGTTCCGCGCCGGATTGACCAAGACCCGCGCTGCGGCACGCCAGGTGATTTCGCACGCGCATGTCGCAGTCAACGGCAAGAAGGTGGATGTGGCTTCGTTCCAGGTGAAACCGGGAGATGTCGTTTCCATACGCGATACCAAGAAAGATAAGAAGATCTGGAAGATTTTCCTCGAGAACCTACCCAAGGTGGAAGTGCCGTCTTGGTTGACGTCAGACATAAAGAGTTTGACGGTCAAGGTCACGAGCCTTCCGGCAGCGGACGATCTGAAGCAGATATTTGAACCCCAACTAATCGTCGAATATTATTCGCGCTAATAATCACGTACCTTAAGTATGGAGTCATTACTTCTTCCGTCCAAAATAGTCTTTGCCCACGGCGAACGCGCCGGTGAGGGTATACTTACAGTCGAACCCTGCATGCCGGGTTACGGCACGACCATCGGTAACGCACTACGTCGCGTGCTTTTGTCGTCCTTGCCAGGTGCCGCAGTCACGGCAGTCAAGATCAAGGGCGCAGAGCATGAATTTTCTACCATACCGAACGTGAAGGAAGACGTGCTGGAGATCATCCTCAACCTCAAGTCGTTGCGTCTGAAGTGTTTCGCCGAAGAACCGGTGAAACTGACGTTGAGCGTCAAAGGTGAGAAGGCGGTGACAGCAGCGGATTTTTCCAAGAATGCCGATGTCGAGATCGTCAATCCTGAATTGGTGATCGCGACCTTGACCGACAAGAACGCCGCTTTGGAGATGGAGATCACGGTTTCCCCGGGACGCGGCTATCGCTCAACCGAAGAACGCATCAAGGAAAAGCTGGAATTGGGGACGATCGCCATAGACGCGCTCTACAACCCGGTGATCAACGTGTCGTATAAGGTCGAAGCCACCCGTCTGGGTGAGAAGACCGACTATGACAAACTGGTCTTGACCATCGAGACCGACGGAACGATCGATCCTATCGATGCGTGTAAATCAGCGGTCGGTATAATGCTTGACCATTTGAACCTGCTTAAGGATTTGGAATATGAAGCACAATCGTAAAGGTAAGACACTGGACCGCAAGAATGGCCCGCGCAAAGCTCTGTTGCGTAACTTAGCGACGAGTTTGGTGTTGTACGAAAGGATGAACACGACTTTGGCGAAGGCCAAGGCAGTGAGGCCGATGGTCGAGAAATTGATCACAACCGGACGCAAAAAGACCCTGACTTCCCGCAGAGAACTGGCCAAGGTACTGACGGTGGAATCAGCGGTCAACAAAGTGCTGGAAGAGCTCGGACCGCGCTACGCTACACGCCCCGGAGGCTATACACGTATCATCAAGATAGGCCAGCGCCAAGGCGATGGAGCGGAGATGGCGCAGATCCAATTCGTAAAAGACTAATGATATGACGTGGAAATCACAGAAGGGGATGCCCCAGGTACAACGCGCAACGCACGAGATCGACGCCGAAGGGATGGTCGTGGGTCGTTTGGCGACCAAGATCGCGACTTTCCTTACAGGGAAGCACAAGCCGGAATACACACCGCATATCGATATGGGTGACTTCGTGCGCGTTAAGAACGCGGATAAGGTCGTATTCACAGGAAAGAAGTGGGAACAGAAGGTGCATTTCAGCACGAGTAACCGCCCAGGCGGCCTGAAACGCAAACCGGTTGCTAAATTGCGCGAAGAGAATCCGTCGGAGATCCTGCGTCATGCCGTAAAGTACATGTTGCCGAAGAACTCGACACAAGACAGAAGGCTTAAGAGATTGACTTTCGTTAAATAGCTATGCCGATCAAGAAAGACGACAAAGAAAAGGATAAGAAGAAGGCGCCAGCCAAAGCCAAGAAGACCGAGACCAAAGAAAAGAAGGTTCCGGCCAAGAAGAAGGCTTCCGAAGAAACTCCCGAAAAAGCCGAGAAGGAACTTAAGGAGATGGAGGCTGCAGAGGAAGTGGAACTGGCTGCGGGCGAATCGGCGAAAGGCGGTTCGTTCATCAGTGCCGTGGGCCGCAGGAAGACTTCGATCGCTCGCGTGCGTCTGATCAAGAACGGCAAAGGCCTTATCACGGTGAACGGCAAGCCTTACGACAAGTACTTCACGACTTTCGAACTGCGCGATACGGTGACGAGTCCGCTCAAGACGGCCGGTCAGGAAGGCGCAGTCGATATCAGCGCTAAGGTCGTCGGCGGAGGGATCCGCGGCCAGGCCGATGCCGTACGTCATGGCATCTCACGTGCCTTGTTGCAGCTGAATCCGACCTACCGCAAAGCTCTGAAGAAATTGGGATTCCTGAAACGCGATGCGCGCAAGAAGGAACGCAAGAAATTCGGTCTGAAGGGCGCACGTCGCGCACCGCAGTGGTCAAAGCGTTAAAAGAAATTCAATAAGATCCGGCGTAAGCCGGGTCTTTTGTTTTAAAAGAATCGTTTGATGAGACAGGAGAAATAGGCATATCCCGTGGGTGGGGATGGGCGGAAAAAACTTGGGAAGACCGGCGCTATTAGCAGGGTGAATAATTTGACATTACCGTGTCTTTATCCGAAGATTCGGCCAGGTCTTTCGATTCGAGGAGCTGTGCGATGAACTATCTCGACTTGTGCCGTTCGATCCATGACGGGCTTTATGGGCTGATAAGGCTCACGCAGGAAGAGATGGACATCATCGACCATCCGCTCTTCCAGAGGCAGCGCTGGGTCTGCCAGACAGGTCTGCTGCATTACGTCTTTCCGACGGCGCGGCAGACGCGCTTCGAACACTGCATCGGCGTCGTCCGCATGACGCAGAAGATGTTGGACGCGGTGAGCGCCGGTTCGCGCTCCGCGGCGTCTAAATTGCGTCCGCCGCAGGATGCGTGGCCGGGTCAGGCGATCAGATTCTTCGAGCTCGATCGCGAGCTCAAGATGACGCTCCAGCGCGTGGCGCGGATCTTGGCTCTGGTGCACGATCTGGGCCACGGGCCTTTGTCGCATGCCTTCAAGAGGTTCGCGCCTATGTTGGCCGACATGCCGGCGGTCTTCGACGATCCGAGGCTGGCTGTGCTGGCGACATACCGTGAAGCCATGTCGCAGGGTAACGGCAGGAGGATAAGCCATGAAGCCTCGGCTTGCATCCTCTTCGCGACGTTGTGGAACGATGTGGCCAGGGGCAAAGAGCCTTGGATGCCTGCGCTTCTGGCTGCTGTGCTTCTCGACGTTCCGCCCTCGTCAAATGTGCCGGAAGCGCTGCATCCCTGGGTGCCGTTCCTGCGCGACATCATCTCGTCGGCGCCGGTGGATGCCGATCGGATGGACTATCTGTTGCGCGACAGCCGTGCGTGTGGAGTCAGCTATGGCCTCTACGAGCCGAACCGCATCCTCAAGTCGGTGTTGTGCGTCAGAAGCCTGGATCAGGAAGGCGTGGCGTTCCGTCTGGGCTGGAAGGCGAGCGGACTGCGTGCCATAGAGAACTTCGCGCAAGCAAGGTTCCAGATGTTCGCGCAGATCTACCGCCACAAGACGCTGCGTGCGATCGAATTGATGATGGATGAGATCGTACGACTGGCGGAAGCGGCTCAGGCGATCGTGTTCGGTTCGCGGACGCTGGACGAGTTCGTCGACGGATACCTGGGCATGAGCGATGAGTCGTTCCTCAAGGCGCTCATGGGTGGCCTGGGGAATCTTCCATTCACGACCAACGGAACGGCCGAGCTGGCACGACGCATCGTGCAGCGTGACCTGTGGAAACGGCTCTACGAGTTCGGCTGCGATGAGGATGAACTTGCGTGGAATGTCCTGCAAGTCATGTCCGAAGAACACCCCGACGAGAAGTTCGTGATGGATCGTCAGCCCCTCAAGGCGATGCGTGACCTGGAACGCGGTGCGTACCTCTTGGCGCTAGATGGTGAAGGGAAGTATGCCTGCGACGACAGGAGCGATTCCTGGATCAAGGCGTCGCCCATCATGCGGACGCTCATGGAGGAGGAGAAGTCTGTGACGCGGCTTTACCTCGCGACCAAGCCGGCGGTCAACGATCCGCGAAAAGTCAGACAAGAGGTGCTGAGGCACGTCTATTTCAGGAAAAGCCGTCAAGCTTGAATTCAGCCGGTGGGCCCTAACCCGCCGGCTCTTCGTAAACTGGCGTTTTTTGCCTAAAAAAGCTAATATTCCTTTGTGACAGAAGGCCATAGGATAGCCAAGAATGCCTCTTGGCTGGTGGGTGCGATGAGCCTGAATAAGCTCATAGCTTTTGGATATTTTTGGGCTGTCGCCAAGCTTCTGGGCCCGCAGATCACGGGCACGTATTTTTTCAGCGTTTCCGTGACGTCCTTATTCATCGTGTTGTCTGATTTGGGCATAACCCAGGTCATCATCTTGGCGTACGCAGGTTCCCGGGGGAACGAGAATCGTGTCTTAAGCGCTGCTTTGAAGATCAAGTTGGCCTTGCTGCCACTGGCCATCGGAGCTTCTTTGGGTTACGGCTGGCTTAAAGGAGCGAATCCAGAGACGATGACCGCGATCTCCATCGCGTGTCTCGTGATGGCGGCTGACACCATCCACCTGATGCTGTACGGGGCTTTACGAGGCAGACAGAACCTACGGTTCGAGGCTGTCGGCATGTTGGTGGGCCAAATCATGACTGCCATCGCATCGATATCCGCGGCTTTTCTCGGGTTAGGCGCCAAGGGTCTGGTCGGAGGATTGTTGCTCGGCAGCGTCTGGAATCTGCTTTGGGCTTGGCGCAAGACTTTTGCCCAGAACATCAAATGGGAACGCTCGTCTTGGCTGGACGTGAGGCACCTGGCACACGAGGCATTGCCGTTCGCCATCGCTGGTTTGGCGGTCAAGACTTATTCGTATCTGGACACTTTATTCCTTGAGGCTTTCCACGGTTTGACGGCGGTCGGCATCTATTCGGTGGCGTATAAGATGACTTATGCCCTGCAGTTCGTGCCGATGACGGTGACCGCGGCAGTCTATCCGGCGATCGCTGCTTCTTGGGCCAAACATGACCACGAACAGATCAAAAGGACATATACAGGCGCGTTGCGCCTGATGGCGTTTTTAGGTCTTGGGCTTGCAGCCGGACTTTCAGCATTGGCGCCGCGTATCGTCCCTTTGGTGTATGGCGCAAAGTATATCGATGCCGTAGTCCCGTTCACGGTCTTGCCCTGGGTGCTGTTGGCCTTATTCATGGATTTTCCGTTAGGTTCGTTGTTGAATGCGACAAAGCGGGCACATCTCAAGACGACAGCGATGGTTTTGACGATGCTGATGAATATCGTGCTCAATATCCTCCTGGTCCCGCCTTTTGGCGCTCTGGGTGCGGCTTGGGCGAGCTTGTTGAGTTTCTGGTCGTTGTTCTTTTTCGGGATTTATTTTACGCGAAATGATGCGGGAGGCTGGAGGAACGTGCTTTGGGTCCTGTTCCGCGCAATGCTAGTAGCCGTCTTCGCCTGGTTCGTCTGGAGGGTCATCGGCTCGCATCTGCCTTTCCTCATCGCTTTCCTGTTGGGTACTTTGGCGGCGACCGCTGGATCGTTGTTGTTGGGCGTCATAACCAAGAAGGATCTGCACTTCATCCTGGATTTGCGTAAGCGGGTAGTGCCGCAGGAAGAAATAAATGACGAAACCTGAAATCACAATACTGACGCTTGATTATCCTCCCGAACATGGCGGTGTCGCGCGTTTTTTGGGGAACTTGACGAGAGAATCGGCTGGCAGGATCGAGGTGATCGTCCCGATGGGTCATGCGCTTGAGGGTCCGGGTGCAGTCAAGGCTGCCAAGATGTTGAGGCGCGTTTGGCCGCATTGGTGGCCCATGGTCCGTTTGGCTCGTGGTTTGAAGACGAAAACGGTTTTCGTGAGCCATGTTTTTCCTTTAGGCACAGCCGTCTGGTTGGCGAGATTATCCGGCGGACCGGATTACGCCATTCTGTTCCACGGATTGGACATCAAGCTGGCTGATAACGCATGGAAGAGATGGCTGTTGCGCCGCATCTCCAAGAAAGCCAAGGCACTTTTCTCGAACAGCGAGGCGACGAAGCTGGAGCTGCTTAAGAACGTCCCGAATGCCGAGGTAACCGTAATTACGCCTGGAATCGAACCGAGGGAAACCATCCCGAAACAAGAGGCTCGACGGAAGTTGGATCTTGATGGCGAGACGCCGATCGTCTTATCTGTCACGCGTTTGGTGCCACGTAAGGGAGTCGACGCTTCTTTGCATGCGATAGCCCGTATCCAGGCGAAAAGGCAAGCGGAATATGTCGTCATCGGCGATGGGCCGGATGGTGAGAGATTAGAGAAGTTGGCCGTGGAACATCGGACTAAAGTCAGATGGATCAAAGACGCGGACGATGATGAGAAGTGGTTGTGGTATGCGGCGGCGGACGTCTTTCTGTTGCCCGTACGCGAAGAGGAGAGGGACATGGAAGGCTTCGGCATCGTTTATCTGGAAGCTGCGTTGGCTGGGCTCCCATCGATCGCCGGTAGAAGCGGTGGGGCAGGTGAGGCGGTGCGTGACGGATATACTGGACTGCTGGTGAAGCCTACTTCGATAGATGAGATAGAATCAGCCGTCTTGAGATTGCTGGACGATCCGGAACTGGCTAAAAGATTAGGTGAACAGGGGCGTAAGAGAGCGCAGGAAGATTTCAGGTGGGCGGACAGATGGGAGGAAATGAAGAATCGATTACGAATGCCAAATGACGAATGACGAATTGAGCAACAAAGATCAAGGAATTGCGATTGTGATTCCATGCTATAACCACGCGAAGGAGCTGGTGGCTTGCTTAGAGAGTTTGACGCAGCAGACTTTGCGGCCTGCAGAGGTACTAGTGATCGATAATGCCTCGGAAGACCACCCGGAGGTGATGGCTGATAGGTTCAAGTGCTGCCTACCGGTTAGTGTTACTAGGTTTACGGAAAAGCAAGGTGCGCCCGCGGCAAGGAACCATGGAGCCGGTTTGACGCATTCGCCAAGGTTGATCTTTTTGGATGCTGATGTTGTCCTGGAACCGGACGCTTTAGCTAAATTGTCGGAAGCCTTGGATAAAAATGCTGAAGCCGATTTCGCGTATTCGAGTTTCTACTGGGATTTCAAAAAATTTCCGTCAAGAACATGGGACGCCGCGTCTTTGCATAAAATGAATTACATTCACACTACGTCGCTGATCCGGAGAAAGGCGTTTCCAGGCTTTGATGAATCACTCAAGAAGTTTCAGGACTGGGATTTGTGGTTGACCATGGCGAAGAACGGTGCGAAAGGGGTTTTCGTGGATAAGTTTTTGTTCAGGGTAAGGCAGAGGTCTTCAGGAATAAGCACTTGGTTGCCGAGCTTCGTACATAAAATTCCGTGGCCTATTCTTGGTTGGATGCCGAAAGAAATCAGGAAATATCGTGAGGCAGAAAAGATCATAAGGGAAAAACATAAGATATGAAGGATTTAAGGATAGTCATCGTCTCGTGGAATGTCTCTGACCTGTTGGAGAAGAATCTTTTGAGTTTACCCAAGGCCTGTGAGGGTTTGGATTGGGAATGCGTGGTCGTGGATAACGCTTCAAAGGACGATTCGGTTACGATTGCGGAATCCGTGGCGGCGAAAAATCATTTGCCTGTACGAGTGATAAAGAATTCCGAGAACCTGGGTTTTGCTAAGGCCTGCAACATAGGCGCAAAGGGTGCAGACGCAAAGTATGTCTTATTCTTGAATCCTGATACGGAATGTCCAGCTGGTTCCTTAGCCAAGCTCGTCAGACTGGCGGATGAGAGGCCTCGGGCGGGTATACTCGGTCCGAAGTTGGTTTACGGCGACGGTCGTACGCAGGAAAGTGTGAGACGTTTTCCCGGTTTGATTGATCAACTGTTGATCGTGCTTAAGATCGCTCACTTCCTTCCGTGGTTGCCTTGGTTGAAGAGGTATTTCGGTAGGGATATCGATCTTGATAAGGAACAGGACGTAGATCAGGTGATGGGCGCGTGTTTTTTGGTGAGGAAGGAGTTGGTTGATCAGGGATTGGGTTATGACGAAAGGTACTTCATCTGGATGGAAGAAGTGGATTTCTGTAAGACGGCCAGATCAAAGGGTTGGAGCGTGACCTATCTGCCGCAAGTGACAGTCATGCATCATC
This sequence comes from bacterium, assembly GCA_021796435.1. GTDB lineage: Bacteria > Patescibacteriota > Patescibacteriia > 2-12-FULL-60-25 > 2-12-FULL-60-25 > CAIKNB01. The sequence goes on from JAJYXM010000016.1 coordinate 661,583, forward strand.
TGGGAAAATCATTCGCTAAGGAATTCCAGCCGTTGCGCCAACGCTATTTCACTACGAGCCTTAAGCAGTATTTCGCTAAGTGGCATCCAGGTTGGAGATATCGGTTGATTTCCGCGGCAGTGCCGTTCGGTCAGCTGACGGTCGATGCGGTCGATTTTTTCCGACAGAGGACTGGGAAATGGTTCTTGGCGCTTGCGGGTCTGGAGCTTCTGTCATTTCTGGTCCTGAATATAAGCTGGCTGAACAGCGCGGTCGCCATCGGACTCGCTTGCCTGGTATTTTATTGGGCCTGGAAAAAACCGGAGTTGGCGTTGACTGCGTTACTTCTGGAGTTGATGTTGGGATCTAAGGGATACCTTTTCCAGATCGGAGTTTGGCCTGATACCGTTTCATTGCGCATAGCGTTCTTTGTCGCTTTTTTCGCTGGTTGGATACTGCACTTAGTCATTCCGGGCGAAGACCCGGGATCTGGATCCCGGTTCGCGCTCCGCTTGGCCGGGATGACAGAAAGCGCAAGGAGAACGCTATCAGGCCGTTGGCAGTATCTTGTCTTGGCTGCGCTTCTTGTCTTTGCCTTCATCCGTGGGTGGCAAAGCGGAGATCGTCGTTTCCTGTTCAGTGACGCGAATGCCTGGTTGGATCTTCTGTTGTTGGTTCCGGTCTTGGATGTCGCTTATCGCAAACGCAAAGAGTTGGCCACGACTTTGGTTCCTATCGCTATCGTAGGTGTTTTTTGGGTCGCGTTAAAGACCCTTTTCATCGAGTACGTCTTTTCGCACGGGTTATGGTTCACCGATAGCCTGTATGTCTGGATAAGGCGGAGTGGGGTAGGCGAGATAACTTTCGCCGGACAGAACGTCTGGCGAGTCTTCTTCCAATCCCACGTGTTCGAAGTCGCGGCACTGTTGCTCTCGATGGCGTGGATGCTGAACGTACAGCGTACCGCGTACCGCGTACAAAAGAGAATCGCGTGGTGGATCATGGCTACGAGCGGTGCGGTGCTGCTGATCAGCTTGTCGCGAAGTTTTTGGATGGGTGCGGCGGCAGGGATGGTTATGCTGGCCGTACTCTCGTACCGCGTACCGCGTACCGCAATTCCTGAAGAAAATGTAGATTCCCCGGTCGAGCCGGGGGATGACAAAGAAAGCAAGCTGTGGAATGATGTTTTCAGAACGGGTAAAACGATAGTCTCGGCAGGCGCATTCTCCATCATTCTGGTCCTGGTGGCTTTGGTTTTTCCGCTTCCGTACGTGCCGTTCGGTTCGTTCGCGGATGCGGTGGTGAAGCGTGCGAATATGGAGGAGGAAGCGGCTGTCAGCAGATGGAATCTGTTGCCTAAGATGTGGGAGAAGATATCGGAACATCCGATCCTCGGTTCAGGTTTCGGGGCGACGGTGACGTATGAATCTAAAGATCCGAGAGTCGTCCAGACGACCGGCGGAAAGCTGGAGACTTATGCTTTCGAATGGGGTTGGTTGGAACATTGGATAAAATTCGGGATCCTGGGCATTCCGGTCATGTTGTGGATCTTGATTTCGCTCAGTTGGCGCATATGGAAAACCGAAGAGCCGCGGTGGATTCGCGTCGGCGCCGTTTCATCCCTTTTCGCTTTGGCTGTATTGCATTTCTTCACGCCCTACCTCAATCACCCTCTAGGTTTCGCGTTCTTGCTCTTGGGGGAGGGACTTACGGAAAAAGATAGGATCGATCAATGAGTATGGAAAAATTCGAAGGTGCGAGGAAAAGAGAGAAAGCAGAACGCCAGGAGACGTCAGGTGTCAGGCGGCGTTCCGATCTTTTCAAGGAGAAAGATTTGCTTAAGTCGGACATCGAAGAGAGCGAGTCCAGAGTGGAGGATCTCTCGGCAAAGATAGCCTCTCTCGAGGTTGACGAAGGCACGGGAAAGAATGCGGCTGTGCCGGCGATCAAGGAAGAGAAGCACGGTTTCATGGTTCGACTGGCAAAAAAAGCCAAGAAACATAAGTTCGCGGTCGCCCTGCTGGCCGCGATGGGTGTCCATCTTCCCATCACGCCGCAAGGCCAGGCAATGACCGACAGGATCGTGGAAGCCGTCAAGGGCGCGAAGACCGTTTGGGAAAAGAAGGGCATGGTCCTGCATCCGCAAAGCGACGAGGACAAGGAGCGGATAAAAGCCAAGATTTTCGAACGTGGCGCGCGTTCGGATGCGGCAGGACAGGAGAGGTTCAAGACGGAGATGGATGAGAAGCTGGGGGCAGGGGAGGACGTGCCGTTAGCGCAAGAATATTTCGGTTTGGCGAAGCTGAACGGAGAAGACCCGGCGCGGGTCCAGGAGGCCCAAGAAAAGAAAGAGCAGCTGGTCGAGCGTTTGGCTGCCAGGATGGGTGAGGAGATGAGCGACGATTTCATACGTTCCGTCGTGGATGAGATGTTCGGTCCGGACGAGAATTACGTCTGGGGGCAAGCATCTGTGACTGAATATTTTTTGACCGGCAAAAGGAATTGCGTCTCCATAGCACGTGCCGAGCAGATGGTGTTCGAAGAATTGATCGCGAGGTTGCCGGAGAAAGAGCGTAAACGATATCAGATATGGCAAGGTTTCGAGAAACAGCATGAGATCGCTGCCATTGCGGTATTGGACGAAGATGGTTCGGTGAACCGTACTCTATATCTCCAACCTCCGGTGAGGACTTTGGTCGGAGCCATAGAAGAGACCGGTGCGCCGACTATACCTTTGTCTAAGATCAAGAAAGCCATCGTGTCCCCGAAACCCATCAATGTGAAGTCGACCGTGAAAGCAGGCGAGACAGTCGAGGATAGCCCGGATATCGAAGCGTTGAGCAACGATCCGGTGGCGTTGAACATCAAGATCGAAGGACCGCTGCGTGGTTCCGATTATGTCCGGACGATCGCGCAGCAAAGGAACATCGTCCCGGTAAAGGCGGTTCCGGAGAAATTAGTCGGGGTGCAGGAGCTGGAGATAGAGGAGAGCGCCCAAGCCGGAATCGCGAGAGCGAATCAGGAAACGATAGAACAGATGAAAGACGCTTTCGATTATCAGCAGGTCTATGGCCAAGACAAAGCCATAGAAGTAACTCTGAGCGATCTGAAGAGCAAAGAACAGCTCAAGCTGTTGAGGGATTGGAAGGGGAGAAGCAAGATAGAGAAGGTCTTTTTCCAGAAATTCACGGCTGAAGACCATGAACTGGGTTTAGGCGATCTGAGCGGCTTACCCGTACAAGAGATTTGGTTCGACGCCAGGAAGGCGACGGATATGCAGCGTTATCATGCCATCGTCAAAGATTTGGGTCATCACATCACGGCTAGGCAGCAGGAAGGCCCGAGGCTTGGATTAAAGCTGGAGTCGGTGACGGACTTGGAGCCGTTCGATTTCAATAACGTGGACTCTTTAGCGCTGGATGTGGATCCTGAAGCGATGCATGACGCTTCGGTCAAGGACGTCCAGGCTTCTGTCGATAGGGAGCTTAGGGCTCTTTTGGATCTGCCGGTCTATAATCTCTACCTCAAAGGTTATCTGATGACCCAATTCGATGCGGATCTGGCCAAGAAGATGGAGAACAATACGACCTTAGGCGAGCGGAAGAAGTTCTATATCGATGCCGTCAAATACGTCGATCTGCTGCATGAATACCCGGGATTGGTGAAGATCAAGAACATAAAGCCCTGGGTGAACGAAAAAATCGACGACAGCGTATCCTCGTGTTGGCTCTCGATGGAGAGCCCGGAGGTACTCAACGTCATCCTCGATATAATCAAACAAAGCAAAGAGAAATACGATTTGGGGTCTTAAGATCCATCTCGGCGTCTACCAGACATTCTTTCCCCTCAAATAATCCTCGCCGGTCATCGCACTCTTTCCCTCCAGCTGCAGCCGCGTGATCTCGAGAGCAGTGCCGTCGGCGCAGGCAAGGCAGGGTAAGCCTTCATTAATGAAGCGTGTTCCTGGAGTCTTGTTTTCGTTGGAAACACCTAATCGTGCGGACAAGATCTTGATCCGTTTGCCTTCGATCTCCATCCAGGTGCCGGGCCAGGGCTGGAAAGCGCGGATCAGTCGTTCCAATCCATCAGCCGGTTTTTCGAAATCAAGCTTGCCGTCGTCACGCGTCAGGATCTTGCAGTACGTCGCTTTTTCGTGGTCCTGCTCTTGCGGTTGGATTTTATTATCTAAATAGTCGGCCAATATGTCTGGCAGGATGCGGCCGCCAAGTTCGGCGAGCCTGTCATGGAGCGAGCCGCCGGTATCTTCGGGAAGTATCTTTTCGTCAGCAGTCGCCAAAATCGGGCCATGGTCCATTTCGGCATCGATGAGCATGATCGTCACGCCGCTCAAATCGTCTCCGGAGGCGATGGCAGCTTGGATAGGCGAAGCGCCGCGCCATCGAGGCAGCAGGGAGCCATGGACATTGACGATGCCTTTCTTCGGCAGGTCCAAGAGCCATTGAGGAAGGATCTTGCCGTAAGACACGATGACGAAAGCGTCGCAGCTCGGGCCGGCTTCGCTGATCCAGGCTTTGAAGCTTTCGTCTTTGAGTTTTTCCGGTTGGAATATCCGGCCGATGCCTTGAGCGGATTTTTTCACGGCAGGTGGGGTCAAGATCGCATGGCGTCCGACTGGACGGTCGGGTTGCGTGACGATGCCAATGATTTCGAACCGCTCGTCCTGCGCGAGAGCTTTGAGAGCCGGTACAGCGAAGTCAGAGGTACCGAAGAAGATTATTTTTTTCATGGTCAGACAGATTTCGTGTTTTCCCCTTTGGTGGCGTGAGTCATCTTGTCGATGAAAAGGATGCCTTCAAGGTGATCGAATTCGTGCTGGAAGACGATAGCTTCGAAACCGCGTGCGACGAACACCATCTTGCGGCCGTTCCTGTCGAGCGCCTTGACCTTAACTTTTTTGGAACGCGGGACGATGCCCCAGACGTTCGGTACGCTGAAACAGCCTTCTTCGCTCTCCACGATGGCTTCGGACAGGATCTCTATCTCCGGGTTGATGAAGACTTTCGGGCCCCAACGTTCGTTTATGACGAAGATCCGTTCATTGCGTCCGACCTGCGGAGCGGCGATGCCGGCGGCGTTGGGCTGTTCGTTCATGGTAGCTATGAGGTCGTCCAGGAACTCCTGGAATTCAGGCGAAGCGATGTCCTTCGTGTCGACCTCAACAGAACGCTGGCGTAGCGTTTTTGCCGGAACAGTGACGATTTCGTAGATTTTCCCCATGTGGTCTATTTTCCCTTAAATCAATCGTTCAGTCTAGCTGAAAAAGGCAATCGGGTCAAGGTCGACCAGGGCCATGGCACGGAAGGGTTTCAGCATCCCTGACAGCTCGAGATCACGGATCTCTTTGGGACAGGAGAGCTGTATCACCCAGCGCGGTTTGCGCGTGTCCGCGCGGAACGGCACAGGGAACGGTCCGTTAAGCCTGAAACCTTCGGGAACGGTCGCAGAAAGGTTCTTGAAGACCTCGTGGGCCGTGTTTGGTTCGCCGTCCACCAGGAGTTTTATCAGGCGCTTGGCTGGCGGATAACCGAAAAGCGCACGATCTTCGAGCTCTTTGGTCCAGGCGGTTTTGAGACCCTGGGATGTCAGCCACACGAGGCAGTCGGCAAGCGACGCCTCTTTGCCTTGGACCATCAAGGTAGAGGAGGAGGCGAGTATCTTGGCGGATAAACGGCGCCAAGCGATGATGAGACGTTCACGGCGTCGGATATCCTCCAATGCGCCAGCTAGGAGGTCCAGATCCGTGAGCAGGACGAAGGAAGAGCTCGGGAATTCCGTTTCGAATGCTTGTGTCGTGGTGAGGGTGGTGAGCTTATTGGTCTCCAATGATTTTTCGAGGGCTGCCTTGATAGTCTCGACGCCGGCGATGCTGCGATCGAATTTCGTCCCTTGGCAATTCGGACAGACGGTGGGCAACGGTTGGTTCCTGCGGCCACATTTTTTGCATAACCCTGCTCCGCCGACGACGGAGAGGCCGAAACCGCAAGATGAACATGCCGCTTGCCACCCACAGTCGCTGCATGTGTGGCGGGCGCGCAGACCGGAGACGGGGTGTATCAAAAATATGTCACGTCCGTCTTCCAGCGCTTCACGCAGTCTGTTCAGCGAGACAGAGCTGATGCCTCGTATATCCGATCGGCTGGCTTTAGTGATCGGTTCGCGGATGATGTCGGCGGCTATGTCGAAGTCCGGGAAATCGTCCGAACCCAGACGCGGTGTCAGGCAAAAGCTCTTGAGCGCCAAGTCGTGGCGCAACCGGTGAGCCCAGGAAACCATCCATCTGGCGTCATAGCGGGGAGACAGTTCATCCTGTTTATGGTCGTCGTTCTCCGGTTCCAATACGAGCACAGTATCAGCCACGGAAGAGAGCCAGGCCCCTATTTTCGTCGTCACCAGCATCGTGGCTGAAGATTCGCTGAATGCCTTCAGGGTGTTCCAGGCTTTCGCCATGGCCGTGGTCGAATCAAGAGAAGGTATATCCAGTGCTGACGCGATTTTTTGGGCTTGGCTGATCCAAGGCACTACGATCAGAGTGCGACCGGACAACGTCTTGGCTTGAGAAATCAGGTCTATCGTCGGATTAAGCGAATAGACGATCTCGTCTCCGTTATCCTGCAAAGAAAGCTGCCGCGCATCCGGTCTGAAAGGAAGTGCGCGTTTAGGTATCTGGCGGATCCAAGAAGCGAGGACGCTGGGGCGTGAGCTTTGCGTGCGCTCGGCTGTCGCGTCAAGCAGCTGGCAGCCTGATTTCCCGATGTCCAAAAGTACAGTCGCGTCTTCAATCATCTTTGCTTTTGCGGCGTAAGCTGAATTCTTCTTGGCTTCGATCACCAGTCCAGGAATGAGTTTTTTGCGGAAGGGGACGCGAATGATGTTCCCTGGACGAAGATCAGATTTCACATCCATGGCATAATCAAAAATCTCTACGCCAGGTATGGTGCGTAGTGCCGGAACTACCGTGACGTACATCAAATCAGACAATGTCGTATCGGGCAGTGAGGTATCCGACGCCGAAGGGTGCTTCATAACAGAGTTGTTTCGGCGTTACGTTAATCTCATTCAGCGTACCGAGCAAGGTCATGATCGGTCGATAACCGCATTGTCCGGAATTCTCTACGATATCCAGGGAAAGTTTGGACAGGTCTTCCCAGCGGTTTGCGGTCGCCATCTCGCAGACGGCCTTGTCGAATTCAGGACCTTCTTTGGAGGCCCCGCCGGGAGAATTGGCGTCGAGTTTGTGCGATAGGTCGGCGCTGGCGATGACGGCGACCCGGTGCTCTTCGGCGTGCAGGATGCGTTTGAGCTGTGTGCCGAAATCATAATGGGCCTTGCCGTCCAGCATCGAAGGAGAGACGGGGATGAGCTTCCATTCCGGCAGGTGTGACGTCAACATCATGATCGGTACGCTGTAGCCATAATCCAACTCTTCGCTCGAAGTCAGGGTGAAAGGCACGTCTTCTTCACGCAGTTTGCGCTGCATGTGATCGATCATCAGGAAGTCGCCCTTGGCCGTCACGGTCGTCGAGAAATCGCCGAAAGCCTTGAAATTACCCGTGTACTTCTGTGCCAGATTGATGCTGAAAGCGTCGGGATAACGGCTGCCATGAGGTGCGATGATGCAGATGGTCTCCGGTTTGACCAGATAGAGCGCCTGTTCTATCTCGGAAATGGCGGCGATGGTGGCATTGAGTTTTTCCCGATGTTCCTTGCCTATCGAAGGCACGAGGAGCGGGGAGTGCGGGACGATGGCGGCGAAGACGATCATATCATTGGTGTAGTTGAAGCCGTCTGCGTCGTATCGGGAGCGGATGAGGCGACCGACGTGACAGGCTTTAAGTTGAAGGTATCGCCGATAGGATAGCTCGAAATCAGCTTATCGGGAACGGTCACGATGTTCTTCCATTTCCAACCCATGCCTTCGAAGACCGCAGCGCTCGGGATGGGGCGTAGGGCGCCTTCATCCACGACATAGACCGTTGTGGTCTTGTCGCCTTTGACCAGCTCGGCATTATGGAAAGTATAGTCAGGCGCCGACGCGTAGGCGTCCAGGGTCTTGGTCGTGACCTGCTTGGGTTTCCAGTTCTTGAAGTAGAGGTTGAGGATGGCGGCGCTGGGGATCAGATGCTTGCCGTCATCATCGACGTACCAGACTTTCTTCGTGGTCTTGTCCTGCATCAGCACGCCCTGGGGGAATTCGGTGTTCTCATCGATATCCTTGGCTATAGGATAATCCGCAAGATCAGCATCCTCCACATCGATGACCTCATCTTCGTTGAAGCTGAATTTATTGAAGACCTCCATGGTCGTGATATGGCGGAGTCCCGTATCGCTCAAGAGCCAGATGCGGTGCTCCGGATCCTTCAGCAAGGCGTATTTGGGGAACTGTATGGTCGTCCCGTCAGGATATGCCGCGAGTTCGGTATCCGATGTCTCGACGACCTTGTTTTCATCGACCATCGAGGCCATGACCACAGGACTGGCGAAGGGCCGTTTTTCACCCAAGCGGATCAGGTAGGTCTTTCCGGAAGGCGTGCCGCGCACGACGCTACCGTCAGGGAAGGTCAGGCTGAACCAGCGATGCCAGATGCGCCAAAGGTTCAGGTTGCCGTGTATGTGCGGAGTGTAGCTATACAGCATGGCGGTGGCGTTGTTGACCGGAGTCACGACCATGCCATCGATCGGGATGGCTTGCCCGGCCGCCTTACCCGCGATCGTCTGGCCTTTCATCAGGATCTGGAAAAGATATTTTTCCCGATGCTGTTTGGCTGCCCACTCGAGTTGTGCGGCGAAGCCTTTGAAGTTCTGGATGGCGGGATCGTCTTTGCTGCAGCTGTCGCAGACGCCATAACCGGCGGCCCAATCCATCTGGCGTTGGCTGGGGTTAGGGTCTTCGACAAGCGACTGTTCCTTCTGCAGCAGGACCATCAGATACTTGGGGTTCATCTTGTAGCTCTGCGAGACGCGCCAGATTATTTCGGCTGCCGTCTTCGGGACTCCGTCGATGTCGGTGGTGACGTAATCAGCCAAGGTCCCCTTGGAACGCAGGAAACTGACCATGCGGTCATAGCTCATGCCGTTGGCGTCGAAAATATCGTCATCGTCGAGTATATGGTCAGGATCGAAGCCCGGATCCATATCCACGGTCTGCGCTTTGATCGCGAAAGGGAACACGAGTTGGAAGACGCTGGCGATCAATAAACAATAAGTAGCGAATTTCTTCGTTTGCATGTGGTTACGGTAACATAAAATAGGGGTAGAGGGTAGAAGACAGGGGAAGAAGGTCATTTAGGGATGAGATAAATCGTCATTAAGAGCTAGTTCTACCCATGCAGAGTATGTTCGTGCTAAGATTCACGCATGCAAAAGTCAGGTAAAGCCATCATTTATCTTGGGATTTTTGTCTTGGGGATAACTCTGTTCGGTGTGATCCCACGTCTGTTTTTGGACGTGTATATGAGTCCGGACGAGACAGCGGTGGCGGTCAGCGCAAAATTTTTGGCGCAACATGGCACGATGAAGATAGCTGATCCGCTTTTGGCACGATTCCCATGGTTGCATCCTCGCAGCTTCGTGAGCCAAGGGGGCTATATGGTGCCGGTCGGTTTTTTGGGCTTACCGATCCTGATGGCGCTGGTCTATCTTTTTTTCGGGCAGTTCGCCACGCTTTGGTTCACTCCGCTGTTAGCGCTGTCGGTCGTCATACCTCTTTGGAACCTGACGAAAAAGATGGGTTCCGCGGCGCAGATACTCGCGTCGTTGACATGGCTGACTTTCCCGACTGTGATCCTTTACGCGAATCGCGGGCTTTTTCCGAATCTGATTGTCGTTGCTTTGTGTATTTGGGCCATGTACCTGTTTTGGATCGTCTGGGGTGAGAAGAACCGTGCCAAGGATCCGGCGCAATATCTCTATCTCGGTGTAGCGGGGCTTGCATCGGGCACGGCTCTGGCCATACGGCCGGTAGAGGCTTTTTGGATTGCGGTTTGGTTCGCGGCGATATTGGCCATCAGATGGGATGTCATCAGGACGGATCGGGCGAAGTATAAAAAAGCGGCACTGTTCGTCTTGGCCGGCTCTATGGTGCCTTTGATCGCGGCTTGGTTCTCATATAAGACGTATGGCTCCTTCTTGGCCATCGGCTATAATCTGCGCGATACCGTCTTGGCGCCGCAAGCGAGTTCGGTCGGTCAAGTGAGTCAGAATCTTTTGCCTTTCGGCCTGCATCCAAGGGCACTCTGGGCGAATTTCCGTGACTATCTTTTCGGTATGTATTGGCCTTGGCTTTTGGCCGCAGGTTTGGCCATCTATTTCACCTGGAAAGGCAGGACTGCCAAGATTTTGGCCGCGGCTGGGTTTTTGACGACGATTGTCCTGGCTATCGTCTATGGACAGGCCCTGTATCAGGACCATGTAGGAGTGAATGTCGTATCCATAGGGAATTCTTTCTTGCGTTATTTCTTGCCTTTGACGCCGTTTTTCGTCCTGTCTGTCGCAGCCACGGTCCAGGCGATACAGAAAAGATTCGGCCAACCCAAGGGACTTGCCTTATTCATCATCCCGTTTTTGGCTTTGTCGGTATATGGCACTTACTTAGGCCTATACCAGGACGGTGAAGGCGCGGCGATATCGGATCAGGAGCTTTTGCGTTATGCCGAGATCCGACAACAGGCGCAAGCCCAAGCGGGCGAGGACGCTGTCGTTTTATCCGACCGCAGCGATAAGATATTCTTTCCCCAGTTCGACGCCGTGAGTCCTATGCCCGAAGATGATAGGATGAAGGAGCTCGCAGCGCAGAATAAGGTCTTGATGTTCATGACGACGCAAGACGAGGCGGGCATGGTCGATTGGCAGGCGCGCGGTTTCAACCTGATGCCGCTCTTCAGCAGCAGCAACCAGACCTTATACGAACTAAGTCTGTGATCTTACCGAAACCTTTATCTTACATCCTACTTGCGTTGCCGTGGCTGGCCGCAGTTTTTTTGGTCTTTTGGCCGATCGTCATGCGCTTCCCGCCCTCCGGCATCTTCGCGGTGCAGACCGATCTGGTCCGGGGCAGTGCCTGGATAAACCCTTTTTTGCCGAGCGAGCGTGTGACGCCACCGGGTAAGCAGGCGGATGGTTGGGTCGGGCAAGCCATCATAGACGATCCCGTATATTTCACCTCCGTCGTTCCCGGACCGTATCAGACGGTCGATGTGAGCGTAGAATATAAGACCATCAGACAGCCGGTGCTAGAATTCGGTTTGACCCGAGACGCGGCCGGTCAGCAGTTGGAGATGCGTCCCATGTATTCCGAAGAGATGGATAACGCGCATTGGAGCAAAGTCGATAAGCCTGTCCCGGCGTATGTCTTCGATGGCGCGACAGCTGTCTTGAGCAAGCAAGACGTGTCGTCGTTAGCGGTATGGGATGCCACCAGCGTTTCGCCTGCGGTCTATGATGGAGCTGCGGGCGCGGCGCAAGATACGAAGATCTCCTTACGCGGTGCCCATGACTTCTATTTCATCCCGACCACGCCATTCAGGACGGTGTTCAGTCTGCAGGCGGCGAACCGCGATCAAGGTAATGATACGGTGGGCTTCAGGATTTTCTGCGGAAACGAAGAGATTGCGCAGGACGCAGTCGGCGCTTCGGGGAGCAGGGACGTAAAGATGGGCAAGGAATTCAAGCATACGATATCGATTGAGGATCCGAAGCATTGCGTCTATCGCGTTTCAGTCGTCATGAGCGACGACGTCTTCATCCGCAACGTCAATACGACGGCCAAACATTGGGTGGTGGGCCCTAGGTTGAATTTCGGAGACCTCGTCGGTTTCGCCACGACTACGCAAGTCGGCTTGGCCTGGACGAATTCCCGTCACATCGTAGCGGAGACATTCCACAATGAAGGTCTCCAGACAGTTTCATTCGGCCAAAAGACGGTGACGCTCAAGAAGACGCATACGACCGTAAGGGCAAATCGTGATTTGGCGGATACGGGATTGGCCGTGCTGAAGGCGCCGTTGGGTGATGTGCGGATCGTGGCTGACGGATATTTTTCCTTCACGCCACAGAGCTATTTCGAGCCGCAGCCGCGCAGGTTCAGCGATTCGACCCAACTCGCGGCGGAAGGCGTCAAGGCCGTACTGACGGATTACGAAAAACCGGAACTGTTATCCGACGGTTGGATGAAGTCGCATTTCACGTTCAGCCTGAACCCGAACATGGATAGATTGAAGTTCGTGCTGTCTGCGCCGGGCATCATGTCGCGGTCCGGCGCGGTCTATGTCCGTAAGATCTCATTGGATTATAAACGCCAGGCGGTGGACCTGCATGACTGGTTCGGGATATTGCGCAGCGAAGCGGCGAATGCTTGGCACAGGTTCTGAATCATATGACACCGTTGGAGCTACTCGAAAAGTTTTATCGGCAAAGCGCCATCGCTGCGGCTTTCGTCTGTCTTGTCTGGTTGGCGATGGAAAAGTTCGTGCCTGGTTTCATCGTCCCGTTCGCCAATCTGCCGCTTTTCGTCCTGGTCGTGCTGTTTTTCTTGGCTTCGAGCGTTTTTCTGTCGTCTGCGACTAATGCACCGAACATCGTCATGCGGTTTTTGGTCTTTGTCGTCGCTGCGTCTATCGGTTGGTATGCTTATGCGAAGGTGGAGATGACGACGATGGGTTTGGCCTTGGCGTTAGTGACGGGCGCTGCGAGCCTCGTGCTGTTGATGGAACTTTCGAATCCGGGACAAAACCATGATTGAGAGGGACTGAGCTGAATTAATCTTGAATCATATAATCAAGAATAAATATGGAAGATTGCCTATTCTGCAAAATCATTAATAAGGAGATACCGTCGACACAGGTCTATGAGGACGATACGGTTTACGCATTCTTGGACATCCACCCGGTGAATCCTGGGCATGTGCTGATTGCGCCGAAGAAACACAGCACGAACCTGATGGACATCGAAGATGCGGACATGGAAGCGGTCATACGTCTGTCGAAGAAGATTGCGCAAGCATTGACGGCGCAAGGCGCGGCCGGAATAAATCTAGAGATGAATAATGGCCAGGTTGCGGGCCAGGTGATACCGCATACGCATCTGCATGTCGTGCCGCGCACCGAATCCGATGGCCTGAAGCATTGGCCGGGAAAGGAATACGCCCCGGGCGAGGCGGAGGCAGTGGCGGAGGGGATAAGAAAAAACCTACAATAACGGCGAAGCGGTCGGAGAAGTCTCCGGCCGCTTTTCGGTTGGTTCAGGGCTTGACCTCGAAATCGTCGGACACGGTGACGTCCAAGGCCAGCAGAAGGTGATGCTGCTCGTGGGATCGGCTCCGCTCCGAGAGTTGACGCGCAAGGCTGTTCTGTAGGTCGCGTGCAGCGTGGATGTGCATACCCGTCCCGTTCGACTGCATGAGGATGAGCGCTTTGCCGCTGAACGGCGAGAACCCCTTGAGTTCCTGGAATTCCTGTCCATCGACCCAGTCGCCGCACTGTCCGAGGATGAGGGCGAAGAGCCGAGACCAGGCCTTGCGGTTTTTCCGCACCAGGAAGTCGAGGAACAGCGCGGCGCCGTCTTCACGGCTCGAACCTCCTTCGACCACGAAGAGCCAGTTTTGGTAAGCCATGACATCGTTCACGGCCGTGGCTTGTTTTTCCTTGTCCCATTGATCCTTCAGCAGCGCCAGGATCGAACGGACAAGGGCGATCCGGCGTTCGTGCGCCAGCGTCATTCGGAACGCATCAGTCATCCCATCGCTCATGGTATTTACCTCCGCAAAAAAGATCCGTCGGTATCTTCAGGCAAATAGAAAAAAGTGTCAATCATCATTCAGATCCCGGCTCTCGTTCCATTTGGCCGGGATGACAAGAAAAGTTCGGGACCGCAATGTCGAAGAAGCGTCAAAATTAAATTTCGCCTTCCCACTCTGAATAGAATTGTTCCAGATATTTTTCCATGAAGGCGTGGCGCTGTTCAGCCAGACGTCTTCCGGTCTCGGTGTTCATCCTGTCCTTGAGCAACAGAAGTTTTTCGTAGAAGTGGTTGAGCGTCGGAGCGGCAGCTTTCTTGTATTCCTCCTTGGTCATCTCAAGATTCGGTCTGATATCGGGGTTGTAGAGTTCGCGTCCGACGTGTCCGCCGAAGTTGAAGGCCCGGGCGATGCCGATGGCGCCCATGGCATCGAGCCGATCTGCGTCTTGGATGACGTCGAGTTCGGGCGACCTGAACTTCTGTTCATGCTTGCCGCCTTTGAACGAAATGTTGGCGACGATCAAACCCACGTGTTCCACGACGCCTTCGTCTAACCCGAGTTCCGAAAGGAATCCGCGGGCCGTGCGCGGGCCGATGTCCTCATCTCCGTCGTGGAATTTGGAATCCGCGATATCGTGCAACAGCGCGCCGAGCTCGACGACGAAAGTATCGACTGATTCGTGTTCAGCGATGTGCTTGGCGGTCGTCCAGACGCGATGGATATGCCACCAATCATGGCCTGCTTCGGCGCCGGAAAGCCGTTGTTTCACGAATCCGACGGTCTTATCGATTACGGCTCGTCGATCCATGTCGTTCATTCTACCGTCAATACCCATAAGCCTGTATGGTCATCGCGCGTGGCGAGAATGTATAGCTTGCCGTCGTAGTACGCGAAATCGCTAACTTCATCGAAAGTCGCGAGAGGGGAGATTTGCCTGCCGTCGCGCGGATCGAGGTTGATGACGCGTACGTCTTTTTCCGTGGCGTAGAATATGTTGTCGCCGCTTGCGTGCCAGGCGGCGTTCAGGATGCGGTCGCTTTGGCGCAGGATGAGGTCAGGCTCGGAAAGCGGGTCCCAGACCAGAAGTTCAGTCCCGTTGACGAAAAGGTAGTAATCCGTTTTTTTGTTGATCAACAGACGAGGCGAGTCTCCGGTGATCTTCCGATATTGCGGTGGATTGCTTTCGGTCTGCAAAGAAAGCCAGTCCCAACCATCGTTAAGCAGGAGGAAATTGTTCTGTGAGACGTAGAAGTTCCAATCGCCGGAAGGCAAAAGCAGCGCGCGTGTCGGATCCTTCAGTGTCGTATAGAGCAAAGCTGGAGTGTCAGTGGCGGTCTTCAGATCGGCGGTGTCGTTGGTGTCGATCAGCGGTTTTTCCAGCGGCACTTTCTCTAACGCATAGTTGCTGGTCTGCAGTATCGTCTGGACGCTGTGATCGATTCCGACCAGCCGGTTGCCTTCCCAGCGATAGGCGCCGTCGGGCAGCGTGAGCGGTTCGTGTTTCGCGAAAGAATCGATGAGCCAGGCCTTGTTCTCGTCCACCGCCCGCATCAGCGCATAGCGGGAGTTGTCGGACCAGACGAAGGTCAGATCGTCAGGGGTAGGATCGTCGATCACGGATTTTTGCGTCTTGAAGTCCTTGGTGGTGTAGATCTCGATTTCCGTGCTGGAAGGAG
The DNA here is from genome assembly GCA_021796435.1 of bacterium. Lineage (GTDB taxonomy): Bacteria > Patescibacteriota > Patescibacteriia > 2-12-FULL-60-25 > 2-12-FULL-60-25 > CAIKNB01. The sequence goes on from JAJYXM010000016.1 coordinate 676,991, forward strand.
TAAGCGTGTCGATGGTCACGAGACGTGTACCGTCAGGACTGATCGCGGCGTGCGACGCAGAGCTATCTGCCGTGAACTGCGGTTCCGATTTTTTCCACAGATAGGCGGAGTTGGCGAAAGTGACTTTTTCGGAATGGACGTCAAGCGATTTCGACCATGAGGTATAGCCGGTGCGTTCCATCGTGTATTTGTGCGTACCTGGAGCCATATCCTGGATAGTGTAAGGCGTGACTTTATCCAGGGGACGGTCATCGACGGAGATGGAGGCGCCAGTCGGGATAGAATCCAAGATGACGGTGCCGTTCCTTTCGACCTTGCCTTTCTTGGGGTTCCAGCGGTAACCAGACGTATAAAAAAGTATCGCAGGCGCTACGGCGATGAAAACTACGGCGAAAATCAGAGGCAGGATCCTGCGGTGAAAAGGCGCTTTATGCATATGGATTGACTAGGGTAGATTATCATCTTATTATCGATAACATGCAAATCCAAAATAGTCCTAATATAAAGAGAGTGGTTTGGGCTCTGGGAGTGTCAGTTACCGTGGTTTTGGCCTTTTGGGCCGGCTTTGCCGTGGGCAGGCCGCAGAACCTGATGGCGGCCCAAAACGGTGAGAATGCCTCGGGGACCGTGGCCAGCATCACGGGAGTGGGCTCATCTCCGCCGAGCGACCTTAAATTAGGTACGGATTTCAAGGAATTTTGGGACCTGTGGAAAAAGCTGAAGGATAATTTTTACGTCAAACCGTTGGATGAACAGAAGATGATGTATGGTGCGATGAAGGGCTTGGCGGAATCATTGGATGATCCATATACCGTCTTCCTTGAACCGACTACCGCAAACGAATTCAGTCAGGCGTTGCAGGGTAAATTCGAAGGCATCGGCGCGGAAATCGGCATAAAGGACGAACAGCTGCAGGTGATCTCACCTTTGCCTGATTCTCCTGCGGAAAAAGCCGGTCTGTTGGCTGGTGATTTCATCCTGAAGATCGACGGGACGGATACGACAGGCATGCCGGTGGAAAAGGCCGTCTCCCTGATCCGTGGCGATAAAGGGACGGAAGTCGTATTGACTGTCGGCCGTTACAAGACGGAGAAGGACAGCAAGGGCAAGGAGATAAAGACGCCTTTGACCGAAGAGATAAAGATCACGCGTGATGTCATCGTAGTGAAGAGCGTGAACGTCAAATACCGCGAAGATGGAATCGCCGTGATTTCGATCTCGAGCTTCAACCAGGATACTTCCGACTTGATGGCGAAGGCTGCGGATGAGGTGACGTCGAAAGGAGTGAAGGGGATAATCCTGGATCTGCGCAACGACCCAGGCGGTTATCTTGAGAGCGCCATCAGCGTAGCCGGTGAATGGGCCGGCAGCCAAGTGGTGGTCAAGGAACGCAGACAGGGTCAAGTGGTCGATCAGTATCACGGGACAGCCAGCGGGATATTGCGCCAGATCCCGACCGTCGTGTTGGTGAACGGCGGTTCGGCATCGGCCTCGGAGATCGTAGCGGGCGCGTTGCAGGATTACGCCATCGCCAAACTGGTCGGCACCAAGACGTACGGAAAAGGCTCGGTCCAGGATTATATGGATTTCGCTGACGGCAGCGCGGTCAAGATCACTATCGCTCAGTGGTTGACCCCGCACGGCAGATTGATCGATAAGCTCGGCATCGATCCCGACGTAGTCGTGGAGATGACCGACGAAGACTACCATGCAAACAGAGATCCGCAGCTCGACAAGGCCGTCGAGTTACTCACCACGAAGAAATAAGCGCGTCCAGGGCGCAAGGCGCGGCCCAAGGCTTAGGCCTGAAGTCGGGCATTCCCTGGAAGCGATCAGCAATGAGATATCCGCCGGCGGGATAATCTTCAGGCGCCGCAACGGGTCGGTGGAGATATTCTTCATCAAAGACCCGTTTTCGCGTTGGACTTTCCCCAAAGGCCATCAGGAGTCAGGCGAGAACCTGGTGGAGACGGCGATCAGGGAAATCGAAGAAGAGACAGGTTTGAGGAGGTTGCGTTATATCTCACCGCTCGGACGCACGTCTTTCCGGTTCCGTCGGCCGAATGGGGTCATCCAAAAAGTCGTGCATATCTTCCTTTTCGAGGCACCGCCTGACGCAAAAGAACATCTGACGGGGGAGGGGGCCATCTTCGAAGGCAAGTGGGTCAAGGCGCAGAACGTCTTTTCCATCAGCGGATACAAGAATCTGGATAGGTTACTCGCCAGAGCTTTGCGGGCGATCGCCCAGCAGACGCAGATAAGGAGATAGAACGACAAGAGAAGATTGACAAAAATAGCAGTTTCTGCTATTTTTTTTGATCCTGAACACGGGATGGTCTTTGACTCTAACGGGAGGTAACGGGTGAGATGAACCACAGCGAAAACGGGTCTGAGCGCAGGAAGAGTTTGTGGGCCAACACCTTTCCGCGTCCGGGCATGCCGCTCGAGTATGAAGTGAGCTACGATATGATTCACGGCTGCTACAGGTGCAGCAAGTGCCGTGCGGAGTTTTACGGCGAAGGCAGTGCAGTCCACAGCGACGTCTGTACCGAGAGAGGCTACGGCTCGTGCGTGTTAGTCATCGGTCCCGAGATCGTCAAGAACGTGAAGGCCTGGGCGGCGGAGCATGGCACAAGCAAGGTGGAACCGAACTCCGGCATCTGCCTAGACTTTCTCATCAAGCAACTCCCATACCTCCGCTGAAGCAACTTCTCTGGACGGGCGTCGATTCTTAGGTCGACGCCCTCTTCATTTACGAAGAAATAAGCGTATTACAACAAAGCTTGTCGATGGTGTATAATCCAATTCCGTATGGGGAAAACTTTACGGAACAAAAAAAGTCGTCGTAGGACGACTATCTTTATTGCCGGCGGAGTGATGAGCGGCGTCGGTAAGGGTGTGGCTACGGCCTCACTCGGAGCACTGCTTAAAGCGCGCGGTTTACGCGTCACGGCCGTCAAGATCGACCCGTATCTGAACGTCGATCCAGGTACCATGAACCCCACCGAGCACGGTGAGGTTTTTGTCACCAAGGACGGGCTGGAGACGGACCAGGATTTGGGGAATTACGAACGTTTCCTGGATGAGGATCTGGGACGCGAGAATTCCATCACGTCGGGTCTGGTCTTCCAGACGATCATCAACCGCGAGAGATCCATGGGTTATGGCGGAAAGACCGTGGAATGGGTACCGGATGTGCCGCTGGAGATAATTGGTCGCATCAAGGCTGCGGCCGAAGCCGCTGACGCAGATGTGACGCTGGTCGAGATCGGCGGGACCGTCGGTGAATACCAGAACCTGCTTTATCTCGAAGCGTGCCGCATGATGAGGCTGGAACATCCGGGTGACGTGTTGGTGGCGCTGGTGAGCTATCTGCCTGTCCCTGGCAATGTCGGGGAGATGAAGACCAAGCCGACGCAATACGCAGTCAGGTCGTTGAATTCAGCCGGTCTGCAACCGGATCTGATAATTTGCCGTTCATCCGTGCCGATAGACGCACCCAGAAAGCGTAAATTGAGCGTGAGCTGCAACGTGGCACCGGAAGACGTCATCGCTTGTCCCGACGTAGAATCGATCTATGCCGTTCCGATGATGCTGGAGCAGGAGGGCGCGGCTAATGAAGTGGTCAAGAAGTTGAAGTTCAAGAAGACTAAAGCAGATGGCGAGCAATGGAGGAGTCTGGTGCATCGGATAAAGGCTTCGACTAAACCGCTGAAGATCGGAGTCGTGGGTAAATATTTCTCGACCGGGGATTTCACCTTGACTGATGCGTACCTTTCCGTCTTGGAAGCCATCAAGCATTCGTGTTGGCACGAACACCGCAGGCCGGAGATCGTTTGGCTGAACAGCGAAGATTTCGAGAAGAATCCGGCTAAAGTCGCGCCGACGTTGAAGGCCTTGGACGGAATCATCGTCCCGGGAGGTTTCGGTTCGCGTGGCGTCCAAGGCAAATTGCTGGCGATAAAATATGCCCGCGAGCATAAGATGCCTTATCTTGGCCTGTGCTACGGCATGCAGATGGCGTTGATCGAGATCGCGCGTGACGTGTTGGGCTGGAAAGACGCGAACACGACCGAGATAAACCCAGAGACTTCGCATCCGGTCATCCATCTGATGGATGAACAGCAGAAGAAGATGGAAGACAGGAACTATGGCGGTACGATGCGTTTAGGCGACTATCCTTGCGTACTAAAAAGAGGCAGCAAAGCCCGTGAATTGTATGACGCGGAGATCGTCCAGGAACGTCACAGACATCGTTATGAGGCGAATCCGCAGTACCGGAAAGATCTTGAATCGACAGGCGTTGTGTTCTCCGGCATGTCTCCGGACGATAAGCTCGCCGAGATCATGGAGCTCAAGAACCATCCGTTCTTCATGGCCTCGCAGTTCCACCCTGAATTGACGTCAAGACCATTCAGGCCCAATCCATTGTTCTTGGGATTCATCAAAGCGGCGGCGAAGAGGAAGAAGTAGTCGTCCGTGAATAATCGGAATAATCGAAGAAAACAAAAACACCCCGGTTTCATCGGGGTGTTTCGTTCGCGTTTGAAGCAGGAACTCAGTCGGACAGCGTGGCGGCGTTCGTCGGCATGTCGTCCTTGTAGTCGTTCCACCAATCGCGCGACTTCGGGTCGGTCGAGGTGTAGTAGTGCGGCAGGGCAGACATGTCTGACCAGACGAAGAGCCCCGGGTATTCCGCTGAAGCATCCCCATAGGCCGAGTTATCGATATTGTAGATGCCTTTGCCTATGATATTGAATGGAGGAGCTGAAGCGTTGACCAGAAAGCCCTGTGCTGCTTGTTGCTGCGGGATGCGCAACAGGCTGGTCGAGACATAGTTGCCTGGGAGCACGTTAGAGGCTGTCGCACGAAGCGAATAGACGTAGCCGCTGCCGGCGATCACCTGTTCGCTCGTGAAGGACACGACGACGTAATTGGTCTGTTGGCTGCCGAGTTGGGCGTTCTTCAGGCTGTATGCATCACTGGGGTTGATGATGTCGTATTCGGAAGGTTGCATCATGGTCGCGCCGCGGTATAGCCTGAAATTACTTAGGTTTACGCTCGGCGTCTTGTTCACCAGGAAAGCGATCTGTTTGACGGCGATAGGCCCGCTGGATTTAGCGCCGACCAAGACCCTGTAAAGTTCGGATTCAAGATTGTTGGACAAAACGTTATTGGCGATATTCTGGAACGTCAATATCGGGGCGCTTTTTGGAGTCGTATCACCTGGTGGTGTGGTATAGCCCGGAGGAGTATAGCCTGGGGGAGTATAGCCGGGCGGGGTGTAACCTGGTGCGGTGTATCCCGGTGGCGTATAGCCTGGAGCGGTATAACCGGCTGTCGTTATCGATCCGGGTTTTATGGCGATAGGAGTCCTGATCGGTGTGATCCTATCGCGGACAATAAAAAAGCCGAGCGCTGCTGCGATGGCGAGTCCTGCGCCGGCTAATGCCAATACGCGCGTATTGGTCTTGGAGACAGTGGATGTCTTGTTATCCATAGGGTGTTATTGCGGATGATTAAATTTGTACTTATTTTACCAGATTCTCTTCAGGATAGACAGTTTGTCGTTTGATGACCAGGATGTCAGTGCCTGTCTCTTTCCAACTCGTGCCGAAGCCCGAGAGTTTTATGGCCGTCGAGCCTTGATCATCCCAGGTGTGGGGGATGATTACGTAAATTTCGTCCGCAGGCGTATAGGCGAAGATATCCTTCAGGATCGGCAGCGGATCGGCGACTCTGTATAAAAGCAGGTATTCGGCGTAAAGCCTGCCGCCGGTCGGGATGGAATAGGGATAGATGTTGCCGTCCTGCGTCTGGATTCCGTTCTCGAAACCGAAAGTCTTGAGCGCGGCGGCGGAGAACATCTGCGGCGCCAAGACGAGATACGTGCTGCCGGCTGAACGGCTCTCGATGTGTTTGACAGTATCCATCTCGTCGGCAGAGACGGATGGCATGGTGGAATGAGCTATGGCGTCATTTTGCGGATAGGTCATGTACCAGGAGAAGCCGACGAGGGGAATCAGGCAAATGGCTAGGGCAATGCGGCGCTTGATCGATTCCGAGGCGAGGAATCCGTCGAGCCAAAGGATGAGTCCTGGCAGAGTGATCAGGGCAGCGAAACGTATCAAGCGGAAAGCGAATTCGAATTGTTCAGCAGAGATGATGTCCGGGAGTCTGATGGATTGAGCCACGAGCAGCGCGGAGAGGAAGACTCCGAGTGAGGGGAAAGCCAACAGATGTCTATCGGGAAGCAGTCGTGTTTTTTTGGATAAAGCCAAGGAGAACAAGCCTAGGGCTCCCAGAAGAAGGAATGAGTAGCGCCAAATGGCATGCACGAGAAATAGCCAGAATGGATCTGTGTTGTCCTTGAAGGGTATATCGAACAAGATGGTAAGCGTGGAACGGAAATCAATCGATAGGTCAGGAGCCGCAGCGTCGTAGCGATGGCCATAGATCAGGAAGGCGGCGACAAGCATCACAGGCAGAAGCAGTATCAACGACCAGGAGATGTAGGGGTTGATTTTTTTGGGGATCAGCAGATGCCAGAGTGTCATGAGACATAACGGAATACCGATAAGCGGATGCGTCAGCAGCGCTAAAAGAGCCAGCAGGGAAAGCAGGATTTTGTTCTTTGCGTCCTGGCTGCCGAAAAGCGGCAAAGACAGCAGGGCTAGCAGAAGAGCGAGGTTGAAGGGGATGGTGAAGGTCAAATCGGCCAAGGGAAACAGCAGGAAGACTACGAGCGATGAAGGATCGACTTTGGTTCCGTCTGGGCGTCTGAGTTTGGCATAGACAAGCGGCAGAAGCGCAGCGGAGGCGAGCGGTACGAGGATCTTATCCCAAAAATCGGCAGACAGGCCGGTCAGAAGAGAAAGCGAAGATATGAGCGCGTATTGACCGCTGTAGAGGATGGTCTTGGGCAGCAGGAAGCCATGCATCACGACATATCTTTCTGCGGCTTGATGGATGAAGGGGTCGAAGCCAAAACCGATCTTGAAGATCATGAGCGAGGCTCCCCAGGCAGTGAACAGGTGCAGCATCCAAGCGGCTATGCTCAGGCTACGGTCGATTTGCCGGTCGAGCAGCACTAAAGATAGCGTTGACAACACGAAAAGCGGAATGATGAACGGGTGCACTGCGTCCCAGGGCGTGACGATGGCTGCGTCAGTCCTGGATAAGATGAAGCAAACGAGGATGAAAAGATCGATTGCGACAGGTAGGACCGAGGCTAAGGGAAGTCTCAGCTTATGCGTGAGCGCTTCTGATCGGTGCAAGAGCTCCCTCGGTTTGGTGTGGCGTAATGAAAACAGGATCGACGCCGCGAAAACTACGGAAACAACGTAGACACTGCTTTTATCCAAACCGTTAAAGAAAAAAAGCGCGATCAAGGCTAGCCAAGCGAAACAAAAAAACAGAGCGGCTTTGAGCGGGAGGCCGGTCGCTTCGATCAATGATGCGGTGTCTCCTGATGTGCGTGCCATTCTTTTGCCACTTGATGCACGTCTTCGGGCGTGACGATGGGGTTTTCTCCGCCGCATTCGGCTTTGGCTTTGGCCGAAGCCGCATGGACCAGACCGAGCGCCGAAGCTTCGTGCCTTTCGGCTTCGATCGAGACCTTGGCGCAAGCCTCGTCTATCACATCGAAGGCCTTATCCGGCAAGAAACGGTTCTTCACGAAGTGTATGGAATCTTGGACTGCGGCTTCGATCGTCTCTTGCGGGATGCAGACGCCATGGAATTTTTCGTAGGATTCCTTGACGCCGGTGAGGATGGCGATTGCCGTCTTCTCACTCGGCTCCTCGACCAATACGGGTTGGAAGCGCCGTTCGATGGCGGCATCCGGTTTGAGGAATTTTTCGTATTCATCCCAAGTCGTGGCGCCGATGACCTGCAGGTCGCCGCGGGATAAGGCGGGTTTGAGGATATCGGCGATGTCGAGGGAGCCTTCGCTGCCGCGCGCCTGTTCTAGCATGTGTATCTCGTCGATGAACAGGATGGTTTCGCGGCTGTGTTCTTCGAGGTTCTTGATCATGGCCTGCAACCTTTGTTCGAGTGCGCCGCGGTATTTGGTGCCTGCCATGAGGTCGGCTAAGCTCAAACCGAGTATGCGCATGCCTTTGAAGTCCTCCGGCACGTCGCCGGCTACGATGCGCTGGGCCAAGCCTTCGACGACGGCTGTCTTGCCGACGCCAGGTTCACCGATCAGCAGGGGATTATTTTTTTGTTTACGCGCGAGGACGTGGATTAGACGTTCGGTGATCTTCTCCATGCCGACGACTTTTTCGAGCTTGCCGGCCTTGGCTTTAGCCGTCATGTCTACGGTGAATGAATCGTCTTGGGTTTTTTCCGGTTTTTTGTCCTTGTTCCAGAAGAAGATGGCGAGACCGACCAGGACGATGGCGACTACCGCCATGATTGTTTCGTAGGGCATAGTTTTGGCCATAGTATAGAAGAAAAGACAGGTCTTTGGAAACAAAAGGAAAAACGGGCTCAAGCCCGTTTTTCCTTTTTATGTGCGGAATGCAGTTATTTCTTTTCTTCGACGGGGGTCACATTGGCGAATTTCACGGTCTTGAAAGCACCGGTGAAACGCTTGACCTTCTTGTCTATGAACGAGACGACGCCGTCAGCTGCCGCGAACAAGGTGTCATCCTTGCCCATCGAGACGTTGTCGCCTGGGCGGATCTTCGAACCGCGCTGGCGGACGATGATGTTGCCTACCTTGGCGAATTCGCCGGCATACAACTTAACACCAAGGCGTTGACCTTGGGAATCGCGGCCGTAACTAGTAGAGCCGCCTGCTTTCTTATGTGCCATATGATTTTAGTGGGTTGTAGTCAGCATTCATGGGCTAATCCTCAAATGCCGAGGCTGTTGCAGTTGCCTAAACAGATAGCCACAAGATTACGGTAAAACCGGCATCTTGTCAAGGCTCTGCGGAACAAGTAAATTTATGTTAATTATGGATGAAAAACAGCTCGAAATAGAGGGGAAAATCAATGCGATCCTGGATAAGTTGCGCGAGGGCATAATGATGCACGGCGGTGATATCGAGTTCGTGGGGTATGATGGCCCGAGCGGCAGGGTTACGGTCCGTTTGAGAGGCGCTTGCGTCGGTTGCGTCTATGCCAACGAGACTTTGAAGGAAGGAGTCGAGGAAACCTTACGGGAGTTCATCCCGGAAATAAAGGAGGTCGTGAATATAGATTGAAGCAATGGCTTTGGCGGAGATCAAGCTGTCAGCCAAAAGGGCGTGGCAAAATGCATTCATCCGGTGGAACCTCATCGGGGATTTATTGGTCGTCATATTCGCCGGTTCTTTTTTCCTGTGGCGGCTCATCCCGGAAGGGCTCAGGTCGGATGTGCTGGTGATGCACTATAATATATTCTTGGGGATAGACAATGTGCAGACTTGGTGGTGGATCATTTTGGTGCCCGTGGCCATGCTTGGAGTGCTGATCCTGAATTACCTTTTGGCGTTCTATCTTTTCCGCTTCGACGCGTTGGCGGCGAAGACCTTGGCCGGCTTGACTTCGGTCTTGATAGCCGTCTGGTGCGTCTCTTCATTCTTCTTAATGCTCGTCAATATCTGATTTATGCATCCAGCTCCGTTCGACGTCATCCGTACGCTCACGATCACTTTCGGCAGTTTCTTGTTGGCCATGCTGTTGGCGCCGCTGCTTCTTAAGCTGCTGCGCAAGTTCAAGATGGGCAAGACCATAAGGACCTCGGAGAGCGCGCCCATCGCAGCGGCGCTACATGCGGCCAAATCAGGCACTCCTGTAGGCGGTGGGATACTTGTCTGGGGCACGGTCACTTTCATCATCCTTGTCTTGTCGGCTGGTTGTGGTTTATGGGATACAGAATTCTGTTCTTGGAACTTCCTTTCACGTTCCCAGACACTTCTGCCTTTGGGTGCGATGATCGCTGCGGCCTTGGTAGGTCTATTGGATGATTACCTCAACGTAAGGAAAATCGGTCCTGCCGGCGGAGGCTTGAGGATGCGGCACAGGTTGCTTTCCTATTCCTCGATCGCTTTGGTAGCCGCTTGGTGGTTCTATTCGAAACTGGACTGGGATATCCTGCATGTACCTTTCGTCGGGGATTTCGCGTTAGGTTGGCTATATATCCCGGCTTTCGCCATAGTCATCATAGCGACCTCCAATTCGGTCAATGAGACCGACGGACTGGACGGGCTGGCTGGCGGTCCGTTGATGGCTGCTTTCGCTGCGTATGCGGCCATCGCATATTCGCAAGGCAAGCATGATCTGGCGATTTTCTGTTCCGCCATTTCCGGTGCGTTGATGGCTTTCCTGTGGTTCAATGTGACTCCGGCCACCTTTTTCATGGGAGATACGGGAGCCATGTCTTTAGGCACTTTGTTGGGGATAGTCGCGATGTTGACCAACCAGCCGCTGCTTTTGCTGATCATCGGGCTGCCTTTCGTCATCGAATCGCTTTCGGTCATCATCCAGGTGACTTCGAAGAAGTTACGCAAGAAGAAGGTCTTCAGGAGCGCGCCGATCCATCATCATCTAGAAGCGATCGGGTGGAAGGAATCGCAGATCGTATTCCGCACCTGGCTCATCTCGATGTTCTGTGCCGGTATAGGCGTGGTCTTGGCGATGGCGGATAAGCTGTAAATTTTTGACATGCGAGCTAACCAACCGATAGATAGACGATTCCTCCTGCTTCTGGCGGGTGTGGTTATGTTCGGTCTGGTCATGCTCCTTTCGGCGGCAGGCCCTTTGGGCGTCCAGAAGTTCGGCGACTCATGGTATTTCTTCAAGCATCAGCTGGTGAACGGTGTCATTCCCGGGATTTTCGTCTTTTTCATCATGGCTAAGCTCGACTATCGGAAGCTTCGTCCTTTGGCTGTGCCGGCGGTGATCTTGAGCATCATCATGTTGATCCTCGTGTACGTCCCGGGCGTGGGTATGCGATATGGCGGTGCGGGACGTTGGATCGACTTGTTGGGTATCGCATTCCAGCCTTCGGAATTCGTGAAGGTCGGATTCCTCGTATATGTGGCGGCCTGGTTGGCGTCAAAACATGAGTCGCAGGCCAAGACATTGCAGGAAGGTCTGCTGCCTTTTTTGGCGGTCCTTGGTCTAGTAGTGGGCTTGTTGGTTTTCCAGCCGAATACTGGTTCGATGGCCGTCATCTCGGGCATGGCGCTGCTCATGTATTTCGTGGCTGGGGCGCCAGTGATCTGGTTCGTGGTCTTGGGTTTTTCGTTCTTGAGCCTGGTCGCGCTGCTCATCAAAGTCACCCCTTATCGCGCTGCGCGTTTCATGACTTTCCTGCATCCGGAATTGGATCCGCAGGGAATCGGATACCATATCAACCAGGCTTTTTTGGCCATCGGATCAGGAGGGCTGTTCGGTTTAGGCTATGGTCATTCGCGGCAGAAGTATCAGTATCTGCCGGAGGTCGCCGGCGATTCCATCTTCGCGGTGATGGCCGAGGAGTTGGGATTCTTCTTGTCCGTGGCTTTCATCGTGGCCCTTGCATTCATGATCCATCGTTGCTTCGTGATCGCCGCTGGCGCGAAGGATGAGTTCGGACGCTTCTTGGCGACCGGCGTCGGAGCCTGGTTCGCGATCCAGGCGGTATTGAATATCTCCTCCATGATCGGTCTGATGCCGATGACGGGCGTGACTTTGCCTTTCGTGAGTTATGGCAGTTCCGCTTTCGTCGCTTTGGCCATGGGGGCCGGGATAGTCGCTTCGGTCTCAAGACAATCTAACGTATGAAGATACTTTTTTGCGGCGGGGGAACACTGGGTCCGGTCACGCCATTGATCGCCGTATTGCGGCGCATGCGTTTGATGCGGCCGGATAGCGAGTTCGTCTGGATCGGCACGCCGCATGGTCCAGAAGCGCCGCTAGTCGAAGCCGAAGAGGTCTCTTTCCATTCGATTCCGGTCGCCAAGTTGTCACGCCATGCGAGCCTTGATTGGTTGAGTTTTCCTTTCGACTATCTACGGGCCTCGAAAGCAGCTAAATTGATCATCAGGCACGAGGCGCCGGACGCGATCTTCTCCGCCGGGGGATACACCCAAGTGCCGGTGATACGAGCTGCGGCCAAACGAGGCATCACTTGTGCCATCCATCAATTGGACGCCACGCCGATACGTTCGAATCTCGCAGTCGCGAGATTCTGCAGGAAAATCACCACATCATTCGCTTATCCTGCGGTAAAACCTTTCGGGAACAGAATCGACGTCGAACAGGTGGCGATACCATGTCGTTTTTCTGGAGTGAAAGTTCCGAGTCGTGAAGAAGCGTGTGAACGATTAGGTGTGGATCCGAAGAGACCTATCTTGTTCGTCACAGGTGGAGGCACGGGCGCGTTGTCGTTGAACCAAGCCCTCCTCTCCATAGCCGATGAGCTCTTGGGACAGATGCAGATCGTCCATCAAGTAGGTAGGGGAAAGGGGTCGGATTTCAAGCGAGATGGTTATCTGCAGGCAGAGTCGTTCGATGAAGCGCACATGCTGGCTGCTTATGTCGCAGCGGATTTGGTCGTCTCAAGAGCCGGTTTCGGCGCGTTAAGCGAGTTGGCGAATCTTCATAAGGCTGTGATCGCGGTGCCTTTGCCGAATAGCCCACAGTCAGGGAACGTCGAGAGACTGATGGATTCCTTGGTCGTGGTTGAGCAAGGGGACGGTTTTCCGCACAGGTTGAGACAGGAAATCCTGGCTTTGATGGATGATGAGCAAAAACGCGAGAAGTTGGGCGATTCATTGACTAAAATTTTGAAGACAGATGATGGTTCTGCATTAGCCAAGCTTTGGTTCGGCTTGTTAAAGGGTTGACAAAACCAGGAAATTTGCTTATCTTATCTGACATGTTCATTCTGTCGGCGTCCTTTTCCTCTGGTTTGAGGAAAGCGCAGTTCCGGGTTCGATTCCTGTAGGACGCACCACTTCGGCGGTCCGCCGAGAAAGGCTTTACGATGCAACGGGTTTGCTACACGGCATGGGACGATTCGAAGATCGTATGCCCGCCTCAGAGTGGGTTTCCCCTGGAGCAGTTCAGGGATCTCATCCAGCGCATCGTGCGCGGAGAACCGATCCGGCTGATCGAGCTGAAGCCGCTCGTTTCCTTTCTGTGCAATGACGACCTGATTGCATTGCTCGACGATCGTGAGCAGAATCTGGTGGTATGCTCCATCAGGCCGGCGGTCAATGCCTGGCTGCAACAGCAAGCCCGTCGTATACGGGCCAAGAGAGCGGCGCAGCGGAACGCCAACTGAAGGCTTGCGGTCCGGATAGCACTATCGAGTGTCGTCCGGACCGCTGATTTTTTTAAACGATAAAGCCCGGTAATTCCGGGCTTTATCTGACTTGGTCGCGTTTGACGCGACGGTGACGCGGGTGGGATTCTCACGTCCCCAGCCTCTCGTGAGAGGTTGGGTCCCACGAAAGGGCTTCCCCGCCCGCAACGCCTTGCTTGCATGGCGGGCGCGGCGCCCTCTCGTGAGCTCACCTCGACTGAAGTGGGGAAATATACTCTGTTTGTTTCCCCAAACCCCTTCAACGGTTCTCATCCCACCAAGTTCGGTCTATCACAAAACCCGGATGATCTCCGGGTTTTGTACATGGTGACGCGGGTGGGATTCGAACCCACGACCGTTGGCTTAAAAGGCCACTGCTCTACCGACTGAGCTACCGCGCCGTATGAAGCTTGTTCTTGCTCGTTTAACACGTGCAGGAATCCAACTTTTGCGCTAAAATAATATACGAAGTCAGGAATTTAATCAAGACATGCCTGGCTTGGGCTAGAAAGGCGAGAATCGCCTAGTTTATGCGCATTTACATGATTGGCGCAAAAGGTATACCGGCCGCGACGTCGCAAGGCGGAGGTATCGAGACGCATGTAGAAGAACTGGCCACGCGGCTGGTGGCTTTGGGTCATGAGGTGAGCGTTTATGTCAGGCCTTATGCGAATCCTCGTCGCATCAAAGAGTTCAAAGGCGTAAAACTGATAACTCTACCGACGTTGAAACGGAAAAATCTTGATGCTTTCGCGAACTCATTTTTGGCTACTCTGCATGTGCTTGGCCAGAAGGCGGATGTCGTCCACTATCATGGCGTCGGACCTTCGACTTTGGCTTGGATTCCGCGTCTGTTCAAACCCAGGGCGAAGATCGTAGTCACCTTCCATAGCCGCGACAGGTTCCATGAGAAATGGCGTTGGTTCGCGAAAGCCTATTTGGCGTTAGGTGAGTGGACCGCCGTATTCTTTCCGCACACGACTGTCGCGACATCGCACGCCATCCAATTGTTCTGCCAAAGGAAATTCAAGAAGCATGTCTGGTATATACCTAATGGAGTCGATATCCCGAAAAAATTACCCGGACATGATGAGCTGGGGAAATTCGGATTACAGCCGGATGGATACTTCTTCACCTTGTCGAGGTTCATACCGCACAAAGCGATAGAAGACGCGATTGCCGCTTTCAAGTCGGTGGTGACGGATAAGAGGTTGGTCGTCATAGGTTTTGCAGGACCTAACTATATAGAACAAAGATACGAAAAGAAGTTGCGTGCCGCGGCTTTGGGGGATGAGCGTATAGTCTTTTCGGGCAGGCAGACGGGCGAGACTTTGAAGCAGCTGATCGCTCATTCCTATGCCATGATCCATCCTTCCAGGTCTGAAGGTCTTTCGGTCTCCGTCTTGGAAGCCATGTCTTACGCCAAGCTGGTCATCATGAGCGATATACCGGAGAACCTGGAGTTGATAGACCATTCCGGCGTGTCTTATAAGTCAGGTGATGTCGGAGCTTTGAAGCAAGCCCTTGATTATGTCCTGGCAGACCCCAAGATGACGGAAGAGCGCGGAAAGAGAGCGAGGGATTCGGCCGTCAGGCTGTTCTCTTGGGATTCCGTAGTCAGCCGCACGGAGGCGGTCTATGCGGCATTAAAAAACATATGAACATGAACACAGAACTGAAGAAGGTGGCATCGCGTTACGCACAAGCGGAAAAGCAAAAGCGGGAGTTGAGGGACATCTCCTCCAAATTGCAGAAGGTCTCGAAACAAATCATTTTTTCTTTACATCGAGGGAAAAACGAAGAGGCGAGTCGACAATCGGGCGAAGCGCAGGGCTTGATGAAAGAGGGATTGGCCCTGATCAAAAAAGAGAAGCTGATCGAGGATGAAGGAGCGTGGAGGGCAGCAGTGGAAGAGATGTTGGAAGCAGACTTGTTCTTGAATGCCGTAAACGGAAAGGAAATATTGGAGCTGAAATACAAACCGGAGGATCCGTTGATCATGATCGGCGCCTTGTCGGACCTGATCGGTGAACTGGTGCGCTATAGCGTCTTTTGCGCGACGAACAAGAACAGGCAGGAGATAGTCAGGGTCTCCAAGCTGGCCGATAAAGTATTTGAGATGCTGTTGTCGTTGGACGCGACGGGATATGCCAGGACAAAAGTGGACCAGGCGCGTCAGCATATCCGCAAGCTGGAAGAGATAAAGTACGATTTGAGCTTCGACGTATGATAAAGCAAGTAGCCGCAGCGATAGTCGCCGCTTACAACGAAGAGCCCACGATCGGGCAGATCGTAAGGACATTGGTCGACTCGCATCTTTTCAGGGATGTCATAGTGATAAGCGACGGATCGACGGATGCGACCGCCGAGAAGGCTGTTGCAGCCGGCGCGACGTTGGTGCACCAGTTCCCTTGGAAACACGGCAAAGGAGCGGCGATGATGCACGGCGTAGCTCATACGGATGCGCCGATACTGTTTTTCTTGGATGCTGACCTTAAAGGTTTGGGACAGAAACACCTCGAGTCGTTACTCATGCCCGTGCTTAAGGGAGAGTGCGATATGAGCGTTGGTTTGAGGGATAGGGGTAGGTTCTTGACGGCGCTGACAAGATTCTTGCCGCTGATCAGCGGGGAGCGCGTATTGAACAGGAGGATCTTCGAGGATATCCCGGACAAGTATCTAAAGGGATTCATGGTGGAGACGGCGTTGAATTATTATTGCAGGATCCACAGATTGAGGATCTGTCGGCGGGAGATGCCGGGGCTCAATATGCGCAAGAAGATGCAGAAGGTGGGCTTCCTTAAGGGCCTGAAGGAATATATAGTGATGGGGATACAGATGATCAGGGCTACGTTGATCATCCGCTATGGAAAATTCAGAGGGGATTTCAGCTAAAGTTGCATGTTTTAGGCGTTTATGCTAAATTCGTACAATTCATATTTTTCATACTATGACTAAGAAAACATCTGCCTGCACAAAGGATATGATCGGCGCGGTCGTCGTAGGTGAACGAGGGCAAATCGTGATACCGAAGGATTTCAGGGAATCGATCGGACTTAAGGCGGGATCACGTCTGTTGGTGGCTTCGCACGGTGATGGCGCCATGCTTCTCATACCGATCACGATGATGAAGGAGATGATGGATAAGATGAACGATAAATTATCGAAATTCAAGAATATTTAGCATATGGCATTACCCAAGTTTCTCAAGAGGAAGAGCACCTACATCGTACTGGTCATCTTGGTAGTGGTCGGTGGATGGTACATGTATAGCCGCAGCCAATCCGGCAAGGTCACATACGAGACTGCAGCCGTGGAAAAGGGCGACCTGAAGCAGACGGTCGAGGTCACCGGTGAAATAAAGCCTGCGGCAAGGATCGAGCTGGCATTTAAGAATTCCGGCACCATCCAGGCGGTAAACGTGAAAGTCGGTGACGTGGTCAAGGCTGGTGACGTGCTGGCCGAGCTGGAAGGGCAGGATCCACATTTTGCGGTACAAAGCGCAAAAGCATCGTTAGCTGTCGCGCAGGCGAATTTGAATTCAAGGCTTGCGGGTGAGACGACACAGAGCATCCACGTAGCTGAAACACAGGTCGACCAGGCGCAAGCCGCTTATGATAAGGCTCTCTCTGACCTTGATTCGGCGAAAAAGACTACGGCCGATTCCGTAAAGACGGCGCAAATCGCTTTATCCACGGCCAAAAGCAATCTAGATAACCAAGGTGCGATTGTTTCACAGAATATCCAGAACGCATACGATTCGGCGAAAACGACACTGTTGACCGCGCTGGGGCCGTTGCAGACCGGTTTGACCGACGGAGACAAGATCACAGGTGTGGATGATACGGCGAGCAATCAGAACTATGCGACTCTGTTGGGTTATCTTGATTTCGGATCCATGGAACGGGCGAAGAGCAGCTATAAGGTCGCTAAGCAGTCCAAATTGAATGCGGAGGCGGCAGTCAACGCATTGACCCATGATTCTACGAAGGATGAGATAAATGCTGCTGCAGATCTTGTTTCCGTAGCCATCAAGGATGTCCAGACATATCTGACCGATGTCCAGAAAGTCCTGGCTGCTTCTTTGACGAGCGCATATTTCACTTCGACCGATCTGACGGCAAAGAAGACGGCTGTAGATACCGATAGGACGAGTGTTTCGGCCCAGGATTCTACGGTCCTGGCGGCGAAGCAGGCCATCTTGAATACGGAATTGAGCAAGACCCAGACGATAGACCAACTCCAGAACGCTTATGACAGTGCGAAACTGGCTTATGACACGGCACAGACCAACGCTGACGTTCAGGTCAAAGCGGGAGAGGTAAATGTGCAGATACAGCAGGCTGCATTGGAGGCGGCAAAGGCGACGTTGGACCTGAAGCGATCAGGACCGCGGGCTGTGGATGTCGCACCGCTGCGTGCTGCAGTCGAACAGGCTAGCGTGGCGTACCAAAAAGCTTTGGAAGACTTGACGAATATCCAAATCGTAGCCCCGGTAAACGGCACGATCTCCGAGGTTTTGCCTGACGTCGGAGAACAAGCGACCATGAACGCGACGGTCATAAGGATGATCGGCACGGAGTCGTATGACATCGAGGCGAAAGTCCCGGAGACCGATATCCCGAAGATCAAACTAGGCCAGACGGCGACCATCACCTTGGATGCCTATGGCGATGAGGTAGAATTCAAGGGTACGGTCACGGCTTTGGATCCGGCGGAAACTCTGGTGCAGGATGCCGTCTATTACAAGATACGGGTGCAGATCGAACCTGACGGACACGACGTGAAGCCGGCCATGACGGCTAACGTGACGATCCTTACGGCGGAATCTAAAGATACTTTGATCATACCGTTACGCGCCATCAGGACGGACAGCGCGTCAGGCCAGAAGAGCGTGAGGGTGTTGAAAGCGGATAATACGCCGGAAGATAGGCAGGTCACGGTAGGCTTGAAAGGCGATGAGGGAAAGATCGAGATATTATCCGGACTGAAGGAAGGCGAGAACGTGATATTGTCGCAGAAGAGCTAAACACATGTCAGACGTAATCAGGGTAGAGAACCTCAAGAAGAGTTACTTCAATGAGGAGCTGGAGACGCCGGTATTGCATGGGATAACCTTCAGCGTACCTAAGGGCCAATTCCTTTCGATCATGGGACCTTCGGGTTCGGGCAAATCCACGCTCATGCATATCTTGGGTTTCCTGGATGGTCTGACGAGCGGTAAATATTATTTCGAGGATAAGGATGTCTCGACATTGGATGAAGATAAGCTTGCGCTCATGCGCGGCGAGAACGTAGGTTTCATCTTTCAGGCATTCAACCTCTTGCCTAAGACTTCGGTGTTGGACAACGTGATGTTGCCCCTCCTGTATTCCAATGTCCCTGCCGGTAAACGTACGGAGTTGGCTATGGAAGCCATAGAATCGGTGGGTTTAGGTCACCGCGTCCATAACTTGTCCAACCAGCTCTCCGGAGGGGAAAGGCAGCGCGTGGCCATCGCGCGAGCGTTGATCCGCAAACCGCCAGTGATCTTCGCCGACGAGCCGACGGGAAACCTTGATTCCAAGTCCGGTGCCCAAGTCATGGAGATATTGCAACATCTCAACATGAAATTCGGGCATACCATCATTTTGGTGACGCACGAGACTTATACAGCGGAGCATGCGGAACGCATCATTAAGCTGAAGGATGGCTTGATCGAAAGCGATCAACCGGTCAAGAACCGTTGCTTAAGTACCGGCGAACTGACTAAGTAACTTATGCAATATTCAGACCTGGTCCAAAGCTCCTGGAAAAGCTTGCTCCGGACCCGCGGCAGGTCTGTTTTGACGATGCTCGGCATCGTGATCGGCATAGCGGCTGTGATTTTGGCCTTGTCCATCGGCGAATCGGCCCAGCGCTTCATCTTGTCGCAACTCTCCGCTTTCGGACCGGATAAGCTGATCATATTACCTGGCACGAAATCGATGTCAGAACTCCAGAACGCCTCGCCTTTCGTGGACCAGACACTGGAATACAAGGATGTCAAACGCCTGAAGAAAGAGACCTGGCTGGATATGGTCTCGGCGGAAGCGATGCAGACAGACCTGATCAAGGGCGGGGACGTCGCAAAGTCATTGACGGTCTTGGGGACTCTGCCTGACGAGATAACGATAGGAGGTTATTCCGTGGACAAGGGGCAATTCATCTCGGATGCGGATGTGGACGGACACTCCAGGGTGGTAGTCTTGGGTCATTCGATCTCCGATGAGATTTTCGGACAGGAGAATCCGATCGGCAAAAGCGTAAAGTTGGGATCTACCAGCTATCGTGTGATAGGCGTGATGCAGGCCGTGGGTACGCAATTCTTCACTAATCTTGACGAGATAGTTTATCTTCCGGGCACGACGCTGATGGATGTATACAACCGCAAGTATTTCGACGACATCATCGTCAAGACCCCCTTGCCTCTGCCCGAAGCCATAAGCCGCCTCGAAATAGTCATGCGCGAGGCGCATAACATCGATAACCCGACCGGGGATTATTCGAAGGATGATTTTTTCGTCATGACCGCGGAAGATGCGATCAAGACGGTCAATCAAGTGACTTCGGTGCTGCAGATCCTGCTGACCGCCATCGCAGCCATTTCCTTGGTCGTGGGCGGCATAGGCATCATGAACATCATGTTCGTGAGCGTCACCGAGCGCATCGCGGAGATAGGTCTGCGTAAATCGATCGGCGCGAAATATAAGGACATATTGCGTCAATTCCTCATGGAAGCAGTGATGCTAACGGTAGCCGGAGGTGCCGTAGGTTTCCTGACAGGTTCGTTCTTGGCTTGGTTGGCGATCCAGATCATCAACTATTATCAACCAGGTTGGAGTTTCATCGTTTCATTCAATGGTGCGCTGATGGGTTTTCTGGTCTCGACGACCATCGGGTTGGTCTTCGGTTATCTGCCTGCGAGGAAGGCGGCCCGTATGCATCCTATAGAAGCCTTACGGCACGAATGATATGAGGCTAAGGGACACGATAAAATTGAGTTTACACAGCCTGCTCGTCAACAAGAGCAGGGCCGTCTTGACGATGCTCGGTATCGTCATAGGCGTGGCCTCGGTCATCCTGATGTTATCGGTAGGCCGCGGTGCAGAGAATTACATACTTTCACAGGTCGCGTCATTCGGTTCTGATCTGGTCTTCATCCGTAACGGTCCGGGTGACGGCAAACAAGGCGCAGGACCACCGACCACGGCAGTCAAACAGGTCTTGACGCTGCATGATTATGACAAGCTCAAACAGCAGACTTGGATAAAAGCGGTCGGAGCTAACGTCTATTCTAGCCTTACGGTCGAGTACCAGGGCAGCAACTACTCGACGCAGGTAAACGGCACGACGGAGTCCGATATGCTGATCTTCAATACCGAATTGGAGGAGGGTAGTTTCTTGACGGCGGAAGATGTCGCGGCATATTCGCGCGTGGCGGTATTGGGTCATGACATCGCACAGGACCTTTTCGGTAATGAGGATCCGGTCAACAAGACGATCAAGATAAAGAAACAGAATTATCGGGTGCTGGGTGTGATGAAACCCGCCGGGACAAGGTTCTTCACGAACCTGGACCGTAACGTGTATGTGCCGGTGACCACTTTGATGCGGCAGCTCAATATAGATCGGGTCCAGTTCATGACGGTCAAGATAGGCAGCACGCCCCCGACCGAAGCCCAAGAAAGGATCAGGATCTTGCTGCGCGATACGCACAAGCTGGATAACCCCACCGGGGATCTGTCCAAAGACGACTTTTTCGTCGCGACGCAGGAAGACGTGATGGCGCGGGCAGGCATCATAGGTACGATCCTGCAGATACTCCTGAGTTCCATCGCAGCGATTTCTTTGGTGGTCGGCGGAGTCGGCATAATGAACATCATGTATGTGACCGTGACGGAAAGGACGAGGGAGATAGGATTGCGCAAAGCCATCGGCGCAAAGTCGAGTGATGTCTTGAGGCAGTTCCTGTACGAAGCGATCGTCCTTTCGTTGATGGCTGGAGCTTTGGGTATATTCTTTGGAGTCGGTTTCTCTTTCCTCGGTATCAAGATACTGCAATCTTTCCAATCAGCCGGTTGGATATTCGAGATGCCCTGGTTCGGGATCGAGTTGGGTTTCGGGGTATCGGCGGCCATAGGCATCATTTTCGGTTATTTCCCGGCTCGTGCAGCAGCCAAGCTGAATCCGATAGAGGCTCTGCGTTACGAGTGATTTTTTGCCCAAAATAAGTATTTTTCAGGCACTTGACTGGCACTCAAGTGCCTTGTATGCTAATTAGCACTTGAGAATGAAGAGTGCTAATATACACGTCGCATGGAACAGAAACTCAAACAAGTCCTGCTGAACGTCATAGAGGACGTGATCAAGACGGGCGAACCTGTGGGTTCGCAGCGTTTGGTGGAGGAATACGGCATGGAGGTCAGCTCGGCGACCATCAGGAACTGGTTCGCCGAATTGGAAGAGTTGGGATATCTGACGCAGCCGTACACTTCTTCCGGCCGCTTGCCGACCGAGAAAGGTTATCAGCTTTATGTCGACGAGCTGATGCCTAAACGGTCAGCCACCAAGAAAGACTGCCAAGCCATCGAAGACATCAGTTCCGCGGAGCACGATTTCGAGACACGCATAAAGGAGTCAGCCAAATGCATCGCAGCTGCCGTGGATAATGCCGTGATAATAGGTTTGCATAAGGACGATACGTTCTATACCGGACTGACGCATCTGTTCGCCCAACCGGAATTCGCCGAGATGAAGAACGTGATCAATCTCGGCGCCCTTTTGGATTCCTTGGATGAGATGATCGGACGAGTCAAAAGACAGGACTTCATAGAACCGACGATCATGCTCGGCAGCCAATGTCCGTTCGGATCCATGTGCGGTTCGGTGATGGTCACGCTGGGCGAAGGGGTATTTTTCGCCATCTTGGGTCCGGTCCGTATGGATTACCCCTATGCTAAAGCCTTATTGGTCAATCTGAAGAACAATCTGAAATGAATATGGCAGACAACGAAGAAAATAAAAATATAGATATCGAAGCGGAAGAGCCGCAGAGCGAAGATCCGAAGGATTGCCGCTGCGAGGATTATCTGGCGGGCTGGAAAAGGGCGCAGGCGGACTACGCCAACCTGAAACGCCAGACCGACAAGGAAAAGGCCGAGTTCGCGCTTTACGCCAACGAGAACCTGTTGGAGAAGCTGCTGCCGGCCATAGACCAGTTCGAGATGGCGCTGGCATATAAACCGGAACTGAAGGACTTGCCGGAAGAAGAGCAGAAGAAACTCGCCAACTGGTTGAACGGCCTCGAGGCCGTCAAAGCTTCGTGGGAAAGCGTCTTCAAGGAGATAGGCCTGGAGAAGATCCAGACCACGGGCGCTTTCGACCCCTTGGTGCACGAGGCTGTGACGGAAGAGGCGAGCGACGAAGCGGAAGACGGCGATGTGCTCCGTTGCCTGCAAGCCGGATGGCGCCTGAACGGAAAACTGTTACGGCCGGCCAGGGTCATAGTGGCCAGGGCGAAGGGGCAGGAACAATAATCTTAAGACGCAAATTAACCTTAGAATCATATGTCACTCATCAAATGGTCCAATTATTTCGAACCTTTCGACAACTTCGATAAATATTTCGACGGCCTGCCGGCTACGGTCAATCAGCAGAGCGGTCTGGTCCCGGCCATCGACATCTACGAAAAAGAGAATTCGTTGATCGTCGAGACGGCATTGCCCGGCGTCGATCCCAAGAATGTCGAGATTTCGGTCGAAGGCGGTCTGCTGACGATCAGCGGCAGCACGGAACGGAAGACGGAAATCGACGAAAAAGACTATTACCGCAAAGAGATCAGGCAAGGACAGTTCCGCAGGCAGATTTCGTTGCCCCAGGGGATCGACGAAAGCGACGCGAAGGCGGCTTTCAAGGGCGGGATACTCACCATCGAACTGAAGAAGAAGGAAGCCACTAAGCCTAAGAAGATATCGATCGAAGTTAAGAAAGAAGATAAATAAGAGCCGAAGCCTCTTCAACTAAAAACATCTATGTCAAAGATATTAGGAATCGATTTGGGCACGACCAATTCGTGCATGGCGATCGTCGAAGGCGGTCAGCCTAAGATATTGGAGAACGCGGAAGGCGCCAAGACCACGCCGTCGATCGTCGCCGTCTCGAAGACGGGCGAACGTTTGGCCGGACAGGTCGCCAAGCGCCAAGCCGTGGTGAATCCGGAGAATACGGTCTTCAGCGTCAAGCGCTTGATCGGACGACGTTGGGACGACGCGGAGGTCCAGCGCGACATCAAGTGGTTGCCGTACAAGATCGCCCAGAAAGGCGATGGTCTGCGCGTCGTCATGGGCGGGAAAGAATACTCGCCGGAAGAAGTCTCGGCGATGATATTGCAGAAATTGAAGGCTGATGCCGAAGCGCGTCTGGGCGAGAAGATCACGGAAGCCGTCATCACGGTGCCGGCATATTTCGACGATTCACAACGCCAGGCGACGAAAGTCGCGGGTGAGATCGCCGGCCTGAACGTGTTGCGCATCATCAACGAACCGACGGCCGCGGCTTTGGCTTACGGCTTCGACCGCAAGAAAGACGAGAAAGTTATCGTCTATGACCTCGGCGGAGGCACTTTTGACGTTTCGGTGCTGGAGATAGCTTTCGACGCCGCGACCAACCAGAACACCGTAGAAGTCAAAGCGACCAACGGCGATACGCATCTTGGCGGCGATGACTTCGATCAGACGATAATCACTTGGATCGTCGATGAATTCCGCAAGCAGGAAGGTATCGACCTATCGAAGGACAATCTGGCCTTGCAGCGCATCAAAGAAGCGGCGGAAAAAGCCAAGATAGAACTCTCCAGCTCGATGGAGACGGAGGTCAACCAGCCGTTCATCACGAGCGACGCGAACGGTCCGAAGCATCTGATGCTGAAGTTGACGCGCGCCAAACTCGAAGAGTTGGTCGGTGGATTGGTCGAAAAGACACTGGAGCCGTGCAAGAAAGCATTGGCGGACGCCAAGCTCACCACTTCCGACATCAATGAGGTGATCCTGGTCGGCGGAATGACGCGCATGCCTTTGGTGCAACAGACGGTCGAGAAGTTCTTCGGCAAGAAAGCCAATATCTCGGTCAATCCGGATGAGGTGGTCGCGGCCGGAGCTGCAGTCCAGGCCGGCAATCTGCAAGGCGACATCAAGGGTGAATTGCTCTTGCTCGACGTCACGCCATTGTCGCTCGGTATCGAGACCATGGGCTCGGTCATGACCAAGATCATCGAACGTAACACCACGATCCCGACCTCGAAATCGCAGATCTTCTCGACGGCAGCGGACGGACAGACTTCGGTCGAGATCCATGTGCTGCAAGGCGAGCGCGAGATGGCGGCGGACAACCGCTCCTTGGGTCGTTTCACCTTGTCCGGCATCCCGACTGCGCCGCGCGGCATTCCGCAGATCGAAGTCAGCTTCGACCTCGACGCCAACGGCATCTTGTCGGTGAAGGCTTTGGATAAAGCGACGAACAAGGAACAGAAGATCGTCATCACGGCATCGACCAACCTCTCGAAAGACGACATCGAAAAGATGAAGAAAGAGGCGGAGCTGCACGGCGAAGAAGACAAGAAGAAGCGCGAACTCATCGAAGCCAAGAACATGGCGGAAAGCATGATCTACACCACGGAAAAGATGATGAAGGAAGCTAAGGATGTCAGCGAGGAAGACAAGAAAGCCGTGGATGAGAAGCTGGAAGCTTTGAAGAAGGTCAAAGACACGGAAGACATCGAGGCCATCAAGAAGGCCGGCGATGAGTTGGCGACGGCTGCCCAAAAAGTCGGCGAAGCCATGTACAAGAAGCAACAGAACGACAGCGCGACGGTCGAGAACGAACCGAAGCAGGAAGGCCAGTCACAGACGGAAGAGAAGAACGAAGGGCCGGAACCGCAAGAAGGGGAATTCAAACAATAAAAATCGTGCGATGGAAAGGCGCTTCGCTTGCTGCGGAACTCGCTCGCGGGATCGTCTAGGGCTCGCTCAGACAGTCCTCGCTGCGCTCAGCGCCTCGTCCACCGTACTTAAGGAAAAGAAGCAATATGTCAGATGAACAAAAGCCAGCACAACAGATCACGGTGAATGCCGAACCGAAAGTCTTGAAGGGTCATTACGCCAATGCTTTCTCCGTCACTTCGCAGGAACGGGATGTGGTCATAGATTTCTTGAGCCATGTCAATGCGCACGGCGTCAACCAGGCGCAGCTCGTATCGCGCATCTTCATGAACCACTTCGCTGCACGCGATCTGATCGCGACGTTGCAGAAGACTTTGGAGCAGTGGGAGAAGTTGAGGTACGAAGGGAATGTCCCGCCGGTAGAAGAAGAGAAGAAATAATTTTCCTGTCATACCGGGCTTGACCCGGTATCTGGATTCTGAAACAAGCTCTGGATGACGAATAACGGCACAAAATAAATGTCCAAAGACTACTACAAAATTTTAGGCGTCGAGAAGACGGCATCAGACGACGAACTCAAAAAGGCGTTCCGTCGTTTGGCGCACGAGCATCATCCGGATAAGGGCGGCGACCAGCAGAAGTTCAAGGACATCAACGAGGCCTATCAAGTCTTGGGCGACAAGGAGAAGCGGGCCAAATATGACCGCTTCGGTTCGGCCGCATTCGAGCAAGGCGGCTTTGGCGGCGGACAGGGATTCGGCGGGTTCGGCGGAGGTTTCCAGGATTTCCAGGGCGGAGTGAATTTCGAGGATCTGGGCGATCTGGGCGATATCCTCGGCGGCATGTTCGGATTCGAGGGCGGTCGCGGCGGACAAAGGGTCAAGCGCGGACGGGATATCGAGACCGAACTGATCATCGATTTTCTGGAAGCGGCACATGGCGCGAAAAAACAGATCAAGCTGTACAAGAACTCGGTCTGTTCCGTATGCCAAGGCACTGGTGCGGAACCTGGTTCCAAGATGGAGACGTGCAAGACGTGTAACGGCAAAGGCCAGGTCCAGAAGACGGCGCGGACCATATTCGGCGCCATCCAATCTGCCGTGACGTGTCCGGAATGCCAAGGGCAAGGTCAGCGCCGAACGGTAGATTGTAAGCATTGCTCCGGCGCAGGCATCGAGAAAGTCACGAAGGAATATTCCATCGATGTCCCGGCCGGCATCGACGACGGTGAGGCGCTGAAGCTGAACGGTGAAGGTGAATATCCGGGCGTCGGCGGCAAAGCGGGCGATCTTTTCGTGAGGATCCGCGTCAAGGCTCACCCTGGGTTCAGTCGTGAAGGGCAGAATGTGTTGTCGACGGCCGAAATACCATATTCCACGCTACAGCTCGGCGGAGAAGTGACGATCGATACGGTGGATGGTCCGGGCAGCTTGAAGATACCCGAGGGTACCCAATCAGGTACGGTCTTCAAGCTTCATGGCAAAGGCTTCCCATATCTGCGAGGACACGGCCGCGGAGACCAATTGGTGACTATCCAGGCGAAAGTCGAGAAAAAGATCAGCCGCGAACAGAAGAAGGCTTTGGAAGAACTCAAGAAAACAGGGTTGTAGGATTTTTTTGATGATTTAGTGGTATAATGGACCCATTATGGATCAAATAATGGGTTATTTAAGTTCTTTGAATTGGTCGGCGCCGAGTTGGGACCTGTTCATCCTGTTGTTTTTCGTGATCGGCGCTTTGCTTTACGGACTGTCGCTAGGAAGGGACCGGGTGATCGTCATCTTGGTATCGGTCTATATGGCTTTAGCCGTAGTATCGAATACCCCTCTGCTGAACAAGATCAATTTCCAGCTGCACGTCAACGACAATTACGTTTTACGCATCACTTTCTTCGTCGGCGTCTTCGTGGCCCTGTTCTTCCTTTTGTCGCGCAGCGCTTTGCTTAAGACGATCGGCGGATCGAATGCTCCTGGTTCGTGGTGGCAGACCATCATCTTCAGCATCCTGCAGGTCGGATTGTTGATCAGCATTACGCTAAACTTTTTGCCGGCGGAGATCACGCAAGGCCTGTCCGAAGGGACTAAACAGATATTCATGGGTGACAACGGACGCAGCGCGTGGATGGTCTTGCCGATTGTATTGATGGCGCTTGCCCCTAAGAGCAAAGGCGCAGACGGAGCATAGACTATCGATTGGAAACAAAAACCGTCGCGGCAGAACCGTGACGGTTTTATAATAGGTCAAACTTATTGGTTACGGGTGACGGTAATGTCGGTCGCCGTGATTTCCGGTGCGAGACGAAGATTCGTGTCGCTTGTCACGCGAACGATGTCGCCGACTTTGATGTCGGAAAAATTAGCGGCTTGGACGGTGACCGGCGATGGGGGAGACACGACTTTGTCTGGTGACGGTTTGAATTCGGCGAGTTCTTTCTGGAAAACAGCTGGATCCTTGGCTGCGGTCATCTCGACCTTGGTCGCAGCGCTGGATTTCACGGTCCGGGTATCGCCGACGCCGTCGATGGATTCCTCGGTGTCGAAAGTGGTCTGGGTGATGGTCAAAGTATCTCCCGAGACGGCGGTGACGGTGCCGGAGATGATATTTCCGTCGTTATTTATCAGCGGACACATCGCTGCGTATTTGGTGCGAGCACTAAGGAAGCCTTCGCGATAGGCGTCTGCCGTGGATTGTCCGGTCAGGCTCGTAAGCGGCGTGCTGATCTTCAGCGCATTTAGCGCGATGAGGATGAAAGCCGTGATGACTAAGATGATGGCTAAGGCCGTCAGGATATAACGGCTGGTTGATTTTTGTCCGTCCATATAATTACCGACAGTATAGCACTTTTCGTAAAGGTCCGTGAATATTGCCAATAATGCGACTCTGGCATAACTTATCACGTATGACTGGATATGATGTCGTCATCGTCGGCGCGAGTTTTTCTGGATTATCCCTGGCTTTGCATCTGCCGCGGAACCTGAAGATACTTGTCCTGGAGACGAAGCCGCTTGCGGGATCGAGCGTGGAATCGACGGGTCTGATAACGGAGAAGACGAGGCAGGAGTTCGTGCCTTTTTTCGATATAGACAAACACATCACGAATGCGATCAAACTGATCTGCGTGGTGGCGCCGGATTTCAAGACATCTTTCGAATCGACAACCGCGGAACCTTGGATCTACCAGACCGATACGAGGGGCCTGGTGCAGGCGCTATCGCAAAAGTTATCGGATAACGTCGAACTGAAGACAGGGACGTTCTTCGTGGCGGCAGAGAACTGCAAGGACGGGTATATCGTGAGCTACAAGAACGGTAACGGATCGGACAAGGCCAGCGGAAGATTCCTGGTCGGCGCTGACGGAGGTCGCTCGAAAGTCGCGGAGAAAGTGGGTTTAGGGCGTAACAAGAAATTCCTTTTCGGATACGAGAAGGTGATCAGAGGCAGGATACTCTTGGGGCAAAAACCGGACGAGACGATCTATCATTACTGGTTCGGTGATTTTTCGTTAGGTTATGGCGGTTGGATGTCGCCGAGCAGGATGCAGGACGGTGATTTCATACGCATCGGTCTGGCGAAAAAGTCGCAAGACATGTCGGAGGCAGTCAAGCTGTTGGACAGGTTCATCGGGCGACTGATAGACCTGAAACAGATCGAAGCACAAGACGCCAAGACGGATTATTCGTTCGGTGGGATGATCCCCATCGGTGGAGTCGTGGCGCGACCTTATGGCGAAGCTGCCTTGTTGATAGGCGATGCGGCCGGTATGTGCGGAGCGTTCGCGGCGGACGGCATAAAAGGTTCATTGGTCTCGGCTAAAGTCGCCGCAGAACTGATACCAAGGTACTTGAAGGGAGATAAGACGTCGCTCTCTGGATATCATCGATCGATCGATAAGAGGTCGGGATTGATGCGGTATTATCGGCGGCAACTGCGTTATCGGATGCTTTGGGATATGATGCGGCACAACGACACTTTTTTGGCTATGTATCGCATAATCGAGGCGGAGAAAGCTGGTTTTCTCGAGCAATTCTGCGACAGTAAGGACAAGAGGAAGAGCCTCGTGTTAGTCGTGTTGAAGGTCCGTCATCTGCCTAAACTGTTCAAGTATTCTTTACTCGTCTTGCGTGACCTGATTCTGGTTTGATTCGTCGGTTGTAGATATAAACACGGAAAGTTGTTTTTGTTTCGCGTAAGGCTTATCATTTGCATATGCCTGCGACGAATTGGGACGTAATAAAGTTGTATTGGAGACATGTAAAGAAATATAAGCTACTTTTTTCGGTAGCGATATTTTTCAGTCTGCTGGTCAATGTCTTCGAGCTATCAGCGACCTGGATGTATAAGGTGCTGGTGGACGCATTGTCCTCGCCTAGCGGTGGCGGTTTGTCTGAAAGGGCGCATTCTGCCTTGATAGCGTTGGTCGTGATAATCATGTTGCGTATAGGCTTCCAGGGTTCTTGGCGCATGATCGAGATTTTCGTGGTCAGGCTGGAGACGGGCATCATGTCCGACGTCTCACAGATGGCTTTTTCCTATGTCCAACGGCACTCGTATCAGTTTTTCACGAACCAATTCACCGGTTCATTGGTCAGGAAAGTGCAAAGGCTGGTCAGGGCGTTCGAGGATCTGTCGGATCGCCTGATCTTCAATTTTTTGCCGCAGGTGCTGCTCATCATCGGAGCATTAAGCATCACGATCTACAAGCAGTATCAGATCGGTCTTGTGTTGACCGCCTGGGTTGTGGTCTTCATCGTCATAAACGTCTTGATGTTCAGGAAGGTCCAGAAATACAACGTGATGAGTACGGAGAAGGATTCGGAGGTATCAGGCGCCATGTCGGATGCGTTCTCGAACAACGTCAGCGTCAAGATGTTCTCGCGTTATGGTTTTGAGGAGAACAAATTCAAGGACGTAATGGCGATATGGAAGAAGATCACGGCGAAAGCCTGGAATACGAGCAACATAAACCGTGCCTTAGGAGCGACCAGCTTCATCTTCGTCGAGTTCGGTGTCATGTATTACGCCTTGCATTATTTCGCTCTCGGCAAACTGACCGTCGGTGATATCGTGCTGTTCAACGGCTATACGTTCACTTTGATCGGCAACATGTGGAACATGCAGAACCTGATGAAAGGCGTGTTCCAATCTTTCTCGGACGGGCGTGAAATGGCCGATCTGCTCATCGAGCCGCATGAAGTGCAGGACGTGAGGAGAGCTAAGAGACTCAAGGTCAACAAGGGCGGCATAGGCTTTGACCACGTAGTATTCAGCTACAACCAGACGAGGACGGTATTGAAGGATTTCAATCTCGACATCAAGCCGGGCGAACATGTGGCGTTGGTCGGTCCCTCGGGATCCGGTAAATCCACGATCGTCAAGCTGCTTTTCCGTTTTTACGATTTGGATAGCGGTACGATCTCGATCGACGGCCAGGACATCTCCAAAGTGACTCAAGACTCCTTGCGTGAGTACGTTTCGCTCGTTCCGCAGGATCCGGCATTGTTCCATCGCACGCTGATGGAAAACATACGTTACGGCAGGTTGCAGGCTACGGACGAAGAGGTGATTGCGGCAGCCAAGAAAGCGAACTGCCATGAATTCATCGAGCAGTTGGCGGACGGCTATCAGACTTATGTGGGAGAGCGCGGCATCAAGCTTTCGGGCGGTGAACGACAACGCGTCGCTATCGCCAGGGCGATACTCAAGAATGCACCGATATTGGTCTTGGATGAAGCGACGTCTTCCTTGGATTCCGAATCGGAGGCGTTGATCCAGGACGCTCTACTGAAGCTGATGAAGGGTCGGACGACGATCGCGATCGCACATAGGTTGTCGACCATCATGCAGATGGACAGGATAGTCGTCATGCAGGGAGGCATGATCATCGATCAAGGGACGCATGATATGCTGTTGGGTAAAGAGGGGATGTATCAGAAGTTGTGGAACATCCAGGCTGGAGGATTCATCAAATAAAAAGGCTTTCTGATGCTCGGTTCTTCCTTCTTCTGCATCCAAATCTGAAAGCCGGGAAAAAATATGTCAGTCAAAAAAATCGCGACCGGAGTCGTGCATGACGTTCCGCCGGATCTGCGGAAGGCGCTTATAGCTGATCCGCAAGCGCTGGAGAAGTGGGAAGACATCACTCCGTTAGCGCGCAACGAGTGGATCTGTTGGACGGAGTCGGTCAAGACTCCGGAAACAAGGAAGAAGCATGTAGAGCGGGTCTGTTCGGAGTTGAAGGAGGGGATCAGGCGGCCGTGTTGTTGGCCAGGATGCCCTCATCGTAAGAAATAGAACTTCTGCATTCGGAAGTTCTGTTCAATTATTTTTTGGTCAAATCAAACGCAGAACGCACCCGTCGAGAGATGGGTGCGTTTCGTGTGAGGAGGCTGGAGGTCAGCAGGGTAGGTTCTTGAGTACTGCGATAAGGCGCTGAAGGCCCTTGTCGGTGCTCTCGCATTTCTCTCCGTGGTTGAGAGCTTCGCCGCCGAAGATGGTGAGCGTGCCGTTCCTGGTGTGGTCGTCGTACTCTGCCTTGAACGGAACATAGCAACCTTCGTTCAGGAAGATGTACATGACCCCCTTGAGTTCCCAGACGTTCTCGCCGATGAGCTTGGCGGAGTAGATACTGCAGTGCACGCCCTCCACCTCCCTCAGCTTGAAGAAAATCCTTCTGACTCTCATCTCCCCATCGCGATCGAAGAGCGCGAGCAGGAGATCCCAGCGACTGGGGCCATTCACGATAGTGACTTCGGTGTTCTGTGCCATACGGCACCTCCGGAAAATGAACCGTGCTTGAGAAGGCGCAAGCACCCGACGCCCTTATCCCGCTTGCGCAGGACGTCCCGACCATACGGTCGATAATCGTTTAAATAACATAAAACAGCCTTTTTGTCAAGGCTTGCGGGAGAACAAAAAAACAACCTGAATCAGCAGATTGTCTTTTATGGTCGGGCTAGTGGGACTCGAACCCACGGCCTCGTCGTCCCGAACGACGCGCGCTACCAACTGCGCTATAGCCCGAATATCATTTGCTGCCAGATATTAGCAAACTAAGTGTTCACTGGCAAGGCTTGATGAAAAGTCTTAAAGCATCTAATCTGGCTCTATTATGCCTCAACCATTGAACCACATCGCGATAATCATGGACGGCAATCGTCGCTGGGCCAAGGAAAGGGGTTTGCCCGGTATTGCAGGACACAAGGCCGGTTATGAGCGTCTGAAGGAGATGGCGGAAGCCGCTTTCGAAAGAGGAATTAAGGTCGTGACAGTATTTGCGTTTTCGACGGAGAATTGGAAGCGTTCTAAGGAAGAAGTCGGATATCTGATGGAACTGTTCGAGTTCGCAGTGACGAAAGATTTTCTGCATTTCGCGGACAAAGGGATAAGTATAAAAGTCGTCGGGAGACGCGATGGACTGGACCAAAAGCTCGTCGAAGCCATAGATCAGATAGAGCGTCAGACATCGAAGAACAAAAGAGGGACTTTGGCCGTCTGCATCAACTATGGCGGTCGGACTGAAATCGTGGATGCATGCAGACGCCTTGTGGAAGATGGCGTAGAACCGAGTGAAGTGGATGAGCAAGCGATAGCGTCGCGCCTGTATTGGCCAGAGATGCCGGAGCCGGATTTGGTCATACGGACAAGCGGCGAAGAGAGGCTTTCTGGCTTCTTGACCTGGGAGAGCGTTTACAGCGAAATCTATTGGTGTAAAAAATATTGGCCTGATTTCGATCAGGAGGAATTGGATAAGGCGTTGGAGGAATTCGCATCGAGGCAAAGGAGATACGGCGGAGGGTAGGGGCGTGGAGCCACGGCATAATTTTATGGCTGCGGGGCTCGTTTCAGTTTATCTCGAACAAGTCCCAGCGATCGTTATCCTGGGCTTAACCCGGGATCTAGGGTTTTAGATCCCGGCTCTGTGGCCGGGATGACAGAAAGGCTGGCGGTTTTCAGGGTTTTGACGCTTGTCAATAAGTGTTCTATATTTGTTCCATGCCGACATTATTCGACTTATCTAACAAAGAAAAACGACGTGTTTTCGCGCCTTTGGCCGACAAGATGAGGCCAAAAACTCTGGACGAGGTCGTCGGGCAGCAGGATTTGGTTGCGCCGGGTGCGGCTTTCAGGACGATGATAGAGGCCGGGATCGTACCATCGATGATATTTTGGGGACCTCCGGGTACGGGAAAGACCACCTTGGCGCGCGTCGTAGCCGAAGTCTCGGATATGAGTTTTGTGCAGCTTTCAGCCGTGACTTCGGGCGTGACGGAAGTGCGGCAAACCGTCAGGGAGGCAGAAAACCTTCTCGATTTCCGTGGACGCAGGACAATCCTGTTCATAGACGAGATACATCGTTTCAATAAAGCACAGCAAGATGCTTTTTTGCCGTGCGTCGAAGACGGGACGATGATCCTGATAGGCGCGACGACCGAGAATCCTAGCTTCGAGGTCAATTCAGCGCTTCTCTCGCGCTGCAAGGTTTTCGTTTTGCAGCGTTTGGAGGAGAAAGACCTGGTAGCGTTGCTTGAGCGTGCGCTCAAGGATCCGGAGAAGGGCTTCGGCAAACTGAAGCTACAGATCGAGGCCGATCTGCTGAGTCAGATCGCGCAGGCGGCAGATGGTGATGCACGTATGGCTTTGAACACTTTGGAGTATCTAGTGAAGACCGCAGTCGCGGATAAAGGCTCCGGCACCAAGAAGGTAACGAAAGACGGACTACGGGTATGGCTGCAGCGTTCGCATCTGCTGTATGACAGACAAGGCGAAGAGCACTACAACATCATTTCTGCTCTACACAAGTCGATGCGCGGTTCGGATGCGGATGCGGCGTTGTATTGGCTGGGCAGGATGTTGGAGGGCGGCGAAGACCCTCTTTATGTCGCGCGTAGATTGGTCAGATTCGCTTCGGAGGATATAGGTTTGGCTGATCCTCAAGCCTTGGTCCAGGCGACCGCGGCGTATCAGGCCTCGCATTATCTAGGGATGCCGGAATGTAACGTGATCCTGTCGCAATGCGTGGCTTATCTGGCGCGGGCCAAGAAGTCGAATGCTCTTTATGAGGCGTATAGCGCGGTCAAATCGGATATACAGAACCTGCCCAATGAACCTGTTCCGCTCCATCTACGCAACGCTCCGACGGCGCTGATGAAAGAATTGGATTATGGTAAGGGCTATAAATATAATCCGGCCTTCGACCATCCGGTAGAACAGGATTATCTGCCGGTGAAATTGAAGGGAAGGAAATACCTGAAATAAGGGCGTACACGTCAAGGATACGCATGTGCTATGATTGGTTCACGCCATGCGTTTTGGCGTAGATTTGGGTTAAATGTCGCTTACGCAGAACCGATCTTTGCGCTTATCCGATTTACACGAAAAAAGGCTCAAGATCATACAATATTGTTTTTTGTTGGCAGGCGTATTCATCGTCCTGCGTTTGGGTTATCTGCAGATAGTCCAATATGGTTTTTATGCTTTCATGGCTTCCGACCAGCACGACGTGCAGACGAAGCTGATCCCGACCAGGGGGCAGATACTCGTACGCGACAAGTCTGACGGAACTTTGCGCGTCTTGGCGACTAATCGCTTGTCTTGGCAGGTCTATGCTGTCCCTAAAGAGATGCATGACGCCGTGGATACGGCACATCAGCTGGCGCAGATCCTGGGACTTCCGGATGTGGATGTGGTGACGCAGATAACCAAAGACCTGAACGATCCTTATGAGAAGATCGCCGATGACGTGGATCAGGATACGGTCGATAAACTGAAGGCCGCAAAACTCGAAGGCATAGGTTATGTCAAATCGAACGCTCGTTTTTATCCGGAAAGCAACATGAGCGGGCAGCTGATAGGGTTCGTCGGTCAAGACGCGAACGGGCAACCCGCTGGAAAATACGGGATAGAGGCTTCGTATAACGATCTGCTCGCCGGTTCCTCCGGTGAACTCTTGGCGGAAAAAGACGCCTCAGGCAGACGGATCGCAGTCGGGTTGATGGACATGAAACAGGCTACACCAGGGGCCGATATCGTCCTGACGATCGATCCGGCGATCCAATACCAAGCCTGTTTGACGATCCAGAATGCGGTCAGAGGCCACGTTGCGGATAGCGGCACCATCGTCATCATGCAGCCTTATACCGGGGCTGTCTTGGCGATGTGTTCTTTCCCTGATTTCGATCCGGCGCAGTATGGCAAGACGCGGGATATTGCGGTCTTCAACAACCCAGCGACTTTCGATCCGTACGAACCAGGCTCGATCTTCAAGGCGTTCACCCTTGCTGCAGGATTGGATGCAGGGAAGATCGGCGTCAACACGACTTATGACGACAAGGGTTTCGAGAAGATAGATGACTTCACGATCAAGAATTCTGACGGGAAGGCGCATGGTACGAAGACCATGACGCAAGTGCTGGAAGAATCATTGAACACAGGGACTATCTTCGTCGAGAGGTTGTTGGGCAGGGAGGCGTTCAGGAAATATCTGATCAATTTCGGTTTCGGGCAAAAGACGAACGTCGGCCTTACCCCGGAAGCCAAGGGCACCATCGCGTCCATGGACAAGTCGGGAGAGATTTATGCCGCTACCGCATCTTTCGGACAGGGCATAACCATGACACCGATACAGCTGACAGCCGGTTATGCGGCGCTGGCGAACGGCGGGTTGCTGATGAAGCCGTATATCGTGGACGAAATAATCTACGCCGACGGAAGAAGGGAAAAGACCAAGCCGGTGGAGATAGGACGACCGATTACCCAAAGGACTTCCCGGTTGATCAGCGGGATGCTGGTTTCGGTGGTCGAGAATGGTCACGGAAAAAGGGCGGGCGTGCCTGGATATTGGGTCGCAGGAAAGACGGGAACCGCGCAAGTGCCGAAAAAGAATGGTTTGGGATATGAATCAGATATAACCATAGGTTCTTTTGCCGGATATGCCCCGGCGAGCGACCCGAAATTCGCCATGTTGATTGAGATCGTGCATCCGCGAGATGTCGAATGGGCGGAGTCTTCGGCGGCGCCTGTATTCGGGGATATGGCCAAGTTCCTCTTGACTTATCTTGAGGTACCGCCGGAAAGGAAGTAAGGTGTCCGTGATAATCAAGAGATCAAGTCAAACATATGCAGATACAAAAAATGTTGGAGAAGATATTGGCGCTATGCGTCAAGCGTGCGATAAGGCGTGAAAAGCCGTTGGTCGTCGGTATTGCTGGCTCGGTCGGGAAGACGTCCACGAAGGATGCAGTAGGCATAGCTTTGGGGGCAAAGGAAAAAGGCAGCAGTGTCGTGATGAGCGAAAAGAATTTCAACAATGATCTTGGTGTGCCATTGACGATATATGGCCAAGACATGCCTAAAAAATCCATAGCCAAATGGCTGAAACTTCTGCTTAAGGCGAAGTTTTCGTACCTCGGACTGTCAAAATTACGGGCACGGACTTTCGTATTGGAGCTGGGGACCGATCGACCGGGTGATCTGGCGCGCCTGATGGGTTTAGTCACGCCTAAAGTAGGGATATTCACGGCGATAGGCGCTGAACATACGGAATTTTTCGGTTCGGTAGAAGCGGTCGGGGATGAGGAGTCTGCGATCGTCAGGCTCTTGCCTCCGGACGGGACGATCATCTTCAACCAAGACGATCTGCGGGTAAGGGAAGTCTGTAGGGACTTGCCGCAGAAAAAGATCTCTTTCGGCACCGACCCCTTGTCCGACGTCAGGCTCATCGAAAAGAATATCGTACTGAACGACGCAGTGCCGGATGCTTCAGGCATGCTGCTGAAGATAGGTTTCGAAGGACGAGTCCACGAATTGATGATCGAAGGGACTATCGGCATGCCTCAAGCTTATTCGGTCTGTGCGGCGATAGCGGCAGCGAAAGCCGTGGGCCAAGATCAGGCGACCGCGATGAACAGGTTGCAAGGATATTTCCATGGAACACCCGGGAGGATGCGTATCCTTCCAGGAATCAAGAGGACCTGGCTTTTGGATGATACGTATAACTCTTCACCTTTAGCGGCTTTATCCGCCATCAGGGATTTGGCGTCATTTCCCTTGGAACATACCGGGAAGAGGATAGCGGCTTTGGGCGACATGTTGGAATTAGGCTCTTTAGCCGAAGAATCACACTTGATGCAGGGAAAAGCCGCAGCAGAGGCTGGAATTGACTTATTGGTGGCGTGTGGTACACTCGCGCACGTCACGGCACGCGGCGCCATCGAGGCAGGCATGCCGGAAGATAAGGTTTTCACCTTTCCGAAGAGTCCGGAGGCAGGGCTATTCATCCAAGAGAGGATGGCACAATACGACGTCGTATTGATAAAAGGATCGCAGGGCATCAGGATGGAAAAGATCACCAAAGAGCTGATGGCGCATCCTGATAGGGCGGCCGAACTCCTCGTCAGGCACGACCCAGATTGGTTATCAAGGTGAAGATCCAGATTTGCTTGTAAGCGACTGGCATGCCACGTCGTACGCGAGCTACATGGCGCGTTCGTCTATCGGTTAGGACATCAGGTTCTCAACCTGGTAAGACGGGTTCGACTCCCGTACGCGCTACCATCGCGTTTAACGCGATACCAAATTGAGTTAATGCGACGTTGAACGTCGCTACAAAAAACGGGACTTGAATCCCGTTTTTTGTTTGGTAATTAGAAGCTGGTTTAACTAAGAAAGATCTAGAAATGCGTCTTTTTTTGCATTCAACCATTGACAAAATGGCTTTTTTGTGTTATCTTTGCCTGTCAGAAACTCGAACTCCGGGAGGAATCTATGGGAACCTTGTTCGTTCTTTGCTGCGTCGCGTGGATGACTATCGGTTGCATGGTCGTCACGAAGCACGACATGAAGTTGACCGGCATGAGCTGGTCCGACTACCTCAAAGAAGGATCGGCAGAGAAATCGTTCCTCATGAGGAAGGCGAACATGCTGGTCTTCCTCGCTGTCCTGTGGCCGATCGTGCCTATCATCTTCCGTAAGGACTGATAACCCGCCTCTCTTAGTGAAGCGCTCCACCTCAAGGGGCGCTTCTTCCGTTCTGTGAGTTTGCATTTTTTTGCCTTGGGATTCAAAATGTCCATACTATGAAACTAGACACACTTTCTAATGCGGAGTTGTTTGAGGAGATTTCGGATTTGGCGCGAGACCAGGGAGTCGCGACAGAAGATATGTGGAAGCAATTGGTCGATGAAGTACTGGATAGCCATCTTGAACTCGGTGAACTCGATAAGGATCAGGATCTGGAGAACAAAAAACAAGTCCTGTCGGATATGTGGGGAGAGTATGAGCGCGAAGCGGATTTAAGTCTGAACGCAAACATCAAGGACGAATCCAAGGAGGACAGGCCGGATCGCGAATACTAGATCGTCTTCGTGTCGTTGGGTTTGAAGCGGTAAAAAGCAGTCTTACCGAGCAGCGTGAGCAAGGAATAACAGACCACGATCAGAAGCACGAGGGACAGGATGCTTATAGGCAAGGCAACCAGGCCGAAGTATCCGCCTAAGCCAGACTGGACAAGATAGAACGTTGCGGCCGTGACAACGATGGCGGACATTGAAAGTACCGTGCTGGGTAAGTTATCCAATGAGATGCGTCTTGACCTGACCAAGAAGATGATGACGATCTCCGTCAGGACAGACTCGATGAACCAACCGCTGCGGAAGAGCAGTATGTCGGCGCGTGCCACGAACAACATGGCGGCGAAAGTAGCATAATCGGCCAAGCTGGAGATTACACCGAAGAAATACATGAAGTTGGAAATCTTCTGGATGTCCCATTTTTGAGGCTGCGAGAGCTCATCTTCTGAAACATTGTCGGTGGAAATGCCTAGCATGGGCAGGTCGCTGATGAGGTTCAGGAGCAAGATTTGGGCAGGTAAAAGAGGGATGAACGGCAGGAGTAGGGAAGCGCCAGCCACGGAAAGCATGTTGCCGAAGTTGGAGCTGATGGTGGCGTAGATATACGTACGCGTGTTGACGAAGGTACGACGTCCTTCGCGGATACCGTCAGCCAAGACGGAAAGATTCTTCTTAAGTAGGATGATGCTCGCGGCTTCTTTCGCCACGTCGACGGCATTATCGAAGGAGATGCCGACATCAGCGGCACGAAGAGCCGGTGCGTCATTTACGCCATCGCCCATGAATCCGACGGCGTGGTGGTTGTTTTTGAGCGCCTGGATGATGCGGAGTTTGTGCGTCGGAGTTATGCGGGCGAATACGTTGGTACGTTCGACTTCACGCGCCAGCGTCGCGTCGTCCATGGTCTCTATACGGTCCCCGGTCAGCATGCGCGTGATTGTGAAGCCGAGGCTTTCGGCTACGTGGCGCGTGACGCGCTCGTTGTCGCCGGTCAGGATAACGAGCCGCGTGTTGAGCTGTTTGAGGGATTGAAGCGCGCTCTTGGCGGATATCTTAGGCGCGTCGCTGATGAGCACGAAACCTACCAGTTCGAGTGCAGTTTCGTCTTGCGGAGTGTAATTCGCCTTGGTCTGGATCTTTTTGCGTGCGACGGCCACCAGACGATAGCCTTGATCATGATAGCTGTCTGCCATCTTGAGTAATTCCTGTCTACCAGAGGCATCCAGCGCGGTTGAACTGTGTTCGTCCTTACGTACCGATGTACAAGCGGATAACATCTCGGCGACAGCGCCTTTGACGATGAGCCAGCGTTGATCGTCATTCTTGCCGCTCAAGACGCAGCTCATGCGGCGTCGTTTGAAATCAAAGGAGACGATGTCATGCAGTGTTGGGTTGCTGATGACCGGGACGAATTTTTGCGTCTTCGAAGCTTCGAGGATCGCTTGGTCCAGCGGGTTTGTGGCGCGACCCTTGGAGCCGATACCAAGGCATTGAGAAGCATAAGAGAGCGGCAGCCGGCTTTTTTTGCCGTCAGGCAGGATGGAATCCCTGACGCGCAGCTTACCGACTGTCAGGGTGCCGGTCTTGTCGGTGCAGAAGACGTCGGAGTTGCCCAAGTCTTCGATTGCGATAAGTCGCTTGACGAGCACTTGCTTGCGGCCCATAGCCAAGGCTCCGCGTGAAAGATTGATGGTGACTATTACCGGCAAGAGCTCAGGCGACACACCTACTGCCAGGGCTACGGCGAAGAGAAGTGACTCACCCCATTGTCCGTGGATGAGTCCCAAGATGATGAAGACGATGATGCACAAGCCGAGCGTGATTTTGATCAGGAAATTCCCGAAATTACGGATGCCTTTCTGGAAATCCGTCTCTTCGGCGCGGATCGAAAGTAGGGCAGCGGTCTTGCCGAATTCAGTTTCCTTGCCGACGCGGATGACGATACCGCGACCCGAACCCTGCACGATGTGCGTACCGGAAAAAGCGAGGTTGAGTTGTTCTTGCGGCAAAGGATTGGATAGGGCGAGCACGTCGGTGGTTTTCGCGACAGGTTCGGACTCGCCGGTCATCACGGATTCGTCTATCTCGAGATCGTCGATCGATACAAGGCGAAGATCGGCCGGCACGACGGTACCTATCTCAAGCTCCACCATATCGCCCTGCACCAGTTCGGAAGCTGCGACACGCAGCGTCTTTCCGTTCCTGATGACGGTAGCGTAGCGCGTCAGTTTCTTGCGTAGACGCTGTAAAGCGCGGTCGCTCCGATACTCCTGTACGAACGCCAAAACGCCGCCGATGAAGACGATTATCAGGATTATCGCCGTCTGTGTCCGTTCGCCAAGGAAGAAAGAGATGAGACTGGCTGCGAAGAGTATCAGGATAAGGGGACTCTCGAACTGACGCAGGAAAATGCGCCAAGCCGGCTGCAGGCCTGACCCCTCCAGCGTGTTCATGCCGCAAAGTTTCCGACGCTCCGTGACTTGGGATGATGTCAGACCATCTGGTCCGGAAGCGAATTCGTCAAAGACGTCGTTGACCGTGCAAGTCCAAGGGCATGTCGAAATGGCTTTAGCCATATCATTTTATGATGAGCGCCGCGAAAACTACAGCGGCTAGGATCAGACGGTACCAGATGAAGACCGATAAGGTGTGTTTCTTCAGATAGCCGATCAACCAAGCGATGCAGAGGTAACCGATTATGAACGATGTGATGAAGCCAATCGTGAGATTGAGCGGTGCGAACTCTGTGCCGCCCTCCTTGAGCGTCTTGAGCAGGGCAAGGAGTCCGCTGCCGGTGATGATGGGCAGCGAGAGCAGAAAGCTGAAACGAGTAGCGGCGTCACGTTTGAGTCCGAGTAGCAAGCCTCCGCTGATGGTGGAACCGGAACGGGATATGCCCGGGACAAGCGCCAAGACCTGGAAAACACCGATCCACCAGCCTTGTTTGAGGGATGGCGCATCGTTCTTTTGCGTAGCTTTTTTTTCGGCGAACCAGAAAAGCACGCTGCCTGCGACGAGGGTGCAGGCCACGAGCAGGGCGCTGCGGAATACGGTTTCCATGGTCTTCTGCAGCAACAGACCGAGGATGAGCGCCGGTATGGTGCCTAGGATGATGGCAAAGAGAAGCGTGCGGTCTTGTGCCGTCGCTTCTTTCTTGCGTAAGATGACGCGGAAAAACGTACGGAACAATTGGATGACGTCTTTACGGAAAAAGACGTAGACAGCGAGGATCGTGCCGAGCTGCAGTACGGCATCGAAAATCAGTCCGCTTTCGGTGTTAAGCCCCAAGAGTTCGCGGGCGAGTATCAGGTGTCCGGAGGACGAGATGGGCAGGAACTCCGTCAAGCCTTGGACCGTACCGAGTATCAAGCTGTCGAGTGGGGTGAACATAGCATCAGACGATCATCGGCAGTTTCTCCAGCTCGACTTTTTCTCCGGTGATGATGCTTTCGATGCGGTATGAACCATGGGTCGGCGCTTCGATGTATCCGTTCCAAGCCATGCGCGCCAAACCTCCGCTGTTGATCCAGTCGAAAAGCCATTCGTTGGTATATTTCGGGTCGCTTTGCGCTACCCCACCGCCGACCATCTTGAGCCAAATGCGGTTGAACTGCTCTTGCGAACCGATGGATGGAGCCATGATTATCGGCAAACCAGCTCCGCAATAGAATGAGAGTTCGCTCGGCTTGGTCCAGAGTATGTCGGTTTTGCGCAAGATCTTGCTGAATTCGATGAAATAGGAATGCCTATCCGGGTAGTAGTCGATGAAAAGATTCTTGTCCAGATTCTTGCTGAGCCCCATGTCTTTTACCGCGTCTTGGAATTTGAGCAGCAGATCTTTTTTGGTTCCAGCCACCAGGCGCATGTTCATGGCGTTCTTCTTGATCTTGAGCCGCAGACTGTGCAACACGTCCAGGGCGAGTTTGCTTTGCGCGCCGGCTCCACCGATAGCAAAAGTGAGCGTCAAAGGATGCGTACGGCGTATCGGGCACGTTCCAGGTCCGAGTTCGGCTTCGAGCGTGTTGACATATTTGTTCATGAAGATGCCGTTCGGATCCAGGTTGCATAGGCGACTAAGCAGATCTTTCTTGATGATCAAACCCTCGGGGCCTCCGATGACTTCTTTAGGGATGGGGAAGCCGGTGAGGTAGATGTTCTCGGCTTTAACGCCGTAGAGGATCAGCCTTTCGCGGACACGTCCGTTAGGTGCGAAATATTTTATGCGGCTTTTCTTGGGATCGCGCGGCGCCCATGCACGGGCCATATCGGCGTCACAAACGACGAGATAGATGTCTTCCGGGTAATCATAGACCTCGGCGGCGAATGCAGGCATGAAGAAGGTGCAGATGAGCGGCTTGGGGTTCTTAGCCAGTTTATCGATCAGATGCTTACACAACCCGAGGTTCTCGATAAAATAGTATGTCTGACGGATCTGCATGTTCGGGGCGGAAAGATCGCGGCGCGGATAGAAGGGTGCGATGCGCTGCATCTTGTCCATGACGTCGAACAACATATCGCCGATGACCGGGATGGGCTTCATGCGGGAAATGGTTTCGTACAACTTACGGCTGTCGGCCCAGAGTTTCTTGTCCTTAGCCGGGATACCGGGATAAGCGTTAGCAGTGATGATGCCGTCGTACGCAAGATCGCGCAGACCGTACGCCGCCCGCTCGTGGCCGTAGCCCATGTTCACGGAAACGACGTATGCGTTCTTGTGTTGGTGGTGTTTACCGTTCGCTTTTTTCATATTTTGTTTGTGCTTTTTCCGAAGAAATTGAATTGAAATTAATATTAATTCACCACGATATATAGCGATTGATGATATTATACGCCTTTTTATGGATTACTTGTATTTTTTGTCGACAAAAGGCAGTGAACAAATGTTACAGGTGCAGATACATTCATCTATTGACACGGAATCAGGGTTCTGCTAAGTAAAAAGAATCACCGTTCATTCGACGGTTAAATCAACTAAAACAGGGTCCAAAAACCCTGACACTCGCACCTCCTAGCGGTGCGGAATCGTTTGACCTATTCGGTTCACGCACACGCTGTGCAGGGTCGGAAAAACTCTGCATCTAAACCCTAAGGGTATAAAACAAGGAGGTGGCCATGTGTGGCTGATCTAATCTCTAGGGGGCCTGGGCTCCCTTAACTACAAGCTAAGCGCATCGCTCACAGACAGCAGCCTATCAAACAGGCTGCTGAATTCGTTATAAAAAGGCTTGTTTTATCTTCAAATACCCGTTTATTTTGATGAAAAACGTTACAATTTACCAGACCTTGGGTGGATTGACAAATCG
The DNA here is from genome assembly GCA_021796435.1 of bacterium. GTDB lineage: Bacteria > Patescibacteriota > Patescibacteriia > 2-12-FULL-60-25 > 2-12-FULL-60-25 > CAIKNB01. The sequence continues at coordinate 720,881 of JAJYXM010000016.1, forward strand.
TTGCAAATCTGCTTTACTTATGATTGTCAAGTCCTGAACTGAATCAGGGCGAGATTAACTAAGCAGGGTGCTTGGTTAGGCTCATTTCACTACGAGGTCAGACAATGAAGAAGCAGACTCGGCGGAATTGGGGCTGGGCCGCTGGGGCCCTGCTCGCGATCGCGGCTTTCGTCACTGCATGTGGCGGAGGCGACAGTCCCAGCAACGTTGGTTCCATCGGCGAGGCCGGCTCTGCGGCCGGTGCTGGTGGATCCGACACAGGCGGCACCGGCGGTTCGACTGCTGGGACCGGCTCGATGGGCGGTACTGGTGGAAGCACCGGTGGCACGGCAGGATCGGCTGGAACCGGCGGGACCACCGTGGACGCTGGAGGCACCGGCGGAGACCAGGACGCTGGCGTGGGCGGAGAGGCTGGTTACTCCAGTCATCCCGTCTTCGACGGCGGCGATGCAGGAGCTGCAGGTGAGGCCGGTGCCGGTGGATCTTCCGGAGTCGGTGGAAGCTCGGGTACTGGTGGCGATGCTGGTAGCGGTGGTACCTCTGGTACGGGCGGAAGCTCGGGCGCAGGGGGGACTGCTGGGACCGGCGGAGAGGCTGGAAGCGCGGGCTCGGGAAGCGGCGGAACTGGTGGGACGATGGTCCTCCCTTGTCCGGCTGATTGCTCCGGACATGGCGCGTGCGATACGACGAACGGCGTCTGCTCGTGCGCGATCAACTTTGATGGGCTCGCCTGCGACAAGTGCGCGGTTGGGTATGTCAACTACCCGATGTGCGCTCCGGCCATGAGCTGTCCGAGCGACTGCTCCGGACATGGCACGTGCGACACGACGAACGGTCAGTGCACCTGCGCTACCGGCTTCGATGGACTTGCGTGCAATCAGTGTGCGAGCGGATACGACAATTATCCGACGTGCTACGCGATCCACGCCTGTCCGAGCGACTGCTCGGGAAACGGAAGCTGCAATAATCAGACCGGTACGTGCAGCTGTTCCACCGGCTACACCGGAGCTGCTTGCGACGCTTGCGTCGCGGGCTACGTCGGATACCCGACGTGCGTCCCTGCGCCCCAACCCTTCACGTGCCAGAACACCAGCCGCGATGCTGGATTCGACGCACTGAAGATCGACGGACTCGACATCGAGCTCGTCGGCGGGCTCTGGGGAACAAGCTCGAGCAACATCTACGTGCCGTGCGGAACGTACTCGAAGGGCGGTGTATGCCGCTTCAACGGTACGAGCTGGACGTACACGGACCTGACGCCGAGCCCGCTCACGGTGCACGGCATCTGGGGCAGCGCCTCGAATGACATCTGGCTGACTGCTGATAGCCAGACGACGAGCGGGCTGCTCTTCCACAACACTGGCTCTGGATGGGTCGATGACTCGAACAAGCCGAGCGCCAAGTCCTTCGCTGACGTGTGGGGCGCGAACTCGAGCGACGTGTTCGTGGTTGGCGCAGCTGCGGGTTGGGCACCCAAGGTGTGGCGAAGAGTCGGCAATACTTGGACGACGATGACGATGCCCTCATTCACAGGTTCGGTGCTCTATCGTCACATTTGGGGGCTGGATTCAAACAACGTCTTCGTCACAGGCTACATCGACAGTGACAGCGACGGGAATCCCGACCTTGGGCTTCTCCTGTACTTCGACGGCAACAGCTGGACTTCGCTCTCGGTGCCGGCAGACTGCAAGGAGATGGGAGAGATCCATGGGACGTCCATCAACGACCTGTGGGTTAGCGGCGCCAGGCCTGGTGGTGGGGTCGTGTACAACATCACCAACGTCACGCAGTGGACGCCGTACTCGAACGATGGGGTCTACACCGGACCAGTTTGGTCAAAGCGCGTAGGGACCGCCTTGGCTCTCGGTATCAAGCCTCCGAGTGGTGACGGCGCCCTCAGGATGACGACGATCGACCAGATCAGCCCGCCATTGATTCAGCAGGTTGATAACATGGGCGAGAGTCCGGTAAAGATTTTGAACTTCCAGGGCAGCGACGAGGTCTACTTCGTAGTTGTGTCTGGAGGAATCTCTACGGCAGGGTTCTACGCCTCTACCTGTGACTGACCTCGATTTCATGAGGGTGCTACATGGCGCCTTCGATACAGCGCTTCATCCGTTCGGATGATTGCGCACCTCCCGCGGGTTGTTCTCCACACCCGCGGGTTTCGCTTTTATATGGTATAATGTCGGCAATATGAAACGTGCCCATTTGCGCTACATAGCGCCCATCACAATCAGTTTATTAATTCCGTTCGGATTATATGCATCAACACAGTTTACAGGACCGAGCCAATCACCAACTGGCGGCAATACACCGGGTGTTATCTGGGACATGTCAACAGGTGGTACCCAGAGCGCGACTATAAATATTTCAGGAACTGCTACGGTTAACAATAATCAGTCTGTTACAGGGGATGTTTATTTATCAAATGGTAAAGCGCTTAAGATTCAAGATGCGGCATCAACCTCATACAACATAGGGAATTGGTACGGGGGCACTTCAAAGCCGTTTACCTTGAGTTTATACGGAGATTTGGTTTTACGAAGTTTCGCCCCAGGTAGCGCAGGAGCTCGTGGTAGAGTCGATGCTCAAGAATACTGCATCAACGGAGCTAACTGTATCACCGCTTGGCCATCAGGTGGAGGAGGCGGAGTAACACAGCTTGTGGCAGGAACTGGCGTCTCACTAAGCCCAAGTGGTGGTACTGGTGTAGTGACGGTCAACGCAACAAACAATGGGACTTTGACTGGTATAACGGCAGGAACCGGCATAACAGTGACTGGTAGCGCACCCAGCCCTACGATCAATGCGACTGATCTTTATGTGAATACGACGGGTGATACGATGACCGGACAGTTGACACTTAATTGGCCCGGCTATCGAGCATTAACTGTTAATGGTGGAAATGGAGGCGGAGGTGCGATTTACGGAAATAACACGATGGCTAGTGGTTATGGTGGCGAGTTCTATGGTGCATACGGTGTCTACGCTACTACTCCCATGACGGCTTCAGGATATTATGCTGGTTACTTCGACGGATATGCAGGAGGAGTCAATGCCATAGGGCATAATGCAGGTGGCGTTGGAGTCATCGGTCAAAACACAGGATCCGGCAGTATAGGCGTCAAAGGTTATGCGATAAACGGTTACGGAGGATTATTCCAAGACAGTACATATTATTCATATGTTGGTGGTCAGGGCTACAGTCTGTATTCCAACGGCTATCTCTACAACGCAGGTAACGCATCAATAGGCGGAACTTTGGGCGTTACGGGCAATTTGACGGCAAGCAGTAACATCTGTTTAGGCGGTGTATGTAAGAATGCTTGGCCGGCGGCTGGAGGTATAACGACGGTAGCGGCAAATTCACCGGTTTCTGTTTCCGGTGGATCAGGTCCTACGGCAACATTAAGCTTAGCCCATCCTTCTACCAGTGATCCTTCGGATTACATTTGGGTGTCTTACTGTTCAGCATTGTCAGGTGCTACGTGTATAGGACGAGGATGGACAACCAAGTCGTATCCTCCAGTGCCAGCCCCAGCAGGTTCTGACCAGCAGATCCAATTCAACAATGCAGGCACGCTGGCGGGTACTTCCAAGATGACCTGGAACGGCTTAAACAACACTATGACATTAGGAGGCTCTTTGAACCTGAACTCAGGCATCGCCTCCGGAGCAGCACTTTTCGTCAACGGGGCTGAAGCACTTTGGTACAACGGAACATATTTTAGCTACGGTTACGGCGGAACTGCGAATTATTTCGCTGATAATGTCGGTGTCGGCATATCATCACCCGGATACAAACTAGATGTGGCAAGCCGCATGAGGGTGAGTGATGGTTCTGGAACGGCAGGTATTTGGCTTTCGTCCGGTACGACCGACCAGATCCTGATCGGTAACGCAGTTGCAGGCGCGCAAGCGGAGGCCAGCAGAAAATTCGGAATTTGGACCGGTTCAGCTTGGCGTTATACTTTTGATGGTTCTAATAACGCCTATAAACCATCCGGTACAACATGGACCAACTCATCTGATGCCAGATTGAAAGACAGGATCAAGCCTTACGAGTACGGACTGAATGAGATAAGTAAATTAAACACGGTTCGTTTCCACTATAAAGAAGGAAACGCGCTAGGGATTGAATCAAAGGACGAGCACATCGGCATGATTGCCCAACAGGTAAAAGACATAATACCGGAGGCGATCTCCAAAGACGAAAAAGGATATTACACACTGGACGCAGATCCGATCCTATGGGCAGAAGTCAACGCCATCAAGCAACTCAAGACGGAGAATGACGCGCTTAAAGCGAAAACGGATGCGTTGGAGAAGCGGTTGAATGAGCTTGAGGCAAAATTAGGAACATAGAATCCCAACAGGTTAGAAAGAGACAAGAGCCCCCGCGGTCAGCGGGGGTTTTGTTTTAGGCGTCAGTTTGATAGTGTATGGGCTGATACAAGGATATGCTTAAACTATTCAACACGCTGTCGCGCCAGCTAGAGGAATTCAAGCCGATAGAGCCGGGTAAGGTCCGCATGTATACTTGTGGGCCGACGGTATATTGGACCGCGACGATAGGCAACTTCAGGGCTTATGTCTTTGAGGATGTGCTGGTAAGGCTTTTGGAACTGGAAGGTTTTGAGGTGAAGCGTGTCTTGAATATCACCGACGTCGGACATCTGACCGATGATGCGGATGAAGGCGAGGATAAGATGGAAAAGGGCGCGAGACGCGAGGGAAAGACCGTCTGGGACATCGCAGAGATGTATCTGGAAAGGTTCGAAGCTGATGCAGCGAAACTGAACATAAAACTACCCGAGAAACCCTATCTGTGCCGCGCGACAGATCATATAAAACAACAGATCGAGCTGGTACAGATTCTGATGGATAAGGGTTATGGATATAAGACAAGCGATGGCATATATTTCGATACGTCAAAATTCCCCGATTATGGAAAACTAAGCGGTCAGAAGTCGGAAGATAAAGAGGAGGGCGCTAGGATCGAAGTAAATCCGGAGAAAAAGAACAAGACTGATTTCGCACTGTGGAAGTTCAGTTATCCCGGAGGGGTTACTCGCGAAGAATTCCTGGATTCCCGCCTGCGCGGGAATGACGAAAAAGGCGACGGAGATTTTCCGAAAAGACAAATGGAGTGGGAAAGTCCTTGGGGTGTCGGTTTCCCGGGATGGCACGCGGAATGTTCAGCCATGGCGCATGAATATCTAGGCCAACCTTTCGATATCCATTGCGGAGGTGTCGATCATATCGCAGTCCATCATGAGAATGAGATCGCGCAAAGCGAAGCGGCTTATGGCGGGAAGATGGCGAACTATTGGCTGCATAACGAATTCCTGACGGTAGACGGACAAAAGATGTCCAAATCGCTCGGAAACGGATATACCTTGGATGATTTGGCGCAAAAAGGCTTCGATCCTTTGTCGCTCCGCTTGTTCTATCTAGGCGCGAACTATCATCAGATCCAGAATTTCACGTTCGATGCCTTACAGGCTTCACAGAACGCTTTAAGGAAACTTAGGAATTCCGCCAGAGATCTGAAGAACAGCGGTTCTGTGTTGGCTGACGAGGAGGCTGACTTCCTGGCGGCTTTGAACGACGACCTGAACACGCCCAAGGCGCTGGCTGTGCTTTGGAAGCTTTTGGACGGCGAGAATAAACCGGAAGACAAGGGTGCTACTTTGCTGATGATGGATAAAGTCCTGGGTCTGTCTTTAAGCGACTACATCGGCAAAAAAATCGAGGTGCCGGAAGACATCAAGGCTTTGATGGATGCGAGGGCCAAGGCGAGGGAGGAAAAAGATTGGGAAGAATCAGATCGGCTCCGTGAAGAGGTGGAAAACAGGGGTTGGATCGTTGAAGACACAAAAGAGGGGCAAAAAGTTTTGCCTAAAGACTAAGATCCCGGATCAAGTCCGGGATGACGCAGGTTTTTTTCAGAACCACTTCTTCCTTTTGAAGAAAAGCAGCATCATCAAGATGACTACACCGATGATGCCGAGGACCAGGTAAAAGCCGTGTGGGTCGTCGTGGAAGGGGATGCCGGAGACGTCCATGGCGAAAAGCGTGGCGACGAAGGTGATAGGGAAGATCACGACGGAAAACATCGTGAGAAGCTTCATGATCTCTCCTGTCTTGTTGCTCAAATATGCGGTGTGCGCTTCCTGTAAAGCGTTTATCGTGTCGCGTTGGACCTCCAGCATGTCCCAGATCTCGCGTGTGTACTCCACCAGACGCTCGTAATATTCATGCATGTGATAGATGCGGACCAGGTGAGCGCCTTCTTCCATGAGGACATGGATGACTTTCTGTTGGCCTTGCATGGCTTTGCGCGTATTGACGATATTGGTCTTGATGCGCAACAACTCAGCGATGACCTCGCGCTGGTTTCCGTCGAACAGATGCTTTTCGACATCGTCGATGTCCTGCGAGATATGGACCAGCATCGGGAAAACGCTTTCGAGCAAAGCCGAAAGCAGGTCGTGCAGGATCTCGGCGACCTCTACCTTGCCTTCGGCTCGTTGGCTGAACTGACGATATAGATAATTGATGGCAGGCAGCTTATCTGCGTTCACCGTCACCAAACGGTTGGGTGAAATGAAGAAGTCCACTTCCGAAGTCCTGATGCTGCCGTCAAAGCGATTGAAGGTCGGGAAAAGAAGGATCATGAACATGTAGTCGTCGCGCATGACAAGCTTCGGACGTTGAAGCGGCGGCATTATCTCCTTCAGGTCGACCGGATGAAAATCAAAACGCTTACGCAGATATTCCGCCTCTTTTGACGTGTTGTTCTCGAGGTGTAACCAGACGTTGGAGTCTTTAGCGACAATGTGGGCAGGCCGTTTCTTGGCTAACTTCCTTGGCATGTGCATATTTTACCATAAATGAGAGCAGCTCTTAAGGTATGGAAACGGTTCGAGCGCAGCGTACATGCATAGGATAGGGCGAATAGAGCCACGGTGTGGTAAAATAGAGGAAACTATGGCTGATGAGTCCCTGGAAAAAAAGCTGGTCCCTACGCCTGAGCAGATACTGCCGAAAGAAGAAAGCGGACTGGAGGCGGACGAGAAGGCTTTTGAGCAAAGTCCTGAATCCAAGGACGTGTTTTTGGAACAGCCGACGCCAGAGGAACAAGCACCTGTCAGCAAGGTGATAGAAGGCCAGGCTGTGACGGCACAGGCGGCTCCTCAAGCGCCGACGGACGAAGTAACCGAGGAGATAGAAAAGATAATGGAGGAGGGTTTGGGAGAGTTCTTCACCACCATGCCGCCGGAAGCCAAGGTCAAGTTCAAGAAGAAAGGTGAAGAAGTCGCACGAGAATTATCCGAGATGGTCCGGGGATTCAAGGTCAAGTTCAAACGCGCTTTGCAGCTGATCCGGGATTGGCTGCTTACCATACCCGGCGTCAACAGGTTCTTCCTGGAGCAGGAGGCGAAGATAAAAGTCGATCTGATAATCGAGTTAGCGGAAGAACGTAAGGCAGAACATGATAAAAAAACATGATTACTTTTTTTGCCCTACAACTCGGAGCTCTGGACCAGGGAACGCTGGACTACACGGCGAGTGAACCGCTATCGGCTTCATTGATGCCTTGGATAAGCTTAGCGGCAGTGGTGTTAGGGTTTATCGCTCTAGTCGCAGCCGCCATATATCTGGTCAGGTATTTGTTCATCCGCAGAGGACTCGCTTCTGTAGCTTTTGACCTGAAAGTCTTGCTGATCAGAGTCCCGAAGGAAGTCCGCAAGGAGGATGTGGAGCAGGGCAAGACGACGCAACAGATACAGGAGCTTATCTCGGTGATGGAGACGATCTTCTCCACCGTTGGTTCATTGAAATCGGAAAAAGGCATCATGCCGTGGCTTTTCGGACGGAAGAACGTATTTTCGTTCGAGATAGTGATGCACAACAACAAGATTTCGTTCTACATCGCAGTGCCGTCACGTTTCAGGGAATTCATCGAACAGCAGATCCACGCACAGTTCCCGTATGCGGAAGTCGAGGATGTGCCTGACTACAACATATTCACGCCCAAGAGCATCATCCTGGGAAGCTATCTGACCCTGAAACGCGGCGCGGTCTTCCCCATCAAGACTTACCGTAAATTGGAATCAGATCCTCTGAATTCTTTGACCAACGCCTTATCCAAAGTCCTTGAAGGCGACGGCGCTGCGGTGCAGTTCCTGTTCTGCAGCGCACCGCCGAGTTGGAGGTCGGAAGGGTTACGTATAGCTCGTGCGATGCAGCAGGGGAAGAAGCTCAAGGACGTGAGTGGAGGTTTCATGACAAAAGCCGCGCGCGAGATAGGCAGCATGGCCTCGATGGCCAAGGCGGGTGAGCAGAAACAGCCGGAAGCTTACCGTCTTTCACCGTTGGAGGAGGAGATGGTCAAGGGGTTGGAGGAAAAGGCGTCTAAAGCCGGACTGGACGGCAATATCCGCATAGTGGTCGCATCAAAGAATCAGGAAAAGGCCAAACAGTATCTGAACGACATCCTCGGATCTTTCGGGCAGTACAACATCTACGAGTACGGGAATTCATTCTCCAAGACCATACCATCGTTCCAGGGAGGGCTGGTGAGGCATTATATCTATCGACATTTCGATCCCAGGTTCAAAGTTACGCTTAACGCGGAAGAGCTGGCCTCGATGTATCACTTCCCTTTGGCTACGACCGAGACGCCGAAGATCAACTGGTTATTAGTCAAGCGAGCCTTGCCTCCGCCTAATTTGCCGGCAGAGGGCATTTTGCTTGGAGTTTCGGAATACAGAGGCCACCATTACAAGATCAGGATGAAACCGGAGGATAGGCGCCGTCACATGTACATCATCGGCGGATCCGGCTCGGGTAAGACGGCTTTGATGGCCTCCATCATAAGGCAGGACATCTTAGCGGGACGCGGCGTCTGCGTCATCGATCCGCACGGCGACTTGGCTGATGAATGCTTGACTTTCGTACCGAAAGAAAGGGCAGACGACGTCATCTATTTCAATCCTTCGGATACGGAAAGGCCGATGGGGTTGAACATGATGGAGTATGACCAAGCTTATCCTGAACAGAAGACTTTCGTCATCAATGAGATGCTCAAGATCTTCGATAAACTCTATGACCTGAAGTCAACCGGAGGTCCGATGTTCGAACAGTATATGCGCAACGCCATGATCCTGATCATGGATCATCCGGAGTCAGGTTCGACGTTGATGGAGATACCGAAGGTGCTGTCGGATGAAGATTTCAGGAGCTTCAAGCTATCAAAGTGCAAGACACAAGTCGTAAAGGATTTCTGGATAAAGGAAGCCCAGAAGGCAGGCGGCGAGGCTTCGTTGCAGAACATGGTGCCGTACATCACCTCTAAACTGACGCCTTTCATCGCGAACGACATCATGCGGCCGATCATCGGCCAGCAGAAGAGCGCCTTCAACGTGAGACAAGCCATGGACGAAGGAAAGATCCTGTTGCTGAACCTCTCGAAAGGCAAGCTGGGTGACATGAACGCATATCTCATCGGTATGGTGCTGGTGGGAAAGATCCTGATGGCGGCATTGTCGCGTACCGACATGGATCCTGCCGATCGCAAAGATTTCTATCTGTACATCGACGAGTTCCAGAATTTCTTGACCGACTCCATCTCCGCCATATTGTCTGAAGCCCGTAAGTACGGTCTGGACCTTATCGTCGCGCACCAATACATCGGTCAGTTGGTGGTCAATAACGATACGCGCATCAGGGACGCCATATTCGGTAACGTCGGAACCAAGATAGTCGGCCGTGTCGGCGTGGATGACGCTGAATTCTTGGCCAAGGAATTCGCACCGATCTTCTCGCAATTCGACCTGGTCAACGTGGAAGGCTTGAATTATCTGACTCGTCTGTTGATCGACAATACAGCTTCAAGGCCTTTCAGCATGAAGGTGCAGTTCGCACCGAGGGCCGGGGCTAAGGAGAAAGAGCTGGCCAAGATGATTTCGGAACTTTCACGGTACAAGTTCGGACGCAAACGAGAGCTGATAGAAGCAGAAATCCTGGAAAGACAGCGTGCTCAGGAGCAGGGCGCGGCCGGAGACTCGGAGGATGACGTTGACGACTGGAAACTTTAGGTTGGCTTGAGGTCGCGAAATAGTGCTATCATGCCTATAACCGAAAACAAAAACACATCTGATTATGGAAGAAAAAGCCAAACTAAATGCCTTGGACGCCAAAATGGCTCTTGCCAAGAAGGTGATTTATAGGATGCGCGAAGAGCTTTCCAGCCTTGAACGTCTGTTGGAGTCTTCAGCAGACATAACCCAAGAGGAGATGGAATCGCTGGTCAAGACGGTAGATAAGGACGGCGAAGAAATGCTCGCTCCGGCTGGTGAGAGCACGGTAGTCGAAGGTGTCTTTGATGGACAGAACATGATCGGTTCGGATGGCAGGCAATATATAGTGCCGCCTAATTACGCATCCAAATCAAAATTGGTCGAGGGAGACATACTTAAGCTGACTATCCAGCCGAACGGGACATTCCTGTATAAACAGATAGGACCGATAGAAAGGCAGCGCAACACAGGCGCTTTGACGAAGGATGAACTGACGGGCGACTGGAAAGCGGTCGCTAACGGAAAGAAATATGCGCTTTTGGCGGCAGCCGTGTCTTATCACAAGGGAGAACCAGGCGATGAGGTGGTCATACTCGTACCGAAGGCGGCGCCATCCAAGTGGGCGGCGGTAGAAAATATCGTAAAAAGAGAGGTTTGACGACAACGAAGATCTCTGAGATTCCATGCTATGACCCGGGACGGCCATAATCGGGTCAGATGTTTTTTTGGAGTTTCTTGATCGCTGTACGAGATGCGTCTTTCATGGTAAATCTAACGTACTTTATGTCATCCATCAGCCGTACATATAGACCGCAGATTTTCTCGGAGATAACCGGGCAGGAACCGATCAAAGAGACCTTACGGCTGGAGGCGGCAAGCGGAAAAATCGCTCATGCATATCTTTTTGCTGGTCCGCGCGGCGTCGGTAAGACGACTTTGGCCAGGATTTTCGCTAAAGCATTGAACTGCACCGATCCGCATGACGGTGAACCTTGCGACAAGTGCGATTCTTGCCGGGACATCTCATCCGGCAGGTCCTTGGATTTCATCGAGATGGACGCCGCATCGAATACCGGTGTCGACAACATACGCGAGGCGATAGTCGAGCACGTGCGCTTCGTGCCACATGCGAAAAAATACAAGATTTACGTGCTGGATGAAGCACACATGCTTTCGGTCAGCGCGTGGAATGCCCTGCTAAAGACGATCGAAGAACCGCCGCCGTATGCGGTCTTCATTTTCGTGACCACAGAGCTCCACAAAGTACCGCAGACGATCCAAAGCCGTTGCCAAAGATTCGATTTCAAACGCATCTCGGAGGAGGATTTGGCGAAAAAACTGATACGCATCGCGGAAAAGGAGGATGTGAAGATTGATGAAGAGGTCGTCAGCAGCATAATCTCCCGATCCGACGGAAGCGTACGCGATGCAGAGACCATCTTGGGTCAGCTCCTCTCCTTGGGGGAAAAGAAGATCAATCTTGAGCTGGCCAACTTAGTCATGCCCATATCCCGTCTACCTTTGGCGGCGCAGATGCTGGAGACTTGGTCAAAACGCCAGCTTGAGGAAGCCTTGAGCGCCGTGGCGGAAACGGAAGAGCAAGGGATACAACTTCTGCCGCTTTTCGACGATCTTATCCAAACAATCAGGCAACTCCTTTTGATCTCAGATTCAGCTAAATGGCAAGAAAAACTGTCTCATGGCGACGAGGGCGAAAAGAAGATAGCTTCTCTCAAAGGCGTATTCCAAGCGTCAGAGCTTTCCGATATGGCTCTGATGCTGATGGAGCGACGCAGGGATGCGAAACAGGGCGCGGATCCGCGATTCTGCTTGGAACTTGCCGCAGCCTCTGTAGCCTTATGTCTTTTGCCGAACAGCCCAAAGGGCGGCATGACTACAGAAAAGACAGAAAATCCTAAAAGCCCAACGACACCCCCTAGTAAGCCTATTGCCCCGACAGACAGTAAACCGCCAGAGCAACCAAATACGGAATCCGACAAGAAGAGCTCTGCGCCGGAATTGAAGGAGGCTCCGATCGAGGCAGGTACAGGAGTTTCGCTCAATTCGGGGCAAGTTTTCGCAAAATGGCAAGCCTTGATAAAGGCAGTGGACGCCATCAGTCCATCGCTGACATTCATCCTCAAGATAAGCCGTCCGATTTCGTTACAGGACAGCCTCATGACGATCAGCTTCCAATATCCGTTCCATAAAGAAAAGATGCTCGGAGACATCAAGACCAAACGTCTTCTGGAGGACTGCATGCGGAAAGTCTATGGTATAGATAACCTAAGGGCTGATGGGGTGATCGGCGTTCCTACGCGAGAAGGCGAAGAAAAGAAAGCTGACACGGTATCGAGCCTGATAAGCGCCTTCGGCGGGCAAGTAGTGGGCGAAAGCGGGGCTTAGCAAAGCTTGACTGAAGCGAGTAAATGGCTTATTATCACGCGGCAAAGTCAAAGTATTCCGGGGTCGTCTAATGGTAGGACAACAGACTCTGAATCTGTTTATCGGGGTTCGAGCCCCTGCCCCGGAGCCATAAAAAATAACCCGATTTGCGGGTTATTTTTTATTTGCTGCTCATCACGGGACCATGTTGGTGAGAGAGCGGATCTATTTCTTCGGAGCAACCGGTTTTTTCCGGTGCTTATATTCTACCTTCCATAACAGGCCGGGCTTAATGCCGGATATGGCTGGCAAAAGGTGATTAAGAAGCTGTTCTGCCGTCATACGGAACTCTTTACCTTTTGAGGAAATCTTGACCCAGCCATCTTCATCACGGAAGTATTTTTCGGTGAAGTTTTTTGTTCCCATCGAAATTATATAGCTGTCGTTCGTCAACTTCATAGAGATACATCGTTCGGCTTTAAGGTGGATGGCTTGTCCTGGGGGTGCTCCTGGCGCCTCAAAAATCTGGCGGCCAGATAAGTGGAAACAGGCACGGCCAACACAAGTCCGATGCTGCCGACCAGCGTACGGACTATCTCCGTCGCCAATTGTTCGTTGTTGATGATCTGCGAAAACGTCACGAAAGGCGCCTGGCGGATGGTGAACAGCATGAACAGCGGCAACGAAGCGCTGGCGTAAGCGAGGAACAGGGTATTCGTCATGGCGCCCATATGTGCGATACCGACTTCCATGGACATGCGAGCGGCTTTGATGGGATGAAGCTTTGGATTAGCAACGTAAATCTGATCCACGGCCTCGATCTGGCCGATGATGACGTCATCGACCGCACCCATGGTACCCAGTAGGATCCCGCTCAGCAGTAGGCCGGCGAAGTCTATCGGCTTGGCGGTCTTGCCGATGATGAACATGGTCTCCTCCTGCGCCGTGCCAGTAAGACGGGTCCAAGCGGTGAAGATCCAGGCAAGCAAGCCTACCAAGATCATAGTGATCAACATCGACAGCGTGGAGAGATGCGATTTTTTGTTCCAACCTTCGGTAAGATAGGTCATGGAAGCGAAGATCACGACAGTACCGACGATAGCGATGGGCAATGGCGGATAGCCACGAATGATCAAGGGCAAGATGACGTAGAGGATGAAAGCCGCGCTTACGCCAAGGCTGATCATGGACCTGAAACCGCGGGATTTGCCGATGATGACGGCGGCCAAGAAAAAGATGAGGAAAAGGATAAGCATGGGCCAGCGCCTGACGAACTCGACGATATAGAAAACAGTGCCTTCACCTTCCGGATTAGGCATGCTTTGCACCAAGACGCGATCGCCGATCTTGTAGACGTTCGAGCTGACTACATCCAAGCTGTCGATGCCGTTGAACTCGAAGCTCTTGTCTTTCCATGAACCGGTCAGGCCGATCAATTCCAGACGCTGCTGTCGGCTTACGCGTCCGTCGCTTTGGGTCACGTCCTTTTCCTCGAGTATCTTGGTGATGCGTGCTTCGAAGACCTCTTGCCCCGCAGCGGCGAGTACGGCTTCATCTTGGGTCGAGGAAACCGAATCCAGCCCGTCCAGTGTGGTCGAAGCTGGGGCATCAGCGACCGTACCATCCGATCCATCGGCTGCGTGGACGGGTAAGGCGAAACCTTGCCCAAAACACAGTACGAGCGACAAAAGTATCGAAAATATCGGCTTTTTAAGGTCTTTTTTCATGTATCAATCAGGATACAACCAAAAATACATTCCATCAATCGTCGAGCTTAGGGGCACGAAGAAAAGTCATGGAAATAGTGCTATCATGCGGTCATGTTGATTTTCTTAGCCGTCATATTGGTGGCCTTAGACCTGCTCTTGGTCTGGTTCATGCTGCGCGGTGCGCCCTATGTTCCGACGAGAAAAATAACGGTGGATAAGATCGTAGATTTGGCCGGAAATATCGACGGCAAGAAAATGATAGACATAGGCTCGGGCGACGGCAGACTAGTCATAGCGTTCGCCCAAAAAGGCGCACAAGCCACGGGTATAGAGATACTTCCGCCGCTGGTCAATCTCTCCAGGAAGAAAATCCAAGAAGCAGGCCTGGAGGACAGAGCCAAAGTAATCTGGCAGGACATGTGGAAGACGGATTTTTCGCCTTACGATGTGTTGACTGTCTTCGGGATAGTCCACGTGATGCCGACATTGGCGAAAAAAATCAGACGCGAGATGAAACCCGGCTCCAAAGTCATATCCTTATCCTTCAAGTTCCCGCACTGGCCGATCAAGGAAGACCGCGACGGCATATATCTTTACGAGGTTTAAATTTAAGCTATGTATCGACGACAAGCGCAAAGATCGGACGGAGCGACAACAACACCAAAGAGTTCATGGGGTGCAGTGGCTGATTGGTATTCGGACTTGCTGGAGACACAGAAGGATACTTTCCAGAAGACTCTGATTTTGCCCAATCTGACTCGTCTGATGAAGATAAAAAACGGCGATAAGATATTGGATCTGGCTTGCGGGCAAGGATTCTTCAGCCGGGAATTCGCTAAGCTCGGAGCTCAGGTCACTGGCGTAGATGCCGCGCCGGAATTGATCGGACTGGCGGAAAAACAGAATGCTTCGAAAGACATAACATACAGAATAGCCGCAGCGCACGAACTCGGCTCCTTGGCGAAGAAATCATTCGACAAGATAACCATAGTGTTGGCCATCCAGAACATGCACAATCCGCATGAAGTCTTGGATGCTTGTCATGCGGTACTCAATGAAAAAGGCACCATGCATCTAGTCATAAATCATCCGGCTTACCGCATCCCTAAGGCGAGTTCTTGGGGTTTTGATGAAGAGAACGGGATCCAGTACAGGCGGGTCGAAAGATACCTCTCGGAACATAAAACCAAGATAACGATGCATCCAGGAAAAGAATCCAGCGAAGTGACTTATTCGTATCATCGACCGATGCAGAGCTTCTTCAAGTGGTTCAGCAATTCAGGTTTCGCGGTCAAGAACGTAGAGGAATGGATTTCGGATAAGATAAGCGATTCGGGGCCGAGGGCCGAAGCGGAGAATTTCGCGCGGAAAGAAATACCCCTTTTCATGTATCTTGAAGCTATCAAAATATGAAAATACACAGGTTCATCGACTCGTTCGATCTGTCACGGCGTGAAATCGAATTGACCGGCGATACGGCGCATCAGATCAAGAACGTCCTCAAACTCAAGAAAGGGGAAAGGATCATCTTGTGCGACGGAAAGGGCAAAGATGGCTTCGGCAGCTTAACCGATCTGGGCAAGAACAGTGTCACGGTCTCCCTCGATAAAGTCGACCAAAACTTGGGCGAACCGGCAACGAAAGTCACGCTTTACGCTTCGTTGCTCAAGCACGACAACTTCGATCTCCTCATACAGAAGGCGACGGAGGTCGGTGTCAGCGAGATAATACCTCTGATTTGCGATCGTACCGTCAAAGGCGACCTGAAATTGGACCGTGCCCTACGTATCGCCAAGGAAGCTGCAGAGCTCTCTGGTCGCGGCATCGTGCCGGTCGTGCGTTCACCGAGCCGTTTTTCCATCGCCTTGGGCAATCGTGACATGCAGACGAAGCATTATTTTTTTGATGCGGCCGGGACTATCCTGAAAGCCGACAAGAAGCTGGAGAAGGTGGCTGCTTGGATAGGTCCGGAAGGCGGCTGGAGTGAAGATGAATCGAAAGAGGCGGAATCGGCCGGCCTTAAGATCGTGACCTTGGGTGCGCAAATATTACGCGGTGAAACCGCAGCTATCGTAGCGAGCTATCTTTTGAGCCATTAATCCTCGGTCAAACCTAGGGATTTCGCGACCAAAGGGGTCAGCGGCGGCTCTATCAGCAAGGTCAGCAGGATGACCCACATGCCAAGGGCCACGATTTGTGATGCTCCGACTATCCCGGAACTGGCGACGATGACGATAAGTACGGCTGGGATGACGCCGGTCTCGCGCACGAACGAAAGGAAGAGCAGATCACGCCAGCCGAAAGTCCCGGAGCCTACGGACCAAGGCAAGGTCGAAACGAAGACGACTAGCGGACGGATGAGGAACATGAAGACCAGCGCAGCTACGATACCGACCTTGGCGGTATGAAGAAGCAGGGATAGGGGAACCATGGCGCCCAGGAGGACGAAGATGATGGGCTTCACGAAGCCGTCGATAGTCTGCTCGAAGAAGTGATGGACCTGCTTAAGCGGTTTTTGGGCATCGAACAGAAGACCTGCGACGAAGGCCGCCAAGAAGCCGGAGCCGCCGAAGAGTCCGCCCAGCGCATACATGAGGATCGGAACCGATATGAATAGGGCTGGATCCAGGATCGCATGTCCTTGTGTAGACAGCTCTTTTTCGGCCCATTTGTTCAGGATCATGGATCCGAATATACCGAGACAGACTCCGATGAAGGCTTCCATCACCAGGGCGTCGAGCGTGGAACGTTGGACCAGCGGAAGGTAGATATGCGCCATGCCGCTGAATCCTGTAGCGGCGGCTCCGGTCACGGCGATAAGTAGGATGCGCGTCAGGATGGTCCCAGAGACGTCATTCAACGCGCTTTCGCTGACCGCGAGATCCTTGAGGAACGGCCGCTTGAAACGCAGTTGTTTGAGGCTGGGGATGATAGCCGTCGGATCGGTCGAGCTCAATATGCCGCCCAGCAATATCGCTGCTGGCAGTGCGATGCTCAAACCGAGAAGAGGCGAGATGTAGGCGAGGATGAAAGAGAAGATGACGGCTGTCGCGACTGTACCGATGAGGGCAAGTACGGCTATCGGACCAAACCATTTCTTGAAATTGCCGAATGGGACCTCAATACCTCCGCCGAACAAGACGAGCGCAGCCAAGAGCTCGACCACGACGCGCACGCTATTCAGGTCATGGGTGATGACCGAAAGCGCGGGTTGGATCGCCATGCCGAAGAAGATGGCCCAGACGAAAGAAGGGATGGCGGTCAATGGGCCGAGACGATTAGTCAGGTACCCGAGGATGAAGATTATGGAGATCAGCAGGTACAACATCGATTCTCCTTCCCTAAACCAGACATCTAAAGCCGGGACAAATCTCGTGATCAGCGACAACGATACCAATCCAGTGACCAGCAGCGCATAAGCGGCCAGTGTGTTCAACAGCTTAATCTTGGCCTTACTTTTACCTCCGGTCTTCTTTTTTGATGGCATAACAGATGACATTATACCATCTTAATCCATCACCGGCGTAGCGCAGAGCACCGGCGCATCAACAGACAAAACACGAAAAATGGGTTAAACTCTAGCCATGTCGATCAAAGCATCGATCCTAATTATCATGCTGCCGTTTTTAGGTGCAGGCTGCATAAATCCAGCGCCATCTAGAACGACGGACTTTAATCAGCAAACCAACATAAATTCAAGCCACAGTATGGAGATATCGAGTGATGCTTTCATGAACAATCAAGCGATTCCGCGGCAATACACCTGCGACGGATCCGATTCAAGCCCGAATCTGGATTTCAATGGTGTGCCGACGGGTACGAAATCGCTGGTACTCATAGTCGACGACCCGGATGCGCCTGGCGGGACTTTCGATCACTGGATACTTTTCAATATACCGCCGCAAACCACAGGTATCAGTCCTGGCGGCTCTGCGGGGACAGTCGGCAAGAATTCGTTCGGCAACATCGCGTACGGAGGTCCATGCCCTCCTGATAGAGAGCACAGGTATTTCTTCAAACTTTATGCCCTTGATGCAGAACTAGCCTTGCAGACAGGAACCTCCAAAAAGGCAGTCGAAGAAGCCATGCAGGGACACATTTTGGAACAGGCTGTATTGATGGGCACTTACGACAGACCAAGATAAACCTTACGGAACTATTATTCTAATCTTAGAGGCTAGCCTTTGATGCGATCATAAATCAATATGAACAAACATCCGTTAACTTACGACACGACCAACATGCTGCGCGGCGCAGTGGGCATGTATGGTGCAGATAAGACCGTCTTCCGCAAATATGCGGCTAGGCTGAAGGATGCACGGAAGAACCTGGAGAAAGAATGGAAGACCGGTAAGCAGGGATGGTTAGGTTGCCCTGAAGCGTCCGAAGAAATCAAAGCGATAAACCAAACAGTCAAGAAATGCGCCAAGTTCAAGACATGCCTAGTGCTCGGCATCGGCGGATCGGATCTGGGTGCGCGAGCGGCTTACCAGGCGCTGAAAGACAAGTATACGCATAAAGAACTCGTGTTCGCAGGAGCCAACACGGATCCAGACGAACTTCATGGGATTTTGGAGAAGCTAGACCTCAAATCGACCGTAGTGAACATCATCTCAAAATCCGGCAACACCATCGAACCGATGTCAGCTTTCCTGATAGTCAGGGAACATTTGATCAGAGTGTTGGGTAAAGCTAAATTCGCGTCTCATGTCGTAGCGACGACCGATAAGTCGACCGGCGCTTTGCGTGGACTGGCGGATGAAGAAGGTTACATGACCTTGCCGGTTCCGGAGAATATCGGCGGAAGATTCTCGGTGCTTACGCCTGTGGGTCTTTTCCCCTTGGCTTTCGCGGGCATCGATGTCTCGAGGATGCTTTCAGGCGCAAAGATCACACGGCAAGCTTTTTTTGCCGATAAGGCTGAGCTTGATCCCATCGCACAATTCGCATTGCTCCAATACCTGGCAGACACGGAAAGACGTCAGAACATCCACGTCTTGATGCCTTATGCGCAAGCGTTATCCGGCATGTCGTCATGGTATCGCCAGATATGGGCGGAGAGTTTGGGCAAAAGACACTCGCTCGACGGCGAGACCGTACATGTCGGTCCGACTCCGATAGCCGCTCTTGGCGCCACGGACCAACATTCCCAGATCCAGCTGTACAATGAAGGACCGAACAACAAGACCATCACGTTCATAGAGGTAGAGAAGTTCGATCATGACCTGAAGGTCCCGACATCGATCTCAAAAATAGAACGTCTAGCCTATGTTTCGGGCAAGACACTGCAGCAGATCATACACGCCGAAAGGAAGGCGACAGCAGAAGCATTGGCGAACAACAAGCGCCCGAACGGAACCATCCATCTGAAGACAGTGGATCCGGCATCGATCGGCGCGCTTTTCATGTTCTTCGAGATAGCGACAGCCGTCGCCGGAAAACTGTATGGAATCAACACTTATGACCAACCTGGGGTAGAAGCGGGAAAGAATGCCATGGAGGCGATACTGAAGCGTAAGGCTTGACAGGATGCCGACGGTATTGCGCCAATCGACTGGAACTTGCATAATATCATCAAAGAATTTATTCATTAGTCATTTTTTATGCCAAGTATGCCAAGCAAGAAAACTTCCCATCTAGGTGTGGGTTTAGCCATCGGAGCCTTAGTCGGAGTCGCGGCCGGTCTGTTCGCGCAAAGCAAAAAAGGTAAGTCCATGATCAAGGACGCCGAAAAAACCGCAAAAATCCTCCAAGCCAAGATAATGCGCGAACTGAAGGGAGCGGAGACGATAACGAAGAAACAGTACGAGGATATGGTCGATAAAGTCACGGATTACTACGTCACGACCAAGAAAGTCGCGAAAAAAGAGATTCCTGAAGTCAAGACATTCCTCTTGAACAAGTGGACTTCGGTGCAGCGAGAACTGAAGAGGAAATGATCGGCTGGACGGCTTGATTACGGCACAAGCCTCTCCATGTCAAACACGGAATATCTAAAAAAAACCGAGGCGGATCTTTTGCCGCCAGGTTTTTTGCATGGCCACGTGATCATATTCGAGTCAGATGGCGTGAGCATCAGGACAGAAGTAGACGGTTGGCATCCTGAAACCAGGGAAGCGATCGAGATCTGCCTCAGCGAATCAGGGAACAGCATGCCAAAGCCAGGCCAGAAAAGGAAACTTTCGAGCGATGTGCTGAAGCTGGTTTACCTCAAAGACAGGAACTTGATAGATAGAGGCAAGGTCTATGTCACGAGCGCGGAACTCTATACCTGGTTCCACCAGACGACTTCCTGGTTAGCGGCGGCATGCAAACACTATGCGATCCCCGTGGAACTAAAATCCTACGGCAGCAAGACCGTGAGGCGCAGGGTCAAGAACGTCATCCGTGAAGCGAGGCGGGAGCAGAACGGGGTTTAGTCATGGACGACGCGCACCGATCAGCCGATGGTGATTTTGTTTTTCTGGAAATCTACGGTGACGGCGTCGCCCTCCTTTATCTTGCCTTCGACGATGCGTAGCGCCAATTCATCCATGACCTGATCCTGGATCAGGCGTTTCAGCGGACGGGCGCCATATGACGGATCATAACCTGCCTCGGCCAGATGTTTCTTGGCTTTATCGGTAAATTTAACGACGATACGCTTGTCCTTGAGGCGCGCGACCAACAGGTCGAGCTGCATATCGACGATGCGCAGCAGATCCTTCTTGGTCAGCGACTGGAACATGATCACTTCATCGATACGGTTGAGGAATTCCGGACGGAAATTGTCCTTCAACATGTCCATGATCTGCGTCCGCAGCGAAGAATCCTTGTCGGTCTTGACGCTGTCGTCGGAAAAACCTATCTCATTATTCTTGACGCCCCATTCGAGAATCTTGTCAGAGCCGATATTCGAAGTCATGATGATGACCGTATTGCGGAAAGAGACCGAGCGCCCTTTGCCGTCGGTCAAACGACCGTCATCCAGGACCTGCAGCAACATATTGAAGACCTCGGGGTGCGCTTTCTCGACCTCATCCAACAGGACGACGGAGTAGGGTCTGCGGCGAATCTTTTCGGTCAGTTGTCCGCCTTCGTCATGTCCGATGTATCCAGGCGGCGAGCCGATCATTCGTGCGACGGTGTGGCGCTCGGAGTATTCGCTCATATCCAGACGGATGATGGCGTCCTCATCGTCGAACATCGATTCAGCCAAGGCTTTGGCCAATTCCGTCTTTCCTACGCCTGTCGGCCCAAGGAAAAGGAAGGAGCCGATCGGACGACGTTCATCACTCAACCCGGCGCGCGAACGACGCAGGGCATTAGCTACGGCTTTGACGGCCTGGTCCTGACCGACGACGCGCTTATGCAGGTCGTCCTCGAGATGCGCGAGTTTTTCAGTCTCGGAAAGCAACATCTTTGATACAGGGATACCGGTCCAGCGGGAAACGACACGAGCCACATCTTCGTCGGTGACGGCGTTGCGCAACAGTCCACGCTCGCCCTGCATCTTCTTGAGCTTGGCTTCGCTCGAGTCAAGTTCCTTCTGGATCTGCGGCAGTTGTCCGTAACGGATCTCCGAGACTTTCTCCAGGTCTCCGCGACGTTCGGCGATTTCGGCTTCGCTCTTGAGTTTCTCGATCTTCTTCTTCAGTTCGGCGTTGGCCGTGACCACGTCTTTTTCAGCTTTCCAGGAGAGCTCCAACTCGAATGATTTTTCGCGGACTTCGGCCAAGCGCTTATCCAGATCCTTCAGCCGAAGTTTCGATTCCTTGTCTTCCTCCTTGGAGAGGGCACGTTTCTCGATCTCGAGCCGGACTATCTCGCGCTTCAGGTTATCGAGTTCGTCCGGCATGGATTCGACCTGCATCTTGAGCGCCGAGGCAGCTTCGTCGATAAGGTCCACGGCTTTATCCGGCAGGAAACGGTCGGTGATGTAACGCGAAGAGAGCTTGGCTGCCGCGACAAGCGCGTTATCCGTGATACGGATGCCGAAATGCAGTTCGTATTTGTCCTTGATGCCGCGCAGGATGGCAATGGTGTCTTCGATCGTCGGTTCGTCCACGAAAACAGGCTGGAAACGGCGTTCCAGCGCAGGATCCTTTTCGATGTATTTCTGGTATTCCTTGAGCGTAGTCGCGCCCACGGCCCTCAATTCACCGCGAGCCAATGCCGGCTTCAACAGGTTTGAAGCATCCAAAGAACCGCCTTCGCCGGAAGCACCTGCTCCGACCAAGGTATGCAGCTCATCGATGAAAAGGATGATCTTGCCGTTGGAGCTTTCGACTTCCTTGACGACGGCTTTCAGACGCTCTTCGAATTCGCCACGGAACTTGGTCCCTGCGACCAGGGAACCGATATCGAGCGATACGACCTCGCGTTCCTTAAGCGTCTCAGGTACGTCACCGGCGACTATGCGCTGGGCCAAGCCCTCGACTATCGCCGTCTTGCCGGTACCGGCTTCACCGATCAGTACCGGGTTATTCTTCTTGCGTCGCGTCAGGACCTGCATGACGCGACGGATCTCCTCGTCACGACCGATGATCGGGTCAAGTTTTTCCTGGCGCGCCAATTCCGTCAGGTTCTTGGCGTATTTCTCCAGCACCTGATACTTAGCTTCAGGTTCTGCGCTATCGACTTTGGCCGAACCGCGCACATCTTTTAGGGCCTTGAGGATCGAATCCGTCACGACGTCGAATTCATTCAAGATGCGGCCGGTCTCGTTCTGACCTTCGCACAGACCCAAAAGCAGATGTTCGGTCGAGATGTATTCATCCTTGAAATAACGCGCTGCACGTTCGGCAGCGACGAATGCACGGGCCGTCTCTTGGGACAACAGGATGTCGCGTAATCCGCCGCTCAAATCCTGGACTTGCGGCAATCTTTTGAGTTGCTCCTCCAAAGCACCACGCAGGGACGGGATGTCGATCTGGAGTTTCTTGAGCAAAGAGGGGACGACGCTGCCTTCCTGCGACATCAAAGCTAATGCCAGATGTACTGGATCGAGTTGTTGGTTGCCGGAATCCAAAGCCAGCTTGTGCGCTTCCTGGATGGCCTCTTGGGATTTGGTGGTGAAGTTCTGAGGAATCATAAGGTTTGATTTATTGGATAATCCGTCGATTTTCCGCGATAAATATATATTAGCACTCTACAATCGAGAGTGCTAAAAGTCAAACCTGCCAGAAAGGCCCAATTTACATCGGCCTTTCGATGATGAAAACCGTGTTGTACTCGAGGTATTCGATATCCATTTCGCCTTTAGCCGAATCCAGTTTCAGGTATTTGGGATAACCATCCTTGACGCAGATCGAGACTATCCTGTCGGGGTTGTTTGCGGTCTTGATCCTGACCGAATAATCCCAACAGCCGCGTTGTGCGTCCTCGTTCTTGCTGTCGACGCTCCAGGAGTCCGTATTGGATGAACTTATGCCTTGATCTCCGCTGACGGCGAGTTTCATGGTCTCGATCGTCTGCTTGGCTGTCGGACTTGATGAGATGTCTACCCAGGCGGCGTTATTGGAGCGCATGTAAAGCGAATTCTCCACCAGTACCACGTCAGTCTTCGTTTCCGGGGAAAGTTCCATCGTGCCCTGGAACCTGTTGGGCATCGCATAAGCCAAAGTACCGGTTAGGGTGCCCTGTGGGGTCGGCATCGTATATTTGACCTTGTAGGATTTGGCCTGTTTGAAATGCTCGAAGGCAGACAACAGTTCCGCTTTAGGATCGGCGGCTTTCGGCGCTTCGGTTGCCTTGACCTTCGTGTCGTTAGTGACGGCCGGGGAGGCTTGAGGCAAGACGCTCTGTTGCTCTGATTTGGACTTGAAACAGCCAGCACCCAGTAGAGCGAGCGAAACAAAAAAGAATGCTAAAAAAGATTTCTTCATAATCCTGCAGGAAGCATACCAAAATTACGCACATCGGTCATGTATGCGTGTTTTGTCACAATCGGCGATATGGCCTTATAATGGTCGGAATGAAGAGAACCATCATCACAGCGGCCATAGCTTTCATCTGCTTGTCGTGCAGCGTCGCTCCGGCGCAGGCCAAACAGCTCATCTTCAAGTCAGGTAGCCTGGATTCTCCCGCCGAGGCTTACGTGATCAGGCATCCGACTGAAGCGACCACTTTCTTCGGGCGACTGCAAAGCAAAGATGACGTCGACTATCTCTCCGTGACGGCGGAGAAGGGGACTTCGTTAGACATCTCGCTCGACACGGTAAGGAACGACGGTGAGTTCAATCCGGTATTGATCTTCTTCGGTCCTGACCTGAGCAAACCGGCCGAAGATCCGGTGATCGACCTCGGAAGCGAAAACGGAGCCATCATAGGCCGCGTAAACGTCGATGACAGGACATACTATCGAGATACGTACATACTCACCGACTTCTACTCCGGACCGTCGATCAAAATAAAATTGCCCAAGACCGCCACCTATGGTCTAGCCATCAGGTCACCGAACGGGAAACTGGGACGATACAGGCTTGATGTCCACGGTGAGGACAAGCTGGCGTTGAGCGACTATCCCGATTACATCTTTAATCTGATAAAAGCTATCTTCAGGATCTATTGAAACTATGGACGGAAAAATATTCATGGTCGCCACACCGATCGGCAATCTGCAGGACATCAGCGAACGAGCGCTGGAGACGTTAAGGTCCGTGGACGTGATAGCTTGCGAGGACACGCGCGTCACGGCCAAGCTGCTGACGTCTTACGGCATATCAAAACCGCTTTTCCTGCTGCGTGAATACACGCAGCCAGCTTCGCTGGACAGGCTGATCGAGCGGGTCAGGGCAGGCGAGAACGTGGCGTGCGTCTGTGATGCCGGTACGCCGAACATGAACGATCCGGGCGGCAGGTTGGCCAAAGCCGCTTTCGAAAATGGGTTCACGATTGTCCCGATACCGGGTCCTTCGGCGTTGACCGCAGCCATCTCGGTCTGCGGCATCGATATCCAGGACTTCAGATATTATGGATTCGTGCCCAACAAGAAAGGCCGCAAGACCATGTTCAAGGAAATAGCCGACAGCAAAAACCCAAGTATCTACCTTGAGTCCACGCATCGCATAGATAAGACCATGGAGCAGATGTCCGAAGTCATGGACCCGAACCGCATCATCTTCGTAGGGCGCGAGCTGACCAAGCTGCATGAGACGCTGTATCGCGGGACCTGCGCCGAGGTGATGGCTATGCTGAAGACAACCTCGACTAAAGGCGAGTTCACCATCATTGTCGGACCTAAGCCGAAAGGCTAAAATATAGCCATATGCTATTAGTCGACGTGATACTCATATTGCTGCTTCTCGGCTTCGCAGGCGCTGGAGCGAAGGACGGTTTCGTACACACCTTGGGCCGTCTGCTCGGAGCTATCGTCGCGTTCTTGGCGGCACGCGCATGGTCAGCCAAGATTTCTTGGCTTTTCGCCATCGTCATGCCGCAGGGCTGGGCCAGATTGGTCGCCTTCATCCTTATATTCATCTTGATAACGCGATTGGCAGGGTGGGTATTCAAACTGATAGACGGACTTTTCCAGATCATAAAACTTCTGCCCTTCATCAAATCGATAGATAAACTCCTCGGCGCCATTCTCGGCTTCGGTGAAGGTTTCATAATGCTGGGCGGAGCAATTTACCTGATCACTGCCTTTCAGCTTTCGCCGATGCTGGTCGCATGGGTGACCTCTTCCGGCGTAGCGGTATGGATCGGCACGGTCTTCTCTAAACTCCTCGGCGTACTCCTGTGAAACCTGAACTGATAGATTCGCATTGCCACCTGCATTTCCCGGCCTATGGTGAAAATATCGGTGAAGTCTTGGGGCGCATGCAAAAAAATAACGTCTGGGCCGTAACGGTCGGGACGACGGCAAAGACTTCGCGGGCGGGAATAGACTTCGCGCATCAGCATGAGGATGTATTCGCGACCGTCGGGCATCACCCAGAACATCTGACAAGTTCCTTCGAAGATGAATACGAAGGGGCTGATGACCCGTTCGACATCGAAAAGCTTCGTGAGTTGGTCCGAGACCCTAAGGTCGTCAGCATCGGCGAGACCGGTCTTGATTTTTTCCGGATTGATGAGGACCGCGACAGAGCAGCGGCTGAACAGCTGCAAGAGGATGTTTTTAGGCAGCATATAGCTCTGGCGGAAGAAGCTGATAAGCCATTGACGATACATTGTCGCGATGCCGGCGAAAGGTTCATCTCCATAATCAAGGATGAAAAAGCTAAAGGACGGAGGATCAGAGGCGTGATGCATTGCTATACGGGGGATTGGGAGGAAGCGCAGCAGCTTCTTGATCTCGGGTTATTCATTTCTTTCACCGGCATAATAACCTTCGGCGTCAAGAAAACCGCAGATCCGGAAAAGCACATGCATCGCGTGATCGAGCGCATGCCGATCGAAAGGATGATGATCGAGACGGACGCTCCTTGGCTCGCACCGGAACCATATCGCGGACAACAGAACGAGCCGGCGTATGTCGAACATGTCGCACGAAAGATCGCGGAGCTCCGCGGCATGGGATATGACGACGTAGCACGCATAACGACCGATAACGCAATCGGGTTTTTCAGGTTACCCCAAAGCAGCTAATCCCGTTTTTTCCATTCCATTGACCTTTTGCGAGGAATCCGGTACACTCGCGGCGCACCTGGCTTATGGATGAACCCGGAAAAAACGATAAACTGCGACAGCTCCAGGCGATAGGCATGGTATGGAACGTGATAGCTTCGATTGCGGTTCCGACCACGCTTTTGGCCTTAGGCGGACGTTGGCTTGACCAGCGCCTGAGCAGTTCTCCATGGATGACCATCCTGGGGCTCTTGGCAGCCCTCGGCATTTCCTATCTGCTGGTCATTCGACAGGCGAAACAGATAGCGGAAACGCTGAAAACACCAAAACCATGAACATACCGATAGCCGCAGAACCGATATTCCACATTGGATCGTTTCCCGTGACGAATGCTTACGTTAATTCGACATTAGCGACGATAGCGTTCGTCATTTTTGCTTTCCTTTTCAGCCGCGGCATCAAACAAGTGCCGCGCCGCCTGCAGGCCGCCGTCGAAACCTTATTGGAATTTTTGCTCGGCTATTTCGACCAAGTGACTGGTTCGCGCGAGAAGTCGCGCAAATTCCTGCCGCTCGTCGGTTCGCTTTTCCTTTTCATCCTGGTCTCCAACTGGATGGGCCTTTTGCCGGGCACCGGTACGATCGGCATCTGGGAAATGATGCACGGCGAGCTAGAGCTCGTACCGTTGTTACGTCCGGCCATGAGTGACCTTAACATGACGCTAGCCATGGCCGTGAGCTCCATCATCATCTCGCATCTGGTCGGCATATTTACGCTAGGATTCTTCGTGCATTGGAATAAATTCATCCAGCTGGGATCGTTGTTCAAGGCGATCGTCAGCGGCAAACCGATGAAGATCGTGACGGCGATCGTGGAATTCGGCGTCGGTCTGCTCGAATTGGTCTCGGAACTGGCGAAAGTACTCTCGCTCAGCCTGCGTCTCTTCGGCAACATCTTCGCAGGTGAAGTCCTGATCACCGTGATGCTGTCCCTCGTCTCGTTCATCGTGCCTCTGCCTTTCATGCTGCTGGAACTTATCGTAGGCGTCGTGCAGGCGACTGTCTTCGCCATGTTGGTCCTGGTCTATCTGACGATCATGTCAGCCAAGCCGCACGGCGCGGAACACGAGGATGAATTCCACCCGGCAGAGGAAGAGGCGATAGAAAAGCACGCACTCGCTTGAGGGTGAGCGGGCCTGTTCATCGCGAGATGAACCGGGCCGAATTACTCTTAAACAGCGCCATAAGACGACTTTAAACAAACAAAAATAACAGTCGATCGGAAAGCGCAAAACATTATGGATGCAGAATCCTTCAAGTTGATCGCCAAGGCAGGCGCCATCGCCATCGGCGGTATCGCCCCGGCCATCGCCATCGGCAAGATCGTCTCCAAAGCCATGGAATCGATCGGCCGCAATCCTGAATCAGCGGATAAGCTGTTCGTCCCGATGCTTTTGGGCGCGGCTTTCGCCGAAGCCATCGCCATCTATTCCTTGGTGGTCGTGTTCACCCTGTAATATCGATTTTTCAAGCCGGCTGACCATGTGTCGGCCGACTGAATGAAACCAATATGATCGAACCAGAGACAACAAACAGCGTACTCGGCACACTCGGCATCAACGGGGTGTCGTTCATCGCACAGCTCGTCAACTTCTCGATAGTCGTCTTCGCGATGTGGAAGTGGGTCTACAAGCCGCTGCTGAAGACGATGGACCATCGCGCCAAAGAGATAACAGACGGCCTGAAGAACGCCAAAGAAGCCAAGAAGAACCTGGATGAGGCGAACGTCGAGAAAGAGAAGATCCTGGGCGAAGCACGCGTGGCAGGACATACCGTGATAGAGGACGCACAGTCCAAAGCCGAAGCTTTACGTCAGGACAAGATCGTGCAGACCAAACAAGAAATCGAGAAGATCATCGGCGAGACGAAGGAAAAGATCGCCAACGAACGCGAAGAATCCTTCAAGGCATTGAAGGTAGACATAGCGGATCTGATCGCTTTGGCGACCGAAAAAGTCGCTGCCGGTCTGGATAAGGAGACGCAACGCAAACTGATCGATGGCGCGATCAAGGAGATAGAAGCCGCTTGATTATGGCACAGAACCGTTACGTAAAGGACATCGCACAGGCCTTGGTGGAACAATCCAAGGATGTTGGGGTCGTCGCGGAGGTCGTGGCAAACGTAATAGATACGTGCGCAGCTCTGATGGAAGAAAAAGCTTCCCTGGCAGCATTAAAAGAAGTTTCCATCCCGCTGAACAAGAGAAGTGACGCCCTGCGGGCAGGTCTGAAGGGCAAAATCCATGAATACTCGCTGAACGCGTTCTTGCTTCTGCAGCAGCATGGGGCACTGGGCGAACTCGAGAGCTTCAGGTCTAACGTGATCGAATTGGCCGAGAGGTTGGCGGATCATAGGGAAGTGAATGTCATCAGTGCGGTCGAGTTGGACGAAAAAGAGGTGGCGAAACTGACCAAGGCGCTGAAAGAGAAATTCGGCGGGACACAACGTCTGCACATGAAGGTCGATCAGTCGGTATTGGGGGGAATCAAAGTGAAGATAGGCGACTGGTCATTCGACGGAACATTAAAGACTAAAATCATTCGATTGAAACAAGCATTATATGTCTGAAACGAAAACCAAGAACGTGACCGCAGCTGCGCAGATAGCGCAAAGCCTGCGTCAACAGATCGAGAAATTCGAGACAGGGACGAAAGCAGAGGAATCAGGCGTCGTGAGGAACGTCGGCGACGGCATCGCATCCATATCCGGATTATCCAAGGCGCAGTCCATGGAACTCTTGAGTTTCGAGAGCGGCGAGACAGGAGTGGCGCTTAACCTCGAACATGATCGCGTCGGCGCCATGATCTTGGGCGAATGGCAGAAAGTCAGGGCCGGAGAGGGCGTAAAGACCACAGGGAAGATCCTTTCAGTGCCTGTCTCTGATGATCTGATTGGTCGTGTCGTAGACCCGCTCGGACGCGCTCTGGACGGCAAGGGTGACATCAAAGCTAAGAAAGAGTATCCGGTCGAAAAGATCGCCCCAGGCGTCATGGCACGCCAGTCGGTCAATGTCCCGCTCATGACCGGCATCAAAGCCATCGATGCCATGGTACCGATCGGCCGCGGACAACGTGAGCTCATCATCGGCGACCGTCAGACCGGAAAGACGGCCATCGCCATCGATACGATCATCAACCAAAAAGGGACGGGCGTCATCTGTGTTTACGTCGCCGTCGGACAGAAGGAATCGAAGATAGCGAAAATCGTAGCCAAGCTCGAGGAGGCCGGGGCCATGGAACACACCATCATCGTGCTATCCGGCGCTTCTTCCGCCGCATCAGTCCAATACATCGCTCCATATGCCGGTTGCGCGATGGCCGAATATTTCATGGACCAAGGCAAGGATGTCTTGGTGGTCTACGACGATCTGTCGAAACAGGCTTGGGCATATCGAGAAGTCTCGCTGCTCTTGCGCCGACCGCCGGGACGCGAAGCCTATCCAGGCGACGTCTTCTATCTACATTCCCGCCTTTTGGAACGCGCTTGCCGCCGTAACGAAGAGAACGGCGGAGGATCGATCACCGCTCTGCCGATCATCGAGACGCAGGCTGGAGACGTTTCGGCATACATCCCGACCAACGTCATCTCGATCACTGACGGTCAGATCTACCTGGAAGGTGACCTTTTTTACCGCGGCATCCGTCCGGCCATCAGCGTCGGTCTATCGGTGTCGCGCGTAGGTTCTGCCGCCCAAACCAAAGCCATGAAGAAGGTGGCTGGCCAGCTCCGTCTGGACCTCTCGCAGTTCCGTGAACTCGAAGCTTTCGCACAATTCGCGACAGATCTGGACGAAGGGACGCGCAAGCAGATCGAGCGTGGACGCCGCACCATCGAAGTCTTGAAGCAGGGACAATACGAACCGATGGCGACCGAACAGCAAGTGGCCGTCCTTTATGCCGTCACGCGAGGATACATCGATTCCATACCGATGGATAAGCTGAAGGATTGGGAGAGCGGTCTGCATAGCTATCTATCGACAGAAAAATCGGATCTGATGGACAAGTTGGCCGAGAAAAAAGCCTTGGAGCCGGATATCGAAGAAGGGCTGAAATCCGCTCTGGAGGATTGGAATAAGATCTTCGCCAGCAAATAACCTATGGCAGTCTCCACGCGACTCATCCGCCGACGCATCAAGTCGGTGGCCAACACCAGGAAAATCACGAAAGCGATGGAGCTTGTGGCTGCCGCGAAGATGCGCAAAGCGGTACAACTGACGCTGGCTTCACGCGAATATGCAAAGACGATAGTCAGCGTGGTCAAAGACGTCAGCCCTTTGGTCGATCCGATGACGCACCCTTTGCTGGCCGGACGACGCGAAGCGAAACGTTCGCTGCTCATCATCGCCGCGGCTGACCGTGGGTTATGCGGCAGCTTCAATTCGCTGCTCATAAAGCAGACCTTGGAGTTCCTCAAGACGCGCAGTGAGCCGGTCGAGATAATCACCGTCGGCAAGAAAGCGGAGGGCGCGCTTAGGCGTGCAGGGTTCAAGATCACAGCTGCGTTCGAAGCGATATCCAATGCACCGTCATATGAACGGAGCCAGCCGATAGGGGAGATGGCGTACAAAGAATTTATGGCTGGCAACGCAGACCGCGTCTTCCTTGCGTACACGGACTTCAAGAATGCGGTCACACAGATCCCGATGGTGGAACAGCTGTTGCCGGTAATCCCGGAGAACGAGCTGCCTAATACGGTCGCGAAACAGGAAGGCGACGAACAATCAGAGACGACTGAACCGAAAGTCATATTCGAACCGGACGCCGAAAAACTGCTGAATAATCTCTTGCCGCGTCTCCTGGAGATGCAGGTCTATCAATCCTTACTAGAATCAGCTGCCAGCGAGCACTCATCGAGGACCACGGCTATGCACAGCGCGACGGACAATGCGACAGGCATGCTGGATGACCTGACGCTAACCTTCAACCAAGCCCGCCAAGCCAGCATAACCAGGGAGATATCGGAGATTTCCGCGGGCAAAGCAGCTATCGAATAAAATCATCAATACTGAATAAACCAAAATATGAGCAACAGACACGGAACAATATCACAGGTCATCGGACCGGTCGTAGACGTCACGTTCGAAGGCGACCCGCCGCCGATCTATAACGGGCTAGTCGTCATGAACCAGGGGCAGAAACTCGTCCTTGAAGTCGAACAGCATCTCGGAGGAGGCGAAGTGCGCACGATCGCCATGTCATCGACAGACGGATTGCAGCGCGGCATGCAGGTCGAAGATACTAACGAGCCCATCAGCGTACCGGTAGGACGCGAGACTTTGGGGCGTATGTTCAACGTCACCGGAGACGCCATCGATGGTTTAGCGCCGGTCAAAAGCAAGAAGAAGTATCCTATCCACCGCGAAGCTCCGGCCTTCAAAGATCAGGCGACTAAGGCAGAGATCCTCGAAACAGGCATCAAGGTCATCGACCTGATTTGTCCGTTCCTGAAAGGCGGAAAGATCGGTCTGTTCGGTGGAGCCGGTGTGGGCAAGACGGTCGTCATCACAGAGCTGATCCGCAACATCGCCAGCGAACACGGTGGTTTCTCTGTTTTCGCCGGCGTCGGCGAACGTTCACGCGAAGGCAACGACCTTTACCGCGAAATGAAGGAATCTGGAGTGCTGGATAAGACGGCCTTGGTCTTCGGACAGATGAATGAACCACCGGGAGCACGTGCTCGCGTCGCGTTGACTTCACTCTCCTTGGCAGAATATTTCCGTGACGAAGAGAGTCAAGACGTGCTGCTTTTCATCGACAACATCTTCCGCTTCACGCAAGCAGGTTCGGAGGTGTCGGCCTTGCTCGGCCGCATTCCGTCAGCCGTCGGCTATCAGCCTACGTTGGCGACGGAAATGGGCGCCATGCAAGAGCGCATCACTTCGACGAACAAGGGTTCGATCACATCAGTCCAGGCCGTTTATGTGCCGGCAGATGACCTGACCGACCCAGCTCCGGCCACGACCTTCAGCCACTTGGACTCGACAGTCGTGCTTGCGCGCTCACTCTCCGAACTCGGCATCTACCCAGCTGTCGATCCGCTGGATTCGTCATCGACCATCCTGGACCCGAACATCGTCGGAGAACGACATTACCGCGTAGCTCGTGGCGTCCAGAACGTCCTCCAACGCTACAAGGACCTGCAAGACATCATAGCCATCTTGGGCATGGAAGAGTTGTCGGAAGACGATAAACGCACGGTCACTCGTGCTCGCAAAGTTCAGAAATTCCTCTCTCAACCGTTCCATGTCGCCGAGGTCTTCACAGGAACGGCGGGTAAATACGTAAAACTTGAAGATACGATCCGCAGCTTCGAAGAGATATTGGAAGGCAAACATGACGACAAGCCAGAGCAGGCTTTCTACATGAAAGGCGGGATAGAGGACGTGTCAGCGTAAAAATTTTATGCGCTGCGGGGCTCGTCTAACTTATCTCGAACAGGTCCTCGCCGCATAAAATATTTACTCTGACACTCAACGGAAGGAGAAGAAAAAAGATAAGAAGAATATGATCCATTTCGAACTCATCACACCTGAACGCGTGGTCTACAGGCAAGAAGCTGACCAGGTGACTTTGCCGACGGCTCAAGGGGAAATCACGGTTTTGCCGGGACATGCTTCTTTGGTTGCCGCGCTTGTCCCCGGAATAGCCCGTCTGAAGACAAAGGGAACGGAAGAGGAAGTAGCGGTCTCCGGAGGATTCATCGAGGTGGGTAACGATAAGGTCAGGGTCTTGGCGGATACGGCGGAAAGAGGCGAAGAGCTGGATATTTCGGTAATCGAAGAAGCCAAAAAACGCGCCGAAAAAGTGATGCAGGAGGCAGCCAGGCAGGATGATGTTTCTTTCGCGGCGGCGATGGCCTCCATGGAACGCGAAATGGCTCGTTATAAACTCGCTAAACGTCGGCGCGCCCCAAAACAGACGCCGACGATAGACAGCGCCGCACTTCCGACGGACGAGAATCCGTCATAATAGATTATGCGTATATTCCTTGGCCTGCCCGTAGAACCAACTTTACGGTCTGAATTGGAGAAGAAAAGGGATGAATTGGGTGGAGCCGTCGGAAAATATAAACCGACGAAACAGGAATTATGGCATCTGACGTTGGTTTTCTTGTCAGACCTGAATGAGGAGAAGCTCGATGCGCTGATACACTTGGTCGAGAATTGTTGCGAAAAACCTCCGTCAGGCGGTTTCAAGATCCGCTGCTTCCATACTTTTCCTGAAAAAAAACCAACACACCTTTCGGCCTGTGCGTCACCGGAAAACCCGAACAGCTGGCAGGAATTCGTGAAGCGTCTCCGTGATTTCGTTTCGATAGTCGATTCGAACATCGACCGCAAACCATGGAGTCCGCACATCTCTTTAGGCCGCGCCATGCCCAGGGGAACTACGCTGCCGGCATGGAAAGTACCCATCGGACCGTATGAATGGAAGCCTGACAGGATTTTGCTTTATCGCAGCAACCAGAGCATCCTAGGTACTACATACGAAGTCATCCATGAGTTCAAACTCGACGTTTAATTGCTTCGGTCTGGTCATACACGGTTATGGAAAACCGCAGATTTTGGCTTACGTAGATGAAGCCATCGCGCAAGGCCGCCAGACGATGATAGTGACGGCTAACCCCGAGATCCTCCTCTACGCAAAGAATCATGCGGACTATTGGAATATCTTGAGGCAAGCCGATTTACGGACCGTAGATAGTTTCGGCTTGGTCTGCGCGGGCTTGCTGCACAAGGTCTATCCGACAAGAACCACAGGGGTCGATTTGGCGGATGCAATCATCAAGCGGTCGGCGGAAAAAGGTTGGAAAGTGGCCTTAGTCGGCGGGAGCAGGCAAGTCACAGGTGCACCGGACAAAGCGGCTTGGAAGCTACGCCAAGCATATCCAGAACTTCAGATACTTCCAGAAGAGCTGGGTTCAGTCGCTCCGGATGGCGAAGACGGAGAGGTGGGGAACGAGGTCCGCTATCGTCTGACGCACTTCGCTCCGGATGTCTTGCTGGTCGGATTGGGCCATCCGCGGCAGGAAGCCTGGCTAGTCAGGTATCTGCATGATTTTCCGAGCGTCAAGGTAGCTATTGGAGTCGGCGGCACGCTTGATTTTTGGAGCGGTGAAATCAAAAGAGCCCCCGAATGGATGCGCAAGATAGGTATGGAATGGCTATATCGTTTGATCAAAGAACCGAAACGATGGAGGCGCATCTTTACGGCCTTGATCGTCTTTCCCTTGATGGCGTTTTTCGATAGCTTAAGCTCCGGCGAGACCAAATGACGCACACCATCATTTGACAAACTTTTTTCACCAATATATTCTGACCAACATGAGTTTACAGCTCACACAAACGATGTATCGTCGCTCCTCTAAGCGGATGGGTCGCTCCTGCCACTGGTTTATTTTTTTGGCCCAACGCGAAGGAGATGTGAATCATCGGATTAAGCTGTAAAAAGGCAAAAACGGTAATTCAGAACCTCCTTCGACCGAAGGAGGTTTTTGGTGGCTTGTGGATTGAGGCGGATTGCACTAAATGCAGTCGTCCCCAGTCTGTAAAGCGACAGCTGGACGTTCATTTCTCAACTAGGGAGAGGGCAATGCTTCGCACAAGAATCGACGCCATCGTCTACAACCGACCACGTCTAATCTTCACCATCGACGGCTCCGGCCACCAGAACCCGCGCAGTCGGGACGTGCTCGAGCAGGCGAAAAATCTCGCCGGAGACAAGGACCAGCCTTGGACTGGCTGCGAATTCAAGGTCTTCGGGAGCTCAGAAGAGGCGGAAGCGGCATTGTCGAACGGCCATAACCACGACGAAGCCGTCGTCCTGTTCGACGCCTCGTGCGCCAAACGCCACTTCAAGTACGTGGCTCGCGGCCGGCAGAACCACGTGCCAGTACCGGATTGGGCAGCCAAGACGGTCTGGGGTGTCGCCATCGGCGAGAAGGTATCGCACAATCAGCGCGCGCTTTCTTGCGCCGAACAGCTTCGTGCCAACTTCACGCGGCGTTTCGAGCCGAGCATCGACCAAGGTGCGTTCCCGTGGGGTTCGCGCCGGAAGAACGAGCAACCGCCGACACGCATCAAGCTACCAGATCACGCACCACGGATCATCGAGCGGCTCAACAGCGGGCCCAATCTGGCCGAAGATGCCGTGAACTCGGGGCACGCGCACGCTTTGCCGAAGGATAGCCGGATCAGTTGGATCCGCGTGCCGATCGAATTGGCGACGTATCCGCGTCAGGCGATGGAGTTGACGCTCGATACCTTCGCAGCTTTCGAGCGTGTATCCCAGGAGCTCGTCGATCTCAAATCGGAAGTCCGAGAGGCGCTGCTCGTCGGCGTCGAGCTCGATTCCGCGTTACCTCGTCTCCGCGATTGCTACCTGAAGCCCATGAATGGGCAACGCCGTATCACCGAGTGGTCGGTCCGCAGACCCGACGTCCACGTGAGCGGGAAACAGCTGATCGCCTCGGAGAACGACGAGATGCCCGGAGGGTTCGCTGACCTGATCCACGTCGACAAGGCCTATGGCATCCATCAGGAGGCATGGACGTGGTGCTTCGATTGGCTGACCGCCGAAGGACCGCTGCTCTTCGTCGTCTCGGACGACTGGAGCGCCCCGTACATCACAGTGACACGCTGGCTCGCCGCAGAGATGCGGGAGAGGGGATACGAGGCCCAGATGGTGACGACAGCCGACCTCGAACGCGTCGCAGTCAAGCCGGAAGGCGTGTATCTCGACGAGCTCAAGATCGGCACGATCTGGCGTCAGTTCCCCGTATTCGAGACGACGGGAAAACTCGCGGACCTCGTATTCGCCGCCCAAGACGGGCTGGTGAGGATGGTCCCCGAGTTCGCCCACTACGGCAGCAAGACGTGGTTCAGCCTGTTCTGGCGATACCGCGAATTCTTTGCTGCGCGGCTCACGCCTGTGCAGATGGAGATCATCCAGACCATGATCCCGGAGTCGCATGTCATTGCCTACGGACCATCGGATTTCCCGTTCACCATGGCCGGCAAGCGCATCAACGGCTACAACGACCTGCTCGATCTTGATGCGGACGGCCGCAATGAACTGGTGCTCAAGATCACGGGCGCCAACCGCCAGTCCGCGAGATCCTACGGGGTCTTCATGGGCCATGCGCGCAACCAGCAGGATTGGAAAACCTGGCTCACGGAACGACGACAGGCCGGAGAAGCTTTCATCGTACAACGGCGCTTCGAGACGTCTATCGAGACGATCGGCGTATGGAACACCCAGATGAAGGCCGCCGAGGTTTTCCGCTGCCGTGTGCTCCTGCGCCCCTGGGTCGTCGGCGGGAGACTCGTCTCCTCGCACAACTGCTGTACTCCCTCCTATACGACGAAGATTCACGGGATGACGGAGATGGCTGTCCAACCCGTCGAATACGTGTAGAACCTGTCCGTTCGGCGAGCTGCTGCGTTGCCGGCTCCGGTACTCGACAGCGTACGCTCGAGTACGCCTTACTCCGTTCCTCGCCGGCGCCTTGCATCTCATCCAAACAGACAAATTCCAGTTTGCACCTTCATTCGGGTGTTCGCGCTTCTAGCGGACACCCGGAATCCTTCCAGGCCCTGAATCATTCAGGTTCTGAAAAGATCCAAACATATGTCAACTATTTCAGATAAAAAACGCTTCCGAGAATACGGTTTTCAGACCGGAGTATTGCCTACTGGAGACACGAATTCGATTTCAGACGTTGCTGACGTCAAAGTCGGTCACGTGACGCTGATTGAGGGTAACGATGTGCGGACCGGCGTAACTGTCATCGACCCAGGAAACGAAAGGCTTTTCAGGAACAAGTTGCCGGCAGCAGTTGCGGTAGGTAACGGCTTCGGAAAGATGACGGGAACGACACAGATCGAGGAGCTAGGGACATTGGAGACACCAATCGCTCTGACCAATACGCTGGCTGTCGGGCCGGTATTAAGGGGATTGGTAGACCTGACTTTAGCCAGGAATCCTGACATGGAAGAATATGAGACGGTGAACGGCGTAGTCGGCGAGACGAATGACGGCAGGGTGAACCGGATTCACCTTGATATCGTTAAGCCTGAACATGTTCTGCAGGCCGCAGAAAAGGCCTCTAAGGACGTTGAAATAGGTTGCGTTGGCGCTGGTACAGGTACAAGGGCATTTTCATGGAAGGGTGGAGTCGGGACAGCGTCGAGGACAATCGTAATCAAAGACAAGAAATATGTGCTCGGAGCTCTATTGCAGACTAATTTTGGCGGAGAACTGACGATTTTAGGCGTTCCTGTGGGGCGAGAGCTAGGGAAGAGCGATTTACCATTACCAGAAAGCAAACCAGATGGGTCGTGCATGATTGTTTTAGCGACCAATGCGCCGTTATCGGCAAGACAACTTAAGAGAATCGCCAAACGAGCCTTCTTGGGATTAGCCAGAACCGGCTCAGTCATGGCACACGGAAGCGGGGACTATGCCATAGCCTTCTCGACTGACAGGACTGGTGTAGAGGGTTCTGGTTCAACTGGTGTATGTCTGGATGACAACGACCTGACGACTCTGTTCCTGGCAGCGGTCGAAACAGTTGAAGAGTCCGTTTATGATGCATTATTCACAGCAACTACGACAAACGGCAGGGATGGACAGGTACTGGAAGAACTACCGCTGGATAAAGTCCTACCTTTACTCGAAAAGAGACTTAGATGAAATATAAGACGATCGGAATACTTGGCGGGATGGGGCCTCTGGCGACCCTGGATTTTGAGCGCAAGCTGCTTTCCATGGTCGAAGCGAAGAAAGACCAGGATTATCCGACGATCATATCATTCAACGACCCAAGTATCCCTGATAGAACAGAAGCATTAAAAGGAAAGGGAGAAAGCCCGTTGCAAAAATTGATCGATAACGCGGAAAAGCTGAAAAATAGCGGCGCAGAAGTAATCTGCATGCCGTGCAATACAGCGCATGCTTATCTTCCTGCCTTAATGAGCTTTGTCGCGGACGTTAAGTTCGTAGATATGATCGACGCGACCATATCAGTCATCGAGAGACTAAGGGTCCAACGTGTAGGCGTACTCTGCACCGACGGCACAAGGCTAAGTAGGGTTTATGATGCAGCTTTAGAAAAGAGAGGGCTGACATCGATCTACCCGAATCATGACGAACAAAAACACCTTGTCATGGATGCAATTTACGGACCAACCGGCATCAAATCCGGCAATATGTTCACTGGAAGGGTTCTTCTTGAACAAGCTGCAAAATCATTGGTCAAAAATGGTGCTCAATGTGTAGTCCTGGGTTGCACAGAGATAGCCATGGCGCTAGATACCGGTGAAGTCCCATATCTCGATACTTCGGCTATACTCGCAAAAACAGCTCTGGACAAAGCCGATATGACGAAATCCGAATCACTGAATCACTCTACAGTCACGCTTTTCGCCAGGTTCCGAGGCTTGTCGGGATCGAATCCTTTGGTCAGAGCGACCTGATAGGCCAAAAGCTGAAGAGGGACGATGTCTAAAATCGGCTGGAGCATCTCGACTGTCTTCGGTACTGCAATAATTCCGTCGCTCATCGATCTCAAGTCCCCAGAATCCTCGTCAGTCAGACTGAATATCTTTCCGCCGCGTGCCTTCAATTCTTGGATATTGGACTTATTCTTTTCGAAGACAGAATCGACGGGAGCGATGACGACGCTAGGGAATGAAGAATCGACTAGGGCAATGGGCCCATGCTTCATCTCGCCGGAAGCATAGCCTTCGGCGTGGATATAGCTCACTTCTTTGAGTTTCAAAGCTCCCTCAAAGGCGATAGGGGCGTTGTATTTCCGTCCCAGATAGAACATGCCTTTGGCTCCTGATATGCTGGCCGCAATCGGTTCCAAGGCCTGACGATTTGCCAGGATCGATTGGACCAAATCGGGGATACGTTGAAGCTCTAAGGCCAACTTTCGACCATACGACATAGACATCTTGCGCTGCCGTCCCAGGAATAGGGTCAAGAGCGCAAAAACGGTCAATTGAGAGACAAAGGCTTTGGTCGAAGCTACGCCGATCTCTGGTCCGGCATGGTTGTAGACCCCTGCGTCAGTCTCGCGCGCGATGGTCGAACCGACTGCGTTGACGATCCCGAGCGTCAAAGCCCCTTTCATCTTAGCTTCACGTATCGCAGCCAAGGTATCAGCCGTCTCACCCGACTGCGATACGGCCAGGACGGCTGTATTCTCGGTGATGATCGGTTGGCGATAACGGAATTCGCTGCCTAACTCGACTTCGACGGGGATGCCGGCGTTTTCCTCGATCATGTACTCTCCGACTTGTCCGGCATAATAAGCGCTGCCGCAGGCTACGATGATCAGACGGTCGATATGACGTAAACGCTCCGCTACATCACGCAGGCCGCCCAGTACCGCCAACCCGTTCTCGACATCAAGACGGCCGCGTAGGGAATTTCGGATGACTTCGGGCTGTTCCAGCATCTCTTTCAGCATGAAATGAGGCTGTCCATTCTTCTGCATGTCTTCGGCGGACCAATCCAGCTCTTCCGGGGATTTGTCTATCTTGGAATTATCCAAGGAGAAGATCCTGTAGCCGTCGCGCGAAAGTTCGGCCATCTCGCCGTCATCCAGAAAGATGACTTTGTGCGTATGCCCGAGGACGGCGCTGGCATCTGAGGCGACGAAGAATTCGTCCGTGCCGATGCCCAAAACGATCGGACTGCCCAAACGGGCAACAATCAGCTTATCGGGAGCTTCTGAGGAGACGACCGCTATCCCATAGGTGCCTCGAATCTGCCGGAGGACGCTGCGGACCGCGGTCGATAGGTCGCAGGATTTTTTCTTTTGCTCCTCTTCGATCAAGTGCGGCAGGACCTCGGTATCGGTCTGTGATCTGAAAGTGTGGCCTCGAGATTCCAAAGATGCACGAAGTTCGGCGTAGTTCTCGATGATGCCGTTGTGTACGACCGCAAGCCGCGCTCCACAGTCGGCGTGCGGATGGGCGTTACGTTCTTCGGGCGGGCCGTGCGTCGCCCAGCGCGTATGGGCAATACCGATAGTCCCAGCGATAGTCGAATCGCCCAGCGCTTTTTCGAGACTGCTTATCTTTCCCGGCGAACGAAAAACCGAGAGCTTTTTGTCATCGAGGATGCCGACTCCAGCTGAATCATAGCCTCGATATTCCAGGCGCTTCAGCCCCTCTATCAGAATGGGCAAGGCGTCGCGTTTTCCGATGTAACCGATTATGCCACACATAGGTTTAAAGCATCTCGTCTGCGTTCAAAAAGCGCAAGGAGATGCACGAAACCCCGCACATCCGAGAACTGGACGGCGGGGTCGTTAGGAGGGGATCATGGAACGGTCAACGTGGTGACCGGGTCGATGGAGAAGTATCCGAAGTCGATCTGGAAGTCGTTGGTGTAGTCCGTCGAGCCGAGGATCGACGGGTCGTGGTCGGCACCTTCGGACAAGTCGGTCCAGATGACCGTTCCGATCGTATCGCTGCCGTTGATGCGCAGCGTGTAGTTGCCGTAGCTCATGGGCCCGAGCTGGCCCGTGACGACACCCTGGTTGAGGCTCTGCCAGTAGTACGTCTCGAGCGTGTCGCCGGAAGACGTGCCCCAGGGCACAGCCTTGACCTGGTAGTAGGCATCAGCATCGAGTGCTTCT
Organism: bacterium; assembly: GCA_021796435.1. Lineage (GTDB taxonomy): Bacteria > Patescibacteriota > Patescibacteriia > 2-12-FULL-60-25 > 2-12-FULL-60-25 > CAIKNB01. The sequence goes on from JAJYXM010000016.1 coordinate 762,329, forward strand.
TCCTTCAGGAACTCGACGTTGACCGTGGCTCCGTCGTCCTGCGGCAGGACGTGCGTCAGAGCGCCGTGGACCATATCGTCGTAGATACTGATCGCGACTTGGTCGGAAGGCACGACTTGGCACGTCGAGAAGTCCCAATTGCACCGCTCGAGCTTGAAGCCCGTCACCGTAAAGTCGCCATGCTTCTCGAGGTAGATCTCGAGATGGCGCAGACCGACTTTGTGGTATACGCCGACGCGGACGCGGTGGATGACATTCTCGGCGCCTTCGATGAGCAGCGGCAGAGGTACGTCGACCTGTGAGAAGTACGGCATGCCGGCGCGCAAGGTCATGGGGTTGCCAGCGAGCGACAACGGCAGAGTCTTCTGATATTTTCCGTCGGTAGAGGTGACCGTGAGCTCCTTGAGCTCGAGAATAGGCGTGTGCCCAGAACGCGCCACGCCATGGAGTACACCCCCTGCCACAGACCAAGGTTGAGGCTCGGCGATCTGCGCAGAGATCCAGTTCAGGTGGCTTCCACCTGGGTCGAGCACAATGTCGTAACTCGTCGGGGTCATGTACCAGCATCCGTCGGGGGAGGAGGCGTCGGCCGAGACGAACTCATTGCTCGCCCAGAAGATGCCGGCTCCGAGGAAATCAGCAGCATCACCGCCGGGGTCGGTCTGACAGACCTTCGCAGAAGTGACTCTGACGGGCACTGAATCGGGATCGTTGACGAAGAGTGCCTCGACCAACCCGATCTTCGCTCCGAAGATCAGGCAGTTGCTGCACGGCGTCGGGACGATGAAGTCAGAGGCCGGATTTTCGTAACCCAGCTCGGCGTGGAAAGAGATCGGGTTGTACCCGCTCGACCCCGCTGATCCAGCCTCGCCGGCCTGCCCAGCAGCACCTCCGTCCGAGGACGTACCGCCAACTCCAGCGAAGCCCGCAGCACCGCCTGCGTCGACTTCTACGCCGGCTGCCCCAGCTGATCCAGCCTCGCCGGACGAACCGCCGAAGCCACCAGAGCCAGCCTGACTCGACGTACCAGCAGAACCGGCTTGGCCCCCGAAATCTGAGCTTGCACCTGACGAGCCGGACGAACCGTAGTAGTTCTTCGTCTCGTATGAACAAGCAGAAGCGAGGAGGGCGATGAAGCTGACCAGCGAAACTACTGATTTACGCATCAGTTTCTCCTTGTGAAGAACGACGTTGATATTTTACATCTCCGGCAGAATCCGAAAATGATTAGCGAAAATAACATAAAAATGCGAAAAAGTCAAGACTTTGGGCTGGTTTTTCCAAAAAGTAAAATAAACTGCTTCTTGTTTAAGCAGATGGACAAAACCCTCAAAACCGCGTAATCTAAGCGCAATATGACAGACAAAGTGCGAGTGCGTTTTGCTCCAAGTCCGACTGGTTTTTTGCATATCGGAAGCTTGAGGACAGCTTTATATAACGAGCTGTTGGCTAAACATACAGGCGGGACATTTATTTTGCGGGTCGAAGATACAGACCAGACGAGGCTCGTCGAAGGCGGCATAGAGAATATCGTCCATACGATGAAAGCGATGGACTTGGAGGCTGACGAGGGGATTTATCTGAATGATAAAGGAGAAGTCGCGGAAAGAGGTGAATTCGGGCCATATCTGCAGACCAAGAGGAAAGATAAACATACTGCTTACGCCAAACAACTGATCGAAATGGACAAGGCGTATTATTGCTTTTGTTCGGCGGAACGATTGGAGGGCTTGAGACGGGAACAGCAGGCCACGGGAAGACCGACGATGTACGATGGCAAATGCCGCGCGGTTCCTCGAGAAGAGGCGGAAAAACGTATCGAAAACGGTGAAAAATTCGTCATAAGGCTTAAACTACCTAAGCAGGGGACCATCACGGCCTGGGACGTCATCCGTGATGACATAACATTCGACTGGGCATTGATCGATGATCAGATCATCATAAAATCAGACGGTTTGCCTACTTATCACCTAGCAGCCACCTGCGACGACCATGACATGGAAATCACACACGTGATCAGGGGTGAGGACTGGTTACCTTCGCTACCCAAACATCTGTTCATCTTCGAATCTTTCGGCTGGCAAGCACCAAAATATGCGCACTTACCGCTTTTGTTGAATGCAGATCACTCTAAGCTCTCAAAGAGACAGAACGACGTCGCAGTAGAGGATTACCTGAAAAAAGGCTATTTGCCTCAAGCCATACTGAACTTCGTAGCTCTCTTGGGTTGGAACCCGACGGGTGACCGGGAACTTTACTCGCATGAAGAATTGATTCAGATGTTCGATTTGGCCAAAGTCAATAAGGCCGGTGCCGTATTCAATCTGGAGAAGTTGGATTGGATGAATGAACACTATTTGAGGTCAATATCGGAAGACGAATACTTGTCATTGGTCTATCCGTACGTAAAAGACGTGAATGATGACCACAATTTCGTCGATAGGGCACTCCTCTTGGTCCGTGATCGGGTTACCTTGCCGAGCCAAGCCTTAGAATTGACTGCTAGCATCTTGAAGGAAAATGTCGATTATTCCAGTGCAAACATCGCTTGGAAAACGCAGCCAAAAGAAGAAGCGATTGAAAGACTGGAGGCTGTGAAATCCATCCTGTCCGAAATATCAGAACAGGACTTCTGTAAACGAAATGCACGTGCCGAACACGAACAAAGCATAAAAAAGTTGATCACCGAGAAAGGGTGGAGCAACGGAGACACGCTTTGGCCGTTACGTGTCGCGTTATCAGGGCAGGATAAATCTCCCAGTCCTTTCGAACTTTTGGAGGTCCTGGGCAAAAAACGCAGCTTGGCTCGGATAGATAGCGCCATAAGGCACTTATCCACCTAGACTGACAGACGCAAAAAAGGCATAATCAAGTTGGATCATGGATCAATGTTTTTAAGATGCTGAAAATAAACAAAAATACAACAAAAACTTTTAAAAAGTTAGCCACCGTATCGATAGCTTCGTTGCTGGTGTTTTATCCGTTGCAAAAAGGTCTGACACAAAGCCCTTCTGACGACGTGTTGGAATCAAAACAACAGGTGGATGCACTGAATTCGGAAATCAACAAGAAACAATCCAGAGTCAAGGAATTACAGAGCCTGGTAGGTACATACAGCTCTAAGATAAACGAAGAGGAGCAGGCTAAGGCATCTTTGGCGAATGACCTCGTATTATTGGATAACAGGATCATCAAAAAAGAGCTGGATATAGAGCAAACCAAGGTCGAATTAGACCTGACTACGTTGGAGATCAAATCATTGGAACAGAAGATCACGGAGCACGGAAAGCGGATCGATCGGCAAAAAGGCTATGCAGCCGAACTTTTACGCAATATCCGCAAATCTGACGACGTGCCGTCGTACGAGGTGCTGCTGAGCAAACCCTCGCTGTCTTCCTTTTTCGACCGGGTAGAGGAACAAAAGACGCTAGGCGACAAACTGAATCAAGCTCTGCAGGACGTAAAAGAAAGCAAGAAGGAGTTGGAGGACGCAAAAACAGATAGGGATGCCAAGAAAACTGCTCTTGAAGGCAAAAAGAAGCGACTGAAGGAAGAAGAGATGGCCTTAGCCGCAGAACGCAACTTCAAGACGTCGTTGATCGCCGAAACGCAAAACAAACAGTCGGAATACGAAAAAGTGGTCTATGAACTGCAGCAACAACAACAGATGACGGCAGAAGACATCGATACCCTGCAGACAAGGCTTAAGGATACCTTAAATAGCGTAGATGAAGCCTTGGCCAGGGGAGACGTGCTGCTGAATTGGCCTCTAAAGACGGATCTCGTCGTGACCGCAACGTTCCATGATCCGAACTATCCGTTCCGTAATCGTTTTCCGCATCCTGGTATCGATTTACGGGCGAAAGTCGGGACTCCCATATATGCGGCAGCTGGAGGCTATGTCGCTTGGACCAAAACAGGTTCAGCCTACGGTAACTATCTGATGATCGTGCATCCGGGGAGCATAGCCACAATCTACGCGCATTTATCTAAATTCGTAGCCAAGGCTGACACCTATGTACAGCGCGGAGAGCTCATCGGCTACTCTGGCGGAATGCCGGGTCAACAAGGCGCCGGCCTTTCGACAGGTCCACATCTACATTTTGAAGTCAGACAGAACGGGATACCGGTCAATCCGGAGAATTTCACTCCGACTTTGGATTCTGATGCTTACCAGAACTATTAAGTCGTCATCCCGGGCTTAGACCCGGGATCTTTGCTCCAGAGCCCCGACTAGTTGGCCGGGATGACGTGAGATAAAACGTCCTCAAGCTCAAGATAAGTCGAGACCCTGACTAGAGCGGAACGCAAAGCAACGAAATCAATTTCGGGATATCTGTCGTGGAGTTCTTTTTTGAAATAATAGGGGAAATGCTTACGTAGTTTGACCAAACCGCCTTCGCCGTAGCGTTCGATCTGGTAGTGGGCGTGACGTAACACGGTAGAGATGCGATCTTCCAGCGTAGGGGCAGGCCTCGTGCCTGCCCAGGCGAACGCAGGGGTCGCCCCTACAGAATCAGCGATTTCATTGAATATCCACGGATTCCCCAAGGCCCCGCGTCCGAGCATGACGCCGTCCGCACCGGTCATTTCCAATGCTCGTTTTGCGCCAGCCCCATCAACGACGTCACCATTCAGGATCACGGGGATGGAGACAGCTGCTTTAGCCTGACCGATCCGTGTCCAGTTGGAGACTCCGGAATAGCCCTGTTCCTTTGTCCTGCCGTGGATGGTCAGCAGATCCGAACCGGCATCCTCGAGGACTTTCGCGAAAGTCAGGATTTCATCATCTTTCGACCATCCGAGCCGAGTCTTCACGCTGACCGGAGTTTTTACGGCACCTTTGATCGCCTTGACGATATCAGCCGCGCGTTCCGGGTCGCGCATGAGCGAAGAACCGTCGAAATTCTCTGTTATCTTCCTTACCGGACAACCCATGTTGATGTCTATGCCGTCCGGCTGGAACATTTCCTCGATGATACGGGCAGCTTCAGCCAAGCGCGCTGGGTCGTTGCCAAAAAGCTGTTGGATGACAGGACGCTCGAATTCGCTGATTTCGGTCATGGCTCGGGTCTTCAAATTGCCCCGTACGATAGCTTCTGCCGAGACCATTTCGCGCCAGATATAAGGGACTCCGATCTCTTTGCAGATACGGCAAAACGGCTGATCAGTCATGTCAGCCATCGGTGCAAGTGCGATTATAGGTTTAGGGACTTTTTTCCAATCAAGCATGCTGCGGAAAATAACAGACAATGCTGATAATTTCAATGGCGAAGCCCTCGACATAGAAGCCGAGGGCGTAACATGGAGGAGTCACAGTTTGGAGCAGGCTGACAGGATCGAGTCGAAGTCGGGCGAAAGGTCGGGTGCAGAACTGCCCAGATTCAGCCGTGCAGGCACCTTCACGTGTAGACCTGCGATCCAGACGGAGCTTCTTACCTTCTTCGTGAACCCGATGATGCCAAGGTAGCCCTGTTCGACCAGACCGGCGGCGAGATCACGATATTCGGTACAGGCAGCTTGAGGGTGGTGGACCTCAAAGACCACTTTGTCGATCCTGTCTCGGGAGACGAACAGCCTGCACAATCCGGGCGGGCTGTCTGCGCGATGGATCGAAATCCCTGAATCGGCGATCATGAGCACGTTAAGTGATGCCGCTCCCGATGCGAGCGGAACCTCCGGCGAGATGAGATAGCCGCTGATCCCAGACCAGTCGTCCGGGACGCTGCGGATAATGGTGTGTAGACGGTGCACTTCGCTCAGTAGGGGAAAACGAATGTACTTTTCCATTGACTCCACCTCTCGCAAAGCCTACTCAATCCAGACTACCATGTCACAGCAATGACTATACAGCAACACCCCGAGCGTGAAGCATCGGGGTGGTGAGTGGAGCGGAGGAGGAACTGAGGCGAGACTTCAGCTTATGAAGGCCGGGGGGACGATCTCGGGGCGGACCAGCAAGTCGTGATCGATTACGACAAGTTTCATCTTGCGACAGGCATCGATGATGGGCTGCTGGCGCCCCCAGGGATTGTCTGCATGACGGTCGTCACCAGAGAAGATGATGTGCGGCGGATTGGTCAACTTCTGACCGAGGCGCCGTCCTTCAGTGACCTCAAAGAACACGTTGCAGCGTTCGAGGCGCGGGAATGTGCCGAACTGCAGGTGGAGCGCACCGGTGTAGCCTCGCATGAGGTGCTCGGCGATAGCGCGCAGAAAACCCTCGTCGCCGATCATGTAACCGGCGATGAGCCCGACGTCCCGGAAAGCCAGGAAGTCCGGCAACTTGCGCTCAAAGATGAGACCGTAGGCGTCGTAGGAACGGTCGGCCTTTCCGATGGGTGCGCGTGCGGCGATGGTGTGTCCACGGCCGAAGATGTGCCCGGTGTTGATGGCTACCTGGCCAGCCTCGATCAGTTCGCGAGGCGCGTTGAGGACGCCGTTCAGACAAATCTGCTCGGGCGGGATAGCCCGAACGATCTCGGCCCTGATTTCACGATTCATCTGCGGGAGTTCAAATGCCAGTTCGATCATTCCGTCTTCCTCCGAAAAAAGGAACGCGCGTGAGAATAACGTGTTTTTAAAAATATTGCAAGGGGTCAACTTGATGACCCCTTGCTCGAATCGAGGATTATGGTTTATTTGACCGTCGGTCCGCTCCAATTATTGATGTTGAACACGAAGCATTGATGACCAATTCCGTGGTTCATCAGCTTATCGTAGGGCCCGGAAATCACAGGCTTAGCCGGTCCGGAGGAATATCCACCCTGCTGATTGCCTACGGTCTCGAAATCGGCACAAAGCTCGTATGACATGCCAGAAACTACGCTGTAGCCATAGACTTCGCCGGTCTTGGGGTCGTTGATGCTTTGCACGTAAGAATTCTGGCCGGAGCTCAACTCCTCGAGGTTATGCGGCAAGGCCTTATTGGCGTTCCAGTAGTTATCCAAAGCACCGGTTATCTGCTGCAGGCTGTCGACGCGATTCTGGTCTGCGTTCCTGGCTCTGGCTGAATTCGGCGATCCAGCCATCACGAATCCCAGGACGATGACGGCGATCACGCAAAGCGTGACTATTCCGGTAAAGACCTTTACTCCATTCATTTTCATATGTTTAAGCTTCTTTTTCTTCCTTACGCAGGTCCCAAAGATAATAACCGAAGATGGCTCCAGCGATCGCAGCGACGACCAATACCTTCAGGATGAAACGCAGCGTGAGCTCGCCTCCGAGGAAATTATAGACCAGACCGATCATATCGCCGATGATGACTCCGGCGGCGATGAAGAGCGTGATGTAGGTCAGCCATTTACGTATCTTGGATGCGCGTTTGGCCGTATCTTTGGACATGGCTTTGTTGAGGAGATACGAGATCCAGAGGAAAAGCGGGTAGGCGATGAGCAATGCTGCTGTGCTCCAGCGTATCATCTGGCGTGCACCATCGTAATAATAGCCATAAGGGTTAAGCAGTACATCCGGTAAATAGATATTGATGGTCTGGAAGAGGATAGTGCCGAAACTGAATGCGCTGATGTAGAGCGTCAGGAACATGAGCAGATACATGAAGGCCTCGCGCGCCGAAAGATATGGTTTGCGCTTGGGCACGGGGATCGGAAAATCGGATTCGTGATAGGCGTCCAGCGCCTGTTTGACTTCGTCATCCGACCAGCCGGCATCCTTTAGGGCAGACTTGATCGATGATCGGCTCGAACCTTTCATCAAGGCTTCACGTACGAAAGAATCCAATGGTTGGCTCATATGAAGAGTAGAATAACAGGTGCCTTTAGTCCTGTCATCCCGGGCGCAGACCCGGGACCTCGCTCCCGGATCCCGGCTCGTTGGCCGGGATGACGAAAGACGGGAAACATGCCAGAATATCCGCATGCCTGAATTCAGATTGAAAAAGCCTTATGAATCTGCCGGCGACCAGCCAGAAGCCATCGAAAGGCTGGTTAATGGCGTGAAAAGAGGAGATAGGTTCCAGACGCTTTTGGGTGCGACGGGCACGGGCAAGACCTTCACCATCGCCAACGTCATCCAGGAAGTGAAGAAGCCGACCTTGGTGATCGCACACAACAAGACGCTGGCCGCACAGTTGACCAACGAGTTCCGCGAATTCTTTCCGGAGAACGCCGTGGAGTATTTCGTCTCATATTACGACTACTATCAGCCAGAGGCCTACATCCCGAAATCGGACACCTACATCGAGAAAGAGGCGATGATCAACGAAGAGATCGATAGGTTGCGTCACAATGCGACACAGTCCCTTCTGACCAGGAAAGACGTGATCATCTGCGCTTCAGTCTCGTGCATCTATGGCTTAGGGGCGCCGGAGGCTTATGCGCAGACGGCGATCCACGCGAAAGTGGGGGATGACATGCGACGGGAAAACGTCCTGGGCAGATTGGTCGAGATGCAGTTCGTGCGTTCGAACACGACCGACCTGACGCGCGGCATGTTCCGTGCGATCGGCGGGGTGTTGGAGGTCATGCCCGCTAACGAAGAGGTCATCTATAGGATAGAGGCGCCGCGCGGGACGATCGAGGCGATAATCGCACAAGATCCCGTCACGCGTCACATCAAACACGAACTGCAGGACGTGTGGATCTTCCCGGCCAAGCATTTCATCACCCTCGGTCCGGAACGCGAACGCGCCATCCAGGCGATCCGCAAAGAGCTGGCGGGCCGGCTCAAGTGGTTCGAGAAGAACGGAAAACTCCTTGAAGCGGAACGACTCGAGCGCAGGACGAAGTTCGATCTCGAGATGATAGAGAATCTGGGGTATTGCAACGGCATCGAGAACTATTCACGTCATCTTTCCGGACGAGAGGAAGGAGCGCCGCCAGACACGCTGTTCTCATATTTTCCGGAGGATTTCCTGCTGGTCGTCGACGAGTCGCACGTGACCATACCGCAGCTCGGCGGGATGTACGAAGGCGACAGATCGCGCAAAGAGACGCTCGTGGAGTTCGGCTTCAGGCTCCCCAGCGCAAAAGACAACAGACCGATGCGTTTCAATGAGATAGAGGAGAAGATGAAGCATGCGATCTTCGTCTCGGCGACGCCGGGACAGTTCGAATTCAAGAATTCCACGCAGATCGTCGAACAGATCATCCGCCCGACAGGCTTGGTCGATCCCGAGGTGCTGATCAGACCGATAACGCCGAAGAAGGGCGGGCTTTCCCAGGTCGATGATGCGATAGAGAGGATCTCCGAGACGACCAAACGTGGCGATCGCGTTTTGGTGACCACCCTGACCAAGAAGATGGCGGAGGACTTGGCCGGCTTCCTGACGGACAAGAAGGTCAAAGCGCGCTATCTGCATTCCGACATCGACACCATCGAGCGGCTGGAGATACTTTCCGACTTCAGGCGCGGCGAATACGAAGTCATAGTCGGAGTCAACCTGTTGCGCGAGGGCCTGGATCTGCCGGAGGTGTCGCTCGTCTGCATCTTGGATGCCGACAAAGAAGGATTCTTGCGCTCCGATACTTCACTCATCCAGACCATCGGTCGTGCGGCGCGCAATGTGCGCGGCCAGGTAGTGCTGTATGCCGACAACATGACAGGCTCCATGAAACGGGCCATCGCCGAGACGGAAAGGCGCCGCAAGAAACAGCTGGCGTATAACGCAGAACACGACATAACGCCAAAGACGATCATCAAGGCCATCAAGGATTACCGCGACGTACTCGGTCTTTCGGCCGGGCCGGTAGACGTCAAAGACATACTCAAACTGGAACTCACGGCCGAGACGCATGACCTCAAGACGGTACTGAAGACGAAAGAAGCCGAGATGAAAGAGGCGGCGCAGAATCTACAGTTCGAGTTGGCTGCGATATTACGCGACGAGATGATAACCTTGAACAAAGAGATCAAGAAGCGGGAAAAGACGGCCGAGGCCAAACCCAAACGCCAACCCCGACACGGCCGCACGAAATAACGATAAACGATATGCACTTGATGATGATCCTGGACGGCTTCGGCTACGACGTGGTGCGCAAATACCAGTCAGCCGGAGGCTTCAAGCAGTTCAAACATCTTGCGCCGGTGGTCGCGCCTTATCCCTCGCTTACTGATCTATGCAGCCAGGACCTGATACAGGGCGAACCGTGCGATTCGCTGGAGGCGCGCTATTACGATCCGACCAAAGACAAGGCGCTGGGCGGCGAGATAGGTTATCTGCTTCACGTGAACCAGCCTTATCGCGATACGATCGCCTATAGTCCGCGGCCGTGGATAGATTCCATGTGCTATGTAGCGCCCTGGTATGCTTTCATGCTCGAGATGTCGCGCCTTAGGCGTAAGGTCGCGAAGTTCCGCGGCAAGGAATTCGTGGCCTATCTGGTCAGCACGGCAGGCATCGGCACGAAGTACGGCGCAGCCGGCCAGAGCATGTGCCTGGGCAGGGTCGATGAGTTCTGTTCGGATCTGAAAAAGACCACGCCTGACCTACATATCAGCTTGGTGTCCGATCATGGCCACGGGTACACGCCGAGCAAAGCTTACGACATACGGACGGCGCTGAAGAATAAAGGGTGGAAATTCAAGGGTACTTTGGATAAACCTGAAAATATCGTGTATCCGGCGCTTGGACTCCTGCACTGCGCCGGTTTCTGGACGACGCAGACCTCAAAACTGGTCGATGACCTTAAGGACATAGACTGCATCGACATCATCAGCCACAAAAGCGGCGACAAAGTGGTAGTGACCAACCATCACGGACTGGGCGAGATAACGAAGATTGATGACACGTATTCATACAGGAATATCCATGGCGACGTTCTGCATCTTGGATTGGCGGAAGGCGGGGTCCTGTCGCTCGATTCAGCTGGCTGGTTGGACCGCGCTTTCAACGACAAATATCCGGATGCTCCGGTCAGGTTATGGCGAGCGCATAACGGCCTGGTCAAGCATACTCCAAGCCTGATCGTCGCCCTGAAAGACGGTTTCTTCTTCGGTTCCCGTTTCTTGAACCGTTTCGCGAAGATCGAATCAACGCATGGCGGACTGAACAGGATCAACAGCCTCGCCTTCGCCATGAGCACCGACAGGGAACTCCCGGAGATCATGCGCACGCGCGATGTCCTGGACAATCTGGCATCTGGTTGACCGCCGCTAACTGATGTAAGGTGTTGCTATGGATGCTCCGCAGGAAATAAAAGCCCGTCTCGATGTCGCGGATATCGTGGGCGAATACCTACAGCTCAAACCCGCCGGCAGCGGCAGTTTTAAGGCGTGCTGCCCGTTCCATCAGGAAAAAACGCCTAGTTTTTACGTCAACCGACCACGCCAGACTTGGCATTGTTTCGGCTGCAACCAAGGCGGGGACATCATCTCGTTCGTGCAGATGATGGAAGGTTTGGATTTTCCGGAGGCCTTACAGATCCTGGCGGACAAAGCCGGGGTGACCCTGCCGGAATACGATCCCCGCGGTTCTTCGGAGCGCAAGCGTCTGCACGAGGTGAATGAGCTGGCCATGCGCTATTTCCATTCCCAACTCCTGACAGCGCCGAACGCGGAAAACGCCAGGCAATACGTGCAAAAAAGAGGGCTGGATGACCTGACGACCGATGTCTGGATGCTGGGTTATGCGCCAGAAGGCTGGGAAAACCTGATACCCGCCCTGCGCTCGAAAGGCATAACGAATGAAGAGGTCCTGAAGGCTGGGCTGGCGCAAAAAGGAGAAAGGGGAATCTACGACCGTTTCCGCAACAGATTGATGTTCCCGATATGGGACGTACACGGCCGAGTCGTAGGTTTTACCGGCCGGATATTGTCTGATGACAAGAAGGAAGCCAAGTACGTAAACACTCCGGAGACCTTTGTCTACAAAAAGAGTTCAATCCTTTACGGACTGGATAAAGCCAGGGGTGAAATAAAACGACAGGATCTGGCCGTATTAGTGGAAGGAAACATGGATGTGATAGGTTCGCACCAATTCAGCCTTTCGAATGTCGTGGCTTCTTCGGGAACAGCCCTGACCCTGGACCAACTGAACCTGCTCAAAAGGTTCACCAAGAACATAGCCATAGCTTTTGACGCGGATAGTGCGGGCAAATCAGCCACCATCCGCGGATTCGACCTGGCGCGTCAGCTGGATTTCAACATAAAGGTAATCACATTGCCGCCGGAAGCAGGGAAAGACCCGGACGACGCAGTCAGGAAAGACCCGGATCTTTGGAAAAATGCGATAAAAGACGCCAAACCGATCATCGATTGGATGTACACGATGGCGTTCAAGACGCATGACATCTCGAAACCCGAAGGAAAAAAGGAGATAGCTAAAGAGCTTTTGCCGGAATTCACTAGGATCACCGATGCCGTGGAACGCGATGCATGGATCAGTCGGTTGGCGAACGATCTGGAGGTATCTCCGAATGCATTGCGCGAGTCCCTGCGCACAAACGCAGCTAACCAAAAGAAGGACACGACACAGACCAGGGCAGCAGCGCCCGTCACTAAAAAAGTCGAGGCAACGGACGCTGTAGTCCACAAGACCAGGGAAGAAGAACTTTATGAAAGGATCTGGTCGATCCTGTACCTCAAGCCAGAACTTGATACGCTTGCCAAGGAAAGCCTGAAGGAGTATTATCAGCCCATTCCCGAGGACAAAGAAAGACTGGATTATCTTGCGGTTTTGGCGGATAAGGAATTCTCGGAGCAGGACACCGAAACGTTGGATAAGGAGATCCTGGGAGCGGCCAAAGCCTTGGCCGAAGCAGGCATGGCACAGAAGAGATCAAACCTGCAGAGACTGATGAAAGAAGCGGAACTTGCCGGCGATCAAACGAAGATCGCATCGCTCATCGAAGAATTCAATCGACTTACTAATACGTAACGCCTTCCGTTACGGCGGCCCCGCTTGATCGGGACACCTGCCGATTTGGAATGCCATACGCTATGCCAAAAAGCACACCTAAGAAAAACGTGAAGCAAAAGCACAAGCCACAGCCGGCCAAAAAACAGGTAAAGCCCAAACAGAAGCCACAGCCGGCACGTAAGCCGAAGAGGCAGGAAAAGCAGGAGAAACAGTTCCCAAAGAAACCTTACGTCAAGTCCCAGCCTCCTTCGACGGAGACTTTGGACAAACTTTTCGATAAGGCGAAGACACGAAGTTTCATCACCGAGACGGAGATACTCTACGCCTTCCCGGAAGTAGAGGACTATCTTCCGGCTTTTGAGGCGTTCATCGACCGTTTGGATGCGGCTGGTATCCCTTTCGTGGAGGTCAAAGAGGGCATCCTGGGTCGCGAAAAGGAGCGGCATGATGTGCTTGAGACGCTGCACAGCGCAGACGATATCCGAGCCATCAAGATCGATCCTTTCGACATCACGGCAGACTCGATCCAGATGTATCTGCGCGAGATAGGTAAGATCCCGCTTCTGACCGCAGAAGAGGAAATCGCATTGGCTAAACGCAAGGAAAGGGGAGAGAAGGAAGCCGAAAAGAGGCTAATCGAAGCCAACTTGCGTCTGGTCGTGTCCATCGCCAAGAAGTTCATGGGCAAATCGCTCTCGCTCCTCGACCTGATCCAGGAGGGCAATATCGGCCTGTTCCGCGCGGTCAAGAAATTCGAATACCGCAAAGGCTATAAATTCTCGACCTACGCCACCTGGTGGATCCGCCAAGCCATCACGCGCGCTTTGGCTGACCAGAGCCGTACCATCCGTATCCCGGTGCACATGGTCGAGACCATCAACAAGTTCCAGCAGGTCGAACGACAGCTTATCCAAGACTTGGGTCGCGAGCCGTTACCGGAAGAGATCGCCGCGGAAATGGGCGAGGACGTGGATAAGGTACGCCATATCATAAAGATCTCGCAGGATACCGTATCGCTCGAGACGTCTGTGGGTGAGGATGATGAGGATTCGACTTTGGAGGACTTCCTGGAGGACGTGAAGAACGTCACGCCAGACCGCGCTGCCGCCTTGCAGCTCTTGCGTGATTACGTCGGAGATATCATCAAAGACCTGTCACCACGCGAGCAGAAGATACTCGAGATGCGCTTTGGCCTGACTGATGGTGTCAGCCATACGCTGGAGGAAGTTGGTAAGGAATTCGACGTGACGCGCGAGCGTATCCGTCAGATCGAGGCTAAGTCGATCGAGAAGATCCAGCAGCATCCGTTGATCAGGAAGCTGATTGATTACTAGAAAGAATAAAACAAACAAAGCCTCCATATTTGGAGGTTTTGTGCTTTATTATCAACATCAGAAGCCCTTGCAAAGATAGACATATTGGGTTAATATCGTTCCGCGCTATCAAATAGAGTGGCTTCATTCCGGGGTAGCTCAGTGGTAGAGCAGAGGACTGTGGACAAGCTTTCTTCATAATATTTTTATGAAAGATAAGCGAACCTATGCCGACCGTGCCGAATACATAAAAAGCTCGGTGGCAAAAAGGCGCACAAAAACAAGACAAAAGGCGGTTGATGCAAAAGGCGGCAAATGCCAAATATGCGGATACTGCAAATTCATCGGTTCATTGGAGTTCCATCACACGGATCCTAGTAGAAAGGACTTCAGCATCTCTGCTGACGGTTCCACTAGGTCGTGGGAGCGGATACGGAATGAGATCGAGAAATGTGTCTTGATCTGCGCCAACTGCCATAGAGAAATTCACGCAGGCATAACGCAGCTTCCGACGGTGACGTCGGATGAATAACGAGGTGAATTGCTGGAAGCCTAAAGCTTGTTCGGAAGCAAAGGTAATCAGCAGCCAAGCCCCGACTTCGCGTCGGGGAAGGTCCAGAGACTATCCCGCAAGGGAGTAGGGCCACGCATGACGTGGTTCGAAGCGCCTCGCTCCCGTCAGATGACGGGATGATGATATAGTCCATCCCTAGTGGAAACATTAGGACAAATGTAATCCTTTGGTCGTGGGTTCGAGCCCCACCCCCGGAGCCATGGAAAACGTTTCGTCATCCGACGGGACGTTTTTCATATTTCGAGAGTTGGGGGCTCGAACAGGGGAGGGTTTGGGAACCGGAAGGTTCCCACTGTTGCCAGGGAGAGTCCACGAGAGGGCGGAAGCCCTTTCGTGGGAGGAGCAAGGCGACGATGGAGAGCCCCACCCCCGGAGCCAACAAAGAAGTCACCGTATAGGTGGCTTTTTGTTTATCCATCGCTTTGATGCTAAGATCGGGTTCATCATACTTGCCCATGAACACAGGAGTTTACAAATATTTACTTCAGACCTACGGTAGAAATCCTTGGCAATGGGTTGGTTTTGTGCTCGAGTTGGTTCGGACGTTGATCTTCAGGGTGTATATCGTGATCGTGATGTCGCATGTGACGGTGTCCGTGGCGGCGGGAAATTTTGATGGGGCAAGACGGGATACGCTTTATTTTTTGCTTGCCTATATCAGCGGAGCGTTGATTGGGACCTTAGGCGAAATCATTTCTTTGTCAGCGGAGAATCGAGAATATGCCAAGCTGGCGATGGCGTTTCATCGAAAGCTTATCGGAAAAGATCTCGCTTTCTATCGTGACCATCAGACGGGATATCTCACGGGTCTCTTTCGGCAGCATCTGGATGCGATGATGTTGCTATTGCGTTTTTTTCGCGGTGAGGCACTAGGAACGACAATCTCCCTTCTAGTGCCTCCGTTTGTCATGTTTTTTCTTTCTCCGGGCGTCGCCTTCATCATGGTGACTGTTATCTGCATCCAATTCCTCTACGTCCTTTGGTCTTCTTCAAAGGCGGCTGCCTTTCGTCGCTTAGCGCACGAAGTCTATCGCAAAGTGACGGCAGAGGTCTCCGACGTCATCACAAATATTGTCGCATTCAAATCCGGGGGAGTGGAGAGACGCGCCGATGACAATATGCGTGTCTTGATGGACCAAGAAACGGCAGCCTTCCAGCGACGACGGCTAACGACAGCCCTTCTTGATCTTCCGAGAAATATCGTAAGCGCCCTTGGGATCGCGGCGGCCGTATATTTGATTATTACGACCTCTTCTGGAGCTAAACCGGAGTTGATTGGTTTAATCGTTCTCGCCCTGACATACCTCTTTCAGATGATTCGGAGCATCGGCCTTTTGCCGGAACTGGTTACAAACCATGACGATCTTATCGCAAAAGCCTATCCTACACTGCAATACTTGCACGATTCTTATGAGAAGATCTTAGATCCTTCCCAGCCGGTTCCGCTCAACGTGGCCGATGGCTCCGTTAAATTAGTGAATGTCGACTTTTCTTACGCATCACACCTTCCGGATGGGCAGAGCATCCCTGTTTTTTCTAAACTCTCGCTTCATATTAGAGGCGGTGAGCGAGTTGGAATCGTCGGGTTGAGTGGGGCGGGGAAAAGTACGTTAGCGAATCTTTTGTTGCGATTTGATGAAATAGATGGCGGATCTATCGAAATCGATGGTGTCGATATCCGTCGCGTAAAACAATCGGATTTGCGACAAAGCATCGCCTACGTCCCTCAAGAGCCGCTTCTTTTTCACCGGAGCATTCGTGAGAACATCGCGTATTATTGTTTTGAGGCAAAAGAGGAGGAGATCGTGCGTGCCGCTCAAGCTGCGCACGCGCACGAGTTCATAGAAAAACTTCCACAGGGCTACGATACGCTAGTGGGAGAGCGTGGAATAAAATTGAGCGGTGGGCAAAAGCAGCGTGTGGCCATTGCACGCGCCGTTCTCAAAAAAGCGCCGATTCTTCTTTTTGATGAAGCGACAAGCGCTCTTGACAGCGAGAGTGAACGCATTATTCAACAAGCGCTTCCACGGATTATCGGTCAACAGACTGCTATCATCATTGCCCATCGTCTAAGCACTGTCGCAGGACTCGATCGCATCATCGTCATGCATGAGGGATCGGTTATCGAAACAGGAAGTCATGAGGAGCTGCTAGGGCTACACGGCCGTTACGAAGCACTTTGGAAAAAGCAAACACAGGAGTTTTAAGACAGGTAGGCGCGCCCCCTGAAACTGTTGGACCCAAATTAATTCAATACACACTTCTGCCGCTGCGAGCTTGGGGGTCGAGACGCGTCCGTTATTCCCCTCTACAGTCCACGAGAGGGCGGAAGCCCTTTCGTGGGAGGAGCAAGGCGACGATGGAGCGCCCCACCCCCGGAGCCAGCGAGTGACACTGGAAAAAGCCAGTATTTTTGTTATGATTAAAATCAAGATATTTCATGCAAAATAGGTTTATGGATAGTTTTACGAAAGAAGAGCTGAAAGAAGCTCTGCGGGCTATAACATCAACGATAAGCAAGTGCAAAAAAGTGCAGCCAAAATTGAAATCAGGCACTTCTCAGCACACGCTCCTGGTGCGCAGGATTAAGGCACTCAACATAGCGTCAATGCTGATTCAAAAAGAGATGGAAAAAGTAGATTCATGATAGATACGGACCTCGCTTCAGCATCTTGAGCACTCATCAAAAAATAATGCTTTGGGACACCGTTTAAACTTTTTTTGATTTATCAACCAAAAATTGTTAAGGTAGGATCAATTGGAACAACGCTCTTGTCCTACCCTTGGGACACGAAAAAGAGCCCAATTACCAAACTCAAGGGCCCCAGTCATCCAAAACGCCATTAGGCGAGAAAGGTCGATCGGATGGCTTTATTCATAAATCCTTTATTTCACACCTATGGATCAGAAAGAGAAGCAAGAATACTCCGAGGAAGTCGGACAGGCCATAAAAGCCGCCATGTCTGACCCAAAGTACTGGGCAAGGAGAAGGGGTAAATGGGACGAATGGGGCTCGCCGGTCGGTTTGGGGCTCGCTTGGGCACTGTTCATCATTCCACTCGGAATTTTCCTTTATCTGCTCTACTTAGCGGGGCTCATCAGCTAAGCAGCAGCAAGCCAATAACCGCTTCATCATCCGAGGCGGTTTTTGGTACTCCTATCAAGTCCTCTTGTCGCCCGCAGATGTAGCCAGCTCCCCAGAAACCTTGGTTTCTGTTTATATATCCGCTATCGATGAGACAGAAAAGCCGGATCACTGGTCAAAATCCTTCTGCTTGCGTGGGAAGCCGTAAACGTTCCAGGCCGCGAAGACGTTGGTCATGCTGTTGAATGTGACACTGTACGTCTGTTTTCCACCGCCCGAAGACAGACTGATGCGGCTAAGTCCATGATCGCCAAGATAATAGACGTTCGTGCCAGAGCCGTTCAAAAAATCAAGCATCTCCGACTGCTCTCGATCAGAACCGTATGGATTATCCCAATAATACTTTGAATCACTCTGGATTTCGTTACGATAGGCACGAGCCAGGAAGTCGATAGCTTGAGCATGCGGCAACTCCAGGAGCTTAGATACGACATGTGGCTCGACCAGGCACTGGTTCAGGATGCAGATATCCGTGATGAATGCGGAATACGCCTTATTCTTTTCTGCGGTTTCAAGATCCTTGAAATGCCGACTGATGGTCTCGAGGCGGCTCATCAACACTTGGGCTACCTGTTTAACATCTTCTGAGATGATTTTTTCCTCCAGTAATCTTTCGGCAGCAAGCTGGCGTCGGACGAAGTTCTTGTCACGCGTCGATAATGCCTCAGCAAATCCTTGATTGAAGAATTCTTTACGGGCTCTGTCCTTCAAGGCTTCAAACATCGCCAAATCCATTGCCGGAGCGCTTTCGCTTTGACCACCGTCGATGAGGGGATACGTATCCTTTTCGGCTACAGGATCAGAAAGATCCTCTAGCTTTAATCGACCTTCGGCTAACGCCGCTTCGATCCCGGCTTCACTCGATTCAGACAACCTCTGTCGTTTCGCCTGTCTCTCGGCCTGTTTAGGCGAACGGAATTTCTCCAGCCTGGCGATGACCGCTTTTTGTTCTTCAGTCAGAGGGGAAAACCGTAATCTGACACCCCAAGTCTCAACCTCTTCTTGCGTCACCGGACCCGAACCAGCTTCAGCTTTCTGCGGCACCTGCTCAGCAGCCGGTTTAGCAGTTTTCTTGAGCCTGTCCTTGATATTGAAAGACCTGAGCCTCGCGGCCCGCCCTTCTCTTTGTCCCATCGGTTCCGCAGTCGGTACGGCTGGCAGACATTCTTTGGACGGAATAGGCATATCGTATGAGGTATGATACCTGACTGATGCCCCACTAACAAAGCGCAAGGGGCGCGACTGACCCGGGTTAAAAAAATGACCACCTATCGAGGCAGCCTTTTTTTGCCTATCGCGTGTCGGCACGCGATCTTTTCTTTTCGCACGTCGCGCAGCGACAGTTGGGTTTGATGAAAGTGTCGACGTATTCCTTGCCGTAATCGTATGTGATTTCGTCACCCGGCTTGATCGGCTTCTTGGAGAATATGTAGATATGGTTCCCGACCTGACGGACTTCGCTGTTGGGGCGACAGGCGTGATTGATGTAACGCGCGGTGTTTTTACGGCCGCCTCCGACTATAGTCTTTCCGTTTCCGAGGTCGAACAAATATCTCCCCGCGATCTTATCGGCTATATCATCCGATACGACATCTCCCCAATATTCTATGACGAAGCGGTTCTTGGGGATTTGGGCATCGGCAAAAAGACCGAATCCTGATTTGGACCGTTTTACACGCAAGCTGAATCTCGTTGGTCTGGGTTGAGTGGATGCCATAATATGACCGTTCAATCTGACATGATTCGTGCGTAAAGTCAAGGGTTGACAAGGTCGGCATTTTGCGGTAATCCTTATCCGTCCTTTTTGTTTACCGGAATGGAGGATCGGAATGTCACAAGAGACGAAGTGGTCCATTCTACTGCGAGGGGATAGCGAGGTAGCCGAGGTCGTGCTGTGTGACGAACACGGCCGGCGGGCGTCCAGGCAGTGCACCGACGGCCGGCAGATCATCACTCTGCTGCATGGCTGGGAACGGGAGTACGGCTGTGAGGCGTGGCTGTTCTTCCTCATCGCACTCGACACGGTCAGGCCCCCGCTCTGCTTCACGCTCCTGGACTGGTCCGAACGTCTGCTCCGCGGCCAGCGGCCCAGATTCTTGAGCCCTGATGCCGCCAGGCGGCTTCTCGAGCTGGCGCGACGTCCGTACCGGCCGCGCGATATCCGCGACCTCAAGCGCGAGATCGAGCGCGATTTCCAGGCGGCCGAGAGGTACGCCTGCGAGACGGGCATGATCGACGACGACCAGGTCGACGCCATCGCGGCCAAGCGCCTCCAGCTCGACGGCTTCTACGGAGCCTGGGCCGAAGGCCAGCTGAACTGACCGGAAGGAGTGTCCAGAATGGCAGATACCACGAAGATAAAGCTTTACGGTCGAGTCGGCAGGGGAGGTGGTAGACTGCTCGACATGATCCAAAAAGCTTTCGACGACACCCTCGGTCAAGTCTACCTCGAATCCCATCAATCCCGTCTACAGAACGGGGAGCCCGGGGTGGAGACGGCTAGTCTGATCGTCTACGGCAACGGCGAGAGCACCCTGCAGTTCTACCTCGTGACCGACGACAGAACGAAACTGATCTACGTATCCATCCTCGGGGAACTCAGTGGCCCCAGTGGCGACAAGATCCAGCGCTTCCTGTGTGACGTCGACGACGTGACCACCCTCTCACCGTCCATGGAACGCTCTCCAGGCCCTCACGCCTTCGCCGAGTACCTGGAGGAGCCCTACACCATCCCTCGGAACGGACCTTTCGCCGTCAGGTGAGAGCCCGCTCCCATCAACCAGCACCCGTCATACTCGACGGGTGCTTCGCTTTTAGAAAAATAGCCGTTATTTACAAGGAAACGTTAAGACTGGAAACGGAAAAGAACACCGAGCGGCGTCCTTTTTTGAGTTCCTGCTCCAGCCTAGACTGAAGGGAAGCGTTTGCGGGCGTAGCCGTTCATTCCATCAACTACAGCTTTCATGCGCGTTTTTGTCATTGACCTCATCATCGATTTGGGATAAAACCAACCCGCACTTTCGAGAGGAGGATTGAGTGGAGATCACCGATCAACCCAATAGGCTCGAGACCCACCAGGCCATCCTGACCGCGCTCGAGACGGATGACCAGGATGAGCGAACGGAAGCCCTACGCGACATCATCCGCTATGCCGTGAACCTACCGGTCAGCGGGAAGTACGAAGCCGTGGCTTATCGGATACCAAAAGATGACTCCGCCGTAACAGGGCATACCGAGGAGATGGGTGACGTAACCATCCACGAAGAAAGCGATAAGCCCAACGTCTGGGGTCACGAGATACAGAAAGACCGAGTAGGTCACTACCGGCTCTGGAGGCCGGAGTCAGGTGTCGTGATCTTCCATCACTACTGGGCCTCCGACATCACGACGGCGGTGAGCATGGATAGGCCCAAAGAACACATGGTCTTCTACGACCATTTGTCGCTCGAGCCGACGTGTTTCGGGACTTACGAGCCGGACCGTCTGGTCGAGATAAACCTGCTCATCATCCACATCTCCATCCAGTTCTACGTTTTCCATACGCTCTGGGGACGCGCGTGGAGCAACATAAAGTTCAACATCCGCATCATGTAGGCGCAAAAAACCCTTCGACCGAATGCGCCCCTTCCTCATCGAGCATCCGTCCTTGGCGGATGCTCATCTTTTTTTCGGAGTCATTGAGCTTTCCGCACCGCTGAACTATGCTATAGCCAGGAAAGCTATCGCATGACGTTACAGGAAACCAAGACAGCAGTTTTTCTTGCGTATAAGACGGTCCTGCGCGGCAGCCGATCGACGTCGATGTTGCTGATTTTCGTGCTCTCCTTGAGTTTCCTGAACATACTGTTCATCTCCGGCATGCTGTTCGGGCTGCAGAAACTGATGGTGAACACGGTCATCGACGTCTTCAGCTCGCACGTCATGATCAGCGCCCAGGAGGAACCACGCGTAAAAAGCTACATCCCGAGCCAAGACGACCTGCGCTCACAGATCCAGACGCTCCCAGGCGTCATAGCGACCTCACGCCATTATCTCCTGGCCGGATCCATCGGCTTCGATAGATTGCACAATGGGGTGTACAAGCACATCTCCGGCGCCATCGTAGGCATAGATCCGGATGAAGAGAAGAGCGTCCTTTCGCTGGACAAGTTTCTGCTCGACGGAAAATGGCTGGAAAAGAACGACCGCGACCAGATAGTGCTCAGTTCCGCGCTGGCCGGAGGATACGACATCTTCGCGCCGTCGGATTTAGGCGGAGTCCGTGTGGGCGACGAAGTCAGGGTGACATATTCGAACGGCATGTCGCGCAAATACCACGTGAAGGGGATATATAACGACGCCATCGGCATCTTCGAGACCTTCATCACGACGGAAGAATCGGAATCGGTGCTCTCAACCAACAACGAAGCGACGCAGATACTCGTCAAAGCCGATCTGAACCGTGTTTCCCTGGATACACTGGTCACGCAAATAAAACAGATAGCACCGAAGCTCAAGGTCCAACCGTATACCGTCCTGCTCGGTTCGTTCACGGCATTCTTGAACGCACTCGACCTTATCGCCGCGATCGTCAGCGCGATCAGCGTGCTCGTCGCAGCCATCACTATGTTCTCCCTGGTCTACGTGAATGCGGTGAACAAACGACGGCAGATCGGGATCATGAAAGCCATCGGCATAAAGAAGGAGATCGTCATCCTCTCGTATGTGTTCCAATCCATCTTCTACGCCCTATGCGGTGTCGCGATCGGCTATCTTTTCGTCTTCGGCATACTTACACCGCTGCTTGTCGCATATCCCATAGATGTCGTGTTCGGCAAGCTCTCGCTCGTGCACAGCGAGACGACGACGCTCGTAGGCATAAGCAGCCTGATAATCGCTTCCTTCTTCGCCGGGCTCATACCATCATGGTCGATCGCGAAAGGGAATATCCTAAAATCGCTCTTCAGGTGATACATGATTATGATGATTTCCGTCTCCAAACTGACTAGGACATATCCGGGCATCGTGCCGATCAAGGCCCTGAAAGGAGTCTCATTCGACGTCGCCCGCGGCGAACTCGTGGCCATCATGGGGCGCAGCGGTTCGGGAAAATCAACGCTGTTGCATCAGATAGGGCTGATCGATACGCCGACCAGCGGCAGCATCAATATCGACGGCACGGATGTACTTGCGCTGACGGAAAAGGAAAAAAGCCATTTTCGCCTGACTTCGATCGGTTTCATCTTCCAGGAATACGCGCTCATCCCGGAGCTGACGGCGCTGGAGAACGTGCATCTTCCGGCTATGGTGCAGGAAAGCCGCGCGAACCCCCGGAAAAAACGTGCCATAGAGCTGCTGAAGCGAGTCGGGCTGGGCAGCAGGCTCGACCACTATCCCAACGAGCTTTCCGGCGGAGAACAGCAACGCGTAGCCATCGCTCGAGCGCTAATCAACGAACCGAAGATATTGTTGGCGGACGAACCGACGGCCAACCTTGATTCCGTCTCTTCGCGCGTCGTACTGGAGCTGTTCCGGAGCCTTAACCGCGAACTCAAACAGACGATACTCATGATCACGCACGAACCGGAGGACAAAGAGTTCGTGGATCGTATCTTATGGCTTTCGGATGGCGAGTTGGAAAAAGTGGAAGCGATCCCGACGAGCGTCGAAGGAATGAGACGAATACTTTCGGTGGACGACACGAAAAAGCAGGAGAAGAAATAGGCCGTACAGACGGTCGACGGTCTTAAACAACAACCGGAACAGTCAAAAGTCGACGCAGTATACGGTTTTTTTGAGTTTCAATTGACACTCCGGCATACAACCAGTAAGGTCCTGACCGAAAGGAGCACATTATCATGGATAGCGCGAAGACCGTGAGACTATATCGTCGCGTGGGCAAGGAGGGTTCGTCCCTGGTTGTCTCGATGCATAAGACGCTCGAGAGGATGTTGGGACAAGTCTTCCACGAGTACCATCGTTCCGGAGGACAAAGCGGCGACCTGGGGCAGGAAGTCGCCAACCTGACCCTCTACAGCGACGGCGAGAGCACCCTGCAGCTCTATGTCGTGAGTGACGACAACACGAACGGCTTCTCCATCTGCATATCCGTCATCGGAGAGCTCAGGGGCGCCCAAGGCGAGGAGGCGATGAGCTTCCTGCGGGCTTGCGATCTGGTATCAAGCCACTCGTCCTTCAAGGAGCGCACTCCGGGCTTCCACGCCTTCGCCGATTACCTGGAGGAGCTCTACACCATCCCTCGGAACGGACCTTTCGCCGTCAGGTGAATCAAGTCCGTCCTCAAACCGTCCGACGCAATCGGACGGTTAAACGTTTATAGAAAACATCTAAACCTTGAACGTCGTGTGCTTTGTCCTTTCGTTTATTTTGTTCTAAACTTATTTTCATGCAAATAAACCAAGTGATTTTTCACGGCGAGAATGAAGACAAGATCGCCGAAGTCATGACCGACGGCGTCATCATCAGCAAAGTCCAGGACGGGCTGGATCTGATGGTCCATCCTGCATTACAAGGATCCGGGAACATGATCCTGCATCAAGACAACATCTCACCAGATTTTTTCGAGCTTCGTTCTGGTTTGGCGGGTGACATCCTGCAGAAATTCGTCAACTACGGCGTACATCTTGCCGTCGTGGGTGATTTCAAGGATATCGCCAGCAAGAGCCTCAATGATTTCATTACCGAGTGCAATAGGGGAACAAGCTTCTTTTTCGTCGCTGACGTAGATACTGCCGTCGAAAAGCTTGCGGGAGGAATTCAGGCGGAATAGATCCCTCCAAATCAGAAACCCGCGACGAGACGAGCCGTGGAGTATCCCTGTGGGATATCACGGTGTCTGTCGCGGGTTGAGCGTGAAGCTGGCACGCTACCAGTTCTTCTTCTCGAGCATGGTGCCGAGCATCTTATGCAGATCGCCGATCCGCGCGTAGCCCTTCTTGAAGGCCGATCGGATCCCGTGGCGATAGCCCTCGACGCACGTGTCGCCGAGCCCGAAAGCGAGGGCGGCCACAGGCGTGAGCGGAATGACGAGTACGGCGCCCACGGAAACGAGCGCGCTGATGGCGATGCAGAGCGTGAGCATCATCAGCGAGTCCGGCCAGCTCCACAGGGATTGGTACAGCCGGTACACGGTCTGCGGCCAGTGCAGCAGGACGACGCCGGTCAGGCCGATCGACTCGAAAGGCGCGACCACGACCGCCGAGATGATGCCGCGCAGCCCGTCGATGATGGGGACGTCGAACGGCTCCTCGCCCTCCTCGAGCGGCTTGTACCACTTCTCTTCGAGCCATCCGAAGAAGCCCTCGTCGACCATCTCGTTGAACTTTCGGACGAGCTCGATCGACTTGACGATGCCGTTCTTGAGGCCCCTGGGTCCCTTCGCATCGTTGTAGTCGACGCCCTTGTAGAAGCCGTAGCCCATCCCCACCAAGGTGGAGGAGATGAGTGCCGTCGGCGGCGTGGCGACGATGCCGATAGGCAACACGAGGGCGACGGTCGTCTTGATCACCGGTCCGACCTGCGCGGTCTTCACGAGAGCCCTATAGGTCCTCCAGATCGCTTCGGGCAGGCGAACGAGCGTCACGCCCGTGTTGCCGACGCCGACGATCACCGCACCCGCAGGAGCGGCGGTGAGGAGTGAGAACATGATCTTGGCTGCTGCACCCAGTTCGGAGTCTTTTTGCATTTCGAATGAACCAGCCCTTCCCCGTGTGAACGCCAATGCGACGTTTTGCTTGAGCACGGACCCTTGGCCTTATAAAAGGCCAAAAACTGTGTTCAATGACCTGAGAAGAATCATCAGAGGGTAAAAGATGATATCGTGAATTACCATGATTAAGCCTTTTTGTCAACAGATGCGTGGCTTTTTTAGCTAACAACAATCATAGATATCGCCGTTTTCCGGGATATCGGAATGAAGAAGGACAAGATCAACCGGCTTGTGTGGATGGACACAAACCCCAAACCCTTGCTTTTTTCCTTGATATAGGCTATGCTCAGTTATCTCAACTAAGGGATACAAGAACAAACACATGTTTAAACCACGTAGAGGTAATAATTCAGGCGGCTGGAAGGGCGGAAACAAGTTCGGCAACTCCAATTCCTGGGATCGCGGCAATGACCGCAATTTTTCAGATAGTCCGAAATTCAAGGCTATCTGCGCCGAGTGTGACAGCCCTTGCGAAGTTCCGTTCAAACCGAACGGTAGCCGGCCTGTGCTCTGCAGCTGGTGCTTCAAGAAAGGCGGCGGAGGCGGAAACGACGAACCACGCGAATCCAGAGGTATGGATCGACGCGGTGGTCGTGGCGAGATGGAATCCCGCAGACCGGCTTTCGGTGGCGGAGAATCGTCCGACGGCAAGATCAACAAGCAGTTCATCGAGCTCTTGATCCAAACGAATGCCAAATTAGACGCCATTTTGAAGGCATTGACCTCAAATGTCGTAAAGCAGGAAATCACTGCTGACGAGCATGCGCTCGACATCGTCGAAGCTCCTAAGAAAGAAAAGACGGAGAAGACGAAAGAGAAGGTTAAGGCCAAAAAGGTCACCAAAAAGAAGGCTTAAACGCCGCAAGAAATACTGAAAAACAACCACCTGCTTATCTGCAGGTGGTTGTTTTTTGTGCCGGTCATTCCTTGACAAAACGCTCAAATTCGGCTAAGGTCATCAATCCGTTACCTATAGACGCAGCTAACCAGAAACGGAACGTTCCATGACAACTTCGGCCAAGATCGAACGCAAGCTTCGTGCCGCCTGCAACCTCATCACGAGCTGCATCAGCCCTCACGGAATGGGCATCTGGGCGTCGCGCGGTCGCTACGCCAACCAGCTTTGGACGAGGGATTTCGTCCTTGCCGCCGCTCCTGCCTTGGAGTTGATGGGCAGGATGGACGTGGTCTACGCGCACCTCAACGAGCTCTTGAAGCGCCAGGATAAGGTCAGCGGCAAGGTTCCGATCCTCTTCCTGGACAGCGAGAAGGACTTCCTCAAGGCGAAGATCGACCGGAGCGTGAAGGAAGGGAAGTGGTCTTTCATGCTCAAGAGGTACTTCGAGGATGGCGGGGTCGAAAACCTCTCCCCCTGGACCAGGGATTCGGAGATCCTCTTCGCGATTGCTCTCCTCGAATACCGCAGGAAGGCGGCGCTGACTCGGTTGCAGCGCGAGTCGACCGCCGTCCTGCAGGCTTTGCAGTACGTCGAGCGGAATCTGATGGAAGATGGGCTGGTGTTCGGGGTGGATTGGCGTGACACGAACATGTGGCTCGCCGACAAGGCGTTGCTCAGCAACAACTGTCTGCTCTTCCGGGCCTACCAGCTCGACGGACAGCACGACAAAGCCGTAGCGCTTAGGACGAGAATCTACGATAGCCTCTGGACGGGAACAAGCTTCTGCGACTATGTCGGTGTCACCACAGCAGACACCTTGGGGCAAGCACTCGGCGTGATATACGGAGCGATCCTGCCGGAAAGCTATCCAGAAGTCCTCGTGTCATTCGCCGCGTTCCATACGGCGCGCGGCTATCTGTCGAACGACTGCCGGCCCAACCCGGTGACGCCGGAGGAAAAGCGGCTCCTGCGCCTCAAGCGCATGAAGCAGTCGCGTGCCATCTGGCCCTTCATCCATGGGTACGCGATACTTGCGTTGCTCAAGATGGGGGAAGGGGAACTCGCCGAGACGGCCTTCCGCGAATACACCAACCTCTCCGGCTTCTGGGAGTACTACGACCCCAAGACCGGACAGGGCTACGGAGCCAAGGAGCAGCTGTGGAGCGCGGCGCTCTACATCAGGGTGGCCGCGGCTCTCGGCTACTTCGCCGATCGGTCGGAAGAAAGGTAGAGGCCATGAGCTTGCAACAACTGCGTGAAAAGCGTAATGCACTCGTTCAGGCCGGCGAGGAATCGACCCTCGAAGCCCGAGTGCTCGGTACTTTTCTGGGTCATCCCCAGATGGTCGGATCGCCCTCTGAGGGATGCAGTCGCCCGCTGGACATGAACCAGGAGTATGATCGGGCCATGTTCCTTCATTCGGTCCTTGAGAAGTTCGAACATCTCGTGGCTACACTCGGCTTCCAAGAGAGAGAACGAGCCGCGGAGTTCTTCATCAGGTACCGATTGCTCATCTTCAGAAAAGACCCTCCCAAGCCCGGTTGACGATTCAAGCGAAAGCTCGACTCGTCGCCGGGCTTTCGCATTGGCCTAGAAGGTTGGCTGGTGCCTATCTAGTCGAAACCCAGCAGTTCCTGTTAAGATATGCCTAATGCGGCGAGCTAAGCCCGCAAGAAACATACATTTTTATGCAACCAACGGAACTTAAGGAAAAACTCCAGAAAGGCGAAGACATCAAGGTCCTCGATGTACGTGAAGCCGATGAATTCGAGGCTGGCGGGGGAAGCCCGATTCCGGGCGCGGAGAACGTCCCCATGGGGAAAGTCTTCGTCAAAGCCATGAAAGGCGAGCTGCCGAAAGACAAGAAAATCGTGACCGTATGCAAAACCGGTTCACGTTGTGAGATAGTGGCGCGTGAGCTCAAGCAGAAAGGCTACGACATCGAACATCTGGAAGGTGGGTTGGATGCGTGGCACGCAGCCTAGGGCTAGATTTTCTGACTAATTCGTGGTAATGCAGCAGTAGCTCGTTACCATTTGAAAGGACGGCAACAATGTCGACAGTCCATCTTTACGGCGTACCCAAAGACACCTCCGACACAGAGATCGTCCACCGATCCAAGCAGCTTGTGGTAAAGGCGTTCGGCCTCGATGACCTGGTCAAGCCTGGCAAGACCGTAGCGCTGATCAAGGTCCCGCTGAACGGAAAGGACAAGTTCCCGGCCGTGGGCGACTGGCGCATGATCAAGGCACTGGGTAACGCCATCGAGGAACGTGGCGGCAAGGTGATCGTCGGCGACCAGAGCGGCATCGAGTACGAGAAGTACGGAACGGCAGAGACCAGCTACACCGAGTACTGCTACGCGCATTCCGGCATGGCGAGCTGCGGCTATCCGATCCGAGCGTTCGAGAAGGAGGGCTACCATCTCTGCACTGACCCCAAGGCCGAGCACTGGCCGAACGGCTTCCACATCACGAATGTGGTGAACGAAGTGACCGACATCTTCGTACTTGCGCGCGTGGCAGCCCACGGCATGTTCGGCATGACAGGATGTGCCAAGGGCTTCGGCGTCGGGATCCTCGAGATCGAGGACCGGCTCAGGTTCCATGCCAAGTCGCCCATGGACTGGTACATCAAGCTGGTCGAATTCGGGAAAGGACGGCATCAACCTCCGACGAGCCGCGACAGGTCGGGTTTCCAGATGGTCGCGGAGCTGACGCTACCTTGTCTGCCCTTGCTGCGCGGCTGCATGTTCTCGGGCATCAAGGTCCTCGCAGACAAGGGACCGAACGGGTATCTGATGGAACTGATGGGCATCCCACTATTCCGATCGGACGTGTACGAGCCTGAAGTCGGCCTACTCGGTGCGACCACGAGCATGCCTGCGGCAGACGCGGTGCTGGTCACTCTCTTGGGCATGTACTATGAACAAGTACCGGCATTCCAGAAGTTGCTGCAGAGACTGCTCGTCGCAGTCAACGGCAGCATCAAGGAGCCGAATGCGGTCGTCGACCCGTACAGCGATCCCGTCATCGCACACCAGCTCAAGCTCGGCATCGGCGAGAAGGTCTCGCGGCTGGACGTGCTGGAGCAGAGCGTACCCGATGACATCCTTTCAATCCTGAAGAAGCGCTTGAGCGTCAGGCACGGAAGCCACTGACCCGGCGCGTTCTCCCATACGCAGACCTCCCCGCAAAGGAGGTCTTCTCAATTACCATTGACCAGGATGTATGCCGATGGTATATGTGTTAGGCACTTTTTCGGGGAGGTCGGGATGAGGATAGCAGTAGGATCAACAAGCAGACACAAAAAGGTCGCAGTACAGAAGGCCTGCAGTATGATGGGCTGGAATTCTGTCGAGATCATCCAATACGAGGCCGAGTCCGCCATCTCTCGGCAGCCCGTCGAGCTGAATTGGATCATGGCCGGTGCTCGCAACCGGGCCCTCCTGACATCCGAAGCCGTTCCCGACACCCCTTGCGTCGGGATCGAGAACGGCATCATGCGCTCCTGGAACGTCCATCTGGACGTCGCTGTAATCGTAGTCGTCATGCCGAATGGGGAATGGCATTTTGGTTCTTCGCCCGGTATCCAGATACCTGAACATGTGGTGAAGAAGGCGCAGGAACGCGGATTCGACACCACGACCATGGGCGATATCTTGGCGGAGCAGAAATCATGCGACCCCGCGGATCCGCACCTTACCCTGACCGGGGGATTGCTATCCCGTTCAGACTTGCTCGCCCAAGGCATCTACGCCGTGTTCACCCAGATCAACTGGTGACCGAACCATCGTTCGACCGCGCTACCATCACTTGGGGCGCGGTCTTCATTTAGGTCAAGCCCTTGACACTTTTGTTAGAAATATATAACATTAAGATAAAGTTAAGTATTTCTAACATAAATATGACACAAAGACACTTTCGTATAGCGAAAATCATCTCCGCGATCGTCGTCGGTATCGCGGCCGGCAACGCACTAGTCACAAACAACTATCTTTTTCTCGCGGTTGCCGTCGGAGTCGTCGGCGTTGCCTTGCTCTACCTGCGCTCAACAGTAAAAGGGGTGACAGCGGATGAACGCGATTATACCGATGCAGGCATCGCTGCACGTTGGGCAATCCAGATCTATTCCTGGTTCGCCGTCTTGTTCATGTTGGTTCTTTTCAGCCAACGTGAACTCAACCCATCTTTCGAGCCGATCGCCGTCACTTTGGCCTATTCGACCTGTATCTTGATGTTGATGTATGCCATGTTCTTCCGTTATCACCAACGCATGAAGTTCATGGCCAAGAACAGGATCTATCTGGCGATCCTCTCGCTCGCAGTCTTGATCTTGCTGTTGTTCGGCTTGAGGATATTGAGCGGCGAAGACGGCTGGATGTGCCAAAACGGCAAATGGGTAGAGCATGGACATCCGAATTTCCCGGCGCCACAGACTGAGTGCAAATAAACACATGAAGAACAGGATCAAGGAAATGCGTACTGCCCTTGGGCTGACGCAGGAAGAATTGGCGGAACAGGTCGGTGCGAGACGTGAGACCGTCGTCTTCCTGGAGCAAGGTAAGTACAACCCTTCTCTGCAGCTCGCTTTCAATGTAGCGAAGGCATTGAAGACGACGGTAGATAAGCTTTTCAGCGAGTAAAAATGGAGAACCCCGGCCTGACGGTCGGGGTTTCGGATGAGTTGGGGTCAGTGGCGCTTGCAGTATGTGCATTCACCGCCAGAGCAGACGGCTACGCCTGAGCCGTACTTCTCGCCGTACTTGTCGACGTCCCGCTGCATGCCCTCGTAAGGGACTCCTGAGACCGCCGGCTTTGTACCGGATGGACATTCCGGGGGCTTGGGTTTCTGGGTGCAGACCAGGCACTGACCGGAACGGCAGATGAAAACGCCACCGCAAGGAGCAGTGCCTTCGATGCTCTGACCGTGCGCGTATTCATCCCAGCCCGGCGGGCAAATAAGCTTGACCTCCGGAACTTGAGCAACCGGCTCTGGGCATTGCTTGTCCGGACAGAGCTTCTGGCAAGCAATCAAGGGAGTAAGGAGCAAGATACACATGGACGCGGACGTCTTCATGCAGACCTCCATTCAGTGCTTGCGCGGCGTTGCCTCGGGGAAGGCAGGGCGGAATTCGGTCCAAGGTTCGTGCGTCCCGATGACCGAAACGCCGGAGAGCACCAGGCTGTCATGCCCCAGGATGGTCGCAGGATTCAGCACAGCGTTGCAGCCGATGCGTGAGCGATCGCCGACAAGCGCACCGAACTTGCGGAGCCCGGTATCATACCTGACGCAGCCGAGGCTATCCGGCTCCCAAGTGACGTGGATCGTCTTGCGCTTGCTGCCGTCGCCCAGCAGGTTGGCGACGCAGCTGCCGTTGCCGAAGTTCACGTCGCGTCCGACGACCGAGTCGCCGACGTAGTTGCGGTGCGCCAGGTGCGCTCCGGGGAAGAGGATGGAGCGCTTCACCTCGGAGCAGTGACCGACCACGTTCTTGCCCATCAAGAGGCAACCTTCGCGCAACAAGGCGTTGTGCCCGATGACGCTTCCGTCGCCGATGTAGGCCGGACCGTAGATAACGGCGCCTGAACGGATCGTGACCTCGCGACCGACGTAGATCGGACCTGACGCACAGATGAGCTTCGCCTCCGTGTGTACAGCGTTCGTGTTCCGCGCCTTCAGGCTCCCGTAGAGGTATTCTTCAAGCGCTTTGATCCATTCCCACGGGTAGTCGAAGCGGGAAAACAGCGTTTCATGCCCGAGCCCTTGCAGCTGAAAGATCTGTCCCAGCATTTCTTCCTCGCAATCAGGTTAGAGACGAGGAAACTTAAACATCTATCGTGGAAATAATCAACCGCACAAAAACAGAACCGCTCCGACAGAATGCCGGAGCGGGGGAGGATCAACCTGCCATGTACGCATCGACGATGCTCCTTCCGAGCAGTCCTATGCCGGCCAGGTCGGGGCTCGGTTGACGCACGAGGTCGTGGACGACCAACGCACGGTGACAATTGAGCACGGACGGGACCGGATTGCCGTCGAGCACCGAAGCTACGCCAAAGAGCAATCGGACGCCGGCTCGCGAGAAACTCGCGTGCCAAGCGTCGTATTCGTCGAAGGAACGACCGACGTAGATCGCATGCGTGCCGGAGGCCATGAAACGCGGCATGCCCGGATTAGCGAGACGACCGGGCAGGTCACCGATGACGATAGCCGAGGAGTCCTTACGGAACATCATGTCGGCATAGACGATGACCTCGAAAGGCGCTTCCTGCGGGAAAGGCCAACGCTTGCAGCGTTTTGACCAAGCCTTCAATCCCATCAGCGGCCCGTGGGTGTCGCTGTGCACGTCAAGCTCGTGGAGCGCGACGGAGACGTACGGCTCGTGTTGCCGCAACCAGTAGTAGAGCGAGACGGCCAAGGTGGACTTGCCGCTCGCGTTAGGGCCTCCGATCAGGAGGCGCATCTGCGGACGAGCAGCGTCGTTCACTTCAACCTCCGGGGAAACAGGTGCGGTAGTAGGCGAGGAAGCTCTCCCAGCTTTCGTTCATGGCCGCGTAGTAAGCGGTCCGATCGCGATAGTAGGGCAGCGGCGCGTCGTTCCAAAGCAGGGTCCAGGCAGAGAAGGCGCGCGCCATGCGACCGCAGGCGTCGGGGTAGGGATGGATCCGCATGTCGATCTCGTACTCGACCCAGGCCGCCAGTCCGATCGCATCATAATGGCGCAGTCGGAAGGCCCCAGCCGGTTCGGCAAGCTTGACCAGAAAACCGGGGTTTGGCTTCGTGGCGTGCATCGCCTTAAAGATTTTTTCCGGCGGCAGACCGTAGTTGCGGCCAGTCGGGAATTTACGATACCTCGTTTCAGGCGTGTAGGTAGCCAATGTACCCATCGTCAACGCCTCGTAGAAAAGCTTCTCGAGTCGAATTAGCGTTAAGATCTGGTTGGCATTCCTGTCAGCGCCTTCGGTCGAAGCCACCAGGATCCCACTGACTACGGCTGTACTCAAGACGACAGCCTGTTTGAGCCCTTCGGACGTAAGAAGCCTTGCCGGCTTGCCTTCGCGGCCCTTGGCGTTGAGTTCGCCAGTCTGCGCCGTACGGCTCATCACGAGCGTGTTGGCTAGCAGTTTTTCAAGGATCAGATCTTGTGTCAGCATCGGCCTCTCCTGTGGCATCCGTGACAGCTGCTTGGAGCAGCTTGGCTAGTTGCTGGTCCAAAGTGTAGGCAAGAGGCAAGAAAAACTCAATCGTGACGTCAGAATAACGCTTTACAAAATCCGGCATTACTGCTTTCAGCGGAATGGACGAACGGACGTTATCTAAGCGATCCACGAGCTTAAGCAGCTTGGCCTTGTCGGATGACCTTGAGATCTTCTGGAGAAATAGGGGGTCATCGATCTTCTCGACCGGGGAAGTGAGCTCTTCGACGAGAGATGCGACTGTTGCGTTAGAAATGTGTTCAATGTCTTCAGCTGTCACTGGCTGGTCTTCGATGGAATCATGGAGAAGGATGGCTTCAAGCATGTCTGGATCCTGACCGCCGATTTCATCCCGCAAAATCAAGAAGCAACGATAAAGATGGGCGAGTTGGGTATCGTCGCCAAAACGCTTCTGCTCGGCGTGGATTTTTTGTGCGTAGCCTAAAACGCGGCGCGTCCTATCAGGCAGGCTAACAATGACTTGAGAGATAAGTTCTTTTTCCGTCATGCCGTCAGTTTATTCCAGCATCTAGCTCCTGTCATCCCGGGCTTGACCCGGGATCTCGGGGCCTAGAGATCCCGGCTCGTAAGCCGGGATGACATAGGAATAGAATGGAGAGTCGGGATTTATAAAAATCACTCCTCTTTGGCTGTCTTGAGTTCCTGGCCTAACGCGTCAATCTTATCCTGCATATCGAACCAAGAGGCTTCGCGGCTTATAAGCTCGGCATCGAGCTCCTTGAGACGTTTGGCTTTCTCGATATCGATGACCGCTGGGTTATCGACGTAGAACTTGAGGATGCGATTCTTCTCTTTGGTCAGTTTTTCTACCTCTGTCTCCAACCTTTCTTGCGCACGCTTCTGTTTTTGTTGATCTTGATAGACTTCTGACTTAGTGCGGAGATAGGGGACTTCACCTTCGGTCACGGACGAATCATCCACCATCTCGACTTTCTCATGCGTCTTCAGCTCGTAAACGTAGATGTCGTAAGGATACGGATAGCGGACGGCTCGGCCGTCTTTGATCTCAAGGATGTTGGTCGCGATCTGCGACGCGAAAGTCCGGCTATGGCTCACGAAGATGACCGTGCCCGGGAATTCGGACAGAGCCTCGCCCAAAGCCTCTACCGTGTCGAAGTCCAGATGGTTAGTCGGCTCGTCCAAGATGAGAACGTCATATTTACCGAGGCAGATGGAGGCCAGGCAGAGCCGCGCCTTCTCGCCGCCAGACAGAATGGAAATCGGCTTATCCAGATCGTCCTGCTTGAACAAAAAATTGCTTGCCATGCGCAGCAGGTCTTCGGGCAGCGCAGACGGCGCGATGAATGAGAGGTAATTCCCGGCCGTGCCTTCTTGCGGCAGCATCTGCGGCACATGTTGGGCGTAGTAGGCGACGCGCAGGTTGTGGCCCCATTTGAATTTGCCATCCAAGATAGGCAGTTCACCGGCCAAAGTCTTCAGGAGCGTCGACTTGCCTTGTCCGTTCTCGCCGAGCACAGCCAGATGCTCCCCGCGGTTCAGCTCGAAATCTATATGGGAAAGTACAGGCCTGCCTGCGACATAACCGACGCTCAAATCCTGACACTCAAGCGCCACAGCCTTGCGTTGTTCGTCACACGGTATGTGGATACGCACCGTACGGAGCGAGTGTGCGATCTCGATAGTCTTAAGCTTTTCGAGTTGTTTGAGCTTGGACTGCGCCTGCGTGGCCTTTGAGGCTTTGGCGCGGAAGCGATCCACGAATTCCTTAAGATGTCGCTGTTGCGCCTGGATCTTCTTGTTATGGCGGCGCACTTCCTCGAGCCTGATCTCCTTATGTTCAAAATACAATTCTATGTCGCCAGGAAACAAGGAAAGCTTCTGATGTTCGAGCTCCAAAGTATGCGTACATACGTTCTTGAGGAATTCGCGGTCGTGAGAGAC
Source organism: bacterium (assembly GCA_021796435.1). Lineage (GTDB taxonomy): Bacteria > Patescibacteriota > Patescibacteriia > 2-12-FULL-60-25 > 2-12-FULL-60-25 > CAIKNB01. The sequence continues at coordinate 797,909 of JAJYXM010000016.1, forward strand.
CAACAGCAGCGCTCCGCGATATTGCCGCAACGCGTCCTCCAAGAGCAGGACCGTCTGTAGATCGAGATAGTTGGTCGGCTCGTCGAGCAAGAGAAGATTCGGTTCTTTGACCAACAAGCTCGCGAGGCGCACGCGCATCTGGTAGCCGCCGGAGAGCGAAAGGAAAGGCATCTCGAGCTTTTCGTTCTTGAGCTCGAAAGCCGATGCCATCTTGGCGCATTCCCAAGATTCGCGACCTGACGTGCGCGTCAGATAGTCGATGACAGTCTCGCCGGGCGGATATTCCTCTTGTTGCTCCAGATAACCCAGGCGGGTGTAGGGGTAGATGGTGATCTCGCCGGTGTCGGGCGATTCCTGACCCAGGATCATGCGGAGCAATGTCGTCTTGCCCGAGCCGTTAGCGCCGATGAATCCGACTTTCTGGCCTTCGCAGATGGAAACCGTGGCGGAATCAAGCAACAATCGCGTGCCGAACGATTTGGTGACGTCTTTGAGTTGTAGGACTGTCGTGGCCATGCGCGGGATTATGGCAGAAAAGGGGCCATTAAGGCAAAAAGACGGTTTACAGCCTTGAATAATACAGCTACTATGGCGACAATCACTATGGAATCGACCAAATTCGTTGCCGTCTTGAACAAAAAGATTGAGACTGGAAAAGTAATGAACGCCTTAGCGCACATGACGGTCGGCCTAGTAGGTTCAAACCCTGATATCGACATGGGTGTCGTCAATTATGCAGACAATGACGGGGGAAAACACGTGGCCTCTAAATTCCCGTACATCATCCTTAGGGCAGATAATTCGAATAAGATAAGGACTCTCCGGAATGCGTGCATCGAAAAAGGTATTACTTTCGCATCGTTCACAAGCGCGATGACGGTCGGAACCTGGGAGGAACAGATTGAAAGATCAAAAGCCATTCCGGAAGCGGAACTTGAGTATTATGGCATTTGCCTTATAGGGGAGAAAGGCGTGCTGGACGAACTGACGAAGAAGTTTTCTTTGTGGGTGTAGTATGAAAAAAGAATATTCAGATTTCTTTTTGACAATATGACTCTGACGATCATATTTTTTGCTCTTTATATCGCAGTCGTGGTGCTTATCGGCATCTTTTCAGCGCGCAAGGAGACAGAAGAAGATTTCATGATCGCCGACAGGAAAGTGTCTGGCATCCAGGTCGCTGCCACGATGAGCGCTGGCTTCTTCGACGGGGCGACGCTTTCTGTCTATCTTGCCTATGTCTATCAATACGGTTTTTCGGCTGCATGGTTATTCGTCGGCCTTGCCCTTGGCTTCATCATCTTAAGAAAAAAATATGCGCTGATAATTAAGCAAAAAGCCGATGAGATGAAGGTCTACACGATGGCGGAATATTATTACCGTATTTTCGGGAAGAAGAATGGCTTGTTGTTTTCTTTCGTACTGATACTGCAGTACAGCCTCTTGCTCATAGTCAACTTCATCATTTCCGGAAAAGTCCTGTCGCTGATTTTTGGCATCCCTTATCATTGGGCGGTAATCATCAGCGGAGCAGTCATACTGACCTATTTGCTGCTGGCTGGATTCAAGGCCGTCATCAAAACCGACTTTTTCCAACTGATCATAATGTTCATCATGAGTCTGACTGTCGCGATTTTCCTTTTCGGAAAAACTGCCATACCCGTCTCTGAATTCAATCCAATCACGCTTGGCTTTGGAAATATAATCGGGTTCTTGTTGCTAGGCAGCGTCGGCATCATGGTCGCACCCGACTTGTGGCAGCGGATTTTCTCCACGAAAGACGAAGTAAACCTGAAACGTGGACTCGGATATTCCGCCATAATCCTGCCTCTATTGGCAGCCATAATAAGCATCGTAGGCCTGACGACTAAGCAATTCTTCCCTAACATCGTCCCTGAAGATGCCTTGGTAATCGGCTTCTCCAGACTGCTTCCTCTCGGGTTAAAGGAATTCGGCATGGTTTTATTATATGCGGTAGCTCTTTCATCCTCTGACACGATAACTTTTCTGATCTCTTCCATCATTACACGTGACTTAAAAAATTATACGAAACGCTTTAGCGACGAGTCGATGAAAAAACTGACGCGGCTCCTGATGATCGCTTTAGTTGCCGCTGCGATACTCTTAGGTATACTGAACCAAAATATCATCGCTTTAGGGCTTTCTTTAGGGAGCCTATCACTGGTACTTTTTCCCATTATCATCGGTTCATTCTACTGGAAGCTCAATGAACGAGCAGTTTTTTGGAGCATAACCCTGGCTGTTTCGTGCGTTGCAGGACTGTTTATCGCAAACGCTGTGACGCCTGAAAATGTCGCCGTTGTCCTGCCGGTGTCGTTACTCTCGTTATTCGTACTCCAGAAGGTGCTAAAACGACAGACGCCAGCATTACAATCGACATAGCGGGAAAAGTTAAGCCGCTAACCTGAGCGCTGCGTTATGGCAGAACTGCAGCGGAATGCAAAAATCCGTCCGACCATCACCTCTTGCACAAAGTCGATTTTTATGGCTTAATTAGCGACCTTTATGGCATTGGATCATGGAAACGTAATCGTGCGCTTCAGCGGAGTCACCTTTGGCTACGACGAAGAGAATCCTCTCTTGGATGAGGCGGATTTTTCTGTGCGCGAAAACGCCAAGATCACACTCATGGGCCAGAATGGCGCAGGTAAAAGCACCATCTTCAAGCTCATCACCGGCATCCTCAAACCATCCGAAGGCGGCATACACATCAAGGCCGGCGCCACCATCGCCACATCGCTGCAGGTCGTGCCGCGCGAAAGGATGGAAGACACGGTAAAGGAATTTTTCGCTCATGCCCTGGGCGAAGAACCGTACGACATCGACAAGAAAATCGCCGAAGTACTCGAGACGGTCAACATGGCAGCGCCTTTGGACAAGAAGATCAGGGATTTCTCTGGCGGTCAGCAGGCGCGCCTGCTCTTGGCTTATGCCTTGATACAGAATCCGGACATCCTGCTTTTGGACGAGCCAACAAACAATTTGGACCAACAGGGGATAGAACATCTGACAGGATTCCTAATGATGTATCCCAAGACCGTGCTCGTCATCTCGCATGATGCGGATTTCCTGAATGCCTTCACCGAAGGCGTGCTGCACCTGGACGTCTTCACCGGAAAAGTCGAGCAATACGTCGGCAACTATTTCAACGTCGTGGAGGAGATCGCGGCGCGTCTGGAACGCGAGAGGATGAAGAATGCGCGCCTGCTGAAAGACATCCAAGACCGCAAGGACAAGATCAACTTCTTCTCCAACAAGGGAGGCAAGATGCGCCGTTTGGCGAGCAAGCTGCGCGACCAGGTGGAAGAAGCCGAAGACGAGATGGTGGACGTACGCCGCGACGACAAGACGATCCGCGATTTCATCATCCCGGCGCAGGAATTCCCGGATGTGATGGTAAAGATCTCCGAAGTCCGCGTCATCAAGAACCACGAACCACATCAAGCCGAAGTCGATATCTCCTTGCGCCGCGGATACGGGCTCCTCATCTCCGGACCTAACGGTATCGGCAAAAGCACGCTTTTGCGTACGCTGGCCGGAGGCAAAGATCCGCATGCGACAATCAATCCAGAGGTCAATGTCGGCTATTACGCGCAAGACTTCTCGGGCTTGGATTTTGACCAAACGCCGTACGAAGCCCTGGATGCGGTCATGGAACTCAAATCCAACGAAAAATTACGCGCCGTGGCGTCAGAATTCCTGCTGACGTCGGATTTGCTGAAGAATAAAATCGGGTCATTGTCCGAGGGGCAGAAGGGGTTATTGTGTTACGCGCGTTTCGTGCTGCAAAAGCCCGGTCTGCTCATCCTCGACGAGCCGACGAATCATATCAACTTCCGCCATCTGCCGGTCATCGCCAAAGCCATCCAAGACTACAAAGGTGCGTTGATCATGGTCAGTCATATCCCCGATTTCGTGGAAAAGATAAAGTTTGATGAAAGGTTGGATTTAGGGGCGTTGAAGACGAAGGAGTAGTTGACCTGTTGGTCACAAAGCCATAAAATTGGATTCGATATGCACAAAAAACTTCAAACACTTTTTATTGTTGGATTAACCGTCTCACTCTTTGGTGCAGGTTGCGGCGGAAATAGCGCAACTACTGGCGGACAGACTTCTAACGAACCCGAGCAAAAAGCAGTCAGCGGTAAATCATACGATCCTTGCGATCTGCTGACCGCAGATGATGTGGCGGCGTATTTCCCTGGCGAGCAGGTCAAACAAGACAAGCACGACACTACCGCCAACGCCATCGGCCAGAAGATCTGTTTCTACAGTGTGGGCGATACGGACCAGAAGTTCGCGCAGCTTTCGCTCATCGCGACGGCCGACATGAATGCAGGAATGAAAGCGTCTGGCCAAAATGCAGAGACGCTCTTCAACCAAGAAAAAGACCTTTTGGACGCCAAAGACCTGACCACCATCAACGGTCTGGGTGATGTAGCCTATTACGGTGGCAGCGGACTAGGTCTGGGGAAGGGGATGAACGTGCTCAAGAACTCAAAAGGCGTGAAGTTCAATGTCGTGGTAGGTCTCGGGTTCGGGAATGACGACCAACAAAAACACATCGATATAGAAACGTCGTTGTCCAAGAAGGTTTTGGAGAGGCTATAACCTAGGTTTATCGTCTTGGCACTTCTTTGTCATCCCGACCATTTTTTTCCTAATGTCATCCCGGCCAAGCGGAGCGCGAGCCGGGATCTAAATAGACGCAGCTAAATCATTCCAGTCGGGGTTCTCTTTTTCGATTAACTCGAACTTCCACCTTCTGCGCCATCTTTTTAATTGCTTTTCTCGAGAAATTGCTGATAGTACATCTTCTACAACCTCGTAATAAACAAGTTTAGTTAGTTGATATTTTTCAGTGAAACCAAGAACAATTTTGTTTTTATGTTCCCAAATACGACGCGCTAAATCGTTTGTCACACCCGTATAAAGCACGCCGCGTTTAGTGTTGGTTAGGATATATACGTAATACTGACGCATATATAATCGCTAACATGGGTTGAGATCCCGGGTCAAGCCCGGGATGACAAAAAAGAGATCTGGATCGACCGTGGGTAGGTTGGGCGTCAGATTGTGATTTCCTTCTTATGGACTACACAATAGCCGACTCCCCCGCCAATCTCCCGGTCGCCCAAGCGGATTGCAGATTGAAACCGCCAGTAAAACCGTCGATATCCAAGATCTCCCCGGCCAGAAAAAGGCCGGGGCAGATTTTTGATTGCATGGTCGAAGGATCGACTTCTTTCAGGTCAACGCCTCCGGCCGTGACGAATTCTTCTCCGGCGGCGCGTGCGACGGCGTGAAGCACCAACCCCTTCATCGTCTGCGCCAAGCGTTCTGCGTTCTTTTTGCTGCAATCGGCAGCGATCGAATCAGGATTCAGACCAGCAGACAGGCAAAGTCGAGGAGCCAGAGATTTGAGCACCAAGGCGCCGATGACGTTACCCAAGCTCTTTTTCGGGTATTTGGTCACATGGAACCAAATACTGTCGAGAACATCAGCCAGTTTGCGATCAGGGAAGAAATCAATGGAGATGGTGAGCGGCTTTTCCGGCGAAAGCGATTCGAAAGCGACGAGGGATGATAAGGCAAAGACTGCGGGGCCGCTGATGCCTTTGTGAGTGAAGATGAACGGGCCCTCAACTCTTTTAATGTCATCCCGGCCAAGCGGAGCGCGAGCCGGGATCTGGGAATGAGATCCCGGGTCTGCGCCCGGGATGACAAAAAGTACGGCTTTTTCGACGGAAACGCCGGCCAGATCCGCAACCCATTTTTCTTGCGTGAAAAGCGCGCTCAAGCTCGGCGCGAGCGAGGTGATGGAATGGCCAAGAGATTGGGCAAAAGCATAGCCATCACCGGTAGAACCGGTCTGACGATAGGCTTGTCCGCCAGTAGTCAGGATGACTTTATCTACGAGCAGGGGAGAATCCTGGTTTTTCAGGGATATGGCGAATCCGTCCTTGTTTTTTTGGACTTGCGTGACTTGTTTCTTCAACATGACGCGGACGCCGGCTGTCTTGAAAATATTTTTGAAGACATCCATCACATCTTGACCTTCATTCGAGACAGGGAAGACCCGCAGATCCTTTTCGACCTTAAGCGGTACGCCATGATCCTCGAACCAGGCATATACAGCTTCCGGAGGGAACTTGTGCATGGCTTTGGTCAGGAATTTGTTGCCTCTAGGATATCTGGAAAGCACGGTACGGATATCGCGTAAACCTGTCGTCAGATTGCATCGTCCGCCGCCCGAGATGAGCACCTTCTTACCCAAAATATCGTTACGCTCCAGAATAAGGATTTCGGCGCTCGGGTCTGTTTCATATGCGGCAGCCGCAGCCATGATTCCAGCTGCACCGCCTCCGATGATGGCGATTTTCATTTGATCTCGATTATACCGTAAGAAATGGTTTTGTCCTCTGTCCTGACTTCTACGCTCTCACCCACGGCATGCCCCATCAGCGCAGAACCAAGCGGGGAGCGGTAGGAGATGCGGCCACGAGATGGGTCTGATTCCTGTGTCCCGAGAATCTGGTATTCACGTTGAGTACCGTTGACCGAGAGAAGGACTGTCGAACCGATCTGGACCTCATTTGATGAACCCGCATCTTGTTCAATGATGATTGCATTCTTGATGCGCTCTTTGATGGAGAAGATCCGACCGTCGATGCGCGCCAACCGTGCCTTTGATTCCGTGTATTCCGCGTTCTCCGAAAGGTCGCCTTTTTGCAATGCCACGCTCAAATCCTCGACCGCTTGAGGGCGCTGGCGCTTTTCCAGATCCTCAAGGTCCCTCTTAAGCCTCTCGACCTTGTCTGCCGTCAAATAATTATCCCGTTCTTCCTGGATCTTAAGCGATTGCGAACGGCGTTTGGGGATCTGCATATGTCTGACAATATAGCCGCATTCACCTTCCGGAGCAATCTTTTTGAAAAAATACACCATCTATTGCGGCATGCTATAATCCGAGCGATAAATTCATTCTTAATGCAGATTATGAAAATAACCTACATATCGGTCGCCGCAATAAGCGGTCTTATTTTATTCGGAGCAGGATGCAGTAATTCGAATAATCCGTCGACAGCAGCTCCCACCGGCCAAACGCAGGCAACGGAACAGACGCAGACAGAGATCGCAACGGGTGATGCGCTTCACGCCTGCGATTATCTGACTCCGGAAATCGCGGCACATCTGATCGGCCCCGTGAAGGAACCAAAAGAGAACAATTCATCACCGACGGTCAGTACATGTACTTATGGCACATCCGGCGACAAGATCGGTGCGGCGACCCTTCTCATGCGCCGCAGCTTGAGCGACGCCGAAGCTATGACCAACAACACCGGCGCGGAGGCGGAATCCAAAAAAATCTCAGGCGTTGATCCAGTGACCATCCCTGACTTAGGAGACCATGCTTATTGGGCCGGCGGAAACCTGAACCAACTTAACGTCTTCCGTGGTCGCGACTGGTTCATCATCAGCGCATACTCGAACGAGTACAACAAAGACAAGGCGATCGAGATAATGAAGGAGATCCTGGCGAAAGACTGATACAAGGGACTAGACGAAACCTCCGGATTTTTCCGGGGGTTTTGTTAATCAATCATTTGACAGATAAAAATATCCGTGTTCTACTTGATATATATGAATAACTGGCAGCACTTCTGCACACTTAAGTCCGGTCGCATGATCGACCCGGTCTATTTTGTGTTTTCCCGTGCTGTCAGGTCTCTTAATACTGCGTAACGAATAGTATTCAGGCACCAAAACAGCTCGGGAAATAACTTCCGAGCTGTTTCGTTACCGGCTAGACGGCGCTTAACTTAAGCGGACGCGTGTTTAGTGCACCTTAACAACAGAAGAGTCGAGAGGAGCGTGTGCGATGAAGCCGGAAAAGTTCTACAGCTTGTTCTTGTTCATGTCGAGTTTCGCCGGATGTTTGGTGGTCGGGATCTATGTCCCATATCTCATCCATCTAGGACTCACCAAGGCCGACATCTTCCTCATCAATGCCATCTTCTGGCTGGCGATCTCCTCATCCGAGATCATCACCGGGATGCTGGCGGACGGCAAGAGTCGAGCTTGGTCAGTCAGGACGGGGCTTCTGCTTTCAGTTGCAAGTTCCGTCATCTATGCAGGCGCGACATTCGTGCATGCCAAGTGGCAAGTCATGACCATCGCACTGGTCGCAGAGGTGCTCGAAGGGATCGGCATGTCTTTCATGTCCGGCGCCCAGCAAGCTTGGCTTTCCGATGCCTTGATCAAGCATGGCCATAAGGATAAGGACGAACAGGCGCGTATCTTCGCCCGCACCGCGAAGTGGGATTCCCTCGGCATGCTGTTGGGAGGATCGCTAAGCTTCATCATCATCAACTATGGATATACCTTCAGCTGGGCTACGCGAGCCCTAATGATCCTCGCTGCTTGGCTCCTATGCAAGCTGGTGATGAACGGCGACGGAGAACCCGTAGTGAGGACATCCGAGCTGAAGTCCCTTAGGGATAGTTGGCACAGCATGACTACGAGCCGTAGCCTGCGGTGGGCAGCCGTGGCCGGAATGATCCTGGGATTTGTGCTGACATTCAACCTGACCTGGGTTCCGCATTTCAATCCTTCCGCCGACGGGATCACCGCGAATAGCCTGCTAACGGCGTTCCTTTGGGCGATGATCAACCTCGGGCTATTCTTCGGCAACCGTTTGGTCGAACGCTCAAAGTACCTGCGGCTGAAGCAAACCTTGGCTATCCCCTTAGCGCTGACTCTCGCGGGTTTAGGTCTGGTCCTGCTTGGCTACATGCCGAACAGTCTCGTCGCCATACCCTTCATCATCCTGCACGAGATGGGACGCGGCATGTTCCATCCGCTCATGAACGGTTTCATCTACAGCCGCGTAGGCAGCTCCTTCAAGGCGACTTACGGCTCTCTCCAGTCAATGGTCGCGCGCTTCGGCTTCGCGCTGGTGCTCTTCGCGGGATGGATATTGATGCGTGGCGTCCATGCCAACATCGGCGACGGCGTCATCTGGCCTACGGCCGGATTGGCGCTCGTCCTCTGCAGCGTTCTTTTGTGGAGCATCAGGCCGCGAACAGAAGCCTGATCCTCACCTACCTTTTCAGCCCTCGTCACAAGACGAGGGCTTCTGCATAATAAGTTCGCCCTGCGTCATCGTGATGCAGGGCGGTTTGTGGAGTGGCGTCGTTCGGCTCGACCAAAGAGGATCCATCTTCAATTCCTCCTGAAAAGCGCGTCGAGACGTATGATCGAAGCCTGAGTCAACGAAGTGGCGTCGACGAGGCTGTCCTGGAGGTGGCGCAGCAGCTGGCGCATGCCTTCAGCCCATGGAGTTTCGGCCCCTACGCGCCGGCCTTTACGGCTGATTTCCGTCAGGCCGTCAGGCCTGAAGACGAAGACAGCGTTGATGCAGGCCAGATGCCCGAATGGTTCGAAACAATCGACACGCAGAGATTTTCTGGTGGGTTGTTCTTGGTCCATCTCGGACTCTTCGAAGCGCATGAGATGCAGGTCTTCGCAGGCGGAAGAAGCGGCCTGCACCATCAGAAGGAGATCCTTGAACCCGCTTATGGTAGTCAAACTTGGGGGCGCTGTCGTCGTCATGGTCCACCTCACGGTAAAAAAGGTTCTGACAGAAGAGTGGCAATAAAAACCGAAAAAGTCAAAGCTCCCGACTTTGGCGGGCGCGGATCGCCGGGAGCCAAAGGAAAAGATTAATGACCAAAGCGGCCGGCAGGATGTACATACCAACGGTCAAATCGGAAGTCTTGTCGGAAATCAAGCCGACCAACCAGATACTGCTGGCGTCTCCCAATAGCCGCCCGATGAAGATCGACAGTCCGATGGCAGTAGCACGAGCGGCGAAAGGCGCGGCGCGCATGAAGACGAGCGTAATGGGTGACAGGGTCGCGAAGATCGCCATCTCGACAACAGCCATACAGGCGAAGAAGGCTACATCTGAACGCAAGGCTAGAGCCAAAAAAGCGAAAGGGATGGCGATGAGCGTGAATAAAGTCGATGCCTTAAGATAATTTCCGCTCTGATCGGGACCTTTCCAGTGGTCAGCCACTACGCCGCCGATAAGCGTGCCGGCGAAACCGGTCAAAGCTAGGATAGAACCAAAGACAGTATTTCCCAAACCAAGAGGATAGCCCAAGACTCGTGAGATATATGTCGGAGCCCAAAAGGCAAAGCCGCCTAACGCAAAAGTCTGCGCTGCGTAACCCATGACAGTCAACATGAACCTGTGCGATTCCAACAAGGATTTCAGATGATGGACAAATATCTTACTCAATGCGGCTTGAGTGGTTTCGTTGGCCTCCTGAGGGAGCTTCAAGAACAGAGGCACTAAGACGAGTCCGAAGAGCCCAGCCAAAAGAAAGGCCATCGGCCAGCCGACACGTTCGTCCATGTAACCGGCATAGATGAAACCAAGCGCAGTGCCGATCGGGATAGCCGCGTAAAAAATCGAAAACACTTTGGATTTTATCCGAGCAGTAACCAATTCATCCAATAAAGTAGGGCTCATCGAGACAAAGGCAGACTGTGCGACTCCAGCTACGATGCGCAAGACGACAATCAGTGCGAATAATCTTACATAGCCAGTAGATGCCAAGGATATGCTCCACACGGCAACGGAAAGGGCAAGCAGTCTCACGCGATTGAAGCGTGACATCAGTACGCCAAAAAAAGGACCTGACAGGATATAACCGTAAAGAAAGGTCGAACCTACGAGGCCGAATGATGCATCGCTCAAGCCGAGATCTCTCTTCATGGAAGGTCCAACGGCGGAAATGATAGAAACATCAAAATAATTCAGCACGTTAAGTGCCGTCAAAAAGGCGATTGCGACCAAATGACGCTTACGCATGTCAGAACTTAAGTTCGAACTTTCCGTGTAAACCGACGACTAAGCCTGCATCGTTCACCGAACTCTTCTCTAAGCTCAAATAGCCGTACTTTTTTTCTCCGTCTTTTGATATAATGGTGACCAGGACACGCTTCACTTCGACGCCACGATAAGCGTTCAAGGCAGATTGAAGGAAAGCTGTCCCGCTTTCACGAGCAATGAAGGAATCAAAACGGGGAATGCACTTACGACTGAAGTGTAGCCCCAACAAATCGCAGAGTTCAGGTGCTGCGTGGATCACGAATCCGTGAGCATCCAGATCGAACCGATAGACATTATCTTTAGGCATAGCGATATAATACCACTTGCACATTGTCCGTATGAAATCCACATCGATGAAACAACGCGTAGACGATCTCGGCCACAACCCCCTCAAGCAATTTCCGCTGGAAAAAATCAATGGGCCCCTGCCGGAACTGAAGATAGGGGACATCATAATGGTACGCCATAAAAAAGGCGGACCGATGCGTTTTTTCTTACGTCGCATCACGAACTCCTATTGGGACCATACGGCTTTAGTCATTTTCGCCAAGAACATCGAAAAGGGCTATGCAGCAGACATCATCATCGAATCGATACAATACGGCCTAGTTGCATCGTTCAGGCAGGGCGTCCAGATCCATCGATTGGAGAAATACCTGAATAATCCGAACAAGTACGATATCGGGATCAAGCGTTTCGGCTTCCTTAACGAAGAGCTGCGCGATCGGGTCAGAGCCTTCGTCCTGATGAACGTAGATACGCCATATTATCCGCTATACATGTTCAAGTTCCTGCTGGCTTGGCTATCTAAGAGATACAGGAAATACCTGTTGAACCGTCAGCGTTTCTCGTGCAGCGGGTTTTTACAGAAGGCATTCTACGAAGCTGTCGATTGGGAGGATCGCTCCAAAGTCATTTTCCGTAACGTCGGCTACACGCCGATGCAGCTTCAGGAGATCACAAACCCTTCGGATATCGCAAATAGCGTATCCTGCACTTGGCTTTGGAACGCCAGACAGTGATATGGGACGTACGTTGTACAAGACGCAATCGGAAGCGATCCGTGGCCTGAAGGTCGGCGACATAATAATGGTCGACACCAAAGGCATATTGATTCCGCGGCTGATCCAGCGGGTCACGCATTCATGCTGGAGCCACGTAGCCATGGTGTTCGACGTACCACCCTTAAGCGGAACGGAGCACGACGTATTGATAGTCGAAGCGAACGCCGACGGTATAGAGATACATCGCCTGAACAGCTATCTGAGGAGTCCGGATAAATATATCCTAGGTTTCAAGCGACTCAAGGGGTTGACTGACGTGGAGAGGGAAAGATTCCGTGGCTTCTTTCTGGATGCCGTAGATACGCCATATGATTTCAGACGCCTGGCGGCTTTCTTTTTGCAGTCGGTGGTCCTGTGGACTGTGGGCATGAATATACAGTTCACCATGGCGCGCAAGGTCATCAACACACAGAACTACATTTGCACGACATTCGCGCAACGCGCCTTCTACTTAGCCGTCGCTCCAGAGAAAAGAGGCAAGATACTCTTCAGGAGCGACCAGGATGCGCCGAATTTCCTGCACCAGGTGGAAGAGGTCTCACCGGCTGACGTGGCACGTAGCAAAAACACGGTTTGGCTGTATAATGAAAGGTATTAAGATCGAAACCAATTAAACCGACATTATGGACAAAAAACTTCTTCTCACGATAGCCCTACTCACAAGCATAAGTCTTTTTGGCTGGGGCTGCGCCAAGCCTTCTGATACCCAGGCTCCGGCGACACAAGAACCCGCTGCCGCCGAAACAGGCGAGAGCAATCCAGCCGAACTACAACCGACAAGCATTACCGAAACGACATCGACAGCGGGTACGGCGACGAAACCCGAGACGACGGTGAAGACACATGCCGTCGTCGTGCCACCGAAAACCGATACGACCAAACAGCCCGCTGATAAACCGACGACGCATACCGTGAGCATCACCGCCTCCGCTTTCTCACCCCAGGTCATAGCAGGTAACGCAGGGGATACGATCCGCTGGGTGAACAACGATACCAAGCCACATACTACGGCGTCCGACGGATCGTTGCTTTGGGATTCAGGATCATTGCAGCCGGGCGCAGCCTACAGCAGAGTTTTCAAGGCAGCAGGTTCCTATCCCTATCATGACGGGAGTACAGGGATCAAAGGTACGGTAGTCATCCATTAGTCCGAAAAATGAGGGGTGGTATAATAGAAGCCAATAAGATGAAGCTGAACACGAAAAACAAGAAGAACATAAAACCCGTTGAGCCGGATAGCACCGAAAGGCACAGAGCGAACATGTGGGCCAGTTTGAGCATCGGTACGTTCATAGTAGTTTTCGTGTTGGCAGTAACCTTAGGTGCGCCGCTCATAATGCCCTTCATCTATGCAGGCGCTGCATTTTTCGCGATACTTTTCCTGGAATCGTTGCTGCGTGGCCGTATCTGGCCATTCGAAGACCATTTCAAGAAGAACTTAGGGCAAGAGGATGTGGCCAAAAGGTTGTTGATATTCTGCGCCAGCATCTTGCTCCTGATGGAAACTGCCGTAATCCTGAACTGGATGACGAGATGAGGTGAAACGACCATAAAAAGACACGCACGGTGCGTGTCTTTTTGGATTCATTTATGGCGCTATTGTGGTCTTGGGATGTTGCTGGCCTCCGGAGGAATGACGGGTTCTTGTTGCGGGGCTACAGCAGGCGCCGGATAAATCCTATCCTTTTCAGGGATAACGGTTGGCACCGGAGCCGGCTTGGTCGAGTTGCACCCAGCCGCCAAAGAGGCCAAAGCGATTAGGGTGATGGCGATTTTCTTCATAGCTCTGTTGATTATATCATGATAAACTTGTTCCCATGAAAATATCTTTCCTCGGCGCAGTGCGCGAAGTCACGGGTTCGTGTTTCATGGTGGAAAGCCGGGATTCCCGGATACTCGTAGATTGCGGCATGCATCAGGGGTCGACAGTGGCGAGTGCCGAAAATTTCAAGGACTTTCCTTTTGACGCAGCTTCCATCGATTCCGTGATCATCACGCATGCGCACCTGGATCACGTCGGTAAGTTGCCAAAACTCGTTAAAGAGGGCTTCAAGGGAAAGATTTACGCTACAGCGCCCACCGTGAAGCTCGCGAGCATCGTACTAAGGGATGCGGAACAGGTGATGGAGGATGCATACAATTTAGAATACAGACCTAAGCTTTTCGAATTAGCGGACGTGGAAGAAACCGAAAAATTCTTCGTTCCGGTGGATTATTCACGTAAAGTCAAGCTAGACGGACTGACCTTCCGCTTCCGTGACGCCGGCCACATCTTAGGAAGCGCCTTTGTAGAGATAGAGGAAAATGGGGGAGCTAGGGCTGCTTTCAGCGGAGATCTGGGGAATATCCATGATCCGATACTGAAACCGACAGCCCAATTAGCGGCACAAGACGTACTATTAATAGAGTCGACTTACGGCAACCGTCTACATGAGAGCGTCCAAGACAGATCAAAAGAACTCAAACAATACATAATAAACACCATCAAGAGAAACGGCGTACTCATCATCCCGGCGTTCGCCATCGAAAGGACACAAGTCTTACTCTTTGAACTCAACCATCTCGTGGAGAATCGCTTGATACCACCGGTGGACATCTTTTTGGACAGTCCTATGGCGATAAAGGCGACCGAAATAATGCAGGAATACCCTCAATACTACAATCAGACAGCGTTGAAACAGGTGTGCGCTGGAGACGACATTATGGTCTTTCCAGGCTTACAGAAGACACTGACGCGCGATGACTCCAAGCGCATCAACGATTCACCTCGGCCTAAGGTGATCATAGCAGGTTCAGGCATGATGAACGGAGGACGCATCCTGCATCATCTGGTGAGATATCTAGGTGACGCAAGGTCGATGGTGCTGATCATCGGCTACCAGGCATCGGGCACGCTGGGCCGGCAGCTGTATAACGGCGAGAAGCATGTGGAAGTATTGAGCGAACGGATCAACGTCAAAGCAGAAATCAAATCCATCGGGGCATATAGCGCACATGCGGATCAGAAGCAGCTTTTGAACTGGATCGAACAGGCGGAACAGCTCCCCAAACACGTCTACTGCACACACGGCGAAGAAGAAGCCTCCGCAGCATTAGCGACCCGGATCAACGAGGAATTCGGGATAAGCGCCGACGTACCTCGCATCGGTGATACAATCAAACTATGAATTGGATATTAGTGACCATATTGGGCCAGCTGTCTAACGGCGTGGCCTTCGCTATAGATAAGATACTCTTGCGCTCGGCTTTCACGCGCAGCGCGACTTACGCAGGACTGGTCGGCTTGCTCTCGAGCATCATCCTGGTGGCAGTGCCTTTCGTCAGGATCTGGCCATCAGACGGCAATCACTGGTTCCTAGCCTTCGTTACCGGCGCGACGTTCATCCTGGCCTTATGGGCTTTTTTCGCAGCGCTAGCCAGGGCTGAGACGACACGTATCGTGCCGATAGTCGGTTCGCTCATACCGATCTTCACTTTAGTCGGTTCTTTCGCCTTTTTGGCGGAAAGGCTGTCGGACAGGAGTTTCGTAGGTTTCGCCCTGCTCATCATCGCCACGATCGTCCTCTCGAGCGGAAAGGCGGGTAAACCGAGCAGCCAAGCCATCTGGTTATCCGTGACGTCAGCCATGCTGTTCGCGGTCTCATCCGTCGCAGGCAAAGCGGTCTATGGCGATGCCGGTTTTTTCGGCGGGTTCGTCTCGACCAGACTGTTCGCCGCGTTCACGGCTTTATTCGTCTTGACCCTGCTGGACCGTGAAGGTGGACGAGAAGCCTTATCCATCTTCATCAGACCAAAACATGGCGGCACCTCTAAGCACAAACAACCCGGCGCGACAGCAGCCTTGTTGGCGATGGTCGGACAATCACTTGGAGCGCTGGGATTCGTGCTTGTGCAATACGGGATCTCACAGGGCAGCCCTTCGATAGTCAACGCCATGCAGGCAGTGCAATACGCCTTCTTGGTCTTGCTTGCGCTCTTCCTCCGTCGCAGAGCACCGCAACTGCTGGGTGAAAACCTGACGAAGAAAGCTTTGATCCTAAAGATAAGCGCCTTGTTCGTGACGGCTATGGGCCTATTCCTGATCGTCTAATATGAATATCTCCGCGCTCGTGAAACTGATACTTGGGATCATCCTGGTCGTCATCGTGGCGATCTTAGCTTTTCTTTTCGTCGGGTGGCCAAGCAAAACAGAAGGTGTGACATATGGCATGACTTTCAGCCGACCGTACGCGGAAGAGCTCGGATTGGATGCTGATGCGGCTCTGGCCACCGCGCTGGACGACGTCGGGATACGCAGATTCCGGCTATCAGCCTACTGGAAACTGCTTGAACCGGTGGAGGGCAAATGGGATTTCACGACTTTAGACAAAGACATCGCAGCGATCGGTGCGCGCAACGGGAAAGTCGTGCTCGCCGTAGGGGATAAGCTGCCGCGTTGGCCAGAATGTTGGGGTCCTGATTGGTACAAGAAACTCGACCGCACAGACCAGCGCGCCAAGACCCTGCGCTACATCGAAACCGTGGTCGAACGCTATCGCGACAATCCGACGATCGCGGCCTGGCAAGTCGAGAACGAACCGCACTTCAATTACGGGGATTGCCCTGCGCCGGATTATCTCTTCATACAACAGGAAACCGAGTTCGTGCATGGCCTTGATCCGACCAGGCCGATACAGACGACCGACTCCGGGGAACTTTCCAGCTGGCTGACGCTCGGGGTGTTCGTGGATAGGCTAGGCATAAGCGTCTACAGGGTCGTGCGCAATCCGATGTTGGGGAATCTGAACATACATTATTGGTTCTTGCCGCCTTACATATATAAACGCAAAGCCATACTGGCTCGGCCGTTCGGAGTGAAAGACGTCTATGTCAGCGAATTCCAGATGGAGCCGTGGAGCAACAAGTCCCTCGAAGAGACACCTGTCGCTGACCAGTTATCCAGCATGAACCTCAAACAGATGCAGGCGAATTTCAGTTTCGCGGAACGCATGGGATTCAAGGAAGTCGATTTTTGGGGCATCGAATGGTGGGAGTGGATGAAGGAAAAACAAGACCATCCGGAGTTCATCCAAGCGGCAAAGGAGTTCTGGGCGACTCACCAGCCTTAAGGAAAAATATTTTTTCGATAATTTTAAAGGCGACGGGGTAGTACCGTCGCCTTACGCTGCTTGAGATCTCTGACCAGCCTCTCGAGGGATACGATCGTCCCTCGAGCCCACGGCAGGTATCCAGTGGCCGCTGGATGCCGGGCCGACAACATCTACGTTCGCTCTTCAGGCTTTTCCGTCAAGGCGTGACGGAGACCGAACGTAAATGAACAGTCGGGTGAGCAGCCCATCATAGGCCGCTGCTACCGTGATTTGGGGTCTCTGCCGTTTTTAGGAGGCCAGCGTCTAACCAACCTAACGGCTATAGGGGGCGTTTTCGGCCGAATCCCCACCGATTTGCCGAATCGGAGGGTTGCCAGGCTCCCCGTCGGGGAAGACGGATCATCGCCTGGAGGCCGAAAGATATTCGGCTGTCCCATGCCTAGCCAACGGATTGGATTTCCACGCTTGAGAGCTCCATCGGCACTTCTTTGCTCTCATCCCCGGTCTTATGCGTGACTGCCTTGTGGGGAGGTTTATAGTTGCCGGATCCTACACATCCACCTCCAGCTAGAGAGCTTGGCTGTCACTCCATCGCAAGCCAGTATGCTCACGATTCGTACAACCATCCGCTCCATCCCTACCACTAAGCCCAAGATGGCAGAGAATTAACGATCCTGACACAAATCCGCCTTTCCGTCAAGATATCGAGGCGTTAAAGCGATCGATTGAGGTAAATTTTCACATCGCCAGAAGGGATAATCCGACGGCGCATAAGAAGAGCGCGATGAGTTTGATGGCGAGTTTTCTTTCGTGAAACGCGACTTTACCGCTCAAGACCGACCAAAAGACGGCAAGCGAACGTTTAGCTGCAACTATGACGGAAGCAGGGGCGAACAAGTAGGCATATGATTCGACCAAGCTACCAAGGGCAGCGATCATCGATTGGCCTAGACTACGCCGGTGCCAAAATGCCTTGACTGCATCTTCCTTGTAAACGTATTTTGCCATGACAAAGAAAAAAACCAGCAAAAAGAAATTCACGATGGATTGATCGATTTCCGGTGAGTTATAGTTCGTGATGCTGTACTTATAAATACTGATAGTCAACGAAGCAAGGAACGCTGACAGCAAAGACAGTGCGGCTCCTTTACGACTCAATCCGTGGTTCATAAACAGGAAAAGCAAGGCCACCACTATGAACGCGACCCCCAACAACTGTAAGTAATCGAACTTGTAGGCAAGTACAAGATCATAAACCAATATAAGCGGGATGGTCAGAGTCCTCAAAAAACCATAAGTCGATCGGTCTGCTTTTGCGATTGCATGCAACGTAACAGACGCGGTCAACATCTCAAGCACGACACGAATGGCAAGAAGGGGTAGGGAAGCCGAAGAAAAAACCAAACCATTCCGACGTATAACCAATATTACAATGAAGGCGATGGTGACAAGGCTCGAATTTATGAAACCAAAAGAAAACGGCGATTCGAGATGACGTCTGATACCGATTTTTCCGATTGACGTAGACAGTTCTTCAAAAAACGTACCCGCCAGCATCAACAAAACCCCAAACATGCCTAGATTATAGCACGATGCGGAGCAATCGCTCCTGGCCAACGAACAAGCGACGGGGGAGATCCGTCGCTTTCTTGGTGAGTACGTGAGGCCTCAGCCGTACCAGAAGGTGTAGGCTCGACCGTCTTTCGAGCAGTGGACCTCGCGGCACAGGGGACCGAAGCTATCGCCGTCGGTCGTGATCCAGTCATGGACTTCGTAGCCCAAGACCTTGAGTCTGGGCTCAGCGACCTTTTCCTCCCAGTTGCGGTAGCGACCTTCAGATCCACAGTAGTCGTCCAAAGAGACGTCTCCGAGGACTTCGAGGATTTCCTGGACCACAGCCTCTTCTGCTAGCAGTGCCTGTGACATGAAAGACCTTTCTGCCGCCCGCTCTTGATTGAGTTTGGCGGCAAATCGAACGTTACAAAATATCATATTTTTGCCTTTTTGTCAATATATACACCAGAAACGGAAACAGGATTGCCCCAATTCTTTGACGAAAAGGCAAAAATCAGGTATCATCTGCCGACTATATGGAACTCCGCAATATCGCCATCATCGCCCACGTCGACCACGGTAAAACTACCTTGGTTGATTCGCTTTTGAAGCAATCCGAAACTTTCAAGGAAAAAGGCCTGGAAGGCGATACGATCATGGACTCCAACCCGCTGGAACGTGAAAGGGGTATCACCATCTTCTCAAAGAACGCAGCCGTGGTTTATGGAGGAGTGAAAATCAATATTGTCGATACTCCAGGACATGCTGATTTCGGCGGCGAGGTCGAGCGCATCATGAACCTTGTAGACGGCTGCCTATTATTGGTAGATGCCAAGGAGGGCCCGATGCCTCAGACAAGATTTGTACTCAAAAAGGCTTTGGATGCCGGCCATCGAATCATTTTAGTAATCAATAAGATAGACAAGCCCGAAGCCAGACCTGACTGGGTTTTGGACCAGACGTTCGACCTCTTTGTTTCACTTGGCGCTACGGATGAACAGACGGATTTTCCGGTAATTTATGCTTCGGCCAAACAAGCGAAAGCTGGTTTTGAGCCAGACTTGGCAGCAATGACGGATATCAAGCCTTTATTCGAGACGATAATCAAAGAAATCCCTGCTCCCAAAGTCGACGCCGAAGGCCCACTCCAGGTTTCAGTCGCGAACGTCTCTTACGACAACTACAAAGGCAAAATCGGCATCGGTCGCGTACGTCGCGGAGTCTTCAAACCCGGTTCAGTCGCCTGGATCAACCGCGAAGGCGTAGTCAGCCCAGCAAAAATTTCGAGCTTGATGATTTTCGACGGCATGGGAAGGACAGAGGTAGCAGAAGCCCCAGCTGGTGAGATAGTGGCTTTTTCAGGCATCGAGGGCGTCAATATCGGTGAGACTGTCGCCGATATCAACCATCCGGAAGCTTTGCCTGTACTGAAGATAGAAGAACCGACGGTCAAGATGACTTTTGGCGTCAATACTTCTCCCATGGGTGGTCAGGAAGGGCAATACACGACTTCACGCAATATCAAGGAAAGATTGGAGCGCGAACTGCAGAATGACGTGGCGCTGCGCGTCGACTCGAGTGAAAGTACCGACGGTTTCGAGGTATCCGGGCGCGGTGAGTTGCATCTTGCGATTCTGATCGAAAAAATGCGCCGTGAAGGTTATGAGCTTCAGGTCTCAAGGCCGCAAGTCATCTTCAAGACAATAGATGGCACAAAACAGGAACCTTTCGAGGAAGTCTCCATCGAGGTACCGGAAAACATGAGCGGTACGGTCATCGAGAAGTTAGGCAAACGCAAGGGCGAGATGAAGGACATGCGTTCAGAGAACGGCACGACCTACATGGAGTTCGAGATACCTACGCGCGGCCTTATCGGCTACCGCAACGAATTCGTGATGGATACGCGCGGGCAAGGCATCCTGAATGCGCTATTCATCGGCTACCGCCCATACATCGGAGAGATTGGCAACATGAACCATGGCTCGCTCATCGCACATGAAACAGGCGAGAGCAACTCATACGGCCTCAAGATGGCGCAGGAGAGGGGACAGTTGTTCATCGGTCCTGGCGTGCCGGTCTATGAAGGCCAGGTGATCGGACAGAACGCTAAACCAGAGGATCTGGTAGTGAACGTGTGTAAAGAAAAGAAACTCTCGAATATGCGTTCCAAGGGCGATGGCGTCGCCTTGGCCTTGGATGTCCCACGGCACATGGGCTTGGAAGAAGCTTTGGAATACATAGGAGACGATGAATTGGTGGAAGTGACGCCAAAATCAATCCGCATCAGAAAGACCTTGCTGAAGGACTATCAACGCAAACGCGCTTCTGGTGGCAGCCAAGAATAAGTAAGGACTTCCCGGCTAGTAACCGGGAAGTTTTTTTATATAATGTAAGTCTTGTAAAAAACATAAGTTTAATTTAACTGCTGTGCGTCTTCTAGTTTATTTAGAATATTTGCCTTAATTTAGGCATTTTATTTTGGCTTATTTTAGCTTAATTTTGTAAGTCTTATACTTGACAAAATGCTTGTTTTGTGATATGCTAGTTTTTGTAACTTGAAAATAAGGGCTTTTTAGGGGAGGCATAACCCATGGCATCTCCTGACACTGGGGACGTGACTGTCCCCGTATTGGCGGTTGGCGGCATCGCGCTACCATTCGTCGTGGCATTGGTCTTCTTCCTGGTCGTCACAATCCCGCTCGCTCTGATGAGTCTTGGTATCTTGTTCATCATCGGCTTCGCCCAGTTCATGTCCTGAACTGGCCACATCCCTGGGAACGTCATCCTAGACGTTCCCGCTTCCCCCAAAAAGCCAAATCACCGTACACGCTACACAGAGGAAAGAACCAACATGAGTCTGTCCGAAATCGTTTCGTTCACGTTCAAGTTTTCTTTCGTCTTCGCACTCTTTGGCGCCTGGCGCTGGTACTTGCGGCAACTAGCCCTCTAGACCGCGCACATCAAAAAGAATGGAATGAGTCCTTCGTTCCACCTCTCCTTGGGACACCGAGCAATCTCGTTCGGAATCCAAAGCCGGAGGAATGTACCGTGGACAACAAGAACGATGACAGGATGACCTGGTTCGAATTCGCGTGCATTATCATTGCCGTGTTCCTCACAGCACTTTGCGTCAGCAAGATCGGCTGCGACGTGAGCGACCCCTACCTCAAGGCGGGCGATCAACTCATGATCCTCGTTACCATCGGCGGTACGTTGATCGCAGGCATTGTCGCCATGTTCTTCTCCGGAGCGCTCACCTTCCAGGCACTCGTGTACGCCGAAGAGCTTGGCATCATTGAAGGCGGTCTCCACCTGCCTCCTGAAGATCAGCCCTGAGGTCGTTCGACCCAAAACCTTCTCGGGAACGAGTCCTTCGTTCCCGCCTCTCCTTGGGAGTCCGATGCAACAACGCAACGGAACCCGAAGACGGAGGAATCCATGAACGATATGATCTGGTACGTTCTGTCGCTCATTTCAGTGTTTGTGACCGGCTTCGGCTTCGGTCAGCTCATCGCGGGAGTTCGCCCCGCACTTCGACAGAAGTTCCTGAACGAGCATCTGGGAAGCAGGCAGGAGACGGAGCTCGACAAGGAGTTCCGTGCCTGGTGCGAACACAATCATCCCGTTCGCTACCACCTCTTCGTCCGCTGATATCCTTCACCCTCGGGAGCATTGTCCAGACGCTCCCACCCCTTCTTGAACCATGGAGTAAAACTCAATGACTGAAGAAGGGACAAATACGAGTACACCCTCTACCGAGCAGTAGAGGGTGTTTTGGCGCGCTTTAGCGGCGGCGCGAGGAAAGGGGAGGTTCGACGTCCAGACCGATGGCGCGGAGGTGCGTGTAGGTCTGTTTTTCGGAGGGTATCTCCGAAAGGTCCTCGAGGAGTGACTGAATGCGTTTCGAGAAGTTTTCGTCGACCACGGTGGTCGGCGTAAGCACCAAGTACGACTCGTTGCGACGGCTCCTTATGTCGTCGTTCGGATACCAGACGACCAGAGGATGTCGTGACTCGTCTTCGGCCGGGTCTGAATCGAAACGTCCGAGGCGTTTCGCATTGGTGAAAAAGAACGGATCCTTGACCGGATCTAGGTAGAGGATCCACAACCCCTTGTTAAGGTTGGGGAACGAATCGCAGAGCTGCCTGCGCTTAGCCAGGACCGTCAGAGGGATGGGGTTGGTCCGAGTCAAGACGATGTAAGGCGGATGAACGCCAGACACCACCTCATTCAACCTGCCTACCATGCGCAGGAAGGATTTTTCAGCGGCCTCCGAGCCGGGTTGACTGCCCCAAGGTCCGTCAAAAACACGCTGTACGTCGCCGCCAGCCTTGACGACGAACATCAGACATTGTTCCTGCCTATCTCGGTCAGATAGCGCGCCGTAGGGGAAAAGGACGATCGGTTTCTGGTTCACACTTCCGTACCTCCCGGAGGAGGCAACTTAAACATTTATCCAAGCAAAATGCAAACCCTCGCCAGTTCTTTTTCCGTGTGATAAAGTCGCTCTCGCAACAGCTTATGCGCAATGAAGTAGTATTGGACATCGAAACGCAAAACACCTTCCAAGACGTCGGGGCGTACAATCCATCTTTGCTGCAGATATCGCTGATCGGTTGCTATTTTTATGAGACGGACACCTTCGAGGCCTTCTTGGAGGAAGACCTACCCAAACTCTGGCCGAGACTGGAACGAGCAGACAGGGTGATAGGCTATAACCTGTTCGGTTTCGACTACCCCTGCATGCAGTCCTATTACACCGGCGACTTCAGGAACATCCCGACGATAGACGTGATGGTGGAGATAGAGAAGCGGATCGGTTTCAGGGTCAAGCTTGATGACGTCGCACACGCCACGTTGGGCATCGGAAAAAGCGGACATGGCCTCCAAGCGGTCGAATTCTGGAAGAAAGGGGAGATAGACAAGCTGCGCGACTATTGCCTGCAGGATGTACGCATCACGCGCGACGTATACGACTACGCCATACAGAACCAGCACGTCTTCTATTTCGACAGGATGGGGCAGAAGCAACGGGTGCCTATGCCGATACTGCCGGCAGAGGCCCAAAACAAAAGCCCCCTGAACCTCTCTTTGGGGTTATGAACAGGTAACACTTAAGCTTGACCCTCGACTACTACATCTTGTGGTATAATCAGAAAGCGACCACAAGATATAGTGGTCGGCGGTCAGAACCAGTGCCAGACGGATAACGTGAAGCAATCCAGAAAAATCTCCAGCGCGGCCAAAATAGCCCGTCAGGGGATGGCACGCGGCATCACGCACTTCCCGGTAAACACCGGGACGCCGCATTTGACCGTCAGTCCGCCAAAGCGCTTACGCAGGCGGAAAACCCATCCAAGCAAAGGCTTGGGCGGTTTATTGTCTCGACTTAAAGTCGCTGACGATTTAATACATCCAAAAAAATAATTAATCCAAGGGTATGTCCGACTCAAATGTTTTCAGCACTCCCACGACGACCGAACTGGAATCAGCCGCTTCTTCGTTATGGCGCGAAGTCACTTCGCTCAAGAACATACGCAAGACGGATGGGCGCGTCGTAGAATTCAGCCCAGAGAAGTTCGAAGCTTCCATCCGTTCGGCTTGCCGTGCGGCAGGAGTGGAATCGGAGAAGACGATAGCGAAGATCACGGAGAACGCGCTTTCGCGGCTGCATAGGAAGTTCGACGGACATACCGTTCCCGGGGCAGCCGATATCCGGGAAGTCATCAGTATTACGCTGATCGACTCCAACTTATTGCACGTAGCCAAGAAATACCTGGGATACAAGTTGGACAATAAGGCACACGACGGAAAACCGCGCTACGGCAAGGGCATCAGCGTCAAACGTTTCTATACCAAAGCAGGCGTGCATCCATACGATGAATTGGAATGGGATTTCCGCGACGCCTCCATCACCAACGAAAAAGGCAAAGTCATCTTCGAACAGAAGGGAGTCGAGATGCCGAAATCCTACAGCCAGACGGCGACCAACATCATCGTCTCGAAGTACTTCCGTGGACGGCTAGGCACGCCGACGCGCGAGACTTCCATGCGTCAGGTCGTAGACCGCTTGGCCAAGACCATCTCCGACTGGGGACGCACCGCCGGTTATTTCGCTACAGCCGAAGACGCGGAGATCTTCGAGATGGAGCTGACCTCAATCCTGATCAACCAACGCGCCGCTTTCAACAGTCCGGTATGGTTCAACGTCGGCGTGATACAACAGCCGCAATGTTCGGCGTGTTTCATCAACTCAGTGAGCGACGACATGCGCTCCATCCTGAATCTGGCGGTGACGGAGGGCATGCTGTTCAAGTTCGGTTCGGGTACAGGCTCCAACCTTTCGAGCTTGCGTTCATCTAAAGAGAACTTAGGCAATTCATCCGGCAAATCCTCCGGTCCGGTCTCGTTCATGCGCGGGTTCGACGCCTTCGCCGGCGTCATCAAGAGCGGCGGCAAGACGCGCCGCGCCGCCAAGATGGTCATGCTGAACATCGATCATCCCGATGTTGAGGAATTCATCTGGTGCAAAGCCAAGGAAGAGAAGAAAGCCCATGCCCTGATCGATTCTGGTTTCGACGGCGGCATAAACGGGGAGGCCTATTCTTCCGTATTCTTCCAGAACGCGAACAATTCGGTTCGTGTCACGGACGACTTCATGCACGCAGCCGAAGAAGACCGCGACTTCTGGACCAAATACGTCTTGAGCGGTGAACCGTGCGAAAAATTCCGCGCCAAGGAGCTGCTCAAGCAGATCTCGGAAGCGACCTGGGAATGCGGAGATCCCGGCCTGCAGTACGACACGACCATCAACAAATGGCACACTTGCCCGAACACGGATCGTATCCACGGCTCAAATCCATGTTCCGAATACATGTTCCTGAACGATTCATCCTGCAACCTGGCCTCCGTGAACCTGATGCAATGCCGCAAAGCCGATGCATCTTTCGACGTGGCGGCCTTCGAACATATCTGCCGGATCGTGATAACGGCACAAGAGATAGTCGTCGGCGCATCCAGCTATCCGACGCCGGCCATCGAACAGAACTCGCACGACTACAGGCCGCTCGGATTAGGCTATGCGAACCTCGGTGCGCTGCTCATGTCCAGCGGCGTGGCTTACGATTCGGATGACGGCCGCAACGTCGCAGCCGCCATAACATCCGTCATGTCAGGCGTGGCTTACGAACAGTCGTCGCACATCGCCGAAAAGATCGGTGCGTTCAACGGCTATGCAAAGAACCGTGAGCCGATGCTGAAAGTCATGCGTATGCACCGTGAGGAGGCGGACAAGATAAATCCAACCAACCTACAGGCTGACCTATACGAACGCGCCAAGACCGCCTGGGACGAGGCCATCGAATATGGTACGCGCAACGGCTTCAGGAATGCGCAGATTTCCGTACTTGCTCCGACCGGGACGATCTCCTTCCTGATGGATTGCGACACGACCGGAGTCGAACCAGCGATCTCACTCGTATCCTACAAATGGCTCGTCGGCGGCGGCATGATAAAGATCGTCAACCGTACGGTCCCGGAGGCGTTGCACAAACTGAAATATAGCGAGACCGAGATACGCAACATCCTGGACTATATCGACAAGAACGATACCATCGAAGGTGCTCCTGGACTGAAAGAGGAACACCTGCCGGTCTTTGACTGCGCTTTCAAACCAGCCAAGGGAAAGCGTTCGATCAATTATCGCGGACACCTGCGCATGATGTCGGCCGTTCAGCCTTTCCTTTCCGGCGCCATCTCCAAGACAGTCAATCTCCCCAACGAGGCGACCGTCGAGGATATCGAGAAGGCGTACATAGAAGCGTGGAGACTAGGTCTTAAGGCCGTTGCCGTATATCGCGATGGATGCAAACGCTCACAGCCGCTGACCACCACCAAACAAGAGGTAAAAGACAACGAAAAGAGCGTTGCGCCAGTCGTCGTCGCACCGGTGGAGGTACCTTATGCGCGCCGACGTCGCTTGCCGGATGAGCGCAAATCCATCACGCATAAGTTCAAGGTCGGTTCGCACGCCGGATTCATAACCGTAGGCCTATACGACGACGGCACGCCGGGTGAGATCTTCATAACTTTGAGCAAAGAGGGGAGCACGCTGCGCGGGATGCTCGACGCCTTCGCCACTTCAGTCTCCATCGGCCTGCAATATGGCGTACCGCTCAAGATCCTGGTCAACAAATTCGCCCATGTACGCTTCGAGCCGTCCGGCTTTACGCAGAACGCCAATATCCGCGTCGCCAAATCGGTCATCGACTACATCTTCCGCTGGCTGGGCATGAAGTTCCTGGAGCCGGAAGAATGCGCAGCCTTAGGCATCAACACGATACCGGAGGCAGCAGCTGTCTCGCTGGAGAACGAAGACACTAAAGCCCTGGAAGATGCTAAAGACAGCTTCGAGGCAAACGAGCATCAGCCCAGCCTACTGGAGCACGCCGCCGAATCGAATAAGCTCACCGCCACGATAGACAACCAATCAGACGCGCCGGCATGTGATACCTGCGGATCCATCATGGTGAGGAACGCAGCCTGCTATAAGTGCCTGAACTGCGGAGCGACTTCTGGTTGCTCTTGAAGATCGCCTAACAACAAAAAAAGCCGACAATTGAATAGGTGCTGCAACAATGATATTTTCAGTCCATTAATCAATTCAGACACATAAGCCCTATGTCGAACGAACAAATGCCGTCAGCCGAGAATACGATCGAACAGCAAGTCAAAGGCATCGTTAGTGAACTAGAGTCTAACCGCCTAAGGAAAGAAAGTCTTGGCGGCCCTATAGAAGTCACAGCTGATCCGGTTAAACTCAAAGAATCCAATGAGCTGACCCTCAAGACTTACGAAATAGCCAGGCGTTTCAAAGCATTGGTCGAAGAGTACGTTTCAAAATTCGGTCTTGCAGGTTTATTCAAAGATGTGTGCGATTCCTACAAAAGGGTGAAGAATATCGGCTTAGTAGACCTCTTGAGGCCAGCCGTTGATGCGGCCGCAAAAAAAGCCGCAACGGCAGATGATTTCTCGAGATTGTTACAGGAGATCGATAAGATAGATATCGCGGTCTTGCGCATGCATGCTCTGGCGGACTTGCGTTACCGGGTAGGCTTGGCTGCGACTAAAGAAAACACCCAAGACTCCGAAAAGCTCAAAGCCCTGCATGCAGAGCTGATGAAAAGGGAGGGTCTGTACACTGACGACGAGGGGATCACAAAAGAATGGGTCATAGATAATGACCCTGAACCGAAAGAATGACCTAAGAAAACATCTGCAAGATACCCAACGATTCAGTAGGGCGCGGGTTCCGCGCCCTTTGCGGTATCAAGTCCATCAAGTTATCATTACCTGAAGGTTATAACTAAATTTAAAAGCAAATATGACTACTTGCGTAATCGGATCACTGCGTAACTTAGGGCGGATAGAGGACATCGCCAACGAGTTGCGCCAAAAAGGGCAAAAAGTGCTTATGCCGATGGATACCTCCGGAGCGCACTTCGCGGACCGCGTCCAAGCCAAAAGCGAATTCATGAAAGGCATGTACGAGCAGATCAAGAGCTGTGATGCTGTCTTGGTGGTGAATGACGCTCCACGCGCCGGCATGGAAGGTTACATCGGGCCTAACACCTTCTTGCAGCTCGGGATGGCCATGGCCTTGGGCAAGCGGCTGTACGCGCTTTCCAAGTGGGACCAGAACCTGCCGTATAACGAAGAACTGGAAGCGATGGACATCAACGTCATAGACCTGCAGCAACGCTTCTGACATGACAGACGAGAGGGAAATACGCTGGGGCTTGATCCAGGTCTTCACCGGGGACGGCAAGGGCAAGACCACCGCCGCCCTAGGTACAGCGTTGCGTGCTGCGGCCTTGGGAAAAAAATGCGCGATCATCTATTTCGATAAAGGCGGCGAAAGCCATTATTCGGAACGCATCATCCTGCGAAACAAGGTGCCGGAGATCGAGATATATCCGACTGGGTTGGATAGGATAGATTCAACAGGGAAATTCAGGTTCGGCGTGACGGATGAAGACAGAGCCGAAGGAAAGCGCGGTCTGCAGATACTGAAGGATCTGATCGCCAAAGAGGCTTATGACCTGATCGTCTTGGACGAGATAAATCCCTCCACACATCTCGGCATAATAGACGAAGATTCGGTGCTCGGTATGATAAGCGAAAGATCAAGCAAAACAGAACTGATCTTGACCGGACGTAATGCGCCACAGAGTTTCTTGGAGTTGGCTGATTTGGTGACGGAGATGGGATTGAAGAAACATTATTTTTATCAAGGCGTGAAAGCTCGCGAGGGATTGGATTATTGAAATCTGTCTAAGTTGTGTTCTTGAGTGGTTGTGGGATTTTTCGCGTATTTTATGCTATCCTTTGGCCATTCTGACAGTCAATTATGCCGTATAAATTAATCTTGGCTTACGCAGTCCTGGGAGCTTCGGCCTTCTTTTACGCAGTATTTTGGGTCTGGGCCATAATACACGCTGCCTCTACTCCCCAAGCCGGCAAACAACAACGTATTTTCTGGTCCATCTCCATGCTCATCAATCCGCTGGCTGCGGTCTGGTATTGGTATATCTGGAAACGTTGGACCTTCTGGATTCTGTTCACCCCGCTTTTCGGCTTCTTTCTGTCTCTGCCTTTCATCGTCAGGTCGCTGATGACAAAAGGGGACGAGACTTTCTGGACGAACACGCTGTTCGCCTTAGGCACCTACAGATTGATCGTCTTCGCGGCCATCCTGTTGATATTCCCACTATTATTACGTCTGGCCGCATTATTGCACCTAGGGAAGAATTTCGACCTTGAGCCTAAAGCGCGTAACGACTGGGTCATCTCGATCGCTTTGCCGTTCTTCGGCTTCGGCGCCGGTTTGGCTTATTGCGCCAAATATCGTCGTACTTGGGCGATCGCCAGCCTCATCTGGTGGGCCTTGGCGGCATGGAGTTTCTACCTGATCGCCGGGAATGTGACTAAACTGCTGGCACCGATAGGCGAAGAGAAACGTGAACAGTTCAAGTCGCAGCAGATGACGTTCGTCAGACCGATATGACCGAGTTACTTACAGGTTTCATCACGCAAAACATCAGCACCTTCAGCTATGGTGCAGTCGGGATTCTGATGGCCTTGGAATCGGCGAACATACCCATACCGAGCGAAGTGACATTGCCTTTCGCAGGGTTCTTGGCATCCCAGGGACAAGCTAATTTCCATCTGATGGCTCTGGCCGGAGGATTGGGTTGCCTGGCGGGTTCTATACCCTCGTACTGGATAGGCAGGAAGCTGGGGAGGCCCTTTTTGGAGCGTTACGGCAAATGGTTCTTCATCACGCACAAACAGATGGCGTTGGGCGATAAGTGGATGGATAAGTACGGTAATTCGACCTCATTTTTTTCGCGTCTTCTGCCGGTCGTCAGGACCTTCATCTCATTCATCGCCGGCGTCTGGGAGGCTCCATTCTGGCCCTTCGTCCTGCTGACCTTTTTGGGGTCTTGGATCTGGTCGTATGTGCTCGTCTACATCGGTTTCAAGATGGGGGAGAACTGGGCCATACTGCATCCTTATTGGCAAAAATTCGACGTGATCATCATCACGCTCATAAGCGGAACCATATTAGGCTACGGCTGGTACCACTGGAAAGAAGCGACAAAAAAAACAGATCAAAAAAGCTCCGGATGACCGGAGCTTTTTCAATCAATCTTCGTATTCGACTTCCATGTTGAGCGGCAAATCTTCGTACTTCTCGGCCAGCTCTTCGAGCTCCTGAAGGCCATCAACCGGTTCGTCTACGACGGCGTCAGGATCTTCATCCTCTTCATCTTCTTCGTCATCCTCATCGTCCTCATCTTCATCTTCTTCGTCGTCTTCTTCCGCTTCTACATCTTCGTCCTCATCCTTTTCATCATCGCCTATGACCCTGAAACCGGAGGCTTGGATTTCATCTAATGGCTCATCCTCGAACACGTCGAACTCATCGCTGGGAATATTGAGAAAATTAAGTGCACTCATATTATTTATTATTATCGGCATTACGAGTATAAACGCCGTGCGCCTATGACGTAAACCATTTTCGTAAGCATGAAGATAGCAGATCGTTTTAGGGTTGAAAAGCCCAGCTTGTCAAGGGTGCTACAAAGACACTAAAAGCGCGCATAGAGGTTGTGTTTTTCGTGTCTGCATGGCAGTCTGTATGGACACTTATGACGGAAAACTTGTCTTTATATCTGTTGGTTTTCTTGGGGATACTCATCATCTGCAGCGTGTGGATCATCATCGCGATATCGAGGATGAAAAAAGGCGGATCCTCGACTGACGGACAGATCATAACCATGCTACAGAACCAGATGGCGCAGCTCCAGAAGGACCTTGGCGACAGGATGGGCCAAACGCACGAGACTGTGCGCCAAAGTTTCGCTACTTCCGCCGGCTTGGTCAGGGACGTGACGGAACGCATGACTAAAGTGGAGGAGATCTCAAGGCAAGTCCTCACCGAGACCAACGAGCTGCAGAAGCTGCAACAGATGCTGAAGAACCCCAAACAAAGGGGAGTATTAGGCGAATATTTCCTTGAGACACTTCTTAAGAACATCCTTCCTCCGGAGAACTTCCAGATGCAATATCGCTTCAATGATGGGGAAATTGTCGATGCTGTCGTCTTCATAAAAGACAAGATCGTCCCGATAGATTCAAAATTCAGCCTCGAGAACTACAATCGACTGGCGGCCGAGGAGAACCAAGCGGAACGGGAAAAACTGGAGAAGGTGTTCGTGAACGACCTGAAGATGCGCGTCCACGAGACCGCCAAGTATATCCGACCGAACGAAGGCACCATGGACTTCGCATTCATGTTCATCCCGCACGAGGCCATCTACTACGATCTATTGATAAACAAGATCGGCGCCGTCACGGAAGACACGGAGAGTATAATCCAACGCGCAGCTTCCAAATATCACGTCGTGATAGTTTCGCCGACTTCCTTCCTGGCGTATCTCCAGACCGTCCTGCAAGGTCTTAGGGCGATGCAGATAGAAGAGCAGGCCAAAGAAGTCATATTGAGGGTCGGGGAGTTGGGTCGTCACCTGGGTACGTATGAAAAGCATTTCAAGAGTGTAGGCAGCAATTTGAGTACAGTAGTGAATCAATACAACCTCGCCAGCAAAGAGTACGCCAAAATAGACAAAGACGTACTTAAGCTCTCCGGAGCCTCCTCCGGCTTCCAGACCGATTTGCTGGGCAAACCTGAATCCGAAGAATGAAAATAACAAAACGCCAAAAGATTTTCGCAGCAGTGCTGGTCGTCGGCATGTCTTTGGTCTTGGGCGACGTACAGTTGGGGAACTTAAGCAAGCTAGAAAAAGCCGAAGATCCCTCGGTCAAATATGACATAGCGATGGTGCTAGGCGCCAGCGTACAGGGTGATGAACCATCAGATGCCCTGCGTGATAGACTGCTGGTCGGCCTCGATGCATACAAGAAGGGTGAAGTGAAGAAAGTGCTGCTGACAGGGGATGATGGAGATTTCCATCGTGATGAGATAAGCGTCATGCATGAGTTCCTGACGGTACATGGTGTGCCGGAAAGCGATATCCTGGTTGATCCGAAAGGTTATCGCACCTATGAAAGCTGCAAGAACGCAAAAAACGAACGTCCGGGAGAAAAAATCCTGATCATTACCCAGCGCTTCCATATCGGACGATCCTTGTTTTTGTGCAATCGGTTAGGCGTCGACGCTTATGGCAGGACAGCTGATCTGAGTAAGTACGATAAGATATACCAATTTTGGGGAAGAGACCTTTTGGCGAGCTATAAGGCTTGGTGGGATATATACATATTAAAACCGGAGAGTCCGGCAAAATAAAGCAAGACCGGACTTGAGAAGTCCGGCCGTCGGGGACATGTCAGTCCTTCGTTGGAGGAGGTGGTGGTATTGTAGGCACGGAGTCCGGGCCGAATTTCTTGAGCAGTACGGAAACCTCAAGACAAATGCCCAGAAAGGCATTGATTTTGGCCTTGTTATTGTTCAGACCTTTTTGATCGTAGCTGCCCGCAAGGACATTGAGCCAGTACGGGATTCTCTTTGAGACCGTTTCCCTCCGGTCGAAAGACATCTTTACTACGATGTAGTGGCAGTAGTTGCCTAGGACATCGTAGCGCTCTCTGTACCAAGGCTTGCCTGGCGACTGGTGCAGCGTCTTAGACAAGAGAACCAACAGCCTGCTGACATCATGGCGATAGATCGCAAAGCCTTTTTCGTACATGATCGTTTCGACGAAACGAGTCAGCTCTCCAGGCGGTTTTTCGGCGTCCTGCATGGTCATTTTTCCGTTCACTTGATGTAAAGACCGAAAAAAATCTTAACGTGATGAGGTCCGTGGGTCAAGGGAGAACCGAAATAAAAGGAGACGTGGTCTTTACCGTTTCAGAACCCAGGAGTAAGATGGCACCTGCTCTTTCTGCAACTGATGGCTTAAACGGCTGTTCTCCGTAGTTGACCGACATTAAAAGCAGACCCTCCCATATTCCGACCACGACAACACTTATTTCAGGCCTCGATAGGCGATGCTAGGTCGGAGGTATCGCAACCATGTTCGTGTTTGGAGGACAGAAGGAATGCAGAAGATCGGAACCATTGGCTTTTTCGCGATCGCAACCGCAACCCTAGCAGGGTGCGCCGTTTCGACGGCCCCCACGGACGACAGAAAGGAGGTGAGTAGCCAATCTGAACCCCTGATTGCTCCGGGGATGTTGAGCGACGACTATTCTCCGCTTGTGGCGGGGAGTGGCGAAACAGTCGCTGCGTTCAACCCGATGCTGGGACAAAGCCCGGAAAACGTGACGTTCATCGGACAAGATGCGTTCGTCACATCGCTGCTGAGCGGGGAGATCCTACGCGTCAGCGAAGACGGCACTGTCACGAGCATCCATGTACCGGTGCCTCCGGGCACGTTCGTCGCCGGAATCCAGGCCCATGGCAGCAATGCACTGGTCTTCTCCGCAGCCCTGATCACGCAGAACGGACCAGTGGGCAGCTACGTCTACAAGCTGAACATCGACACGCTCGACCTGCAGGAGCTGGCATACATGCCGGGAGCAGCGCTCAACGGCCTCGCGATCGAAGATCTCGGAGGCGTGGAGAGTTGGCTCTCAGTCGACGCGATGGCGCCGAGTGGCGTCATCTGGAAGGGGAGTCTCGAGGGCGGACCGGCAGCGGTCTGGTACGAAGGACCCGCTGTCCAGCCGAATGCGTCGTACGTGGTCACGCCCTGCAATCCGCCTATGCCAGTCGGAGGGAACGGCGCCCGAGCCTATACCGAACTCGGTATGAGGTCACTGGTCGTCTCGAACACCACGGGCTCGAGCGTGACCAAGATCCCTCTGCTGCAAGACAGTACGCCGGGTCAAGAAGCTCTCTGGTACGACACCAGTGCGGCTCCGTGGTACCCCGACGACATCTGGCCCGACCACTGCGGGATACCCGGGTTCAGGCGTGGCGCATTCATCGCCACACACGGTCAGCACCGGATCCTCTACGGCAACCCCTACACCGGCAGACAGACCGAGCTCACGACCGGATTGGACTGTGACGGTCCTACGGCGGTCGTCGTGCACGGCCAGTGGCTCTATGCGACGTGCGGAGGAGACCCGCTCATTTGCCGGCCGGATCAGAACGGCAATCCTGACCCAAGCCTCAGCAATCTCGGTACGCCCGCCCTCAAGCGCTGGAAGCTCAAGTGGACGTACCTCCTGCCCTGTAGGCCGTGAACTACGCGGTTGACGGACCTACCTGACGAAGCCCGACTCGCTCCGAATCCTCATCGGACGCCGGTCGGGTTTTAACGTTGCTATCATCCTACCTTGAAGGCTTAGGGCTCGAAGCGTAATATCGAAAAAACTATGAAATACATGTTCTATAATGATTATTCGGAAGGTGCTCACCCAAGGATACTGGAGGCCTTGATGAAGACGAACCTTGTGCAAGAAAACGGCTATGGAGAAGACGAGTATTCTATGGAAGCCGCGAAGCTCATACGCTCGGCCATAGCCAAGCCTGGCGCCGCGGTACATTTAGTTTCCGGTGGTACGCAAGCGAACCTGCTTGTCTTAGGCGCATTGCTTAAGCCTTACCAATCCGTCATCGCTACAACCTCGGCTCACATCGCCGTACATGAAGCTGGTGCGATAGAGGCGACGGGGCACAAAATAAATACCGTCGAAAGCAAGGACGGAAAAATCACACCGCAGCAGATCAGGGAGGTCGTCGCGGCTCATGCTGACGAGCACATGGTACAACCACGCGTCGTATTCATTTCGCAATCCACCGAGGTCGGCACCATCTACTCAAAAAAAGAGCTGACGGATATTTCCGCCGTCTGCAAAGAACTCAATCTGCTTTTATATGTTGACGGCGCAAGACTTGCTTCAGCTCTGACGAGCGTAAGGTCGGACATTGACATCGTGGAATTAGCTGGACTGGTCGACGTTTTCTATATCGGCGGGACCAAAAATGGTGCGCTCTTGGGTGAAGCGATCATCATAGTCAATCCTGATCTGCAGTCAGACTTCAGATACCATCTGAAACAGCACGGCGCGTTGCTTTCGAAGGGGAGAACGATCGGCGTACAGTTCGGAGAACTGTTCAGGGACGGCCTGTATCTCGAGCTAGGACGTCACGCGAATATCATGGCACAGAAGCTGGCTGACGGCTTACGAGCTTCAGGCTTTGCATTCCTGACAGATCCGGCGACGAACCAGATTTTCCCGATTTTACCTAATGGGCTTATCGAGAGGCTTAAGGCTGATTACGGATTTCATCTCTGGCAAAAAATAGACGACAGCCAAACAGCGATCAGACTCGTCACCTCGTGGGCGACGGGGGAGGAGGCGGTCGCTGGGTTGTTGGAGGAGATGAGGAGAATACAGAAATGAAATAAATTTTCAGAGAAAAAAATTTTATATTTATTTCTTTTGATAAGTGAATTCACGAAGTCCGTAAATTCGTTTTATTGTCTCAATAGGGACCAAAAGGGACAGACCTGATTTTTTCATTTTTTGCGGTGGGGTAGAGGAGCGAGCTGGCGTAAACGCGTATCTATATCGGATTAACTTAGCGTCGCACAAATCAACTTACGTGACGCAAAATACCCCTATTTTTAGCAGATTATTGGCCGTTCACCCTTATAGGGTGGGCGGTTTTCTTTATCTCTAGGATATCAGAATAACCGCCCACCGCGAAGCCGCTGTCAATCAGCGGCTTTTCGTTTTGGCGCGGTGTCCGGTAGGGCTGGGCGGGTTCATTGAAACCGCACCTGCCAAGCATGGACCGGACACCACGCGGGGACACAAGGCCGCCCCAAAAAGGTCGACCGCGCCGGCGGTTCATCCGGCAGTTCGAGGACTTATTCAATTCATTCTTAGAGGACAAATATCTATGCTCAAAATCATCAACACCGGCGATCCGTCGGTAAAACCTCCGCTCGTCATGCTCGTGTATGGCGAAGGCGGCGTCGGCAAATCAACGTTCGCATCAACCGCTCCAAAGCCGCTCATGGCGGACTGCGAAAACGGTTCGAAGTATTTCGGTTTGCGCGGGATCAAACTCGACGTGGCTCATGTCGAGAAATGGTCGGACATGCGGGAGTACACCGAAGCGCTCAAGAAAGACGGCTACGAAACCGCCGTCATCGACCCGATCGGCGAACTCATGGAAAAGCTCATGCGCCACATGGTGGCTCTCGGCGATTCCAAGCTCGTGCAAAAAGACGGCTCCCCGAGCCAAGCCGGCTGGGGATGGCTCAGAAAAACCATGCGCGACTACGTGAAGGTGCTCCGGGACTCCGGCATGCACGTTCTACTCGTAGCGCACGTGGACGACAAACCTGACGAAGATCGGGTGCTTTTGCGTCCGCTCATCACGACTAAGGTATCGAAGGACATCGTCAACATGGTCGACGTGGTCGGCTACATGACGGTTGTACAAACAGGCGACGGCGAATCGAAACGCGTCATATTCGTGGATCCATCATCTGACAAATTCACGGCGAAAGACCGCACCGGCCAGCTCGGAAAAATCATCGAGCCAGACTTTTCGAAGATCATCAAGGCCGTCCATGGCACTGAAAGCTATGCGTGGTCAAAGAAACCTGTTGAACCTGCGGGTTCCAATATCCCGCTTGGTACACCAAAGGGGAATCAAACCCCGCCGGAACCTAAGGTTTCCGTCGATCCTAATCAGGCACTCGAAACCGCCCGAACCAAGGTCGCGGCAGCCGTCTAACCCATATGGCTGAAAAAATCACCGAGAAGCTCTACGGCGGAGCAATCACCCTCGAACACCTGCCTGACTCGCATCGTTACCGCATCGAGGGGTCGAAAGAATACCTGCTTTCGGTCACGGCTTGCACGGGCATCATCGACAAGTCCCGATTCCTCATTCCATGGGCAGTCGGGCTTGCCGAGAAGCACCTGCGTTTATTCCTTGAATCCAACACCGGACCGTTCACGGTTGAGGAAATCGTACCGATCATCGAGGAAGCCGTCCGCCAGCACCAGATCAAGAAGGAACAGGCGGCATCGATTGGAGACATGGTGCACGCTTACGCGGAAGCGTTTGCGCTCGCAGTCATCCACCGATCCGACGTTCCATCCATACCAGACGATTCGGATGAACGTGTCCGCGCCGGCATCAACGCGTTCCTGAATTGGTTCAACGAACACGACGTGCGGTTCCAGCACGCCGAAAAGCTCATCTACTCGCGCGTCCACGGATACGCGGGATTGGTCGATGCGATCGCGACCGTCAACGGCAAGCGAATGCTCATCGACTACAAAACGGCCAAGGGTGTGTACACGGAAATGCGTTACCAAGTCGCCGGTTATTGCCTCGCATATGAGGAAGAGAACGGCGAGGTGCTGGACGGCGCCGTGATCCTGCATTTCGACAAGGAATCGGGGGTCTGCACGCCGTATGAGTATTCGAAGGAAGACTTCAGGGTGGACGAGTCCGCATTCTTAGCCTGCCTCGCGCTCAAGAGGCGCGAGAAGGAATTAGCCAAAGCCTGATATGGAAAAAACTTACACATACGACGATCTTCAGGCGAAGGCGCACTCACTATCCATGTCACTCGCGAAGGATGGAGAGCTGTTTAAAGCCGTGATCATGCAAACCGCATCTTCGATTCTTGCGAACGAGGAAAGTCATGACAGATACGGTAAAACCCAGCTCAGCCAAACAATCGCAGTTCTTGAATGGAGAAAAGCGATCGAGGGTGCGAAAGATTCTCTCACCGTCGAACTCGAGGACACCAATTCCGATTCGTTCGCGGATGAGACGTTCTAACCACCAAACCTATGTCACGAAAAATCGGAGCTTTATGGCTCAAAGAAACCAAGGACGGAAAGAAATACTTTTCCGGCGTGCTTGAGGATCTGCGCGGTGAAATCCGCATCGCGATCTTCAAGAACGACCGTAAGGAAAAGGAGAATCAGCCGGACTACCAAATCATCGTTTCCGAGGAACGGCGGGAACAGCATGCGCCGGCCGACCAGACGTCCACCGCGACCGATGAGGTCAACTTGGACGACATCCCGTTTTGATCCGCGTTATGCAGGAGGCACAACGCACAACCCATGCGGCGCCGTTCCGCCGCATGGGTAGGGATGAACAGGCTAGAAACGTCTCGCTCATGCAAAAACGAAAGGTCGGACAGATCCGTTCGCTCGACTGGGTGTTGAACGTGGTCGAGCGAATGAGGGTACGCGAGCAAAACGATATGGCGCGCATGGCATTCGAGGACGTCGTGAGAGCCGTATCCCGTCAACGCGAGAAGGAGATTAAAGATCTCTCGATCCTAGATGAAGACGCGCGCACTTTTGCTCGCAGTTACTGATATGGGAAAGGTGTCGTACCCATTTGCCGCGCTTCCCAATCAAGTCTGTCGCGGAGGCCACGGCGCAATCAATGTCGCCGTGTTGGCCGTACTGCTCAGCCATGGGCGCACGTCTGCCTCCGCGCAGACTCTGGCGAATGAAATCGGGTGCGATCGGAAAAGCGTGTTCAAATCATTTAAATATTGGCAGACCGAAGGTCCAAGTCACGGAATCCATCTGCGAACGGGGGAAAGGAAGGGATGTACGACGGTGATCGAGATAGACATTTTGATCTGCCATCAAGAATCCACAGCCAGTACCGAAAACGGTACGGGTACAGAAAATAGCCAATACCAAAAAGGGAACACGGCAGTACCGAATACGGAACGGGCACCCGTACCAAAAACGGCACACAAAGAAGAACCCGTTAGAAGACCCCTGAAGAAGAATCTCCCCCTACCCCCTCAAGGGGGTGAAGGAAAGATATTCGTTCCGGGGAGGGGACCGAGGCGAGCCAAGCCTTACATCGAAGGTGATCTGGCGCGATACGACGAAGAGCGGGGAGTCTGGCGCGTTCGCATCTACACAGGCGAGTGGGTGGACTACGGAGGCGACGCGAAAAAACATCTCGTATGGAAATGACCAAGCATGCAAAAGATTCCATCCAGATCACCTGCGCGGCTCATGATTATCGGCCGCCGACGCAGAGTCAGCGTCTCCGAGCAACTCTCTATCGGCTCTGGGAACGCTCCGGATCGCAAACGCCGTTCGAGGATTGGTACCGAGATCGCATGGACAGAATCATTTCCCGCTTCCAGCGGCTTCTTGATTAAAAAGCGGAACCACAAATTATGCAGCAAAAGGATATCGTCGCGCGTTTTCGCGAAAAGGAAAACGCTGACAAATTTGCAGAGAAAGCGAACCGACGGACATTCGAGTCCGTTACGGTCGAACAAAGAAACGGGCTATGGGAGGTCAGGCTCGTGCCGGTCCGAAAGATACCAAAATTCGAACCTCCAAAAACATGAACCATGATAGCCCAACGCAATTTATTCAAGGTCGACGCGCTCTCCATCCTCATCATGGGTTCGGATGGCCACGCATATCTGCTCCGGCGAAGGCGCGGCTCCATTCATGTCTCGATGGCCGAACTTGCGAAGTGGGCAGAGAGACGGATCTGGCAGGTCGAGGACATTCCTAGCAAAGAAGAAAACTTGATCTGCTCATTGAACGAAGCGTACGAACGATATCTTTCTTGCAAAGAACAGGAGCTCGAACTCTCAGCGGATCGCTGGCTATGTACGGCGGATCGGCTCGCAGGAAGAGTATCTGACCTTGTAGAACGGGGACACGAAATTCCAAAGACCATTATCGTGCACATCGACAAACCTCCGCCTCTGTTCGCTCCAACTGTCAGAAAACGTGGATAAGTAAGCATTTCCAAGCCTTCGCGCGCCTATGCTTGTACGCATGAGGGAATCAGACATCCAATACGCCATACTCGCGAACCTTCGCTACCGGAACATTCTCGCATTCCGTTGCCAGCCTGCGCCTATTCCAATTCGGAAGGGGAAGGCGATAATCGGCTTCCGAAAATCGGACGCGTTCAACGTAGGCATGCCAGACATCGTCTGCGTGATCAACGGTCTGTTCATCGGCATCGAGGTCAAGTCGCCGGAAGGACGACAGCGCGACGAACAGAAGCTCTGGCAAAGACGCATCGAGTCAGCTGGTGGCACGTACGTGCTCGCGCGTGCTTGGGAAGACGTCGCGGATGCACTCGGAATCAAAGCCGTATGAAGTATTTTTCACTTTTTACCGGTGTTGGCGGATTCGAAATTGGCATCGACAATGCATATGACGTGGGTACTCAACCAACAGACTCGAAATCCAAATCGGCCAAGCCTCAAGTATTCAAGCGGAGGAAGCGGGCCTCTATGGAAATGGGATTGCGCGTTCTGCCTGCCGACGAACGGGGGCGGAGGGCAATATGTGTTGGTTTTTCCGAAATCGATAAATATGCGAGCTTGGTCTTGCGCTATCGGTTCCCTAATACAAAGAATTATGGAGACATCCAAAAAATTAGCTGGAAAGACGTACCCGACTTTGACCTTCTTGTCGGAGGTAGTCCATGCCAAGACTTGTCCGTCGCTGGAAAGCGAGCCGGACTCGAAGGTGCAAGGTCGAGCCTGTTCGCGGAATACGTCCGCGCCTTGCACGAGAAAAAGCCACGCGATTTTATCTGGGAAAACGTTAAAGGCGCTCTGTCATCGAACGGAGGCCGAGACTTCGCCGTCATTCTCGATTCGCTGGCCGAAGAGGGCTACGCTCTCTCATGGCAGATTCTCAACGCAAGAGATTTCGGCGTCCCTCAAAACCGCGGACGCGTCTTTATCATCGGTACTCGAGGCGAACGTGCACGAGAAATATTTTTTGAGCCGCAAGGTGCTCAAGCGAATCTTAGCGAAATCACGTCTCGGGTCGCTCAAGCCGAACGCGTCTATTCCGAGCACGGCGTCGCGCGGACTCTCAAAGCAAACGGCGGAGGCATAGGCGCGAAGACCGGTTGTTACGCCGTTCGCTGCCCGCTCAAGTACCTGAACCGGAACCAGAAGAAAATCGAAGGCGACTACGCTTTCACGATCGATGGAGCCAACACAGGA
This sequence comes from bacterium, assembly GCA_021796435.1. Classification (GTDB taxonomy): domain Bacteria; phylum Patescibacteriota; class Patescibacteriia; order 2-12-FULL-60-25; family 2-12-FULL-60-25; genus CAIKNB01. The sequence continues at coordinate 839,082 of JAJYXM010000016.1, forward strand.
GGAATCGCCTTCATCGATCTCAGCACGAAAGACCCGAAAATCACGTCTGCCGCACGGACGATCCAGGCCCGATATGCCAAAGGATATAGCCATCGCACAGCCGAGGTTTCCGGTGTTACGGACGGCATCCGAGTCAGGCGCCTCACCCCGCTCGAGTGCGAACGCCTCATGTCATGGCCGGACGAGTGGACGCGATGGGGTATCGACGAAAAGGGGAACGAGATCGAAATGAGCGATACCCAACGGTACAAGATGTGCGGGAACGGCATCGTGAGCAGAGTTGTCGAACATATCGCAAAAATAATCCTATGCAATACGAACAAGTAAAAATTACCGCGCTCAAGCCGGCAGAATACAACCCACGTTCCATCAGCGAGCGGGAACTCACGAAGCTCACGGACTCCATCCGCGCGTTCGGTTTTGTGGATCCGGTCATCGTTAATGCGGACAACACGGTCATCGGCGGGCACCAGCGCATCAAAGCGGCGGAACGCATCGGCATGTCTGAGGTTCCATGCGTACGTGTCGATATTCCAAAGGATCGGGAACAGGCATTGAACCTCGCACTCAATCGTATTTCGGGTGAATGGGACATGGATCGTTTGGCCGTCCTGTTGGAACAGCTCGACGCGGAATCTCGAAAACTTTCCGGTTTCGACGAACAGGAGATTACCGAAGCCTTGAACCGTTTGCTGAAGCAGCCGATGGAAGACGAATACGATCCGGTATTGCCCGAGAATCCCAAGACGAAAACCGGGGAGATGTATCAGCTCGGGAACCATCGTTTGCTTTGCGGCGACTCGACGAGTCCCGAAGCGTTCGATCGTTTGCTCGAGGGGAATAAGGCTGACATGTGTTTTACCGATCCGCCATACAACATGGGCTACATCGGCGGTTCGGGTAAGCGCAGGAAAAAGATTGCCAACGACGAAATGCCTCGGGACGAGTTCGTCGCGTTCCTGCGTAAAGTCATGGCCAATCTTGTCGCCAATGTGACCGGCGCGTTCTACGTCTGCATGTCATACGGCGAGCTTCATTCGCTTTGGCAGGCGTTCACGGATGCTGGTGGTCATTGGCAGGGATACATCGTTTGGGCGAAACAACGGTTCACTCTTGGCGGCTCCGATTACCAGCACCAATCCGAGCCGATCATGCATGGGTTATCCGAAGAGGAATCTTCAAAGCTCGACGAGACAAACGATGCAGAAGCTTTGCCTATCCTGTATGGATGGACACGCCATGCATGGTACGGCGGAAGGAAGCAGGGCGACGTTTGGTTTTTCGATCGTCCAACCAAGTCTCCAGAGCATCCGACTATGAAACCGGTCCGGCTTTGCGCCAAGGCCATCATGAACAGCGCGCCGCAAGACGGAATCGTGCTTGATTGCTTCGGAGGTTCCGGTTCAACGCTCATTGCCGCCGAACAGGTCGAACGGCGGTGCTACATGATTGAAATGGATCCCGCATATTGCGACGTTATCGTCGACAGATGGGAGAAATTCACCGGACGGAGTGCTGTAAAGTTAGCCTAGTTTTGGGTTTTTGGGTTTTCGTATGCCAAATCCGACCACTGCACGGGAGAATGGAAAACGCGGAGGAAGACCGCTCGGGACTTTGAATCCGGAAACCATCAAGCGGAACGAGATGCGCCAGAAGATGCTTGCTCGCATCGAGCAGGAATTCAATCCGCTCATGGACGCCGCTCTCGATCTTGCGAAAGGTATCGTGGTGTACGTTCCGGGGAAGGACGGCAAGAAATCCAAGGTATATGAACGCGAACCGAATACAGACATGGTCAAATACCTGCTCGACCAATCGGCAGGCAAGGCACTGACGTCTGTCGAAATGTCCGGAGGCTTGAGCATCGATAATTTGCAGGACTTCATCTACTCGCTCTATGGCAAGTCGGCGAACAGAAGGAATCCTGCTTAGGCTCCAACGCGACCCCGTTGGTTTCGTGAAGCTCTGTTGGCCGGATGCTGTACTCTGGGAGAAGCAGATAGAGGTTGCGGAATCTGTTGTCGGCCACAAACGCGTCACCGTCAGATCGGGACATGGCGTCGGCAAGTCTTGGCTCATGGCGCGTCTTGCTATCTGGTTTTTGACCGTATTCAAACCGTCCAAGGTCGTAACGACCGCTCCGACATGGACGCAAGTCGAGAAAGTGCTCTGGGGTGAGATCGCTGCTGCATACCGATCGTCGCGTATTCCGCTCGGAGGCGAATTGCTTTCGACCCAATGGAAGGTTTCGGAAGATTGTTTCGCGCTCGGTATATCAACGCGCGAGGGTGTCGACCAGCGCGATTTTGGCTCCACAAAGCTCCAAGGTTTTCACTCACCGAATTTATTGGTCATTCTCGACGAAGCTGCTGGCGTACCGCCAGAAACGTGGACTGGCGCGACATCGCTCGCTACGGGGGCAAACAACCGCATTGTGGCGATTGGAAACCCCGCGAGTCCGTCCGGTCCGTTCTACGACACCTTCAAGAGTCCGATCTGGCACAAGATCGAAATCTCATGTCTCGAGCACCCTAACGTTACAACGGGTGAGATTGTCATTCCCGGTGCTGTTTCGTCCGAATGGGTCGAGGAACGCAGGGCAGAGTGGGGTGAAGGCAGCCCGCTATTCCAAGCGAAGGTGCTCGGACAATTTCCCGTCGAAGGATCGGACACGCTCATTCCGCTTTCATGGGTTGAACGCGCCGTGCATGCGGAAGTCGCCGGAGACGAACGTAAGAGCATCGGATGTGACGTTGCTCGTTTCGGCGAGGACGAGACCGTTATCTTCAAATCCCTTGGCAACACGTATGAGCTGGTCGAGTCCGTCAACAAGCGTGCAACGAATGAGACGGCCGGTCGGCTCGTACTTGCGGCCAAAGATTCAGGTGCGGAATTCGTGGCAGTCGACGACACGGGAGTCGGCGGAGGCGTCACCGACATGCTACGCGAGCAGGGGATGTCCGTGGTACCCGTGAATTTCGGTTCGTCTGCGGAAGACTCGGAACGATTCGCCAATCTCAAGGCTGAAATATTTTGGTGCTTACGGGAAGACTTCGAGAAGAATCTTATCTCCATTCCCAACGATCCGGTGCTCATCAACCAGCTCGCATCTATCAAGTACGCGATGACATCGAAAGGTCAGATCAAGATCGAGTCGAAGAATGACGCCAAGAAGCGGGGATTGCGATCGCCTGATCGCGCGGATGCGCTCGCAATCTGCCACTACGCTAAACGCGCCAACTGGATTCCAGAGATGCTGTGGATATAGCGGGCTTTTGCGTTCGCGTTTTTGCGATGCTTACGCCATGAATTTCTTTGATCGCGTGAAGGAGACGTGGCGCTTCTACCGAAGTGGCAAGAGCATCGCCGAAGTCGGCCACGCGTTTTCATCTTGGTTGAACGGAACCTCAAGCGTTGCGTTCGGTTGGCAGTTCAAAGCTGCCAAGCTTCTCGGCGAAACCGTGGGCTACGCCGCCTTTCGTTTGTATCGCATCAAAGCTGACGGTTCTTGGAGCGAGATTGACTCGCATCCAGCACTCGATCTTTTGCACCAGCCGAATCCGATCTCAACCCATTCAGAATTGCTTGAGATGCTCAGCATGTCACTCGACTTCTACGGCAATGGGTATCTCTACATGGACGGCGCGGATTCTCCAACAACAAAACCAAAGGCGTTGTATTTTCTGAAACCGCAGAACGTCACCATCATCCGAACCGATTCTTTTCCCGAATCCGTCATCGCCTACAAGTATCGACATAAGTCACGTGAATACGTTTTCCAGCCGCACCAGATTTTGCACATCAGGGAATCCAATCCAGACGACCCGATTCTCGGATTCGGCGCGGTGCAAGCCATGTCAGACTCGGTCGATCTCGATCTATCCGCCCGCCAATGGAATCGGGCATTTTTCCGTAACAGCGCACGGCCGGATCTCATCCTCAAATCCAAATTCAAAACGCGCGAGCAGATGGATCCCATCCGCATGCAGTTCGAAGATCGCTATCGCGGGACTGAAAACGCGCACAAGGTCGCAATTCTCCCCGATGGCGTTGAGCCGGACAAGATGGGTTGGAGCCAGAAGGAGATGGATTTCGTGGAACAGCTCAAGTGGTCCAGAGATGACATTTTGTCCGGACTGCGGACTCCCCATGTCGTACTCGGTCTTGGAGCTGGCGAGAACCTGAATCGTGCTACCGCCGAAGCAACGAACTACATCTACGCGCTTCGCACTGTCATGCCGAGATTACGACGTATCGCAACATTTTTGAACGTCCTGCTCATCCCGCGATTTGGCAAGGATTTGGTCATCGAATTCGACAACGTTGTTCCGGAAGACGAGGACTTGGCAATCAAGAAACGCGTTGCCGCACTCGGAGGCGCACCGTATGAAAGCGTCAACGAAGTGCGTGACGAACTCGGACTTGAACCGATCGAAAACGGCGATTCGGTCATGGCGTCGTTTACACAAACCCCCGTTGGCTCCCCGAAAGTTCAACCCAACAAGACCGTGGCGCCACGCTCGGCTTATCTGGCATCCAAAGAAGCGAAACGCATCAACGAGAGCAACGCCAAAGTCGAATCAGCGGTCAGCTCCGTCGCCTCGAAGGCTGCAGACGGATTCGTTCGCATTCAAAAAGTTTTCAAACTCATGCAGGAGGAGGCGCGATGGCGGGCATTCGTAAAACGCGTCACGCCATACGAGAAACTCATCAAAAAGACGATGGCAGATTACGCGCAAGGCATGGCTGAACGCGCCTCGGCAAACCTCGAAGAACAGTCCAAGGCATTTGACCTTGCAACTCTGATCGATCCGCGATCCGAAGTCCGCATCATCGTGAGCGCGGTGCGTCCGATTTTTGACGACCTGTATCGAAGTGAGGGAAGAACTTCCGCCGATCTCATCGGAGGCGCATTCGACGATACGACCGCTCGCGTCCATCAGGCGGTAAACGATGCCGTCGGACTCATGGCCGAAACGTATCAGGAAGAAACAACGCGTCTGTTTAGGGACGCTCTCAGAGACGGACTCGACGCAGGCGAGGGGATCGACAAGCTCAAGAACCGCATCAGCGATATTGGCGAATTTTCATCCGATGTTCGTGCAGAACGCGTGGCAAAGTCCGAAGCGTTTCGCGTAGCGAATATGGCCGGACGGGAAGCGTACCGTCAGTCTGGCGTGCAAAAGCTTGTCTGGTACACGGCGGCCGACGAACTCGTTTGTGAATTCTGCGCCCCACTGCACGGAACCGTAGTCGGCATCGACGAGAATTTCTACGACAAGGGCGATGTGGTGCAGGGATCTGATGGCGGAACCATGCCCGTCGATTACGCAAATGTCACCGGAGGCGCACTTCATCCAAATTGCCGATGCCAAGTGGTTCCGCAAGTCGAAGAACTACAAAACTGATTGTGGATAACGAAACGATTCCGCGTCTTTAACCCGATACGCTTTAACCCAAGGTATGCAAACCGAAAAACTACAACTCAAAGCATCCGTCACCAAAGCCGCAGACGGACGGGTGACGATCGTGGCGAGCGACGAAACGATCGACCGTTCCGGCGAGGCGATTCCCGTTTCAAGCTGGGATCTCTCGAACTTCCAAAAGTCGCCGCGCCTGCTCATCGATCACGACTATTCCGTGAAGTCCATCGTCGGACTCGCGGAGAATGTTCGCTCAGAAAATCGACAGCTGTTATTCGAACCGCTATTCCACGACATCACGGATGCGGCTCGGGAGACGAAAGTAATGGTTGAGCAAGGTTTTCTCGACACGGTATCCGTCGGATTCATTCGCAATCAGGCGCAAGACGGGTCGATGAAGAACGAATTGCTTGAGATCAGTTTCGTAGCCGTTCCCTGCAATCCGAATGCCCGAACGCTTTCCGTCAAAGACATCGGAGACACCGAAGCGAAGGCGGTCGAAGCGTTCATCGGAAAGACGGAGGAACCCGAAAAGCCCGAAAAGCCGAAACAACCAGAACCGGCGGAGAAGGCAGGACGGACGATCTCATCGGATACGCGGGCGCAAATTGAAAATGCCATCAACTTATTAGAACAAGCGAGCGGTGCTTTGGAGCAGCTCTTAAACGGGGCGGAAGCGCAGAGTACCGAGGGGAAGGATGCCGTCGATGGCGGCACCCCGAAACAAAGGTCGAGTGACGAAGGGTCTGACGAAGAAGTCTTCAAGCAATGGCTTCTCCAGCGTCAGGTCTTGCGTGCCGTGAACACGGCAACCTCGGAAGCTCTCGCAAAGAGCAAATTATTCATCCGTAAATAATCTCTATGTTGAAAGAACTCGAACAGTTCAAAACAGAACTCGCGGAAGACATAAAAGGTCACCTTGATACCGCTCTCCACGAGAAAGTGAAAGCACTCATCGGTGACGAGCGTGCAGGCATGGTGCGCGAAGCCGTCGAGCAATTGAAGCTCGAACGCATCCTTTTGGGACACGACAAGACCGGTTTGTCCGACGCCCAGAAAACCGAATTCGCCAAATTTGTGAAGACGGTCGTGCTGCAAACCAAATCTGGCGAAGCCATCATTGGCGATCAGGACTCGCGTGGTGGATACCTCGTGCCGACCGAAGTCGCCAACGCCATCTTGCGCATCGCTGCAACCGTTGGCGTGGCCGTTTCACAGTGTGCGCGTTGGGAAATGAAAGGCGACGAACTTGATATCCCTGCCTACGGGGGTTCGTTCCTCGAGGGCGAATATCTCGGCGTCGATGCCGTCGGAAACGTCACGGGCATCACGTTCAAGACTGCCCGCCTCATCGCCAAGAGCTGGCAACTCGCATTCGTGTTGGGCAAGGATTTGCTCGCCGAAGCAACGCCCGCCGTCGCAGATTGGCTCATGGCACTCGCCGCCGAAGCCATGTCAAACATGATCGACAAGCAGGTGTTCGCCGGAACCGGCCATCCGTTCGTCGGCATCATGGCAAGCAAAGAAGTGAACACGTACTCGCTCGGGTCAGGCAAAACGGGCTTTGATTCGTACAAGGTCATCGACGATTCGTCCGATGTGATCGCAAGCGTGGAAGAATCCACCCTCGACTCGGCTGCCTTTTATTTCAGCCGAACGGTCTGGGCGAAACTTCGCGCACAAAAGGACGACGCCGGTTTCTACGTCCTGCAACTCGCAGGCTTGAACCCGCAGACGCTCTCGGTCAGCCCGCAAAACGGCGGACCGAAGCCGGCTGGCTCGATCCTCGGATTCCCAGTCTACACCGTGCGCCATCTCCCCGCGTTCAGCGATTCCGCCGCCGGAACCAAGTTCGGCGTGTTCGGCACGCTCAAGGCGGTCGGCCTCGGCATGAAGAACGAAATGGAAATGGATCGCTTCACCAGCGGTACGTTCGGCGGGAAGGAAGTCGCCTTGGCTCGCCAGATCGGCATGGTCATGGGCAACCGCCATGCGGCCGTCATCTCGCTCCCACAAGCACTCACCGCCATCAAGACGGCAAGCTCCTAATCGTATGAGCGCCTTCAAAGTCTTGAAACCGATCATCGTCCACGGCGACCGTAAGGAAGCGGGGGAGACGGTCGAACTCTCGAATGAGGAGGCGCTCGCCTACGGTTCGGAGTATCTCGCCAAGGAAGGGACGCCGAAAATTAAGCGGGCGTCCAAATCTCATTCACTCAAACCACACGTATGAACACAGTGGCAGAAAACATCAACGTCCTCGCCTCGCTGGGTCCGGCTACGCTCACCGCAAGCACGGACGGAACGGTCGTGGACACGATGGGCTTCGACAACCTGCAAGCCGTCATCGCGGCTGGCACGATCGATACCCATGACACGGACGAAACCTACGCCGTGAAGCTCCAAGAAGGAGCTGAGTCCGACGGATCGGACATGGCCGACGTCGCCGGCTCATCAGTGACCATCACCGAATCAAACCAGCTCAAGACGATCGGTGTAAACGGCCTCGGAACCGGCAGCCGCAAGCGCTACATGCGCCTCGTGCTGACGGCCGCAGGAACGACGCCATCGATCGACCTCGCTGGGTTGTTCAACCTCGGAAGCGCGGCTCAGAATCCGGCTATCGTGCCGGACGCCGTGGTCTAGACGGGGCGGCCTTTGTCGGGGAGTCGAGCATGCTCCCCGACAGTCCCGCATCGTTTAGAATACTGCTATGGCCACGACCGCATTCGCGCTCACCACGCTCCAACGGGTCAAAGACCGGCTCGGACTCACGAGCTCGGGTTTTGATTCGCTTTTGGAACGCCTGATCAACGCGTCCACGGATCTCATCGAGTCGTATTGCGGACGGCGCTTCAAGGAGACCACCTATTCCAACGAAGTCTATCTGGTCGAATCCGAAGGCGCTCGGATGCTCATGCTGAAACAGGCGCCGGTCACGGCTCTCTCAAATCTGCAATACCGCGCGGGAGTCCCGTCCGCTCCATCATGGACGGATTTCCTGTCCACGGATTACGAACTCGTGGGCGACGGTTCGTCAGGACTTATCCGCATCTACGGAGGCGTGCCGAGCGGAACCAACAATATCCAAGTCGGGTACACGGCCGGTTACAAAATCGATTTTTCTCACGATACGGACGCGACGAAACACACGCTCCCGTTCGACTTGTCCGACCTCTGCGAGCGGATGGCTATCAAAGCCTTCAAAAAGCGCGAAAGCGTGGGCAAGAGCCGCGAACAGGCCGGAGAAGCCATGGCGATGTGGATGGAGGCGCTCGAGCCCGAAGAACAGCTCGCGCTCGATCGTTACCGACGCGTCTATCTCGGTTGATATGCCGATCACGATCCGCATCCGGAACCTCGATGACCTAAGGATGGCCGTCGCGAGATATCCGCGTACGTCGCTCGAATATATCGACGAGGCGCTGGATCGATCCGTCGACATCGTTTTGAATTACGCGCTTCCGCATCGCGGCATCGTCCCGTACAAGACGACCCGCATGTCGCAATCGTTCAAGGAAGGAATCGTACGCGGAAACCTCTGGCGCGCCGTCGGTCCCACGGTTGAATACGCGATCTACGTGGACCAAGGCACGCGGTACATCACGCCGCGCCGGTTCATGGAGAAACTCGCCCAGGCATCCGAGCATCTCATCAACAAACGCTTCGACGAAGCCGCGCAGAAGATCGTCGAGACCATGCGCGTTCCCGCTTTTTAATATGTCTCTCGTATCCATCCGTTCCGCATTGAAGTCCAAGCTCGACGCCCGCAAGACCGCCGGCGTTTTGGGCGAGGTTTATGACGGCGAACAAGACCAGATGAAGCTCGACATCGCGAGCTATCCCGTGGCCGAACTTCGCAGGGCGCCGTCGGAAGGCTCGTACTTCACGAACCAAGAAGATTTGATCGAATACCAATTCGATATTTTGCTTTACGCAGAAATGGACAATGCAGGAACATCGGCGGCGGAGAAGTCTCTGGATTCCATCATCGACGACCTCATCTACCAATTCGCCCACGACCGTACGCTCGGAGGCGTATGCGACGGCGACGTGTATCCTGCGCTTTCGCGGTCGGGCGTCATCGAATGGCGAGGCAAGCCCCATTACGTTTCGGTCATTACTCTCAAATGCCGGAAGGTACAGGGGAATGCCTAGCTGTGGATAGCTTAGGCTTTCCAAGTCTGCGGATGGATACGCTTCATCCGTATGATCGAGAAAGCCGAAAACAAGGCGTTTGCGTCCGCACCCCGTTCGAAGAGCGAGGAGCGAAGGCTCGCCGTCCAAAATGAAGCGCGAGGCGAAGCGCAAGAGTTTTATTTCAGCGCGGAAGGCGGGCGTCCGCCTACGACCATCGTCGCCGATTCATTCGAAGAGGCGGTCGCCGAATACAACCGCCGTTTTGATATTTCCACTCCATAACATATGTCCAAATTTACAGGTTCCCGCATTGATCTCGGCGTAGGCAAAGAAACCGTCCGAGGCACGGCCGTAGCCCCGGGCTATTGGCTCCGTCCGTCTGAAGTTTCTATTGATGAACGCGTCGCGCATGCGGTCGACGAGTCGTCCCGCAATCTCATCGAGAATTCCATCGACGCCCAAGTCGTGGAGAAATTCGCAGCAGGAAGCTTCACGCTCCCTGTCCGAGACAAGTCCATCGGGTTGCTCATGCTGTCGCTATTCGGATCCGTTACCGACACGACCGTCGAAACCGGCGTCTACGACCATGCGTTTTCCGTGCTGCAGTCCAACCAGCACCAATCGCTTTCCGTGCACCTCAAGGAGCCGAACGCGGGCAAGGACTACGCGCTCGCCATGCTGACCGATCTCGAATTCGCGGTCGAGCTCGACAAACACGCGATGGCCAAGTTCGGATTCCGTTCCAAGACGGGAGCGTCGCAAGCACGCACCGCAACCTACGTCGCAGAAAATATTTTCTTGCCGACGATGGGAGATATCCGGCTCGCATCCAGCATTTCCGGATTGAACGCCGCCACGCCGATCAAGGTGCGGAAGGTGACGGTCAAAATCGGGAAGAATGTGGACGACGACCGAGCACTGGGCAGCGTCGACCCGATCGACATCCTGAACCGCCAATTTCAAGCGGAAGGCGAGCTCGAACTCGTGTATGACGACCAGTCGCAAGTCACTAACCTGCTCGGCAATACGGCTCAAGCGCTCCGCGTCGATTTCCTGAATTCGGCGGTCACGATCGGCGTTTCATCGAGCCCGCGCATCCGATTCGAATTCGCCAAGGTGATTCTCGAAGAAGTCCCGCGCAAATTCAACAAGGGAGACATCGTCACCCAGACGCTCAAGTTCAAGGCGTATTACTCCGAAACGGATTCGTCGATGCTCACGAGCACCGTACGGAACACGGTCGCGAGCTACTGATATGCGGGGCTGCCTCATTCCGGTCGGAATCATGGCGGCGGCAATCATCATCGCCTTTTATTCAATCCTAACCGCCGTCTGATATGGACCCATCTCTCCTTAAGGATCTCGGGAGCCTCGGTCCGGCTCTCGGATCCGTGGCCGTCATCGGAATCATCTGCTGGAAGCTCTTGCAGATATTCGAAAAACACGGCGCAGCCATCGAAAGTTTTTCTGCAGCCCTCCAAGGGCAGACCGAAGTGCTGAAAGAAATCGACAAGAACATGCAGGCCAACACCCAAGCTACCGAACGCATGTCTATGCTGCTCCAAAAATCACCCAACTAATCCATTCATTCTTTAACCTCACTCATATGCTTTACCGATTCATCAAGAAGGACGGGAACGTCGAACGCATCGGCGATATCGATGCCGAATCTCTCGAAACCAAGCTTCAGGGCTACCTGAACGACGGATTTGAACTCGCGACAGCCGAAGAACACGACCAGCAAGTCATCGGCGCCGTGAACAAACAGCTCGAAGAAGCGAACGCCAAAATCGCCGAGCTCGAAGCAAAGACCGCCTCCTAGGCGGTCTGTTTCTATATGCAGAGAAAGCTATTCGTCGATCTTGGCCATTCTAAACGATGGCCAGGAGCAGTCGGCATCAAATCCGAGGTTGATTGGAATCGCGCGATCTGGGCATCGCTTCAACCCATACTCCAAACACTTTGCGCGAAGAAGGGCTGGACACTCATTCCTGTCCCCACAAGCTTTTTTATTGAACTCTCGGCGAACAGCAATCTTGTCCGGCGCATCAAGTGGATCAACGCGCGTTCAAAGCCATCAGATCTTTTGCTTTCGATCCATGGCAATGCCGCGACCAATCCGAATGTCAGAGGTGTCACAACGTGCTTCATAGGCGGTTCAGAGTCGGCGAGACTTGAGGCAATCAAACTTTCCCAAGCCTACTCGCAGGCTACGGGAGTACCCGTTTGGAATGGGGGAGCGTTCGACGATCGAAACGGACGATTCGGAAGGATAGGAATGGTACGGGACACGACGCCGTTCGCATTGCTGGTTGAGGCGGGATTCGTTACGAACCGGCAGGATATGGCAACGGATATCCAAAAAGCAGCGCAGGGCATTGAGTCTTTTTACGCAGCAAATTTTTGATAAGCAAAATCGCGCAATAATCACGCACAGATCGCGCAAAGTTTTTTGAAAATACTCTTGTGGACAATCCGCTCTCCTCGACTGGGCGGATTGTTATTTTTATCCCATATGAAAATCGATCTCTCCAATGCCCAATGGGCGGAAGTCAAAGACTCATTCAGCTGGGGCGAACGCCGCCGAATGCAGGAGGCAAGTCCCTACGCAAAAGCCAAGGAAGGCGAGACTGTCGAACCGAGCCTACTCAACGATTGGTCGGCTAACTTACTGACGAAATTCGTAACCGCTTGGTCATTTGAAGAACCGATCACGAAGGAGTCGCTCGAGAACAATCTCACAGCCGCAGAAGGGGAGAGTTTGCTCGATCAAGCCCTCCAAGCAATCGGTTTCCGCTCCAAGCCTGAAGACGGCCCAAAAGCGCGTTAGAGCACCTTGTCGAGGGACGAGGTTCCGCTCTGCTCATATCCGAGCGCGATCTCGCCCTCGCGAGCAGAAGGATCGAAGCGTTCCTGCTCTGCCGCGAGTTTGGCTGGACGTGGCGGGATCTTGAGGACGCACCGGCAGACGTCGTCGAAGACTTTCTATACCTCCTAACCCATGGCAACAAACGCTAAGCTCCAAATCGCTATCGAAGCGTCGAACAATGCGACGGGGCAATTGAAGTCGCTCGAAAACGATTTGCGTGGCGTTTCCACGGCCACGGATTCGTCAGGAATGGGTTTTGGGAAACTTGTCGGAGCCATCGGACTCGGTAATCTTGCGGCGAACGCGGCCAGTTCAGCGTTCAACGCCCTCGGAGATTTTTTGAAAGGAACCGTCACCGCAGCCGAAGAAGCGGAAGCCACGCAAGCCCAGCTCTCGGCGGTTTTGAAATCCACGGGCATGGCAGCGGGCGTCACTGCCCAAGCGGCGAACGACCTCGCCGGTCAAATGTCGAATCTCACGACGTTCAGCAAAGACCAGGTGCTCGCAGGAGAGAACTTGATGCTGACGTTCACCAAGGTGAGCAAACAGGTTTTTCCAGATGCGATCCAAGCCGCGCTCAATGTGAGTACCGCCATGGGCAGCGATCTGCATTCATCCGTCATCCAGCTCGGCAAAGCGCTCAACAATCCGGCCGAAGGACTCACAGCACTCACGCGTATCGGCGTTTCCTTTACCGAACAACAGAAGGAACAGATTCAGACGCTCGAAAAGGCGGGGAAGACCATGGAAGCCCAGAAGCTCATCTTGGCCGAGCTCTCAAAGGAATTCGGCGGATCCGCAGCAGCTGCGGCGAATACGTATCAAGGCAAAATCAAGCAGCTCGACAATTCGCTCCATGAAATCCAAGAGAATATTGGCAAGACCGTTTTACCGGCGATGGATTTGTTTATTAACGACGCCGTTGCAGCAGCGAAATCGGCGCAAGTTTCGACTTCGAAGAACGATACTTGGTCGCGCAGTTTTTACAGTCTCGCATCAGGCGCGAAGGCGGCGGGTTATGTCTTGGAAGGCGTGGCGTATGCGGTGCTCGCTCTTGGCTCGGTATTGGTCGGAGGTGCTATAGAAGCGGTTGCATTTGCAACGGACGTCGCCAAATCGTTTCAGCGCATTGGAGAAATCGGCAAGAACGTTTACTCGGCGCTTGCTAAGGCGCTCACTGGCGATTTCGACGGAGCTCGAGCCGCTATGGAACGCGCATCCAACGCATTCGACTTCTCTGGCTTCCACGCGTCGGTCAAGCAGGTCAACAACACGATTGGTGCATTCGCAACTGACATGGATTCCGCATTTATCAAGGCGGGCGAGGCCATGAAGGAAGGCGTGGTCCAGCAAGGATTCAAGCCCATCGAAGACGCTGCTCCGGTCGTGAAGCAACAAATCATCGATTCCATCGGCGGAGGAGCTTCGCAAGGCGCATCCAAAGCGTCCGAAGCCCTATCTAAAATCAAGGACGATGCGAAGCAGACGCAGACCAAGCTCAGCGAACTCATTCGCGACTACACGCAGAAATCTTCGGACCAGCTCGACGCGTACAACCAGAAGATCGCGGACATTGCGTCGAAGATGGCGCAGCTCCAAAGCGATTACGCCAAATCGACCGCAGACAAGCAGAAACAATACCAGGACGAACAGCTACAAATGTTCATGGCGCATCAGGACAAGCTCGCTCAATCCCAAAAGGATTTGGCAAGCCTGAAGAACGACCTGCAAAAAACGGACGATGCCGATCGGCAAAAAGAATTGCAATCTCGAATCACGGAAATTCAGAAACAGTTGGACGCGGAACAAGCTATCGTCAATCAGTACGCATCGCTCAAAGCCGACGCGGAGAAATTCCGCGCAACGACCGACCTCGAACGGTTGCGTTTGAAATACGAAGACGAGAAACAGCAGGACAAAATCGCATTCGACCAGAAAATGGCTGCTCTCAAGGCCGACATGCAGAAGGAAGAGGACGAACACAAGAAGCAGACCGAACGCCTCAAGGAAGAGACCACGCACCGGTTCGATTTGCTTTTGCAGGAGTACAAGGACGGATACGACAAGATTATCGCCGAGTCGAAGGCGAAGCATGCTGAGCTCGCGGCGATCGAAGCTCAAGTCCAAGCCACGGTACAAGCCATCCAAAACGCCCAAAATGCCATCAAATCCGCGCCGTCGGGGTCGGCTGCGATTATTCCGCAGACCCATCTCGCATCCGGCGGAATCGTCACGAAACCGACCATCGCACTGATCGGCGAATCCGGTCCGGAAGCCGTCATACCGCTCGGGGGAAACTCGGGACAGCTCTCGCAGCCGGTTTCGGTTTCCATTATGGAAGGCGCAACCGTGAACGTCTCGAATCAGGCCGACGAGACGAGGCTTGCGCGTACGGTCGCGAAGGAACTCGCAAAAGTCCTGCAAGGCAACCGCTACGGCTTAGCGGCGCAAATGTAATATGTCCGTTTATCAGCTTGATTCCGCAAGACTTGATACTGCCCTCTGGGACGGCCTTTCGCCGTCTCCGCCTTCGGGATCAACGGACGAAATCGTTTTCAATAATTACGGCCTGCAAAACGCGAACATACGAACTAGATTCGTGAAGGTTTCAGCTCCGACTCTGGATCTCCAGAAGCGAGCATACCCGCGTGCGCAAGGTGGATATGCCGAGACGGCCTATTGGCGCGAGACGCATATCGTCTTGCGGGGAACGGTGAAGGGTTCGAGCCGGACTGACATGGAGTCAAGGATGGACGCGATGCGCCAGAATCTATCCGTGTTTGGCGGCGTGCTCAAGATCCCGTGGGCCGGTTCATATCGATACTACGAATGCTACGCGATCGGACTCGATCGGATGTTCCAAGAACGCGACCACTTCCACATGACCATGTGTCCGTTCGAGGTTGAACTTGTCGCGCTCCAGCCGTTTGGCAGAGACCAGATCAGGACATCGACGGACGTGCCGACGCCCGTTACCGCATCTCCGACCGTCATGGGATTCACGAATGCCGGAACGGCGGAAGCGGATTCAATCGCATATCTCACGCTCGTGACCGCAGGAACCGTTTCGCAAATCACATGGGAGAACTCGACGAACGGGGACAAGCTCATTATTTCCGGAAGTTTCACGAACGGCGACCAAATCGTCATCGACGGAGAGAACAAACGGGTGACGAAGAACGGCTCCGACATCGATTACACGGGCATCCTGCCGAAGATTATTTCGGGTTTGAATTCTTTCAAGATAACGCTCACCGGATCGGGGTATTCGATCGCGGTGACCGAAGTCCATTACTCACGTTATTTCTGATATGTCTCTACAAAAACTTTACGTCTTGGATCGCGCGTCGTTCCTGCTCGACGCCCAGCTTCTTTCGTCGCTTTCAGTAGGAACATTTACGGGTTCGTCATCGTCCGTACTCGGTACGCAGTCGTGGAACATGCCGTCTACGCACAAGGCCGTTATCACGATTGAGCAAGAGCAGATTCTCGTATCCGGAATGTCCATAACCGGCGGAACGATTACCTGTACGATTGACACGCGAGGATACAACGGCACCACGGCTGCCACCCACGCTGCGGGTTCGCTTATCGAAATTCATCTCACCAAAGCGCACTACGACCAATTGCAGGACTATCTCGCGACGCTCGACGATGGCGGCTACATCGTCCAGTCAGCCGTCACGACGATCGCATCCGCGACTAGCCACACGATCAGCGGAGACAAGACGGCTACATTTACCGTCGGACGCGTGTATCTGTTCAAGGTTTCAAGCACTTGGTATCGCGCGCTCATCACCGCCGTATCATATGGAGCTCCCAATACAACAATCACGCTGCTCGGAGACGGGTTGCCTGCTGCGGGAACCGTCATAGCCGCAGGTTTTGAATTCAACCAATCGGTCAACAAAGCCGTCGACATCGAGCTGATCAAACAAGTCACGACCGCGCCGAGCGTAAATCCGCCGGCTGGGTATCTTTTTCTTTGGACGAAGAACGGGGGATGGTACACGCGCGATCCATCAGGGAATGTGCGCTACATGAATCGCGTGACGGCCGCTGTTTCATCCTCGAGCGGGGTGCTTACGCTCGACTGTTCAACGGCGAACTTTTTCGAGTGCACGCTCACGGAAAACATCACTGGCGTGACGTGGCAGAACGGTACGGACGGCGAGACGTATATTCTCCGCATCAAGCAACACGCATCAGCTGCGAAGACAGTCATTCTTGGAACGTCAGGGGGAATGCGTTACTCGAACACGATTTCCGGTTACACGGCATCCACGGACTTGTCCTCATCGGATTATTTGGAATTCATCTACAACTCTGACGCATCGAAGTGGGATATTGTGCGCGTCATTCTCGGAGCCCAGACCTCGCCATCCGCTTCATCGTTTTTGGACTACACGAGATTGTTCGGTGACGGTTCGGATGGCGCGGCGACCCTCGATGGATCCGCAACGGTTACCTGGGCTTCAAAGGTTGGTTCGGTTTACACAATGACGCGCGATTGTTTTTGCACGACGCTCGTCATTAACACGGGCGTAACGCTGGATACTGCCGGGTTTCGTGTCTATTGCTCGACATCGGTTTCCATCACCGGCACGTTGCGCCGTGTTGGCGGAACGGGAGGGAACGGTTCAGGTGCTTCGGGAGGCATCGCCGGTGTCACTACGGGCGGTTCAACGCCCAACGGAGGCGCAGGTGCTACTGGAGCCAACGCTCCTTCCTCGACAGGCAACAGCGCTTCGAATATCACGGCTGACGGGCTTGGTGCTGCCGGAGGAGGGGGAGGCGGATCGGGTTCGGCCGGCGGCGGATCGGGCGCGACCGTTACCCTTACGAACGTTGGATTCAAATCCGCTTGGCTCTTTGAGGCCATGATGAATCCGGGAACGCTAACCGCCTTAAAAGGCGGGGGAGGTGGGGGAGGTGGAGGTTCTGGAAACGGTGGCGCCGTTAACTCGGGCGGAGGCGGCGGAGCAGGTGGTGGCGGCGTGCTTTGGGTTTCAGCTCAGACAATCACGATCAACGGCGGAGGGCTTGCTCATGCCGACGGAGGCCAAGGTGGTGCTGGAGCTGGTGCGTCCAATGATGGCGGAGGGGGAGGTGGAGGAGGCGGTCAAATCTTTCTCCGTTACCGCACGTATTCGAATTCCGGTACGGTTCGAGCCAACGGAGGCACTGGTGGTGCTGGTCACTCCGGCGGTGGCACGGGTACCACGGGAACGGCTAACGCAAGCGTTCCGATCACGCTTCAGATCCCATAGCTATGGAGAGGAAACCCGTTTCTGAGCTTTGTATCTATGTGCCGGATCACCTGATATTGAAAGTCATGGAAGAATTATCCGAACGTAATCCGTTCCTCGAATGTGCGGGGAAGACTGTGCCCGGACTTCGCTACGCGTACATCGCTCGTTCAGATAATTTCAAAAGCATTTGGAACGTCATAGAACACATAGGCTTCAAGCCTACGAAGGTGTTTCTTGAGGAGCTCCTGCCGTGTTCCTATGCGGACCATGATTCGGAAAACTTCAAATGGAATATTTCGAGAACCCACATTCCGATTGCGACGAATGAATCTGCAAAGTACCTCTGGGGCAAGTCGGAAATGAATCTCAAGGTTGGGAGGCTGTATGCGGTCGACCCGTTCGTTCCCTTCAGGCTCTCGAATGAAGGGTTTAGCGGCCGGCTACATCTGGTAATCGATGTTGACGCCGACGATTGGAAATTATGAGCGCTCAAGCGGCACGATTTTTCGCAAAGGTTTATTCGAGCAACGGAGTTACGTTCCGTAGAGTTTTGGATTCCGGAATCTTGCTATCGGTACCGCGCATCGTGCGCGAGGTCAACAAACCGGCAGGGGAGATCGTTCTTGATCTCGCCTTGCCATGGGACGGCTTCGGCTATGGATCAACGATCAATCTTTTTGATCTCGTAAAGGTTTACATCGTAAACGACGCCAATCCTGGTGGACTCTTGGTCTACCAAGGCCACATCATCGAAGCGAATGCGCTCTACGATGCCATGAGTAATCACGTCTCGCTCCGAATTTTCCCGATTGATGCATTGATCGGTAATGCGTTTTGGGTGGGCACCGGCTACACGGTGAGTTACGCAAGCGCGGATATCGACACAATGTTTTCAGACGCGATCAACGACCTCAATTCCGTCCACGGAACATTCTTTTCGAAGAACCTTGGCAACCCAGCCTTGTCGGTATCTGTAAATTTCGTTCAGAAGACGCATCTTGAAGCGCTCGGCTCGGCTTTTGATTTTCTGGATGCGACCTGGTATTGGCGGGTTCGACCAAATGGGCAGATCGACCTTCAGCAATATTCCGATGTGACCGCCACGCACACGCTCGCCCTTGGTAAAAATGTCGATTCAATCCAAACCGGCAAATCAATTTTGGATGTTAAAAACCTTGTTAGGTTGGGATGGGGGAGCGGACCCACATATGCCGTCTATTCTGATGCCACGAGTCAATCTGCTTACGGACATCGCGATGAGGCACTGTCTGATTCGGGAATCCAAAATAGTAGTTCAGCTGACTCCAAGGGGAACGGCGAGATCGCTCGGCTGAAGAGCCCGTTCACGAAAACTCAGATAACGGTGAACGCGAATTACGCGATCGAAACCATTCTGCCAGGGGATACGGTTAAGATTTCGAACATCACGAGCGGAGCATCTTCATTTTTGTCCGGTCAGGTGTTGCGGATTCAGCGGGTTGAGTACGATGGAAGCCTAGCGATTTTGCATCTTTCTGATATTTCAAATGTATTTGGTCGTGAAATTAAAGCGCTAAGCGATTGAATCCTTGATTTATTGGGGTATCTGTGTTATTTTTCGGTTAAATATAACATTTTTATGATGAAGTTTTTGGCATCAAAACAGGGGAAGCGAGCGCGTGCTTTTTTGATTTTAAGTTTTTGCGCCGTAGTATTCTTTGGTTTTGCTGCCTTGAGCGCATCGGCCTATCAAGAAAAATACGCCGATCGCATTCATCCAGGAGTCACCATCCAAGATCTTGAAGTCGCGGGCATGTCAAAAGAACAGGCATTTCAAACTCTTGACAACAAGGCTGATGAGGCTTTGAAAGATGGATTACGTTTTTCATATCAAGGGAATATTGTGGTGCTGCCTGTCATTCTTAGGAAAGCAGACGGTACCCATGGGCATCAATTTATCGATTTCAACTTTAAGCAGGCCGTTGATGATGCGTATACAAAAGGGAAGGAGGGAAGTGCACCTGAAAAAGTATTAGAAGGAATCAAGCTATTTGTATTCTCAACGGATGTTCCATTGGAAACGAGAGTTGACGAATCTGCTTTAGAGAAGGAATTGAAGAATAAACTTGCAAATGTATTCGTAGCGCCTCAGGATGCAAAGCTTGATTTTGAAATCTCAAAAACTGGAAAAGCAATTGTCACTGTACAATCTGAGCAGCAGGGTAGTGCTCTTGACCTGCTCTTTTTATCAAATACGTTGAAGAGCCAGGCAAAAGATTTGAATTTTATTGCTGTTCAAGTAAACCCCAAGGCCCTGTACCCGTCACTGTCCTCAAAAGACGTTGAGCCACTTATTTCTCAGGCTGAGAGCTGGCTAAAGCGAGCTCCATTGAAACTTGTAGGGGAGGGAAAGACGTGGTCGATTGATGAGAAGATGCTTTCCAGATGGATCACTGCATCATCAAGCAATGCCGGTGCAGTTTTAACCCTCGATTCAAAGGTCGCAAAAAGTGATTTTGATGCCTTAATGAAAGGCATTTTGCAAGAGCCAAAAAACGGTAAGCTCGTTCTTGAGGGTGAGCAAGTCAAGGAATTTATTGCTCCGCAACAGGGTATCATCTTAAATTTACAGGCGAGCCTTGAAAGAGTTGAGCAAAGCCTCGGCCGTGGCGCCACAAGCACGGATCTAGAGCTTCGACGAGAAACGCCGGTAATCGAGGGTACGGATGCCGAGCGTCTTGGGATTCGTGAAGTCGTTGGTTTAGGACGCTCTGACTTTTCGGGTTCACCTACTAACAGACGGAAGAATATCGCTCTTGGCGCATCTAGGTTGAATGGGATCATCCTTGCCCCGGATGAAGAATTTTCTATGTTAAAAGCGCTTGGGACCATCGATCAGAAGCACGGATGGTTGCCCGAGCTTGTTATCAAGGAGGGCAAGACCGTTCCGGAAGATGGCGGTGGGTTGTGTCAGATCGGTACGACTGCCTTTCGTGCCGCTCTGGATTCAGGCCTGCTCATTACCCAACGCCGCAATCATAGTTATCGTGTCCGCTATTATGAACCTGCGGGGACAGACGCAACGATTTACGATCCGCAGCCAGATTTTCGTTTTAAAAACGACACCGGCAACTCTGTGCTGATTACGACGGCGATCAGGGAGGATGAGGTTGTTTTTACTTTTTGGGGAACAAAAGATGGGCGTGTTGTTGGAGAAATTAAGCCTCGTATCTTTAATATTGTTCCGCCACCACCAAAAAAGACTATTCCCACGACAGATTTACCAGTTGGAAGAACGAAATGCACCGAATCAGCGCATGCTGGCGCGGACGCATCTTTGGATTACGTCGTTACTTACGCAAATGGTGAAGTAAAGAAGGAGACTTTTAATAGTCATTATGTGCCTTGGGGCGCAGTCTGTTTGGTGGGCGTTGAAAAAATGCCTGAGGAAGGTGCGGCTTCAGGCGTTGTTAATTAGGAAGATGGCTAGGATTAGCCATGTTTTTATGATCGGATAATCGCTCTTGTTTGATGGAATCGTAGGTGTTATTATTTCGCCGATGGAATTCAAGAAAATAACTGCTCTGTTTTTATTAGTAATCCTGGGAGTTTTTTCAGTCATTTTTTCAGTTTGTCAGCCATTTTTTTTGAATTCGCAAAACCTAGCCGTTGCTGCCGAGGTTGGAAAGTGTCAACCGTGGGTTCCTATTGATCAGTGTGATGCAACACATTCTTCATGTGAAGTCGCTTGTTATGTCAGTTGCCATCGTATTGACACGATTAACAGCCAATCAAATAGTCGATGTCAAGAACTGAAAAATACCATTGCGACGAGAACTTCTTTATTCACAGAGATAGACCTTCGACAAGAACCACCGGTTGGTTTCTTTCCTCCGAGACTTGCGTTTGACCCATTGAACATACAAAAAAGATTAGCGTCTTTGGGGGTATACATATCTTAAAGAATGAGTTTTGAAAACGTAGTTTTGCTGCGCTTTTTGGTATTTACGAATTAATTCATTATTCATTACGACTATATGCTTGATCAAACTCAAATCCCCCCAAAGTACGCCTTCTATATGGGACTCGCCGTCTCAATAGCGATTTGCAGCACTGCGGGCGTAATTTTCCTAGGGTCCATGTTTTTAAAGGGTGGTTTTACTGACACCGCGAAAGCCTCGGCACCCTCTCTGGCGGCAGCTGCGCCACAAAGACAAGCGCCATCGCCAGGCAACCAGGGACAGCCGGACGAGCCAGTGGCTGGACCGGTAAAAGCCGTTGATCCAAAAGTCGACCACATCCGTGGCGATAAAAATGCGAAAGTTTTCGTGATTGAATATTCGGATTTTGAATGTCCTTTTTGTATCCGCCATCATCCGACGTTGCAGAAACTGGTGGAAGAATACAAAGGAAAAGTCGCATGGGTCTATCGCCACTTCCCGCTTAGCTTCCACCAAAACGCACAAAAAGAAGCAGAGGCTTCTGAGTGTGCGGCCGAACTTGGCGGGAATGATGCATTCTGGAAGTACGCAGACAAGATTTTTGAGCGTACAAAGGGCAACGGAACCGGCTTCGCGCTGGATCAATTAGTGCCATTGGCAAAAGAGATCGGCTTAGATGAAGGAAAATTCAAAACCTGTTTGGATAGTGGCAAATACGCACAAAAGATCCAAGACGAAATGAATACAGGCTCTACGGCTGGTATCAATGGAACGCCAGGGAATATTATCTGGACCAAAGACGGTAAAACACAGATTCTTTCAGGCGCTGTGCCGCTTGATTCTTTGAAAGCCGCCATTGACCCTCTGTTGAAATAGAGCTGAGCGAGGAAGTCGGAAAATTATGCAATTAACGACGAATATAAATGAAAGTGACTTCTCGTATTTGGACGATAAAATTGTCTATCTTGATTCAGCGTGCCAGACATTGCGTCCTCAGCAGGTCATTGATGCCATGGCGGAGTACTACCACAAATATAATTCTTGCGGCGGACGGGTAAAGTACAATTGGGGCGTAAAACTTGATGAACAAATACGGGAGACAAGAAACAAGGTGCTGTCATTTGTCGGAAAGTCGCCTTCGGAGTATGCCGTGGCGTTTACGCTCAACACCACTTATGGCGTCAATTTGGTTCTGGGTCAGTTGCCATTCAAATTCAAGAGAATCGTAACTTCTGACATTGAACATAATTCGGTGTTCTTACCGACGATGACAGCCGCAAAGAGAATGGGGATTCCGCGGATTGTGTTTCAGCGTTTAACGGACGGGTCGCTGGCATACGAAAAGGACGATCTGTCTGGAGCGGTCGTGGTTCTGAATAGCATGTCCAATATAGATGGCCGCGAACTCGTGAATTTGAAAGAAGTTGCCAGCGACGCTCATAAGGCAGGCGGGATAGTGCTTATTGATGCCGCTCAAGGCATAAGCCATGGACAAGAGATCATACGCGAGAGCGGCTTTGACGGACTATTCTTTTCCGGTCACAAGATGTATGGACCCAGTATCGGGGTAATTGTTATCAAAAAATCCCTTCTTACGGAGCTCGATATCAACTTTATCGGTGGCGGTATGGTTGAAGGCGTGGAAGCTGAAGCATACCGGCTGATATCAGATCCGGACGATTTGAGCAGCAGACTGGAGGTCGGCTTACAGGATTTCGCTGGAATTATCGGCCTGAATGCCTGCCTCGACTGGCTTAAAAGCTACAGACCAGCAGGAATGTCCGCCGATACCCATCAAGGACAGCTTGCTAAGCTCCTTTTTGAGGAGCTCTCCAAAATCTCAGGGTTGAGACTTATTAACAGCTCGCCTAGTCCTATTGTGAGCTTCTATTCGGACAAGATCGACGCTCATCGGTTGGCAATATTCCTTTCCGCTCAGAATATTATGGTGCGGAGCGGTTACTTCTGCTGTCATTACTATCTGAAGAATCTGAAGTTGTATCCGCCTCTTGTGCGAGTCTCGCTCGGTCTTAACAATACGAAGGAACAGGTCAAATCGTTCGTAAAAATCTTACAAACGATAATGATTCATGCTTAGAATATGTTTTGCATCGCGGCATTTATCATTTTTGCGATCTTAGGGATTTTTTCAGCCAGCTACAGATCTTTGGCGAAAAAAGCCTGGAAGTGCACGCTTCGAAAGATGACCTTTAGGCCATGTGATATTAACTTTCAGGAAGAGGCCAAGGCTAGGCTCTTGGGAAGATTCGTGATCACCAGGCCGCGATTAGCCAAATTCCTTGATCGCTGGATCGGGGTATTTGCTTCGGCCTTTGTCATTCTGAGCGCTTGGAGCCTTCTTGTGGTCTTGAACAGCGGACTCAATCTCCTCGTTTACGATACATGCAATCCGAACAATGCCGAATCCTGTTCGTTAGCTGGAGAAGCCTGTGGCATAACATCAGGAAAACCGGGCTTTTGGCTATCATTAAAAGAAGGACAAATAATCGCCTGGGCTAAAGACGGCGTGTTCACACTTGGCGATACCATAACGATGATCCCGAATCGGTTCAAGGCATGGAATCCGAAGGAATTCATATCTGACTCCAACACTTATTACAAACAATACGATTCGAACAAGCCAGTAGCTCTTGAAATAATCGATCCGAGTTGCAAGTTTTGCGCCAAGCTGTTCGGTAACATCAAAGAAACCGGTTTTGCAGATAGATATAACCTCACGTACTTGTTATATCCGATTCCGGATACGAAACAGCCGGGTGGGTATCGCTTCCCGAACTCCAAAATGATTGCCTTATATCTAGAAGCGGTAAAGCTCAATCCATTAATTTCGACCGCTACGCCGGCGGATTGGCAGATTTTGGAAAGGGTATTCGCCGGAAAAGACACGGATAATGTTGATTACCAAATTAAATTCAATACGGTATATACAGCCCAAGAAGCCGAAAATGTGATTCTGTCTTGGCTTAAGGATATTGGGTATATCGACGCACAGATAAGCAAGATACGAGAAACGGCCAATTCTGATGATGTATGGGCAAGTTTAGTTAAACAAAGAGAGATAGTAAAAGATAGAATACATACGATCAAAATACCCACGATCATGTTTGACGGCAGGAGGTATGATCGGGCGGTGGGTCCGGAAAAGCTCAAATGATTTGACATTAATAAACGCATTACCATGGAACTAACTGAACAAGAAAACCATATACTTACTAAGCGAGAACGAAAAGAACTGCGGCGACAAGAAAAAGCCAGGGAAGAACAGACGCGACAACGCTCAAATGTAAGAAAGAAGTGGACAAAGCGAATCGCACTCGCACTCGTTATCGCTGGGTCAATCGGCGGATTTTTCTGGTACGAATCAGGCAGACCAAAGGTCTCCACCGACGAACTACTCACAGTGGCCGCGGACGATTGGATTAAAGGGAATAAAGACGCTTCCGTTACGCTCGTTGAATATTTTGATTTTGAATGTGAGGCGTGCGGTGCGTATTATCCGGTTGTGAAACGATTGGCTGAAGAGCTTGGTAACGAGGTACGGTTCGTGAACAGATATTTCCCCTTACCTGGACACAAAAACAGCATGACGTCAGCACTTGCGGTCGAAGCCGCCGGCAGACAGGGGAAATATTGGGAGATGCATAATATTCTTTTTGAAAATCAGAGAGACTGGGGGGAGAGACAGGCGTCCGATCCCAAAATCTTTGAAAACTACGCACGGCAAATAGGACTCGATATGGAACGTTATGGTAAAGATATTGCCTCGCAGGAAGTAAAAGACCGTATAGAACGAGATCTCAGGGCGGGGCAGGAACTTGGCCTTGAGGGCACCCCTTCATTTTTTCTGAACGGCAAAAAGATAGAAACCCCACGCGGTTACGAAGCCTTTAAGACATTGATACAGTCAGCTATTTCTGAATCGTCAAAACCACTTAATGGTCCGACTTCAAGCAATGCCTTAAATGAATAAGACTTCTCTTTCTAATTCATTCCAAATCAACTTATTATTAATTCTCTGCAATAAATATTATGCTTGACGCACAAAGAACGGATAACGATACGGGCGCCGAAATTACATCTGAAAACAACAAAGCGAAGACCAAATCACCAACTTCTAAACGATTTTTCTATTACGGCCTTTCCATTGGAGCTGCTATACTCATTCTGATCACGTGCGCATGGTTAGGTCGAGGATTGTTCGTCGCGGCAGTTGTGAACGGAACCCCTATCAGCCGACTTTCTGTTGTTAGTAGTTTAGAAAAACAATCCGGTAAAACCGCACTCGAGTCACTCATCAGAAAAAAGCTGATTGACGATGAGACGCGCAAAAAGAATGTAACCGTAACGGATGACGAGATCGGAAAAGAACTCAAGCAAATCGAAGCGCAGGTCGCTTCGCAAGGAGGGACGCTCGTAGATGCTCTTAATGCGCAGGGCATGACGATCAATCAACTACGGGAGCAGATTGAGATCCAGAAAAAGATAGAAAAGTTACTTGGGGATTCGGTATCGGTGAGTAATGAAGAAGTGGAGGCCTATATCTCCGAAAACAAAATCGAACTCCCGAAAGACAAGCAACCCGAAGAAGCAAAAGCGGCACTGAAAGAGCAACTCAAACAGCAGAAATTCCAGCAAGCGGCTCAAAAATGGGTGTCTGATTTAACCAAGAACGCGAAAATTCAGTATTACGTTAATTACTAATTACATGAAATTGGCTAATGAAAAATAGAAGAGTAGGCTATCATGGACGCTATGACCGACATTGAGCTCAAAACATCAACATGTGACCATTGCGAGTCCGATGCGAAAAAAGCTTCGGGCAGTGTTCCCGTAGTTAATTGGAAAAAGATTCTCACCATAATATCGGCATCCTCGCTCGTATTGGCTTGGGTTTCAGGATGGCTTTCGCTACCCGAAGCGATGGTGAGGTACCTTTACTACTTCTCAATTGCGTCAGGTGGTTATTTTGTTGCGTTGGCCGCTATACGAGGTCTCTGGCGCCAGCGGTTTCTGAATATTGATTTTTTGGTCACGGTGGCGGCTATTGGCGCGATCTATATCAATCAACTTGCAGAGGCGGCTTCTGTGATCCTTTTCTTTTCTCTGGCGGAGTTTTTTGAAGATTTTGGAATGGAAAAATCGAAGAAAGCCCTCGAATCTCTGTTAAATAAATCTCCACAAACCGCCTCACTAAAAAATGGAAAGACTGTTTCCGTAGAGGATGTCAAAATCGGCGATATCGTCATTGTGAGGCCTGGAAATCTTGTACCGATGGACGGTGTCGTAGTTGAGGGCATCTCTTCAATCGATGAAGCCACGATCACAGGTGAGTCGATCCCGAAAGATAAGCGAGAAATGGATACGGTTTTCGCCGGAACTTTGAACCAAAATGGCTATTTGGAAGTGCGCGTAACAAAAGAGAGTAAAGATTCAACATTCGGGAAAATAATTCAGCTCGTAGAACGCGCACAAGCTTCGCGTGCTCCAGTGCAGGAGTTTATCGACACATTCGCTAAGTATTACACACCGGCCATCGTCGGGATCGCATTTCTCATGGCCACTGCTCCACCTGTTTTTTTTGCCGGTGTATTTCAGGATTGGCTGTACAGGGCGCTTGTTCTTCTTGTGATCGCATGTCCTTGTGCCCTGGTCATTTCTACTCCCGTTGCCATCGCCTCGGCAATTGGTGGCGGGTCACGTCGGGGTATTCTTATCAAGGGCGGCAAGTATCTTGATCTATTAAGTCGCATTAAAGCAGTGGCTTTTGATAAGACGCGAACGCTCACTGAAGGGCGTCCTATCATTTCCGAAGTTGTGACGTTTAATGGATTTAAAGAGGAAGACGTT
The DNA here is from genome assembly GCA_021796435.1 of bacterium. GTDB lineage: Bacteria > Patescibacteriota > Patescibacteriia > 2-12-FULL-60-25 > 2-12-FULL-60-25 > CAIKNB01. Next base: position 866,554 of record JAJYXM010000016.1, read on the forward strand.
ATTGCTGACGCTGCGGGCATTGAGACTTTTTCGTCCCATCCGTTGGCGCAGAGCATTGTCGAATTCGCGCAGGAGCGAAAAATCGTTCCACATGCCATGAGTACATATGAGAACGTAGCTGGAAAAGGGGGAAAGGCGGTTTGCCTCATCTGCAACGATCTCAAGCACTGCATCGGAAACCTAAAATTCATTGGAGCAGAAAGTACAACTGGTGAGGAGATTATTTCGAAAACGGGAGAATACGAAAAACAGGGAAAGACGGTTGTATTGATCAGCGAAGGGGACCGAGTTATGGGCGCCTTAACGGTTGCTGACAAAATACGGGACAGCTCTAAAAAGACCATACAAAAACTAAAAGAGCAGGGGGTCGAATCTGTTATTCTGACCGGTGATAATCAACATACGGCTGACTTTGTTGCGAAAGAAGTGGGTATTAAAACGGTTTACGGATCGCTTTTGCCCGATGAGAAGGTTAAGAAAGTAGAAGAATTAAAAACTCAATTTGGAACGGTCGCAATGGTTGGAGACGGCGTAAACGACGCACCGTCCCTGGTCACTGCTAACGTGGGTATTGCGATGGGTGCAAGCGGGAGCGATGCGGCTATTGAAACAGCTGATGTTGCACTTATGAATGACAATCTCCTGAATGTACCAACGGCGATTCAGCTTGGAAAACGAACAGTGAAAACGATACGTCTAAATATTGCCGCCGCTCTCGGGGTCAAAGCGTTTTTCCTCGTTCTAGCCTTGGCTGGTTTCACGCATTTGGAATATGCTATCGGGGCCGACTCTGGGATGGCGATGTTGGTTATTTTGAATGGTCTTCGTTTATTTTCCGTCGAAAAACCATCTGACCCTTAGACTGTGTTGACTCATTGAAGTATGGATTTAGTCATATTTTGGACGTTATTTCTATTGGGGCCTATACCCATCATACACATTTTATTGCATGCATTTTTAGGAGTTTGGCGGCGATGTCCAAGAAAATTTTATCAAACCGCATTCGGTGTCTGGATTTCGTTTTTCTTTTTTGCAAAATGGCAAGCTGGCAATCTCGATGTTCTATTCACGCCGCCTATGTGGCTAAAGATTCTCTGTACGATCGCTATCGTGAACTTATTTTTTCTTATTGTTTGGTCGATCATGACCCTGAAACCAAAGCGGTTTTTTCTCTGGGCGACCCTTCAGCTTGAGTCGGTGCAGCAGAAAAAAATTAGCCTTGGGCCTTATATGTATTTTCACCACCCAGCTTATACTGCTTATATCGTTATTGCCTTCGCGGCGTTTTTTGGCACGGGACGAACCGTTCTTCTGGCTTTCGCCGGTATGTTGAGCCTATTGATGTTGATTGTCATATTTCAAGAAAATCATGAGCTGGTGGAACGTCTTGAAAGATAGGACTATCCTTTATACGGCGTTTTCATCGTTTTTTCTCGATGACCGTTTGTCGGAGCTTGCTGATTTAATACAATATAACTTATTGTTTCAGCCATATGAATAACCTAAATCTTAAAGATCCTAAAAATCCGTCTGGACCCATTGCTATTCTTGGGCACAAGATTTATGTGGACAGAAATCTCTGCATAGGGGCAGCTTCATGTGTTGCCATTGCCCCAAATGCTTTTGCGCTGGACGATGAGCAGAAAGCGGTGATTCTGGATACTGCGGATCACGAGACAATGGAGACTATTATCCTGGCGGCTCAATCGTGTCCGGTAGAAGCAATCATTATTGAAAACGAGCGGGGTGAAAGAGTCTGGCCAAAATAGGAACTTGACGTCTTTTTCGCGCTAAGCGACAAATGGGACTGCCAGTCATTATTCCTAGCTCCCCACCGGCGAACCGCTTGAGCCTCACGGCGCGTCCTACCCTAATCAGGAGGATGATATTCCAGCAAGCGATCGTTTGGACAGGATTTGCCTTAGGGCATTGCATCTTTTGGTTAGGTGCAATAAGTTCTAAGGTACAGGCTTCACGCATGCAAATGCATGGCGTCTGCGATCCGCCCATCCGAAACCGCAAGGACTGGAATCCGAGCGGGAGTAGGGTGGGCGGTTTCATATGCGCGAACCTACGGGGTTAACGCTTCAAGAGGGTCTTTCTCAATTCACGGAATGGGGTATGGGCAAATACTCCAGCAATACGGTGAGGACGTATACCGACCTCATCGAACGATTCATCGTGTTTGCCGGCGACAAGCCGCTCGCAGACATAAAGGTGACCGAGATCGCCAAATATCACGGCTATCTCAAAAACAAGGACTACGCCGACTCATCCGTCGCGTTCATGATGGTGGCTCTGCGTCAGTTCATGAAGTACCTGTTCCTGCGGCACGAAATCACTTGGGACTACCAGCTGGTGTCAGTCCCGAAGTACGTCAGCAAGTCGTATGCGCCCGTAGAGACGGAAGACGCGAGATCTATGATCGATGGAATCCGCGCCGAGAATTTTCGGAGCCTGAGAGACAAAACAATGCTCTCGTTCCTCTATTCGTCCGGCGTTCGCGTCGCCGAGCTCTGCTGCCTCGAAACCAAGGATCTCCATATCCAAGACGGCCACGGTTCTATCATCTCAAAAAAGAACCGCCAGCTCCGTATGATCTTCTGGGACGACGCAACAGCGCAGCTCATGAAAGAATATTTGCCTCAAAGAAACCTCTGGGCATCGTCCGACGCGCTGTTTATCTCGATGGATCGTAAAAATAGGGGAGGGAAGCTCTCTACTCGTTCCGTGCAGCGTCTGGTAGCCGATCTAAGACCCAAATCAAACATCTCACCACACTCATTCCGCCATGGCTTAGGCATGCGCGCCGTAAAGTCGGGGATACACCCTCGATATATCCAAAAGATACTCGGCCACAAGAACATCAATTCGAGCCAAATCTATCTGGACGTTCATGACGAAGATGTCGTCAAAGCGTACCAAAAGATCGCGGCCTAGAATCCGTATGGGAATTCATTATTTGACCCTTACGGGAAGGTAAGGTATCTTAGTGATCAAGCGAAAGGGCAGAGGACTTTAAAACTTATAGCAGCGGTTTCCATAAGCGGGGAACGTGCCAAAATCAGCCACATTGCGTGGTTTTAAAATGATGGTGATGCGTCGCACAATATATGTTAGACGACACTAGATAAGAGCTTAATTTCTTCAAAGGTAAAAAAATGGTTTTCAGCCATTATGGCGAAACCTAAATTGAACTTACCCTTATAACAATCTTTTTATCGGATCCTCACTTCACGTAAACCTTTCCAGGTATCCTGATATCTATATACTCGTTGATTTTCACATTGACCGGCTTGGACGCCATGAATTTCTTATAGACCTCTATTTGCCCGTTTAAAGGCGTTTTAAGGTCATAGTAGACCTCATAACCGTCCTCTGAAACGACTTTCAGCAGATCTGAGCTAGGACTAGACAGTCTGAAGTACCTGAATTTTATCCCAGCGTCGTTTAAAGCCTTATACGCCTCAAGCCAGGTCTTTACGTAGTCTGAATCAGTCACCTGATAACCAGCTGCAGCAAGTTCAGGTAAATCGCAAACAACAAGCGGAACTGACTTTGGGTTAGCGAGTGATTTATTAGAGAGGCGGGCATCTATATCAGCCTTGGCCTTATCATCCACCAAACCAGCGACCATACCTTGCGTATCAATCATCAAATATTGTCCCTGCGAGTCCATCACCACACTCCTCTGCCTCTCCTCTACCATGAGTCGTAAAATATTTGGATATACTTTATCCACAGTTACGTTTTCAGCAAAAAGTTCGTTCTTAAGTGCGGCTGATAATTTTTCTGTATCCATGAAAACGAGATTCTCGTTACCCCACGGCCTCCACCCTCCCCTAGCCAATATCTGATGAGTCGTCGAAACTACCTCCCCTTTCTGTAAGGTGTCCAGGTCATTTATCTCTATATCAGCCAACTGGTAATATCCGGAATTCATGACGAACCACGCCGCGCCGGTCAAAAGACATAAGACGACCAAGAGCAGCGAGAAGTATTTCGCCTGCTTCCAGGATCGCCTCATCTGTAACTCCGGATTGTTTGTTTCTATCCTGAATTTCATCGTTTAGACTACGATACGTGGCAAAGTCGGGTTGATGCGTGTCACGACTTCGTAATTGATCGTTCCGATCTTAGCCGCCAAGTCCTCGGCCGAAATCCTGTCTTTGCCTTGTTTGCCCAATAGGACAACCTCATCTTCTACCCTGGCTTGCGGCACTTCCGTAACATCGATGACGCACATATTCATGCAGATGCGGCCAACTACCTTGCATCTGTGTCCGCGAACCAAAACTTGTCCGACTTGCGACAAACCACGGCGGTCATACCCATCCCAGTAGCCGATGGGCAGGACAGCCAACTTGGCGTCGCGCGAGACTTTTTCCGTCAGGCCGTAACTTACAGGCGTATTCTTTTTTACGCTCTTTATCTGCGCTATCACGGTCTTCCAGGTCAAGACAGGCTCAAGATCAATCAGCCGCTTTTCGCGTTTGGCCACAGCTTGCGTCTCTTTGGATGGCCATAGACCATACATGGCGATTCCGACACGCGCGAGGTTGAAGTATGTCTCAGGATAAAGGATGGCCGCCGCGCTGCACGCCGTATGTTTCCAGGGCGGATCGATGCCGATTCTTATTAGATTATCCAGGTTCTCCTGATAACGCTTAAGCTGCAGCTCGGCATAGCTTGAATCAGTCGTATCTTCGATATTCGCGTAATGCGTCGAGGCGCCTTCGATGACGACACCAGGGACTTTAAGCAGGCTTTTTGCGAGATCTAAAAGCTGTTTACCTGCGACGCCTTGTCTTGTCGTGCCGGTTTCGATCTTAAGATGGACATAAGCAGCTTTTGCGGTCTTTGAGGGATGGACGCCCAGCGGTTTCAGTTTCAGGCTGCGCAGCGCCTTGACTGTCTCCTGGTTGTAGGCCATGAATGACAGGCTATTATCCACACAATTGCGCAAACGTGAGTTCAGCGTATAGCCCAGGACGAGTATCGGCTTTTTGATGCCAGCTTTACGTAAAGCCAAACCTTCATCGACATTATCGACGCCAAACCAAGCCACGCCGTTTTTATCTGCTATCTTGGCGGTTTCCGCCAGTCCGTGGCCATAGGCATTGGACTTTACGACAGCCATCATCTTCGCTCCACCGAGAATCGACTTGAAGCCTTTGATGTTATGGCCCAAAGCGCGCGCCGAGACCTCTACGCGAGTCTTATGTAAGTTTTGCATGCTACCTATTTTCGCTAAAAAACAGGTTTTCGTCCAGTAGAGAGACCTCTTCACAAAATTACCTAAAGCCGCTTGCTGGACTGGCGTGCCCTTCTGGCTGGCGACCGAAATCCCGGGACAAGCCCGGGATGAAAGTGCTGCGTGGTTTTGCAGCTCAAATAATCATTGACTACAAATTTTATCCAATCTTGGAAAATCCGCAGTACGGTATAAGAGGCGTCGGGATCTCTATGGTACCATCGGACTGTTGATTGTTCTCCAGCAGCGCTATCAGGGCGCGTGAAATCGCGAACGCAGTCCCATTCAGCGTGTGAGCGAACTCCATGTTCCCCTCTTCGTTCTTGAACCTGACGTTCAAGCGCCGCGCCTGAAAATCCGTACAGTTGGATGCGGAGGTGACCTCGCCCCAATCCCCTTTTCCGTCGTTACGTCCCCACATCCAGGCTTCGAGATCGTACTTGCGATAAGCCGGACCGCCAAGATCCCCTGAGCAGATATCCAGGACGCGGAATGGGATATTCAGGGATTTGAACAGATTCTCTTCATGACGGATAAGCTCGGCATGCAGTGCCTCGGACTGCTCTGGCGTGCAGAAGACGAACATCTCGATCTTAGTGAACTGATGGACCCGATACAGGCCATACGACTCTTTTCCGTATGAACCGGCTTCGGTGCGGAAACAGTGCGACAAGCCGACGTATTTGAGCGGCAAGGTAGATGCATCAAGCACTTCGTCTTTGTGATAGCCGCCTAACGGGATTTCCGCAGTGCCGACCAACGAGAGGTCCGTGCCTTCCAGCGAGTAGATTTGGGTCTCCGGACCGCGCGGCTGGTAGCCGGTACCAAGCAGTACCTCATCGCGTGCGACATCTGGTGTGGAGATAGGGATAAAACCTTCTTTAGTCAGGTAGTCGAAGGCGTAACGGGTCAACGCTTGCTCGAGTATAGCGGCCTCGTGCTTCAAGAAGTAGAACTTGGCGCCAGCGACTTTGGCTCCGCGATTGAAGTCTATGAGGTCGTATTTCTCGGCCAAAGCGACATGGTCGAGAGGCTTCTCAAGCTGTACGACTTCTCCGACGACCCTGACTTCTTTACTCCCTTCCTCTTTCAGGTCTTTCGGCGAATCCGGATGAGTCAAATTAGGGAAAGCCATCAAGCCCGCTTTCCAGGCGCTGTCTAAGGGTTCCAACGAGGATTCTTTGACGGCCAACTCATCCTTGAGCCTCTTCCCTTCCTCGATCAGGTTCGGGCGCTCTTCAGGCGTGGCTGATTTCATCTTTTCCGCCACGGCGTTCCTATTGGCGCGCAGCTCTTCCACGACGCGCATAAGTTCCAGACGTTCAGCATCAGCCTTAAGCCAAGCATCGACGTCGACTTTCACGTTGCGCCAATGGCAGTTCTCCTTTACCTCTTCCGCGTGTTCGCGGATATATTTTGGATCCAGCATAGTCAATTACAAATTACGAATTACAAATGACGAATGAAGAATCGGAGAAATCATCTGAATCTGAATTTTCACTTGATGGCTCTTCGTAATTCCTCATAGGGGTAGTCCTCTCTCTTCGTATTCCGCATCCTGGAATCCCTGATCCTCTTCCCGGTCGCGGTCGACATAGTTGATCTTGAATATCTCCGGACTGAACTGCTCACAGCGTACGACCGTGGCGGATAGTCCGCGGCGAGCCAATTCCGCATCCAGATTCTCCGTGAACGCCTCCTGATCATGACCCAGGCAGATGATATCGGGCTTCACCTCTTCGATGATGCGATACTTATCGTCCAAATAGCCAAGACGGGCATCGTCGACCAAAGGATGTTCACTGACGGTCGAGAGTCGGTGCTGTTCGTTGTTGTCGGGCAGATCTCCGGTTATCTCCACGATGGTCGTATCACACGCCACGACCACGACCAGTTCGTCAGCCATATCTTTAGCCTGCCTGAAATAATCCTCATGTCCTGCATGCAGACCATCGAAGGCGCCGAAACACATGGCTATTTTCTTCATATCCTCATTCTTCTCGCGCTTCCTCGCTCCCCTCCTGGCTAGGTCGCAATGTGGGGAAAAGGATGACTTCCTTAAGGTTCGGAGCACCAGTCAGGAAGGCGGCCAGGCGGTCTATCCCGAAACCCATCCCGGAAGTAGGCGGCATACCGTGCTCCAAGGCGCGCAGGAAGCCTTCATCTATACATTGCGCCACTTCGCTCCCCTGTTCGCGCAGTGCCTGTTGTCCTTCCAGATGTTTGCGCTGGATCAATGGGTCGGAAAGTTCATGGTAATACGCATTGACGACTTCCGCGCCCATGACCACCAGCTGGCATGAGGAGCTTTTCGTCGGATCATCCGGATGCACCCCAGCCAAAGGTTTGAGCTCGGCCGGATAGTCGAATATCCAGGTGGGTTGGATTATATTAGGTCTGGCTGTTTTTTTGTAGAGCTCATCGAAGTGTTCGCCTAGACCATGGCATTCGCCGAAATCAAGACCCAGCTTCTTGTCCTTTGCGGCGGCAACGACCTCTTTTTCGTCGTGCAAAGTATCGATATCGATGCCGCAAGCTTGGAGGATGGAATCGCGGAAAGTGATGCGCGGATAAGGCGCGGAGAAATCGATGGATTCGCCGCTCTCCTGCGTCACCTTCAGGCTGCCGACAGAGGCTTCGACCGCTTTGACCAGCATGTCTTCGAGGAAAGAGATGAATTCCTCTTTCGTCGCATAAGCCCAGTACAGCTCGATCATGGTGAATTCCGGGTTGTGGGCATAGTCGATACCCTCGTTGCGGAAACATCGGCCTATTTCATAGACCTTATCGAATCCTCCGACGACCAGTCTCTTCAGATAGAGCTCCGGTGCGATGCGTAGGTAAAGGTCGATGTCCAATGCGTTATGGTGCGTGATGAAGGGGCGGGCATTGGCTCCGCCCGGAATAGATTGCAGGATCGGGGTTTCTACTTCGACGAAATTTCGGGCGTCGAGATATTGACGGAGCGAAGAGATCAGGCGGGAGCGGGCCAAAAAGCGTCCTTTGACCTCGGGATTGCTGATCAGATCAAGCTCGCGTTCGCGATAGCGTTTTTCGACATCCTGCAGGCCATGCCACTTCTCCGGTAACGGCAAAAGCGCTTTGGAGAGGATGCGCCATTCCTGGACTTCGAGCGACCTTTCGCCGCGCTTCGTCTGGAACAAGGTGCCTTTGGCTTCGACGATATCGCCCGGGTCGATAAGATCGCTGAAAATCTTGAACGACTGTTCTCCGATCGTGTCCTGTTTGACCACGATCTGGATCTTACCGGTGCCATCGACCATGTCAGCGAAAAGCAACGAACCATGCAGGCGCGTAGTCATGAGGCGTCCAGCCAAGGTCAATACCTTGGAAGAGGCACTCCAAGCGTCGAATTCGGCTAAGGCAGCGGAAATCTCCGTATCGCGTCTGCTCATGACCGGATAGGGTTCGATACCGAGCTCTTTGAGTTTAGCCAGCTTCTCTCGTCTGACTTGTATTTCGTCCTGCAACATACGCTGGCAAGATTAACTGTTGGTAAAAAAGAATGCAACGGAAAATATCAACACTTGGCTGGCACAGCCGTTCAAGGCTATTCTACTTGTCATGGCCAGCAAAAAAGCTCATCCCGGCATTCGAGCCGGGATTTTGACTTTGATCAAATGAATGATTCTTGTTGAGCAGGACCGTCACGAGATTGATACAATTTTGTATTCTATCGTTCCACCTGGAGTCTCTACATCCACCTTCTCGCCTTTCTTGCGATCCAAAAATGCACTACCGAGCGGAGATTCGTTGGAGATCAAGCCATTCAACGGATCGGCTTCGTTGGAGCCGACTATCTTGTAGGACTTCTTTTTGCCTCCAGAATATTCCAATTCCACTGTCGAACCGATGCGCACCGTGTCGGTTTCGCCTTCTGATGTGATGACGGAGACGTTCTTCAACATCTCCTCTATCTGGCGGATACGGGCGTGGGTCATGGCCAAGTCATCCTTGGCATCGTGATATTCGGCATTTTCTGACAGATCGCCTAAAGACTTGGCTGCATCTACACGATTAGCCAACTCACGCAATCTGACGGTCTTCAGTTCCTCTAACTCGACTTTGAGTTTTTCCAAGCCGTCAGCGGTTATGTATGTCACTTTGTCGGTCATATAAATCATCAAATACGCGCCGAATCAATCAGCGCGTACGTTTTTTCTCTCTTATATACAGATTAGAACAAGGCCTGAAACATGTCAAATACGCCCTACAAAAATCAATCACCTGCGGACTTATTCGCATACCAAGCCCTCAACACATCCATAGCCACAGGGATGGCGGTGCGCGAACCCTCATCCCCTTCTTCGAGCAATACCGTGACAACGATCTCTGGTTTATCGAAAGGCGCGAACGCCGTGAACCAGGCGTGATTCGGCCGGTCGTTACGCCACTGTGCCGTACCCGTTTTACCGGCGGCTTCAAACGGCAAGGCTTTCAGCGCCGTACCTGAACCGTAAACGACAGTATCGCGCATACCCAACCTGACCGTTTGGATATAGCTCGGATCGGCTATGGTTTCCGTGGGCAAAGAGAAGCCATCTTGGGTCTTCACCACATGCGGAACCAATTTATGACCGCCGTTGGCGATCTCACCGGTGAATAGCGCGACCTGCAACGGCGTAACAAGAAGATCGCCTTGGCCGATGGAAAGGTTGTACGTATCGCCGACATACCACCTCTCCCCTTTTGTCTTCTCTTTCCACTCGGCAGAAGGCACGAAACCGGAACTTTCTCCCGGCAGATCCAGACCCGTCTCACTCCCCAAGCCGAAACGGCGCATCCAGTCAGTCAACCGATCCACGCCGAGTCCGGTGAAAGATTCATATCCGCCGCCGACGATATAGAAAAACGTATTCACCGACCAGGCGATGGCCCGGCGCACGTTGGTCACGCCGTGTCCGCCAGCTTTCCAGTCCGGGAAAAAGATAGAACCAAGACGGATTCCTCCGGTCGAGACCACTGTCGTCTGCGGGGTGATCACCTTCTCCGCCAATGCACCTGTGGCGATGACCGGCTTGACCGTCGAGCCCGAAGGATACATACCAGCAAAGGCGCGCGGCAATAACGGTTTCTCCGGATCGGCTAAGAGCTTGGCGTAATAGGTGCTTGATACTGTACCGGAAAAATAGTTGTCGTCGTAAGCGGGCCACGACACCATGGCCAGTATGGAACCGTCCCGCGGATCCAAGGCTATGACCGAGCCACGTTGTAGCTTGAACTTCGTGAGGTTTTCGCGCAGCGACTTTTCCGCTGCGCGTTGCAGATCCAAATCCAAGGATAGTCTGACCTCCGCCCCATCGACCGGCGGCTTGTTGCCCACCAGGGTCGTTATGGCGCCCATAGCATCTACTTCGTAGGTCTTTTCGCCAGCTTGCCCACGCAATGCAGATTCTTGGGAGTATTCGACCCCTGCTTTGCCGATGGAATCGGTCTGGCGATAACCCTGGTCGCTCCGGGAATCGAGTTCGGGACGCGAGATCGGACCGACGTAGCCGAGGATATGCGAAAGGCTGGGCAGCTGATCGGAAAAAGGATAGCGGCGTTTACTGCTGTTCACGACCTGGAAGGCCGAGGAATCATCCAGGAATATCTTCAGACCGACGGCTTTTTCGTAGGTCAGGTCATGGACCAAGGTCAGCGTCTCTCCGGGATCAGTGGATGAAGCTATCCTGCCTTGGATGTCGCCCATAGACATCGCGACTTGCCGTGCGACGCGACCAAGCAACTCTTGTCTGTCCTGCGGGTCAGGCGGAAGGTACCAGGGCGTGACCTGAAGATCGAAAGACGGCGTGTTGTCGGCCAACACATTCCCCTTGCTGTCGCGGATGATGCCGCGCATCGCCGGTTGGCGTTCATGCCTGATACGATTGCGATCGGCGAGTTCGATGTAGTCGTGGGGGCTCAATATCTGCATCCAGAAAGCCCGAGCTATCAGGATCAAAACCAGCGCCGCCGCAACTCCGGTCGCATACCAGAAACGCCGTGTAGCGATAGCAGGTCCCAAGAACATCTTACTGTCCTTAAGATGGGTGACCTCGTCCTCGAACAGGACCTCATGATGGAACAGCTCGTTCTTGCTTGAATCCAATCTCAAACCGACACCGTCCTGGTCATTGATGAATAACCTGCCGTGCTTATTCTCCTCCATATCATCTGGCGCCGGTCAGACGCTTAAAAACCCTGACCCCGACGAAGAACAGCACAGCGCAAACCGCTGTCTCGAGGATCAAAGTCAGGCCCATATCGCGCCACGTAAAATCTATCCGAGGGCAAGAAGCATACCAGCGGAAAAACGTACCCACCGCGAAAGATGTCACGAAATCCAGGATACCGGCAAAAATTATGAGCGCCGTCGTGGCGTAGATCGAACGGTTGGTCAGGACCGATTTAGCCGTGGCATCGAGTATGGCCACGATGAGAAGCAGACGCCAGATCTGTAATCCGGGGCATTCTATCGAGTAGAGGTCCATCATGAGGCCAGCGGAGGCAGCTAGGGCATAAGCATATTGCGTCCTTTCGATGACCACAAAAAGGACCAGGAACGGCAAAAGAAAAGTCAGGTAATGCAGAGGGATGGGCAAAAAAGTCCGTATCGTCGCTTCATACAATCCGACAAGCAGGCCTATGAAAATAACGCCCAGCCACTTGAACGCCATATCATTGCGGGCTTAAGGCGGACGCCCTCAAGACGACCACCATATTCAACGTATCCGGACTGACCAAGGGCAAGATGGTGGCGCTCTTGAAAGCTTCCGTGGGTCGGCTATCGACGCTGTCGACCAAAGCCAGCGCCAGGTTGGCCGGTATCTTCTCTTCCGTACCAGCCGTGACCACTATGTCATTACGATCAAGTTTTTCGCTCTGCGGGACAAGCGTCAGTTGAGCGACTCCATTCCCCGCTCCCTGGATCAGACCGAACAACTTGTGTGCACCTGCCGGTGAAACGGCTATACGACTGCGTTCGTCGGTTATCAGCATGACGGTCGATACACGCTCGCTCAAGCTTATGATCTTACCCACCATGATGCCATCGCCGGCGATGACGGCCATACCTTTCTCTAATCCGTCTTTGCTGCCGCGGTCGATCAGGATGGTTGCGGTGTGCGAATCCATCTTGCGCCCGATGACACGAGCGCCTACGTAGTCATAGCCTGATGTGGAAAGGAATTTAGCGGTTTCACGCAATAGTCTGTTCTCCTCCTCCAGGCCGCGAAGTTTGACGTAATCGACGCTCGTCGCGGCCAGCCTATCCTCCAGATCCTTGACCTTGGTCTTGAGCGCACCGACGCTTTCCTGGTTAGTGGAATCCGCGACCTCGAAACCTACTGCCGCAGAGAACCTGACGAACGGCAACGAGGCATATCTGACTACATCGTCCAGATAGCCCAGGATCCCCGTACCATAAAGCACGGAAGCCACGACCATGGCTCCGATGATGAAGACGTAGATCGGTATGCGTCGTTTCATGGTCTGGGTCTAGTGAAGGTCTAAAGCGCCAAAAATACAGGGTCGTCCGCCTATTCAGGAACACGGCGGCTGAACAACAGATAAAAGTCAGGACATCGGGTCTGACGCCGGTAGTGCCACGTCATTCAGCAGAGCTTCATTCTCCAGCAACGTGCCGGCTCCCCGCGCCACGGCAGTCATGGCATCATCCGCGACTTTGACCGGCAAGCCTGTACCTTCCGCGATGGCACGGTCGATGCCGCGCAACAAGGCTCCTCCGCCGGTCAGGAAGATGCCGCGGCGATAGATGTCTGCGACCAATTCAGGCGGAGTGACTTCGAGGATGGACTTGATGTGTTCGATGTTCGCTTTTATGGAGCGCGACAAGGCTTCACGTATCTGACCGTCGTTCACGATTATTTCGCGTGGGAGACCTGAAAGCAAATCACGACCGCGCATCGGCACTTCTATCTTGTCGGCTAGAGCAATAGCCGAGCCAGCGGCGATTTTCACGTCTTCCGCGACACGCTCGCCCAACAGCATATTGAAGACGTCACGGGCGTACTGGATGATGTTCTTATTGAGTTCATCGCCTGCGATAGGGATGGATTTGGCGGTCACTACGCCATTCAGTGAGATGACCGCGATTTCCGTAGTACCCCCTCCGAAATCCACCACCATATTACCTACCGGATCCGAGATAGGCAGGCCGATACCGACGGCAGAGGCGACAGGCTCTTCGACGATGAAGACCTTGCGCGCTCCTGCAGACATGGCGGCGTCACCGACAGCCTTCCGTTCCACTTCAGTGATGTTCAACGGCACACCGATGACCACGCGAGGTCGCGGCATGAGCGCCGAGCTTTCGCGCTGGATCTTGTCGATGAAGTACTTCAACATCTTCTCGGTCACTTCGAAGTCGGCGATGATGCCGCGCTGCAGAGGTCGTGAAACGTGGATGTGCGGAGGAGTCTTGCCGATCATGTCCTTCGCATCCTCACCGACAGCGATAATCTGGCCAGTGCGCGTATTCACGGCGACGACCGAGGACTCACGTATGACTATGCCTTTTCCCTTAGCGAAAACCAAAGTATTAGCAGTACCTAAATCGATGCCCAAATCATGGGAAAAGCGATTGAAAAATGATGGAAACATACGCTGGCCACATCTTACGCTGCTTGGCTGAATTTAGGCAAGAGTATGCTAAAGCTCAATCACGCCGGGAATGGCTGATGAGCATGAAAATATATTCTATGGCTGCAGCTACAGCTATGAACACCAAAAGTATCCACCATGAGAACTTACCGACCGAAGAGAAAATCAAAGACAGTACACAGATCAAAGCCAACAACACGGCGCGCCTGAAGGCCATCTTGACCTCGCGGATCAACAGCTCCCTCTTTTTCATCAGATGGACGTTTATCAACAGCTCCACCAGAGTGAGCAAGCCGACCATCCCCATGAAGAGAGTCACGTAAAAAGAAGTCAGCCCGAGCAGCCCAGCCTCCTTCGGATTGATGCGCAACAAAACCAATGCCCAACCCGACCATGCCACTAAAGTGCCGGCCAACATAATGAGCAGATAGGAACGGTATGACATCGACAAGATGATACCACATCAAGACCGCGCCTAAAATCCCTTAGTCTCGACGATTATCTTCTTGACCTCGAGCCTGCCTAACTTACGGTTTATCTCGTTCTTGATCCTGGCCTGCTCGAGCGTCATCTGCTGTTTGGCGGCAGGAGAATCGGTCTGGAACTTAAGGCAACCCTCATTGAAAGAAACCGGTTTGAGGCACGCACCGCGTTCTTCTCCCCAACAAGCGGCAAGCACCGACCGAGACGCCTCAAAGATCCCAGCGATCGTAAGATCCTGCGAAACCTGCGCCGTCCCTAAGGAGCGCGACAGGATATTACGCATCGATTGGAAGGTCATAGCTGTTTGAACTCGCAGACGTTACGGAAATCGCAGTAGCGGCAGGTAAAGGGAGACGGCTTTGGGTCGAAACGTGAAAGCAGGATCTCCTGCATGCGCCGCTGTATCTCCTCGCGGAATGCATCGCGCTTCTCGCCTTGTAGGATCTCCACATCAGCTTCGCTCCCGTCCAGCACGAACAGGTAAGCCAGCCGCCTGACATCCATCCCCTTCTCTTCCATGGCCAGTTGATAGATCCACAACTGCTCTTTCTGCTCACGCTGCAGATCTTCGGTCTTCTTCGGTTGGCTGGTCTTATAGTCAAAGATACCGTGCCCGCCCGTCGCCAAGACATCGATACGGTCGATAGCGCCTTTAAGCGAATGTTCGCCCAACTTCCAGTCGAAAGGCTGCTCCAACTGTATGACGTCCGGCGGTTTCTCGGACCACTTGGCGTGCATGGTGCGGATCGCCTTCTTGCCCTCGGCCTTGTATTCGTCGTGCCTCTCGCGACTTTCATACCATTCATCTATCCATTTCTCTTCGTAGATGCGCAGCGCCTCTTCCAGGCTCACGCGCAGGCCGCTGGCCTGTTCCGCAGGGACACCGGTCTGAACGCCGAAAAGATCCCCTTGGGCTGCCCGACCTCTTTCGAGATGGAGCGACAGCACGTCGTGCAGAGTGAGATGGACCGATTGCCCGAAGCTCTTCTGTTGCGAGCCAAGGATCGGGATCTTATAGACATGCGCGAATTTATACTGCAAAGGACAGCTACGGAAGGCGGCGAGCTGAGTGAAGGAGAACCTCCGTTTCAAAGCATAAATCTCCTGTTCCTTGAAATCCTCGACTTCGATCGACCGGTTGGTGCTCGTCAGGGTCAGCATCTCGCTGTTGGCGCGCGCCACGAGTTTTGACACATCCTGCCCGACCTCCCCCAAAAAAGCCGAGGGCTTCTTTTTGCGTGCCCCTCCATAATCCTCTGCCCCGGTGAGGAAGGCTTTCTCCTTGGCACGCGTCACGGCCACATAAAACAACCTGCGTTCCTCCTCAAGATGTACGTCCCCTTCGGGCAGACGTTCGTTCACCAAGCCGTCCGGCAAGGGCAGGGCTTCGTGCCTGGCGCGCGAGGGGAAGCGTTGGTCCACCATGGAGACGATAAACACGTATTTGAATTCCAAGCCTTTGGCCGCATGCACGGTCATGACTTTGACCAACTCCGGGCCTTGGTCGGGATCGGCGTGTAAAGCCCCCTCTTCCCCGCTTTCTATCTCGGCCCGCAGCTCTTCGAGGAAGCCGCGCATGCTCGGTCCGTGGATCGACTGCTCATAGCGCTTGATGCGGTTGACGAAAAGGTTCAGCAGGTCGATGGACTCCATCTTTTCCCTTTCCGGCAGGTCCATGATCGAGGCCAGAAGGTTCGTCTTATCCAACAACAACTGGAAAACCTTGAGGGGCTTTTCACGTTTAGCGGCTTCAGCCAGGTTCTGCATGTGGCTGACCAAGGTCATGGCGCGTCTTACCGCGTCGGGGTTGTCGTTCATCAAAGCCTGCGCATTCTGCAGCGCGAGCCAGAGGGATGAACCCTTGCGCTGGGCGTATTGGAGGTAGGTCGAGATCTCGTGAGCCGGAAAGGCGTAACAAGGTGCAGTCATGGCGCGCCAGACGGCGGATGACTCATGATAGCCGTCCAGCAACGAAAGGAGCGCGATCAGATCAACGATCAGCGGTTTGTTATAGAGGCCGCGCATGGCCAAGTAATAGAACGGGACACTGTTCCTCTCGAGCGCCAGGATGAAGGGCTCCGTGCCGTCGTTGGAACGTGAGAGTATGGCGAAATCATTCCATGTCAGACTGACGTCGCTGGCTTTGATCTCCATTATCTTCTGCGCCACGGCTTCGGCTTCGTCCTCCAGCGACCTGTACCACATGACCTCTATCCCGCCACCATCCCCCAGGACGCTGGTGAGTTTCTTAGAGAGTCCGGTCGCGGAAAGCTTGACCTCAAGACGATTGGGATTGTTCAGGCAGATGCTGTCATAGGAAGCATCCAATACCTCTTGTCGTGAGCGGTAGTTGTGCGACAGCATGATCGTCTCGGCCGTCGGGAAATCATCCTTGAACTGCAGGATATTGGCGAGAGACGCACCACGGAATTTATAGATCGACTGGTCGTCATCGCCGACGACCGTGATGTTGGCCTTAGCCGCGTCCTCGCCGGACAAGAGCTTGATCAGGTCATACTGTGCCCAGTTGGTGTCTTGGAATTCATCCACCAGGACGTAACGGAACTGCTGCCTTAACTCCTTGAGGACTCGGGGCCGTTCGCGCAGCAGGCGCAAAGTCTCGACGATCAGGTCGCCGAAATCCAAAGCGCCCTCCTCGCGGAGGATCCTACGGTAAGCGAAATAGGCGTCGGCCAGCTCTTTGAGGCGTTTGCGTTCACTTGCTTCGAATCCTGCCCCGGGCGCAGACCCGGGGTCCGCATCGCCATCCAACGCGGAATTCTCGGCGAATTCGAGATATCTCTCCGGGGAGATGCCTTCGTCCTTGGCACGTGAAAAATGCCTGATCAGTTCAGAAAGGAATTTCGTCGGATTGCCCAGGGGACGATAATAGTCGAGCGGAAGTTCGGTGATGTGACGTTTAAGCAGCAGCCAGGCATCAGTCTCGTTCAGGAGCTTGAATTTCGTGGGCAGACCGATCTCCAATCCATACTGCTCTAGGATGCGCTGGCAAAAACCGTGGAAAGTGGAGATCCAGAAATCATAAGTGCCGTTCGGCAGGAGCTGCAGGATGCGGTCCTCCATCTCGCCGGCCGCCTTTTCGGTGAAGGTAAGGGCAAGGATATTGGCGGTAGACAAGGGTACTGCGTGCCGCGTACTTCGTTCTGAGCCGGATGAGCCTGTTTCATCGTACGCGGTACCCGGTACGCGGTACGAATTCAACAAATGGATATACCTCCTCGTCAGTACCATGGTCTTTCCGGTACCGGCGCCGGCGACAATCAACAAAGGCCCCTCGCCATGCATCACGGCTTTGAGCTGCTCGGGATTGAGGTTTTCGAGATAATCCATGCGTGGGAGTTTAACGGTCGAGGCTGGAGATGGCAATCAAAGCGAAAGCCCCGGTTCCGAGTCGCAAGGAAGGCGTGGGAAACGAGGCTTGAGGTGTAGTCAGACGTTACGGAAGGGGCCGATGGTTCAGAGGCCGAGCTTCACAGATCAGCTCCGGTCGCCACCAGCACGGGCCGCAGCGTCTCTTGGGACGAGACGGAAATGTAGAAGCGCAGGATATCCGGCGAAATAAGCCGCGGATCCGGCAGGCGCATCTTGGGTTCGACTAAATGTAAGGCGTGGCTCAAGTCGGCGAGGAACCGCTCCCTTATCTCCGCGCTCGTACTCGACGGAGGAGGGTTCGTAGTGAGCCGCGCAGTCCAGTCCGCCCGGATGGAACGAGCCAGAGCCATGGCCCGATGGACAGCACAAGTTCGGCTCAATCGATTGCCCGCCGCAAAGGGCACGTTCACATGGAACGGGAGTGACAGCTGGTCATCCTTGTCCGCGTGCAACGCGAGGATAGAGTTGCGCAGCACGTACTTCCCTGAGATGTAGCACTCACGGTCGAGGTCTGGCGTAAGGTCGCTGACCTTGAAGTATTCGCCGACCTCATCCATCAGTTCCCAACCGCGGCCGACCAAGACGCGCCTACCCGCATGTCCGCTCTTGGACGGCGGCTGGCGTCCGGAGACGACCGGCTCGGCATACTCCATGTTGGCGACGAACATCTCCACCATCTGCTCGATGATGCTGTTCCAGACGGGCCGGGTGAGACCGCTGAAACGCAAGTCTGCGATAGGGAACGTCTTGCGGAAAGCATCGAAGATGCGACCAGTGAACACCGGGCTATCGAAGCTGAATCCTTGTAGTCGCATGAATTCCAACGGGTCGATTGCGCTGTGCTCACCGAACCAGACGTGTGTCTCGAGGTCGGTGTATGACTTCAACCTCACGGCGACCGCCAGACGTTGACGGACCTCGTCATCCGTCCCCCTGATCACATAGTCGCGGTTGAAGCACCTGACCTGCTGGACGGCGTTCACATCGGCGGCCACCCCATTGTGCGACCAGGCGGCGCACGAATCGGTGTCGGGTTGCGACTTCGATTCGTGCGTGACGAAAGCAGGAAGCAGCAGCCGTCCTTCGGCCATCACCTCAGCCAGCGTGTCCTGGATCATCTGTTCGTAGAGCGGGTTGTTGTCGCCTAACTTGTTGCCCGCAGTCTGGACGAAGACCGCCTCAACCGGCGAGAGCTTGAAGCTCAGAGGACCATCAGCCTCCTTTTCGTCCATGCATTTGTGGATTACAGGTAGGCATGGGCGCCTCTTGCCGCGTGCCAGAAACAGCGAGCGTCTGGTGACAAAGTCCTCGGACAGGCCGTTGGCCCTGATGTAGATAGCGGCATCCTTCGGAGGCAGCGTGCCAAGGTGGATCTCCCGGCCGATAATACGTCGCGGGTCCTGCGATGGGCTTGTCGATACCAAAGTGTCACCTATGAGTTGATGCATTCCATCCTCCATCAAGGGGATACATTTCAAGGTCACGCGACCTCAAAATGGAGCCTGAATATACTCCTTCTTGGATAAAAAGTCAATGCTTTTATTTACAGCTTACCCTGTTCTATCGAAAGCCTGATGCGTCGCATCAATTCGAGATAAAAATGGATATTCGCTTGCGTAGCCAAACGATATCCGAGCATCTCATCTACTGCAAAAAGATGGCGTAAATAACCCAAAGACAGACTTTTCAGTTCTTCGATCGGACAATCTCCGACAACAATCGGTTCCTTCGAGTACTTATACTGCTCATTCGTGATGTGTATGTACTCAAAGAAGTCTGGCTTTGATACATCTTGGTGTACAAAGCGATACAACGTTCCGTGGCGAGCATTCCTGGTCGGCAAGACGCAATCAAACATGTCTATTCCCCTTTTCACATATTCCACTATTTCGTTGGGTTGAGCTCCGCCCATAAAATAGCGCGGACTTTCAGGCGGTAGCGCTCCATCCAAAGCTTCAACAATCCGACACGCATCAGGAAAAGGCTCGCCTACAGATAAGCCGCCGATGGCATATCCATCAAAGCCTATTTTCGATAGATCAGCGGCATGACGCAAACGCATTTCAGAATCAGTCCCTCCTTGATTTATGCCGAAGAGCAGTGAACCTGGATTGTTGGACGCTCCCCTTCCCTTCTCATGTTCTAGCTTCGATCTCTCTGCCCACCGGGTGGTACGGGCAACGGAATCCTCCATGTATTCGGCGGTGGATCCTGCAGGCGTGCATTCATCCAACACCATGATGATGTCGCTGCCGACCGTCTGTTGTATCTGGACGGACAATTCAGGCGTCAAAAGATGCTTGGAACCGTCGATGTGTGAGGCAAAAGTCGCACCTTCTTCGGTTATCTTGCGCATCTTACCGAGCGAAAAAACCTGGTATCCACCGGAGTCGGTAAGCAGCGCACCATCCCAGTCCATGAACCTGTGCAATCCGCCGAATTCGCGCATCACATCCATGCCAGGACGAAGATACAGGTGGTAAGTGTTAGACAAGACGATCGGGCTGCCCAAACGGCGGATATCGGTACTCGACAGCGTCTTCACCGCGCCTTTGGTAGCGATGGGCATGAAGAACGGCGTCTGGAGATCGCCGTGGGCCGTAGATAAAACACCGCGACGTGCGCGGCTGACAGGGCTTTGGGTAGTGAGTTCAAATTTTTTCGACATCTGGTTTTTCGTCAGCTACAGAGAAGATCTTCTTGGACCAGCGCGAGCTCTTAAGGGCCAGACCAAGGGAAACGGTCGCGACCAAAAGGAATATGAACACTATCAAGGCACGAGGATTGACGAAGGCATCGCCCAGGAAAACCAGCGTCACGATGGCTGGCATCAATCCGATCAGAGTCGCTAGCTGATAACGCCAATAGGAAACACCGAACATACCACAGCCGTAGTTAACCAGATCGAAAGGGAAATAGAACAGACGCATGAATAAGACGCTCAAGAAAGCATTCCGGCTCAATACTTCATCATAGCGCTTGATCCAAGCCGTCTCGTGATCGCTCACGAACCGGCGGCCAAGGAACCTACCGGTCGCGAAGCCAAAACCGGCCGTCAGGTTGTCGCCGATCACCGCCAAAACAAAACCGACCAGCGGCCCGTATAATGAGCTCGAAACGAGGATGAGGACAGTCGTGGGCACGAAGAAATACGTCCTGACGATATAGAGCAGTATGACGACCGCAGGCCCCCACATCCCGTAAGAACGAACTATGTCACGGATGATGCGCGGCAGGTGCCGCATGCTAACTCCGCTCCTCTCGAACCAGATATAGGCGACAATAAAACCGAAGAGCCATACAGCCCCGACGATGATTTTCCACCAACGGTATCTGCTGGGCTGGGGCATATTACTGCAACTCCTCTTTCTTCTCCTTCATGAAGGCGAACCATTCTTCGAGGACCGAGAGCACCATCTTGAAAGGCGCTTCGACCATGAAATCGAGGAAGAAAAGGAAGAAATTGATATGGGAGAGGCTACGCGATAACCATTGGCCGGCGCGCAAGATGGGGTATGACAAGAAATCCAAGAGAACACCGTAGGTCCTATCCCTGCCCTGGACGATGATGTATTCCCGGGCGTTCTGACGCAGGCGGAAAGCGAAGAAGCTGACGACACAGAGGAAGAAATAGAATATAGCGGCCGAGAGCCAGGTGAAATCCAATCTCATCAGGATGATGCCGATGCCACCGAATGTGATGACGAACATGGCGGCGTAGATGGTGGAAAGCAGGATCCTGGACTGCACCCCGCGCTTCTTGCGCGCGCGTATATCCCTGAACGGTATACCGTCCTTCTCCAAAAGACGGTTGGCATACTCCTTGATGCGATCAGTGTTTTCCTTACCCGGGATGCGGATGAAGAGAGAAACCGTGAACATGAGCGCCGGCGGCAGGAGGATGTTGATCATGAGGGAAAGATAGGAAACGCGCTGGTACCACAGCATCTCCAACGGGACTTCCAACAGAAGCGCGATCAGCATCTTGGTGATGAACAGGTAGATCGTAGCCCTGACAGCGCCGCGACGAAGCTTGCCGCGAGCTTCCTTGTAACGACGATCAGCCAGCCGCGCCAATACTGCATCAAGGGATCCGGTGTCGCTCAGCAGCTCCCTCGCCTGCTCAGGTCTGTCCTTGAGCGCATCACGCAGGAAATTCAACGAGACCGCCCATGGTTTAACGGCACGACGTATCCGCGGCGCCAGCGGGTTAGCCAAACTCAAACTGATACGCCGTTCCACACCGACCAAGCGTTCCGCCATGCCGCGCGGACTGGCGATCCAGTCCTCCGGCCGCAGCCATTCCGGCAGATAAGCCCGCATCAATTTATAAGCGAGGGTCTCATCATCCGATTTGAGCAATTCACGGCAACATGCCAGATAGACCTGCAACCGCATCTCGGGTTCCTTCATCACTTCGCCCTGGATCAGGATCTTCCCGACCAGGCGTTCGTAAAGGAAGGTGACCAGAGATTTCTCCTCAAGGTGGTCTACCAGCAGTTCTTCGATCTCGACGGAAACCAAACCACGGAGCCAGGCGTAATGCCGCTCACTGCCCGCGTGGATCTTGGTCACAGCCTGAAGTTTAGCGATCCTTTCCGCCACTTCATCCAACAGGCTTTCAGGCAATTTATCGTTAGGCAGATAGCGTGCCCCGATCATCTCCTTGACCAGGTTGTTGGCGATGACGTGCGGGTCGCTTTCCAGGAGTATCTGGCGGTTCAGGATCCTCTTGAGAGCGGATTTACGCAAAAGATGCTCGTCCTTATAGTCGACGGCATTTCGGATGCGTTCATAGAGTACCGCAAAACGACTGACTGCGGCGTGCACATGGATACGCGAATCATCCGATATTTCCGGCTGTTCTCCCGGCTGGACGGCTTTCAGGACCTGTTCAGTCAGACCTTTATAAAAGGCGGTCATACGATTAGGGTATTAAACCAAAAAAGCCGACTTTTTTCAAGGTATGTGCGCGACTATTGAAAAACAAGGAAATGGATGTTAAATTATTTTTTCCTAAGGACGAAAGCTAACTACCGACTTTACAAACATGGATTCTTTCTGGATCAAGTTTTTCCACAACATGACATTCCCCTGGTCCCTGCTCATCGCCGGGATTGTATTGGCGTTCGCCTATCTCATCAAACATGTGTTCTCGGAAACATTGGAGGACGAGAAATCCTTCGTGTGGATAGCCGCATCCTTCTTCGTCGTCTATATCCTGGCCGCGTTAGCCATGAGCTTCCTTAATCCGCTCGACGAAATCAAAAGCACGTTCGCCGCCAGCAGCGACACTAAGACCGTCCTGGATTCCGAGGTTAGGATAGATCGTTGACGCTTATTTTATCTTCAGGCTCTTGGAGCGCTGTTCGCGCATATCCACTTCGGCGACGTACTTCTTGAAGTTTTTCTTGTAACGCGATTCTATCAATTTCTTGGTTTCCGTCTCGGGCAATTCCTGGCGCTTCGCTTTGGTCTCCTGCTCGACCTCTTGGGCGGCGCGATACCAAGCCCATTCATCCGTGAAGGCATACCAGGCGAACTCCCAGAGCTCGGTCTCTAGAGCGCTTTCTGTCTTCTCTATTTCAGTCGCCTTATCGCCCAAAATGGCTTCGATACGCTCAAGCAGGGGAAAACTACCGGCTTTCTCCAATCCCCTTTCACGGCGCAACTCGCTCTCCACCATGGCGCGTTGCAATAGGGCTTGATGGATTTCCTTCAGCTCTTCGCGCGACAATTGCAAACCAGCGAACTCGATCATCATAGGAGTCGAAATTACCTGAAAAAGACTCGGCGGTCAACCTAAGGGAGGAAACCGATCAACTTATAGGAAGCCAGCAATTGTGACACCATGGATCGTTCCTGTCCGCTCAAATCCACCGGCGCTTCCAGGACCAATGCGATGACCTGCCCGGTAGCTTGGTTCGGCGCGATGATGACGTCATCCGTCACCCAGCCGTTGGCATCAGCTGTCCAACGGGTCATGGTGTAGCGCGCTCCGGCGACTTCGCCCGAGGCGTCTGTCGGCAGAGTGATATCGCTCACCAACGTTTCCCTGACTTGCTTCATGCCATCTACCGACACGGCACCGTCGACCAAAGCGGTCCTCAACATTTTCCACAAACCGTCGATGTTATGCGCGTCATCAAGCGTTTCGTCTATGGGCTGCGAATCCGCCCCGAACCTCAGTCTGTTCTGCGTATCCCAGCCAGCCGGGAACACCATGGCATAACCCAGGCCGTAATTAGTCACGGCTTCACTCTGGCCCTGCGCTGGTTCAGAGACAGCAGGCGTCTGCTCTTGCGTCGTCATGGTTCCCATGAACAAGCGCGTCAGGAGGAAGGCGAAGACAGCATTAAGATCGAGTGAGTTAGCTGGTTTGACGACCTCCCAATTTCCGTCGCGCATGAACGTCAGACCGATGTTATAGGTCGCTTTTACGGTAGTAGGCTTTCCGTCCTTGTCGGTGTTCGACCAATCCGCCCAACCCTGTATCTCCAGGCGCTCCAAGGTCTTGTTGGTCGAATTGACGGTCGCCGCGAACCACGTATGGGTCAGGCCACGGCGAAGGTCAGCGACGGAGATCTTGAATTTCTTGATGGCGTCAGCCTTATCGGCGCGAGTCGATTTATTGATCTCATCCAACCCATCCTTCTCATATTTTGCGATGGCGGCCGGGTTCACGCGCATGCTGTAGCGATAGACGACGTCGCCGTTCTTACGCTTTTCCGTCTTCAGGACTTTGACGACCTGCAGATCCTTAAGCCCCGTCGAATCGACTTTCTCGTCGGTGATGGGATTGTCCTTCAGGTCCAAAGCGGAACTGCCCAAAGACGTAGCGCTGTCTTTTATCTCTTGCGGCGAAGACTGCATCCACTGACCTATGAACGGAGTTATGTCGGGTCCCAAGAGCTGCGCAAGCTCATCCGGCAGCTTATCGGTCTTAAGGCGATAATAACCGGTGTCAGCTATCTTCTTCCATTCGATAGAGAGCGGATTCGACAGCTTGAAGGGCGCGGGCAACGATAAGCCGGAAGCGGAAAGCTTCTCGACCACCAACTGCCCTTCATAATCCTGCCGTGTACCGTTGTTCGGCCTACGGCGCGACATGAAGTGTATGGTCGTGTCGAGCTGCGATACCTGACGCTTATCGCTTATGCGCGTCTCTCCCAGTTTGACGTCGAAACGTGAATCTATGCGTAAAGCCGCATCTTTATTGAAAGTCTCGGTGATAGCCGAGTCGAATACCTGCTGATTCGTCGCCGCCGAAGCCACGGAAGGCAACAGCATGAGCAATGAAACAGCCAAAAGTGAATGGAGGTGGATTTTTTTCATACGGCCATATTGTAGCACATCCTGGCTGGATGGCAGACTTTCCCTAACAAGAAGGCCCTGCTAGAATTAGTGCCATGAAAAAACCGGTCAAAATTTTCGCGCTTATCCTTTTGGTGATAGCGGCATTTTTGGTCACTGCGTTTTTCCTTCTTCCGCAAAAGACGATGCAAACCTCGTCGAAACCCAAGATCGCCGCCAGCATGTTCCCCGTAGCGGATATCGCCAGGCAAATCGCAGGCGATTCTTTAGATATAGTGACTATCCTGCCAAGAGGCGCCAGCCCCCATACCTACGCCGCTTCTCCCAGCGATCTGATGAAACTCCAAGGCTCAAAAGCTGTTTTCGTGATCGGTCACGCTCTGGACAATTGGGCTAGTGATCTTGCATCAGACATGCCTGACAGTAGAGTCGTGACTGTTGACAAGGGCATCGACCTTCTTAAGCCGGATGCGACCATCCTGATAGGCGTAGGAGACGGCGAAAGCGGTGCTGACCCGCACTATTGGCTGTCTGCCGAGAACGGCAAACAGATCGCACGGAACATCACGGACGAGCTGGTGAACATCGAGCCAGAAAAAGAGGGAATATTCCGGTCCAATCTCTCGCAATTCGAAGATAAGATGGACACGATAGACGCGGAAATAAAGGGCTTATTCAAGGACAAGAAAAATAAAAAAATCGTAACCCACCACGATGCCTGGCAGTACTTCACCAAAGCCTATGGGTTAGACTGGGTGGGTAGCATCGAGCCGTCACCAGGAAAAAGCCTGGCACCACAAGAACTCGCCAAGCTCCAGGACCTCATCGTCAAAGACCATATCACGACGATTTTTGTGGAACCGCAGCTTGATCCTCAACTATCCTCTACCCTGGCACAAGACCTCAAATTGAAGCTGATTACCGTGGATCCGACAGGTTCAGCGGAAGACACTAAGACATACGACGACCTGCTGAAATTGAACGCGGAGCGCATTGCAGCTACACTAGAGTAGAAACATGAAAATCCTAAGCCTCAAGAACCTGTCCGTATCTTTCGGCGACAAGACGGTGTTAAGCAACGTCAGCTTCGATATCAAGACGGGTGAAATCGCGGCTATAATCGGGCCGAATGGTTCAGGAAAATCCACATTGTTCAAAGCGATCTTGGGATTGGTGCCCTTCTCAGGGTCGATCCGGATAAGCGGCCACAGTATCGCGGAAGAACTGCATGAAGTCGGCTATGTGCCGCAATATTTCGATTTCGATCGGACGATGCCGATCACTGTCGGTGAACTTTTAAGTTTCACCCGCAGACGCACAGCCCACAAGGAGTCAGAGGAAATCTGCAAAGAAGTACGCGTGGATTTGCTTGTCGATAAACTCATAGGGACTTTGTCCGGTGGCCAGCTCCAGCGGGTGTTGATAGCCCAAGCTCTGCTGAAAAAACCGAAGCTCCTTCTTTTGGATGAACCCGCCTCCGGCATCGACATCGAGGGCGCTAAAGCGTTCTACGAGCTTATACGACATCTGAACCATGAGCATAATCTGACGGTGCTGATAATCAGCCACGAAATAAATACTGTCTACGATTTCGCGGATCAGGTGATCTGCCTGAATCGTAACATGGTGTGCTTCGGGCCGCCGCACACAACCCTGGATTCAGCCACCATCGAAAAACTCTACGGCACCAAGATGACGGCGCACCTCCATTGATATGCTGGACATCCTCGCCTACCCCTTCATGCAAAAAGCCCTGATAACCGGGCTGTTTCTTGGCATTGTTCTTTCGTTGATCGGAGTTTTCGTGATCTTACGCAGGATGGCTTTCTTCAGCGACGGAATAGCACACGCCTCGCTTTCAGGCGCAGCTTTGGGCTATCTACTGAACACGAACCCTCTGGCTGTTTCGATATTCTTCTCCGCTGTCTTCGCGGTGGTGATCGCGCAACTGGAAAAACGCGTCAAACTATCGTCAGATGCGGTGATCGGGCTGATTTTCACTTCCGGCATGGCCATCGGCATACTCTTATTGAGCCTGGGCGGAGGTTACAGACCAGAGCTGACGACTTTCCTGTTCGGCGACATCTTGGCCATAAAGTGGTCGGAAGTCTTCCTTATCGTAGGTCTCGGCTCGATGAACATAATATTTATACTTTGGAACTACAAACGCTTGGCTCTCATGGTCTTGAACGAGGATTTAGCCTACGTGAACGGGATAAAAGTCGATTGGCTGCGCAACCTATTATATGTCTCGATAGCCGTGACTGTCGTGATGGGAATGAAGGTCTTGGGGATCATACTAGTCAGCGCGCTACTCATTATCCCGATCGTCAGCGCCAAGATAATCGCCCGTTCGTTCCATGCGCTTATGGCGACTTCCGTGACGATCGGCGTGATAACAGTGCTTCTGGGCATAATGACCTCGGTACGTTTCGATTTGCCGACAGGTGCGACCATAGTCCTGATCGGTATGGGCATCTTCGCGATACTGGCGATATATTCCACTTTGCGACAGCAGCTTCTTTCGCAAGGCAAAGGATGATAATATCGATATATGGATAAACCTAAATTCTTCGACCTGGACTACAAGGCCAGACAAGACGTGATAGTCAGTCTAATGGATTCAAGCCGTCCGAAGGGTGAGTTCTATCTGCTCTTGAGCCTCTCGATTGTGATCGTGGCGACAGGCCTGCTCATGAATAACGCACCAGCGATAATCGGAGGTATGGTCGTCGCACCGCTGCTCTCCCCCATCTTGAGTTTGGCCATGGGCGTAGTGTTGGCAGACTTCCACATCATCAGACGATCGGTCCAAACGATACTTTATGCCCTGCTCCTGACCGTCGGATTCTCTTTGCTCATATCGTTGTTCTATGCCGACAAGCAGATGAACGGAGAGATACTCGGACGTTCCTATGCTTCGCTCGGTCACCTGACCATCGCCATCGCTTCGGGTGTCGCAGCCGCTTTTGCTTTAGCCTTGCCCAACATCTCGAACACGATCACGGGTATCGCAGTCTCGGTCTCGTTGCTGCCTCCGTTGGCGGTAGCGGGTATCGGCATCGGTTTCGCCGACTGGCGGATAATCGCTGGATCCCTGGTCCTCTTCATCATCAATCTCGTAGGAATAGTGATTTCTGCGACCATAGTCTTTTCGCTTTACGGTTTTTATCCGCTGCGCAATAAGGCCGAAAAAGAACTCAGTAAGGAAGAAGAACAGCCGATCTCTCCGCCACCCAAGCCGCAGGCATAATCCACAGCACGGGACAGTACGCGTGTGCTAGAATACGCGTACTTTTAATCTGTACAACTTTACGATCGACCTATGCCAGACATACAAGAAGTCTTCTCACGCATCCAGACAAAGAAGAAAGAGAAAAAGAAGATCAAGTCGAGCTTGCGCGACGCCTTCGCCACATCAAAACCGCTGCAGGACCTGCTGGACGAATTACGTAGGATGAAGGACAAGAAAAAAGGCCTGGAGAACGAAATCAAGGCGCAGTTCGAGAGCGAGATGGCGGAGATGGAGAAGATCGAGTCTGACGTGAAATCCGATAACGAACTGCTGAACGATCTGGCGTTGAACTCGTTGATCAAAGGCGAGCCGGTAGAGATAACCGACGAAAACGACACGAAATACGAGCCTGTGCTGAACGTGAAATTCCGCAAGATGGGCTGATGACAAATAACGGGTTTTGGGTTAAGTTCTTTGAGTGAATAGACCAAAACTCCTGCTGCATGCCTGTTGCGGCGTCTGCAGCTCTTATGTACCGGAACTCTTGATCCCGGAGTTTGAAGTCTGCGTGTATTACGAAAATTCCAACATCTATCCGCAAGAGGAATATTTCAAACGGCGTGAGGCCGCACGAACCATGGCCGAGGGTTTCGGTCTTCCCTTCATCGAAGCGGAATACTCCCCGGATGCTTGGGATGAAGCGACCCTCGGGCACGCGGAAGACGCAGAGAGAGGCCCGCGCTGTAAGCTCTGCATCAACTTCAGGCTGGATCGGACGTTCGCTTTTGCGCGACAGGAGGGTTTCGACTGGGTAGCGACCACGCTCAGCGTAAGCCGCAGGAAAAGCGTCGATCAGATAAATGAAGTCGGTGCGTTACTGGCAAAAAATTACGGCGTCTCTTTTTTGGGGCGCGATTGGAAAAAGAAGAATGGCGAGAACATATCACAGGAGCGCGCCAAAGATGCTGGCATATATCGGCAGGACTATTGCGGCTGCAAATATTCTCTGAAAAAACGTATCGGAGAATAGCAGGCTAGGCTTTTGATCAGCCGCGAGGTATCCTAAGAAAGACAAGCTTTAAGCTTAAGGTAAAAATATGAATAACGAGAGACACCCGGCAGTGATCGCCCTGATCCAGGCCTTGGGCCTATCAGCTTATATAGCTCTGGTCGCCAGCCTGATGTACAGAATCGGCGATCTGATGCCTACACCTAATTCACCTATACTGGGCATCAGTTTCATGCTGATGCTGTTCGTCCTCTCCGCGCTGGTCTGCGGAAGCATCATGCTCGGCTATCCCCTGCTCCTCGCAAAGGAGGGAAAAATCAAGAAGGCCATAGAGATCGTAGGCTTCAGCATGATCTGGATCTTCGTCATCATGCTGCTTGGCATATTGAGCATACTGGCGACACAGGTTTGAATGAAAAAGACGAACGCCCCGCAGCCAGGACGGCTAGGGGCGTTTTTTATAGGTTGGCGTCGGCGATGTAGATGTTGCAGCGACCGACTTTCTTTTCCCGGACAACGCTGTTCAGGGTGGAGAGGCACCTGTCGGTAGCTTCGCCTCCGACCAGGTCGGGAAGGATGCGTTCCAGACGCGCCCAGCGCATCGCGAATTTCCCTGATCCATTGAGCGCTTCCCAGAAATCCATCGAGATAGTCTCCCCAGCTCTGACGAACGCAACCTCAAGGCGTCCGTTCTCCGTGTCGGAAAAGGCTTCTTGATGGTTCTGGCTAAGTATCCTGCGATGTCGATCGCATAACAGGCTGGATTCGAGGCGCTGGCCGGCACCGATGATGCGTTCGAAGAGCAGCGCCTCGGCGTACGGGATGCGATCTTCCGGCCTGCCAATCCGGATGATCGTCTGCCCTTCGCGTGTATGCAGGAACGGCCATGCATAGACCTGTGCCGTGAGACTTCCCAAGCCGAAGTTCGGGTGTTCACGGATGGCACAGATCGGAACGATATTGAGTCCGAGAGTCGCCGAGAACAGATAGGCGGCGAACTGCCGCTTAGCGTGCTGCTCCAGAGGCACCGGGCTGAACATGGCTTCGATGCCGAACGATTCAGCCCTGAAGGTGGCCTTGAGCCCATCCGCCATCGCGCAGTCGAACTCGGTGATACTGGGACGTTTGAGTCCGCGGTCACCGATTTGGCCGAGTATGACCGTCGACGGCAGCCACTTCTTGAAAGCCCCTTCGCGGATGATGCGTTCCACGGCGTGTGCGTCGGTCGGTTCCACGTATCTGTAATCGATGGGTAGCACGTAGAGGACCTCCTTAAAGCAGAAGAGCCGCCCTGGAGAGAGCGACTCGGGGGGTGGAGAGAAGAGCCATCAAGCCACCGAAGCCGGCGGCAAGCTGTGATGAGGCGACGGGAACTGCCGCCGCAGACGGTCGAGCTCGCGCTCGTCAGCCCATGCGAGCGGCATGGATGCGAAGACGTGCTGGCACGCCTCGTGGAAGACTTGCCCCTGATCGGGCAAGATCGTCACGAACTCGCCATCGTCGCACATGACGGAGACGCCGTCATTCTGCAACCCTGCGAGGAACTCGGGATCGCAACGCTTCTCATCGAAGATGATGATGCCGTCGTCGGTCAGCCGATAGGCGGCAAGCGTCTTCGGCTCGTCGCCATCGTATCCCTCGGGGTATCCATGGATGATGAACATTCTACCTCCTCCTGGAGCGTAAAGAGCGGTTTGTGATTCCAAAATAAATCAAAAACCTCTTTTTGTCAATACTCGGCTTACAGAAGATGTGTAGAGTACAACGGAAAAACATGACAAAAATCAGACCCAAACGATGTTCGGGCCTGATCCTTATCTTATCTTGTCTGAATTACTGTTGAGGCGCAGAACTCGGCCGTTGTCCGCCAAAACCGATGGGTGCAGAACCGGCTGGTCTGATCTGGATCGTGTTAGCCGTGATGCTGCCGTCTGAGTTGCTTGCGCCTGTCACGACGATGGAAGTCCCTTGGGATAGGTCATCCTTGGAACCTTCAGCCATCTTCCCGATTGTGGTCGAGGAAGCATAATAGACATTCTTAGAACTGCCATCAGAAAGTTTTACGGTCAAGCCGTTAGCATCGCTCGTCACGACTTCCCCGCTCGTCATACCGCCACCATTAGCACCGCGAAATTGGCCTCCGGCTCCCGTTCGCATTCCGCCTGCCGCACCACCAGCGCGCATGGCAGCGAACTGGCCTGAAGCATTCGAGCTTGATTTAGACTGAGCGTATTTCATACCGCCGAAGAAGCCTGCACCACCGAAGAGCAGCGCCGTAATGACCAGAGGAAGGATGAGTTTGTTGTTCATATTTTTCGTGAATGAATAATGATGAATAAATTTTTGATGTTTATTCGAACCTTAACGCCTCAATAGGGTTCAATCTTGATGCGCGCCTGGCCGGATAGTAACCGAAGATCAATCCGATGGCTGCAGAGACGCCAAATGCCATACCCACGGATGACCACGCGACCTGTGTCGTGAGAGACATGAACTTACTCAGACCGAGCGAAATGCCATAGCCGAGCATGATGCCGATGCCTCCTCCGATCAAAGTAAGCATGATGGCTTCACCCAGAAACTGGCCTACGATCTCCCCCTTTTCGGCTCCGATAGCTTGGCGCAGACCGATTTCACGCGTGCGTTCCGTCACATTGGTCAACATCATATTCATGATGCCGATGCCGCCGACCAACAATGAGATGCCGGCGATAGAAGCAAGAAGCAAGGTGAACGTGTTGGTGACGCTTGAAGCGGCGCTGACTATATCCGACTGGTTCATGACGCTGAAGTCGGCCAACGCGGCGTTGGAGATGTGGTGGCGTTCCATGAGGATAGCCGTAACGCTATCCTGTGCCAAAGTCATCGATGCTTGATCGGCAGCCTGTACACTTATCGTGCTCACGGAATCTCCGCCGTTAAGATACGTGGACATGGCCGAGATGGGTATGTAGATCATGTCGTCCTGGTTAGAGAAGCCTGATCCGCCTTTTGCGACGGTCATGCCGATGACGTTGAAATTCATGCCGTTGATCCTGATCTGCTGACCGATTGGATTTGAGCCTTCCCCGAAAAGGTCGTCCCTGACCGTAGGCCCGATGACAGCAACCTTGGAACGCGAGGTGACTTGAGATTCGGTAAAAAATGATCCGGAGTCCATCGCCAGGCTCCTGACCGTCAGGTATTGAGGCGTAGTCCCTATTACCTGGGTGTTGGTGTTTGTCCCTTTAGCCGTGACCTGAAAACGCTTGGATGTATCCGGGGCGACAGCTCCGACGCCGTCCGCTCCCTGCAGTGCTGTCGCATCTTCGAGCGTCAAAGTCTGTGCAGAACCTCGACCGGCACTGACAGTCGATCCGAAACCGCGCTGCATACCCGGAGAGACCATCAACAAGTTGGAACCTATGGACTGGATGTTGGATTCGATCTGGGCTTTCGCCCCTTGGCCGATGGACAACATGGCGATGACGGAAGCGATACCGATCACGATACCGAGCATGGTCAAGCCAGACCGCGCCTTGTTGGACGAGATACCCAAATAGATCTCCTCGAATAAATCAGCTGTTTTCATATTGGGCGATGTGCGTGATACGTTCGGCGTTGATCTTATCCTCCACCAATAACCCGTCCTTGACCGTCAAAATGCGTTCAGCGTGGCCTGCGACATAAGGCTCATGTGTGATCAACACGACTATCCTGCCCTGGGCGTGCAGCGATTGGAAAGTATCGAGCACGAGGTCACCTGTCTTAGAGTCCAAGTTGCCGGTAGGTTCATCCGCCAAGATTATGGACGGGTCGTTGACTAAGGCACGCGCAATGGCCACGCGCTGCATCTGCCCGCCGGAAAGCTGGTTGGACAGATGTTCGTGACGTGATTCATCCAAGCCAGCCGCTATCAAGGCTTCTTTGGCGCGTTTCGTGCGCTCTTCCCTATCGACGCCGCTGTATATAAGAGGCAGTTCCACGTTCCGCAAGACGGTCGCGCGAGGCAAGAGATGGAAGGCCTGGAAAACGAAGCCGATCTTCTGTTTACGTATTCGAGCTAACTCGTCCGGATCGAGTGATGAGACGTCGTTGCCGTCCAACGTGTAAGTACCGCTAGTCGGGACATCCAAAGCTCCTATGATATGCATAAGAGTGGACTTACCTGAACCGGAAGGGCCCATGATAGCCACGAACTCCCCTTTCTTGATGCTGAATGAGATATTCTTAAGGACATGGGTAGTTTCCTCCCCATTCACATAATCCTTAACGATATCTTTGATCTCAATCATAAGACTGGAAGGCAAAATCTTATCTGCCTCCGAAGCCGCCGCCCATACCAGGTATGCGCAAGGCTGAGCCGCCGGTCGATGCACCTGTACGACTGGTTGCGCTTTGTGTCGTGGCTGCTGTCGTGCCTGCAGCTTGGGTGACCGTGCGCGAAACCACGATGTCGCCTTCTGCCAAACCGCTCACTATCTCGGTGGATTCGTCGTTAGACAGGCCGATCTCTATCTGTTTAGTCTCTGGTTCGGTAGCAGACGTTATACCCTGCGTGTTGCTCAAATCCGACTGTTTGGCGTTGGGCAGCACCTTGACCGTAGATACGCCGTTTGCGCTAGTCTGGACCGCACCGTTGGGCAAAAGTAGTGCGTCGGTCTTGATATTGGTAACAATCACGGCGTTCACGCTCATACCCGGCTTGACCCGATCGTCTTCGGTCAAGAAAGCCAGCTTGACGTTATAGTTGACCACACCCTGGGTCACGGTTCCGATGGAATCGATTTCGCTGACTGTCGCGGCGATGGAAAGATCAGGCACGGCATCGAAGGTCAAAGTAGCTTTCTGACCCAAGGCGACCTTGGCGGCGTCCACCTCATTCAACGAAAGAGTAGCGATCTTAGCTTTAGTCAGGATCGTGGCGACTGCCGTCGAGGGAGATGCAGAATCAGCCTCTTGCGCCGAGATTTTCGCGATTACGCCATCGAACGGAGCCTTGACCGTATAATCATCCAGAGTCTCTTGAGCATCGCTAAGCTTGGTCTGCGCGGCGAGCAGGGACGATTTACGTTGCGCTAGAGTGTTCTGCTGGATGGCTGCATCTATCGGATCCATAGGAGCAGTCAGTTTGTCATATGAGGCTTGTGCAGCCCGCACCCTCTCCTCCGCGCTAGCCAAGGAATTCGCCGTTGCACCTTCCTTGAGCTTATCGAGATCGTTCTGGGCTTTGTCGACATTCAACAGCGATGTCTGGTAGGTGGTTCGCGCTTGATCCAATGACTGCTTCTGATTAGTGATACTGGTGAGTTTGGATGAGACGCTGTTGCGATCGGATTGGATCGTGTTACGTAAAGAATCAAGGCTGCTCTGGCTGAACGAAGCCGACGAAATGGTGTTGCTGAGCACGTCCTGCATGTCCTGCATGAGTGGCTCAACTGCTTTTAGACTGTCCTGAGCGTCCTGTAACGCCGTGTCGATATTGGCGGTGCTCTCACCCGAGACCTGAAGACCATCAGCCACCTTCTTCAAAGCATCCACGGAGTTCCTGGCTATACGGTAATCCGCTTTAGCGGCGAACAGTTTAGAAGTATCCAAAACGGACAAAAGACTCTCATAGCTGTCGTTCAGGTTCGTCGTATCTATGCCTAAGATGGCATCAGAATCCCTGACTGCCTGATCCAATGTCTGATATACGCTTTTGACGACCGGCACTGCCTGATCATAAGAATCGCGCACGATCTGCGGCGTTACGCCGTCATCGGACATCTTGGTGTTCTGGAGTTGGATATTCAGTGAATTCTGAGCCTGTTTGATGTCGATATCATCCGTCCCCGCCTGCAGATCAGCCAAATCGCGTTTAGCTTGATTCAAAGAATTCTCCGCTTGGATCACGGAGACTTCATCCGGCGGCTGTTGAACCTGTTTATACGACAGCAACGCGGAGTCATATGAGAGCTGGCTGTCGGCCACCGCACGTGAAGCGTCCCTGACGGTCTTCAGAGCTGACGTCCTGTCTATATCCAAAATAGGAGTTCCTGCAGTGACTTCTTCGCCTGGCTCGACCAGGATCTTGACGACATCACCAGAAACTTTTGGCTTTATATCTACCTGGTTAAGGCCGGAGACCTGTCCGCTGGCGCTGATCGTGTTCACCAGGGTTCCTTTGGTGACTGACGTTAAAACATAACGGGTCTCTGCGGCAGCTTTGTTGAACTGCGTTTGATACACCGTACCAGCCACAACCGCGACCGCAAAAAAGCCGATGACCGACTTTTTCTTGGCAATTTTCTTGATTTTCTTCATCATAATCTAAAGATTTTCTATAAAAGTAATACGCATCATAGACTAAAAATGGTTCAGACACAAAATTAGCCTAAAAATACGTAATTTTTAGACTTTTTCTTTTCTGACTACCTTTCAAAAATCCTTATTTTTTGTGCTTTGGTGCGTGCACTCGGACCACCTTCTTACGACGCTCCTGTTCTTGGATGAAAAAAAGGAACATGCAACCGATGAAAGATATCGCTCCGACTGTCATGAAAGTCAGGTTGAAACCCAAGAATTCAGCCATCAAAGCACCTGAAGCAGCCGCAACAGCTGTTCCGATACCGGTGATCGTAGAATAAAGGCTCCATTCGTAGGCAGTATAGACGAACGGAACAGTAGCGATGCAAAGCGATCCGATGATCAACCATAGGGCCTTCCTGTTATGGCTGTCCACATAGCGCGAAAAAGGAAGCTGCACCAGGGATTTGGTCAAAAGAAAGATAGTGCTGGCGATCCCAGCGGCGTAGATCTCGCCGCCGACCAGGCTATCCTTGATGAAGATGGCTAAAATAGGGTCAATCAAACCGAATCCGGTAATGATGAAGACATCAGACAAGAGCAACAAAAGTATGACTCTATTCACAATCAAGTATATTATAGCACCCCGTCAATCACCCGGCATTTGCAGTGTACGATGATTTTCTACATAATAGCTAAAGATTAATCACGAAAGTAACATCATATGTTAAGTGACATCCCCAAGAAACTGGCTAGTCTAAGTCCGGAACAGGTAGATCAGGAGATCTGCCGCGCCGGCATCATCGCCGAGCTCGATGCAGTCAACCTGTACGATCAGATGGCGGCTTATGCCCAAGACCCTAAGTTGAAGGCCATGCTGGCGGATATAGCCAAGGAAGAAAAGACGCATATCGGAGAATTCCAAGCGATGTTGCTGCAGAAAGACCCGGAACAAGTCGCGGAATTGGCGAACGGAAAGAAAGAAGTCGAGGAAAGGCAATGATCAGCCAGACCTAAACAAAACACCCCGAGGCAAACGGGGTGTTTTCGGTTATGAGCGGATCAAAAACCGAGCTCTTCCATCTTATCGTCGATCGCTTGGCGGATCCTCTCCGGATCTTCACCCTCCGCTTCCTGCACGATCGTCGTGATGACGCGGTTTATGTCTCCCAGCATGTTCTTCGGCACCGGTGGCTTGCCGCTCTTGGCACGATTCTGGAGATACAGGTCTTGGCGTCCACCGCAATCTCCGAAGATCCGTTTGACCAGCTCCTTCTGCGCCTTCTTCCGCTCTTTTTCGGCCGCTTCCTTCTTAGCCTTGATGTCTTGTTCGAGTTTGCGCTTGTAGGCTTCAGTCGCCTGGTTACGCCGCTTCTCTACCCTTTCCTTCTCCTTGGCTACCCTGGCCGGGCTCAAGCGATCGAGCATCTCATTGAAATCATCATCGATCCACTTCTCGCCGAATTCGGAATTCCTCATGCCTTGATAATCCCCGCCTTTCGACAACTTGGATAAGCGCGAGACGATGTTATCGAACTTGACCGGTTCGCTCTTCTCCATAGCCTGAAGTTCAGCCAGCTTTTCCATGAAATTAGACGGCAAGCGGCGCGCTATGATCACGTCTCCCTTGGGGAATTTATGGTTTATCTTGAGTTCGGCCTTGAAGCCATGCCGACGCAGATAATCCACGCGCGCCATATCCAGACCAAGCATGGCCTGCTGACCTTCATGCAGCTTCTTGGCGGCAATATCATGGGCCTTGCCTGGTTCTTCGGGGACTTCAGTGTTCGTCAAACCTGAACAGGTACACAGGTTCTTCCATTTTTCCTGGCCTAAGCCGTATGAAGCCGGATCATCCTGCGCTTTCTCCTGGCAGCACGTCATGGCGATGAGCATCGGAGAATCGCTCTCGACGAATTGTTTGATGATGGCATCGGTCAACGAACCGCAGGCGTGCTTGGCGACGACCACGGAATCAGGCCTAATGTGCGCATCCTGCAAGTAACCGTTATTGTGTCGCGCGACCTTCTCCAGATCACGACGGAACGGCAGATGCTCGATGATGTTCTGCATGAAATCCTCGGTCCCCTCCTGCGGATCCACTATCTCTATGTCGTTTATCTCTCGGCCCTGGGTCATCAACTTGGTCCCGACGGCCAGGCCCAAGTCGCCTGCTCCGCCCGCCAAATCGATGACGCTATGTATCCCCTGCGGCAGTCTGTCGCCCATCTCATCGATCAACTCGTTCACGTACCGCAGCTCATCCACTTTCTGCGCCATCTTCTCCCATGTCTTGCGCGAGATGTCCTCCAGATCGTCCGAAATGAGGGGTTTTCCGCCCTTCTTCTTGCGGTCCTGCTTGGCCTTCTTTACGGCATCCAGATAGACATACATGCCACGGATGTACAGCATGTCATCATAGAACTCGTCTTGCGGACGGGATAGCGCGGTAGTTTCCGCAGAGCCCTCGGCGCGATCAGGACGGCGCAAAAACTGTTTCCTTTGCCAATGTTCCAATGCCTCTTCCGGAGTCTCGGCCTCATCCCTTTCGCCCTCGCTGGTTTGGGTGACACGTTTGTGCTTTATCGCGTCTTCGGTCAGATGCATGATGGATTGATGGTCCCTGACGGCCTCAGCGATCGCCTGCGCCAGATCGAAGCTACGCGACAGGATGACGAGCAGACCGCGATGCACTTTCTTGACCACCTCTTGTCCGTCCTTGTTCAGGTAAAACGTGACTTTCCGTTTCGGATCCCGAGGATCGGGCCTGACATCACGCTTAAGCCCGCATGATTCGATGAGCCTGTCGCCGATCATGCCTTGAGCGCCGACATAAACCCAACCTTCGGCGTCCTGGACGATGCCCACTTCGTAACCTTTGAGCGCCATAGGTAAAAAAGTTCCCAAGCCTTCACCGCGTGGGATGTACCTATGTTCCGGATCGCTCTTATCGAAGTCCTTAGCTTTACGGTCATCTTCGCTGTAATAGATGGCGGCTTCCGCCTTTTCGATAGCATGTTCGCGAGCGGCTTGCATGAACCCCTCGGGATCCGCGATGCCTTCCTTGAGGTGCCCTTTGATCCTGTCGATCTCTTCCATCAATTCAGGCTCCTCCAGGTCATGTTCGCTCTCATAACCTAGGCTGACGGCCGCATTCAACATGTACCAAGCCTTTACCTCTGGAGATTCGGCTTGAGCCAGGACCTCGGCATAATCCCATGGTCCATGCTGCTGCATGTCCAAGGTCATGTCGACGAGGTTGTTGTAGATCATCTGTGCGTCGCTTTCATCGACGGCGAGCGTCCCGCACAGCTCCTGGACAAGCTTCCTCGTGTCCTCGAAGCCCAAGGCCGCGGCTTCGTTCAAACCGATGCGCAATCGATCGCGCAAGGATTTGATGCCGTGCTTTTCGACGAAGGCGTCGAGCTGACGACCTATCTCTTCTTTCGTAATTTTTATTGACACCTCCCTGGAGGAGTCGGGTGGAAAAGGATGGTCCATATTTTGGGTCTATTATAGCAAACTTCGCGAGCGCAGCATGAAGTCGGCGTCAAAATCATGCTTTAATGTCAATCCTCTACCCCAAGGGGTGATATCGTCTGGAAGATATGAGGAGGAAACCATTAAATCACGCGATAACCGAGATATCCCTTTCACAGGGATATTTTTTTATCTATGAAAGATAACTACATCGGCGAGCCGGACATCAACGGCTTCAGCACAGCCGTAAATGCGCTACGTTCCTTCTTTTTGGCTCGTGGCTTCATCGAGGTCCATACACAAGACCGTCTGAGCATCTTGGCGGCCTGTGAAGATCCGACGACAGTCGCGAGTTATTATTATGCCGACGAGCTATGGCCTTTGCCTCAGACCGGCCAGATGTGGCTCGAATACGAACTTCTGACCCACCCGGATGCAGCCGGTGTCTTCTGCGTCAGCACGAGTTTCCGTCAGGAACCTAACCCAGTCCCGGGGCGGCACCGTATCCTGTTCCCCATGTTCGAGTTCGAATCACGCGGCGCCATAGATGACCTCCGTCGTCTGGAGTCAGGATTGCTGGAGCATCTCGGATATGGGAGCCATGATTCATTCACGCACATCGAGTATACGGAAGCGGCAAAGCGTTACGGCGTAATAGACATGTCGCACGCCGAAGAGGCACGATTGCATGAAGATTTCGGACGCGCCGTTTTCCTCGAATATTTTCCGGAATATACGGCACCCTTCTGGAACATGAAACGTCGTGCTGACGGAACGTCGTGCAAAATAGACGTGATCATCGATGGCCAAGAGACGATCGGGAGTGCGGAGCGTGATTGCGACGCGGAAAGGATGCGCAAGTCTTTCCATACGATTAACGACGGAAAATACGCCGAACGGCTCTTCACATTGTTCGGCAAAGACAGGGTCGAAAAAGAGCTCGAAGAATTCCTCTCGCTCCCCTTCTGTCCGCGGCACGGCGGAGGCATAGGTATGACCCGACTGATTAAATCCCTGAAAAACTCACCCAACCCCGTGCGATCGACTGGCTGATGGAAGAGTCAAGGATGGGTTGCGAGCGTGGTGAAGTTGTTCTAATCTCTCATAAGAGAACGAAAGGAGCTCTTTCATGGTCATGATCACGGGAGTGCGTAGGGGCCAGCCCAAGTCAGTACTCGAACTACAAGACGAACGGCCGGAAGAATTCGAGGCGACGGCTAGGGAGATACAGCGGCGCGTCGGGGAAGAACAACAAAGGCGAGATGTCGGCTGGCTGCGCCAGACACCATGCGAATCATCCACATTCTCCAACTCGGGAGGAACACCAGGGAACCCCAAGGTCTGATCAGGGCCTCCAACTAGCCCCGTGGCACATTTGTCACGGGGTGCAATTTTTATAAAAAAACAGCCCGGCCATCAGACCGGGTTGTTTTTACCTTTATACGTTTGCTGCTATGAATTATTGCTGCTCTGTCGCGGTAGTCGGGGCAGCTCCTTTGTTCCAGCCGCCACGCATCTCGCCCATGCCGCGGCCACCGAAACCTTCATGTCCGCCCATCATCCCACGACCTGGGCCGAAACCCATGGGGAGGTAACCCTCCGGGATGTTGTTGTCGGTCGCCCACTGCTTGAGCGAGTCCATCTCGGTCTTCAAGGCAGCTTGGCGATCCGCGACTGTCTTATCTTTCAGGCTTTCCATGAAAGTCTGGACTTCCTGATGTTTGGCTGTGACCAGGTCAGATTGTGCTTGAGTCAGCTTACCGTCCTTTACGGCTTGCGCCAGCCTGTCGGTGAATCGTTGTTCGTTCTTGGCCTGCATGTCAGCCTGTTGCTGCGCACGCTGGTCATCAAAGACCTTCTGTACGTCTGCGGTGTTAAGGTTGAACTTAGAGGCGATAGCCTGGACTAAAGCGCTGGTACGGTTCTGGAAAGTCCCAGGGACCTGAGCGGCGTAGACGCTCGTAC
Organism: bacterium; assembly: GCA_021796435.1. Classification (GTDB taxonomy): domain Bacteria; phylum Patescibacteriota; class Patescibacteriia; order 2-12-FULL-60-25; family 2-12-FULL-60-25; genus CAIKNB01. The sequence goes on from JAJYXM010000016.1 coordinate 907,579, forward strand.
CGAGCGCTATGGCACCGACCAAGGCTGCAGCCGCTATGGCGAATGATTTGGTGAATTTCATAGATTAAATTATGTTAGTCGTGATTTATGTCGGCAGACTTCCGTTTGCCGTGCCCGAGACCGCCTGATGACACCCTGAACTGCCGGCGGACAGAGCGCATCGAACGATGTTCGGGAACCCATGCTTGGGGGTTCACTTGTTATTACGCAACGTCTTTGGGTTTTCGTTCATGCAAGAAAATAACCGCAAAATTGCGGATATTTTCTTGACCCTAAGGACTACGGCCAGATTCACTTGATATGTTTCTTGATGAGAGCAGACAATTCCTTGATGTGGCCTTCCTTATCCTTCTTCATCTTGGCCCAGAATGCCTTGCACTCTTTGCAGTTCTTGGCATCCTTCACATAAGCGTGATTGATGCGCCATAAGCTCTTGTCCTCTTGGACAAGCTGACACATCAGGTTGTAGAGATGGTTCTCGTGCATAAAATATGATTTAGGGTTGTTTAAATGCTATCCATGTCAAGTATAACTGAATCATGGTTCATCCGCGAACCCTCGTGAGACCTTTCGTCTTGAAAAGGAATGCGACAGGGATAGGACGACAAAGCCAAAGAGTGAACCCGCTGCTGCGATACGGAACGCAAGTTCGGGCGAGAAAGTGTCCCAGAGATGCCCTAGGACATATCCGCCAAAAATTACCGAGAGTCCGACCAGGGTGTGAAAGATGGCGTAAGCACGGCCTCGCGATTCGGCGTCGACCAGATCCGCGATGAACGCACGTCCAGAGCCCTCGGTCAGGGCGTAAAACAGTCCGAATAGGGCGAACAACCCTAAAGTCACAGGCAAGGATGGGTAATACGAAAACGAAAATTCCACCAGAGCCAAGACCAACCAACCGGCCGCGATGAGCGGGAGCTTACCGATGCGATCGCTCAAGATACCGAGAGGATAAGACAAAAGGGCGTACAGCAAAGTGAAACCGCCGAACAGGATCGGTATCCAGACTTGCGGGATGCCGGCATCCGCGGCACGCAGCAGGAACAAGGAATCGTTTATCTTAGACATCATGGCAATGCCTGTACCTAGCGTAAAGATCCAAAAAACTATAGGCAGCTTCGCCTTAGCGGTCTGCAGCGTGCTCCTGGGCCGTGCCTTCTCGCGAATGCCGAACCAGATCAGGAGCAAAGCGACGGCTCCGGGGATTACGGCCAACGTGAATATGAGACGGTATGTGACCAGCGAAGCACCTAGCCAGATCAGCAGCGCACCGGCGAGCAACGGCCCGAAGACCGAACCGGCGGTATCCACCAGACGCTGGAAACCGAATGCCCGACCATGGATCTCGCGACGTGACGAGTCAGCCACCAAGGCGTCACGCGGCGCGTCCTTCATCCCCTTGCCGGCGCCGTCGATGCTGCGCAGCGTAGCGATGGCCAAGAATCCGTTACTCAAAGCAAGCAACGGTCTGGCCAAGGCGGACAACGCATAACCTAAAAAGATGAAACGCTTGCGTTCATGGAAACGATCGGACAAGAAACCGGAGATGAAACGGAACAGGCTGGTCATCCCCTGCAGAAGACCGTCGATCAAACCGATTCCCGCATGCGAGACTCCGATGAGCGCCAAAAAACCCGGAAGGACCGGCGTAATCATGTCCTGCCCGAAACCGGACGCCAAAGCGACGAATGCTACGACAAGTACGTTCCGCGGTATTTTTCTGCGCGCTTTCTCCACGCCGCCATTATACAGCAACCGGACGCCTTCGGGCATCTCTTCCTAAACATCATCGCCTGGCAGAAACTTCAATCGGATGCTAGTCTTACGTCTGAAAAACATATGCGACATCATTTCCTTATCCTGGGTTACGGCTTACCAAAAAATATCCTCTTGGACGAGAATTACGGCATCTACCTGAAGACAGTCTTCAACCACATCTTCGAGTCATGCTCAGCTTCAAAAGACTGGAGCCCTTCGATAATCTTCTCCGGTGGAAGGACGGATATGGTCAAGCCATACCGCAGGACCGAGGCTCAAGAGATGATGCGGTATTTCAAGATGCTGATGCGCCGGCCGTCGGTCAGCAAAAGCGTGAAGAATTGGAGGCTTGTGCCGGAAAAGAGATCATATTCGACTTTAGACAATTTTCTGTTTGCAGCCGAAATAATCAATGGGTTTAAAGGGGGTCAGGTCACTGTATTCGGAGAAAAAACCCGTCATAGACGAATCTCCACGCTGGCCAAAAAGGTCATTCCAGGAGCAAAAGTGACGGTCGTTGACTTTGATCAATCAGCGAACCGATATCTGGATCCGGAATTCCTGCATCATAAAGAGTCAGAAGTCTTGAAATTCGACCTCTGGGCGCTGAAAAGTCCGGCCAACCTCAAAAAGCATAGCGAGTTATTCAAAAAGAAATTCGCCTATCTACGCAAGGCAGGACCGGACAAGCATGTGGATGCCGTAAAGCAATGGTGGTTGCAGGAGCTCAAAAAAATCGAAAAGTAGTTAACGTCGTATTTCCGTGTTCGTGAGCTTAGCTGCAATCTGGTCTAGATCCTGTTTTGAGTATTGATTGCCCGAGATATCGAGGATGCGGAGCTGGGTCAGATTACCAAGTTCGAGAGGAAGCCCGGTGAGACGGTTATTCGAGACATCAAGGACTTCGAGGTTTTTGAGTTGGCCCAGCTCCGCCGGCAGACCTGTAAGCTGATTATCGCTCAAATCAAGGTTTTTCAGTTTCTGCAGATGCCTGATCTCGGCTTGAGGAGCACCCGTCAGACGGTTGCCCGACAGATCCAGACTCTCCAAATCAGTTCGATTGAAGACATCAGAAGGTATCGAGGTTAATCCTCGATTGCTCAAATCCAGCACAGAGGCGCTGCCGACAGCTGGCGTCGTGCCGACGCTTGTCGGTTTGACGGGCGAGTTTGCGGCAGGCGTCGCTTGGTCCGTAGAACAACCGCTGCCGAGCAGGATGACTGACACGAGGAACAAAGTAAGAATCTTCATATCGATACATTAGCACAAAGTCAGGATTTACTCTCCCCTTTTCTTCTCCAGCTTTTGATGAGTACTATAAAGGCCCAAAGGATAATCGCGATCTCGACCAAAAAAGTCCAGTGGAACGCGAAATTCTCGCCCCAAAACGGATAGCGTGCCGGGACAGTGAAGAGACGTAAGCTCACATGTGAAAACGGGTACAGCCAAAGTATACCTGCGACGAAAGTATCGAGAATCAGGTGGAGGAAGATGTTGGCCAAGAAGATCGTCGAGATGAGAAGGAATCTGCGATTTTTAGTGAAAAAGAAAATCAAGACGGCGAGAAATGAGACAGACAGCCAAAAAATAGGCAGATGGATCCAGTATTCGTGATGCAGGGTCTGACGATGGTCGATGAGATAGAAATACGGAAGGTCAAAGTCAGGCAAAATACTCGCCAACAAGCCGATCCAAAGATATTTGGTCGTCTTAAGCTTGCGCTGCAGAAAGCGCGTCAAAAGATATCCGGCCGGTAAGTGGGCGATGAACATGACGATATCCAGTCTTACACATCCGTCGTCAAAACGAAAATGAAACGAATCACGCGTAAAACATTACGCCCCGGACATGCGCTTGATGCAAGCCGGGGCGAGCAGAGACTACTTCTTGCGGAGAGCGGCCCAACGGACGTCGAAGCGCTGCCTCACAATCTCGATTATGCGCGGATCGACAAGCCCCTCGATGGTGCGATGTTCGATCAGCGCGTCGCGCACCTCGGTAGCGCTGATCCTGGGGCTCGTGCCGTCGAAGCGATTGATGATCTCCACGTTCCTGCCGCGGTCGATGAAGAATTCGATATCCTCATGGCATCCGCCGATGAAGGTCGTATCGTCTGGAGAGACGTGATGCAGCGCCAACGTATCGTCGAGCAGGCTGAACCACTCTTCATCATCATCGAAGTCAGGCAGGCCGGTCACCCGAGCTTGAGGATACACGGTACGGATGAATTCGCAGCGGTCATTGTAGGTGAACAGGTGGCGGAAAGATATCCCGTGGTTGCAGCTTCCCACCAAGATGAGATGACGCTCGCCGTACGCCTCGAGCAGCTTGTCGATGAGCACCTGGTGACCCAAGTGCAAAGGCGAGAATCGCCCGACGTAAACACCGAAGCTGTCGCGTTTTGAAGTTTGGACCGGCATGACTCCCTCCGAACTGGAAAGACCGTGGCTGACCACGGTCTTTAACCATTTTTTAGATGTTTCGTCAATCCGGGAAGTTTGGATGATCCACTGACATGAAAATCTGATTACTTTGATTGACTTCCCTGACTTTTATGTCTAGGCTTGATCTTGGAGCCACTGATCAACTAATGGATAATCATATGAACAGATTCGAGTTTTTCGATCGGATCCCGGCGATGACGCAGCGAGAGCGCCAGCGTATCCATTGGGCGTATAATCTGGCAAAAAAGTGGCATGACGGGCAAGCACGAGACACGGGCGAGCGCTACTTCGACCACGTGAGGCACGTGGCATCAATCCTAATCGACCATGGCTATGTTGATTCGGAACACATCATACTGGCGATACTCCACGACAGCCTGGAGGATACCTACATCTCGCTATCCATGCTCGAGCAGCTTTTCGGACCGGAGCTGGCGCGCGAGATACTGACCGTATCCAAGATCTATGGGCTTGAGGATCCCTTGACCGGATTCGTCACGCATTCTACGGCACGTACGAAGCCTGAATATTTCGAAGCCATAAAACGTTGCGGCAGACGCGCAGCGGTAGCCAAATGCGCTGACCGCATACATAATCTTTCAGATCTCGTGGAGGAGCCTGCACCGGGATCGAGATGGAACCCGGAAAAAAGGCTCGAGCAGGTAGCGGAAACTCGTGAATGGATCTTGCCTTTAGCTAAGATGTACGAACCGCGATTCGCGGAAGAGCTAGAGCACCTGTGCAATATAATCGAGTTGAAGGCGAAGCAGACTCTAGGGCTTTGAGACCAAAATACAGTAAAACCTAATGGCCCGATGTTTCGAGCTCAGCTAATTTTATCGTGTCCTGGATAAAGGCCGCCTTGGCGTTCGTGTAGCTAGCGCGGTCGTCGGAGAATTTCCGGAGCAGGTCATGCTTGAGTTTCCTATAGGCTTCGGCGCGATCCGGATGATTTATCAGGTGGTCGCGGAATAAAAGGTGCTCATGCCAGAATCTAGTTCCGAGGGTCGTAAGCTTGAGATAGTGGGTACGACATTCGTCCGGTCCTTTGACGAAGAGTATATGTTCCTGCTCGCTCCGGTTGTCCCGCATGAACGAATATCCCAGCTTCTTCAGGCTTATCATGAATTCAGAATAATCGTCGATTTGCTTCACAGCGACCATCAAGTCAAGGATAGGTTTAGCATCCATGCCTGGTATGGCTGTAGAACCGATGTGCTCGATGCCCAATGCATCATCCTTGAGTACATCTTGTATACTTATTTTTTCCTGCTCGAACAAGCGTGCCCATTCCGGATCGTATGGCATGAGTTCGACAGTTCCGCGTTTGAGGCCTAAAGACATAATCTCATTTAAGATAATCCATCGACGTATAGACGTTACGTGCGTTCCAGATGAGCCAGCCGGAAGCCCCGGCGTCGCGTGCAGCTTTGATTTCGGCTTGTACCTTGGCCGCATCGTATGTCGCACCGAGGTTGAAATCCTGGATCCAGGGACGGCTCGTATTGCGGACAACCCCCTCTTCTGTAGAGGTGGCTAAGGCCATCATCTTTGCCGTACCTTTATCTAAGGTGATTTTCACGACTTCGTACGGATACAGCGCCGGATTAGCGAAGCCTTGGAATCCCTTGGCGTAGTGCGAAGGATAAGCCATGGGCGAGATGAAATCGGCGTAGGGATAGACATCCGTCAAAAGCTGACCGATCCCGAGATCGTCTTCCGCGCAATAAGTCAGGCCGAACAAGTCGAACGAGACAGGAATCCCCTCCATGCGTAGCGCGCCGCCTACTTTCTTGAAGAAATCGCGCATAACTTCGGCTTTGGGGAGCTTGCCATTATAGACGGGATAACGTATGGCGGACAGTTTTCCGTCAGACGCAAAACGCACGTAATCGAATTGGACCTCGTCGAAACCGCGAGCGTAAGCCTCATGCGCCAAGGCCAAGGCGTATTCCGAGACTTTCGGCGCTGCCGGATCAAGCCACTGCATACCCGTATTATCCCGCCATACTCCCCCATCCGGATTACGCAACGCGACTTCGGGATGGAGCTGACCGAATGTCTTGTCGCGCATGACCGCTATACGTGCGATGCGATATATGCCCTGTTCCTTAAGTCGCGAGAGCAAGGCGTCCAGATCGCGGATCGCGGGATCGGTCGGGATAAGTTCATGCAAAGCAGTATCATGCGGGACGAAGGCCAGAGCTCCGTCATCCAATTTTAGATCGATGACGAAGGTATTGAGATGAGAGGATAAGGCGTAAGAAAGCAAACTTTCGGCACGGTGTGAACCCGCCGTGTATCCGGTCAAATAGATGCCACGTACCTCTTTAGGCAAAGCAACGTGGACGATTTGCGGTACTTCCTCGACCGGCTCGGTGCTGGATGGGACGATGATCCCGATCGTCGAGCTGGGAGTGCTTACGACGTTTTCCGTCTGGCTAAGCCAAGAATCCAATCGCTGGCCAAAAACCACGGCGCCGATGCCGCCCAACAAGATCAGACCGACTAAAGAACCGGCGACATAAAAACCAAGCGCGTTCCCTGGCGTTGGGGTGGTTGCCTGGCCCTGCTCGGTGTCCATGTATGGATATTAGCACCCTTAAGGAGAATCAGCACAAACCGGCGCCTGATACTGGCTAATCCAACAAATAATTGAACAGAAAACCGGTGAAAATTATCCCCGCGCCGACAGTCCCGGCGAATATCAGGATCAGCTTGGGTCTCATGATTTTTTTCAGGATCATGAATTCAGGCAAGGACAGTGCCGTAACAGACATCATGAACGCCAAGGTCGTGCCCATAGCAACGCCTTTTTCGGCCAGAGCGGAGACAAGCGGGATGACGCCGGCAGCGTTGGAATAAAGCGGGATGCCGATCAGGACAGCCACTAGGACGCCGTACCATTTATCCCTGCCTGCGTAGCGGGCGAGGAAATCAGCCGGCACATAACCATGTATCCATGCTCCGACGCCGATACCGATCAAGACATAGGGCCAAACTTTCTTCAGGATATCGATCGTGTAATCCAGTGCGTATAGGGCGCGTCGCCTGTGGTCCATCCTGGGTAAATCAGCGACGTCTTTAACCGTATGACGATAGACGAACGGTTCGACCAGACTCTCTACCTTCATCTTCCCGATGAGGACTCCAGCGATGACGGCGATCATCAATCCACTGAAGATGTACAACAACGCTATTTCCCATCCGAACATCCCTAAAAGCAGGACCAGGGCGACTTCATTGATCATCGGCGAGGCGACAAGAAAAGAGAAAGTCACGCCAAGCGGGACTCCGGCCTGGATGAATCCGAGGAATAACGGGATGGCGGAGCAGGAACAGAACGGCGTAACGATGCCGAGTAAGGCGGAGATGAGGTTGCCGAAATAAGGATTTTTCCTGGCCAAGACGAAACGGATCTTCTCCGGAGGCAGGTACGATCGGATGACAGAAACGGCAAAGATGATGACCGTCAAAAGAATGAGGATCTTCAACGTGTCAAAGATGAAAAAATCCACCGCACCGGCAAACGATGAATCGTGGGCTATACGGAAAACGCCATAAGTAAGCCAATCAGCCAGCAATTGCAATGGATAGAAGATGCTCATGCCTTATTCCGACAGATTACGCTCGAGCAGTTCGATGATCTGATCCTTATTCGGCACAGACCCGGCCATGATGGCCGTGCCATCGACTGCCAATACGGGACTCTGCATGACTCCCATGTCGATGATTTTTTGGATGTCGGTGATATATTCGACTTCCGCGTCCAGACCCATCGTCTCAACAGCCTGTCGCGTAGTCTCGAAAAGACGTTTACACGAAGGACAGCCGGAACCAAGGACCTGGATGGTCGTATTATTTTTCATAGGAGAGGAGGAATTCGTTCAAGGATGAGTTAAACATAGACATGGCTTTTTTATTTATCGAATAATAGACCTTAAGACCATCTTTGCGTGCCGTGATGAGACCGAAATCCTTCAGGACCTTGAGGTGGTGTGACGCCAGGTTCTGCGGCAAACCGAGGTACTGCCAGATGTCACAGACGCACCTGTCGCCTTCCCTCAGCATACAAAGGATCTTAAGCCTGTTCTCTTCGGCTATGACCTTAAGGAATTCAACGGTCGAAGCGAGACCATCCGTCGTCCCTTTGTTACGGCAACATTTTGGCTGCATAAGCGTTTCTGAACAGACTATATCAATATATTTTGATATAGTCAAAAGAGTCTTCAGTTACTGTATTGTCGGCTGAAGAACGTTTATACAAAATCTTACTTATGGACCTGCCGTTTCAACTACACGATTCTTATTCCCCTAGCACCATCGACAAAATAGTCTTGATGTCGCCCTCAAAATCTTTGGTGCGTTCTTCGTATTTGAGTCGGTTGCGTTCCGCTTCGGTTTTGATGTGAGCGCTGAATGCAGCGACGAACGCCGCTAGCTGCGAAATCACCTCTGGATTAGCGTCTTTCATCCAGTTATCAGAGCTTGTGTTCTTCGCGATGCCTTCGGCGACATCCGCAACATCTCGAGATCCGACGAAGACAGCACGGATGCGTCGTGGTCCAAACTCCGCAATCAGCCTATCGACATATTCAGGGATGAGATGCACTCCTTCGATGACAAGCGGTTCGTCGATCGCAATCGCCTTGCGGATCACCTCATCCAACTCCGGCCATAAAGATGCCGCTTCGATGAGTTGAAGACGGGTCAGTTCGTCCGACGTCAAAGTGTTCTCCGAGGCGGTGCCGGAAAATCCTGGGAACGGGTATTTTTCCTTCCTTTCGCTTTCTGTCAGCTCTTTTACAGACTCACTCCAAAGGTCGTCGGTGGATATAAGATCAGCACCGGTCTCTTGCGCCAATCTGCGTGCGATGATGCTTTTACCGACACGTGGTGCGCCGCCGATGAGATAAACCATAATGAGAGGCTAACACAAAATCCGTCTTGCGACGACTTTTGTTCATCCCAACGATTGACTTTTCTGGCTTATTTCGCTTAATATTGCAGCATGAAATTCATCTGTATTGAGCGTCAGATCCCTGCACAAGAAGTCGTCCAGATGATCCGTAACGTAAGATTGACCAATCATCCGGACATACAGCCTTATAAGAACGCCGACATCAATATTGTTTCGGCGGCTTTATTCGAACCCTCGGCTTTTTATGTACTCAAAAGCCGTCTAGCGTTCGCTAGAGACGTACGCGACAAGCTCATCGTCTCCACTGGTATCGACATATTCAAAATGCAGGGAGGTGCAGAGATCTCTATTGACGGAGGTCCTGTATATCAGTTGGTCCCACCGATCGTCGAAGCTACACCAGAAGGAGACAAGATTCTGCTCGACGGGATACACCGTGCAGCAGTAGCCCGTGAGCTGAGGATACCGCTGACGGTCATCGAGATAAGCAATGTAGATCCAGAATGGCCCGCCTATTCGAAAGCCAACCCGAACGGATGGTCAGACCTTCACGAATGCGACACGGTGCCAGCAGTAAAGAAGATCTATAGGGATATACCTGAACGTCAGCTGAACTATCGGGATCTTTACCGCGACCTCCCTGGCACGACCGGGATAAGAGAAGTGGGAGCAAAAGAATAGGTTTCACACCGCCCTTGGTTCGACACTACACATTCCCTGTAACAGAAATACCGACGGAACAAATCCCGTCGGTATTTCCATGGCAGGGGCTCGTGGAAGACGTTCGGACGCTGGTAATGGTGGAGATGTCAGGTGCATTTTCCATCGGCCTTCATGCAGCGTAACTCAAAAGGACGTTTCCGTTACCGAATTTTTTTGTTTCGATAAGTGTTAGTTTTTTGGTTTTTTCTACGGTTGAGAAAACTGTTCTCCCTTTCCCTAGAATCACCGGATTGACAATGAATCGGAACTCGTCGATCACGCCAAGAGGGAAGAGTTGTTCGATTATTTTCCCACTCCCAAAAATCGCAATGTCTTTGCCGGGCATCTCTTTCATTTTTTGGATATCGTCGGCATTGATCTCATTCAGAATTGTCGAATTGTTCCAGAGCTTTTTTTCTTGACCCTTTGAAAAATAAACTTTCTTCAGTGCGTTCATCCTGCTTGCGACACGCGGATCGTCCCTCAGCGCCGCCTCTGTGGGCCAGTAACTCGCCATGAGTTCATAGGTCACACGGCCGAACAACAGAGTGTCGATGGTGTCGAGAAACGCCGCCGCCATCTCGTTGAATTCCGCGTCGACATTGTGCCAGTCGATTTCGCCGTTGGGGCCGCAAAAAAATCCATCAACGGAAAGCATTTCTTGAACAATAATTTTTTTCATATTCTCAGTATAACATTCTTTGAGAAGTTCTACTCCTTCTTGGCCCCCTACGAAAAAAAGCCACGTGGTTACGCGACAATTTACGTGACAGGGGCTGTAGGAACGTCACTCGCTTCGCTCTTGGGAACCCCTCGGTTCCCAGTTCGCTGCGCTCACTCCCTCCGCCACGGGAACCTACCGGTTCCCATCGCCCTCCCCGTTCGATTCCTACACATCTCGCCGTAATAGAAATACCGACGGAACAAATCCCGTCGGTATTTCCATGGCAGGGGCTGTAGGAATCGAACCTACGTCGCTGGTTTTGGAGACCAGCGTCCTACCATTGAACGAAGCCCCCTTGCTACGATCTTTCACCCAACCTTTTCAGCAAACCTACATATGAAGAACCGAACTGCTTAAGCTTACTTTCACGCTGTCTGGCCATAGCCTCCTCGGCATATGCCTCATAGTAGATCAGCTCGATGGGTCGTCGATTCTTGGTAGAATCCACTGACCCATCTTGATGCTCTATTATCCTTTTCTGAATATCACCAGTAAATCCAATGTAATAACCATTATCTACATGCGACCTGAGGACATATGTGAACCACATACAAATTAGGTAGCTGGTTTTGGACCCCGCCGCTCGCGAGCAGCGGGACTACCATTGCTTGCCCCGCCTTTCGCGAAAGGCGGCGGAACGAAGCCCCCTTGCTATTTGTCCGCAGAGATTATCACCAATCCCTATGCCAATCAAGTAGTCAGGCCAGTATGCCGATGCCCTACCCTTGCAGAAACAGGCTTTTTGTGTAAAGTATTAATGTCCTTTCACTGCGAGGTTCGTGATGTGCAAAGTCAGACAGCTCGTCATCGCCGCCGGGGGTGTGGGTTCGCGCATGAGCCCAGAGCTGAATCCCCTGCGCAGCAAAGCCCTGATGACTTTCCGCGGGGAACCCCTCATCCACTACGTCATCAGTTGGGCCAAGGAGGCTGGCTTCGACCAGTTCTTCGTCAGCGTCAATGAGCACAATCTGGGTGCTATAGCGAGAGTAGTCGACCGGCTCCGCATCAACGCCGAACTACGACAGACGGCCCACTGCTTCGCCGCAGTGCCGTCCCTGTTCAAAGACTTGTTGGACGACCGCTTTGCCGTGACGTGCGGCCATTGTCCGGTGCCGTCCAGCCACTGGATCAGGCTGCTCAAGGCTGCGCAGGTACACGAATGCGTGAATACCGCCTACAGCAACCCCGCCAACCCGACGACGAACTTGCGGCGGATCCTGCTCAAGAGGCGCGGCCTGCAGGAATACTACAGCTCGGCTGATCTGGCGTTCGATGTCGTGCCGGATGACCACACCTACACCCGGAATCCCTACGTCGTCACCAAGACCATCATCGACGAAGTGGAACGGGACAGCTTCAGACGGACAGCGGGGTATTTCATCTACGAGCACTGGCGACGGGGCGGATCGATGAGCTCGATACCCGCCTGCATGCCGGTCGAGTTCGATCACGACTCCGAATGGGAGCGCACCCTGCGCTTCCTGAGCGAGCAACGCGCGGCAGCATGACCATCTTCCTACCAATACCCAGCCTCTCGGCTGGGTTAAGCATTTATTTTCCAGAGGTTCATCGTACGCCGCGAAGGAAATTGGCGTCAGATATCGCCTTTTGCGGATCTGATCCTAGATGATAGGGCATGCTCCATAACGCCTCCAGACTGGCGCAAAAAACGATATCTCCTTCCGGAACGGAGTCGTTATATCCCTCGAGCAGCCACGCGAATGTCGTCTGTCGATCCAGGACCCGATATGGCCTCGCGAATTCGAATGCAGCCGGTCCGATGAAGAGGTCACCATAATCGATGATACCCGTGATCCTGCCGTCCTTCACCAATACGTTCCACGGGACGATATCACCATGCAACAGCCGCGTGTCATCGAATTTATTTGCGAGCAAGCCCTGACGGAGATATGCCAAAAGCAAATCACACTCCTGTTCGTTTAAAGTCCCCTGCTTACGAACTACAGCCGTATTCTTTTCCAGCCAATCCTTTGCCCAAGCCAAAAAAGAAGGGAAAGCCGCACGACCACCCTGCTCCACCAGCCCTCCGCCAGCCATATGAATAGAATGCATCTTCCGTGTCAGCGAACCAAGTTCGTTGAATATGGCACGTTTCGTCCGACCGTCCAACACCGCATCGCTCAAACGTTCGCCTTCGATATATTCCTGGATGATGATCCGGTCGTCGCTGTAGAACGGTCTGGGCATCGGGACCATCCCATGGAGATGCTCATACGCAAAAAGCTCTCGAGTGATCTTTACGGACCATTGAGGGATCTTGACGACGTACATGCCGTGCTCACCGCGGACGATCTTCACCACCGAGTGGGCGCCGCGCTCTTCGCCGGTGAAATCGATCCTGCGCTCATCCAAGTTGGCGGCAAAAACATCACGCAATGTCTTGTCCGAAATATCTAGTTGTGACATGGAGAATACAGTATAACCCGCCCTGCTTTTTCACAAGGTGGAAGTCATAAGTTGCCGTGGGGTTCTTTTTTTGCAGAATAACCTTTAAACTATGAAAATGTTCGGACTGACAAAAGAGGAATCATCATTACTCAAGAAGCTGGATACTCCACCCAAGATCCAGGCATACCTCGACTCCTTCACCATAAACCACGAAGAGGAGGGTGATACTTGCCTTTCACCCCGACGCGTAATGCGCGAAAGAAGAGCGCATTGCATCGAAGGTGCGATGCTGGCGGCCCTGGCTTTCCGTATCCACGGTCAGCCGCCTTTGGTGTTGGATCTGACGAGTGATCCGCGGGATTTCGACCATGTCATCGCCTTATTCAAACGATATGGTTGTTGGGGCGCGGTATCCAAGTCGAATCATGCCGTGCTGCGCTATCGTGAACCCATCTACCGTACACTGCGTGAGCTGGTACTGTCGTATTTCCATGAATACTTCAACGACGATGGTTATAAGACCCTGCGTAGCTATTCCTGTCCGGTGAACTTGGCGCAGTTCGATAAACAAGGATGGATCACCAGTGAAGAGGATGTGTGGTTCGTAGAGCGCCGTCTGTATGACGTGAAACATTACCCACTGCTCAACAAACGCCAAATCGCGACATTGCAGAAAGCCCATCCGATGGAAATGAAAGCCGGAGCGTTAGTCGAATGGAAGTCGCCGAAATGACCCTCGTAAGCCAGCTGGCCTAAAGCCAGGCACCTGCGTATAATTGCCGGATATGGCTTACGAACAAGAGAATAACGACTTAAAAAATAACGGCCCCGTACAAGAAAAAGAACCTGTTTGGAGAGTAATCTTCGATCCGGATCGGGACGCGCCGACGCTCGGAAAAGGACAAAGCGCAGAGAACCTGCCGCCTAACGTGCTGGCTTTGGACACAGGTACTCCCCTGCCTCCTCCCGAGGACTTACGGGATCCCGAAAACCAAACGCAGGTAGATGCAGTCTATCGTGAAACGATCGGTCGCGGCATAATCGACCATCACTCCATCGACCACACGGTCAACATCCCTTCCGAACAGCGCCGTTGCACGACCGCGATGCTGGCGGATTTCCCGGCGGACGTCCTGGTGATGATGGCGGAACGAGGGATCGATCGAGTGACCTCGCATCATGATAGCGACCTGGATTCGACGTGCTCCACTTATCTCGCCAAGTCATTGCTGCAATATGGCCGCTTGCCACAGATAGCCTCCAGACTGTCAGAATTCGTGAACAAAGTCGACTATGGCCGTTTCAGGGAAAACGACCCGGATAAATTCCTGCACAGCCTGCAAGGCGCCTTTTCGGCCATCAAGCACACTCACACCAACCAGAGGGACTTTGAGATGAAGAAGATCTGGACGGACGTAAATTCCACGACGCAAGAAAAGATCAAACTGTCCGATCTTTGCCGCGACAAGTACCAAGGCCTGATCCTCAGGGATATGTTCGACCTTTTGAATTCTGCGGAAGAACAGCTGGAAAAAGGCGCAGAGGTGGATTTCGAGGATTTCGCCTTCGAGGACCTGCCCGTCAGCCAAGAGATCCGCGATGCGCTCATTTCCGGAGGTCCTGAAGTCAAAGAGGATTTCGTGCGCTTCGAACGCGTTTTCGAGAAAGCCGAAACTACCACGATCAAAGTACAAGGCAAAGACGGAAAATCGCATGAGGTACAGCTTTTCATAGTCGATTCGTCGAGCGAACCGGATATCAGTCCTCTTGGCGTAGCGAGCATCGCCTATCAACGCGTACCTGCGGAATCCATAATAGCCGTGTGGGCAGGCTCTAGCCGCAGAAAGGGTGGCGACAACTATGACATCGGCATGAAACCGGAGAGCACCGAGATCTTCACCCTTAAATTCCTGGAAGCTGCCTTGAACGACGCAGAGGAAGAGAAGCGGCAACCTATACTCGCTGATCTGGAACGGAAAAACGCGGACGGGACGATCACCGAGGAAGAAAAGAAGACCCTAACGGCCTGGAGAACGCCACGTGAAGGTTTCGAATATCTAGGTCATGGCGATCCGACGGTATGCGTCGCCGGAGGAAGCCTTGTCGCTGCCTCGAATACGTCCCTTTTGGGCTTTGAGGATTTCAGGCTGGCTTTATTGAAGGCGAAAAGCCTTGCGGAAAAGCCTAGATCTTAGAGACCTTTTTGAGCAATTCATTCTGCAGACCGACAAGCGGCGACTTGATCTTCTTTTTTATGAGTCCGAAGATCGCCTGTTCATAAGCCAACTTATGTTCCCTATCGCCGTTGAACATGCGCCAGACGTCCGGTGATGCTTTGGAGGCTTCAAGCAGGCTGCGCAGGTTGCTTACATGATCGGCACACTTGATGAGTAACGCCTCTTTTGAGGCTTTTGACAACGAAACCAGGAATGCGTCCTTGCGTTTTTGCCAGTCTTTGATCGATTTTGGCTCGCTGACCTCCATCACCAGACGCGCGACTTTCGGATTAGTCGCCAGGACCAGGTTCTTCTCGGTCACGGAGCTATCCTCGACGACATCATGCAGGATCCCTGCAGCTATCACATGTTCCGGCGCACCGACGGATTGCAGAAGATAACCGACTTGTACCGGGTGTGCGATGTACGGGATTACCTCCAGAGGATGCTTACGTTTTTGGCCCAGATGCCAGACGGCCGCGAGCTCCAAAGAGCGCATGACGAGATCGGGTAATTTCATGTTCTTGTTTTTTGGTTTAAGTGATTTTTCCATAATCCATTCCTGAAGATGTAATAGACGGCCCAATATCCGCTACTTACGCCCATCCAGGCAGCCAAGAGAATACTGCCAATAGCGATCACCAAAGCATGGCCCGATTCAGCGATGGCCCCTGCATACAACCAGCGCAAGAGCCAAAAGACCAGTTCATAACCCACGATCCACAGTGCCATGGAGACCAAATAAAAGATGACGACAACCCTACGGTCCGTCGGCAAAAGATCTTTAGGCAATGGTTTACAGGTCGGCTTCTGGATCAGCGGGGGTGGCTTGGGAAAACCTGGCATGCGGTAAGTTTAGACGAAAAACACCGACAACACAAAAACGGCCTAGCGGCCGTCTTCGTTATTTGGTCTCCTTGTGATCCGTGCGCGTCCTGCAGCTTTTGCAGAATTTCTTGAGTTCCAAGCGCGTCTTCAAGGTCTTCTTGTTTTTCTTCGAGTGATAGTTGACCTTGCGGCATTCTTTGCACTCGAACTTGATCATGTTGTCTTGCGGCATAAATTTTTTGGTTGTGTGATTTCTACTTACCGATTGACTACGGTTTACCCGCCTGCCGAACGCCTGGAGCCGGGAACAGGGATTGAACCTGCGACCCACGGTTTACAAAACCGTTGCTCTACCACTGAGCTATCCCGGCGCCCGGCGATTGGCGGGCAGGCAAAACCGTTGCACTACCGCTGAGCCGTGCGGGCTCAAGCGACTGCAGGAGAGCGTTTAAAAGGCACGCCGAATGATACAATTTTACACGGAATAAGTCAATAATTGGCGTTTTTGGTCTATTTTATGATTTTGAAGCTGTTTCTTTTGATTATTAGCTGATTTTCAGGCATAGTTTGCTTATATGAAGAAATACATTTTCCTCGTTCTGGCTGTCGGTATATCCATTCTTGCGCTGCTTGGCGCGGGCTATTGGCTAGGGATCCGGACAGCCGCCCCAAAACAAGCACTCCGCACGGAGATCAGTTCGCAAAGCATACTAACAGCCCTGCATGATAGGGGTTTTCTTGTGACACAGACATATTTCTTCGACCAACCCGTAGTCATCAACAAGACAACCGGAAGCGCATTCCAGGATTTCTTCTTCGGTCAGACAATCACGGCCAGAGGGCTGATGGAGATCAATCTGGGCACTGACCTGGCTAAGATCACCCAAGACGATGTCGTGATAGACGGCGACAATATAACCGTGACCATACCGAAGGCGACCCTCTTCAACTCGCGCCTGGTCGGGCCTATGGAGGTAAAGAACGAAAAGGGACTGCTTAAGAAAATCACGGATTCCGACAGCGGATATAACGAAGCATTACAGGTTCTCAACCAGCAAGCGGAACAGAACGCCCAAACCGCAGACATGCTAGAGCGTGCTGACGCGCGAGCGATCGAAGATACGACGCAACTTCTGGGTTTCGTGGCTCAAGGCAAAAAAATTACGGTGATCACGGCTGATCGTTAGCTTAAGCCGCGTCTTCATCGCTCTGGGAATGGGTGGATAGCCCACAGGGCGGGAACAACAGCGTAAACCTGCTCCCCTTGCCCATGGCGGATTCGACTGAAATGCTGCCCCTGTGTGCTTCGACGATGAGCTTGACCAGGTGCAGACCGAGGCCGATGCCGTTTTCGTTCTTGTCGTTGCTGGCACGATAAAAACCTTTGAAGATCTTTTCTTGTTCGTTCTTAGGTATCCCTATCCCGCTGTCAGCGAAGGTAACCGCAAGACGGCCATTTTTTCTTTCGCACGAGATATCTATGACTCCGCCTATTTTGCTGTATTTCACCGCGTTGCCCATCAGAATCTCAAAAACCCGACGGATCTCCTTCTTGTCACCAAGGATGCAACATCCTGGTTTGAGGCTCGTATTGACGCGAATCCTCTTGTCGGCCATACCCTTTTCCGATTCGTGCATGATTTCCTTGACCAGGACTGAAACGCCGAGGTGTCTGGCTTTACCGATGGGATTCTTACCGGCTTCAAGCGCGGTCACGATGGACAGGTCATCCATCGTGCGGAGCAGACCTTCCGCTGATTTCCTGATCTCCTGCATCGCCTCCCGCTGTTCGATAGAAGAACCGGTGAGTTCGCGCGTAAGGAATTCGAGATACCAAGTGATTTTCTCCAGCGGTCGTGTCATGTACCTGGATGCAGTCGCCAAAAAACTGGCACGTGTCGTCTCCAGTGCTTTTTCCCGGCTAGTATCACGACAGACAAAAACACCAGCGACCGGTTTTCCGTCCTGAATTATCGGCACGGCATGCAGATGGATCGGCATCTCATCTCCGTTCTTGTGCTGCACGAAAAGACCTTCAGGTATATCCAGGCTTGATCCGACATCGAGGACCCGTGACATGACATCAAGCCTGACAGCGCGTGTCCTGGAGTCATAGAAGCTGATCTTAGTGCCGGCTTTGACCCGGCCTTCCCTGTCCGTCTTCAAACCGATCAACCTGCACATCGACTTATTCACAAGGATTATCCTCCCATCTTTTTCGCTGACGAAAATACCTTCGCCTAAGCTGTCGGCGACTCGATTAAGCCTATTCTTCTCGACCATCAGGTGTTCAAGGATCAAGGAAAAGTCACGAGAAAGCCCGGAAATCTCGTCACGCCCCGGGATCAATTCCATCTTATCGCCAGAAAATTCAGCTCGGCTAGCCTGTTTTGAAAGTCTGGACAGCCTGGATAAAACAAGCTTCTCCAACAAAAGTTGGATGACAGCCACCAAAAGCAAAGACAGCAGGATGAGCGAGAGGATTGCATTCACTATCAGATTGTGTCCCTCGGTATAGACGGCTCTGGTGTTATCTACTTTGAGCAAAACCGCAGGATGTCCGTATAGATCATCGGCCAAACTAGCCCCGGTAGCCTGATCTGGCCCCATTACGACATAAGCCATGCCGCTCTCCGTAGATATTTCGTTCGCCTTGAACCACTTTAGGTTATCGATGCTCAATGCGGAAATTTCGATCTTTTCCCTCAATAATTCCGAGAACGTTTGTTTTAATGCGCCATCCAACAGCCTGCCCATGACCAAAGTTCCATGCACCGATCCGCTATCATCGCTCTTCAGGATTGGGCGTGCGGCGACCAAGTATATATTCCCGTCCTGGACGAAAATTCCCGACACCTTGTCTGTGGGATGCGAAAAATGCATCAACCCAGAATCTTCGGTCAACATCTCACGTATACCCGAAGGCACGTTTTGCGGTGACTTATCCGTGAGGTCCCAACCTTTCTCCATCAGGATCTTGCCTTTGGTATCAGAGATTGCGGCGAAAGAAACATATATCGAAGACAAACCATAATCGGGGAAATTGATGTCGACGAATTCCTGGTTGGGTTGGGCGGCAAAAGCGTAAGCGTCGTCCCAAGAGGCGTTATCCAGGACGTGAAGTGTTATCCTGTCCACCTCGCTGTCCAACAAACCCTTCAAGACACCTAACTTATCGCTGACCTCGCTCACTTCGATTTCCCTGAAGTGTTGATCGAAATCATGGTACAGGAGGTAAGAACGAGCGGCTATGAACAAGACCGACAGGCTGATTATCCCTAACGCAACCTTGGATCGGATACTCATATCCTCTTTCTATTAACTGCTGCGGCAGATTTTTTTGGCTGTCCGGAGCTATTCCGTAAACTGAAGAAGAACGTAGTGCCACGGCCTTCCTTTGATTCGAACCATATCTTGCCCCCGTGACCTTCGACTATGGCTTTGGCGATATATAGACCCAATCCGGTACCCTCGGCATCTACTCTGGCGACGTTACCGGCACGGAAGAACTTCTCGAAAATCTTCTTTTGCTCCGCTTGAGGTATGCCTATACCATCATCTTTAACGCTGAACACATCTTCTTCCCCGTTATGGGCATAACCCACGGTCACGTGTCCGTCCTTGAGTGTGTATTTGATCGCGTTGGAGATGAGGTTCTTGAATACCTCGCGGATCTTCTCCTGGTCAGCGTTGATCAGCAGGGACTTGGGCATAGAGCCGGCGACGGATACAGACACCTGCTTCTGCTGGGACAATCTAGCCATCTCCTTCAACAGATCGTCCAATACCGGTATGACGTCGAAATCCTTCTTTTCGATAGTGAACTTACGGCCCGTCTCGATGCGCGAGACGTCCAACAGGTCTTCGACCAGCTGGATCATCCTTTCGTTGCTGGTGTCGATTTCCTCAAGGTATTCACGCTGATCAGGTTTGAGCTTGCCTGTGTCGTTCAGCACCAACTCGATCAGCCATTTGATGCCGGACAGGGGCGAACGCAACTGATGCGAGGCTACGGATACGAACTCAGTCTTCATCTGATCGATCTCCCGCTCTTTCGTGGCATCCCGGAAAACCAGGACACAGCCCGTTATGTGGCCCTCCGAATCCTTTATCGGCGCCGCCGATTCGGCTACAGGCAATTGCGAACCATCTTTCTTGACCATGAGCGTCTTACCTGTAGGCGCATGTATCTCCCCTTTCTCCAAAGCTTGGTCGATGAAGTCCAATTCCTTGTCGCTGGTCTGTGACTTAAACCTAAGGAGGCCGTGGAATTCATGGCCGATCGTCTCAAACAGGTTCAGGTCACATAAATCCGCCGCGACGGAATTGATCAGCTGGACCTTGCCGTCGCGAGAGATGACGACCACTGCGTCCGCGATGCTATGCAGGATGACGTCGAGTTTTTCGCGTTCACTCCTTATTTTTTCGTTCCAGTCGCGTAATGCCTGTTCCGTCTTCTTCTGTTCGGTTATATCGCGCAGGATCTTAATGCGGAAAGGCTTGCCCTGCCTATATTCGGTGTGGCCTGAAATGTACAACGGATATCTTTCGCCGCTCTTCTTTAAGCCACTGACTTCATATGGCGCCTCTTGGCTAAGCGCTATGTGATCCAAGACCTTCTTCCTGTCTTCCGGTGCGACCAGGTCCATAACGGTCTTACCAATAAGGTCATTGCCCGAAAATCCGGTCATACGCACCGCTGTTTCGTTGAAATCCTCGATCTTGTCGCCCTCGATTATCAATACACCTTCC
Organism: bacterium; assembly: GCA_021796435.1. Classification (GTDB taxonomy): domain Bacteria; phylum Patescibacteriota; class Patescibacteriia; order 2-12-FULL-60-25; family 2-12-FULL-60-25; genus CAIKNB01. The sequence continues at coordinate 928,333 of JAJYXM010000016.1, forward strand.
AAGGTTGCATTGGACAAGGTCTTGAAGCGTTTTTCGCTTTCGCGCAAGTCAGCTTCAGCGCGCTTAATGTCGCTCATGTCGCGCAAAGAAGATATCCTGATTTTTCGGTTACCATATTTGAGGGTGCTGCCGGATACGACGCTGGGATATTCTTCACCGTTCTTACGGAGCAAGGTGACCTCATAAGGTTTTGAGATAGCCTGTGCGATATTCGTCTTGGCTTTCTCACGGGATTCCGGAGCGACCAGATCCAGCAAGGACATGCCTTTCAGCTCTTCATGGGTGTAGCCGGTTATCTTACTCGCAGTTTCATTTGTTTCGACAATCTTACCGTTGCTGCTCATGAAGATGCCGTCCTGGGACGCAGCCGAAAGCATGGCGAACCTTTTTTCGCTTTCCTTGATCGCTTGTCTGCTTTTTTCCAGCGCATCAAAAGCATCGACGACGTCGCCTGAAAGCGCAGAGACTTCGTCTTTACCCGGGAGACGTAACCTCTCTACCTTACCACCGGAGGACATCAACCTGACCCTGGAAGCCATCGCCTTGATACGTGAGATGACCAAACGTTGCATCAAAAGCATGAGCAACAGGATAAGGACCAGATCAAAAGCGGAAAGGAGCAAAACAACGAAGCGGACCGAATCTAATGCCTGTTGGGAATAAATACGCGGCAGCTCGGCCCGGACGATCAACACAGGTTGGCCGAATACGTCTTTCAACAACAGACTCCCGCGATAAGATGCCGCGCCGCTATCCTCTATCTTATACATGGCGAACGGATCAGAGGGAACAGGCTTGAAGAAAGAAGTTTCGTCGCTAGAGATATCTACCTCGTAACCACTCACGGGCAACCTGACGCGATCCCCGAGTGCTGAAGCGTATGCTGTATCGAGATGGCGCGCCATGAGCATGGTACCGAGGACCGGACCCTTCTTATCGCTGGTGATAATCGGCGCGGCTGCCACAAGGAACACGGCATGTTGCGTATAGAACAAACCGACTTTCTTTTGTTGCGGTTCGGTGAAACGGAAAATCGATTGCGGTTTCTTCACTTGATCCAGCAGCTCCTGCGGCAGCGGATCATCTTCTTCGGTCTCCAGGTTGGCATGACGACTGAAAAGAATATTGCCTTTCTGGTCGCTGATGATGGCCAAATCCAGCTTCAAAGAAACGAAATTCTCGACCAAAAAGTTACTGTGTATGAATTCGTCATTAGGATGCTGAACATAGTTATAAGCGTCATCCCAACCACCATAATCAGCCGCTGTCTCGTAAAGACGCCCTTCTTCCGCAAGGACGGCCTCATCATACCTCTGCAGATTCTTGTAACCGGAATCGACCTCCAACTCCCCGAAGCGCTGCGTCAAATAATACGAAAGTATGCCGTACATCGACACGGTAAGTATGCTAATGGTCAAGCCTATGGCTAATGTGGTCTTGGCGGTTATACGCATAGTCAAAGGACTACTCTTGCCTTAGGAGTCGTACCGGACTTGCAGCCTAAGACACTTTTCACTTCGTCGACGATGGTATTGAGTTTAGTAGTGGACTTGATGAGATAATCGCTTATCCCAAGTTCCTTGCCCCGACGCCTGTCTTCATCGGTCCCATAATTAGACAAAATGACGACCGGCGTATTTTTGGTCGCCCGCTCTTCCCTCATGTCACGCAAAACGGCAAAGCCGTCTTTTTTGGGCATGACCAGATCCAACAGCACCAAATCCGGTTTTTTTGACCTGATCATTTCACTCGCCTCTTCACCGTCAGTCGCCAGCATGGTGCGAAAGCCCGCATTCTTAAGCTTCACTTCAAGGACGCGCGAAAGTACCGCCTCATCCTCTACGATGGCGACTGTCACGTCGGATGATTTTTTTTTCAAATTCTTAGCACGCTGTGCCATCAGAATATTATACACCAATCAGCATCAATCCTGAATCCCAAACGGAAAAAATCGACGCTCCTAGATCGAACGTCAGCGATGTACGCTCACCGGAGTCCCTACCTGTGCCCAAGCGTAGATCCAATCGGAATCGGCATTACCGACGTTGATGCAGCCGTGGCTCATCGGATGACCGAAATTATGATGCCAAAACGCATAGTGGATGAGGATGGCCCCGCGGATACGCAAGTTGTTCTTCACGTTCTTGATGAAGTAGTTGTCGGGATTATTCGGACCATAATAGCCGCGGTAATCCATCATCGGGATCTTTTCCTGTACGCTGGTCTCCATGATAGGTGTCGGATGACGACTGACGCCCGACGATATAAGGAAAGATCGCGCCAAACGGCCGTGGTCGTAGGCGAATAGACGTTGCTGCGTAAGGTTGACGTCGATCAGAGTCTCCCTGTCTGTGGGACCGATGACAGTCGGGAAAACCGGAGCCGTGGCGATACGATTACCGTCGCGCGTCTTCAGGCTGGTTGCGGTTATGGCTCCGCGAAATGTCGGATCGTACGCCATGTATTTGCCCAACAAAGCACCCGCCACGTCGTAGATCCTCAACTCCGGAGCAGCTGAACCATTTTGGGAAAGCGCAATCTCATCATATCCATCGCCGTCCTCATCCAGAGCGCTGACCATCAGACCGTTACGTGAACTGCTGGCGAAACCTTCGAATTCGGCCGTCTGCCTGCTCGGATCAGCTGCGTCGAAGACGCGGACGAAGCTCGGCGACCAGCTGGCAGGCGAGACTGCGATCCGATAACCTTCATGAGTATTAAGTACGTCAAACGTGACTCCGTCGTGCCGAGCGGCATCAAAGGCGAGGAACTCGGATTTGACCTTTAGTGCGACTCCATCCCATATCTTGATGCGCGGCTCTAATCCGGCATCCGGTGCCGTCAGGACCTCCGCCTTGCCGTCACCGTCGATGTCGGCGCTGCGGACGCTTATCCCACCCAAGAAAGCTGCATCATAAGCCAGGAATTCCTTCAACTTAGGTTTGCCCATGCCGTCGAAGAACCTGATCACCGGCTTATATCCTTCGCCCGGGGCGACGATGATCTCGCGGTTCCCGTCTCCGTCAACATCTCCGATTGCGACCCTTACGCCACCGCGAAAGTCTGCGGGATAAGCCAAAAAAGAGAGTATCTTGTTCCCTGAAGCGTCAAAAATCCTTACTTCCGGCTTGTTCCCGGCTCCGGCGCCAACCACCAGCTCTTCGATTCCGTCGTGCCCCAAATCACCTGCGGCGATCCAAACGCCTTCGTTCTGCGTCTTCGGAAAAGCCGCGAACCTGACACGGCCGGAAAAATCGTTCTGCCAGACAGATACTTCTGGCCTTGAAAAGACGTTTCGCGACAATCCAACGGGATACAGACCTTGAGCATCCGCCGAATTCGCCCAGAGCAATGGAGCGAGGAGCAGGGCAACCGCAAAAAACGCTTTATCCAGAGTGATTTTCATCTTCACAGCTATGGACTATTTAGTCTTCATTACGGCTTCCTTGGTTGCCATGAACAAGTGTCCGAAGACGGAGACGAACACAAGCAACATAGCCAGCCAGCCCAAGACCGGGATAAGACAAAGCAGCTCGAACACCAACGAACCGACGAGGATGATCTTCCAATCGATGTTGTTCGGCATCTTCTTTAGGAACAATCTCCAGATCAAAGCGCCGATGAAGATGACCGACATGACTTTCGCCAACACCATCACGAGGCCGAAAGCCGTCAAAAGCGCAATGCCTACGATGGATCCGAGGAGGGTAAGCACCAGCAACAACCCGACTATCGGGACCACGATGGCCGCGACAAAACCCCAACCAAGGTTGGGCCAGAATCTCTGGTAGCTTTCGATCACATGTTTACGCGTAAATTGCTTGAACCCATAACCCAAGACAAGTGCAGCCACGAGGAGCGCCAAGAATTTGATGAAACCGATCGCCACCATTCCGCCCGCTAAGGCTCCGAAGGCGCGCGCTTCCGGCTTGATGGCAGCAGCGCGGTGGTATTGGCTCGCGGTGTATTCATAGCTCTGGGCAAGTACTGCACCATCCTCGACTACCGGTTGCTTAGGGCTTTGGAGCTTTACCGTACCGTGCAGATCAGCGCCGCGCTGGATCTTCAATTCCTCTTCAGAGCTTGCATCGACGTTACCCGTGACGGATCCACCCAAAATTGCGCTACCTGACCTCACATAGACATTGCCTTCGACATTGCCGTACAGGATGACGGAACCGCCTGCGACATAAACGTCGCCTTTGACCGTCGCGCCTGGAAGCAGTTGCACCATGCCGCCAGCAGCGACCAGGTCGCCCCCGATCTGCGCGCCAATATTCACCTTGCCGCCAACCACACGCACGTCGTCCCCTACATTGCCGTTTATGTCTACAGTACCTCCAGCGGCAAAGACATCTTGTGCCACGTCGCCACTGGAAACGACATCACCTCCGGCAGCCAAGAAATCACCACCCACTCGTCCAGCGGCCACAAGGTTGCCGGCGGATGCATAAAGATCACCTGGCACGGCTTCGGCTTGGCCGAGACTAAGGGTTTCCCCAGAGACCATGGTCGCAGCGCTGGCTGGCAACGCAATAAGCGACAGGAGGGCTAGACTGAACAGGGCTGTAGCTAGTCTTTTCATAGTTTTTCGTCATTAAAATTATTTCGTGCTGATTATACCAATAATTCCGTGCTTTTGACGAATCTTCAGCTCTCTTTCGCCCATTGCTTATATCTTTGCCAGAAATGTTGTAGCTTGGGATTGATGACAAGCTGGCAATAAGGTTCGTCAGGGTGATGTGCGAAATAGTCCCGATGATAGTCCTCCGCGGGGTAAAACGCTTCATATGGTACGACTTCCGTGACTATAGGCTTGGGGAATTCGCCCTGAGCACCTAGTTTCTTGATATATTCTTCAGTCGTTTTCTTCTGTGCCTCGTCGACATAGAAAACGACGGAGCGATATTGCGTGCCTATGTCGTTCCCCTGCCGATTAAGGCTCGTCGGATCATGAGTGTGGAAAAAGACGTCCAGAAGGCGCTCATAGGGAAGGATTTCAGCGTCGAATACGATTTTGATGGTCTCTGCATGCCCCGTATCCCCGCTTGAGACTTGCTCATAGCTCGGATTTGCAACGGATCCCCCACAATAGCCCGGCTCGACGGAAATGACGCCTTTCAGGTTCTTGAAGACGGCTTCCGTACACCAGAAACAACCGCCCCCGAAATATGCCTCTTTTATAGCCATATCATGTCTTGTCTGGGATGAATCTCATGGATAATGAGTTGACGCAATGACGAGTGTCTTTCGGCGTCATCCTCTCGCCTAAGAAGACGTGACCGAGATGGGCACCGCAGGTGGCGCAGCTGATTTCGGTACGCAGGCCATCAGGATCCGGAGTGCGTTTCACCGCACCAGGCATCTCCTGATCGAAACTCGGCCAACCGCAGTGCGCATCGAATTTATCGTCAGAACGATAGAGCGGCGAGTTGCAGCGACGGCAGACGTAAGTGCCGGGCAAGAAGAAATCGTCATACTCGCCGGAAAACGGCGCTTCAGTGCCTTTACCGACGATTACCCTCTCTTCTTCAGGCGTGAGTTTGTTGAATTCCATGGTTTTAGACGGTTCGTGAAGCAATGTTTGCTATAATGTAGCATGATATTAATCCTAACGAGAATCCGTATGAAACAAACGCTAATCTTATCCACAGCGGCACTGTTGATCGGGCTTTGTCTGACCGCGCCGACAACTAACGCCGAAACCTTTACCTGCAACAGCGATCCTTTCTATTCACGAACCGGCACCGGCGTAACTACGGTAGCGTCAAGATTGCGTAGTCAGCCCTGTATGGACGACTCGGAGATCCTGACAGTCATCCCCGCCAACAAAGAGATCGAACTCCTGGGCGAGATGGACGGCTGGTATAAGGTCAAATTCGGCGAGACATATGGGTGGGTCGGAAGTCGTTTAATCAATGCTGGGAATTCGACAAAAGCAACGACCGCTCAAGAGAAGACCGAGACGAAGGCTGCCACCAAGACGGTCAATGTCCTGCTGAAAGATGTCATCGGTATAAATGAGGCTAATTATTCATTGCTGCTTAACGGTAATCCCGGGCTCTTAAAGCGCCTGAAGAACAAGATCGTGATGCGCGTACATGCACATGGCGAGCTGTATCAGGTCAACACCAACGGCCTGCAGAAGGTGACGATCAAGATGCTGGAAGACACGACTGACGACAGCCCTTCGACCGAGACAGATAAGCCGGCAGAAACCGGAGATACACAATCCGATACAGCTAAGCTGACCCTCAGCGCAAAACTGGTCAACAACATCGCCGTGCAACTCAATTGGACCGCTGAAGGCTCGGAATTCGAACAGGGCTTCAAGGTCGTAGTCTCAGAATCGCCCAATCCAGTCTACCCCGGAAATACGTACCACTATTTCAGCAACCGGAATATGCGCATGGATACATGGTTCTCCGGTTTTGAGGCTGGTCATACCTATCATTTTCGCGTTTGTGAGTACTTAGGCGGCAGCTGCGGAGCATATAGCAACGATGTTTCCATCACTTGGCCAGGATCCACGGTCGAGACGCCCTCTACCTCAAACACGGATAAATCGATCTCTTTGACTGTCGGAACATACGACGGCAAAGCATCCTTAAATTGGAGCGTTTCGGGCTTCACGTCTGAAATGGGCTTTAAAGTGGTCGTATCCGAGAACCCTAACCCGGTTTATCCAGGAAATGACTATCACTATTATTCGGAATCCGAAAAAAGGAGCGATACTTGGGGTGGGTTCGAATCTGGCAATACCTACCACTTCCGAGTTTGTGAATATCTAGGAGGAAAATGTGGAGTCTATAGCAATGACGTGAGTTGGGTCGCACCATAAAAAATGAAGTTCGAGATAACACAAAACCCGCTTTCGCGGGTTTTGTGTTGATCACGTTTAACGTGATGGTGGGCAGGCAAGGATTGACCGCACTCGCTCCGCTCGCTTCACGAAAGGGCTCCCGCCCTCTCGTGAGCTCTCCCCTGCAACGGTGAAAACCTGCCGGTTTTCAAACTTTCCCTGTTCGAATCCTTGCAATGCAGATATGACAAAACCCGCTTTCGCGGGTTTTGTTGCTGGTGGGCAGGCAAGGATTCGAACCTTGGAAGGCGCAAGGCCAACAGATTTACAGTCTGTCCCGTTTGACCGCTTCGGTACCTGCCCATGTTCGCGTTAGACGCGACCTCTCTTTGAATCATCGGCAGCGACGTTCAACGTCGCATCAAATAATTCCAGAAGAAATCGCGTCCAACGCGATGGAGCCGTTGTCGGGATTTGAACCCGAGACCTTCTCCTTACCATGGAGATGCTCTACCAGCTGAGCTACAACGGCATGAAATGTGAGGGACGTTCTCCGTTGTCGGGATTTGAACCCGAGACCTCCCCGGTGGCCACCGGGGTGCTCTACGCCACGGGCTGATCCGCCTCTGGCGGAAGCTGAGCTACAACGGCATGTGGACTTCCCCCTTTGGCGCATAACTTCGTCTAAGTCCTCGCTACTCGCTCAACGTACGCTCCAGTACGCTTCGCTCCGTGGCTCGGCTCTTCCTCGTTCTGCATCCAAAGGCGAAAGTCCTTTATGGTTTGCGAATGAGCTTATCCGGGGAGGAAAAAAGAAGCCGCAAAGCTTCCTATGCCTTCTGTCCGATCGCTTCGATCTTATCTTTCAAGGACTGGAGTCGTGGACGATCGTCTGAGACCAACCGCAGCTTATCATACTTTCCCTGCGCTTCCCTGCGGTTGCCGAGGAGTATAGCAGCTTCCACGGATAGTTCAAGATACCTCGCCGACTTGGGATCCAGCTCCGTACTAGACTTGGCGTATTGCCAGGCTTTTTCGGCCTCTTTGCGGTCAAGATAGAACTCAGCCAGGTCAGCATGACGGTTTGCGAGGCGCGGCCGCACCTCCAAGGCCTTCAGGTGCATCGCCTCGGCTTTAGCCCAATCCTCCTCGGCTTCGGCGATTTCGGCCAATCCGGCATAACAGACATCATCCGCCTTCTTCATCTTATCCATGAACTCGAAAGTCTCCTTGGCCTGTGGATAAAGCTTCTGTTTGAGATAGATGGTCGCCAAACCTCTGTAGGCGTCCCAGTTCTGACGATCAAGCGCCAAAACTTCGAGATATCGTTTTTCGGCTTCAGCCCAGTGCAGGTCACGCGCCTGCGAACGGGCATCATCAAGCATCACCTTAAGCCGCTCTTTCTGTGAGGGTGCGATGTTGGCGAAGGGTGCTTTGGCCTGCTTGTAATATCTTTCGAGGCGGATCAGACGGATGTACAAAGCGTGGAATATCGTCTTACCGTATGTCATCAGGCGTTTAGAGACCAACATGAGCGGCCCTATCTTGTCTGACTTGATGCGATTCAGACGGTTCAGCATCAGCTGGTCACGTTTGCGCTTGTCGAGCTCTTCCTTGATCGATTCGGGGTTTATGAGACGGATTTTTTTCCAATGCCGTAAAACGACCACGATGATGGTCAGAAGCGCCAGGGCGGCGATTATCAGGGCTATTATGTATAGCATGCGGTCTTCATCAGGCGATGACTGCGGCGCGGCACAACAAGCCGAAGTTGCGCGGATCGAGCGAAGCGCCACCTACCAGTGCGCCATCGATACCTGTAGTCGAGAGATACTCCCCGACATTACGCGCATCCACCGAACCGCCATAGATGATGCGTATGTTGTCCGCCGTCTTGCCGAATTTCTTTTCCAAGATGCCGCGGATCAGGGCGTGCATGGACTTTGCGTCTTCGGGTGCGCAGGCTTTTCCGGTACCGATGGCCCAAACAGGTTCATATGCGATGATGGCTGGCGCCCGGCCGTCGCCGACCAGATCCTTGAGGGCAGCCTGAAGCTGTGTGCGGACGACCTTGTTGGCTTCACCTTTCTTCCGCTGTAGCGCGTTCTCACCCACGCAGATGACAGGCGAGATCCCGGCTTTCTGCAGAGCGACGGCTTTCTTGGCCACCATCTCATCGGTCTCTCCCAGATGGATGCGGCGTTCACTGTGTCCAGCCAAACCATAAGCGACTCCGAATTCGACCAGCATGGCCGGCGCTATCTCTCCGGTAAAGGGACCTTCCTCGGCCCAGAAGCTGTTCTGCGAAGCTAAGGCCGGGATGGAAGCACGACCCAATGAAGCTCGAGCTGCGGCCAGCGAGATATGCGGTACGGCTATGGCGATATCCACATCCTTAGGCAGCCGTTCGCGACGGAAAGCCCTGACCCAAGCTCCGGCCTTGATGGGACCGTAGTTCATCTTCCAATTGGCGATCAAAATTTTTTTCATAATGCTTTTTGTTTATTTACCAACGGATCATCTTCTGTACCTGATCCTTGGTCCGATATGGTCCGATGACGGCCGTCGCCATGTGAGCAGGATTGAATATCTGCTTAGCCAGCTTCTGCACGTCTTGTTTAGTGACTTTAGCGAAACGTCGCATGCGTTCTTCGGGAGTTTCCACACGGCCGCGGAACAACCAATCCTTGCCGTACCATTCGGCCTGCGCCGCGGAATCCTCGAAAGCCAACCTGACACGGCCGCGGATATTGTCCTTGGCGCGTTTCAATTCTTCGTCAGTTATGCCGTTTTTAGCCACATCCTTAAGCTCGTGGATGATGGCTTTGATGGCTTCCGGCATGCGCGTTTTATCCAATCCAGCCAAAATAGTAAAGAGCCCGACGTCTTCCCTGGCCTGATGTCCGCTGTTTATGGAGTAACACAAGCCACGGCGCTCCCGGATCTGGATGAAAAGGCGCGATGACATCGTCCCGCCCATGATGGTCGAGAGTAGGCCGGCTGCGGGCAGCCTCGGGTCCTGCATCTTGAGACCATGGAATGACATCGCGAATTGCACCTGCTCCGTAGCTTTGTTCTGCAGTCCGGTCGCGTGACGCAATCTTTTAGGCGCCTTGAAGACGTCGAAACGCTTATCGTGACCCGCGGGTCGCGTGACCGAACCGAACGTCTTATCCAGCATCTTGAGCGCATCCGGAGAGACTTTTCCGGCCATCACGACGGTCATGCGCCTCGGAATGTAATACGCATCACGATAGGCTATAAGTTCATCGCGCGAGACTTTGCGGATATTCTCGCGCGGACCGGCGATGTTCCAGCCGAGCGTGGAATCAGGGAAAAGCTCCTCTTCCACCAGATCATCGACATGCATGCGCGGGTTATCCTCGTACATGTTGATCTCCTCGATGATGACTCCCCTTTCACGTTCTATCTCGACCGGATCGTACTTGGAATGGAACAGCATGTCGTAAAGCATATCCACGGCAAGCGCAGTCTTGGCTGCGTCCATCTTGATGTAGTAGGCCGTGATATCTTTGTCGGTGTAAGCGTTATATTCAGCTCCGTAGCGGTCGAGTTCGCGGGAAATGGCTTCGGTGTTGGGACGTTTTTCCGTACCTTTGAACATCAAGTGCTCGATGAAATGCGATGCACCATTGATGGGCCGCGTCTCATAACGCGAACCGACTTTCACTAAGACGAACAACGTCATGCTTTCCGCGCCCTTTTGCGGGACGAGGATGGCCGACATGCCGTTCTTGAGTTTGTGGACTTTTGGTTTCATGTTTTGTGTTTATTTGAGTCTGTCTTTTATCCATCCTGCGACTTCTGCGATGGCGATACGTTCCTGCGTCATGGCGTCGCGGTCGCGGACCGTCACTTTTTTATCTTCCAATGATTCGAAATCAACGGTGAAACACCAAGGCGTGCCCACTTCGTCCTGCCGACGATAACGTTTGCCGATAGAACCTGATTCGTCGTATTCCACGTTGATCCCTTCGCTGCGCAGGCTCTGGGCGAGTTCCTGGGCGATCGTCGTAAGCTCATCCTTCTTCTGCAGGGGCAGGAAGGCGGCTTTGACCGGAGCCAAACGCGGGGGCAGACGCAGGACCATGCGCGGCTCTTTATCGCCGCCCTCGGCCGTGTCGGCTTCGTCGATATCAAGATGCTCAAGCAGGGTCACGAGTACGGTCCGGCTCAAGCCCCAACTCGGTTCGATGACATAAGGCAGGATCTTTTCGCCGGTCTCCGGATCGAGCCAGCGCAGATCCTCTTTGGAGTATTCCTGATGGCGCCCAAGATCGTAATCGGTACGGTTCGCGAGACCATAGAGTTCCTTGAGGCCAAAAGGATAACGGTATTCGACATCGATGGTGCGAGCCGAATAGAAAGCCCGCTCCTCGTCCGGTATCTCATGGAAATTAAGGTTCTCGTCCTTAATGTGCAACACATCGCTCAACCATTTCTTCATCCCTTCGAGCCACAGTTCGAAAGCTTGCGGAGCCTCGGCGGGTTTCACGAAATATTCGATTTCCATCTGTTCGAACTCACGGGTGCGGAAGATGAAGTTACCCGGCGTGATTTCGTTGCGGAAAGCTTTGCCGACCTGGGCGACGCCGAACGGGAGCTTGTTACGCACGCTATCACGGATATTCTTCCAGGCGACGAACATGCCTCCGGCGGTCTCACCACGCAGATAAGCTACGTTGGATACGTCTTCAGTGACGCCGATGAAAGTCTTGAACAGCAGATTGAAGTTACGGATATCCGTCAGTTCACCGCCGCACTCCGGACATTTGATGTCGGCTATCTCGAGCGGTTTCTCTTTGTCGTATCCCGGCTCGGCCTGCTTAGCCTCCAAGAGATGATCCGCGCGGAAGCGGCGTTTGCAGCGCTTACAATCGACCAAGGGATCGGAAAAATTCTGCAGATGACCCGAGGCCTCCCACATCTTGGGGTTCTGGATGATGGGCGCATCGAGACCGATGACATCGCCGCGGCCGCGCACGAACATGTCCCACCAAGCATCGCGGATATTGTTCTTTAGTTCGACGCCGTACGGTCCGTAATCGAAAGCATTGGCGAAACCGCCATATATCTCTGAATCAGGATAGATAAAACCGCGTCGCTTACACAACGACACGAGCAAGTCCATCTTTTTCTCGGGAGAAATCATATGGTCATCACTTCCTTTTCCTTATCCTCGATCATCTTGCCGATCTTGTCGTTGAATTCCTTGACGACCTTGTCCAAGGCTTCGAATTGGCGGAATTTCTCGTCTTCGTTGATGACGTTAGCCTCTTCGTCTTTAGTGATCGACTGACGTACGTCCTCGCGCACGTTGCGGATGGCGATACGGGACTGTTCGCCCTTCTGTTGGACGGCTTTGACCGTGTCGCGACGCGTCTCTTCCGTCATCTGCGGCATGTTCAGACGGATGACTGTGCCAGCGACGTTAGGAGTGATGCCCAGATTCGCGGCAAGCAATGCCTTTTCCACATCTTTGACCAGACCTTTGTCCCACGGCTCGATCTGGATGGTCTTGGCGTCAGGTACAGAAATGGCTGCGACTCCCTTAAGATCCATGGTCGATCCATAGGCTTCGACTTTGATGTCGTCCACCAAGGCTGCGTTTGCCCTTCCGGTGCGGATATTCTTCAGCTCGTTATCGAGACGCTCGATCACCTTGTTGAATTCCGGCTTAGAACTTTCGGTATAATTGGGCATAGTGTATTTTTACGCGCTTTTTTGCGTTTTGATGATTCTAAATTTACGCTTCGTTCCGATGCGATACCTGACTAGTTTTCCATTTTTCTGCGTTTTCGTCAACGCAGGCTGTCTAATTGCTCTGCGGCGGAGGCGTCGTGCCCAAATAGATCACTCCGCTGTCCTGCGGGTCGATGAGCAAAACCGAACCGACCTGGGTCGTGGGAAGCTTCTTGGGTGCCCAACTGGTTCCTCCATCACTCGAGAACTGCAAGGTACGGACGCCCGTGTAGATCAGATTCTTGTTGTTCTTCGGATCGATGGCTAATGCGTTGATCTGCACCGTGCCCGGCGGACTAGTCAGATTGAGCGCCTCCCATTTTTCTCCGCCATCAGTGGATTTCAATATTCCATACTTACACACGTCGTATATGACGTTGGCCTCCACCGGATCGAGCACGAGCTGGATGACGCGACGCCCATCCGCCAGATCATCACCGAACTGTTTCTTGATCTGTGTCCAAGTCATGCCGCCGTCGGCAGTCTTCCAGATTCCGTCGGTGCGCGTACCGAAATAGATGGAACGCGAATCATGCGGATCGACGACGATGCTCGTGATCGGCACACCGTCGATGCGTTTGATCTTCTCGTAATACGAACCGCCGTCCTGGGAGCGCAATATGTCGCCATCGGAAGTGCCGGCGTAGATGACTGTCGGATTGAACCAGTCGAGCGCGAGATGCGTGAAGGAAACGTCGGAACGTGGTTCGAAATAGACTTCTTTCCAATCGCGTCCGCAGTTATCGGTCCGGTATATCTTATTAGCGGAAGCGACGAAGATGACGCACTTGTCTTTGGGGTTAACCGCCACGGCATTGACCTTGGTGATGTTGGCGATCTTGTAGAGTTGCCAGGAATCACCCCCGTCCAAGCTGTAGGCCAAGCCGCTATCTCCGGTGGCGGCGTACAGCGTGTTCCTGTCCTGGGGATCCATGACCAGATCGATGATGTTGAAGCTGGCGGCACCAGCCGTGATCTTGGCGCCCTGAACCAGCGCCCGTTTATTCACCCAGGCCGTGCCTTTATCGGTCGATTTCCAGACTCCTCCGTCGGGTCCGGTCGGGCCGGTCGTAGTACTGCCGCAACCGGCGCCGAACAAAGCCACTGCGGCTAATGGGATCAAGAGATATTGGGTGAACGTGTTCAGTTTCATATGTTTTTTCAATTCAAGATAGCAGGCAGAGCCTGAGGCAAATAAGACGAAAAATGTTTAGGTAATATCCGCGGCAAATCCGCTGACAGCTTGACGGCGGCAGCGTCCAACATGAGGCGCGGCGAAACCGCGGTGCCGACTTGTCTCCATGCAGCGATGATGCCCGAAGCCAGTATGGTCGATTCGAGCGGCTTCTGCGTCCAAGTCGTAGCCAGCTCCTGCATGCCGTAATTCAATATCTCCCGCCAGGCGGATGAGATGTCTTCGGATGATTCACAGACTTGACCGACTTCATCAAGGATGACCAGACGCGCGCCTAGATTCGGAGCGTCGAGCAGACGACGGATGAAGAAATATCCCGGAGTCTTTTGCCCTTGGGCTCCAAGCGCCATGGCGGGACGACCACGCGCCGCTTTAGCCAACAAGGCCGCTTGCTCGACGGATTGCCCCTGCGCCACGAGTGCGTCTTCGATCTCCTTACCCGGGACCAAGCTGAAAGGCAGAGTCACGGAGCGGCTTTTGACCGTGGACGGGATCCTGCTCGCATCTTCGGCGACCAAGACGAAGACCGCGTCAGCCGGAGGTTCTTCGATCATCTTGAGCAATGCGTTGTTGCCTGATTCGTTCAGACGATCGGCATAAGGGATGTAAGTCACGTTGCGTAGCGATCGCATCGGACGCAGGCTGACTTTTTCGCGCAATTCGCGTACTTGTTCCACGCTTACGGCGTTCTTCCCCTCTTCAGGTTCCAAGACTTTAAGGTCAGGGTGCGCTTTCCAGTGCGCATCATCGGCGCTAAGGCCGAGCAGTAAGCGGACGAAGCGTTCGGCGACGAAATGCTTACCCAGATCGGATTGACCGAATAAAAGATAACACGGCGCAGGATTCCCCAACGCCGATTCCAGGATGCGCACGATTGCGCCATGCCCGATGACTCCATCTCCCAAGCTGGATGGCATAGGCCGATTATAACATAAACTTAAGAGCGCCTCACTGCAGGTTGCAGCAAGGCGCTCGTCGGAGGGAGACCCGGAGATCGAGGTGCTAGATCTGCACCACGATCTTGCAGTTCGGGTCGTCGTAGGAGGCGTCGGGGTCGGGAACGAACGAGTAGCCGACCTGGACACCGTCCACGTAGATGAGGAGAGAGCCGTTCTGGAGGGCGCCGATGACGTCCTCGCATGCCCAGATGTCTTGGCTCGGATAGCCCATGGTCCAGAGGACCACGTTGATGCGGAGCTTGGCTCCGAGAGGACGATGGACTGTGCAGTCGAGGCTGTTCGCGTTGGTCACGAAGCAGCTCTCGTTGCAGCCACAGTCCCAACCTGTTCCCCAGGCGTAGCTCTGGTCGAACTCGCTTCCGCCGCAGGATGCCGGACGCGGCATCGGGCTGTCGTTGGCGAAGAGGGCCTCGTCCATGAGCGTAATGCTCTGGAAAACCGCACTCTGCGGAGATGTGAAGACGTATCGGATGGTGCGTCCGGGCTGGTTCGAGCAGCCGAGACTGCCCACGCAGCCTTCGTCGATGATGCCATCACAGTCGTTGTCCACGCCGTCGCAAATCTCTTTCGGAGGCTCGCATGTGCCATAGGCCGAGCCATCGGGCAGGCACTGCCTTGTTCCGAAGCACCCCTGGATGATGGCGCACGCGACCGGCGGGTCGTTCGGATTGCAGACCGGCGGATTTCCGCCGGTTCCACCCGAGCCGCCAGTAGCTCCTGTGCCACCGGAAGCGGAAGATCCGCCCATACCACCCGTCGCTCCGGTTCCGCCAGTAGCTCCGGATCCTCCGGTCGCTCCGGTTCCGCCAGCCGCAGCCGAGCCGCCTTGGCCTCCAGTGCCCGCCTCGCCAGCTACTCCACCGGTTCCAGCCGTGGCACCAGAGCCGCCTTGGCCGCCGACTCCCGCTGTTCCACCGCTGCCGCCCGTCTCAACGTTGGCGCCGGCAAAGTAGTCGGGGTTGACCCTGGGCTCGTTGTCGCCGCAGGCGACGAACGAAAGGCACGCAAGCAGAAACGCTACGAATGAACTCTGGTTCATCGCCTCTTCTCCTCTTGGCAAAAGGTTCGCTTTTTTAGCCGTTTTTTAGCGAAAAAAGCCAACTTTCTGCACTTTTCGGATATCCAACCTAATCATATATATAGAATTATGTCAACAAAAGATATAAGAATGAATAGCTCTAAGGTTCTTCTTGAACAAGAAAGCAAATCTAATGAACACACAATGTGTATATAAAGACGAACTCCCCACTGCGGTGTGACCACAATGGGGAGTCATAGAAGGCGGGAGGAGAATGCTCTCAGATGCCTGAGCCAAGGCTCACGCAGTTGTAGGATGACTGCGGGTTGGGCTCGGGCGCGAGGTTGGCGGCCAGCTGGGGGCTGACTGCCGCGCCGTTGCGCGTGACCGTGAAGCTCTCGCCCTGCATCAACTGCGCGGGCTTGGCGCAGGTGTAGCGCACCTGGTCGCCAGGCTGGGGGTCCGGCGATTCCATGTAACACTGGAATCGAAGGGCAGCGTCATTGGGCACGTAGACGTCGCACGAGAAGCTCCCGTCGAACGAGTCACAGCCGAAGCTGTGCCAGTACTCGAGGAACTTCACGTTGACGTCGTCGCCGTACGAGGGCTCCGTGCTCGCGCCTTCGCAGTAGATGTGCTGCGCTGAGGCGAGCACCTCGATGTGGAACGTGTCGTAGCCGCTCGCCGGGGATCCGTACGATCCGCCGCTGCCGCTGTTGCTGCCGCCCGTGCCACTGTTCGATCCTCCGCTGCCGCCCGTGCCTCCGGAGTTGGACGGCTCGCAGCTGACCGACTGCATCATGTACGGCGTTGCCCAGAACCCGCAATAGCAGGTCAGGGTTCCAGCCGAGCCGTTGCAGGTGCTGCCCGGGGTCGAGCAGGCGCTGCCGGCGTTGCACGTCGAGGCGGGCTGGCTGCCGCTCTGGCACTGCGCGTAGGCGGCGCTGCTCTGGGCGGGCACCCAGTACCCGCAGTGGACGGTACGGTCGGCGCAGACGGCGCCTTCCGCTGCTGACGGCGAGCCGAGCGCCGGGCACTGATTGGCCGGCATGTCCGCGCCGTTCGAGCTGGCCGTCTTGGGCTCGTTGTCGCCGCAGCCGATGATACCGAGAACCGAGAGAACCACGAAAACGACGAAGCTGATGTTCTTGCTCATGACTGGAATCCTTCCCTTGTCAGCCATCTCTGGCGACTGGTTTTGCTACTGACCGTATCCGCAGACCTTGCCCATGGCATCCAGGGCCTCTGCCATATCCTTGACCACGGTGGAGCGGATGTGTTCGCACTCCACCAACTCGTTCTTGCACGTGTCCTGACCTTGGCCGTAGAGACCGACCTTGGCGATGTCAGCAGCGTGCGGCTGAACCGTAGCGCTACTGTCGAGCTTGCCCTCGCAGATGTTCTGCGTGGACTTGGCTCCGGAGTATGTGCGCGATGCGCTGTTGACGGTCCTGATGCAGACCGCGAGCGCGTCCGGGCACTGGTCGTCGGGGAGCTGGGTCAAGCCCGTGTCCTCCTCGGGAGTGGCATCCTGCTTGCTCGGCGGTGCGTTTTGCGCGCAGGCGGCAGGCAGGATGATGGCGATGGCGATGAGTGCCACAAAGGCGCTACGGGCGGCCACAGTTGGCCTCCGCGCATGCCTTCACCAGGCGGCTCATCTCGTCCGAGATATCCAGCGCGTGCTTCCGTTCGGCCTCGCACCTTGCGGTGTCGGCCTTGCAGTCGCAGGCCTGGAGCCCGAACGTCCTTGCGTTCCGGCGAATACCTTCGGCTTCCTTGAGAAGCTCGCAGGTCCGTCCGGGGCACGCCTCGGAGCAGTTCCGCTTGATCAGCAGAGCCATCGTGCCGACGTTCGAGAGCGTCTGGTCGATGGTTGCTTTGCATGTCCGAACGTCCTCGAAGCATTGCACGCTGCAGCAGGGCTGCGGCGCGGGCGGCGCGGGCGGAGGTGGCTCGTCCTTCTTGCATGCACCGAGAGCCAACACGACTATAACCAACAGCAACAGTGTGAACCTCGAATGCATGATGCATTCTCCTTATGTGAAAGACCGTGCGCTCGTCCAACACCCCGGATGGGTGGGACCAGCGCTCACATGAAACGGCTTCCTTTTTGTCATCCCGGACTTGATCCGGGATCTAGAACCCATCTCGTGTGAAGCTCGGAGACAGAGGGTGTCTCACGAGCTTGGTTGAGGGACCCCGTCAGACGGGGTCGGTTGAAGAATCAGAAGTTGGTGACCACGCCGGAGAGCGACAGGAAGCCGCCGCCGGTGAGACCCTTGTCGTATGCGACTTCTCCGGGTCCGGGGAAGTAGTCGGTGTGCGGGGAACCGCCGAGGTAGCCGCCGAGTCCGACGCAGGCTGCGGCGCTGAAGCAGTGCCGCAACTGGAGCCGGCCGTCGATTTCCTGTCCCATCCCCTTGTCCTGGAGCACACTCTGGTAGCCCGCGCTGTGCGTTGAGATGTACTGCCGGAACATGGGTCCCAGGTCAATGGATGTCCGCTCCTCGCTGCCGAGGTACTGGCGGATGGCGACCGTCTCGGACACCGTGTACTGGGTGCCCGTGTCCTTGTCGCCGATGATGCCGACTCCGACGTCACCGATGACTGAGGTCGAGGTTCCCGAGATCCGGACCTCGCCTTCGACGTAGCCCTCGACGCCGCCAGCCGCACCAGCGCTGGGCCGGTGCATGAGCAGACCGCGGGCACCGAGCGACACGTCGACTCGCGAACCCTTGCCATGCTTGGCTGCATACTCGCAGCGGCACTTGAGGTCGTTGACGTCACAGGACTGGACCGCCGGGCAGAGCGCACCGACAGCCTGGTCGTGCATCAGCATCCACGGCTGAAGCGTATTCTTGATCCAGGCGTCGATCTCGGCGATTTTTGCGAGCTTCGCCTCGGTCGAGTCGACCCAGGTGAACAGGTTGCCGTAGGTCGAGCTGAATGCCGGTCCTGGCTGGCCAATCAGATTCGTCAGGTTACGGACCATCTCCAGATACCGGTTGTACTCGGTCAAGTCGGGGACCCGGCCGTTCAACGCGTTGAGATCCCTGCGCAACCCCGCGATGTACAGGTACACCTGGACGCTCGCAACGCAGATCCACCGGCCTCCGTGCCATACTGCATAGGAGTCTGGCGCTGACTCCTGCGGTCCGCCACCGTTGCCGCAAGTGGGCGGCGGCGGAAGCTTGACCGGCGTCGGGGCGGGAACCGTCTTCTTGAGGTTGCCCTGGCACGTCGCGAGCGCGGCGACCAGGTTGGCCGACGACGTCGTGGCCGTCGCGAGATCCGACCGACACTGCGCCAGCGCGGCGTTGCACGCCGCGTCTCCGCCGCAGGGATTGCCCGCGGGAGCGGACGCCGGGCCGGTGACCGTGATGGTCGACCCACCGTCGGGGGCGTTCTGTGCCTGCGCGACACCCGTCACGAAGCAAGAAGCGATGAAACAAACGAGAGCCTTCTTCATGGTGGTCCTCCGCGGCCAACGTGGCCGCACGTTAGAGAAACGCGCGCCACGTGGCGCCTTGAGCCTGTAACCAACTCAGCGACTGTTGACTGCAGCCATCCGAGCATTGTTTCTGATTCTTGATTGTAAGGTTCAACCTAAGCGATATGCTTAAGCCCCTGGACTCGCGTCCTGGGGCCGTCCCGGGTTGATTTGGAGGAGGAGGAAAACCCCCAAATCGCTTCGGAACGGCCTCAAAACGCGGACTTTCTATGCTTCAATGAACGTATGAAATTATCATAAATAGGCTTTTTTGTCAAGGAAGTAAGTCCTACCGGGATAACCCCCTTTGTCCCCCTAATCCTAAGGGGGAAATATGCAGTTGATTCACACATTAAACGTTCGGCATCGGTTGGGTTTACAAGCATCTAAACCCAACCAGTGGGAACGGGCAAGTTTGAGGTAACTTGCCGTTATTTGAGGGGGCTAGCGGTAGCAGTTGGCCATGCGCGTCTCGCATGACTCGAGACTGAATAGAACCAGCGGAGCCACGCGCGATTGACGCTCGCGGCGGCAGTTCTCGCGGGTCTTGAGCAGGCATTGCGCCTGATCCTTCGTGAGATGCCTCGAGGCGACCGTAGCCGGACTGCGGTTGACCGCGGGAAGCGAGCAACCCGTGAAAAGAACCAAGAACAGACCCAACAGCGCGAAATTGCGCATTTTCGTTGTCCTTTCTGGAACATCTGCTCCCGAAAAACTAGTCTTTTTGGCGTTTTTCGGCAACAGACGTTAGATGAGAAAAATACAGTTTTTAACTAACAAATATAGCACAAAACTACAAATTTGTCAAGAGTATGGTTTACAAAATTATCAACTCATCTGTCATCCCGGAATTTAACTGGAATCTCGGGCTTATTGATTCCTACCTCCGCGCGAATGACTAAAACCGGATTAAAGGCAAAACAAGATACCGGCTCGAAGGCCGGGAAGACATGAAAAATCCATTTAGTTTGACTACTCTACCCTCTTGGGTCGCCCCAGCACCCAGACCGAACCAAGCAATAATCCGACGACTGCACCGACCGGAATATTACGGGTCAGATCGGGTTTAGCGAAGAACCGCGAGGGCAGCGGGTCGTCGATGATCTGAACACGCACGGAATAGCCGAAGTAATTGGGGACGACTTCCTGCAATTGCTGCGCCACGTCGACGGCAAGTTCGGTCGCCTGATCGCGATTCGGATGATAAGCGATGATGGAGACGACACCAGTGTTAGGCGTTATGACCGTTTCGATCGTATCTTTCCATTTCTTGCGTTTAGAAATCTCATCTTGGGGAAAATATGAAGCGTCAACTTTGCCCTGTGCCATCACCGAATTGAAGAAGCTGCTGGTGTAGATTATCTCGGAAAGATTCTGTGCGATGCGTTCGGTCGATTTGATGGCGGTGTATGGATCGAGACCGGTGGCATTAGTCTGGATGATCAGCACGCGTACCGTCGATGAATAGCGCCAGGTCTGAGCGAACGAAAAGCCCAAGGCCAGTAAAGCGCCGATGAGCGTCAACAACGCCAAAGTCTTCCAATTGCGTGTATACAGCCTGACTACATTATTCGTCGCCATAAATCATTTTAAGGTTTCGCTCGTGACGGTCGAACCAAGGCTTACTTTTACATCCAGATCCTGCTTGTCACGCAAGACGCGTAGAGTGACATCCGAACCCGGTTTGTATTCGGAGAGTATCTCCCCTAAGTCCGTCGTACCATCAAGGATATCACGTTCGACGCGCAAAATCACGTCACCATCCTTGAGCCCTGCCTTAGCTGCGGGCGAATCTTTGGCGACACCTAACTTGTTGTTCTTCTTGTCGTCCGAAATCAATGCACCGGACTGGCCTTCATCTGCCGCTACATCCAACCTCTTGGCGTTAGCCAGATCCAGAGTGACGACACCTAGATACGCGTGCTTGATCTGCCCGTCCGTCAGCAGCGTGGGCAAAGATGATGCGATGAGTGACGCCGGCACCAAGCGCAGCTGCTCCCCTGCTTTACTTTCGATGATACCGACCAACTGACCCTCGTCATTCCAGACCGGAGCACCCCTATCGCCCGCGAAAGCCGCGCCACTGATGCCGATGCGCCGAGCGGAAGCTTCGCTGGAGACATAACTGTTCGGCGCTAGGTTGAAGTTCAGGTCCGTGGCGACAGAGGGGGCATATTCCGACGGTCGCTTTTCACTCCAAAGTTCTGCGCCAGCGGCCAAATCCTGGACGCGGGAAAATGAATACACCGGAACATCCGTCGCATTTATCTTGATGAAAACTACACCGTCCAAGTTATCTACGATGCCCTTCTCTATGGGATAAGTCTTGTGCCCGAACCAAAGGACCGCATCGGACAATTTCAGATCCGCCAAGGTTGCTGCCGGGGTCACGAACCACCCATCTGAAGTCAAGGCTACGGACTGACCGAGCAACGCCGTATCATCAAGCAAAGCACCAGCGGCCTTGCCGGTCGGCACATGGTAGACGCTAGCCACGGCAGAAGTCCCGCGTTTTACGAAGATGGATGGCACGATGGTGGAAAGTGCGGGTCTTTCGACTTTTATCACCGAAACCGTCGATGTGGCGTTCCTGGATTCCAGGCTGTTCTTGATCTGTTGTTCCAAATTACTCGTCCTGCCGTAATCGAACGTCGACGCATAAAAGCCGGCAGCACCGCCAGCGAGTCCGCCGCATGCTGCGGCGATAATGATCAACAGGATACTGCGTCCAAGACCTAAAAAAATTTCTTTATGTAAGACGTCCCGCATAAATATCGCGTTGGGTCAGTTTACTATGTTTGGTCTTTTGCCACAAATTATCACTCTTGACCAGGTGCGAGACTAGAGCCATTTGGCACTGCCCAGGGTAATCGCCAGAGCCGACAAACCCAGCGAGACTTCTATCCAGGCGGTGCGGATCGATGGTTTCGGGTCATACAGATAGCGTCTTACCCTCAAGACACCACAGAAGATTATGGCTGCGACAAGTCCCTGGACTTGGGTGCTGGTGGGTAAAAGCAGGCCGAGCAGACCGACCTCAAGACCCATGACGCCTCCCACGATCATCCAGACATAATTCTGCTGTGACGTTGCGCCTGGATGCCCGGTCGTCCTGAAGATGAGTACGCCCAGGACGAATGCTCCGATGACGTGCCAGACGCCGCTCGAATGGAGAAAGATCATCAATCCCGTCGATGTCGATGCGGCATACCAGACTATAAGCGGGACATAAGCGAGGTTGACGTGCGACAGACCGTTGACCGGATAGGCTTGCGGATTCCTCGCGTAATTGAACAACAACTCCAATGAGATATATGTCGCGAAGCCGGCTAAAGAGATCAAAAAAATGACTTGGCCGCGTCCTTCGGCAAGCAATAAAGCGAAACCTAGTACGGCCAAAAGGATGTAGGTCGGCGACATCTTCTCCAGCAGATCACGCATCTTGACCTGCCGACCGGCGATGACCGAAGAGGCAATCGGTACAGCCGCAAACGCAGCCAACACAAGATAAGGGTAGCTTCCAGGAAAAGTGGATTGCCACCAAAACAAGAACACTTCCAGTGCACCCACGGCCAAAGGCAGCAATCTGATGATCAAAATCATTCTGACCCTGCCATTTTGTCTGATGCGCCGGATTGTTACAAGACTACTTCAGCTGATTGACGAAAATCTCAAGATAACCGTCATGCATGACGATGTTGTCGATCCGCAGACTGCCGAAAGTCAGGGTCCAGGTACCGAGATCGCGACCAAAATAATATGCCGCCAAAGTCTGGGCGATCGGTACAGGCAGACTATAATCCCCCACCTGGATGGACTGCACATCAAAGCGGACCGACCCTGATTCGAGTATCGGCTTCATCACGATGAGCACCTCAAGTTTGAATGCGCCGCGGGAAAAGCGTGAAAAATATTCGAGCCCATCTTCGCGCACGACGATCTGCGCCTTATCCACGTTCCATTTTGAATCGCGCAGCGCTCCGGGCAGTGCGCTGTACAAAGCACCGGAGATCTCCCTTTCCGTGATGACTGCGTGGAACGGGGGTACCTGCGAAATCGCATAAGACTGTTTCAGCCTGGAATCCAGATAGCCGACGAAATCCACTGCCGATATGGGCTCGACTATAAGCTGGCGCGTCGGCAGAGGTCCGTGATAAAGACGCGAAAGCAGGGTGAGCTCTATGATTCCTGTCTTGGCGACCAAGATACCCACGAGCAACAAGACGGAAAAAAGCGCCAAAGCCAGTACGCCGATGAACAGCATGGCGTTTTTACCGAACTTCGGTTTGATACGAGGAATTTTTTTAGGTGGCTGCTCGGGTCGCACCTGGGTATTCGTCGGCGGCGGAGCCTGGGGACTTGATACGGTGTTTTGGTTTGACGTCGGTGTCGTCTGATTTGCGTTTTCAGGCATAAATTATTCCAATGAACCAAGAATTGACTCTATCTTTCCGAAAGCTGCCACATCTCCACGCTCCATATCGCCCAGCAACAAGACCAACTGCAGATGCGTGTCGCGATCAGACCCTGCGACGCGCAAAGCCAAGACCTTGTCTCGCATCTTGTCTATATCCGCTGGCGAAGTAGAGGCTGATAAATCCGACAGAATTGACCTGATATCACTCATCCAAGCCGTGTGGAGATCATGGCTTGCGGATGCTTGAGAAGACGAGACCGATTGATCCGTAGGCTGAGGCAACCTTAAATACATAAGGACAAAAATACCTCCGACCAAGATAAAGATTACCAGGATAGAACTAAGTATCCTTATCGATGAACAACATTCGGCTTCATTGCTCATAGGGCTTATTAGAGGCTTGACGGAAGGCATCGCGTTGCCGGTATAGTTCGGACAAGATAGCAGACACCGCCGTCGCGACAGGGATGGCGAAGAGAGCTCCCATCAACCCAAAAAGCTCGGCTCCGACAAGCAATGCCACAATGCTGACGATGGGGTTCAAGCCAACCGCCTTCTGCATCACCTTGGGGACTATGATATGCCCTTCAGACTGCTGGATCACGATGATGACGATGAAAGTCAAAAGCGCTTTGAACGGAGAATCAGACAAAGCCAAGATGACAGGAGGAATGGCACCTAAAATGGCTCCCAGATAAGGGATGAACTCCATGAAACCGCCAAATACCGCGAAGACGAGCGCACCTTTAGTACCGACCAACAGCAGGCCGATGTAATACATCACACCAATAATGAGACACAGGGAAATCTGCCCGATGAGCCAGCGGCCTATCTTGTCTTGGACGTGTTTGAGGATGGAAGCGATCGCCTCTTGGTATTCTTCGGGAACGAAGTTATGGAACACGCGGCGAGCATCTTTTTCGTTCACTACCATGTAATAAGCCATGACCATGACAGCGATTAGACCGACGATGGCTGATAAGACATCACTGACTTTATCCACAATACCCCCAGCCAGACCCGCAAGTTGATCCTGCAGGGATTGCAGACCGGCTGCCAGATTGTCGTTCAGGCCGTAACGCGTGGAGATGTCCTGCAGCCAATGCACGCCTCCGGACAGAGTCTCCCAGGATCGTCCGAAAGATTCCAAGATATGCGAGCTTTGGTCGATGAATACAGGCAGCAACAGGCTTACCGTCAAGATGCCGAGACCGAGCAACAAGGCGTAAATCGCTATGACGGTAACGCCCTTGGGTATCTTTTTTCGTGACAAGAATTCAGCAGCCGGGTGGATCAATGCAGCCAAAAACAAGGCCGCTAAGATCAAGGCTACGATGCTCCTGACCAGATACAAAAAGCCGATGATCGCAAAAATAGCCAGTACTTTAAGTATGGACCAAGTATCCAAAACTATCTTCACCTCTGACCTTTCCGGCATGTGGTTCAAGGATAGCACGGGTCGCAGCAATTGGCATTATCAACAATAAGCCGCCACGAGGAGTATCGTGGCGGCGTTCTGGTGGTAGCATGGAGACCTATCAGCTCGCTGAAGCTCGTAGCTCCGGCGGTGACAGCGGTCCTCCTGGCCCCTTGGGCACATCGAGAGGCAGCAGCGACTGGTGATAGAACAGCACCCCGCAGTCGGCGTAGTCCACCAAGCTTCTCTTGCGTCCGCGGCGCAGCAGACTGGAAAGATAGGCATGGAACCGTTTCCGCTCCAGGATCAACGCACGGAAGGTGCGGGACCGGCATTCCACTACCCTCACGCAGCGCGCCGGAATCGGCAGTTTATGTTCCTTGAACCAGCGTTTGTTGTATACGATCGCAGTCGGGTTTCCGGCCTCTCCGCCGAAAATCACGACAAACTCCGCCCAGACGGCGTGCTGGCCCGAGCGATCACGCGCCACGGCAAGCGCGTCATCAAGACGCCTTGTCCTGATTCTCGCCTCAAGCTTGGCTACGGCACTCTGTTTCTTTCCCATCGGATCCTCCTCGAATGAAAGTACGTGGGTCATTTAAACAGACAAGAAGGAATAGTCAAATTACTGAAACACCCGCCATCCGAGGTCGCGTTGAATGCGCTGGATGACGGGTGCCAAGTAAGGAGCTAGAGGCTTGAGATGATCCGGCGTAGCAAGTAGACATTCCTACCCTTGTCGTAGTTGTCGTAAACGCCGACTGACTCCAGCTCGTCACCCGCTCCGCCTGTATTGCCTACGAAGCGGATCCGGCAGCCGGGTTGCTGACGTCGGATTTCGGTGATGACCTCGGTACCACAGATAGGCATCAGACCCTCCTCCATCAGCACGATGTCGGGCTTCCAAGTGATGACCTGTCTAGCCGTGTCCTCGACCAGCTTCTGGTACCTCGGATCACTCGATTGCAGCTCGTCTTCATCACCTACTGTATAAAAGTAGAGGTACTCGATGGCTACATCCGGATAGCCGGCCAACGGGCGAGCTGACCAGGCCAGGGCCAGACTGTCGTCATCAACCAAGAGCACCGTCAGTGGTCTTGAAGGAGGCTTAGCCTCTGCAGAATGCACGACGGTGTGCTGCGAGTAATCCGGACGGACTGCAGGCTGACCAAGGTCAAGCAGTTCATGGTTCAGCCTCGCCATGTACTCCCTGAGCCACTCGGACCGCTGGTGCAACGGCCAGGCCGCAACCTCGCGCTCAACTGTAGCGCGCACCTTCTTTGCCGTTTCTTCCATAGGTATCTCAGCCATCATGTTGACGCCGCCGTAGTGGCCCTGGATCCACGTCCGGACAAGAGCGTTCACTTTAGCTTCATTGACGCCACGTAGATGTTTGGGGCGAGCTCGCCTGAGCGTCTCCACCTCGAGGCCAGGGACGGGCATACCGTGCGCGTGCAGGATTGCGCTGAGATCCTCAATGACCTGAAGACGCATATCGCAGATGGTTTCCTGCCTATGTCTCGTTTGGCGCTTCTCAGACCTGAGAAACGGCAAGTCGAGAAGTTCAGCCAGATCCTGCGCAACTTTCAGGTCACTACCGAGCTTTGCCTGGACCTGCTTGACATACCAGCCGTAGCTGAAAGAACTCATCATCAGCTCCTTGTGAAGTCGTCCGAAAGAGCAACGAAACAAAAATTTAATTACTGCTTTTTTAGGGATTTGTCAACCAATCGGGGCTAAAGTATGCTGTGCTGGAATCAGATGAAACAGGTGGCGCCAAAAAATTTTACGGAGAACCGTAAAGCCAGACACGACTATGAAAGCTTGGAGAAATACCAGGCAGGGTTGGTCTTGACCGGCGGAGAGACGAAATCCATACGCGAGGGTGGAGCAAAGCTCGAAGGTTCGCATCTTGTCCTGCACGGAGGTGAATTGTGGCTACTTGGCACGCATATCAAGCCTTACAGCAAAGCCGGGAGGATCGAGGGGTATGACCCGACGCGTAGCCGTAAAGTACTGATCCACAAGAAAGAACTACGCTATTTAGCAGGTAAAATCCAAGAAAAAGGCTTGACATTGGTGCCTTTTTCGCTGTATGCTTCTGGCCGTCAGATCAAGCTGTCTTTTGGCTTATGCCGAGGACGAAAAGCCCATGACAAGCGCGAACACATCAAATCGCGCGAGCTCGACCGCCAAGCCCACCGTGTCATGCGAGGCGAGGACGTCGAATAAGGGGATGACGAGCTTTGACGGACGGTACCTTTGACAGTCTGCAGGCTGAGCTGGGACGACTCACAAAACCATCCCAAATGAGATAACTGCCAATGTTATTTCGAAGGTGAAGACCGCGATCGCTTCGGCGTTCCGCGTCTCTTCCCCTGCAATGGCCCTCGCCTAAACCGCGAACGGCCCGCTCCCCCTCCGTGCGCCCGACATAGAGGATGTGAGCGCCATACTTCGGGATATAGACGGAACGCCGACAGGCCGTTCCGTCCGAAACTGGCGTCTGTCTAGATCCATCGGTCTTGTCCGTTTTACCCGATAGGTCGAAATACCGAACGGAATAAGCCTGTGCATGAAGACGTTGAAGTCCCGCTTCGGACGGGGGTGCGACTCCCCCCATCTCCACCAAACTTAAATCAATGTCCAGATACGAATTACGAATCACGGATTGTGGCCTAGCCGAAAGCAAGGTCCAGAATTTGGCATTCGGCATTCGTAACTAATTTTCGACTTCAATGCGCATCCATTATAAACGTAGGAATTTCATCAAACCGATCGGCCAGGAATATCGCGCCAACGAGCAGATCCGCGTACCCGAAGTCAGGGTCATCGACGAGAACGGAAAATTCTTGGGCGTACTCAAGACATTCGATGCGTTGAAGTTGGCTCGTGAACGTGAACACGATCTGGTCGAAGTCTCGCCGAAAGAAAATCCCCCAGTCTGCAAATTCCTGGATTACGGAACTTTCAAATACCAGAAGGCCAAGGAACAGCGTGCACAGAAAGCTCATGCCAAGAAAGTCGAGGTCAAAGGCATCAGACTCTCCGTCAAGATGGGCGCGCACGATATCGACGTAAGGAAGAAGCAGGCACTCAAATTCCTTGAGGATGGCGATAAACTGAAGATCGAGATCATTTTACGCGGTCGTGAGAAGGCTCATGGCGAGCTGGCGGAACAAAGGATACGGGATTTCGCTGCAGCCATCACCGAGACTTATGAGCTCTTTATTGAGCAGCCAGTCATGCGCCAGGGCGGGCTGGTTTCGACCATTGTAGGCCGAAAATCTTGATTTTTTCGCCTTTACCGGCTGATACTTAGTCGTTATCCTTGCTTTTTCCGTAAAGGCATGATAAAAACCCGTAACCGATAGGAAAACCATAAATTTCTACATCCACAAATCACGCTATGAAAACGAGAAAAATGATGGCCAAGCGCGTCAAGATCACCAAGAACGGCAAGATCCTGAAGCGTAAGGGCGGCCAAGACCATTTCAATACCCGTGAAAGCGGTAAAGTTACGCGTAACAAACGGCGTGATTTTACGATGGGTGAGACTTTCGCGAAGGCCCTAAAACAGCAAGCCTAGAAGATCCATAAACTAGGGCGTGGTGAACCTCGCCCCTACGACTGAACTAAACGATATGCCTAGAATCAAACGTGGAACACATCATGTAAAACGCCGCAAAAACATCCTAGCCCGTACCAAGGGCATGATGTGGGGCCGCAAATCCAAACTTAAGCTGGCCAAAACGGCTGCGTCCAAATCTGGCGTCAATGCCTACGTCGGCCGCAAGCTTAAGAAGCGCAATAACCGCAGGCTGCAGCAGACGCGCATCGGTGCAGCAGCGAAGGCATTGGGCAC
Source organism: bacterium (assembly GCA_021796435.1). Taxonomy (GTDB): domain Bacteria; phylum Patescibacteriota; class Patescibacteriia; order 2-12-FULL-60-25; family 2-12-FULL-60-25; genus CAIKNB01. The sequence goes on from JAJYXM010000016.1 coordinate 957,259, forward strand.
CAAATATAGCGCCATCATAGGCGATCTCAAGAAAAAGAACGTCATTCTAGACAGGAAATCCTTGTCAGAAATCGCACGTCTCTATCCGGCAGTTTTCGAGAAAATCGTAAAAGCTTAAAGTAAAGTTATCAACAACACAAAAGCTCCGCTGGGTTAAGCGGAGCTTTTGTGCTATAATCTTGTCGAACATAATTTTATATATGGCTAAAAATAAATACGAAGGTGGCGCGACTGGCGCTGCACAAGAGCGAGTACCCCAACCCGGACGCGGTACGGACGGCGCGTCGTCCATCGGGATAGACAAAAAGCACCTCGCTGCCATGCAGCGTAGCGACGAAAAGGAAGCTGCAGCCGCATTACGCAAAATAAAGCAGGACATCGGCATACAGTCGACTTTGAGCAACCCGGAAGCGATGGTCATGACACTGGAGAGCGTAGATTACGACCAGCTCAGCCGTGTCCACGAAGATCTGGAGGCTCTGGCGGAAGCTTACGCGAAAAGGCTGGCGAACGAGACTGACCCAGACAAGATCGCGGCGATAGAGAACAATAAAGCCAACACCGAAAGGGTCTTGAAGACTGTTTCCGAGGTCATGCACGAGGCAGTCAAAAAAGACAAGGTCTATGACGCACAAATGTTGGGGCAGATGTTGCAGGAGAAACTCGCCGAGGGCGCAGCAAGCCCGGCCGAGTCAGCCAACAAGGCCTTAAAAAATCTGCAATCCGAATTCCAGAAGAGGGAAAAAGAACACAACCAGCTTTCGAGCCGCATAGAACAACTGACTGGCAAAGATATCAGCGAAGTCGCTTCTGAAACAGGACTGCGCAGATGGTGGCGCAGAGGACAGTCGGCCTACGCTGGAGCAGTCAATGCCTGGAGAGGTTACTTCGGTAAGATTTCTGGCAACACCCCATCACACTATGACAATGCAGGATCGCTCATGGATCGTTGGGACTCGGTAGGCGTAAGGCTGAACCAATTGGAAGATACGATCAGTGATTTAAGCGTCCATGAACCAGCTAAACTCAAGGAAAAGACCGGAAAAGATCTGGAACGCGAAATGCTGGGCGAAGAGATGGTCGGACCAGAACAGATCGCTAAAGCCGAAGAGGCACCAAAATTGTCAGCTCTGGACAGGTTTACGAGGATCAAATGGCTTGAGAAACAAATAGCCGAAAGAACAGGAACAGCTGAAGATAGCGACTATAAAGCGCGGATGAGACTGCTCAAATACCAAATGGGTGAAGGCTTGAGCCCGGCGGAAGCTAGTGAATTCGCGATGGAGAAAGAACTTGAGCAGTTGAAGAAAGAGGACGAACTAGACATGGCTGCAAGACGTGAAAGCAGCGCAATGGAAGCGAAGAAGCGTGAAGAGGCCAAGCTATCGGAACAATGGAAACAAAGTCAGAAAGAAGCGGAGGCTGCACGTAAAGCAGAGGCGGCGGAGGCTGCCAAGAAAGAAGCTGAAGCGAAAGAGGCACGCGAGATGCAGGAGAAAATCGCGTGGTCTGCACAGATATTGGGACAAGGACAAGCATTCAACATGACGGAAGACATCCTGGGGCAATATGGCGTCCGAACGACAAAACTCGAGACCACAGCGCCTGACGGCAGCAAACAAGAATACTACTCGGCCTGGCCGAATGCCACAAAAGAACAACGTGATAACGCTTTAGCCGTAATCTTCAAGAGCGCAGAGGTCCAGGCCGCCTTACCCTCCGGCGATCAGAAAGAGATAGAACGACTCAAGAAAGAACTGCAGAAACTGGAGAAGGCCACCGGTTTGAGACGCTCTCCCCTGCTTGAACCAGCAGGTAAAGCCGGCGTGGGGGTCACTCTGGAATCGGGCAGAGAAGAATCACGCAGGACCGCGGGTCGCGCTACCGGCGAAGTCGGAGGTGCGCGTGGACGCTCGAAAGCAAGAAGAGCGGAAAACATCCAACCAGCCATCGAAGGACAGCTTATCCAAGAAGACATGGGCAAGACTGCGGAAGAAGCGGCTGCGGAGAAGAGGCGCCGTGATCAGGAAGAAGCAGAATCGGTAGACGTAGATTTGAGCGACCTGGAAGAAGAAACTCCAGAGATGTCAGTCGACGTTGACTTAAGTGATTTAGAGCCTAAGAAGATCAATCTTCGCGAGAGGTTGGGCGTCAAAGGCAAGAAGAGAATCAATCCCGAGGAGGTTATGGACCTCGCCCGCACCCAAGCCGAACAGGTCTTATCAAAAACCCTGAACCCAGCTGCATACAGGAGCGAAAGACTGCACAATAAAGCCTTAGAGATCATCCTGAAACCGATGAGTAAGGAACAGGCCTTGGACGTACTGAATATACCGGATTTAGGCTTGCTGAACGAAGACTTGGCGGTAAGAATGGCTAAATTCCTTGAGGCTGAACAAGATGGTGCGGAAGCATCCATCATAAACATGCTCAAGACTTACGCGTTAGACAAAGCCAAGGAATCAGGGCTTGAGAGCAACGCCAAAGTCCAAGAAGTCCTGCTCGGCACGCGAGGGAGGAAGTTCGGCAAAGCTGCAGGCAGGGTCTCAAGAGGCGCAGAACGCAACGAGAAGATGCGCAGAGAAGTCAGAGGCCTATAAATCAAAACAAAAGCAAAACCCCGGGTTGAGCCGGGGTTTTTGATTGACTTATCGCAGACTAAGCCCTTTTCTCCACTTCATCCTGCAGCTTGGAGATGAATTCCGCCTTAGCCATCTCCACCTGGTCTTTCTCCCCTCTCCGTCGTACGGTGAGATTGCCGCTTTCCATCTCCTTATCGCCAACCACGAGGCTGATCGGCATTTTTTTGGTCTCGGCGTTGCGGATTTTCTTGCCGACGGATTCGGTCGTCTCATCAACCTCGGCCCGCAGACCCGCATCCTTGAACTCTTCAGCCAATTTCCTGGCGAAATCCACATGCCTGTCGGCCACGGGCAAGATAGCCACCTGGACCGGTGAAAGCCATAACGGGAAAGCACCGGCGTAATGCTCTATCGCGATGGAAAGGAAGCGCTCTATGGAACCCATGATGGCGGCATGGATCATGACGATCGTCTCCTGTGTACCCTCTTCGTTGACGCAGACCAAGCCGAAACGTTCCGGCATGTTCATGTCTAGCTGGATGGTAGCGACTTGCCATTCACGACCCAGGGAATCCTTAGCCATGAAGTCAAGTTTCGGACCGTAGAACGCAGCTTCGCCTAAACCATCGATCGATTCGACGCCTTTTTCGGCGATTATATCCTTGAGCATGCCTTCAGCGATCACCCATTTCTCAGGATCACCGAGGTATTTATCCGGCGTCGCTGGATCATGTCGGCTCAACCTGACCTGCAGTTTGAATCCGAAGACCGCGTAAAATTCGTGGATTATGTCCCAGATCTTGAGGAATTCATCTTTCGTCTGCGTCATGCGGCAGAATACATGGGCGTCATCTTGCGTGAAACTGCGGACGCGCGACAGACCGGAAAGCTCACCGGACTGCTCATCGCGATAACACATGGTCGTATTCGCATAACGTTGCGGAAGTTCGCGGTAGCTCCAGAGTTTGCGCGCGTAGATCTGCGTGTGATGCGGGCAATTCATGGGCTTCATGGCGAATTCGTGGCCTTCGCGCGTCTTTATCTTGAACAGGTCATTCTGGTATTTTTCCCAATGGCCACTGACCTCATACAGCTCTTTCTTGGTGATGTGCGGGATCTCTACGCGTTCGTAGCCGCGCATCGAGCGCAGAGACCAGACGAATTCATCCAAAAGGTTGCGGAGGATGGTCCCTTTGGGGGTCCAAAGGGGCAGGCCCGGTCCGACCAAATCAGAGAAAGTGAACAGATCGAGAGCCGGACCGAGTATCTTATGGTCACGCTTCTTGGCCTCCTCCATCATCTTGAGATATGTATCGAGCTCTTCCTGGGTAGCGAAATCAAGGCCATAGATGCGTTGCAGCTGGGGATTGGTCTCTTTTCCGCGCCAGTAGACACCGGCGATACGGAAAAGCTTGAACGCACCGATTTCGGCCGCATGGTCAACGTGTGGGCCACGACACAGATCAGTGAAGTCGCCCGTCTTATACACGCTGACGGTTTCGACATTGGCTGCATCCACATCGCCAGCTTCATCGGCGGAGATTTTGGTCGTGCCGCGTTCCTTCAGGTCTTTGAGAAGTTCTACTTTGTACGTCTGACCCATCTCACCGAACATACTTATTGCGTCATCCAGAGGCATCTCTTCGCGGATGAACTCAGGGTTTTCCGCTACGATCTTACCCATTTCATCCTGGATCTTCTCCAGATCCTCCGGGGTCAGCGCCCGTCCGATATCGATATCGTAATAAAATCCGTTCTCTATGACAGGACCGACGCCGAATTTCGCCTGTGGGAACAGACGTTTGACTGCGGCAGCCATGACGTGTGCCGCGCTGTGGCGGCGTGTTTCGATAGGTAGCATAGTCAATTACAAATTACGAATGACTAATTACGAATTAGTTCGGAAAAAAAATACCGACGAATCCGCCAAACGGACGCGTCGGGACCCCACTTAGCCGAGGCTTAGGGGGTGGTTCCACCCAACTTTCCCGATGTTCATCGGGACACTTTTCGCTTTGTTGTCGGACAGATGGGAATCCATCCACCGGTTGGTTAGTCCGGTTGATTTAGGTTACGCCACGGAGCTGAACGCGTCAAATGACTTTAGACATCATCGCCCATACTATTGGATTACCATCTCTATCTTATCCTTCATGTTCGGCAATTTGCCGATCCAGGATGGTTTTATCTGGATATCCACTTTCTCGACTCCGTCCACATCATTCAACTTCTTTTCGGCGTCCTGTATCGAAAGCCCGGCGATCGCATCTTTCGAGAGGGCGGGGCTGTTCTCGGTCAAACGCGTCGAGGATTTAGCGGAGATGGAGATCTTCGCCGTCTCATTCGCGACGTCAAATTGATCCAACTTATAGACGACCAGGGACGGATCGAAATTCACGATTTCGCGGCCATCCGGCAAGCCGTCCTTAAGGCGCTCTCGGACCAAGGCCTCCATGTCTTGTTTCGGATAGAAAACCGCTGCGACGTCCATCTTGACCGAAGCAAGGAACTGGTCAGACTGCTGGCCTGGGTTCACGTTAGTCTTCTTTTCCACCATTTTCTTTGAGTAGATAGCATCCCAGTCATCAGGCACACCGGCCTCCGTGCGCAGTGCCTGCTTGGCCTGTTCGAAGACAGCGTCTTCCAGGGCTTTCTGGGCTTCGCTCACGTCCAAAGTGGTCACGATCTTCGCCGATTGTTCACCACCGCTGAAACCACTGACCGATTCGGCATAGATGTATTTCTGCAGATCTATCCACAGGCCAGGGATGGTGAATTTAGTTCCTGCCGGAAGGATGTATTCCTTGCCGTTCTTGTCGGAATAAGCAGGTACGGTCACGGATTGCCCAGCAGGTACGGTCACGGATTTATCGATCCGATAAAGGCGCCCGTCAGATGTGAGCAAGCGGGTCGTCTTGACCAAAGCCTGCTCTTTAGAATAGTTGTTGATGATCTTTACCGTACCTCTGACTTGGACATCATCGGGAATCTGGACCGTGGCATCTTCTTTTACCGCGAACTCCTGTATTTTCTCGAAGCTTTTCTGCACCACGCGACCCTGAAGCTGCCCTTGCTCTGGAGTTTTCGCGACCTCTACGGCTCCTTGCAGTTGTTTGACGTCGTATCTGACTTTTACCGTGACCCTTGCCCTGACCGAAGATACCCACAACACACCAACGACTATAAGGCAGGTCAAAACCAGAAAAGATATGCCGATATTGCGATAAAGATGGCTGGAAGGGGTGGCCGGAAAAGTGTCGTGAAAAGAAGGTCTGGATTGACGTATGGGCATAAGCTTAATTAACAGGAATATACCACATTTTCACGGAACGTGGGAGTGTCAACTCAAGGCTTTTATCTGCTGGCGCAGATTCCGCAGCTCATCCATCTCCTGTCTGCTCGATTCCAACTGTTTTTTGAGCGAAACGACACGTTCATGCTCCTCCCCCAGCTCATCCAGTCTCTCGGCTAGAGACGATTCCAGCTCTTCGATATAGATTTGGTTCAAGGTCATGCGTAATTCATATTCCATGGCGCGTTCCAAGGACTCCCCCATCTGGAATTCCTCTTTGCCCTTCTTCTGCAGCTCTTGTTTGACGAACGGGATGATCTCTTGCGTCACCAGATCCTTGACCGAGGCTTCGGCGGACTGCAACTTGGGCAGCCATTCGGCGATCTTGGCCTTACCGGCTGACCCGAAGATGGCTTTTTCCGAATACGCGGTCAGGATCTGTAGATTCATCTGGCGAGCTGATTTCTGGTCTTCCGGGGCGTTAAGCGCAGCCAAGGAGCGGTTGAGCAGGAAGACGAAACGTTCGACGTTCTTGCCGGATTCGATCTGCGTATCGGCGACACGCGCCAAATAATCAGCGAGTTTCTGTTGGACTTGGCGCTCAGTCGCGTCCCTAGGCATCTCAATGCCTTTACTTTTAAGGAAATCTTCGAACTCCTGTCGTGATGGCGCGATTGAGATGCCGACGTTGAACTGCAAGCCTTCCGGGGCGAACGTCGTCAATGCTCCTTCATAAGCCGGTATAGGACCGACTTCAGCTTGGGCATCGCGGATGATCGCGACAGCTTCGTTGATCACATCCTTATCGGCACTACCGATGGTCAAGGCGAATTCATCTCCGCCTACACGACTAGCCTCCGCATCTATGCCTTTTTTCTTCAGTTCGCGTTTGACGTGATCCAAGATGCGCGCCGCGGTACGGATGGCTTCATTGCCGACCAGAGTGCCACCCTCCTTGTCGAAATATTTGAGGAAAGCCATGTCGATCGAGATGATGGAGACCGGTTCGTCGTTCTCGAATTTGGATTCGATGTTCTTGTAGAAAACACCGCGTAAAGACAGGCCTGTCAAAGTATCGCGTTTAGCCTTCTCGATGGATAGCTCAAGCTCGGCCTTGCGCTTTTCCGCTTGGCTTTTTTCATCCGGTCCGAATTCACGGTCCACTCCAGAGGCAAGTACCTTAAGTCTTTCTTCGCCTTCGGTCTCACCGAGGAACGCACTCCGCTGCCCAAAAAGCTCGATTGCCTTCTCTTGCGCTTCCCCGATTTCGGTGAACCCGGCGAAATCCGCCTGTGTTTCTATCTGTAAGGTAGAGACGCCTACCTCCTGACCAGCCTTGGTCAGATCCTCCAACATCAGCTCCAAGAACCTTTGGGCGTTCTCGCGGTTTCCCGTGTTACGCGAAAGATATTGGTTTATGGCAGATTCCGCGGCTTTGTTGAAGACTACTTTGCGCCACGCTACGGGATCACCATCAAGTGCTCCAGCGGCAGTGATCTCTTTGACGAAGGTATCGAAGTCCAAGCCCTTGCCTTCACCGCTGCCGAATGCGTTGCCCAGGGACTTCTGCAGGAATTTATCATATAAAGTCCGTGCATCGATGCTCCCCCCGGGTTGCCTGATCTTCTCCACGATGCGCGTAAAGCGGTTCCTGACTTTATTGAAGTCATTGATGGTCTGCAGTTTTTCATGCAGGAGCGAGATGATGAACGTCGAACGGTCCATCTTCGGCGGTTTGAATTCAGCCAGGCGGCCATAGACTTCGGTCATGGCCGACATGGACAGCATATCTACGGTCAGCGGCGCCGAGTCTTCGCCTGGCTTGAGCCTATCCACTGATATAGGTTCCTCGGCGATAGCATTTTGGATGCGCTTAGCCGTCTCTGCATCCAGATCCTTGAGAATGACCGAGAAGTCGTTCCCGGCGGTACGGAAAACTTCGAACTTGGATAAGACCGCGTTCTCGCCCTGTTCCGCCAATTCCGGCTGCGTTTCCAGGATGATGTTGCGGCAAGTATCGTTGATCCTGGCGACAGCCAATTCAAGCGCGCGATCGCCCAATGCATGCTCCCCTGTCTCGTTCAGACGATCGAGCTCGCCCATGTTGACCATGAGGATATGGGAGCGCCGGAGTTCCTGGCTGAACTCGAGTTCTTTGGTCTTAGGGTTCTCTTTGGCCTGCGAATCCAAGGCGTCCCTCAAAGTCGAGCCGAACCTGTCCCCTTTCCAGGCTCCCGTCGTGTCATGCTGCCAAAGGTATAGATCCTTCTCGCGGCGCAGGTTCTCGGTCTTGATATCCAGGAACTCCAATTCCTCTTTGCTTTTCCCTGATGCTTTCGCCTCTTCAAACTCATCCTCGGCGACTTTGATCCGTGCATCAAAATCCCTTGCGGCGATGCGCATGCTTTCGGTCTCGGTGATGCGGAGCTTTTCCGCTGTCTCGCGTGTCGGCATAGTGGGGGTATTTTATCCGTAATCAACTAAAAAAACAAAGGGCTCAAAACGATAAGACCTCCGACTTGAGGATGTCGGAGGTCGATCAGTCCGGTTGGACGGACGAGGTGGTGCGCCATGATCAGCTAGAGGCTCAAGCCCATGTCGACGCTCGGCTGCTCGCCCCAGAGCGTCGGAATGATCCGCAGGGCCGCCTGCGCAGTCGAGTCGTCCAGATCCAGCAGATCATGGACACTCCTGAGTTCCCCGGCATAGCCGGAGGTCCTGCGCAGCTCATTCCCGAGCTGCGCAAGCAAAGTCGAGACGTCGAACGAGTTGGGTCGACGCGCTCGCAGCTTGAACTCACTCTTGGCTTGCTCTTGGATCGTCATAGCGTCACCTCAATGTGCTTAATCAGAGATTTGCATGTTTGTCCTGTTTTGTCAAGATATTCAGGTTATCTTGACAGTGCCGGGGCCTAAAATGGCTTCGATCTGCTTCACGACTTCCTCGCTCCAGGCTATCTTGGCGGATGATTTTATGCGGCGCTGGCCGTCCACGTCGTCGATGAGGAAATAGACCTGGTAAACGCCGACATACTCATCGAAAACGCGGCGCAGCTTGAGGATCACCGACTCCGGAAGGGTGGCGCGGACATGGAGGGAGATGGAACGGACTTCGTCCAGCGTACCGCGTACCTCGTACTGCGTACTAAACGCATCAGGATTGTGAGGGCTGGATGGCGATGCTTCCGTTGTACGCGGTACGTCGTACGCGGTACGACTCTCCTCTCCCGCTATCTCATCGATATTCTGCTGCGTTATCTCATAGGCCGTCTCGACCAAGACCTTCATCTGACCGTCCTTATCCTGCGGACGGCCCGAGACCACGAGGACGCGATCGATATCCCAACACGCGATGGTTTCGTTCAGGACGCGTGGGAAGACTATGGCCTCGCACTTGCCTGTCAAATCCTCGATCTCGGCGAACAGCATGTTCTCGTTGTTCTTGGTGCGGATCTTCTTGGCCTGCGTCACGACGCCGGCGATGCGCACCTTCTTATCTTTGATGAAATCCCCGACATTGACGACCGGCGTCACCACTCCGGCCAGACGTGAAGCATATTCGCGATACGGGTGGCCCGAGATGTACAGGCCGAGGAGCTCTTTTTCCCACATCAGCATCTCGCGGCGATCGGCCGGAGGCGATGGTTTGAGCTGCAACGACGGCATCACGGAAGCGGAGGCGGAGGGCATGGCAAAGAGGTTGTATTGGCCGGAGGCGGCTTCGCGTTCCTGGTTCTTGTGGAATTCGAGCAAAGTCTCGATGTTGAACAAGAGCTGATTACGATCGCCGAAGCGGTCCAAAGCGCCGGAGCGGATCAAAGACTCGAGCGATTTACGGTTGATGATCTTACCCTTGAGACGGGACAGGAAATCCACCAGGTCGACGTACTTTCCGTTAGTCTTGCGTTCGTGGATTATCTGCTCCACGACATCCGCACCCAGGCCCTTGATGGCGACCAGGCCGAAGCGGATGGTCGGCTTGACGCCTGGCTGCGGATTCCTGACGCTGTCTTTGACGACGGAGAACCCGGGGAAAGATTCGTTGACGTCCGGCGGCAGCACTACCATGTCCATGCGGCGACATTCTTCGACCTCGATGGTGATGCGATCCAGGTTGTTGGTGTCAGAATTCATCAAGGCCGCCATGAAACATTCAGGCCAATGCGCTTTGAGGTATGCCGTCTGGTATGCGATCAAGGCGTAACAAGCCGCATGCGATTTATTGAAACCATAAGCCGCGAATTCCTCGAACTGCTGGAAGATGGCTTCGGCCGTCTCACGCGGCACGCCGTTTCCGACCGAACCATCCACGAATTTGACTCGCATCTCGGCCATGAGTTTGGCGATCTTCTTGCCCATGGCTTTGCGCAACGTATCGGCCTGGCCGCCCGTGAAGCCGGCCATGTCTTTGGACACCTGCATGACCTGCTCCTGATAGACCGGGATGCCATAGGTGTTCGATAAAGCGTTCTTGAGCAGCGGATGCATGTAAGAGATCTTCTCGCGGCCGTGTTTACGCGCGATGAAGGAATCGATGAATTGCATCGGACCAGGACGATAGAGCGCGACCATGGCGATGATGTCTTCGATGACCGACGGCTTAAGTTCTTTGATGTAGCGCTTCATGCCGTCGGATTCAAGCTGGAACACGCCGGTAGTCTCTCCTTTACCCAAGAGATCGTACGTCTGCACGTCATCCAAAGGCAACGAATCCATATCGACATGCACGTCGTGGACCGCTTCCATGATCTCCAAACATTCGCGGATGATGGTCAGGTTGGACAGACCGAGGAAGTCCATCTTGAGCAGGCCGACGACTTCGACGGGATGCAGGGAATATTGGATGACCTGATCGACGTCGCCGCCTTGGGCCTTCTGCAGCGGCGCGAACTCGACGAGCGGCGACGGTGCGATGACGATGCCGCAAGCATGCTGCGAAGCGTGTCGTGCAGTGCCTTCAAGCTTGATGGCCAAATCGATCAACTCGTGCACGCGCGGATCGGCTTCGTACATGGCCTTGAGCTCCGGTACTTCGACCACGGATTTGGCCAGCGGGATATGCCTACCCTGCACCGGCGGCGGGATGACTTTGGCCACCTGATCGACCTCCTGGAAAGTCAGACCAAGGACGCGCCCCACATCGCGGACAGCGGCGCGTGCCGCCATGGTCCCGAAGGTGATGATGCCGGCGACGCGGTCCTGGCCGTATTTCTGCGTCACGTACTGGATGACGTCTTTGCGCTTGACGTCATCGAAGTCCATGTCGATATCAGGCATGGAGATACGGTCAGGGTTGAGGAAACGTTCGAAGAGCAAACCGTACGACAGCGGATCAAGGTTGGTAATCCTCAAGGCATAAGCGACGATCGAGCCGGCGGCTGAGCCGCGTCCAGGACCGACGATGACGCCGTTCTCCTTGGCCCAGTTGACGTAATCATGCACGATCAAGAAATACGCCGCGAATCCCATGCGCTCGATGGTCTCGAGTTCGAACTCGAGACGTTCCTTGGCTTCGGTCGGTATGCCCGAGGTATAACGCTCCACCAAGCCTTCTTCGCACAATTTCCGCAGTTGCGAATCCGGCGTCATGCCTTCCGGAACCTCAAAGACTGGCAAATGGTTCTTACCCAGCTCGATGACCACATTACAGCGGTCGGCGATGCGACGCGTATTGGCGATGGCTTCCGGCGTTTCCACGAACGCCTCGACCATCTCTTGCGCTGTCGTCATCGAATGGTCGATGTTGGAGATGGTATAACGATTGTTGTCGGCGAGGAGTTTACCGTCATGGATGCACTGCAACGCATCCTGAGCCTCCGTATAATCAGGATCCAGATAATGGACGTCCTTGGTCGCGACCAACGGCACAGCGAGCTTGTGCGCCAATTCGATCAGGCGGAAGTTGATGTCGTTCTGCGTGGCGGATTCCGGATGATGGACGAGCTCGATGAAGAAATTGTCCTTACCGAAGATGTCGAGATATTCGTGCACCAATTCCTCGGCCTTATCCATATCGTGCGCTTGGGCGGCCTTGGGTATCTCCCCTTTCATGCAGCCGGAGAGCGCGATGAGACCATGGTGCATCTCGCGCAGGATGGATTTGTCCATACGCGGTTTGTAGTAGAAACCTTCGAGGAACGACGTAGAGACGAGCTTCAACAGGTTCTGATAGCCCTCGTTCGTCTCGGCCAGCAGAGTCAGATGGGAAAAATGGTCGTCGATGCGCGCACGCTTGTCGGTCAGCTTATTAGGCGCGAGATATGCCTCGACGCCGATGATCGGCTTGATCCCGGCCTTGGTCGCGGCTTCATAGAATTCGATCGTACCGTAAAGCGCCGCATGATCGGTGATCGCGATGGCGTCATAACCGAGCTCCTTGGCTTTCGCGACGACTTCGGTCGCATCCCCTATCGCGTCCAACAGCGAATACATGGAGTGGACATGAAGATGGACGAACGGAGATTTGAGAGCTTCTTGTTCGCGATTTTCATCATTCGTCATATGCTATGCCCCCTTCTGTTAGATAATTCAAATCCTTTTGAAATACAGTCAACTATCCTATTTAAATTATCGCGATTCATTGCTTCTGTTGAAAAAATAAAAAAACCCTTTCCGTAGCCCACGCCCACGAACCGGCTGTATTTAATTCCATTATCAATATGCAGTTTTTGATCAAAATTAATCATTCTGTCTTCAAGTGAAAAACGGCGGCCAAATGATTCGTTATCTAAACTTCCCTTAATTTGAACAAAAAACTTTGATGCCGTGACGGAGAAGTCGAAGAACCTATTAAACCCTTTCGACTCAGCAAAATTAAGGGGCGTTATATCAACCCTTCTATGCAGAGACCTATCGAACGCGAAATAAAAAGGTATATCAGAAACATTGATATACACCCCTCCTTTATTTACATAAGAGAATATTTTTTCTAGTGAGACGAGCTTCCCTGCATCCACTTCCGGATAAACCCCGCCATAAGGGTTCAGACATATGGGAAACAAATCAAGTAAATAATCGGTTTTAATTCTGCAAAAATGTATCCCCCTGTCTTTCAAGAGTTTTTTTATTTCACTTATAGTCAGTTCGACCCAAGAAGAATTGAAGTTGTCGATTTCATGTGGAGCAAATATTGCCACAACCTTGCGCCAACGAAAAAAAATCTTAAGCATCAGTGTAAGCGCTCTGGGGAAAAGTGCCAGAATGCCAGCACCGATTAAGGTTAGTACAACTGCAACAACTATTTGTTTTTCAAAAGAAAAATTCCATTTTTTAAAGAGTTCAACTCCAGCAATGCTAAAAATCGCACCAGCCGTCAAAAGGCAAACTTCTCTTGCCCTCAGTTTTATGGATTGCCAATATCTCATAAAAAACAAAAGATTAGAAATACTTGTAATTCAAAAGGAAGAAAATATATAGGAATACAACTAATGGCAACAGAAAATTTAGTATAAAAAATGTTTTCTTACTAATCCATTTGAAAGCGCGCAAAAGATTAGTAAGTAAAATTAATACTGGAATTAAATAGAATTGTGGATCAAATATTAAAGCTTGACTAAATTGAAAAATGCCAAGCAAAAATAGAGAGAGGTAAAGTAATACTACCCAAAGTATCTCCTTGATCGTTATAAACAACGTAACATTTTTTGTATTTGTTTCAATCCATCCCGGTATCCATCTAGAAAGGTCTAACCAATACAACCACATCAAGACTACAAAACCGACGTTGAGTTTGGAGTACAAATATAAAATTTGATCATAAAAATTGTTTAGCATGAACCTCACAAGATTGTAGTCAAATAATGCAATGACAAAACCTACTACATACCCAAAAAAAATGTTATTTTTAATCGAATTTTCTAGTTTTACTGTCAACCAAAACCACAAATTTAAAGTTAGATAAATCAACAATAATGAAAAAACTAGCAACAATATCGTCTGTACCATCCTCAACCATTGGTCATCAAAATGAGCTATTTGAAGAAAAAGTGCGGTAATCATTCCTTCAAACGCAACAATCTCAAAAAAATTTTTCTTTTTAACCCAATAGTTTCTAAAAAAAATCGAAAATGACCATGAAGAATTGCCTTTTCTTGATTCTTTTGAGGATTTACTAGATTCTTTCATATATTCTCAATTCCGCTGACGGCGTAAAGCCTGCGGGTTGATTGGATTTGTGCCTATCTTAAACGGCGGGGACGAGAAGAGCAAATCATGAAAAGCAGATCCCGGCTCGTAGTCCGGGATGACAACAACATGGGGACGGATGAGGCAAACATCAAACAGATCCCGGGTCAAGCCCGGCCTGCCTGCCGGCAGACAGGGATGACAGAGATGGGACTGGAATGATGAAGACGAAAAGCGTCCTAGCTGCGGCGCGATGCGAACCAGCTTCCGGCGACGAGACCCAGGAACGGGCTGACCAGGAGCAACAGAAGGCTCATGAGCGAACTGCGCGAAAAATCATCAGTGAAGATTATCGGTGCCAAAGCGATCAAAAGAAGCACGACAATAGTGCCGGCGACGATGCCGCCACGCAACGCGTTGTGCTTCAATGTCTTCAGGGTGTTGTCAGAGATGTACGCCTCGATCACGAACAAGAGCGAGGCGATAGCGATCCAAGCTGGTACCAGCGGGGAGAATGAACTGTCGATCGAGTTGCTGAAATCAGGCCGGAACGTGATCAGCGCCGGCAAAGCGAGGCTGACCATGATCAAGAACAGGATCACATAGCTCGACAATCCGAGGATGCTCGCATAGACGATAGGTATGGCTATTTCAGACGCCTTGAACGTGGGTTCGACGGGTTTGGGGATGTCCATATCAGAGATCGTCCTCATCATCTTCGTCTTCCGCAGACTTCTTCTTGCGTGACGATTTCTTGGCGCGGCGCTCTTCGCGTTTGTTGAACAGGGTCAAAAGGGATTTTCCGCCTTCCGCCAACATGCCGAGATAACCGACGGAAGATTCGAGGCGTTCCTTGATGGCCAGGATAGTCTTCTCTACGCGATTAAGCTTATCGCGCGTCTCCGTGACGACAGCATTGGCCTGGTGCAGCATCTTGGCGATTTCGTATAAGGCCCAACAGACGAAAACCGCGACCCAGCCTGTCGCGATGGCGAGGACCAAGAAAAAAATATCTTGCGTTGAATCGAGCGTCATAAATTTATTGCATGACTTTCATGTTTGGATGCAGAACAAGGAAAAGCCGAGAAGCGGAGCGACGCGTACTTGAGCGTACCTGTCTGCCGACAGGCAGGCGCAGAGCGAGCAGCGCAGGCTTTGACGAAGTTATGCGCCAAAGATGGAAGTCATATTCATTATAGCACAAGACAGGTCGCGCAGACCTGTCTTAGACATTGGAGGGTGGATTGTTCAGTGCTTGTAGCGCTGAATGAGCGGCCACAGAGTGTGGTGGCAATTGCTTTCGTCGAGCCTCGCGGGGTCGACCCACTCGATCTTCAGGATTTCGGCGGGATCGGGAGGAACTGGCAGCGGCTTCCTCGAGATGTCTTCGAGCGCCTGGGCATCGAACACGTAGATCAAGGAATGCATGAACTCGTTCGCCCACTGGTCATAGAAAGCGTACTCACCGAAGAAAATCGGCGCGTCAGCTTGCAACTGGATGTCGAAACCTAGCTCTTCGCGGCACTCCCGATGCAAGGCGTCGGGTGTGGATTCGTGCGTTTCGATGCCGCCTCCCGGCAGACCCCAGGTGTCAGGGGTGCAGCGCGGCTTCACCATGAGGAGCCAACCACTCACGTTGATCAGCGCATAGGCAGACGGCCGCCAAACCACGGGCGCACCCTCCGGCTTGCGCACCGCCCTGCCCAGATGATCGTAAAACACTTCGCAGCCAGTATTGAACTCGAACATCCGTGACTCCTAGGAAAAGGACTGAAAAGACTTAACATGAATAAGCCGAATAATCAAGACTTCCGGTACCGAATCTTGACAAGCGGGCTTTTTCGTGTCAGATTGATCAATCATCGTTTGATTTGGAGGACTCAGATGCGTAAGTTGACCAGTCATGAATCGCACATGCTCGATCAAGCGCTCGGCACGACCTGGATCGGCGTCATCGCTTCCCAGCGGATTGAGGGTGAGGAGGTTCCGATGGATACTCCGCGGCCCGAAGTCGAACTGGACGAGGGTGGACGCTACAGGCTGGCACAGGCATTCGGCATCATCCGTGGCTGAAGGCCGTCCAGAGCGCCGCCACACTACACCAACAAGCACCCATCCCTGGGTGCTTGAGCTTTTTATTTAAACCATCCCGCTTCTAGGGCTTGGTCCTCTCCTTAAGGCTACGGGCCACGCCTCCTACGAGAAGTTGGAATCCACCGAACAATCCGATGAACAAGTAAGAAACCCAAATCGTCTTGAGCGGATCGGATATGAAATCCCCTGCAACGGCATCGCCCTTACTGCCTCGATAGACGAAGGCTGAGCCGATCAAAAGCAAGGGCAGGAACAGCGGCAGGATCAAGCCTCCCAGCCACGCTTGCGACCTCAATGGCGCAAGGCTCCGATAGCCTGTCCTGACCATGAAGACGGATAAGACGATCCATACAGAGGTTGCGGCGACGCCGGCGAAGGTGGCGTTGGAGATGAAAGACTGCTTCAGCGCTAATTCATTGATCAAGCCAAGCGCTAACGCCACGATCCCGCCGATTATGATCACCTTAAAGAAAGTCACCGCCGCATCTCGGATGGCCTGCGACAGGATATTAGTGAAAAGCTTGGTATCCATATCTATCCCCTCATCTCGGCCTTGAACTTTTCCTTGAGCGCCAAAGTCACATTCTCCATCAAAGCATCGACTTCGGCGGATTCCAGCGTACGTTCCGATGAAGAGAACGTGATATGCATGGCGACCGATTTCTTGTCCGACGGAAGCTTCTCTCCGCGATAGGTGTCGAACCATTCGACGTCGCTGACCAAAGGATCAAGGGAAGCGATCACTTTGGCGATATCATCGTATTCGACGCGGAAATCGACGACGACCGAAAGATCGCGCTTCGCCTCAGGGAAGGAAGTCACGGGTCGATATGGACGTATTTCCGCCGCCAGGCCGACGATGTCCTCGAAAGGGATATCGACCAAGCCCACCGGCGATTCGAATTTGAAGTTCTTGGCGATCTTAGGCGACAATTCACCCAACGTGGCGACAAGTTTTTCTTTGACGAAAGCCTGGACGGAATGGCCGGGATGCCAGAATGAATCGTTATCAAGCCGTTTCCATGTGATGTTATCGAGGCCCATCTCATCCAAAAGATGCTCGACCGCTCCTTTTGCCGCCCGCCAAGGTTCAGGCATGCCCAGGAAGAGCATACCGACCTCCAGCTGCTCATCGGGGAGATTGGACCAGGGGGTATCCGTACCGCGTACCGCGTACCGCGTACCGCCTGACGCCGGATAATAGACGTTAGCGATCTCGAAAAGCCGCTGCTCAGGGAAACGTTCGGTGTTTTCGGCGGCGACCTGAAGCAGGGAGGGCAAAAGGCTGGTGCGCATGACCTCGAACTCTGCCGTCAAAGGATTCTGTACATGGAGCATGCCCTTGGCGTCGTAATCGGCTTTCGCAAGGAGATCCTTGGAGACGAAGGAGTATGAATAGACCTCGGATAGACCGGCACCTTTCAGGATGTCGCGCGAACGCTTTTCCCAGACGAGTTCCGCGTCCATGGGCCGCGGCTGCAGACCGAACGGGATGATGCCCGGTATGTTGGCGTAGCCCTCGATGCGCGCGATCTCCTCGACCAGATCCCGGCCCAGCTCGATGTCATGATCACGCCACCACGGCACTTCGGCCTTGATCGACTTGCCCGTGGCCTGGACCTTGAAACCCAGGCGCCGTAGGCGGCTCACCATCTCGGTCTTGGGGATCTTCACGCCGATCAGAGAGTCGACTTCGTCCACGGTCGTGGAGAAAGAAAGAGGCCTGTATTTGGTCTGACCCACGTCGGTGATCCCGCCTTCGAGTTTCCCGCCGGCGAGTTCGAGTACGAGTTCGATGGTGCGCGTCATGGCGATCGGCGGAGCTTCGGTCGACAGACCTTTCTCGAAACGCTGTTGGGCGTCTGACTGGAGATTTATCTTGCGGGCGCCGCGGCGGATGCATACTGGCTCGAAAGTCGCGGCTTCGATGATGACGTCCGTCGTATTCAATGTGACGCCAGTCTGTTCGCCGCCCATGACGCCGGCGATGGCTATGGGTTTAGCGTCATCGGCGATCAACAGGATCGTATCGTCGAGCTCATATGTCTTACCGTCCAAAGCTTGGATCTTCTCCCCTACACGTGAAAGCCGCACATCGATCCCGCCTTCCAAAGTGGCGGCATCGAAGATGTGCGTCGGTTGCGCTAATTCGAGCATCACATAGTTGGAGATGTCCACGATATTGTTGATCGGACGCAGACCCGCGGAGAGCAGACGGCGTTTGAGCCACCATGGCGATGGACCGACCTTGACGCCAGAGATCTTGGCGGCCATGTAACGCGGGCATTCTTTTTTGGCGGAGATCTTGACGGGGACTGCGTACCGCGTACCGCGTACCGCGTTCTTGGGCAGCGTTGGCTCTTTCCAGGTGAACTCACGATCAAGAATGGCCGAAGCTTCGCGAGCCATACCGACCATGCCCATGCAATCCACGCGGTTGGATGTGACTTCGATATCCAGGCCGACATCATCGCTTCCGCCAAGCACGTCAGCCAAAGGCGTACCGAGTTTCGGGATCTTGACTTTGGTTTTCGTATCATCCCAGCCTAATTCAAACCCCAGATCCAGGATCATGCGATCGGAATTAGGGAACGCTTCGCCTAATCCGATTTCACCAGAAGCGCAAATCATACCCTCGCTCTTGACCCCGCGAATTTCAGCCGGTTCCAGCACTATCGGTTCGCCCTCGCCGTGCCAACGGACCTTTGCGCCGAGCAGCGCTACGGCGACATATTGTCCGAGTTCTAGGTTGGATCCGCCGCAGACGATGGACAAAGGCTCCGCGTTCCGCGCACCGCGTACATCGCCGACATCGACGGAGACGAGCTTGAGCTTGTCGGCGTTCGGATGCTTGTCGAGCTTCAGTATCTTGCCGATGACGACTTTGTCGTCGAGTTCGGAGTTGAACTTGAGGATCTTCTCGACCGCAGGTCCGGAAAGCGAAATGCGCGCCGCGAACTGTTCGGGTGTTTCCTTGAGCTTGACGTATTGTTTAAGCCAGTCGTAAGAGACAATAGTGTTCATAGATATTGACGGTTTAAAACTGTTTCAAGAACCTCAAGTCGTTCTTGTAGAGGATGCGGATGTCGTCGAGGTTGAGGCCACCTTTCATCGAATAGGTTCGCTCGACCCCCCAACCGAAGGCGAAGCCTGAATACTTCTTGGGATCGACTCCCCCGGCCTTGAGCACGTTCGGATGGACCATGCCGGCGCCACCAAGCTCCAGCCAACCGCGCTTGCACATCTTGCATTTCTGTTTTTCGGCCGAGATGCCCGTGCCGTTACACACGCCGCAGGTGATATCGATCTCGAAAGACGGCTCGGTGAAACGGAAATGATAAGGGCGCAGACGCGTCTTGCGTTCAGGGCCGAAGAATTCACGGGCGAAATAATCCAACACGCCACGCAGGTGTGCGATCGATACGCCTTGGTCGACAAACAATCCCTCGAACTGATGGAACATCGGGACATGCGTCGCATCTATCTGACGGCGATAACACTTTGCGATATTGATCATGCGCACCGGGAATTCACCTCGCTCCAATTCTCGGACTTGGGAGTTGGAAGTGTGCGGCGTAAGCACCATCTTGCCTTTCTTTGAGACCGGAGCGTCCATGAAGAAAGTTTCCCACTCATCCCGCGCAGGATGGTCTTTAGGCATGTTCAACGATTCGAAAGCATAATAATCCCAATCGACTTCGGGATAGCGGGTGCGCACGAATCCGATGCGCTCGAAGATCTCCGTGATCTCGTTGATCGCCTTGGTCATGGGATGGAGATGCCCTTCGGGTGGGCGGCTTCCCGGTTCGGTGACATCGACACGCTCCGTCTCGGAGAGTTTGGAGTACTGCTCTTCCTCGAGCTGTCTGCGGCGTGAAGCCAACATGACCTCGAGTTGGCGCTTGATGTCGTTCGCCAAAGCACCGAGCTTGGGACGTTCTTCGGCCGATACACCGGAGAGCATCTTGAGCATGTCGGTCAGACGACCTTTTCGACCTAGGTATTTTACTTCGGTCTCTTCAAGATCTGCCGGAGTTTTCGCGAGGGAAATGGCGTTTTCCGCCTCCAGGCGTAAGGCGTTCAGTTGGTCTTGCATAGAAGTGATGTACAAATGAATGTAGCAAAATTGCGTAAAAAAATGAAGCGCCCCGGTCGGAGTGGACCGGGGCACGAGATGAGCGCCGAACTGGGCGGCTAGGGGGTGTCGCGACGCGCAAGCTCGTACGCGACGTGGCGCGAAAGGACGTTCAGCATGATCGCGCCACAGATGCCTGCGGCGACGACGAGCGGGAACGTGGCGATCGTGACGATCTTCTCGCTGAATTTCATCGCTTCTCCTCGTCATCTGATAAACGAATAGAGCCAAAGCAGGATGAACCCAAGGACCAGTACTCCGAGCCAGCAGGAGGCTACGATGTACACCAGAGGGACGCCTGAAAGATATCGCCGGAGCATCAGTTGATCCCCTCGGGCCCGCGCAGCGGATAGCCATGCTTCTTGTGATCACGGCCGAGACCACACACCTTCAGGACCAGCCGGGTCTGCCACGAAAGCCGTCGGGGCGGCAGCGGCGCCGTCAGCATCGGCACCCACCAGTGCCTGTAGAGCAGGTCACCGAGGAAGTCGTAGCCGACCTTGGCGACGCGGTCCTTCACTTGCCTGAACATAGCACCCTCCTTTGCTCGACGAAGGCTGCAGCAATCTCGTCGATGCGGTCGAAGCGGATGACCGACGGCCAATGAAGAAGACTGTTGGCCGGGTTCGCGGCATACATCGCCTCGTGGTACTTGAGCGACACTCCGTTGCGGAGAGCCATGGTCGTGGGCTTGCCCAGACCAGCGAAGTAGCCGGCTTCCCAGCCACGTCCATCGCTGCCATCACGGCTGTCGTAGAGAGCGATGAGTCCGTCGCATTCCTGCATCAGCCCCAGCATCAGACGTACAGCTTCCGCCTTGGACATACAGTCAGGATCCCCGTGCTGGATGTCTTCGAGAAGGGTGTACAAACGAAGCCCGTGTCGTGCGAAAGTCGCACGAAGGAGCAGAAGCCCCATCCTGAGCTTTTCCCTGTCTGCACCGGTGAAACGATACGCTAGCCAGATCTTCAATGCCATGGTTCGACCTCCATCAGGAATGAACCATGATTTTACTCTTTTGTCAACGATTAAGCCCTCCGATGAGTGTCGGAGGGCCGTGGTGTGACGAAGGGTTGTTACCGCAGTGTCGGAGAGATTCAGCAGCTGCGAGGAAGCAGTTGCGTGCCGCGGGAGATGTTCGGATCCTTGAGCGCCGAGCGCCGGACAAAGATTGCCTGTCCGAAGGCTCCGAAGTCTGATATCGAGTCTTTGCAGGACACGATGGAGAGAGGCTTTGCCTCCTTGGCAAGTCTCCGGATCAAGCTCTCGAGGTTGCGACGCCTTGTGAAGAATCTCCGCTCCGTGTCGTAGAACATCTGTTCTAGCGTCGAATACGTCAGGCGGATGCGTGCAGCCACAGGCATGTCCCGATCCTGACCGGGATCGAACGACGCACCCTTGAATCTCTCACCCGGGAAGAGCTCAGCGATGACTTTGCCGTCCAAGATATCCCAGACGACAACCAGGTTTACGCAGAAGGCCCACGGTCCGTGGACGCAACCATTCTCCTCGAAGAGACAGGCGATCGTCGTCTTGTCGAAGTCGTTGCTCCACCCGAGACATTGCTGCCGGATCGCCGCACTGCATGCGAGGCAGATGAACTCACGTGCCTCGAATCGCAGCTCACAATCCGGCGTGTTCCAGGCGCGCAGCACAGTCGCCTCGAGGAGTGAACGCAGGTCGTCCGTATCGAGAGTCCTTTCACCCCAGACGACGCGTTTGTAGTATGAGTCGCTGATGTATAACAACGTGTCCGCGACGTCGCGTGGGATGACGTAGTAGTTAAAGTGGCTACCGACTTGGGCCGCCTCGTAGACTTGGGCTTTCCCCGGATCCATGAGTGAGACGAGGAGACGTCGTGCGCCCCGCAGCTCTTGTGACGAATCGACGGGCAGCCTGAAACCGAACCGGTGGAGCAGCTCTGCCCATTGAAAATCTTCGGGCTGCAAGACCTTGAAGAACAACAGAGCATGCCAGCGCTCGAGGTCAGGAGTATCGGCCAACAGCTGCTTCGCGAGCCAGACCAGCGGCTCCTCCATGCCGAAAGCCTCTCGGCACTTCAACCTGATATAACTATCTCGTTGGGCGCTAGCGGTTACGGCGCTTGTATGGGCACCCATCTCGGCATCCATGTCAGTCTGTGTCATGTCCCCTGCCTTTCTGAAGGTACGCCGGAATCTAAGCGGAAAAATGGAGGTGAGTCAACAGATCCCGGGTCAAGCCCGGGATGACAAAAGGCGAACAGAGATGACGAATACGACGAAGCCCTCCGAGGAGTGTCGGAGGGCCGTGGTGTTGGAGTAGAGGCAGGCCTTGTGCCTGCCCAAGCGGATCACGCAGTCGGAGACAGGATGGGTTCGCCGGTCGGCATCGTGCCTTTGAGTGCGGTGCGGTCGGCAAGGAGGATGTTAATCGGGATATCATTCTCCTTGACCGTGACGAAACACAACTTCTTACCCTTCTTCGCAGCATCGCGGATTGTGTGGTCCAGGATCCGGCGCTTGAAGATGAAGCGCCGCTCGGTGCCGCGAAGGAAATCATCGAGCCTGCATCTTGAAAGATCTATGAGGTGCACCTCCACGTCGCGGAACGATTCCGGGGTGAACCTGTCACCAGAGAAAAGCTCGGCCGTGATGACGCCCTTGTCGTTCTCGTAGACGACAGTAAAGAGGGCCTGACGAAACAATCTCGTCTCTTCAACCGAAGCGACGGCCGTTGCCGGACCGAGGTCGACTTTGCCCTGGGCGATGAGCGAGCGCTCGTAGTCTTCCTCGGCCTCATGTGCCGCGTCTTCGATGGCCTTGGCGTAGATCCCGCAGATGTACGCCCGCGCCTCGGCGGCCTTCTCGCGGTCAGTTCCGCGCCAAGCCCAAAAGATCGATGCGTCAATCAATCCGTAATATTCTGCGGGCGTGAACTCGGCCGTCGAATACACGTGGCAACGAGTACCATTATCCCTGGGCCCTTGATGCAGCTTATACAGCCGATCCTGGCCGGGAATGACCAAGTAGTAACCGTCGCCAGCATCGAACAGCTCCACTTCCGTTAGAATGAGCAGCTTGACCATCGTGTAGGTTACGCTCTGTGGCTCAAGGATGTCGGGGGGCGTTAGGCGTTTACAGTATTTTCGCAATAGCCAGATGCATCTGCCGACATCAAGAGCCAACGGCTGTGGACATTTGTGCCAGACGTTAGACCAATTACTTGTACTGCGATTTACAGCTGCAGGCTCATCCGCTTCTGACTGCGCCACGATCCACCGCTCTGGATCCTTGACGCCGAACTTCTTCTCGAGTGCAGCGCGGATGAACAACTCACGATTGCTCGGCTTGACCGAGCCATGATCACCAACTACTTCGCTTTGAAGCTGGATGTTTTGTGTCATCGTAACTCTCCTTGCCGAAGGAACAAAGGAATCTAATCGGAATAAACCGGTGAAGTCAACAGATCCCAGGTCAAGCCCAGGATGACAAAAGGCGAACAGAGATGACGAATACGACGAAGCCCTCCGAGGAGTGTCGGAGGGCCGTGGTGTTGGAGTAGGCGCAGACCTTGCGCCTGCCCTTAGATTCAGAGGAGCTGATCGCCGCCGGAGGGGAGCTGACCTCGTATGCGGCTTTTCTGTATGAACAGGATCTCTTCGTCTGGCTGGGGAGGTTCACCGCGCTTGGACATGGTGCACCTGAGGATGTTCGGCGGCAGGTTCATCTTCCACAGATGCTTGAGCATTTCGAGCAGGTGACGCGTCTGGAAGATCCAGACGCCGGTACTGCCATACAGGAACTCTTCGACGTTCAGCTCCGTCATCTCCGTCCTTTCGGGCGTGCAGTTGATGAAGGAATCAGGAGTAAACTCTTCTCCCTTGAAGCGCCAGGCATGGTAAACGCCTTTGTCGCAGGTCCAGACCACGACATGCGGGATCGCCAGGGCGGCTCGCATTTCGGTACCGACGTCGGTCAGACTGTGCCTGACCTTCCAGCCTACGATCGTCGCCCGCCCGTACTGTTCATCGGCCTCATGCGCCGCGGCTTCGATCGCCTTGGCGTAGGGCTCGCAGACGAAGGAGCACGCCTGCTCGTCCAACTCTCCGCCAGCTTCCCAAACCGGAAAAATGGTGGACTCGAGCAGCGCGACCCCCTCTTCGATATCCGTGAGATCTATTTCGCCATAGCGGCGGAATTTGGCCGATGACGATTCAGCTGTGCGGAATCGCAGAAGCCTCCCTTGTTCGGAAGTTACCAGATAATACCCTCCTTTCCCGGCATACAGCTCCACGTCCAACCGATCCAGAAGTGAAGCGACCAGATAAAAAGCTGATGACTGGGCAGGATCAGGGGGATAATGCACTCGTTCACCGAACCGGCGGAACAAAGCGATACAAAACGCTTCATCCGGCAGACGAATCCTGAAGTCGGCGCGCAAGACCATACGCCAGCTTTCGACATCAGGTCGCTCAGCTTCTTTTTGCACCGCGATCCAGCGTTGGGGATCCTTGACGCCGAACTTTTTCTCGAGCTCGGCGCGGATGAATTCTTCGCGACTGCTCGGCTTGACGGGTGAGCGGTTTTGGCCGTCATCGCGATATGTCAAAGCGTCTTGGGACATCGCACATTCTCCTTGCCGAAGGAACGAGGGAATCTAAATCGAAAAAGAGGCGGAAGTCAAACCTCCACACCTCTTTTCTCGATTCGATGTTGTTTACATCCCGACCAATCCTCTGACTCCGCTCCAGATCGTGCCGCTGTAGCGGAACAGATCGCGAGCCGTGATCAGGATGATGAGAGCGATCAAAAGGATGAAGACGATGTTGTTCATGCCGACTTCGAGCTTGCGGCTGAGCGGTCTGCGGCGGATCTTCTCGATGGCAAGGAAGACAGCGCGACCTCCGTCGAGCGCCGGGATGGGCAAGAAGTTGATGACCGCCAGGTTGATGGAAAGGATGGCGGCGAACTGGAGCAGGACCACGATGCCCTGACGCGCAGCTTGCCCCGTCATGATCGCTATACCGACAGGACCGGAAAGATCCTGCGTGACCTTGCGCTCGACGATCAGGTCCTTGAACAATCCACCGAATGCGAAAACGACCTCTTTGGTCATGAAAGCGGTCACGACCACGGATTGAGATATGGCCTGCAAAGGCCCGAGTTTAACCGTACCAGCGTCAGCCAAGCCGACGCCGATGCCGTAATATCCCAGCTCATCGATCAGCCGCGGATGGAGTTCGAATACTTTTTCCCCTTCGAATGTCTTGGCCGTGATCTTGAAAGTCCGGTCACCTTCATCCTTGATCATCTCACGCAGCTTCGACTCGTTCTGGACGACGGTATCGTCCAGCTTGAGGACCTGGTCGCCCATCTTGAGACCGGCTTCTTCGGCTGGCGAACCGGCCAATACCGTGGTGATGACGATGGATTTATCGGTGACCGTCGCTCCGGCCGGAAGATCCTCCAGCGCAGTCGGGACACCTAGCATGAAAACGACGGAAAACAACACTACCGCCAAGATCCAGTTCATGCTCACGCCGGCCGCCATCACGATGAGGCGCTGCCAGATAGGTTTGGCGATGAGCGAATCCTTGTCGTTCTCGCCATCCGCTTCCTCCCCTTTCAATTTGACGAAACCGCCGAAAGGCAACCAGTTGATGGACCAGATGGTGCGCTTGTATTCGGTCTGGTCGCGCGAGCTGACCTTCTTCCACTTCCCCTTCTCCTTGACCATGCCGATGGCGCGCGGCGGGAACCCAAGGCCGAATTCCAAGGCTTTGACGCCGAAAGCGCGCGCCGCCAAAAAATGCCCGAGTTCGTGGATGAGCACGAGCACGGACAGCACGATGATGAAGATTATCAGGGTCATGGATGAGAGGGTAGCGGAAATTCAACGTTCTGTCATTACCATATTAGAATCCTTTTTTTCACAGTGTTCGTCATTCCATTTATTGTCATTCCCGCGCAGGCGGGAATCCAGTAGTCCTAGAGTTCATCGAATAGATCCTTCCAGACAGGATTGGTTTCTTCGATCAACCGTATTTTCCACGCTCTGTTCCACTTCTTCAATTGTTTTTCCCGAAGAATTGCACCTTCAACCGATTCAGTAGATTCAAAGTACACTAGATCATGGACGCCGTATTTATCAGAAAAACCCGATACCGCGTCCGTCCTATGCTCGTACACCCGCCGCTTCAAATCGTTCGTCACGCCGATATACAGCGTGCCGTTTCTCGAACTTGAAAGTATGTAAACGTAGTACATGAGCCTGGATTCCCGCCGGGGTTTATCCTCGCGTGGGCGGGGACGGGAATGACGAAAGGATGAACAAGAACTAATCAAAGCGTTTTGACTTGTTTTTTCTGTAGTGTCTCTTTTTTGAGATAACAAATATTCCGACTGATATTAAGATGTAGAAAAGCGGCGAAAAAAATAACCAACAGATGAACCGAACAGTTGTGTCAGCATGGATAAAAAGAAAAGCGTAATAAATAGTAGACAGAAAAGCCACAGAAGTAAAAAACGCAAATGCACGAGGAACGTCGACCATTTGTTCACCAAGAAACTCCGAGAATACACAAGGACGCGAAACCACCGGGATTTCTCCGCGCGAACCTTTGTAATCATGCACTATGGCACCGGTAACCACGTACTCACCATAAGCATCAACCTCCGGAGCATGGCAGACGTATCTTTTATCATTAGTTGGTGCATGCTTAAAAACCTCTTCAAAGGTTTCCCGTTCCAACAGCATTGAAGTAACCAGCAGCCAGACGCTGATCGACATGCATACGCTCAGCCACACAAAAATACCCAACAGCACTGGTTTAAGGATTTCTCGCAACTGCATGTTTTTCTTAATACCACATAAAACGCATCGTTGCCAAAACAAGTTATGGCGCGAACGCAAACATGGGCCTGGATTCCCGCCTGCGCGGGAATGACAAAAGGTAACAAGGAAGGAGGAAGCCTACCCAGAACCCAACTCTTTAACCCACCTCACGAACTCGTCACCTTTCTCCTCGAAATTCTTCCAGAGCGAATAGCTCGGCGAGGCGGTGGAAAGCAGGCAGACCTTGCCTGGCTCCGTCTTGGCATAAGCGAACTCCACGGCTTCCTGCATGCTGGAAGTGTGCAGGATATCCAGATCTTCATCGCCGAATTTTTGCAAAGCCTGTTCGATGCGCTTACCGGTGTCTGGAAAGAGGACGACATTCCTGATGCCGCTGTTGCCGATGGCACGCGCCAGACCGGAAAAATCATAGCCGCGGTCAGTGCCGCCGAGGAAAATTGTATCGACATCTTTCAGGGTCTGGATGGCGAAGATCGTGGGCTCCGGTGCAGTCGCGATGGCATCATCGTAGAATTTGATGCCTTTGAACTGGCCCACGAAGGTCAGACGATGTGGCAATGGCTGGAATTTTTCGACGGCGCTCCGTGAGACATCTTCCGGGACTCCCAACAGACCGGCCACAGTCAAAGCGCCACGGATGTTCTCCTGGTTGTGCGCACCTTCCAGCTTGATGCGGGACGCATCGAAAGGGAGAGCGTCGATGAACGGCACTGCCCGGGCTTTGGTCCGCGAAGCAAGCTCGGCCAACTCCGGATAAGCCGGGTTGAAGACATAGAAGTCATCCGCCTTCGCCTTATCCAAGATCCTGGCCTTGGCTTCGAAATACGCCTCAAAACTGCCGTGATGATCCAAATGCTCATGGAAAATGCTGGTGATCACCGATATGTGCGGAGAATAATCAATATCCTCCAACTGATAGCTCGAAAGTTCCATGATGAAAATCTCTTCGGGATCGATATCTTCGAGCAACACGTCCAGGGCCGGTTTACCGATATTTCCGATGAGACGTGATTTGACGCCTGCTTCCTGAAGGATGGCATAGATGAGGGAAGAAGTGGTGCTCTTGCCCTTGGATCCGGTGACGCCAATAACCTGATTGCTGATGTTACCGAAAAAAAGATTGGTCGCGGATGTGTGGGGCGCCGTGATATCCCTGAGCGGGATGCCTGGGGTCTTGATCACGATATCGCAATCTTTCTGCTTAGACAGATAATCCGGACCGTCAGCCTGATCGGCGATCACGATTTCCGGGTCTTTGAGTTTGGCGCGCAGGACTTTTTCGGTCGACTTGCCTTCTTTACCGTATCCCAAGATGAGGATCTTTTTTCCTTCAAGTTCTTCGAAGCGCATATGTTACTTGGCCGATTTGGTGTGTAAAAAGAGTAGACACGTTTCCTTTTGTCATCCTCCGACTCCCGCCCGCAACGCCTTGCTTGCATGGCGGGCGCGGTGATCGGGGGATCCGGATTCCAGATTCCCCGGTTAAACCGTGGAATGACATCAGAAAAAAAGTATCGCATTTCATATTTAGATCTCAAGATACAATTTCCTGAATTCTTTCGGAAGTCTATCCACATCCACGGCTTCTAGGAGCTCGCGTTCAAGCTTCGCGAAATTCGGGACCGTCTTTTCGACTTGATAGGTGAAATATTCCATGACGACTTCGCCGTCGTAGGAACCAGTGAGGTGGGCGCGACGCATGGCGACTTTCATCTCTTCCGGAGTGCCGACGCATTCGAACGGTTTGAAATCCTCCAGACCTAAAAGTTGCTTGAAGAGCGGCAACAGTTCCTGCCTTGAGTACAAATCTTGTCCGAAGATGGAAATGAGCTCTGATCTTGAGAGCCAGGCCGAGAGCATGGCGAACACGAAAGCGCATTTGGGGCAGGCACAGCACCAATAGGCTCCGCGCTCAGAGATGGGCTGGTCGGACGCAACGACGAAATTCCGGTTGCAGCTGGAGAAGTCCTTGAAGTATTTTTTCTCGACGGCGAAACGTCTGACGACTTCGAACTCGGTCAATGGCCGCAGGAGGGAAAAAGGCGTGACGCTAGGCGTAACGTATCGTTTTACGTAGGCTTGGACCATCCTTTCGAATTCTTCCGATTTGCTCCACTGATGATTGATGACGTTGCCGTAATATTCTACGTTGCCCTCTTCGGCACTCCGTTCGTTGGAAAAGACTATCCATCTATAATCGTAGACCAAGGCAGCCAAGACACCCACGAAAGAATAGATCATGGAGATCGGGACATGTCCGTTGTAGACCTCGCTCCGCTTCGTCAGGTCGAGCATCGCCTGATCGAGTTTGCGGTGGATGACCAAAGTCTCCATCCCGGCGGCCTGCGCCATCTGTTTTTGAACAAAGGAAGTACCCAACGAAATAAGCTTAAGTTCATAGCCTCCACGCCGCAACATCTCGAGACTGACAGCCGAATCTTTGCCGCCTCCGATAGGCACGAAGCAACGATCCTGCCTTTGGAGTTCGACGGCGTTCGGCGAGGCCATATCCGAAGACGGAAAATTGACCAGTCCTCGGTAATCTATCTGGTTGCGGAAAAAGAACTCCCCCAGCCCCTTGGTGTAAACGACGTTCCAGAATTCAGCCTGCTCCGGCGTAAGGAAATATCCTTCGATGCGGATGCGCTTGGCACAATGCATCTTCCAATAGCTGACGCCTAAAGCCAGGTGCAACGCTTGGAGGACCGATTGTTTCAGCAGCTCCGGGATGGCATGCCATACGTCGACATCAAAATCAGGCAGGATCAAAGATTCGCTGAAGTCGCGTCTATCCCCTGCACCGAGTTCCACGGTGTAACGGAACGTAAAGATACCCGCTGTCTCATCGACTTCGTAAGAGGTAAATGCGAATTGGTTAGCTTTGATCATAATCTTCAGAATCCGGTCGCCCATTCGGCGTAGCCCTCTCGGCAATGCAGGCCGACTGTTTTGGGTACCGCATCCAGATTGACGCCTGCCACATAGGCGTTCTGCCCGACTTCATATATCACACCAGGCTTGATGACAGCAACCTGCTGGTCGTATGAGGTTGATGGTTTGTCAGAAGTATTGAAACGGAGTTGGTCGACCAAAATCCTATTCTTGTCGAAAGTCATGTTGCATGAAGTGAGGTCCATGTCGACGAATGACCTTAGTTTGACCAGGAAACCGTTGGGTTCGAGCCATGTGGTCCACGAAGTGCCACTCCACATGATGTCGAGCGTACCGGTAGTAGAATCATGCCAATCGCCCGGCACGGTCTGCCAAGTCCCCGGAGTAACGGTATATGAGCCGAAAAAGCGGTCTTTGGCGAATAATGCAAGGACTACAAGGGCAAAAAGCGTGCCTGACCAGAAAAATATCTTAAGCACCAACATAGGCGGCCAAGAATTCCTTCAGTTCAGCTGTGCGGCGGCTCAAGACCTCGTCGGTCTTGGCTTCAACCACCAAACGCAGAAGCGGCTCGGTATTGGAAGCACGCACGTTGAACCACCAATCTTCCTGTGGATTGGTCTTGTCCCTGAACTCCAACCTTACCCCGTCCAGCTCTGACTTGAAGGAGGCCTGCGCCGAGTATTTTTCGCTTAATGCCTTGATGGCCTCTGCCTTAGCGCTCAATTTGAAATTGATTTCACCGCTATTCTTGTAACGCAGTAGCGGCCGGATCAGTTCGGATAAGGTTTGGCCGGTCGTCGCCATCCGGCGCAAGACCAAAAGCATGGCCAGGTCGCTGCATTCGCAGTTCCATAGTTCGTGGAAATACATGTGCATCGAAATCTCACCGGCGAAAACAGCGCCCGTCTCACGCATCTGTTTCTTGATCAAGGCGTGTCCGACGCGGCTGAACTCGAACACTCCGCCCGCTTCTTTGACTGCTTCTTGGGCTGCCCATGAAGCGCGGATGTCGATCAAGACCTTGCCGCCCGGATGTCCTTTCAGGATCTCTTGAGCCAAAAAAGCCGTCATCAAGTCACCCGGGATCGGCTCGCCATTCTCATCAATGAAACCGACTCGATCCGCATCGCCATCGAAAGACACCCCGAGATGACATTTTTCCTGCTTGACCTTGGCGATAAGTTCTTTAAGATTCTCTATCTTCAACGGGTTGGCTTCATGGTTAGGGAAAGTACCGTCGGGGATGAAATACATGGGCAAGGCTTCGAGCCAAGGCAAGCGCTCCAAGAGTCGCGGCAAGACGCTGCCGGCCATACCGTTGCCCGCGTCTATCGCGACCTTGAACTGCGGCATATCCGAGGGAAGCTTCGCGGAACGGATCACGAGTTCGATGTATTTATCGAGCGACCCCGGTTCATCGACGGCCGTACCCGGATGATCCGCCTTAATCTGATCGCCGCGCTGGAAAGCGTCACGCAATTCCTCCATGTCGTTACCCTGGCCGACCGGCAGGCAGTCGCCATGGATGATCTTGAGGCCGTTGTAGATGCCTGGATTATGCGAAGCGGTCACCATGACGCCTAAATCGAAAGGCTCGAGTGATTGGGCAAGGCCTGTCAGGTTGTAGAACATGGGGGTCGAACATAATCCTATGCGGACGACGTCGACGCCTGATTCGGTCAGACCCTGGATGAGCATACTCTCCAATACTGGGGAGGTAGTACGCATATCGCGCCCGACCAGCACACGCTTGGGCTTGAAGTGGGCGGCTATGGAAAGCCCTAATCTTTTAGCGAATTCGCCATTCAATTCTTCGGGCGAAAGACCGCGGATATCATAGGCTTTGAAGACTTTGGATAGATCCTTGCTCATAACTGGACGTTTTAGGTTATTTTCGCTATATTTTGTACAGGATAACATCATTACTCACTAACCTAAAGCGCAAATAAAAAACATATGTTCATGTGGATATTAATAGTAATCGCCGTGGTCGTAGTCTGGGCCATCTTCACCTACAACGGCTTGATCACCCTAAAGAACAGGACCGACGAAGCTTGGTCGGATATCGACGTTCAGCTGAAACGCCGTTATGACCTTATCCCCAACTTGGTCGAGACGGTCAAAGGCTACGCAGCCCACGAGTCAGGAACATTCGAAAAAGTCGTGCAGGCACGTAATGCAGCCATGAATGCCCAAGGCGTGGAGAACAAAGCTGCGGCCGAGAACGCATTGTCGCAGACCTTGAAGAGCATCTTCGCATTATCCGAAGCTTACCCGGAACTGAAAGCTAACCAGAATTTCCTACAGTTGCAGAAGGACCTGACCGACACTGAAGACAAGATCCAGGCCTCTCGCCGCTTCTACAACGGCAATGTCCGTGACTTCAACACCAAGTTGCAGGTCTTCCCGACCAACATGATCGGCAACATGCTTGGTTTCAAGAAATATGCTTTCTTCGAAATAGCGGAGGCAGAGAAAGCAGCACCGCAAGTCAAGTTCTAATAAAAATCGTACCGCGTACTTCGTACCACGTACCAAAGCCTGTCGCGCAAGCGCACGAAGTACGCGGTACCAGGTACGAAAACCATGTATTCCCAGATCGACAGCAACCGGCGGAAATCCTGGCTCTTGATTTTCGTCTTCATCGGCTTACTGGCTTTCGCCGGGTGGGTTTACGGTTATGTGGTGACGGATTATGGCTCGGGCGGATTGATCCTGGCGCTGACCATCTCCATCGTCATGACGCTCATCTCCTGGTTCGCAGGAGATAAGATAGCGCTTTCCTCCAGCGGCGCGGTCGAGCTCACCGACCGTGCACAATTCCCTACCCTGTGGAATGTCGTCGAGAACCTCTCGATAACGGCGGGCACCCCCATGCCGCGCGTCTACATCATCGAAGACGATTCGCCGAATGCATTCGCGACCGGTCGCGATCCGGAACATGCTTCCGTAGCAGTGACTACAGGCTTATTGCTGCGCCTGGAGCGGCCGGAACTTGAAGGCGTACTTTCGCATGAACTCAGCCACATAAAAAATTACGATATACGCCTGATGATGCTGGTCGTGGTACTGGTTGGTACGTTGACCTTGATCGGCGACAAATTCATCCGCTTCGGTTTCGGCGGCAGACGGCGCAGGGACAGCGGCAACATACTCGCCATCGTCGGCATCGTATTCCTCGTCCTCTCCCCGCTCATCGGGCAACTGATAAAACTCGCCATCTCACGGCGCCGCGAATACCTGGCGGACGCATCAGGCGCTTTGCTCACCCGCTATCCCGAAGGCTTGGCCAGGGCGTTGGAGAAGATACGCGATGCCGCGATTCCGATGCAGAAGACCTCCGTGGCGACCAACCATCTATGGATCTCGGAACCTACCGGCGGCGCGCGGGCGAAAGTAGCAGGCCTGTTCTCGACCCATCCGCCGATCGACGACCGGATAATGCGCCTGCGCCAAATGATCGATAACCGATAGACACATACGACTATGCTTCTTCCCGAACTCTTCGACCGTTTCACCACACATCTCAAGGAAGCGCTGCAGAAAGCGCTGGCTTTCGCGATCAACAACGGGCGCGATCAGCTCGAACCTGGAGACGTATTGGTCGGTCTGCTCTTGGAGAAGGGTTCGATCGCAGCGGAAGTCCTCAACAAGTCCGGACTGAAGGCCGAAAAAGCCAAAGAAGCCTTCTGCGGCAAACCGTCGAAGAAAACGGACCTGGCGACACCCGACCTCTCCCCTGCAGTAAAACGGCTGCTGGAGAAATGCGTATTGACCGCACACCTGAATGAGCACAAATACGTGGGCACCGAACATCTGCTGCATGCTTTGATGGAAAGCGAATTCCCTGAAGTCACGTCATTCATCACCGGATCCGGAGCCGACATGCGTGCGCTGAAAGAGCATGTCAACGAAGTCCTGCGGTCCGCTTCACGCTTCCCGGAGCTGTTGCCGCAAGACGAGCACGAAGCGAACGAGATCCATCAGGAATTCCAGCGCCAGGATATGCCGCGCCAGGCCAGAGCTTCGGCTTTGGATGCTTTTACGCGTGACCTGACGCAGCATGAAAACACGGAAAAACTCGATCCGCTCATCGGACGCGACCGGGAACTCGATCGCGTCATCCAGATACTCTGCCGACGTACCAAGAACAATCCCGTACTGCTCGGGGATCCAGGCGTAGGCAAAACGGCTATCGTCGAAGGCCTGGCACAGCGCTTGGCTTCGGGTGACGTGCCTGATGCGTTGCACGGAAAGCGTCTGCTCTCCCTTGATCTGGCGTTGACCGTAGCAGGGACGATGTATCGCGGAGAATTCGAGGCAAGGTTGAAGCAGATCCTGGATGAAGCCAAGAACGATAAGGATGCGATCCTGTTCATCGACGAGATCCACAACATAGTCGGCGCAGGCTCGACAACAGGCTCGCTGGATGCGGCCAACATGCTCAAACCTGCCTTGGCCCGCGGTGAAATCCGTTGCATCGGCGCCACGACCTGGGCTGAATATAAAAAACATTTCGAACCTGATGCAGCGCTTGAGCGGCGTTTCCAACCCATCGCCGTGGAGGAGCCGGATGCGGAACAGACTTTGGGCATACTCCAAGGTCTGCAGAAGCAGTACGCCGAGTATCACCACGTCAGTTACTCAAGCGAGGCTCTGCGTGAGGCGGTCAGATTGTCCGAGAGATACATGACGGATCGGCTTTTCCCGGACAAAGCCATAGACCTGATGGACGAGGCGGCGGCACACGTCATATCGCGCCGAAAATCGACCGAACACATGGAGCGCTTGCGCTCGTTGGAAGTCGCTATCGCCGCCATGGAAGAGAACAAGGCCGAAGCGATAAGCAAAGGCGACATGGAAGAGGCCGAGAAGAACGCGGTGCGGGCCGAGGAACTACGCGAGAATCTGCGCAGCCTGCGCGTCGGTCATGATAAGGAACAGCAAAAAGTCATGCCGGTCGTGGGACCGGAAGATGTGGCACGTGTCGTGGCCACAGCGACCGGCGTACCGCTTTCCACCATCCTCGCGAGCGAGAGGGAGAAGCTGGCTCTCTTGGAGAGCAAGCTGAAAGAGCACATTGTGGGACAGGAAAAAGCGCTCAAAGAAATCGCTCAGGTCGTATTGCGCTCCAGGCTTGGGCTAAGCTCTCCCACCAGGCCGAAATCATCCCTGCTCCTGGCCGGACCTTCAGGCACGGGAAAGACCGAAAGCGCCAGACAGCTCGCCAAACTTATTTTCGGACGCGAAGATGCGCTGATAAAGATAGACATGACGGAATTCTCCGAGGGGCATTCGCTCTCCAAACTCATGGGCGCGCCGGCAGGATACGTAGGCTATCGGGATGCGAACAAACTGACGGATTCGATCAAGAAACGACCACACTCCGTCGTGTTGTTCGACGAGTTCGAGAAAGCGCATCCGGATGTGCAGAACGTCTTGCTGCAACTCCTGGAAGACGGCAAATTGACGGATTCGACCGGCAGGCCGGTGACGTTCCGTCATGCGTATGTGGTGCTGACCACGAATTTGGGCACCAACAGACTCACGCAGAAAGGCCTAGGATTCTCGGCTGATGGCGAGGATTTCGAGAAGACCGTCCGCGAAGAACTGAAGAGCATGATGCGGCCGGAACTCCTGAACCGTCTGGACATGATCGCGGTATTCAAACCCTTGGAACGTGACGACCTGAAAGTCATCCTCAAGCGCGAAATCGACGATGTGCTCGCCCGTGTGACCGAAGCCCAACAAGTCGCCTGCCTCATGAGCGACGACGTCATCGACTGGTTGCTCGACAAGCCTATGCCGCAAGAAGAAGGCGCAAGAGCGATCCGCCGCGTGATCGATCGGGAAATCGCCGCCTTGATAACCAAACTGGTCACCGACAAGCCGGGAAAGAAGAAAATCACCATCAGGACTTCGAAAACCGGCCTGAAGATAGTCTGAGATTTCGACTAACCAGTCGAGACTCAAAATGCGCGCAGCGGAATCTCGAACCAGAAAGTACTTCCTACCCCTTCCTTGCTGCGGAAACCTATATCACCAGAATGCTGCGTGATGAAATGTTTGGCCATGTAGAGGTCCAGACCGAAAGAATCCGGCTGCATGGCAGAGGCGTTGGATGCCCTGAAGAATCGTTCGAATACATGATGACGCTCGAGCGAGGGTATGCCTACGCCAGTATCTTCGACCTCGAAGTGCGCTCGACTCCCTTTCTTCGAGAGTCTAATAGTTATTTTCCCGCCCTTGTTGGAATAAACCACGGCGTTATCCATCATCTTCTGGATCACGAACCTCAATTTTTCCCCGTCCCCTTTTATTTCGGGTAATGCGGTCTTAGGCTTGTCATACGTCAACTCCAATCCCTTCGCCAGCGCATGGGCTTTCATGTCATCCATAACCGCTACGACCATGGAGTCAAGAGAAACGTCTTCGACCTTCACCAACTCTCGGCCTTCTTCCACGTCAATGGCCATCAGCAGGTCGTTGAGCCGATTGTTTATGTTCCCGCTGGATTCGTACGTATGACGCAAAAATTTTTCCTGCGCTTTGCTCAATTTACCCAGATGTCCGGTCAATAAAGTCTCTAGGTTCCAGATAACTGAAGCCAAAGGCGTGCGCAGTTGATGCGAAATAATATCCAAAAACCGACTACGGACCTCGCCGAGTTCCGCAATCTTCAATTCAGTTTCCTTTTTCCGCGTGATGTCCTGTGCCGTGCCGCGAAGACCCCAAATCTTTCCCGTGGAATCACGCTTGGCTTCGCCGCGCGCCACGATCCAGCGCGTAGAGGCTGTAGGCTTAGCCAGTTCCAGATCAAGTTCATAAGGCTCACCGGTCTCCATAGCCAACTTGACCGCGGCGTCAAGCCGTTTAGCGCTTTCCGCGGTATAAGCCTTCAGATGTTCGACGTAATTGGGCGGCGCTGTTTTAGGATCGAAACCGAAAATCCGATAATATTCATCGGACCAGAAAATGACGTCTTTCAAGGCATCCCAATCCCAATTACCGATACGGGCGATTTCTTGGGCTTCTTTCAGGTGATGTTCGCTGGTCTGCAACGCCTTCATGACACGCTCAGTCTCAGTCACATCGACCCCGAATGAGATGGTGGATATCTCCCTGTCAGGTGACGTAACCGTACTGTTCTGCCACGAAATAAACCTCTCCTCCCCCGATTTAGTCAGGATGGGATTTTCGAAGTTCATGGGCATGCCGGCTTTTCCTTGTTGGAAAGACTCAAACGTCTCCCAGACCGAAGGAAACCTGTCTTTGGGTACAACCTTCTCGAACCACTCGACACCCAACAACTCGTTACGGGTGTAGCCTGTAACCTTTTCCGCCGCTGCGTTGAAGAGCCTGACTTTTCCGGCAATATCCAGCCCGACTATCATGACATTCGCTGACGCGATCAATCTCTCCAGATATTCATGGGTCCTACGCAGCTCCGTCTCCATGCGTTTGCGCACCGTTATATCAGTCGCCACGCTCAACAGAAGATCGGTATCCCCCACTCTTATCGGCTCCATCGACAGCACGACCGTCACAATCTCACCATTCGGTCTCCGCAGGTCAGCCTCAACGTCACGTGCCGATCCCTGTTCCCTGATCTGCTTGATCACTTCCTGCCTCTGCCCTGGCTTGGCCCAAATCTTCAGTTCCGCAGTCGTATGGCCGATGCACTCTTCCTGCCGATAACCGATCACGGCGCAATAGGCATCGTTTATCTCTACTATGCGGCCTTCTTTCAGTGTCGTGATGGCCATCAGATTAGGTGACGAATAGAATGCCTTCGCGAATTTATCTTCGCTGAACTTGGTCTTTGCTTCAGCCGTCTTCTTCTCGTGTCTTGCCCTAAGCGCCGTGATCCCATAGGAGAGATCGTCGGACAACTCTGTCAGGAGATCCATCTCGTCCTGTCCGAACGCCTCGACTTCAGCCGAGTATATACAGAAAACACCGATTATCTGCTCATCGAGCGACAACGGTATCGCGACCATGGACTTGCAGCCTTGCTTGATCGCCACCTTGCGCCAGGAGCTGAAACTACGGTCAGCCAAGATGTCACGGATCATTACGGTTTCGCCGGTGCGTATCGCGCTACCTTCCGGGCCATACCCTCTTTCGTCCTCTGACCATGAAAATCCGGCTGGAGCTGCGGCAGCATCCAGTTTGACGCCTGCTTGTGCTGCCGGAAGGATACTTTTATGTTCATCGTTTTCGGCATATCCGAACCAGGCAGACAGGTACCCTCCGACATTCACCACGACATCGCAGACATCCTGCAAAAGCT
Source organism: bacterium (assembly GCA_021796435.1). Lineage (GTDB taxonomy): Bacteria > Patescibacteriota > Patescibacteriia > 2-12-FULL-60-25 > 2-12-FULL-60-25 > CAIKNB01. The sequence continues at coordinate 995,510 of JAJYXM010000016.1, forward strand.
CCTTCTCGTCGCCAGAATAAACCAAAGCCTGGTTACAACCGCTGATCACCTTCAGGGCCCTATTGGCTTTCTTAAGCTCGTCCTCGCTCCTTCTGACCTCCGAATATGGTTCGGCGATGGAAGAGATGAATATGGCTTTATAGATGAGATAAAAGGCCGCGATCTTGAAGATGTGCCCAAGCAGGTTAAACGTGTCGTATGCGCTCGCATATAGCGTGAACGCGAGCTCACTGAAGATGCTCAAGATGAACGCCTGCATGCATAGGACCGAGATCTCGTCCTTCTCCCGTGTGTATCGGAAATAAAAAGCGACCAATGCCAAGAGGAGCAGGCTGATTATGGTGTATTCAAAAAATATCTTGAGCGGAGTGAGCCCCGCCACCTCGATGAACATCAAAGGTATCTGATCCTGATACCTAAGGACGAAAAAAGACACCAGGATCGAGATGAAGACGGACGGCAGCAGCAATGCGTACCTTGGGATCTTTCTTGACGACCTGGCCGAAGAAATGAAGGCACCAATCAAGAAAGACGCAGCGAAAAGCAACCGTGCCAGGATCCAGAATTGGATCCCTCGATTGGTCGTGCCGGGAAAAACTATTCCGGGCATGCCGGGGAAGCTCATGGCGTGCATGAAATCCAGGACACCGACACCCAACAACATCACACCGATGAAAAGCGTGAAGTTGTTTTTGGATTGCCTATAAGAGAACCACCCGACACTGAAAACGGACAATGAAACGACGATAGTCAGAAATTCCACGACGTTGTGGAAAGGTAGATAGGTTGAGGCATCCAATACGAAATACAGCTGGCCACGAAAAACCTCCACCACGGCATACAAAAAGCCGGCCACAAAAGTCACAGACGCGAGCTGATAAAACAAAGAGTGCTTCAGGAGACTATTCTTGAACAGATTCTCCATACTTTCATGAGCATTATGTCACATCCTGGGCAATAACTGAAAAAGTCGTTTCAATCGAGTCGCATGTGGCGACGTCCTGCTCCAAGGGAAACGCATAAGTCATGCAATAAAAGGCGAATTCCGGTATAATAGTCACATGCCAAGCGTTACCGATCTAAATCGCTTCCATGCGGACGCCGATAATTATGTTAGGCGTCTCGATGGCATCGTAGATCAGTACGGTTCGCGCGGCGGAAGACGCGGCGATCCGGCAAAGCTCAAATCCGAATTGCAGGCCTTGGCGCGCGATTTACAGGGACAAGCGAACATAAATCGCGACAACTATCAGTACGCCGAACTGAACGATATCCTGGGGCCTTTGATCGCCAAGAGCGAAACCAAACAAGGTTCCGTGAATTTCGCGTTGGTCAGATATAACAAGTGGAAGAATGAACGTAACCGTAAACTAGAAGAAAAAGTCCAGGAGCAGGAAGATGCAGAAAGAGCAGAACGTGAAGGAACGGAAGCGCGCGAAAAGAAAGCTAAGGAGGCAAAGGCAAAAAAGGCCGCAGAAGCCAAAGCCGTAAAGACAGTCCAAGACAAGACCGTCGGCGTGAAGGCCGAAGAAGAAGAGACCGAAACGGAAGAACCAAAAGAAAAACCCGAGGAGAAAGAGGAAGCCGAACTGGAATCCGCGGAAACGAAGGAACGCGTCGCGCGCGAAAAGGCCGAAAGCCCGATTGCGACGGCGTCAGCAGCTGCTGCGGTAACTGCACCTGCAGCGAATCTCGCCTCGACAGCCACACCTACGCCCAATCTTGCGCAGCGCCGAGTGCTGACCCCAGAAGAACAAGCGGCAGTCAGTGCTGCAGCAGAACGCCAAAGGGCGGGCAGAGAGGCTGGGCCGGTGAGTCCAGAGCAACAGCAGCGTTGGCAAGAGATGCAGGCCGCTCGACAGGACCGAGGAGTCACACCAGAGGAGGCCCGAAGGCAGGCTGAAGGATATGGGCGTGCGTTGTCAGGAGCCGGCAGGCGAACCCTTACCCCGGCAGAACAGGAAGCTATAGGAAAAATCGCAGCTGAACGGACGGGTAAACCGACGCAAGCGACTACAGGCAAGAGCGAGGCAGCAGTCTCCGTCAGCGCTGCGCAGGCTCCGGCGTCTGCGCCTTCCGCCATGGGTGAAGTCGAGGTCACAGCTGAAGCGAAGGCAAGCCCCGCCACAGCGACCAGAGCAGTTCCTTCTGGGATCGAGGTGACCGCGACAGTACAGACGCAGGGCGCAGCCCAACCGGTAGGCGGGCAAATTTCCGTTTCTGCACAAAGTAAAGTAGAACGCGCGGCAACTGAACGCGGTATTCCAGCCGGAGCGGAAGCTTTGATCTTCGCCACTCCGGCCGAGGCAGCCGCGATATATGCGAGCATAGCCACGCCGATGCAGAACCAGATCGGCAAACTTGATACATACATCAAAGGGACGAGCCGCAACTTCGATCCTAAGGAATTCAGCGCGGAAATAAAGACCGCCAGCAATGACATAAACCGGCTGCAGAAGGACATAAAGTCGATGCCGGCAGCGCAGAAAAAAACCGCAGAGTACAAGAACCTGACGCAACAAATCGGCGCAGCCAGTAAACAACTCAATGATTTCAGCGCTTTACCGCAGGTCAGGAACATCGAAAAAGATGCTTCACCGGAAGCATTGCGCGGCGTTGCGCCTACCCTACCGGCGTTAAGCCAGGCCATAGCGGCTCCGTCGGCTCCGGCTGGCGCAGCTTTGCAGGCGCCTTCAACAACAAGCAACGCTGCGGCGGCTTTGGGTGAGCTCGGAAAAGGCATGGAGGCGGCGAAGCAGGCCTTGCAGGAAGAGCGTAATCGTCTAGCGGTTGGCGGAGAAATTCCGGAGGCTGCAGGCGAGACGCCGAAACTTCCGAAAGGGACATCGCTGAAGAGGCAGCCTCTGCGCATGCCTAGCGTCGAACCCACGCAACGCCCTGGGACGTCGGGCGCAACTTCAGAACGGGCGCAGACTTTACGCGGAGATACGCCGGTGACGGATCAGAGTATCGGGTTGGGAGGCGACGAACAACGCACTCCGGTCATCGAACTCCCCGCTCGCTCGACCACCGAAGGCCAAGTCTTCCATGCCGGTGCGCCAATGTATGGCGAACAGGAAGAAGAGGGCGAGGAATTAGGCGGCGGCCTGATGATAGAAGAAGCGATGGAGCTACAACGTTCCCAGGCACGGGCACGCAGGATGCAGGCCACGGCCGGTGCATTCGCCCCTGGTGCTGCCGCACTCGGCGCTGGCCTCGCTCAGGCACCTGGCCAGGAAGAGTCATACGACGTAGACGTAAGCGAACTGCAAGGCGAAGAAGAAGAGGAAGGCGAAGGACCGGAAGAGATGGCACCCGGCGGACAAAGCGCCGTCGATCAGGCGTTACAGATGGCTAAAGACAAGGTGATGGAAAAGGCCAAGCAGAAGGTCAAGGATGAAGCGATGAAACAACTCGAGAAAGCCGGGATGAAAGTCGCCTCAAAAAGCGCAGGCGCGACAGTCCGCGTCGGGACAGAGGCGGCAGAAGCAGGGACGGCACCTGAATCGATCGGCATCACGCTGCTGATCCTGATCGCCCAACTCAACCTGCAGTTAGTCCTGAAATACATATTCAAATCCTTCGGTACCGTCGCTTCATCCATGGGCGTCGGCACACCGGGGCAAGAACTGGGTGAAGCGACGGGTTTCAGCGCAGAATCGGAGAAAGCCGAAAGCTGTGTCCGCGGCTTCGCCGAACAATCTTTCGCCGAAGATGTGCTGACCGTATTCTTGGATTGCCTCATGTGCAGCAATTTCTTGTTCATGCCGCCTTTTTGCTTCTGTACGATAATCATCATCGTCATCATCGCCGGCATCGGAGTCGTCGGGTCGGTCGTTGGCCTGGACAAGATCGTAGGCGCCATAAGCAATCTCTTCTGATATGGACACTATCCTCAAACGTTGCAGAAGATGGTTTTCGCTGGCGGCCGCGATAACTACAGTCAGCCCGTTCGTTTTCCCGAGTATCGTCCTAGCCGCTCCGATCGACGCCTGTCTGGCGCCACTGCCTCAAATAAGCGTCAGCGTCGCGGGCTATACGGTCGGCGCGCCATACGCCTCTTTCCATCCGGACGAGTGCGCCATCGCTTGTGTAGGTTCGTTGAGCGGCGATCTCCCTGCGTCAACCCTGGCTAACGTCTGCGCACAGTGCGGAACCATCTCGGCCATCGTAGCAGCCTCACCGCAGCTCAAAGACAAAGCCATCGGCGCGTCCTTAGGAGCCTATATCACGACGACGTGTGCTGCCGAAGCGGCAGCCAGAGCAGCCCAATCAGCTAAAGAACTGGTCTGCGACAAAGGGCCGCTGGGCTGTTGCATAAGCACAGTCAAGGAAGGCGGCGCGGACGGTAACGGAAAAATCGAGAAGGAAGAGTGTTATCGCAAACCACCCGTGTATTACGGCGATTGCTATTGTCTGGTGAAAGACACCGTCTCTCCCCCGACCCCGAAGACGACATATAAGACTTGCGACCAGAAATGCACAGACTTGGGCGGACAAGTGGATTTCACGCAAGGCATCGGTAGGTATAAAGCCGAAAGCGAAGGCGCGCCGGATCAACCGACATACATAAACCAACTCTGCTTCAAACCCGAAGATTGCGCCGATGCCGGAGGTAGTTTCAAGGGCATAGATACGGCCTGTCCGGCTAACCAAGGCAAATGCCTGGCGCCCGAACCGACCATCCTCTTGGGTACGCCGATATTGAACAATACGCAGGTCACCGGCATCAGGGATTATGTCAGGGTCGCGTTGCAGTACGCTTTGATAATTTCCCTCATCGCCTCTTCCATATTCCTGATCTGGGGAGGTTTCAAATACATCCTTGGTTCCAGCATCTTCGACATCAAGACCGGAAAACAGACCATGATCGACGCGATCGTGGGGCTTATCCTGACCTTCATCGGAATCACGTTGCTGAATTTCGTGAATCCTGCGACGACTACGATGGATAAGCTGGACGTGCTCATGGTCAACAAGCTGCAGTATTCCGCCTTCAATTGGTGCAGTGACTATAAGCCAGCCAAGCCGAGCAAGGACCTGATGTTCGGCTATGCCGGAGACATCGCGGGACAGACGCCTTATGACAAAGCGACCTTCGACAAAAAAGTGGAAGATACCGAGTGCGGCAAGGAGTACTATCCTGAAGGTTTCGTTGACAAAAGATGCGTCGGAGAGATCTGCAGCGATCCAGGCAAGAGCTGCATGTCGTGCGCTGCAGGACTGCCGGAGTGCGGTGACAGCAAAAAAGGGTTCGTATGCGTAAAAGCCTCGATGACCGGTGAAATACATTGGGCTGATGACCGAAATCCGCAGAAAGTCATCTTGATAGGTATGTGCAACTGGATACAACCGGCTTCGGGCCAAAGCTTCAATTCGGCCAAAGTAGCCTCCAATCTCCCGGAATACCTGAAAGCGAAACTCTCGAATGCAAGCCAAAGCGGCGGCGGCGTGACCCAATTCGTCCTTAGTGGCGGCCCGTCAGACATACAGAAACTTAAATCCGCGTGCGCGAACCAAGGCGGATTAAGGGGCGCCGTATTGGGTGTGATCTACAATGATCCAGAAATCAAATCAGCCGCCACCTGCGCGGCCAGCGTTGGGGCTGCAGCTTTCACGCCTACCGGAATCCCGGGAGCCGCGATTTCCTGCAGTTCCGTCGATGATGCGGTGATCATAACAAAAAACGAGTGCGGAAAATCGGATAAATTCTTCGGTTATGCTGATGGTACCGCGCTTTCCGCTGATTTGACGGATCTGCAGACGGCAGCTTACTGCGGCATGCGTGTTTTGCCGGGAACGGGCGCCAATTTGGGAAGCGTCAGGCAAGAACTCTTCAACCCAAGTTCATACTGGACCCTGGAAGAACTGGAGAAAGCTTTCGCTTCTGATGGCGAAGCTTTGAAGTGTGATTTCACCTTCACCAAAAAGAATGTCCCCTCCGATCCGGGCACGAATCTGATGAACGGATGCAAATCTGGTTGGTGTCCGGCACATGATGCGGAATGCAACAAGAATAACTGATTCATATGGCTATCATTCGGGCTTCAATCAAGCTATAATGACCAATAAATATGTCGGATAGGAACAAAAAAATCATCTTCGCGGTCTTCTTCATCCTTTTTTCCATAGGCATGGGTTACGGGATGTACTATCTCTTCTTCAGGATGAACGCGGCGCCAAGCGTACCAGCGACACCAGAGCAATTGGCCGGAGGGTTGCCTAGCGCGGGTACAGGCGGTCCTACTGTCGGCGCTACGACGACCCAGCCTGGAGGTTTGCCGTCAGCAGGCGAGACAGGAGCCGCAGGTGAAGCGATAGGCGCGCTACCGTCAGAAACAACGAAAATCCACTTGCTGCACGATGGCATCACCCAATCCGTCGCACCGGAAAAGGACGGAACTGGCGCGAGATTCTATAACCCGGAAGACGGCAGGTTCTACAAAGTCAACGCCGACGGGAGCATCACGCTCTTGGGAGACAAACAGTATTTCAACGTCGATAAGGTGGATTGGGGAAACACGAAAGATGAGGTCATAGTCGAATTCCCCGATGGCTCGAACTACTATTACAATTTCGAGGAACAGAAGCAGGTCGTTCTGCCGCAACATTGGGAAGAATTCCAGTTCGCACCGAACGACAGCAAGATCGAATCCAAGAGCATCGGCGTGGATGCGGATAACCGCTATCTGATCACGGCCAACCCGGATGGGACGGAAGCGAAAGCCATCGAACCTTTGGGTGAAGACGCAAACAACGCCCATCTTTCATGGTCACCGAACGGACAGATTGTCGCCTATTCCGATCGTGGACAGATCTCTTCGGATAACCAGCAACAGGTAATTTTCGTCGGACAGAACCACGAGAACTTCAAATCAATCAACACCGTGGGGCGGGGCTTCCTGCCCAATTGGTCCCCCACCGGAAAGCAGATACTCTATAGCGTCTACGGGACCGACAGCAGGAACAAACCCACGCTCTGGGTGGTATCGGGCGAACCTAATACGATCGGCGCCAACCGACGGACGATCGAGCTAAACACCTGGGCAGACAAATGCGCCTGGACGGACGACACGACCGTCTATTGCGCGGTGCCCCAAAATCTGCCTGACAATGCCGCACTGTCGCGGACGGAATTCCAGACGCTGCCGGACGACGTCTATCGCATCAACGTCAATACCGGCGCCGCGACAAAACTCCTGCTGCCAGACCTGACGCATGCCATACGCAATCCGATCGTGACCAAAGACGGCAGCCAGATGATCTTCTCCGATGCAGCGACGGGCAAGCTGTATAGCTACGACTTAAAATGAACCACATGAATAAGCAAAGGATCTTCATCGTAGTCTGTCTGGTCCTGGCGTTTTCCGCCATGACAGGTTGGTTGATCTATAGCGCATACAAATCCAGCACGACGAAATTCATGGCCGGCGCGCCGCCCCTGGACATCATGAACCTGGCGATACCGCAGACAGTCAACCTAAGCAGCATGCGGCCTCCTGCCATACAACCGACGGATGAGACGCGTTACGGCGGACCGGAAGCCGCAGCCTCCGTGATACTTTTCGGCAATTATTCCTGCGCAGAATGCAGGAAAATAGAACAAAGCATCAAGGAAGTCGTCCCCAAATACAGCGGCAAAGTCCGCTATGTCTGGCGGGACATGCCAAATGAAAACGCCAAATATGATGCGGATGCTGCATTGTTCGCCTTATGCGCCGGTCTGCAGGGTAAGTTCTGGGACGTCCACGACGCACTCATGGCCGAACAATGGGTCTCAAGTCTGGATTTCGATTATCTGACGAAGCAACTGCAACTTGATGCGACGCAGATAGCGGCCTGCATGGCCGACCAGACGCTGATCGAATCGATCAAGAACGACGCCGCTTACGCCCGTTCGGATGGCGTGACTTCCACGCCCATCTTTTTCGTCGGGACCGAAGCCTTCGCGAGCTACCTTACGCCGAACGAGCTGGACAGCAAGATCAAGGAATTCCTGGGGTCGTAAGGCGTGAATCGGATATCTAAAGCATGAAGCATAAAACCGGCGGCAGACAACGCTATAAAGCCCACGGATCGGCAAGCAGGATCGCCGCCGTAATTTTGTTTTCGATATCCGCACTCGCTTCTTCGGCGCCTGCTGCGTTGGCCGTCTGCTGCAGTTGCTATAAGGATAATCCGACGAATACCATCTGCCTGAATTTCAGCACAGCTTCGTGCGCAAACGGCCTGTCGAGCGTCAGCAACAGCAACCTTACCGGCATAAAATGTTCCGGTGAGATAGTAACGGCACAATGCAAGATGGTGGCCGACGGCGGAGTGTGCAACGAACTGGCCGAGGCCGCCCTGTACGAACCACCCAGCGGCCAGACGCAGGCCACGGTACAGAGCACCACCAATAACACGACCGACAAGTTCACTCCCCAACTGCCATCGAACAGCATCGACATACCAGGTCTCGAATATTCAAGCGATATCACGGTACAGGACGGTAAGGTCACGATACCTTTCTTAGCCCAATATGTAGCAGCCATATATAGATACGCTATAGCCGCTTCTCTGATAGCGGCAGCCATCATGATCACCTACGGCGGTTTCCTATATATCGTCGGGGCGTCGGTCAAGTCAGTCACCCGAGGTAAACAGATCATCACAGACGCCTTGGTCGGACTAGTCCTGGTCATAAGCGCCACGACTATACTCAAGTTCATGAATCCGGACGCCAGCATCACCAAGCCTCTGGTGGTGAACTACGCGAAATACGATCCGGAGTTCCTGAATTCCCTGCTAGGCGATCCTGCGACTTATCCGCCGACGGATCCCGTCGTCCTGCAACAAGAAGAGTCCAAGGCGGCAGGAGCCTTAGCGGGAGCAGCTGCCGCAGCAGGACTCGGAGGCTCAACGCCCACTCCAGAAAGCGCAGGTGCCGCTGCAGCCACGGGAATAAGCGGCCAGTGGAAGTTGTCTTCTGACGGGACCAAACTGTGGCCGTTGGATTGCAGCGGGATACAGTTGGTGGGAAAGAACAACAAGCCGGGTTCGTATACGACGATATTGGCTGCATTAAGCAAACCCGCGGCGACCAAAGAACAACTGGCGGAAAAAGTCAAAGCAGTCGTCGAGGCATCAAAGACGGGTGCGTTCTATGCACGCGGCATAGAGTTCAATAAACCTAGGGCCTTCTATACCGATCCGCCTGAAGAGAAGACCAGGAAGAACGGCACGAAGTATAAGTTGATCCCAGGAGGCTACCCGGCATATGGCTTCGACTGGTGGCTGATGAACGAGATATACAACGTCAGGAAATGGCGGACCGACGAGATGCTTAGCCCAGAGGCCTGCGGCACAGACTTGCCCTCTAGTGCAGGCAGCGGAGGAAGCAAATTCGCGAATTTTTTCGCCAAACCCGCCAACAAAGCCCGTCTCGTGCCATGCATGAACGCGATAATCGACGTGCTGAACAATACCCTCCTCCGTGTCTCACAATGTTTCAACATCAAAACTGACCAGTGTTCTTTCGCGCAGAACATCAAGCCTACTGGAGTCGCCATAAAGACGGTCGAGCATATACCGAAGGACGACCTGATAGCAGGATTCAAGGCAGGCGCCTATCCTCCCGGGACAAACGTCTCGAGCGAAGGAGGAGGACACCAATGGGTTTATATCGGCGGACTAGGCCTGGGATATGAAGTGCTGGAATGGGGCGGCAGTGGCGGTGATGCATACAACGGACCGAACGTCGTCATCAGTCCTGGTTTCTTCGGAGAAGATACGACCACGTTCAAACCCGGCATCAGGACTTCGAGGTCCGTAGTCTCTTACATCGGGACACAGGGCTACAAGATGTTCACGGTCTACATCCCTGAATGGTGATATGCGTACGAAACATGCAACACCAGCCTTTTTCCTGACTTCGGCGCTCTGTGCCTGGTGCTTTTTAGCGACTGCTCCAGAGGCTCTCGCCGCTTGCTGCAAATGCCACCCCCAAGCACAGCCGGGCCAGAACATCTGCATTTTCGTACCTGACGCCGCTTGTCCTAACGATATCCCGATCAGATACCCTAAATTGTCCGGCATGACCTGCGAGAGCGACACCTACGCCGAGGGCGACTGCAAGACCATCGACCAAGGAGGTTTCTGCCACCAGAAAGCCGAGGCGGCATTATACGAACCGCCTTCGGCAGAAGCGCAAGCTGCCGAGACGGCACGCACCCGTGCCGCCATCACTCCGAAGATCGGCTCACCCATACCGGGTCTGACCATCTCCCCTGTCGTGGAGACGCAAGGCAAAGTGACGGCGCCATTCATGGCACAGTACTTCTCCGCTGCCTATCGCTATGCGCTTGGTATCAGCCTTATAGCGGTCGCACTCATGTTGATATATGGCGGATTCCTCTACATCGTGGGCGCAACCGCAAAATCCGTGACATCGGGGAAAGAGAAAATCTGGAATGCCATCGCTGGTCTGATCATACTCTTGAGCGCACATACCATCTTGAGTTTCGTGAACCCTGCATTGGTCAACCCTAAGCCGATCACTTTGAGTGCAGTGATGCCGATCGATTACTACGAGATGCTGACCCAAGGTTTAGGCTTCTCCGATTACAATGCTCCCCTGCCTACGATGACAGACAACCCTGCCGGGGGACCCGGCGGTACGGCGCCGAAACTTCCTGCTCCGGGCGATCCTTTGACTTTGCCGGGAGACAATGGCGCGACAGTCCAAGGAGCCAGTAATGCGGACACCCAAAGGCTGCTGACCATGGATGTGCCTGGCGAAGGTTCGCAAAAAATACTCGCCTACTGCACCAGCAAAGAAGATGCCGCGAGCCTGAGTTCGTATGAACAGAAAGTGCCGGCACTCGTGAGGGCAGTGCTCGGTTTCTATCGCGTCTGCATCCTCGAAAACCATTGCATCTACGTCAGGACAGGCAGCACGGATCTACGTTCGGGCAAGATTTATGCCGGCGGCAGCGATACGCCGTTCCTTCTGCACAACATACAATCAATCATCGGGATAACGCCTGTGCCTTGGGACCCCAAATGCGATACGGAGTGGCAGGAGATCGGCGGGAAAGGCGGTTTCTATAAACTCTATCACCCACCCCATTCAGACCCTTCAATCGATGACTTCGTCTGGAATAACGGAAGCTGTTATCAACAGATAAAGAAGATATACAACGAAAAGTTCGTGGACGTACTCTCCAGCCGCAAGATCCTGGGCGGCGATTGCGGCAGCACGCTGGCGCAGATCTACCAATGCGCCGGAGCCAAGATAGGAGGCGGCAATAATTTCCAGAACATCATCGCCTGGGGAAACCTGCCGAACGATGACAGCATGTTCATCGTCAGGAACGCCATGAGCATAGAGGACTTCGAGAAACAGCTGAAGGACCATGGCGGACCAAAATTCGGCGACATCATCGTGGCCGGCAACTTAAGCACCAACCATAACTGGATGTTCACCGGAGGACGACCGGATGTTCCCTTCGATATCTTCGAGATGGGCGGAGGGCCTGGCGTGGACGGCCAGCCCAACAAGACCGGCTCGACAAGGATCCCGGGACTGCTCATCACCCCAAGCGGGATGCGCGTCCAAGGATCGGGCGGAGACTTGGCTGCCGGCACGCAAGTGCTCATAGATTACACGAGGAACTACATGTACAAGTTGAGCGCCAAGCCGCGCACTCCGGTAAGCGTCATCAGACCATATCAGTTCACGCCTTGCGAATCGCGCAGCCAATGCAAAGACATGCAGACTTGCGTGTGTAACGCACTGGACGGAAACAAGTGGGGCTCAAATTCCTGCGGCATGTCCAACGTATGCCATCGGGCTAAGCCGGCGATATACTGCAATAACGATGAGCAGTGCGGCAACCCCCAGATCTGCGACACGCAAAAGCACGTATGCAAAAATCCACCGCAATAAAGGGAAATGTCATCAAGACTTTGGCGATGTCCTGGCTCATAGGACTCTGTTCGATTTGGGTCGTGTTCACTCTCCCACATGTCGCCTATGCCGCCGACGACTCGGCGAGCGTCAATGCCACCTTCGAACCACTGACGCCCGAACCGCAGATATCCATACCCGGGTTGTCTTTCTCCACGGAACTCAAGCAGACTACGGTGAACGGCGAACAAAAGCTCCAGATACCCTACATGGCTGAATACTTCGCCGCATTATACAAATACATCATCGGCGCTTCATTGATCGCGGCGGCCATCATGATGACTTATGGCGGCTTCCTCTATATCTTAGGCGGCAGCATCCAAAGCATCTCGAACGGCAAAGACAAGATAAAACAGGCATTAGTCGGATTAGCCTTGGTCTTTTCTGCGGTCACCATACTGAATACTTTCAATCCCAACGCGGCGACCGTAAAACCTTTGGACGTGACCCTGATCAAGCCTGATCCGATCAACAGCTATCTTGGCGCGAATCAGGATGCCCCGCAGACCATGACCGAGCTAGGCATCCAACCAAGAGCCAAGGCGCCGACGAATGTGGCGGTGGGCGCTCCGCAAACGGGCGATCCAGCCGTAGCGCAAGCCGCCAACGAAAAACCCGATTTGAGCAGCACCGGTCCGACGACACCCGGAGGGCCACAAGGCACAGTAGTAGGCCAGGCTGTCGCCACGACGGATGAATATGTCCCTCCTCCATCGACTGCGAAATATCCGACTGACCTGAAGATCCCAAAAACCTGTCCAGGCAGGAATCCGGGGTTCGATGCGCCATCTACATCAAACCCTTACCAAGCGAAAGCCAAAGGCGAACTGGACAAGTTCGTGCTTTTGGGCGGAAGGCCGATCTATCCGAAGACGCGGTTAGCCATCCCGTTGGATGAAGCGGCGATCGAGAAATATCTGGAAGAGCAGTCGATAACAGGCGTACCGGCTGGTGCGATAATCGCACAGATGCTGACGGAATCTTGGAACACGTGCGTGATAAACAGGCTCTTTTCAGATCCCAAGTCATGTTCGACTTCCGATTTCGTGAAATACCTGAACTTCGGCGGCATCGGATGCACTGCCGCCCAAGTCCCGGCGAATTCCTGCCCGCACGTCGCTTTCTATCCGGGATTCAACGTCAAAGACAAGAGCGATGTGATCGGTAAAGGGGGCTGCAGCGATGGTCCGAACAATTTCAACAATGCCGCAGGATCGAATTGCGCCAGCATCTGCGCCAGCTCCAACCAAAACAGCTTCAACAACTGCGGCCCGAACTGTTACGCCCAGAAGTCGCATGCCTCGACCGTCGTCAACGGCAAGGAGGTCTGGTTCCCCTCCGTGCAATGCAGCCGCAAATACAACTCCGCACAGGAATTCCTGAACTCGCATCTCGGATTCGTGAAGTTCTGTCTGCCCTATAACGACAGCGTCTATAAATTCGCCTATTGCATCGGGGCCAGCACTTATGCAGGCGTGTCCGGCGACAAAGGCGCGCTCTTGGCCGAGATCATCGAAAGGAACTGCCTGTGCGGAAGCAACGATTCCACGGGATGCAAACGCGACCTTGAGTTCGAGAAGCAGCTTTCGCTTAATCTGATAAAAAAACGGAACTTGACTTTATATGGGGCGAAGTGCCTAGAGTACTATGATGCGGCGCACAAAAAGTGTAAGAAGTATGCATCGTATGACGAGGGTCCGGATTATGACGCCATCATAAAAGCCTTGAGCGAATCCACCAAGGGTGCCCTTAATCCCCGCGAATTCCCTCAGAACGACGTCATACCGCCTGGCACACAGTAAGCATGCCCACACCGAAAAACATCTTCATCTGCACCAAATGCGACGCCCAGACCCTGAAATGGTCCGGGCGCTGTTCGGAATGCGGGGCTTGGGGATCCCTCAAGGAAGGTGCCGAGACTGCCGACGTACCGAGTCAGAGGAAAGCGGGAAAGTCAGGAGAGATCAAGACATTCAAAGGCCATACGGCGGAGTCGGCGCAGAGCGAGCTGACCGGAGTCGCAGCGCTGGACGAGGTCCTCGGCGGACTGGTACACGGTTCCGTGACGCTGCTCGCCGGCGAACCAGGGATAGGCAAATCCACGCTTTTGGCCCAAGCCGCCATCGCCCTTGCGGCAAGCGGCAAAAAAATCGTCTACGTCACAGGCGAAGAGTCACCCACGCAGATACATCGCCGCCTGGTCAGATTGGCGCCTGAAATACCCTCTTCCCTTTTCTTCCTGGACCTGACGGATGTGCCGACCATCGCCGCGACGATCGAGAAGGAGCGGCCTGACCTGACCATCGTCGATTCAGTGCAGACTTTGCGTACCCCAGAGATGAACGGCGAACCAGGAAGCGTGACGCAGGTCAAAGCCGGAGCAGCGATCCTGACCGAGGCCGCGAAAAAATTCGGGGCGCCGCTCATGTTGGTAGGCCAAGTGACCAAAGACGGCGACGTCGCCGGGCCGCGTGTGCTGGAGCACCTGGTGGATAGCGTACTCTTCCTAGAAGGCGACCATGAACATCGCTATCGCATCTTGCGGGCCCTGAAACACCGCTTCGGTCCGACTGACCAAAGCGCGCTCTTGAGCATGACGGAAAAAGGGTTAGAGACCGTGGTCGATCCGTCGCAGGAACTGCTGCAACACAGGCTATCCGGGATACCCGGCTCTGCCGTGACTTGTCTGATCCAAGGACAGAGGCCGATGCTGCTGGAGATACAAGCCCTAACCAACCCTGCCGGCTACGGCACGCCCGTGCGTCGAGCGACCGGAGTGGATACGAGCCGCTTAGGCATGCTCCTGGCAGTGCTGGCACGGCGTGCAGGAGTCAATGCGCTGGAAAAGGATGTCTACGCGAACGCTGCCGGCGGAGTCGATGCGCGGGATCCGAGCGCAGATTTGGCCCTAGTCGCAGCCATCGCCAGCGCGACAAAAAACTCGCCCTTGAATCCTCGGCTCGGACTGTTCGGCGAGATAGGTTTGGGCGGTGAACTCAGGCCAGTCGGATTACCCGAACTTCGGCTCAAAGAACTGAAGCGCATGGGCTTCGACAGCGCCGTGCTGCCCAAAGGACAGACGAAAAAATCAGTGGACGGAATAAACATCATCGAAGCCGCTACCCTGGAAGAAGCCTTGAGGTCTTGCGGATTGTAGTCGATCCAGGCCGAAGAAGTGCATTCAGAGCCGGAACAAGGCCAGATCGCTATTCCCGATGGCTCGTCTCACGCAACGCATGGATGCGTTGTTTTATTTTCGGGTATCCGGCCAAATCAGGATCCGTCTGCACGATCCTCTGTGAGATCTCACGCGCCGTAGCCATCAGCTCCAGATCATCCGGACGGGCTGCCTTGAAGATAGGCGCACCACTCTGCTGCAGGCCGAGTATATTCCCCGCGCCACGTATCTTCAGGTCTTCTTCGGCGACCTTGAAACCATCATCCGTCCGTTCCAACACGAATAACCTATCGGCCATGCCGGCGTCTTCGGAAGCGGCGAGCAGGCAAAAAGATTCATGGGTGGATCGGCCGACGCGGCCGCGCAATTGGTGGAGTTGGGCCAGACCGAAGCGTTCCGCGCCTTCGATCAGCATGACGGTCGCATTAGGCACATCGACGCCGACTTCGACGACCGTGGTAGCGACCAGGACATCGCTTTCGCCGCGCGCGAAGGCCGCCATCGCTTCGTCTTTTTCTGCGCTGGACAAGCGACCGTGCACCATACCGATCTTCAGGTCCTGCAACGGACCCTTGCGCAACCTAAGCACCTCTTCCTCGACGCTCTTCACACCGAGTTTGTCCGACTGGTCGATGAGCGGGCAGATGATGAAGGCCTGCCGGCTAGCCGCGACTTGCTTTTGGATCAGGTCATAGGCGTATTGCCGTCCCGTATCGCCGACGCAGACTTTGGTCATGATCTTCGCCCGACCAACGGGCTTGGTGCGGATGATCGAGACATCCAGATCGCCGAGCATGGTCAAGGTCAACGAACGCGGGATGGGCGTCGCGGTCATCGAGAGAAGATGCGGCACTTTCCCGTCTTCTCGCGCATCGACGACGAGCGTCTCGCGTTGCGCCACGCCGAAACGGTGCTGTTCATCGATCACCGCAAGCGCCAAATCCGGAGGCGCACTGCCGCGCACCAACAGGGCATGCGTACCGACGGCGACGGTCCGACCTTGAGCCAAGACCTCACGCGCTTCGCTCGCCGTCAGCTTGCGCTCATCTCCGTCTTGGTAGGCGAAACGCGCGGAAGCGGTCAGGAGGACCAAAGGGATGTGATGCGGCGCCAACAGGCGTCTCAAGGTTTGGGCGTGTTGTTTGGCCAAGATGTCAGTCGGCGCCATGATGGCCGCCGAATGACCGGACCGATGGACGAGCGCAGCCAGCATGGCCGCCACAACGGTCTTACCGCTGCCGACGTCGCCTTGAAGCAGGCGGCGCATCGGCCTTTCCGCAGACATGTCCTGTACGGCGGCCCAAACGGCTTTCTTCTGGTCAGGCGTCAACTCGAAAGGCAAGGAAGAGACGAATTTCTTGGCGAAATTCTCGTCAAAGGCGACGAGCGGCGCACCGGCCACATCAGCTTCGCGACGAGCGGTGCGCAGCGCGAGTTGGTACGACAAAAGCTCATCGAAAGCCAAGCGTCGCCTCCCCTGCTCGGCCTGTTCCAACGATTCCGGAGCGTGTACGAAGCGGTAGGCCTGCCCCAATCCGGGCAGAGCCGTCTCTTTGCGCAGGTCTTCGTCCAGCCAATCTTCCGGAGGTTCGAGTTCGGACAGCGCTTGCTTGATGATACGGCGCAGATTCTTCTGCTTGACGCCGCCGGAGAGCGGATAGACCGGAGCGATGTTGCCGGCGGCGACGGTCTCGGCATCGATCGGTTCCCACAAAGGAGAAGTGAAGCCTTTACCGAAGCGCGGACGCATGGTTACGGCGCCGGAGATGAAGATCTCGTCACCGGCTTTCAGCTGCTTCAGCAGCCATGGCTGATTGAACCACGTCACGCCGATAGAACCGCTGTCGTCAGAGACCTTAGCGCGGATCAAGGTGAAGCGCCGGCGGAATGTCGGCGCCTGTTTTATCTCGTCTATCGTGACTTTGATGGTGACCGGCTCATTCAAGACGAGATCGGATATCTTGGTCAGGTTCGAATAATCGTCATAGCGACGCGGCAAAAGACTGAGCAGCTCGCCGATTCCGGCTGCATCCAGAGATTTCAACATCTTCCTGTCGTAAGACGACAGGCTGTGGATATAGGTGACCGGATCATCCCAATGCAACATATTAGCCATATCATTGTTACATTTTAATCTAGAAAAACACAATATTTTAGGCTATACTGACTTAAGATGGACGGACGCCGTGCGGAATCATTTGTGGATCTCCAAAGGAAGACCATGTTTGTGGTTATCGCCTGTTTTTGGCTGTTGGCGCCGACGGTTGCGCTGGCAGATACGTGCTGCAAATGCAGCGTCACCGTCGCGCCTAACGACGTCTACTGCCTGACAGGCCCGGAGGATTCCTGCAGCAACCTGATGGCGAACAGCACAAACAGCGCCGACGTCAAAGGTAAAGTCACCTGTTCGGAAAAGCTGACTCCCGCCCAATGCAAGATCGTCGCAGAAGGCGGTATGTGCAAGATCGCTCCGGCGACAGCCTCGGCGTTCGTGCCTCCGACGAGCGCAAATCCGCAAGAAAGCACCGATACCTACACCCTGACCACGCCTAAGTTGAACGTACCGATCCCAGGCCTGACGCTATCGGAAGATATCAAGGTCGTCGGTGGAGAAAAGGTACAGATCCCCTACCTCGCCCAATATATAGCCGGCATCTACAGATACATCATCGCCTTGTCGGTGGTCGCGGCGGCCATCATGATCACGTACGGCGGTTTCCTGTACATCGTGGGCGGAACATTCACCCAGGTTAAAAAAGGAACGGGCGTAATCAAAGATGCCATCGCCGGGCTGTTCATCGTCTTCGCGGCCTACATCATACTCTTCACGCTTAACGAGAACCTCCTGAAGAGCAATCAGGCGCTGTCCATAGACACGGTCAAGAAAGATCAGATCCAGCTAGACACGGTCAGCATCGGCGACTATTGGACCATCCTTTCGAAAAATTTGCCGAAAGGTACCGGACAGATGACGGGCAAGGAAAAAGCACCCTCTAGCCAGCAACAAGCTACCGTTCCGGGACAAGCTCCAGCGCCTCCGGCAAATGCCCCCAAGGGAAACAAGTGGACTGCGGACAAATGCACATTCGACCTGAACCAGTTCAAGTTGCCGACACAGGAGTCGATCTACAAATGCGCCATCAAGATCGCCCAAGAGTTGGGCGTGGAACCATGCATCGCCGTGGTCATCATCAACAATGAATCATGGGCCGCCCTGCCAAATGCAGTCGGCTATGATGAGAATGCACCGAACGGCATACCTAGACTACCGTTCCTGCGAAGCAGCAAATACAGCTATCCGAAAGACGGCAGCAACGGCTTTTCTCCTCCTCCAGGCATACCGCCTGAATGCGGCAAAGCCGCGCTCAAAGCGCAAGGCTATAGTGATGATGCGATCGTCGATATCATCGACAAATGCGATACGGCACGCAATTCCAAGATCTACAATAACGATGCCCAGAACTTCGACCCCACGAAAGACGACTTGGGCCTGACTTGGGGCACGTATAGCCGCGGCGTAGGTCTGATGCAGACTACGATTTTCGGGAAAAGCAGCTGGTGCCAGGGCAGCACCCCGTCAGCAAAAATCGGCACAGAATGTTTCACTGCCGGACAACTCGTCAATCCAGAGGTCAATATCCGAGCAGGACTTCTTGAGGTCAAAGCCAACATGAATCTAGGCCTGGAAGGCATGTATAAGGCGTGGAACCAAAGCAAGGCGTATAACCAACAGCTTGTCGCCCAAACACAGTCATGCATGACAAGCGGACGCAATCCGCTCGAGTTCATGAAAAGCACCAACATCTGTCGTGGCGACGTGCCCTTGTCTAAATCAGGGTGCAAGGAAGAAGCGGCACGGCGTAAAGAGGCTAACAAAACAGCTGCTCCGGATGACATCAAGGCAAGCGTGAATTGCGACGTCGGATGTTATGATCCGAGGTATCCGGTAAAACAATCCATGATCGCACCCTAGAGAAAGCAAAACTTCCGTTTCCCCGATCCCCTTCCAGTTCTCATCGTCTCACACAGAAAAACCGCCTGACGGCGGTTATTCCTATGGTGCGACCGAGACGATTCGAATCCCGGTGTTAACCGGGACAGGCCGTCTGACCTGTCCGGTCGATACCGGACCGCTCTATCATTAGCGATGGGTTCATCTCGGCCAATTTTTTGACCATCAACCTGTCTTTCCATGACTTGATTCTGGTCTCAAGTTTACGCGCATCCTGCAACGCAGGACAGGGAATGCAACCAATGATCTTCCAGGGGCGCCCTGTTCTCGTAGAGACTACATGCCCGCGTGCGTGTTCGGAATAACGACGCTCCAAGTTATTGGTCGAGCCTACGTAATAGCGGTCGAGTCTTGGCGAAAACAGGATATATACGTAGCCCATAAGAATACCGCTGCCATAGACCGGTAGATAAGTCAAACCCTCGGCTTGCGTCGAGGGTTTGCATGGTGCGACCGAGACGATTCGAACGTCTGACCTCCTCCTTCGCAGGGAGGCGCTCTATCCAGCTGAGCTACGGCCGCATGAGGGATTTTATTTTATACGAGCTGCAACCGAGAGGATAGGAGGTCTGACCTTCCCGGTTCCACCGGGACGCATATCCAGCTGAGCTACGGCCGCATGATATTTGACTTGCTTTCTTAAAGATCCGACCGAGACGATTCGAATCCCGGTGTTAACCGGGACAGGCCGTCTGACCTGTCCGGTCGATACCGGACCGCTCTATCCAGCTGAGCTACGGCCGCGAAATCAATGTCGAATGCCGAATTACGAATGACGAATCGGTTCAAGACTCTCCAGCCCAAATTCGTCATTTGGCATTCGTAATTATCCTTAAAGCTTCAGCAGCCGTGCGACAATATCAGAATAATGCTCATCTTGCAAGTCCAGATCCTCGGTCAGATATTGCCTCAAATGGTTGCGCAAAGCCACCGGGTCCTCATCCTCCAGCGAGATACGAAGCCTAGGATGACGGAAGCTGTTGGGTTCGACGTACAGTATCTTGGTCTGAGGCGGTTGGTAGATGATGGCGAAATTGTGGAGTTCGTCGAAACGGAACAGACGGCCGTCATAGACTATGCCGTTATCGCCTATCTGGATCAGGATCTTGCGCGCTTTCTGCTCGCCGGCGATTACCAGGATGATGGCGGTGAGCAGGATGATGAAAGCGAACAGATAGTTCGCCGTGTAGATGGCATATCCGGTCAAAGAAAGCACAGCGATCCCCATCCAGAGGTACCAACGCGGCCCACGATTCTGGAGTTCCCAAGCCGGCGCTTCCCAGACGAAAGCCTCCTGGGATTGCGCCATCTGATCCAAAAATTCCTTGCTGTATGGCATATTCGGTTAGAGTATAGCATTTTCACCCGACATCATCGAATCATCTTTGACAGCACCAATATCGAGCAATATCATTAGCATGTTAATTCATCGAACCAAAAAGTATGAAAAAAATATCGACTTTGATAACGACATCGGCCCTCTTGGCCATCGCGCTGCCAGCCCTCGCCGCAGGCCCCGCCACTCTCGGCGCAACTTCGGCGACGCCCACGCTGATGCAGCGTCTAGAGAAGGCGTGGAACAAGATGTGCGACAACCTGGAGACGAGGATAGATCTCCGCATAACGCGCTACGAAAACAATACGCAGCGCCATGAGATGATGCATCAGAATCTGCGCGATGGAGTGAAGAAGATCATCGACAGATTGGACGCGAAAAACATAGATACCACAAAACTCAAGGCTGACCTCCAGGAATTGGACTCGAAGATCGCCAAGTTCGGCACGGACTATGCTGCTTATATCGACGGACTCAAGGCAACCAAGAGTTTCGCTTGCGGTGAATCCGAGGGCCAGTTCGTGAAAGCTTTGGGCGATGCGAACAAGATGCTGGCTACGTTGCAGCAAGATAGCTTGGACATCCGTCTGTATTATCAGAAGACCATCAGGCCGGATTTCGTAGCGATAAAACAACAGTTGGATTCGTCGAACAAATAATATGAGACACTATACTATCACCCTAGGCATCGCTGCCGCTTCGTTAGCTTTCTTCGCCGCAGGCTGCAATCAGGCAGCACCGCAACCAACGACCCAGACGGAAACTCCACCGCCGGCCGCGGTCACCGAACCGACACAGGCCGTGACTGATCAGAACTCTGCTGCCACAGATACGAACGTCGACATGGATAAGGAATTGGACGCTTTGGACAAGAACGTAAATTCAGCGGATCCCAACGACTACAACCCCAAAGATCTGCCCACGGATTACAACAGCCTGTAAGGCGTCACCAAAAAACACCCAGTGGTCGAACGGGTGTTTTTTTGTCAATCATCATTACATGTTTTTCATCGACATACATGCGCTAGAATCAGGCTAATTTATGGTCACTGTGTTCATCATGTCTCAGATTTTAGTGACACGGAGGACAAAAATTGCGATTCCGTGCACTATGCGCTCATGTCGAGCCGAAAAAAGCTGCTCTGGGGAGTGTGCGGGGTCGGGTGCGGCCACGCCTATCGTCAACTGCCGCTCTTGAACCATTTCGCGGTAAGGCACAGGATAGTGATTTTCGCCTACGGAAACAGCCTGCGGATATACTCGCAGGCTTTTAAAAACCGAAAGAACGTCACCGTGCTCGAAGTCGCTCCACCGTACTGGATGGATGGAGAATACGGCATCGGATTCAGGGAGACGGCGGGATTAGCGAAAAATATGGAGCAGGACAGCTTGACCATAAATTGCGAGGCGCTCGCAAGGGCAGGCGAACTCATCGGCCGACCGGATCTGGTGATCAGCGACTACGAACCGACGAGCGCGCAGTACGCTTACGCCTACGACGCACCGCTAGTGACGCTGGATCAGCAAAGCAAATATCTGTGCGACGGCTTCCCGGAAAAACTCGACGGGACAGACCGATCGAGTGAGGTGATGCGGCTGAACATGTTCTTCCCTAAGGCAGAAGCCAGGCTCGCCTGTTCTTTCTTCAGGCCGAAAGGAAAGAACAACCGAAGCGACATCAGGTTGTTCCCGCCGATCTTGCGCAATGAAATCCTGGACCTGAAAAAATTGAAGGGATCACACAAAGATACTATCACCGTCTATTTGTCGGCTTTTCTGGACTATCCCGGCGCCCTGGCGACCCTGGATGAAGTAGCGAGACGGAACAGCCGGTTTCGGTTCAAGGTCTTCGCCGAAGGGATAAGCAAAAACGCAAACAAGACCCAAAAGAACCTCAAACTCCACGAGCCAGGAGGAACGGAGTTCTTGGAGGCACTAAATCATTCCTGCGCCGTCATCTGTACATCCGGGCACTCCATGATCTCGGAAGCGCTGTACCTAGGATTGCCGATCTTCGCAGTGCCGAGGCACCAATACGAAGCGCTGCTCTGCGCCAAAATCATTGCGGACAATGGATTCGGAGCGACGTCGAAGAAACTGGAAGCGGATGAGCTGCAGGATTTCTTGGATAAACTCCCAAGATTCAGGCAAAACATCGATCTCGACGAAAGAATCCTGCTACGCGGAGACGGGAAGGATGAGTTGCTGGGATTCCTGGAGGAATCGCTAAAAACACAACAAGCCCCGAGAGGCTTGTGTAGGAAGGAAGCGGTCAGACGAGCAGAGACTTCCTGCGTCGCTTGATTGCTTTTTTTTGGTTTGGCTGGGGGCTTAGGCTCGTACTATAGCACCAATTCCTTGGCGAAGAGCTCAGCTACGACGATCGGTACGTCATCGCGATATGATTCGTGCGTGGCGCCGGCAAGCTTGAAGGAATGCGGTTCCATGGGTCCGACCGTGATGATCGGGCACTTGCGCACAAGCGTCCGCTTGATGTCGCGGATGAGCTTGAGGAGATTTTTTCTTAATAAATCCAACAATTAGCGCACACCTGTAACGGTGCCGGCACAATGTGAAGTATACATTGTCGTGCCACTAAGTGAACTCATGCCGGCAGTCGCAGTACCCCTGGCTTTTGCGACACCGTTCTCCATCACGAACTTATAGTCTGTCCTGAAGGCCAGGGTCAGGCCTTCTGCTGAGGTCGTGCCCGATAAAGTGACCCTCCCCTGTGCATCGATCTGATTCTTCTTGCCGCTCGCATCGGTGACTGTGTTACCGACGACGCTGATCTGAGTGTCCACCGGGATCTTGGAAGGCAGCTCGGCTATGTCACCGCTGCAATCCATGCTTCCTACTACATGATAAGTACCGTCCCAACTCACGGGCTGGGTTTTCGTCGGAGGGCTTGTTTTAGGTTGGCTGACAGGCGTCTTTTCCGACGCTGGTTGTTCAGGCCAGGGTGCGGTGATGGACAACGGAACGATGTTCTCCTCAGGACAAGTCCCTGCCCCGCCGGAATATCGGCCGCCCGAGTAAGACAAGAAGCGCCAACAATTATCAGATCCCTTCAGGAATACGCAGACGTATCCTGATTCGTCGGTCATGGTGCGATTACGGCTCTCCAGCCTATCCTTGATCTCTCCACCTTGGGCATAACAATCATCAATAAAGGTCTGGACCGCTGGTGAATACTTGGCTTTTTCGTCAGCAGCAACCGTTGCCAAGCCCTGTTCCCCTGCCTTGCTCCAAGCTCCGTCCCAAGCCGCGGCTGCGCCATCTTTGCTCGCCAGGACATCCAGTGCTGTCTGATATAGCTCATCGATCGTACCCAAGAAAGCAGAGAGGCAGATCGACTTTTCATCTTTCCCTGGAGCACAGATTTCCCTTTTCTCCGCTGCGCGTGCGGTAGAGATTGGCAGCAAAGCGAAGAAACCCGGATCCTCCGACGACGCCAAAGCATGAAGCCAGTGCTTCTGGACCATGAGCCGTGCGGCGACATAGAGCAACGCCTGGGAGTCCTTCTTCCTGATGGCTGTATCGCCGAATTCCCTGATGGCCGAGATGTCCTGCAAGCTCTGTGCAAAAAATGTTTTCGTCTGACTGGTGTTCAGCGAAAGGGTGAAGCTACCTGGTTCAGCCGCGATCGATGACCACTCCTTCGGTTCCTTCGAGATGTCCGCCATCTTAGCCACCCAGACGACAATCGTCTTCTTATAATCCTGCAGACGTCCTGGAACAGAGAGTCCTGAGGCGATCTGTGCCGAGCGTTGCGTCGAGCTTTGCACTTTCCACCATGAGTAGGCGGACGGCACGGACTTCCCTTCGGTCAGCTTGTCGCCCATGAGCTTGGACGCGGTCGCTTCGGTTAGATCGTATTGCAAAAGCGGCAGGACTTCGACGGTACGGCTGTAATCATTCGATATGTAGATTGCGTATCCGCCGAAAGCGACCAACAGAAGCGCCAGGATGGGCAACGGGATGAATTTCGGTTTGTGTACCGCGAAACGCACCAGATCGATGAAAGCAAGTGGAAAGATGACGATGAACGCTACTGCCAGTACCGTTACTGCGCTCAAAGCGATTGTCACTACACTTGAGAGCGATGGCGTGCGCAGCGTATCACCCAAGAGATATGAGGCACCTAGCGTGCCGCATACGACCAGGGCGAGTACCAAGAGCGTCAGCCATTCTGATTTGAGCCTTTGCACCAATTCTACACGCGTCCCACAGCCGGAACAGTATCGCGTGAGGAGGGGTAACCATTTGTGGCATTTATGGCAGAGCATAAGTTCATTTGGAATATCTGGAAAGGGTGAAGGTCGAATCGCAGACCGTAGTCGAGTTAGGCTCGACTTGCGAGGAATACTCCGCGACTAACCTCTCCGATTTGTAATGGTATGAACCTTGGGCCGTGGCACCGTCTCCGGAACGGACGAATGTCGCTTTGATCGTGTAATAATTATTCCCCCAAGCCTGGTTATAAACACAGTCTAAAGTATAACTGCCAGCCGGTGCGATGGTCGCGCAACCGCATGCTCCACACATCCTGCCTGCGCTGTCGACTTCCCAGACAGAGTATGGCGTACCGGATGCCCAACTGTTTCCCCGATCATCCTTACAGGTGCCGGACCAGGCAGTCACCTGGTATTTACCGCTCCAATCTGCGGATTTCGGCGTGGGTGCAGGAGTCGGCTCCGGTGAAGGCGTGGGCGCAGGGGTAGGAGTAGGCGTTGGTGTCGGAGTTACCGTCGGCCTAGGTTTGGGGCTGGGTTGTGGTTTGGTAGTAGTCTTAGGCTGCGTCGTCGGAGTCGATACCGGTTCTTCCGCGCGTCCCGTAGCTTCGATTCCGTATGGCAGCGGTAAAGCGATACCGACGTTCTGCGGCAAGAGGTTGATATTTACACAGCCGCCTTCTCCGCCGGCGAAGTATCTGCCAGAGGCGGTCAGATAGCGCCAACAGCTGTCCTGCCCTCGTTTGAATCCGCAATACGTCCCGCGTTCCGTCGTCGGCAAGCGGTCGACTATCTGGTTCGCTCCGCCGATACTGCCGGCAAAAGCATAACAGTCGTCACGGAAGAGTTGCTCGTCCAGCGGGACGTACTCCTCCTGACACCCTACGTCGCCACCGCTGTAACGGTCGCCGGAAACCGTGAGGTAACGCCAACAATTATCATGTCCTTGCTTATAACCGCAGTAGATTCCGCGCTCGGTCGAAAGAAGATGGTCAGCTATCTGGTTCGCTCCTCCGATGATTCCGGCCGCGGCCTGACAGCGCTCCTTGAATTCCCGCACGCGCTCTGAGTCGGGTAGGACAACGTCTTCCCCCATCTCGACCATCGCTTGCGCTTCGAGCGAGTGTCCATTCGCTGCTAATGACTCCGCCGCGAGACCCGATGCTTTTGACCAGGCGTCAGACCAATTCTTCTCTGCATCTTTATCGCCTGCGACATATCCCATGGCAGCGCTCTCGAGATCAGAGACAGAATCAAGGACTTCCGTGACGCACAAAGGTTTATTGTTCCAAGTAGTGAAGCAAACCTTCTTGCCTTCTGCGGAATACGCTTGTGCAGCCGGCATCAGAGCTGCCAGCAGACTCGCTTCGCGATAATGCGCCAAGCCTTGCAGCCAGTGTTCCTGTACTAGCAGTTCTGCTGCGATGTAGCGCATGGTCCGCAAATCCTTCTGGAGCATGGCAGCCGTGCCGAATGATTTGAGTGCTCCGATCCTGATGACCGAGACCCTCAGTAACTCCTCTGCTTGCTGTTGCTTGAGAGTCAGCTCGAATTCCTCCGGCTCAACCGGCAAAGATGACCAGGCCTTGTGTTCCTTCGCCTCGTCTCTGATTTTGGTCGTCCAAACAGTCGCGGCTTTGGTGTATCCGTTCAGCACAGGCGTCGTACCCAGGTTGGCCAATATCCCTGATTCGACAGATGCTCTTTCCTGGACGTCCTTCCAACCCATATCACTCGGCGCTTTCTTGGACTTGTCGGATAGGATGTCGCCGGCCAGCTTCGCTGATGCGACTTCGGACAGGCTGGCCTGGACGACAGGTAAAGCGGATGCCAGATCCGACTGGTTAGCCTTGCCTAAATAAAACCAGATACCTACACCTAAGACCAGCACGAGGATGATGGGGATGGGCAGAAGTATCGGCTTGGCCACGATCTTTCCGAAGACCTTGCTCAGAAGATAGAAGAACTTAAAGACGACAAGGCCGATGATCGCTACAGCGCACAAAATGATGAATATGGATAAGCCGACCTTGATCCATTCCTGGTTCCAGTCAGCCTTAACTTCCGTAAGAGCTCCGAGAGCAACAGTGCCGAGGATCAAAAGGGCGACGAAAACCAAAATCCAACGCCCAACACTTGCGCCGGGTTTAGCCTGGGGTTGGTCGCGTTTTGTCGACATGGTCTGCCCGCAGTTCGGACAGAACATCGCTGACCTAGGCAACCGTACGCCGCATTTTGGGCAACGCATAAAAATTCAGGAACGACTATATTGTAGCATGACCAGCTTGTTTTTGCGTTTTCTCATCGACGCAGACGAGCTAAAAACACAACAAGCCCCGAAAGGCTTGTGTAGGAAGGAAGCGGTCAGGCGCGAGGTGTGCGCGGGGGACGGCCGCCCCGCCGCTTTTTCGGTTTGGGACGAGCTTTGGCTGGCTCCGTCTTGGGAAGAGCCCAGCTGTCCAGCTCCTCGAGAAGCAAACCCGTCAAGGCAATGGGTAGGCCGGCACGGCTAACTTCGTGCGTCGCGCCAGCGGCCAAGAAGGAATGGGGCTCATTGGGTCCGACCGTGATGATCGGGCACTTGCGCACGAGCGTCCGCTTGATGTCGCGGATGAGGAAGAGCTTGGGGTAGTGCTCTTGGCTTGTATCCGGGCACTGGTCGACGACGACAATCCTGACATGAGGGTCGGTCTTGAGGGACCAGAGACCCACTGCGGGGCGGACCGCGTGAAGGAACGAGCTACTCTCTAGGCGATCGATCCGCGTGAGGACATCCTCGACCCAATAGTCGAAGAGCGACTGTTGATCGGAAAAGATGACGACATGCGGTCGGACTATCTGCAGAGCGGTCACGGCTCTCCTACCTCCAGCTCGGCCAGGAGCTTATGCAAGACCTCCTTCAAGAGCTGGAGCTGCTCAACAGAGAGGGAGTTGCGGAACATCGCGGCGAAAGACTCCGGCCTATATGCCG
Organism: bacterium; assembly: GCA_021796435.1. GTDB lineage: Bacteria > Patescibacteriota > Patescibacteriia > 2-12-FULL-60-25 > 2-12-FULL-60-25 > CAIKNB01. Next base: position 1,023,192 of record JAJYXM010000016.1, read on the forward strand.
GGTCGGTTTCCGCCTCAGCCAAGCACTGCATGGCGGCTTCCTTGGCCTGCGCATAGTCGTGCGTCTGAACGGCACTGAAGTAGTCCCGGAAATTGCTGAAGCTCATCAGAGTGCTATTGAGCAGAAAACGTTGGTCTTCGGTCAAGCCGAAGTACAGTTCGAGGACTAATGCGGTGAGCGACTTCGGGTCGACTTCAATAGACATCATCATCTCCTTGAGGACGTTGAAAAAAGGAACTGCCGATGATGGAACGTATCAAAATAAGCCCTGAATGTCAAGACTTGCTTATCTTATGGGATGCAATTATTGATAGTGTGTTAAGCCTTAAAATAGGTTATAATAACAGACACATGCCCACACAAGGCGACACGATATCCGGAGGGAAGAGATCCAGTATGGCACTGCGACCATGTGCATTTTTGTTTGTTCCGATACTGGTTGTCCTGGGACTACTTTTCGGTCATCAGGTTGCGGCGGCGACCAAGACCGTATGCGCTTCCGGCTGTGACTACACCAATCTGCACGATCTGTTCTTGAGCGGGACGCTCATAGCCGGTGATACGGTAAACGTCGGCGCCACGTATTCGACCACGGGTGAAAGTTTCGATTTGGCCGTTCCGGTGACCGATTTGACCTTGGATTGCCAATCCAGCGGAGCGGTAATAGGCGTCACATCCTCTACATTCGTACTCCTGTATGCCAATAACGGATCCGTGATACGTAACTGCACATTCAATAACCTGAAGATACTCGCCGACACGGAGAACGATGTCCACATCACGAACAATACCTTCAACGGCATCTCGTATATCGATGTCGGCGGAGATAGGCCGCAGGTGAACGATAACCGACTTTTGGACCTGCTCTATTTCCACGACATGAGCGATGGCCAAGTCAGCGGCAATACCTTCGAGACACCATACCCGGACATCCAATCAATCGTGATAGACAACAGCCATAACGTAGATATAACGTCCAACGAAATCACCAACACCACAGTCTCCTCCTCCAGCTTCATCGACATGATCAAGCTGACGACGAGTACCGGGATCATCGTCGCCACCAACACTTTCCAATTGCCCTACGCGGATTTCATCGACGCCGGCGACATGATCGGCGTCCTGAACTCAAGCGCCGAAATAAGCTACAACAAGATGACCTTCGGCAGCCGCACCGGAGCTTCGAATTATTTGAACGGCATCTCGGTTTCGGCGCATGCAGGCGAGGCACAGGCGATCACGCACCATAACACGATGAAGATCCTGCCGACCTGTACGCGCTGTATCGGCATTTCCTATGCAAGCTGGACAACCTACAAGATATACGCCACCTCGACCTACAACCTGATCTATTATCTCTCTCCGTCCAGCACGGCAAGCATCGGAGGGCTATCAACTTACGACGAAGGCGCTGACGCCAACTTCATCTACACGAGCGATTATAATGCCGCAATCAATACGAATCAGCCCGATAAAGGCCGGGCAGTGCTCGGTACGCATTCATACACGCAGGCTGACCCGTGCTTCAAGACCAATGATGCGGACACGACCAATGATTTCGACCTCGTCCCCTTCAGCTACTATCTGGACGTGAACGGGACGCAGGATATCGGCGAATACTCCGGCAGCAGGATCCAGGACATAACCGTAAATTCCAGCGGACCGGTGGACTTCACCAATATCCACGCAACAGGCACCTCCTGCGTCGCGCAAAGCCTGCGCAACGGCGATCGGGTGACTATCGCAGCAGGGAATTACGGACCGATGTACCTGAACGGCAGTCCCCTGCTGACCGGCAACGTAAGCATCAGCGGCGCCGGAGCGACGACTAACATCATCGCCACTTCCACAGGCAGCGGCATCCACTTTTCCGGCGTAGCTTCATCGACGGTCAGCGACCTGAAAATATCCGATGCATCCACTACGCTCAACGTCTCATACAGCATGACGCGAGCACAGTTCAAATACGGCGCCACGACCTACGACCAAGGTGCGGGCGTGGGCTTAGCGAATGCGACCTTCATCATCACGAGCGCACCTTCAGGCGGCAGCTGCACTTCGGTCCAAGTCGATAGCGACGGAGATGCGATCCCGACCTCCATCGGTACCAACGGGTCAGCGTGGAACCTGGCTCTGGTCGATTACTCAGGACATAAACTCACCTTTTACGGACCGGATAACTTCACGCACACGGCTGCGGATATCGAAGCGTGTGCCGGCCCTGGCCTCATCACGGTCGAGAAATTCGTACCTGACATCTTCACTTCAAGCGGAGTCGTCTTGAGCTATAACCAAAGTGCGGCGACCGCAGCCTCGGTCTCCGTAAAAGCCGGCGACACGGATCCGCCTTCCGTGACACGTTATGCCTACTATACGCCTGACGCCGGAGTCGTCTTCAATAACGCCAGCACGAATACGGTATCCAACATAACGAGCGCGAATAACGGCTTCGGCGTGATCTTCCAAGGCAGCTCATACGACAATGTCTTCAGCGGTTCGACGATCAGCGGAAGTTCGGTCGGCGACGTATATTCCACCTCGACGCGGGATAACAGCTTGGAAGATGCGACTTTCGATCGCGCCACGAGCTTGGTGGTGGGCAGCGGTAGCGTAAATGTGAAGTATTCGTTCAGGGCATGGCTAAAGAGCACGACTGATGCGCCGATCGGAAGCGCTGGCGTGACTTTCACGTCCTTCAACACGACCAACAGCCAGACACTGACGACAGCCGCGACCGGCTACACCCCATACAGCTCTCCGACCCTGGCATATAGGTTGACGAGTTCGGATATCAGCGAAACATCAGGAGGATACAACCCCTACTCCGCCGCGGCACAGGGTATGTCGGGGTACAATAACGTAAGCCAGGACTTCACGCTGAATACGCCGCAGCAGACGGTCACCTTGTCGGCATCAGCCACAAGGACTGGCGGCAAATCCGGTGGCGACCTGCCTCCGGTCACGACGTCTTACCAGACATATGCGTCTGACGGACAAGGCGGCGGACATTATCTGCTGCAGCCAGGCAGCCTGACCGATGGCGGCACGAGCCTAGGTCTGATCAAGCTTCCGGATGACGGCAACCCGAAGACGCAAGAGGATACGGCGGTGTATTTCATGGGTACGGACCTCAAACGGCACGCTTTCCCGAACGAGAAGACATATTTCTCTTGGTACTGCGATTTTTCCCAAGTGCGGATCGTGGATGCGATGACCATGGCATCGATTCCGCTCGGGGCAAACATAAGTTACAGGCCAGGATACAAGCTGGTTAAATTCGTGAGCGTCCCGACCGTCTATTACGTCGGCGCTTACGGCATGCTCTTACCCATCGCCGACGAAGCGGCAGCCATCAGGCTTTATGGCGCTGCGTGGAACAAGAATATCGATGACATATCCGATGCGTTCTACGGGAACTACGTCACATCCGACATGATCTACGACGGCTCCGAGATGTCTTTCGGCGCCAGTACCACCAACCCAGGCCTGCTCGACAAGACGAACAACAACAGCTGCGCCGCCGGCAAGGTCTGGCCATTCAGATATTCGACATCAGCCTGGAATTTCACTTCCGACCTGAATAGCCAAAGCCATGATGTAGTCTCCATCCGCGCTCTGCAGGAAGTTCTAGCCTATATGGGCACAGGGATATATCCGGAGGCAATGAACACCGGCGTTTACGGGCAGTTCACCGCACTGGCGGTCGGGCGCTATCAGACGTCAGTCGGTCTACCGGCGACAGGCAATGTAGGACCAGCCACACGCGAAAAGCTGAACAGCTATCTGGACACTTTCCGCTAGACTTCAGGTTTTCTTTTTGGACAATCCGTAATAACCGACAGCCAACGGCATCAGGAATGCCAAGACGTAATAGATATACACGTCGAGTTTGTAGTATCCGTCGGCGGGCTTGAGCAGCATGACCAGAAAGAGATAGTCGCAGACGACTGCGATGAGCGTCCACGCGACAGCGATCGAAAGGTAGTACTTCATGCTATCCCCTTTCACTTTCCTGAACAGGACCCAAAGGGTGATGGCGATGCCGAACGGCATGATGGCCCAACCGAGATAGGCCGGCGGTACCAAGGTGAAGAAGACGAAACCGAGGATGTACCCGATGAACCAGAGGATGAAACCCCAGCCCAGAGAGTCTTTTATGAATGGTTTGTTCATATCGCTTTAACGTGAGTTTCCGAACGAATTCACAAGTTTTTATAATGAGTACAGTATCCCACATACCGCCGTAAGATTGAAGGTAACGGAAAAAATCAGAGTTTCGCTGGAGACGCGGGACATCAGATCCAGGCCGCAAAAATCAGACGAGGAGGCTTTTCGCCTTTCCTCTGCCTTTTGGAAAAAGACTTATACCATTCGATCCTCTTGAACCCCGCCTGCCGCAAAGACAGCTCCACCTGTTCGCGGGTATAAAGTCGTTCGCGATGTATCTCCACGGAGGGGCGATTTTTCTCCGGGATCCGCAATCTCACCGTCCAGGCGCTGGGAGTCTGCGTAGATATGAAATCAACTCCTTTTTGGGTGAAGTTTGGGACGAAAACCTTATCCGGCGTGTTGAAGTCACCAAAAAATACACCTTGTTCGTCAAGGTGGTCTCGTATATTGCGGATGGCCACCTCGAGCTGCCTGACAGTGGGCAAATAATTCAGGACATCGAAAGTGCAGGTGATCGCATCGAATTTTTTGCGGAAACTGAAACTTAAGACCGAGTCTTTCCTGAAATACTGTTTAGGATTTTTGGCTTTCGCGTATTTCAACATGGCGACCGAGGTATCGATACCCGTACAGTCGGGAATATCTTTCTTTAGGTAGCGGATCAAGGTTCCGGTTCCACACCCTACATCCAATAAGCTAGAGACTGGATGGCCGTGTGCCGAAAGGATACGCAAAATGAACCGCGCATATTCGCGATATTTTTTCGCCAGGTATATCTCATCATAGACCTTGGAAAACGCACCGTATTGCTTCATGGTCCAAATGTAACAGAATGATTGCGCAAAAGAAATAGCCTCCTGGACCCGATGCGGGTCGACAGGAGGCAGGGGCGCCTACTTCGCGAGAAGTCCGGCGATCGAGGGATCCATCGCTACACCGTGACGCGTCAGCAACGGGACGATCCTCTGTACGAAGAACGTGACCGCCTTGCAGGCGTACTCGTCCTTCGAATGTTCGAAGTGGCCACCGAGGAAGGCGGCGTTCGCGCGACATCCGGTGGCGCACAGCGAGCGGATCGCGCAATCACGGCATTCGTCGATGTCCGCGATGCGCAGGTTCTTGACCCTGTGCATCTCGCCCGAATACCAGACGTCGGCCAACGAAGCCCGGTGGATGTTGCCGATGACCGAATCCACGCAGTACGCGCACGATACGACGTCGCCATTGGGCTTGATGCAGCAGCTTTCGCGCTTCCCCTCGTAATCGCAGACGAACTCGCTGGCCTCCAGGGGTCGCAGGTTCTCCAGCAGCTCTTCCCGGTAAAGGTACTCGATCTGCAGATGGAAGGGTTTGCCGCCGGCCAGATGGCGCTCCAGTATCCCGTATGAAGTCTGCGCCATCTCCTCCCACGAAAGCTCGTGCTCCTCCGCATCGGAGCGGAAGAAGCCGGCCCTCTTGGGGAACCCGATGCGCCAGCTCTTGATGGGCGTCCTGGATAGGAGGTCGTACATCAAGTCGAGCGTCGGCTCGTTCTCCTTCGTCATGACGGTGTTCACGACGACAGGGATCCCCGCCTCCATGAGCAGCTCAAGGTTGCGCAGGATGCCCTTGAGTGCAGACTCGGCTTGCGCGCCAGTAAAGCCGCGGAAGGCCATGCCATCGGGCCTGATGGCGTCCAAGCTCAAGAAAACCGTCGGCCGGCTGCGCAAAGCCTTCAACTCGGTGACGATCCGTTCGTCAAGCGCAAGGCCGTTGGTGAAAAAAGCGTTAACGCGCAGCCTCAGTGATTCGTAGAAACGCGCGATCTCCAGGGTGAGCGGGTTCAGGAACGGCTCACCACCGCTGATCGCGACGTTGTCGACCTGGAGCGCATGCATCTCGTGGCCAAGCCGTTCGAGCCGCTCCCAGGACAAGCCGGGTACGTTCCTGTAGAGCTCGCCTTGATAGCAATGGGCGCAACGCATGTTGCACTGTCCGAAGGCCTCCAGGTGCACCGCGTTCAGTCGGATGTCCGGGACGGGCGTCTTGATGAAAGACCTTCCCTTGCCGTCGTCGCTTTCGGTGATTGCGCCGATGTCCTGGAGAGTCGCCAGGAACTCCCCCACGACCTCCAGCGACTCATCGTCGTATTGGGCCAACAACCCAGCCCGATCCAGCTCTCCATCGAGCAACAGCACGAACTCGTACTGATCCTCGTCGAGGAGGCGTTTCGCTCCGGTGGTGACATCCTGGAGGATGCGCTCGGAGAATGAAGCGTGGACATTGAAACGGTCCGCAAGACGGATTTTCATGATACTTCCCCTGGATAGACGAAGCCCTGGCCTTTTCGGGTCAGGGCGTGGCGGAGTTTGTGAAGAGCGTAGCGCTCCCCGTGATCACGTACCAGGCTGGCTGGCGTTCAGCGCCTGGGTCAGGCGGAACTGCTCTCCCTTGCGGACGAGCTTCGCGTTGCGCATGGTGCGCTTGCGGGTGGATGCGGCGGGCGGATCTTGACGGACGATGCGATGCGATGCCATGGGAACCTCCAAAATGAACCAAATTTAAATTACACCCGTCTATAAAAAATTGCAAATGGTGCCATTTACAATTATTGAATCCTTGCAAAATTTCAGACAACCGATTTTTCAAATAAATCGATTATTTGCCCAAAAAAGCCATGAAAAAACTGAATATTCGTTAGAATAAATCAGAAAGTGAGGCTTTCAAACAAGGATCTTCACGATCGCAATCAAGGCAATGACTGTCCAGATGATGTTGAGGACACCGGGTTGGTAATCTTTCTTGCTGAAACTGACAGTGACGATACCTAGCGCTCCTGTGGCGTTAAGCAACTGAAACCAGATGCTGGTCGCCTGCAAGAACGAAAAGCTGACGAGGGCGTAGGCTAGGATTATGGCGACTGTGCCATACCAGCCGAAGATTTCGATGAAGGGTTTCATACTATCTGAACGCTCTCTGCGTGTAATGAATTATTCCTACCAGATAAATCAAGATGAACGTGGCTGTAATGATAACCAGGACAATCATGCTGCGCCGATTATTTTTTTGTTGTTCAAGACGGATATACTCCACCAACTCTTCGTCGGTCGGTTGTCTTTCAATGTCGAGATAGATCAAATCGTCTTTTTTTCCCAAAAAATAAAATAGGTAGATGATGAAAGGTAAGGTGAATAGTAAGAATAATATCGTGGCTAAAAGACAACTAAAATGCTTTTTTCTTATAAGCTGCGCAGTAGTGGAGGTCTGGCTGACAACCTGAAATCCTTTTTGTACCGCTAAATGAATCTGAGACTGCAAATCGCGAGGCGCCCGTCTTACTAACCAGAACGGATTAGTCTGTTGCATAAAAATCTTTATAGATCTCTACAAACTTTTTCGAAGAAATTCTGAATTATTATAACTCTAATTCCTGCTGTAGTCGAAGATGGATAGGCAGAATCAGTGAAAAACACGGAACCCCCTGAAACGAGGCTTGTTCCAGGGGGTTAGATGGTGGCGCGGTTCAGCGCGAGTGGCGGCGCGGCTTGCTCTCGCGGCGATCGTTGCGCTTGTTGCGCCGAGTGTCGACGGGCCCGACCACGTGCACCGCTGCGCCGACATGGGCCTGTGATCCGTGTCCGAACTGCGTGTAGTGCGGCGCTGGACGGGCAGGCGTGTAGTGTCGCTCGTGCTGCGGCGGTCGCCCACGATCATTCCAGCGCGGGGGCGGTGGGGGCGGAGCTTGCACGTACGTCTGGCGGTACACCTGACGCTCGACCACCACGACACGTGGCGGTGGTGGAGGCGGCGCATAGACCGCGTAGTCCGGCGGTGGAGGGTAGGCGTACACCAACCTCGTCTCGCCGACCGTTCGAACTGTGCACCCGGAGGCGCACGACAAGGCCAAAAGGGCCAAAAGAGCGATCCAGAACTTCATTCGTCACCTCCGATGTTCTTTCCTCCTTATTTTGATAACATTTTTTAGGCTAAGAATCAACCCCAACTACCAGTCAAAAGTTTTAAAATGAAAAAGACCCGGCCTTTCGGTCGGGGTCTTTTCCCATAGCGGAGAGGGGGGGAATTTCGCGTCGTCGCCATGCTCCTCAAGTGGCGGAATTTAACTCAATCGAAGTTTCTTTTCGTCTATCTTACCTTCTGTAAAAATCTCAGGTGCGTAGCTCTGCAATAAATTAAGAACGGCCTCTTGGTTGTTCAGGGATCGGCCGGACATTGTTGCTGTCTTAGGGGTAGCCTGTTTTGTCATACTAAATATTATGAAATTCCAAACTCCGTTCGAACCGAATCTTTAAGTTGTTTGATAATGGATTGGTAATTGCGGGGGAGAAAGGGTTTCAGATCCGCTTCAAGCTCATGATCGGATATCATGTCCAAGGAATCGGAAATCTTTTGCAACGATTCGGGGTCATGTGGCAAGAATTTTCGCAAATGCGGGTCACGCGCAAAAAAGTAAGCATCGAACACGTCACGTGGCTTGTGGCGGCTTTTTAGCGCTTCGATTTTCTCCTTTACGATCAGCTCATCCTTGAGCGTCACAAGGGAATAAGCGGGGAGAAAAAGCGGGTTGGTTATTACATGTGTCTGCGGCACTAGCCAGGCCGGATCGTTTTTAATCTGCAAATTAGAAATCATACCGACCTTAAAGCCCAAAATGTCGAGATTGATATTGGCGAGATAACCGCCGGAAGTGGCATCCGCGTCCTGAACTTCCAGATTCTTGGTAATCCCTTCTTCCTCCAAATCGTAAAGCGCGCCAAGTAGGACGTCCTCGATCTCCTGTTTGGTCATGCGAGGTATGGAAAAATCCAGATCCTCAGAATATCGCGAGCCATTGAAGACGATTCGGATAGCCGTGCCGCCTTTGAATAAAAACCTGTCCGCACCTTCCTTCTTGTACAAGGCACGCAAAAACAGATGTTGCAGGTACTCGCGTGCGACGTTTATTTCAGAAGTCTGCTCACGCGTCGCCAGCTCAGATATGTTGGACTGATTGATCATACGATATTCAATGTCTTCAAAAGATTGTCATAAGCTACCCGTTTCCTCCCCTTCAACGCATTCCTGAAATGGATGAGATATGAGGCTAATTTATCCTTATCAAGTTTCGAGAAATCTGACCGCTGGTTGACTTTGCGCAAACCACGAACGACGAAATACAGATAATCCAACACAGCCTTTTCCTTATCGGCCATCAAAATCGGTACACCGCCGATAGATATCTTATTGTAACCAAAAAACAGATTCCGGTTCATCCTGTGGTAAGCAAAGTCGCGGTTGAGTCGATTGAACCGTTTAGGGAATTTCGGCGTCACCGATGTGACCGCATACACCGTTTCCGGGATTATCCTGTGATAGGAAAGCGCAGATTCCAAAGAAATATATGACGGAGAAACCAGATAATTCGCCAAAGCGAATGCGCTGGGGAGCCTGACTGACAGACCGAATAATCCGGGCTTGATCCGAACTAAAACACCCTCTGCCAAGGCCTCGCTCAAAGCCCGTTCCGTCTGCTTAACGGATAAGCCCAAAAGCCGACGTAAATCATTTTTACCAAAAACAGGTATGGATTCATACCTTAGCAATGTCGCTTGAAGCTTAGCCGGAGAAAATAGCTTTCTTAAGCGAATTTTTGTCGTTTTGCCTATATTCTTAACCTTTTTACTGTTAATTCTTTTTGCCATACCGTGGGTGGAAAAACTATCAACAGTAAGATACATCCAGTGGAAAAGTACGTCAAACGTTTAATTTATATAACACCCCGGATTCCGTCCAGCACTTTGTCCAATCTTCCCCTTAAAACGATTTTATTTTCGCTGATAGCCCTTCGCATAGACAAGGATAAATCCGATACATCGAGTATCGAGTTATTTATGACGGAGAGAGGGAATCTCACGTCGTCGCTTCGCTCCCCCTGCGAGGATAGCTCCAGGTTTCCCGCAAGCCATTCCCTCTGCGCCAGATAGAAAAACATGCTTCGCTTGATTTCCTACAACCTTTCGAGTTCTAATCCCTCTTCTTACTACAGCCACATACCACAAAACCCGCCGGTTGGCGGGTTTTATGCATGGCGGAGAGAGAGGGATTCGAACCCTCGCGCGGTTTGACCCGCCTAGGAGATTAGCAATCTCCCCCCTTCAGCCTCTTGGGTACCTCTCCGTGCTCGCTTACGTTGTCTTGCGCTACGCATTCACCTATGGTGCCTGCTTGCGCCCCGACAACTCGCTGCGTTCCCCATGCTTCGCGTGGGGGCCCCGAAGGCTAATAACGCCGGCTGCGATGCTTCAAAAATGCCTTCGAAGCGGGCTAAGATTAGCAATTACGACGGATTTCGGCAAGGCTCTGTTCGCCCCACGAATCTATGGCTGATATACTGCATCATATATGACCGCATTCATCTTCGCGCTTTTGGCTGGAGCAGTGACCATAGCTGGACCATGCATCTTGCCTCTTTTGCCCATTATCCTGGGTACATCGACAGTCAAACGCCATCCGGCGCGACCTTTGTTCATCATCATGGGATTCATCCTGGCGTTCAGCGGATCGGCCATCATCTTCTCTGTTTTCGGACGTACGCTTAACATCTCATCAGAATCCTGGCGCTATGCCGCCGCTGTCCTGATCGGCTTATTCGGCCTGATGCTGCTCTTCCCCAAATTACAGGAGAGCCTCTTCTCGCGCATCGGACGGCTGACGGCCAAGATGGCGCCACGCCAGACGAATTTGGCCGAAGGAGGACTGGTCAGCGGATTCATACTGGGGCTTTCGCTCGGTCTCGTGTGGACGCCGTGCGCTGGCCCGGTCTTGGGATCGATACTCACCCTCATCGCGGCCAACCAGAACATCGCGCAGACTGCCGGCCTGCTCATCGCCTATTCCATCGGCGCTGGCCTGCCGATGATCGCTATCGCTTATGGCGGACAGGCCGCCGTGACACGAGTCAGATCGATCGCCAAGTACACAGTGGCGATCCAGCGTGCCTTCGGAGCCCTGACCATCCTGATCGCGATCGGTCTTTTCACCGGAGCCGACAGGGACTTTCTGACTTACTTGTTGGAGAAAGCTCCTTGGCTCTTCCTGAATCGATATTTCAACATCTGATATGACAAAACAGACAAAAATAGGGATAGCTGCGATAGCCGGACTCGTCATCCTTGCCGCAGTGCTTTCTTCGCTCGGTCCGCCGATGCAACAGCAGAGCGGGCTACAGCTCAGTATCCCGGATATGAACCAGACTTCGGGGTTGCCGGTCTTAAGCCAAAGCATGCCGCAATTCCAAGGCATCAGTCGTTGGTGGAACACGCCGGACGGACAACCGCTGACGCCGGAGAAGCTCAAGGGCAAAGTTGTGCTGATAGATTTTTGGACATATTCCTGCATCAACTGTCTGCGCACCCTCCCCTTCTTGCGCAGCCTACAGACCAAATATGCGGACAAAGGCCTGGTGATAGTCGGGGTGCATACGCCTGAATTCGATTTCGAAGGCAAAGCAGAAAACGTGGATAAGGAGATAAAGAAGCTCGGACTGCTCTACCCCATCGCGTTGGATGCGGAGCATGCGACGTGGTTAGCCTACAATAACCGATATTGGCCGGCAGAATATCTGTTCGATGCGCAAGGCAGATTGCGCCACACGCATTTCGGCGAAGGTGCGTATGACGAGACGGAGAACGATATCCGGCAGCTGCTTTTGGAAGGTACGACGTTCTCGCTGCCTCCAGCGGATACCGGATTCGCAACGCCGGACTTCAGCGAAATCGGCACTTCAGAGACGTACTTCGGCCTGAAGAGACAGGAGTCGTTCCAGGGGTCCCCACGGCCCAGCGCCAAGAAACAGGCTTTCGTGATGGTGAAACAACCTAACAGCAACGACTGGTCCGTAGGTGGGACGTGGAGTTTCACTGACGAATATGCGCTGGCCGAGGCCGCTGACGATACCTTCAGCTTCAACGTCAAGGCAGCGAAACTGCATCTCGTGCTGGATTCGGCGGACGGAACCGATAAACGCATCAGGATATCGGTCGACGGCGCAGTCACGCAGACCATGACCATCAATGAATCGACTTTGTATACGGTCGCCGAATTCGCTGACGGTGGTCGGCATACCGTGACCATAGAGATGCTGGATGCGGGGGTGAGGTTCTATTCCGCGACCTTTTCCTGAAGCGACGCCTCCCTCGTGCCTTAGGGGTTGACATTATCGGATGTCCGTCTTAAGGTTCGCGCAGCTCGTTTAGGAGGGTTTTGGCATGAAGAAGCTCGAAGCGCATTGCAGGATCAAGGGACACAAACCGGGGATGCATTGCCCCATGTGCAGCAGTCTGCTCTTGCCCGTCATCGCGATCGAGGGCAGCGAAGGCGGCATCATCGGAGGGCGTCGTGCCAGGCAGCTGGTCACGATCGACCATCTGACCTGCGAAAACTGTTCCGCCATATACGAGGTGGCGCCAGAGTTCCGCGGACGCGACATCACGACTTACCTGGAAGACCGGCTGGCCACGCACGTCAGGAACCCCGACATGAAGCCTGCGGAGTGCTCCTGCTGCCTGCAGAAACTGACCGAAGGCACCAAGACCGCTGACTACACCAGCGGACGACGGACCGGGCCGGTCGCTACTGTCGCGACCTATCTGTACTGCAACGTCTGCTTCAAGGTCCTCTGGGTCGAAAGGACCGCGCCCGGGGCTCGGCCTCACATGAATCCGCCCTGATCCCGTCAGACGCATCCAAAAAACGCACCAGGTTGCTCAGCCTGGTGCGTGTCTTTTTTTCGCGTACTGCATCCAAACCAGATAAGTCCTTTCTATTCAAAATTTTCTACGTAAACCGGTTCATCATAACCGTCGGAGGCACCCGCTCTTCCGCGGGATTCAGCCGTACCGAACAGGTCGAGTCGAGTCCGTCGGTCCCCTTTCAATTCAGCCATGAACTTAACGATATCCTGATCGAGCATGATCTGATCCGGTGTCACAGGTTTAGTCAGGCGCAAACCATCCAACGAGCGGCAACGGCTCAACGCGACGTAGACTTGGCCGGCAGCAAAAGCACCGCGATCGAGGTCGATGACAGCTTGGTCAAAAGTCTTACCCTGGCTTTTATGGATCGTGATGGCCCAAGCCAAGCGCAGCGGTATCTGCGTGAAACTGCCGATCTTCTCCGCCTCGATACGTCCATAGCGCTCATTGAATCTGTTGCGATAGAGATTCCAGGTATGCATATCGACGCGCACCGTAGTCCCGTCATCGAGATCTACTTTGACTCCATCATCCTCGAAACCAGCGACGCGGCCGAGGCTTCCGTTGACATAGGCACCAGCGGGGTCGTTGACCATGCACATGACGCGCGCGCCGCGCTTGAGGCTCAATTCCTCGTCGGTCGGCATTTCGCGATCACCGAAATCCCCGGACGCGTGACCTTTGAATTTCCTGGCCTTGGGCAAGAGCGAGACCAGGCGCCGTTCGTTCAAGGCATCGGCGGCACGATTCGTCGGCGTCAGGACGATCGCATCTTCCGGCAAGGCGCCGTGCTTTACGCAGCGATTCAGTTCGACCAAAGCTGCAGAGGAGATGCTCTGATCGCGGATACCGTTAAGGAGTTCGATGAACTTCTTGTCTTTTTGCCGGTGGACTTTCTCGAGTTCAAGGAAAGCGACTTGCCCGTAATCCAAGAGTTCGCTGACGACGTTGGACGAAAAGAAATACGGTGTCGTGTACAAGTGCGTGAAGGCTTCCTTGTCATGCTGCGTGACGACAGGCGGAAGCTGGAACAAGTCGCCGATCGCGATGACACGGACTCCGCCGAACGGACGTTCGTCCTCGCGCGCGGCACGCAGGAAAGCATCGACACAGTCCAACAGATCGGCGCGGACCATAGATATCTCATCGATGATGATCCTGTCTATCGCAGCGTACATGCCGTCACGCGCAGCAGCGCCTTTACGCCTGGCGTGCTTAGCCGTTATGTCTGGCGAGAAGCGGAAAAAACGATGGATCGTCTCGCCTTCGACATTCAGTGCCGCGACACCAGTCGGCGCCAAGACAGGGACGGTGCGCGGCGCGTTGTCGCGATAATGCCGCAATAACGTACTTTTTCCCGTTCCGGCCCGGCCGGTGATGAAGACGAACGGCGTTTCGCCGTCCATCAGCTCCAAAGCCCTTTTAGATTGCTCATCTAACTCAAACCGCATGTGATATGAAGACTTCTTTTTCTGCTTTACTTAATTTCTTGAGTGCGACTTCCCCTCTTCGCGCCGCGCTTTCCGATTTCATGGCTCTTGACCAGACAAGTTCGACCGGTCGGCGCGAACGCGTGTATTTGGCGCCGTCGCCGGAGTTATGCTTGGCTAACCGGGCTGCGATGTCGGTCGTGATGCCGGTGTACAGAGTACCATCCGCGCAGCGCAAGATGTAGACGGACCAGCGTGACATGTTCAGCGTCTCCGACGGCCAAAGCCTCCGCTCGAAGGCGGGCGGCGACCAGCCGAGGGACGACGCGGACCGCCGCTGGAACGTCTTTCCGGTTCGAAAGGTGTCGGCCGAGGAGCGGGCAATTCAGGGAGTTTGGTGATGGGAAGATACGAACGCGTCAGACGCTGGATGGCTTCGACCTCCTTGCGCTGGTCAGGCGTGGCGAAAGAGATGGCTTTCCCCTCTTCGCCGGCGCGGGCGGTCCGACCGATACGATGCACATAGTCCTCGGCCTGGTCAGGCAAATCGAAGTTGACGACCAGCTCGATCCCTTTGACGTCGATACCGCGTGCAGCGATGTCGGTCGCGACAAGGACGCGATATTTCCCGGATTTGAATCCATCCAGCGCATCTCGGCGTTGGCTGAGCGAACGATCGGAATGGATCTCGGCAGAAGTGTGCCCCATGTTGCGGATGGCGCGGGCGACCTTACGCGCGCCGTGCTTGGTCCGACTGAACACGAGGACAGAACCACGGTTCTCGCCCAGGATCCTGTCGAGCAAGCGCAGCTTATCTTCCTTACTTACGACGAAGAGTTCCTGCGAGATCTTTTCGGCGGTCGTTCCGGCGCGGGCGATCTCGATCCTGACAGGCAATTTCATGTAGGTGCTGGCCATCTTGAAGATCTCCGGAGGCATGGTCGCGGAAAAAAGCATGGTCTGACGCTCCTGCGGCATGGCGCGGAGGATCTTGTTGATCTGCGGCGCGAAACCCATATCGAGCATGCGGTCAGCTTCGTCGAGCACCAGGATGCGCACATCGTCGAGCTTGACCGTGCGTTGTTCGAGATGATCGATCAGACGGCCGGGAGTGACGACGAGCACATGCGGCTTCTTGGATAGGTTCTGGATCTGTTGGTGCATCGAGGCGCCGCCGATGAGGACGGCCGTGCGCAAACCGATCGGTTTACCGATGGTCTGCAACACTTCATCGGCCTGAAGAGCCAGCTCACGAGTTGGCAGGACGACCAAGCCGCGGCCTTTGAATTGGGCCAGACGTTGGATGAGCGGAATTCCGAAAGCCAGCGTCTTACCGGTTCCGGTCTGGGCGATTCCGACGATATCCTTGCCCTCGATGGCTACCGGAATCGATTTACGTTGGATGGGCGTAGGAGCCGTATACTTGAGTTTCCACAGGATTTCGAGCAATTTCGGCGCTATGCCTAGACCATAAAATCCCGGTTCTATTGGGGTGGTGGGGTTCATAATAAGGCCAGTGTATAGGTTTAAGCCGGAATTGTCATGCGACAACGTTTGACAAAGCACGAAAAAACCGTTAAAGCATCAGCGTTCTGTCAAAGGAGCGCACCATGTCTGACACGGACAATGTACATCCGCCGAAGCAACACGAGGTCAGAAAGCTGCAACTCAAGTCATTGCTCTTCACTCAGATTGCGCTGATCATCATGTTCGTCTGCTGCGCTGTGCTCGCATATACGAATCTGAGGTCGGCCGGAATCATCAGCCACTTACAGGCCAACAACAGTGCCTGCATCGATGAAGCGAGCAGGTGTCTCCAGAACTTCAAGCTGGCCGCTGGCGTCGCAAGCAGTTGCGCTGACCAGCTAGAGTCCAGCGTTGCCGACAGCAAAGAAGCGCTGACCGAGCTCCACGGCTGTAACACGGACCTCGCAAACCTGGTCGAGGACGCAAAAAAGCAGAACAAGGATAAGTCAGCGGCTTCGAATCGATATCTGGCCTGCCTTGAGCAGTCGACTTACGACAAAAAGCAGACGATCATCGCGCTTTCGCGAGCGAGCTTCGCCCTCGAGACGTGCGAGGCGGAGAACCAGCGGCTTCAGAAGCTGCTCGTCGCGCCGTTCCCCACTGCACAGCCCGCCTCATCACACTGACAGACCTACCTCAAAGGGAGACGCTCGTCTCCCTTCTCGTTTTTTATGAAACTGTCCGTCAGCGGAAAATGAATATGCCCAGCACCACGACGGCGTTGACCAAGATAGAGAAAAAATTTACGACAACGATGGGCTTATCACGATGCAACATCCCATAGAACACCCAGAAAACCGCGACCAAGGTATATGCCGTCCAAGAAACCAAAGAGAGGCCTGATGTGTCACGACCTACCCAGACGTTAGAGATCTGCGGCAAGGTCATGACAGGGCCCAACATGGCGACGGCGTAGATCGAGTGGTCCACGGCACTCTTAAGCTTATCCGACTGCGGACGGTTATTCGTCTTCTTGCTGCGAGCCGCACGTTTACGCTGACCCACATGATGTAATCCGAAATTGTGGTTAGCCATCAACCGAGATCTTTATCAGTCGATTATAGCAGATTGTGCATATGCAGTCTCAATCAATTCAGCCGCCACAATTCGAAATTGACCAGGGAGGCGAACGAAACCCAGAGGAAGTAAGGTATGAGCAGATATGCGGCTAACGGCTTGATACGTCGGAAGAGAAAGAATAAGACGATGATGAAAATCCAGATCGCGAAGATGCCTACTAGTCCCGTTATCGGGCTGCGCAGGCCGAAGAACATCCAAGACCACGCGGCATTCAAGGCGAGATGAACGAGAAAGACGCTGACCGCGATTTTCACCTCTCGTTTTTTCCAGCCAGCTGACCAGATGAGATAGAGCGAAATCCCCATCAAGGCGTAAAGAGTCGTCCAAACCGGACCGAAAAGCCAGTTGGGCGGCGCGAAAGACGGCCGAATGAGAGTCGCGTACCAGGTAGGGATGGCTGACATGGTGAAGACAGAACCTATCGCTCCGGCAGCTTCACAGAGAAGGATGAAAGCGACTAAGACTAAAATGTTTTTTGGGCGCATATTGAGGATAGTGTAGCTTAAAATCGCTCCCCGACATAGAAAAACACAACTAACGCTTGCATATCTTGATTAATAGAGTGTCTTTTGATACCTTTACGCCAGCTCGTCATATTTTCGCCTTCATGCGAAGCATGTTGCGAGTGGAGCGAGCAAAGCGCAGGCTACGACTGAAGTGCAGCGATTGCGCAGCAAAAGCGAAACGCAAGTCGTAAAGCCGAGCATGGAGAGGTGGCTGAGTGGGTTCCGACCATGCGTCGGAACGGGCGAGAAAACGAGCCCCGGCGAACACTCAGTACG
The DNA here is from genome assembly GCA_021796435.1 of bacterium. Classification (GTDB taxonomy): domain Bacteria; phylum Patescibacteriota; class Patescibacteriia; order 2-12-FULL-60-25; family 2-12-FULL-60-25; genus CAIKNB01. The sequence goes on from JAJYXM010000016.1 coordinate 1,040,910, forward strand.
AGTTTTTGCTCGAGGCATCGCCGAGAAATATGGAGAGGTGGCTGAGTGGTCGAAAGCAACGGACTTGAAATCCGTCGTAGCCGCAAGGTTACCGTGGGTTCGAATCCCACCCTCTCCGCCAGATTTCCAACTTTGAACCGTAGCAACTGCAAGGCTTTTTCCGCCTTTCGGAGGCTTAGGCGGCTCGATGTTGGAAACTTGTTTAGCGGTTTGTAGGTCCATCAAGATATCAAAGACTGGCGTCCAAATAGGCGTCAGTTTTTGATTTTGGACAATGAAGCCATCAAAGCATAGCTTCATAATGGTGCGCTTTTGGTAACTACCACTCGTTCGGAATACCTTGTCGGCATGATCGGTGAAATCCAGTAGCTCATTGAATTTCTGTACGAATTTATCCGACTTACCCTCAAGTACAGCCAAGCGATCTTGATACATCTCTTTCTCCCTCAAAAGCTCGTCCTGAATCTTTATAAACACATCGGCGTCGATAATACGCTTTGACCGGTCCACCACGATATTGCGGATCTGCTGTTGCACCCTGACCAGCTCATGCTTGAGACTTTTACGCTCTCGTTCCTCTTGAGAAAGACGCTCTTTGGCAAAATGCTGAAAGTAAGCGTCTAAAACCTTTTTAAATTTATCCGGCAACTGCACTCTAGCCAAATGATTAGCGATCTGTTCCTCGGCCATTTCCCAGCGCATATATTTGCGCTCCGAACAATTTTTATCTTTCCAATGACTGCATGAATAATAGAGATGGCCTTTTTGCGTTTGACCACAAAACATCGAACTGCACTCGGCACATCGCATGAAGCCGGAAAGCGTATAAGAGTGCTTGCGAGACCGATCAGCGTAATGATTGTTCTGCTGGATTTTCTCTTGTACGTCATCAAATAGCTTTTTCGTAATCAACGGTGGAAAGCCAGCCTGACACGTTGCCGAGCGCGTCTTAATAAGTCCGTAGTAGAGCGAATTGGCCAGAATGTGCTCAAGCGTCTTTCTGCCAACCATCTTGCCTCCACGGGTCCGCAAGCCACGCTTATTGAGATCAGCCGACAAAGATTCATAGGAGTACTTGCCGGTGGCGTACAGTTCAAATGCCATCTTGATATACGGTGCCCGGATATTATCGACTATCAGCGACTTACTCTTTTTGTCGTTCAAATACCCGAGAGGAGCCACACCCGGGAACCTACCTCGCTCCACGGCCTCTTTAAGGCCTTTCCTGACCTCCCAGCTGATATTTTGCGATGTCCATTGAGCAATCGACGACATGATGTTTTCAACCAGCTCTCCGGAAAACGATTCATCAAATTGCTCTACCACCGAGATGAGCCGGACGTCGTGTTTCTTTAACATCATCTTGATCGCCGCATAGTCAGCAACATTGCGGCACATGCGATCAAGCTTGTGCATTAAGATCACGTCGATCTTGTTATCGGTCTTTGCCCGATGAAGCATTTTTTGAAGTTGTGGGCGTTCAGTAGTGCGCGCCGATTCACCCTTTTCTTCGTAGATACCATCCGGCGCAAGCGTCCAATGACGATCCATGCCGTATTTCTGGCACGCTTTGACTTGCGCCGGTATACTCAATTCTCGTTCGGCCTGACGAGAGGTGGAAACACGGCCGTAGATTAAGTAGTTTGTCATAGTAGTTTATAAATTCTTTAACGATTTTTTATTATTTATTAATTTTTTCTTGACCTTTCTTTTACCCATATCTCTTTAAAATAACGGCAGGGCTCCCTTTCGAGAGCCCTGTTTCGCTAATACTTCTTTATGTGGTAAACGAGCCGACCTATCATCTTGCTCTCCTTGAGATGGTAGGTCTTTTTAAAGCCTTCCGTCTCCGGCCGGAGCTCAAGATATTCGCCCCGTTCGTGGTAGTACGTCATCACTGGTCCGTCGGGCGTTACCATGATGACAATATCTCCATTTTTTACTTCGGCGTCCGCGTCGAGAACGATCAAGTCTCCGGTGACGATACCAGCGTCGGGTAATGTGAGCCCATTTACCCGAAAACCGAACACCCGATGGCCGGATGGCAGACCGTCTTTGGGGAGCAAAACAAAATCAGTCGTCCGATCCAAATGCTCATCAAGATTATCAATCGGAATTGCGACCAACACCGGCAACCTGTAGTGGCCGTCGGTAGAAAAAGTCTTTTTCAATTCCTCAAGTCCTTGCTCAAGTTTGCTCGTGGCTTCATGCACGCGCTTTTCGCCAACATCTTTGATGTTGAATTTATAATCACTGTCTTTGCTGACCTGTTGGATCTTGCCCTCGGTCCATTGTCGCTTCACTTCTTCTTCGGGGAGTTGGTACGCCTTTGCCAAAGAAGCCAGCTGTTTTTGAGATGGCACCCGGGCCCCCGTCTCCAGCTGGCTTATATAGCTCGAAGAAAAACCGAGCCGGTCGGCCAGCTCTTTTATAGTCCAATTATTCGATTCTCTTTGCTTTTTTAAGTATGTGCCAAATGACATATTTGTTGGTTTTGCTTAATTCTTGCCCTACGACCTATTGAGGTAATGATAGCAAATTTGTGAATATTAAGCAACTTTGCTTATCCACAAGTCAGATTATGGACAAGTTAAGCAAAATTGCTTAATATGACTATAGAGGTCTATTAGCTAAACACTATGAATAAAACACCAACAAACATACGGCTTAGAGATCTCCGGATCAAGAAAGGGCTGACGCAATATCAGCTCGCCCGAATTCTTGGTTTTCGGCACAACACTGCGATCAGCCGATATGAGACCGGTCGCAAGCGGCCGAATCTCGAAACTGCCCAGCGAATCGCCCTCGCGCTGGGCGCAACGGTAGAGGAGATCTTTCTGCCGTAGCGGAGGGCAAAGTCGGATCAATAAGTGTGAGGTCACTTTATGAACCGCACTACATGTCAACACCAACAAAGGACGAGGAAGCTCTTTTGGAGCTTACGAAAGGCGCACTCGCCGATGTTCTCGGCCGTGAGCCGACCAAGCAAGAGGTTTGGCGTGTCCATGCTGGCTTCAAGCGCATGGCATTCATGCTTTTGGAGCACTTAGATCACATCAAAAAGTATGACAACGAAAATCCTGATCAAGAGACTTATCCGGAAGATGTGGAGCCGGATAACGAAGAAGCCGCCGATGAGGGCGGAACTCTTGGCGAGGAGGGAAAGCCTCCTGCGTAACTTCAACATTCGCGAACTTGAAAATCCGATCCTGCGAAGGGACTTCTGCCGAGCGATGGACAACATTGACCGAGCTTTGCGTAAAGCTCGGGAGTGGTAGACAGCCCCTTACTCTCCCCTCAATGGCGCCAGACGTGAGAGGAGCGATAAGGCGCGGTCTAGGTCGACCACCGCCTTAATTAGCTTGGCCATGTCAGATGAAAAAATAAAAGTTAGAGATTTACGAAATGGCGATTGGTATTGGGTTAGCAAAGTGCTTCTTGATGAATATGGCGACAAACTCAAACCAATCGGCATCGCGATTTACAACTGCCTGGCGGCACATGCTAACCAGGAGGGTTTTTGTTTTCCATCGCACCAGCACATTGCCAACAAAATAGGCGCAAGTATTTCGAGTGTCCAACGAGGAATCCGTGATCTCATCAAACTCGGGATCATCCGTAAGAGCCGCCGTCGCTATCACAACGTTTATTTCCTTTTAAAACTAGATAGGTCATATAGACCGAACTCAAAAGAGATCGGTCAGTCAGACCGGCACATCGGTCATACAGACCGGTCAGATCGGTCTATGGGAACCACTAACAAGAATAAAGAAAAAGATTTAATTAAAAAGAATTACGCACGCGGTGAAAAAACTGGGGATAACTTAAACGAACTCAAGTCAAAGCTCATTGAAAAAATGTCGATGACTAGCCCTAAGCGAACGGCAATGGATGACACCTAATTGCCCTTAACCGCCCGGGAAGTGGTCGAACCTCGGGCGATAAGAATTATTCAATAACACATGCTCGAGGATATCTGAAGCCGGATCCCGAAAGAACAACACTATTTTAAAGCTCTCGCCGGATTGGCAACAGAGAACCTACGGAAACAAAAAACTATGGACAAGGGGGAACAACCAAACGTCGCAAATTGCCCTCACTGCACCAAGATCATCTTCAAGGATGGTGTGTTTAATTCCGAGGCCTCATTCTCTACGCGTTGCCCACATTGCAATAAGTCGGTGAAAGTTATCGTCAAGCATAAGCTTGAGATAATACTCATCGCCGTACACGATGAGCAAAAGCCAAAGAAGACGGGTCCGGGTACACACCTCGTTGTGTTGCTTCTTGTGTTGTACTTGCCGCCCATTCTCCACCGAGTAATGGAAAGCATGGACAATATTACCGACCTACTAACCTGACAAGCTATTTGAAAGATAGAAGCAAAAAGGAGCTCTTTGAAAGCCCCTTTTTGCCTTATATTTGCCTCTGTGGCGCGTTTTGGCCTTATTTCTACTGATACTTACAGATTGCCTCAACATAACGGCAATAATCACAATCTGGCTTGCCCGTAGGGATCTCGCTTTGATTGAGACACCGGTGAGCGTCGATGATTGCCTTTTCCACCCAAGAGTCGTCGCCTTTGTATGGAATGAGCGTCAATTCAAATTCAAGTTTTCCATCAAACGCCTTGCGATCAGTTTGGCCATTACAATACACAAAATAACCGGTATCGGAGACTTTATGGCCGCGCTGGCGGAGTAGCCACTGATACACTTCCATTTGCCGCTTATAGCTGTTCTGCCACTCTTTATTCAATTCCGTAATGTCCTCGCTCTTAGCAGTACTTTTATAATCAACGACAATATATTCGCCCTGCGAATTTTGCCAAAGATCATCTATCGCGCCATACACTAAAAAATTTGTTGCCTCATGCAAACATTGAATGCCGGTAAAATTGTGCCGCCACTTTTCTAAGTCCTCATGCGGCACTGGCCGTGCGTCCACGCCGTACTTTTCAATCAAGGCGTGCTTCGTACCATTTAATCGGTGGATATCAAACTCCAATTTCAAAAGATGGTCTACGGCCGAGTTCAGTGCGAATGGAAAGCCCGGTGGCCGACCGACGCCAAGCTTACGATCATAATAAAAACAGCGAGGGCAATCTAAAAAGAGCTCGATCTTGGAGCGAGATAATTTAAAGGGCTCCGATGAAGCCGGATCATATAAACCTCTAACTCTTTGTGGTGTGTAGTACTCTGACATAGCTATATGCGATACGTGGTTGACTTACTGATAGTCGTCTTTGCAAACTTTTCAAGAATCGCCGAACTCGGATGATCGGCCAAAGAAACCAATTTGTTTGCGAGAGCCACGGGGAAAAGCGCGTTGTCGTACATATCGCAACGCAACTTTTGAATATTGCTTAAGATGACATCAATATTTTTAAAATCACTCTTTTGAGGTTTCAAAACCACGTCGGCATTTTTTGTTGGAACGGTTACCACGTAGATTTTTTCATCCATTGATTTGAATATCATCTTTGCACTGTAGTAAGAACTGCGAGCATAGGGTGCACTTGGATCAGCCTTACCGGGCAAAATGTATCTATAAATATAATCATTGTTCAAAAGCAATACCGTGCCCGGCTTCAGTTTCTTACCGATCTCGTCTGCATGTTCTACAAAGGGTCCGCTTTTCTCTAGCCCTGCCAAAAATAGATTGTGCTTTTCGATAAGAAAGTTGGTCAAATTTCGCAACGGCTTTTGCATGTTGGCGGTTTGTCCAAAAAATGCCAAAGGTCCATCTTTGATGAAAAGTGTTTCGCTAAGAATTGCTGGTTTGGTCTCAAGTATGGCCTTGATGAGGTGGACGATAATAATCTGCTCTACGAGCACCGTTACATAGCCAAGAACGCCGCCTGCGCCTATCTCGTCATCAATGGCCTCATGCAACCTAAAAATATCTGTGAGATATATTTCCTCTTTGCAGTTAGGGCATTGGAAAGTGAAATCAGCTTTTTTGGTTTTTGTGCCAAGTGGCACGTCTCTTTGTCCGCAATGAGGACAGCTTGCAAGAACATACTCATCAAGCGGCGTATCGTATTCTTGGAAGACGAGCCATCGTAGTGTTTCTGCAAATGTTTCGCCGCCTGATCCTTTTACGAAAAAATCAAATAATGTTTTCCTAAAAGATTCTTTAAAAGAAGAGGCCTCTTTTAATAAAATGTTCTTTGTCGGCAAAGTCAGTTTGTATCTTTGAATTGTATTGAGCTTGGCGATATCCTCGGGGTCGATAAACGTCTTTTTTGATATGGCTTCCAGATCCTCGGTTTTGAAGATCAACGCACCAAATTGGAAAAACGTAAGGGTTGAAGATGGAAAATCTTGTTTAACAAAGACTTCCGAACGACCACCATCCACCGCCACAATATGTTTTATTGGATTGTTCTCTAGTGGCTCTAAGGTGAACTGCAAATTTGTCGGTACATCTACATCCTCGGCGGCCTTTGGCAAATTGCATTTATCCAAAAACTCCGAGACTTCCGGATCTCGAATAATGTATCCATGCGATGATTTGCTTGCGTATTCGTTCGGTCTGCGACCGTCTTTGCTTGAGTAAGACATAGATTATTTTTTTGCCGTGAACCTGTCGATTTGAACCGGCACAACGAAAGGATTTGAGTATGTTTTCATTCTCACAAAACCTTTATCCTTTGCCGGACTGAATCGCGTTAAGCCAGTCGTAAAGTCCGTGAAGTCATAGTACTTTCTCAACTCCTTTAGCTCATCCTCGTTATTGAGGTGCGCGATAAACCAATTTTGCGTGTTTTTGAGAATGTTGGAGCTGATGGAGCTAACTTCTTGCGTAGCGTAAATGAGACCGAGGTTGAGCTTTGCACCCTCTTTGGCCAAGCGGTTATAGATTTGCGTAAGATCCGTGTTGTTTCCTTTCGGGAAGAGGTTGTGAGCTTCTTCAAAGTAGAACTGGATAAAGTTATTCGGGCTTGTCGATGTGAAGTTTTGCATTGCGTCGGCAAAAATCTTTTCACATATCTGACCCGAAAATAGCTCTTGAACTTCGGGGTTGCCTTGTGAGAGGTCAATGATAATAATCTTGCCATCGCGTAGGGCCCCGATGATTTCAAGCGAGAATGGCTTATCGACGGTATCAGTGTGCAAGCCGATCATTGGGCGTAGCTTTTGGTAGCCGCTGATATTAGCCGCTTTGCCCGGTGTGCGCTTACGAGTAAGGAACATCAACAAGGCCTTTAGGTCCTCATCAGCCCATTCGTGGCCGTTTTCGCGCTTGTACTTATCAAAGTACTCATTGTCGTAATTGTCCCAGATTCCAGTAAACCAGTTGGTTGCTTCCTCTAAGGTGATACCGGTGGACGGGTCAATCTTACCCTCGGCCTGAACGATCTGGTTGAGGTCTTTATTGCCCTTGAAGGTAACCTTGAAATTCGCTGGCACTTTGAAACCGGCTTTGTAGAGACAGCAGAAATACGCCGCTTTCTTCCGATTAAAGCGAGTTACTGCGCTTACATCTTTCGGATCCTCGGGCTCTGTAAAATCAACTTCTCTAAAGCTGGCTACATAATCACCCTCTTTTTCAGCGAGAGAGGAAGCAATCAACTCAAAGCCAGTATAAAGGTCGTTGTAAAAATTTACCTTCATCACCTTGAAGCCGGTCTTTGGTAAAACGCTGTAGCGTATCACCCGGTCCTTAAAGAGATCGAAGATTGCCGTACCCTCATCTTGCATGTTCGGATTGGCGTATTCACCATTGATGTCGAAGATGATCTGACCAATCGGTAGTTTCGGTAGGCCGGTCTTGGAGAAAGGATCGGTATCAGTCTGCGCTTTTCCGCCCGATTCTTTCTTGGCCTTGTCGCTGATCTCAACAGTCGCCTCAATGATTTTCTTAACGGTATTTGATTTACCGGTTCTCGTCATACCAAATAGAGCGGTACGCTTGCCGATGAAGTCTTTGGGGCTTATATATACCGGCACTTCATCACTGCCATCTTGGAATCTAAGACTGGAGCTGTAGCGTACATGTCCAACTCGCACGTCGCTTACGCCTCCGGCGACTTCCGCAAGATCCCGATAATTTACGATCTTTTCAAGCACTTTGCCTGATGGCTTATAGACGCTGTAATTGTGGGCACTGTAAAAGTTCTCAAGGTCCGCACCAAAGATTGTTTGGCCGCTTTTGTCTTTGTAGAACGTTCCCAAAATTCGACACTCCAAACCAGAAAAGCTGAAATGGTAACGTGTGTAGTCATCAAGCTGGCTTCCTTTGCCGGAAGTTTTTAGGTTGTCCTTGTAGTATTCGATCATTGAGCTCGTAACTTCGTTATCTGTTGGCAATGCCTTTGGGGAGAGTGCGCGCAAGAGCAGTGCTTCTGATACGTTTTCCTCATTCTCGTAAAACGCCAAGAGAAAAGTACCTTGCGGAATGCCCCCGACTTTCTGTTTCCATGCGTCCGGTACTAGCACGCACGCTTTCTCATAATCCAAATAGAACGGCCTACCGATGAGAGCGTCGGCGGTTTTCGTCTCCTTGAAGATATCGACTGAAGCTAATTCTTTTATTACATCTTTAGTGCTCATATTTTTTTGATGGTTAGTGTTTTGGTTAATTTGGGTTCCTTGAATCTGATAATCGACTGTTTCCCGTACTTCTTATCAATCTCTACTGCTAACCATCGTCTACCTAATTTCTCTGCACAATAGCCGGTGGTATTTGTCCCAGCGAAGGGATCAAAGACCAGATCATCGGGCTCGGTCAAGAATTCTATAAAAAACGATGCTAATGCGGTAGGCATTCTTGCCGGATGTATTGGTATATTTTTCCGGCGACATTCATTTGAAAAAAAGTCATTGGAGTTTGTATTTGCAAAGCTGAACATGTTTTGAGGAAGCCGTAGATCTCTTTCCTGATCCATCTGCTCAAGCTCAAGCACGTTGTGCATAATGCTACCTTTGTTGTCGGTCAAAAAACTTTTCTCGCTGATGGTATGCTCGGATGGTCTGCGACCGGAGTTGTATTTTTTTCGTTTTAAGAGTTGCAACATGCTTTTGCTATATGGCCGAAGTACGCGCCTGTTGTCTGCTTTCGGGTAATCCGATTTGGACATCCACCAAACATGCGTGTAGCTGTCGATTGTGCGGATCCGATTGACCGTAACCCATTGAGCCGGAGACGGCAATCGAGATGGGTTATAGCAAATGAACTCCTGACATAGGCGTAAATCAGCTTTTGGATTGTTTAGGAATGCAATCAAGGATTCGAGAGACAAGAGAGCCTGTACCGGCCGCCCATGCTCCCACGCATTGCCAAGCTCTACCACTATTGAGCCATCTTTCTTGAGTAATTTTGTGAATAGCGGTGCAAGATCCGAAAGCCATTTTTTGTATTCATCGCCGAGCTTATTTCCATACTTCTTTTTTGCGTTTAAAGGAAATGGTGGGGAGAACAAAATCAGTTGGACTTTGTTTTTGAAATCATCGAGCGATCCGTTTTCAATAAGCTTCTGGGAATCTCCCAGTATGTATTGACCACGGCTAGTTTTATACAAAAGATTTTTCATAAATTTATTTATTCCACCCACGGATCACCTCGCTAAAGTTGCGGGGTTTTTGTTGTTGGGCTTCCCAATCTTCTTGCTTGATATAAAGCATACGATAGGTGGCACCTTTTTGATTGGCGTTCACATCGTCGCACCACTGCGCCAGGCGTTTGATTTTCTCAACGTCATCCAAATCCTCCCGACCCTTGGTTTCGATCACGTAATATTCTTTTTGCGATACTTTTACAATGAAGTCCGGATAGTAATCGGAGATACTTCCATTGGCATTGCGGTAGTCAATTTTGAAGTGGACGGCAAAATAGTTTTTCACGTACGAGACAATATCCTCACAATTCTCAAGGAAGCTAACAAACTCCAACTCAAAGTGGCTATCGCCAATAATTTTGTTGAAGACGCTCTTTTTCGGGACGATATAACCCTGATCCTTTACCACGAAAGGTCGGCTCTTACTGATCTTGATATAGTCTCGGATCTCGGCTTCTCCTTTGTCTAAAACCGTAAGACTATTTATCTCTTTTTTAAATGTCTCAATTATCGTTCGCGATACTTCAATCTCCGAGAGATTGCGAAGCGAGTTAAGATTCTCTAGCTCAATAGACTTGTTAAACAGATGGTCTTGAATGAACTCTTTGACTTTCCCATAAAGCACATCGTAGCCAGAAACTAATCGAAGCTCTTTCATAATGATCTGCGTAAAGTAGCCGATCACACTTTGATAGTTCGGAATAAAATTGCTATCGAGTTCGGTTTTGTGAGTTATATCGCCACTGGTAATGTCTCTAAAGACGATCTCTCGCTTTTCCTCGTCAGTAAATTCTTTGAGCGCAATCTTTTGGTGGTCAAACTTTCCCACATTTAGATCGGAAAGATTTTTATACTCACGGTAGATACGCGGAGTGAGCACGGGAATCTCGATCTCCAGCTTTTCAATATCCTTTTTCATATTTTCCCGATCAACTTCAACAACCAAAGGAGCTTTGGGTCCCGTGCCCTCTCCCATTTTGCGATGTTCAAGCTCAACGCCCTCACTTTTGATAGATTCCACAAAATCCATAAATGCGTCTGTACCGACAACGCTTACCATCTCCGGGAGTTCGGGATCACGGTACATGCGGCGCAAACCACGACCGAGTGTTTGTTCGGGGAGAATATTGCTTTTAGAGCTATAAGCACGTAGACCAACGATGGTCGTTACGTTCCGAACATCCCAACCCTCTTTAAGCATTAAAACCGAGACAATAACTTTGTGCGGACTATCGAGACGATCAATAGCATTGGCGTCATGCCTCAACTGTTTAAGTTCTTCTTCTTTTTTACCACTCACGCTTTCCGATATTTCACCGTTGTCTTTGGTATGAATAACGAGCACTCCACCTTTGAGATCGGCATAAGTATTTTCGAGATACTTGGCAACCTCGTCGCAATTCTTGGTGTCATCGGTCATTACAAACAAAACCGATTTTTTGCCGAGCTTGATATGCTCATCGTATACTTTTTTCCATTCCAAATAACCGAGGTGGATATAGTCCTTATATTTCTCGGTAAAGTCGGAGGTCTTGTGCTCCTGTAGTTTTGCGCGGCTAGCGGAATCCGGAAGTACAGGGTGCTTAACCACGTTTTGGTGAATGGCCTCTACCAATGGGTAATCGCTTACCGTTTGGACAAAAATAGAACCATTAGTGTGTTTCGGGGTAGCGGTAACATCAATTTGCAAAGAAAGCTGACCACCTTTCATTTTGAGCCGATTATGAATATCCTCGATTGCCTTAAACCATGCCAAACGTGGATCGTGAATGTGGTGCGCCTCATCGTTTAAAACAATAAGCTCGTCCACGTTCCGAACAATATCGCCTACGTCCAGCTTAGATTCATTTGTGCTACCGATTGGTTTTTTGCCTAGAAAGTAATTTGTAGTATCCGGATCATCAAAGCTTGCGGATTCAACAGCCCCCTCGTATACCCGATGAATGTTTGTCAAAAAGATATTGCCGGTTTTTTGTACAGCCCCGATCTCATCCTGAACATGGAGCGTCATTTGAAAATCATTGCGCCAATCCTGACCCTGATATCCATTGTCGGGGAGTACTGGGTCATCAAAGAAAATTTTAAGACCGTCGAAGTCGGTGCGAATACGATCGAGGACGATGATGTTGGGGGTGATTAGCAAGAAGTTACGAGCGAGTTGAGAATCGGCTTCGTAGAGTTTATGAAAGTAGCTCCAAGCCAAAATAAGAGAGAGCACCTTTGTCTTGCCCGAGCCAGTGGCCATCTTTACCACGTAGCGCGTCCATGCTTCATCGAACATGGCCGGTGATACCGCACCAGATACATCAAAACGAATTAAGTCATATTTATCCCGGGCCTTGGCAACTTCATACAGCCAGATAACGGTTTCCACGGCCTCACGCTGGGCAAAATAATATTTAAAAGAAATGGTCTCACCGGTGGGGGTTTGTATTGGATGATCGGTTAAAAACCACCACTTCAATAATGCGCGGCTTGTATCACTCGCGCCCTCATAGTCAGACAACCGCCAGTCCTTAACTTTTTTGCGGAGTTCGGCAACAAGCGGGGGGAGTAATTTTTCATACCCCTTTTCTCTTAGATTTTCATCGGCAGGAAACCAGCGAATTGCTGGATCAAGAATGTCGTAGGGAGATGTAGGAAATTTTTGATGTAGTGCCATAAATTTATACTGTTACGTCGATCACTTTCATAGTGTCATTGCCGAATATATCTACGACCTTGATCGCAATTTTCCGTTTGCCTTTCTCCATCTCTCGGGGGGTACTGGTCATTTCGAGGCCACGGTCTTTTTTGGTGCGGAATGATTGCCACTCGTTCTCAAATACATAGCTACCGGTCCATACTTCCTCAAAGTCTCCGGCCTCATTTTTTATTCGGATAATTTCTTTCTTGCTCTCGAAATTAAAGTCGATTGCCCAATAGTCGATCCAATCCGTCCATTTCTTTGTAAGAAGCTCCCGAGTAAGAATGCCGTCCTTGTCCTTGGCTACCTTGATAATCTGGCCATTTTCAACGATCAGCTTTTTACCGCCAGCTTTCAAATTTTCCTCAACTTCTTTTATTGAGTCCTGATTGTAGAACACCGAGAAATCAGTAAGCTCGATGGATACCGATCCTTTTTTCACGATCGGTTTAACCTCGATGTACGAGACATCGTGGAATACAACCTGATTCTTTTCGATGGCGCGTTTATCGAACACATCTCGGGGAATGTATTTGAGCGCAAGATCAATGCCCTTACTCTTTGCTTCCTCTTGGATGTTGGGGAATAGACCCATCTCGAACTCAAAGGCGAGGATATCAACTTTCGTAATCTGCTTTTCGATACTTTCTTTAATCACCGCCTCAACGAATAATCGTGATAGCGGCAAATTAATAGGTCCGATGGCAACCAATCGAGAATTTTTCTTGCCATGGAAAGTCTTGAAACCATCAAACGATTCTGCCTTATAAGCGGAAAGCACAAGCGAGACAAAATCTTTCTCTTTTTTGGCGAGTTGCTTTTGTCTATCTTCTTCGCGTAGATCGGGATTAACACCGATGTAATGCTGGCGTTCGTATTTGCCAAGGTTAAGGATCTCGAATGCTCTAAAATCCTTGCCCTCTTTTTTGAGTTGCCGCTGTACGCCGATCATGCGCTTGCGAGTTGTGTGAATACCGAACTTGCCGATATCGCTCCCGATCCATTTACGGCCAAGCTTTTCTGCAACTGCCAAAGTAGTGCCGGAACCGGCAAAGAAGTCGGCCACAATATCACCCTCGTTTGAGGAGGCCTTTATAATTCTTTCGAGCAACGCTTCGGGTTTTTGTGTCGGATACTCTTTAGAGACCGAGGATGAGATATCGTCCCATACATCCTTACATCGAACGCCGCTCTCATTCATGTATTGCTTTCTGCTAGGAACTTTTCCGGCTTCAACGATTAAGATACCCTCTTTTAGCCATTCATCAGCGGTCGATTTTGGCATACGATATCCATTCGCTGGTGCTTTTTCTCCTTTTCCAAAACTATATACATAACCGCCTCCACCTGGGTTATCAATCGGCACTAGACGATATGTACCTTTTTCATCCGAATATTTATAAAGCTTGTTGCTTGCCTCACCGTACGCCTGAAAAACATCGTTCCAAATGTAGGAATCAGATTTCGAGTATAAGAAAATCGTATCGTGCGATTTGATATATTTTTTATTCTTTGCCGAGGTATCACCAACGGCACCCTGCCAAATAATCTCATTAAGGAATCGGCTCTTATCAAACAATTCATCCATAACCGTGCGAATGTAGTGTGTAAGACGATAGTCGCAATGCACATAAACACACCCATCTTCGGCCAGCAGATCACGAATTAATGACAATCGCTCATAGATCATGGCAACAAAGCTATCAGCACCCTTGCCCCATGTGTCCCGATACGCCAACTCTTCAAGCACGTTTGGTTTTTTAGTAAATTCCTCATCACCAATTTCAATGTTCATTGAGAAGTCTGCACCGACATCAAATGGCGGATCAATATAAACCAGTTTGATACCGCCTTGCGCCTGAATTTCTTGGCGGAGAGGTCCGTTCTTTAAGCTTGCAAGAATAAGTTTGTTATCGCCCCAAATGAGCTTATTAGTCCAACCCTTGAGCTGGCGACCACGCGTATCAATATCGAAAAGTGTACGCTGAAGCTTAGTCTCTTTTTCGTTGCGTGGCTCATCAACCTGCTCGATCACTTGGAATGGTAAGACAACATTGGTAACGTCGTTTGTCTTATCACTCCAAACAAGCTCGATCTCTCGTTTATCTTCAAAAAGCAGGAAGCGATACTTTTCCGGCAACGGCTTGTCGGCTTCCAAAAACTTTTTTATATCTCGTTTTTCACTATCTGATAGTTGCATAGCTTTTATTTCTTAAATTCACGGAAATGTCGCCCAAAAACTTTTTGGAACAACACTGTTTTCTCATAAAGCCACGAGAAGTTATTTTGCGTTTCATTCGGCTTGAAGATATCCGGTACTTCTTTCTTAATTTTGATACGTGAAGCAATCGGCGCGTCCACAAACTCCATCGGCTCGCCGATTTCTTTTTCTATCTCTGCTTGTCGTTCTTGCAAGAAGTGGAATAAATCTTTGTTCCGGTTGATGTAGATTTCGCAACCGAGCAGATTTTTTCGAGTGTCCACTGTAAGCGCAACGTGAGCGTCAGAACTGCCCATGCTGACATTGAACCAATGTTGGGCGCGAGGCGAGCGTCCGAAATTGGCTCGCGAATCTCGATTTTTGACGTAATCCTTGAACTTAGTCCAAAAATCAAGCTGTTGAAGTTTTGTGTCCGTCAATTCACCACTTCCTGCTGGGCTTGCCTTAAACGCTTTTGCCCATTCGTTCGGACTAACCATGATCTCAAACTTCGGCGCGGGATTTGAACCCTCAATTTGCCACAACTCCACCTTGATTAAGAAGAAAAGCGTCTTTTCGTCAGTGTGCTCATTTAGCCATTCGATTGCGCGTTGGTGTTCATCTCTTGTGTCGCGAACTACCCAAATAATTATTTCTGCGTCGTAGCCGGAAGCGTAAGTAATGATTTTGCCAAGATGATCATGGTTTGTATCCTCAAGCTGATTTTCAATGATAATTTTTCGGCCGGAGCTTTCTTCTTCGGCCAAAATATCAACCTTGAAACTACCAACGCTTGCCTCAACTTTAGTGAGCTTTATATCAACGCCGATTTCTTCGCTCAATAAATCTAAATTTTCCTGTTGTGCGAGCCAAGTTGTAAAATCAATAGCCTCGTGTCCCCAGACATCTCTTAAATCTACCTTTTGCAATTTTGATAAATTCTTTTTCATAGATTTTAAATATATTCTTGATGGCCGCAATGACATGCAGAGCCATCATTCGTTGCCATACTGAAATAAGACTTTTTGGCCACAATAATAAAATCTCCAAAGAATGGCTTGAACGACAAAACTTGCGAATCTGCTTGCAGTGCTCGCATAAGTTTTGTATCTGCCTCGTCCGGTGTGGGATCATTCGAGCCCGGATGATTCAGCAAGATAATAAATTTCTTGGCAAGGAAAAGTGAGAAATAATGCCAAAGCATTTGAGTGTCAAAGTTCTTGGGGGAGGATCCCAAAAACACCTGATGTCCAAGGAACAGATTTTTGTCATCAAGATAAACACCAATAACCTTAGAGACATTTTCGTCCTCTAAGTCTTTTAAAAATTTATACAAGTCCTCCGGGTCTTTCACCTGACCTTGGATCGGAAGCTCGACATCGGTTTCGACAATCTCGTATTTCTTGAGATATCGTTTTCCATCGTCATTTTTGTGCTCAACGTTTTTCATAGGCGATTTCCTTAGTTAATTTATACTTTTATATAGCGCGTACCGCGACCACGGCCGACGCGTTTGACCTTGCCCAATTCAACCAAGCGATCCAGTGCCTGACGCACCGTACCTAGGGCAATGTCTGTTGCTTTCACAACATCACTGGGTCCGGTTTCTCCAACTTCCGAGATATATTTCCATACCTCATATTGCTTGGGAGAAAGCGTGTCCTCAACCTTTTCTTCTTCCAAGTATGAGAGAGCTTTTGTTGCCTGCTCTTTAATAACCGAAAGGAAGAAATTGAGCCATGGCGCGATAGTGTCATGGTCAGTTTTAAAAGTTTCTTGGGACTTGCGGAGTGCGATGTAGTACTCATCCTTGCGTCGCTCAACGATCTGCTCATGCGAGACGTATTGAACGAATGTGTAGCCGGATCGTAAAAGCAAAAGGTTTGTAAGGACACGAGAAAGACGCCCATTACCATCCTCGAATGGGTGAATTTTCAAAAACTCGACAATAAAATTGGCGATGATAAGCAACTGATGGAAGCGATTTTTTTCCAATGCCTCACTGGTCCAATCAACAAGCTCCTGCATTTCCTTGGCCGTGAGATATGCCGGTGTCGTCTCGAACATTATTTGAGCTACTTTGCCATCTGGTCCCAATACACCGACCGTGTTCTCTTTCTTTTTGTAGTCGCCACGATGAGTGTCGTCCTTGTTTGAGTATTTGAGAAGCTCTTTGTGAAGCGATGTGATGACACTTTCCCGAAGCGGTAGATTTTGGAAACTATCGAACACATTTTGAAGCGTCTCAAGATATCCCTGTACTTCTTGCGAATCGCGATCAGCAAATTTTGAGACCGCTAGACCACGCATGATTTTTTCTACTTCCTCATCATTCAATTTGGCACCCTCAATACGCGTCGAAGCACCGGCCGACGTAATCAGCGTCGACTTTCGGAGATTGGTAATGGCCTGCGGCGTCATTCTTAAGCCCGATTTAAACTCGCCGCGGATCCCGTCGATTTCTGCCAAAAGAGCCACGATATGCGGATCGGGGTTCTTTATGCGGTGATCAAATTTTCTGATAATGTCGTCCATAGATTTTGTTATTTGGCTTAACTTTTAACGTTGTATTGCATATAGCTGATTATAACGGATTATAGCTGTAAATGCAACAAGAGCCCCTGTGGAAGCCAGAAAAGCTCTGAAATCAAGGCTTTTTATAGCCAAAATCTTCATAATATGGCATAATGTCCACATAGATGGCTTATTTGGCCAATAACTCAAATGGACAACGACCCCGAATTAGATCCCATACGCAAAGAAGTCGATGAAGATAGTTTGCTCGAAGATCTTGCCGATGAGTTCGTAAACGGCGATCCGGATGACGCACTTGCCCGGGCCGAAGAACTCGGATATGACATCGACGATTTACCACTTTAAGCAATTATGCACACCCAGCATTCTTGCTCTCACTTTTTGATTGGTGCTATAATGAATTTAACAACTGAATAGCTTATGCCTCACGGGGCATCCTGAAAGGTATTCCGAGTTTAAGAGCTCGCGATCCGTTATCACATTTTGTGGTACATGATCGCGAGCTCTTTTCGTTTTCAGTTGTTGTCAGCTCTCTGATACCCCGTAGGTCGACATCCGCAATCTGTAATCGACCTCACACTGCTCGGAGCTCACGGGTTCCGAGTACATAAAAAAATTTACAGAGGATGCGCGGGTGTCAGAGATTTGAATTAATTTTATGTTCAGCAAATTTCAATCACTACCAAGTTATTTCGGCGGCAAGCGCAAGCTTGTGAAGCAAATATTTAAGCCGATCAAAAAAACTGACGGAGTTTTTATCGACGCATTTCTTGGCGGTGGCTCGGTTAGTCTCTACGCAAAAGCAAAAGGATATAAAGTTATTTCAAACGACATCGCTTTCCGGTCCTACATCATCGGCCGTGCCATTATCGCCAACAATTCGGTAACGCTCGAAGACGAAGACCTTGCCCGGCTCTTTGTACAAAGCAAAAACAACGGATTCATTCGCCAAACCTACTGCCCGAAAGTCTTTGTATCAAAGACCGCCGATTTTCTTGATAACGCCGTGGCGGCCGCGCTCTCGGTTGAGAATGAAAATAAGCGATATTTGCTTTTGCACTTGCTGATTAAATTTATTCTTGCGTGCAGACAGTTTGGCCAGTTCAGCAACACCCGAGTTACCAAGGATCTCGAAGCTCGCAAGTTTGACCGGCCGCTCCGCTCTCGGCTCTACGCTTCCCGAAATATCCGGATGATCCAAAATCCAATGCTTACTTTGAGAAAATTAAAAGATCAAATTAATCATGGCATTTTCGACAACCATCAAAACAATGAAATCCACCAAAAAGACGTGCTCGATTTCCTCAAAGATGTTCAAGGTGATGTTGTTTATTTCGATCCTCCTTATCTTGGCTCTAATCCCTACGAAGTTGAGTATGGGGTTTTAGAAGACGTGTTGGCCGGTAAGAAGCTGGCCAATGAGCCGAGCGCATTTAACCGCGAGGACATAGCAAGTGAGTTTATGGAAAAGATGTTTGCGGCCGCAACCCACATCCCCCAATGGATCGTGTCGCTTGGCCAAAATAAAAAAGATGTCGGCATTACGCCCGAGCGTTTGCTTGAAATGGTGAGGAAGCACCGCAAGGCCGAAGTCCAAATGCTTGAGCACAAATGGATTATGAATAACGCCGTTGGCCGCGACCAAAAAGACAACATCGAGTATCTCATCGTAACCGTATGACAAAAACCAAGACACAACTTAAAACTTTACTGATCAAGGAGTGCGTTCCTAACTCTTGGAATCCCAACGAGATGAATGCGCGCCAATTTTCATCATTGAAAAAAGCGATCACCAAGTTCGGCCAAACAAAGCCGATCCAAGTTGGCGTCTGGCCGAACATGAAAGTCAAAGGTGGCTATGTGATTGTCGGCGGCTACCACACATGGAAAGTTTTGAGTGAGCTTGGCAATACGGAAATCGAAGCAAACGTACATGATTTTAAAAACGAAGATGAGGCAAAACTATATGGCCTCACTGATAACATTCACGGCTCAAACCAACAACTCAAACTCGGAAAGCTTGCCTATGAACTCACGCAAAACGGCTACTCGATCAAAGACATCGCCCAAAGTTTAGGTGAGGAAGATATCAATGTGAAAGATGCGCTCGATCTCGTTAAAGATGAAATCGAAAAGAAAATGGCTGAACTCAAGAAAGCCGAGCGTGAGAATACCGTAACCCTCAATTTCATTGTCGATAAAGATCCGAAAGCGGCGGCTGACGCCTTTGTGGACGCCGTTACCAAGTTTGCCAAAACAAAAGGCGT
This sequence comes from bacterium, assembly GCA_021796435.1. Classification (GTDB taxonomy): domain Bacteria; phylum Patescibacteriota; class Patescibacteriia; order 2-12-FULL-60-25; family 2-12-FULL-60-25; genus CAIKNB01. The sequence continues at coordinate 1,060,160 of JAJYXM010000016.1, forward strand.
AAAGGTCGGCAAGGTCAGTGTTGATGTGAACAGTCAGCGAGAAACGATTGCGCTTATAAACTTCAACGTTACGAATCCGCACAAGAATGTCATTGACGAAGCAATCAGTGCCGTAATTTCCACCAGCAAAATGAGCGAGGGTGAGGCCATCGCTGAAATCTGTTCGCGGTTTTTGTCGGGTGATAAACCCAACAAAACCCAACAACACCCAACCAAATGAGCAAAAGAACCGACACAAAGAATGCAAAGTACCAAGAAGCGATCCGCCTCAAATACAATGGCGAATCGTATCCTGTCATTGCCAAAAAGCTCAAGGTTTCGGTGTACACGGTTGAGGGATGGTTTGCATTCGGTGGATTACTCAAAGACGACTATGACAAATTTCGTGATGAACAAAATGAGATCAGAAAACAACAAGCAGAATGGATTTTGCAAAAGAATGTTGAGACTGCCGCGACTATGCTTGTTGCGCTTATGGGTAGTGCCGATGACGGCGTTAAATTTCGTGCTTCCAAAGAAATCCTTGACCGTGAGCTTGGTAGTCCCAAAGAGACTATCGAGCACAAGGGTTTATTTGGGAGCGGCCTAAATTATGAACAGATACTCCGGAAAGCAAGAGACAAACCACCCGATGGTTAAGCAACTCATGGAATTCTTGAGGCGTTGCGACGCTGATCCGCAAGAATTCATCGAGGAGTGTCTGTCCATAAAGACCAAGGATCAGCAAGCAGTTCTTTTAAAGCTAAATACCGCTCAATCCCTAATCTACAAACGGATCAAGCAATTACGAACCCAAGGTAAACCCATTCGTATGATCGTACTCAAAGCAAGACAAGAAGGTGTATCAACACTTTGCGAAGCTCTGATCTTTGAGCGCACGGTGCGGTTTGAAAATACCAACTCGCTTATCGTTGCCCATGAGCCCGAATCAACCGAAGCAATATTTGCGATGAGCAAATTGTTCTACGACATGCTTCCGGTGGATGTGAAGCCCATGCGCCGCTACGACAACAAAAAGCAAATGGTATTTGAGAACCCCGAGGAGAAATCCCGAACGGCTGACCCAGGCCTCCGGTCCCGAATGGTGATTGCCACCGCTGACAAGGTAAAGATTGGTCGAGGTCTTACGATCCATAACTTCCACGGCTCCGAAGTAGCGTTTTGGAAGAATGCGAAAGATCTCATGCTCTCGGTCATGCAAGCCATCCCGAATCTAGCCAATACATCGGTATTCCTAGAATCAACGGCAAATGGATTTGGTGGAGACGGCGAATACTTTTACAAAGCCGTGCAAGACGCGCTGGCTGGCAAAAGCGAATTCGAGCTCATCTTCCTACCATGGCACTTAATGCCTGAATACAGCATGGAATTCACCAGTGATAAAGAAAAGATAAAGTTTTCCGAATCACTGGATGAATACGAAAAGGATCTCAAGATCAAAGCCAAACTCACCCTTGAACAACTGAACTGGCGACGTTGGGCAATCTACAACCTTTGCGGTGGCGACACGGAGAAATTCAAACAAGAGTATCCAGCAACCATCGAAGAAGCGTTTGTGGCTTCAAGCAAAGCAGTCATTCCAAAGCAGTACATAGAAGCCCAAGCCAAATTCGTAAGACCGGCAATCAGAAAGCTTGATGACATCCTGATCTATGAAGAGCCGAACCCGCGACACTTCTATAGCTTGGGTGCAGATCCATCCGAGGGTATAGGGCAAGACGATTCCACGATGACCATCATCGACAAGATGACCGGCCGTGAAGTCGGAAGCTACATTGGGCAGATCCAACCTGACTTGTTTGCCAAGAAAATAAAACAAGCGGCTGAACTGTTCAATAACGCACTTGCCGTCATTGAAATCAACAATCACGGATTAGCGGTAATCAATGCGCTCAAAAGCGAATACACGAATATTTATCAGCGAACCGTATTCGATAAAGCCACTAATACCAAACGAAAGGAGCTTGGCTGGAAGACAACCTATACCACCAAACCTCTCATGGTCGATGACTTTATCGCCGGATTGCGAGACGAGGAAATCGGCCTCTCAAGCCAAGCGACGGTAGGCCAAATGATGACATTCGTGCATACCAGCGAATCTAACCGGCACGGCATGGGAGCCGAAACCGGACAAAAAGATGACGCATTAATATCGGCAATGCTCTCATGGCAAGGATTAAAAGAATTGCCTGACGCAATGCCAAGAAAAGGTCGATCCATAAAGCTCTACTAATATGGCCACTACCAAACAACTACAAAAATTTAATACCGAGTACGATGAAGCAAAAAAGAACTTCATGTACTATTTCAAACCCGAATTCGATCGGGCGTATAAGCTATTTTCATCGTACAACGGCGATCGCGCCGAACAGCTAGAACAAACGACCGATGGCGAGGTCTGGCAATCCAATGTCTTTATTCCTCAAGTCTTTTCATACATCAAAACCTTTTTGCAAAAGACCGTTGGCATTACTCCAGACTTCAAACTTGAGGGCAAGAACAGTGAAGCCATGAAAGATCTCATCTTGTGGCTTTGGGAGATTGGCATGTCGGATGACTTGATTGATTATTTCCTCCAAGTCTTTATCTGCGGTACGACCATCGGCAAAGACTTCCTGCGTAAGGAAACCAAAAAGAAACGTAAAAAAGAGATTGGCTTGCTCGATAACATTAAGCGTCTCGTTTTCAGAACAGAAACATCCAAGGTTGTCTTTCGGCCTGACTTCGATCCGGTGGACATTTATAACTTCTACCCTCATCCGAGGATGAAAAAGATGGCCGACAACTTTCCGGTATTCCATCGCTACGTACTCACACTGGATGAAATGAAAGCCCAATATTCGGATGTACCGGCAAACACATGGAATCAATTTGTCGATAAAGACGGCGAAGTCATCAAGTCTGGTGGGGACACCACGGATTATGCCTATGTGCGGAAAGAGGTTTTGCTTCAACTCCGCAAAAGCATTAAAGAGCCAACTAAGGCCTCAACACCAATACAGGGCAATCCAAACAATCCGGTTCAACTACCAACGAGCGATGAAAAATTATTTGAGGTTGTTGAGCGTTGGGTGGATGACCACATGACCGTATTCTTGCCGATGGATGGCACACCGATTGAAATCAAAGATAGCGATAACCCGTACGACCACCAAACAAAACCCTATTCTCGCACCGGTTTCTTCCCCCGACCGTTCTCTTTTTACTGGATGGGCATACCAAAACTGGTTGACCATCTCCAAGAACTTTTAAACTCGGTAACCAATCAACGAGTGGACGCCGTAACCATGCGAATACACAGCATGATTGCCGCGGCTCCGGTTGCACTGCCCGGCTATAAGCAATCAAGCATTACCGTGCGACCTCTTGGGATCCTTTGGACGAATGACCCGAATGCCGTTAAAGAACTCAAATTTGGAGATGTAAATTCGTCGGCGTTCGTTGAGCCAAGCCACATCAAAGAAGCCATGCGAATTGCTGTTGGCATTGATGAATACACGACAACCGCCGGACAAGATAAAAAACAAACGGCAACGGTTGCTTCATTTATGCGTGAAGCAACGCTTGAGGGCGTCAAACTTTTCCTCATCATGCTCCGCAATTCCTATGTCATGCACTTTGAACATTGGATCTGCATGATTAATCAATTCTGGACGAAGAAATCAATCATGCCCGATAAGGCGATTGCCATTCTCGCACGCCACGGTCTCATCAACGAAACAACCGAGAATATCGAGGGACTGTTTGCTTACGAATATGAAATGTCGCTCGAATCCACATCGAGCCTTGCCACTAGCTCCGAACTCCGCAAATCAAAGGACTTGGAATTATGGGGGCTCATCAAAGACGTAAACGAACTGACCGATCCCGAAACTGGCACGGTCTACTCGGTTAAGAAATTCAAAATCCTAATGAAGCTCTTTGAAGATTACGGATGGGAGCCTGACAACTACATCTCGGAAAATAAACCAGCACCGGTTAATCCTGTTCCTACCCCACCGGGCCCCGGTGCTGGACTACCGCCCGGCGAAGCTCCGGCTGTAGATCCAAATGAAGCAGGTCTACCAGCCGAACCATTGGCCGGTAATGAAATGGGCGCGGCATTTGCCGGTGCCATGAAGCAATAAACTTATGAATGAATTAAACAAAACAACCGAAGAGACAATAAGCAACTTGTATGAGACCAAGTATTTTGAAGCATTGTCTGACCTTATTGCCAACGAACTTGAAATCACCAAGACATGGCTACTCAACAAACAACTCACTGCTGATGAAATTCGGTTTTATCAAGGTCGAGCCGAAGGTCTTGGTGTAATTCTCTTACGAATTAAAACCATCCACGAACAAACTATGAAAGCACCAACATAACATCCAACAATTCAAAGGAAATCGCCAAAATTTTGAGAGGTTCAGCTGGCCTCTTAAGATGGGATTTCTGGCGATTTCCACATCTTGAGAAGCCAACCGAGCCTCCGCAAAGGGGCTCGGTTTAATTAATAGCTGGACGCCAAAGTATGACCGTGTGAGGCCGGTCAGAAAAAGGATCAATCCTGCTATCTAAAAAGCCTATGGACAACAAAAACAATTCCGGCGCCGATCCGAATGCAAAGCCAGAGACACCGTCTTTTGACGATGCAGTCGGTAAGGAACAACCGGTAAATGCAATTCCGTCGGGCACTCCGAGCGGAGACCAACCTGACAAGAAACCGGACGCCTCGAAACCCGAGGATCAATCCGGCGGTACGCCGAACGATAAAGGCGGAAGTCCCGAGGGTAAACAACCCGAGGGCGATAAGTCCTTTTGGGGAAAGTTTAAGAGCGAAGATGACGCACGACGCTCTTATGACGAAGCCCAAACCAAGATTATCGAGCAAGGCAAAGAACTCAATGAGCTCAAAGCCTCTAATGAGAAAAACGATCAGTTTCTCTCAATCCTCGATAAAGCGTTGACCAAGCAACCACAACTCGCAGAACAACTCAAAGCGGCTCTTGCCGAAGCAATGAAAGCTGGCGAGGGTGCGGATCCCACAAAGGACGAGCCCGATATTGAAGCCCTGCTTGATAAGAAGCTGGAAGAACGGGAGACGAAAGCAAAAACCAAGACCGAGATCGACAAATGGATTGCCGATCACGAGGATTTCAAAGATCCCGAAATCGGACACAAGGTGCTCGATGTTATCGAGAAAGAAAAACTCCCATTCAACGCTCGGACGCTTCAACTGGCTTACGATTCGATCACAAAGGATTCGCAAGCAAAGAAAGCGGCCGATGAAGCTCTTAAAAAAGAAGAGGTTAAAAATCTCGAGCGTGAAAATGCGTCGGGTGTCGGCGGTGGCCAACCGGCCAACAAAGGCGACACACCACAAGACAGTCCCTTTGATGATCTTGTGGGCTCAAGTATCAACCCAAATAAAGTCCGGTAACCCTTATTGGATTCGAGGTCTCGTAAGCGGTTGCTGGCCTGTAACAACTACAACCTATGGCAGAACCAACCCACATCATCGGATCGAGAAATACGCTGACGATTGAACAATCCCAGCGTATCCCCGATGTCGATGACAAAATTTTCCTCCTTGAACCTGGCGAGTCTCCGCTTACGGCTTTCTTGACCCAAATCGGAAAGATCGGTGACGGCGGCGGCAAGTTCAAGGGCATGGCTCTCCAAAAGAGAACCGTGTACAACCCGGAATTCATGGAATATGAGGACCAGTATTCCGGTGTCTGGGCGCAGATCAACAATGGTGCTGGATATTCATCCGGTGCCACTGCTCTCGTCGTGGACAACCCCAGTGCCGCCATCTTCACCAAGTTCGATCTGATTAAAAACACTCGAACCGGTGAAATCATGCGCGTTACAGCAGTCGACTATTCGACCCAAACTCTCACGGTTACCCGTGGAGCCGGTGCGACTGCGGCCGCCGCTATCAACGATAACGACTGGCTCTTGGTCATCGGCCCTGCGTTTGAAGAAGGATCAAAGTCTGGTGATTCCAATACGACCAAACTCGTAAAGGTCACCAACTTTACCCAAATCTTCAAAACGAAGTTCGGGGTCACCCAAACCGAAAATGCCTCAAAGCTTTATCCATCCGGCAACCCCGGTGCGGACTTGAAGTACCTGCGTGCAAAGCACGGTATCGAACAAGCCAAGAAGATCGAGCGCGCATATTGGTTTGGTGAAAAGAAAGAAGTTACCGGTCCAGATGGCAAACCATTGCGTCTCACCGGTGGCATTCTTGAGGCGATTATCGCCGCTGGCAACGTGCAAGACGAAGCCGCTTCGTCTCTCACCGAGCCGGAGTTCCGATCGTTCTTGCAGAACTATGCCTTTAAGTACGGCTCGTCCGAAAAGTATTTCTTCTGCGGAAATACCGTACTTGGCTACCTGGAGGGCTTTGCAACTTCCAAGATGTACATCGTACCGAGCGATAAAACTTACGGCGTTGAAATCCGCAAGTTCCAATCGTCATTCGGCACGCTGAACATTGTTCGCCACCCGATGTTCGACAACCAGTACGCCGGTATGGGCGTGGTGGTCGATCTTTCTACGCTCAAGCATTGTCCATTGAATGGCCGAGACACCATGCTCGAAACCAACATCCAAGACAATGACGCTGACGAGGAAGTCGATCAGTACAAGTCCGAAGCCGGTTTGCAGAGGTGCAATTTCGAGAAGAATGCACTTTTGAAGGGCGTCGCCTAATCGGATCAACGGCTCTGCTCTGACTCGCTGGCTTTCACTCATGGAAGCCAGGAGTAAGAGCGGAAGCCAGCAATTACAAATTAATCATTCACATCTATGGCTAAATTTAATTCCCACATCAAATCCCTAAGAATCGTTCTCAAACCGGCAGTGCCGACATTTGAGGGCGGTATGAAAGTCGGCGATGTTGCGGGCAAGTATGCCCAGTTCGTCGATGGTCAGTTCGAGACCAATGACGAAGAAGTCATTGCCAAGCTCGAATCATTACCAACATTCGGCGTTGATTTCTGGAAAGCGTCGGATGAGCAACAGCAAGAATCCAATGAGCCGGAGGTCGACGGCGACTTGCAGAAACACACAAAGAAAGAGCTTCAAGCGATGGCCGAAGAAAAAGGCATTGAACTTGATGGATCAGAAACGAAAGATCGCCTGATCGAACTCCTGCAAGAGAAGCAAGAAAACTAAACATCCACGCTTATGGCAATCGTATCTGCTGACCTAAAAGAATATAAGTCGAATGCCACGAACTCGGACGGACAAGATATTTCCGCAACCGAAGTAGTGGACAATACCGACAATAACTTGTTCACCGACATAACCGGTGATGAGGCGGCCGCTGGCGGTACGGAATATCGCAAGATTTTCCGTAAGAACACGCACGGCTCGCTCACATGGCAAAACGTGGTTACGTGGCTTTTGAGCCAACCCACCAACGCCGCATTGTCATTTGGTTTTGGTATCAACCATACCGATGACGCCGACGGAGCCCAAGGCAACATGTCGGCATTCGGTGCGAATGCCGTTGTTGCAGTAGTTTCCGATGGCGCTGATACCCGACAAATAACTGTTGTCGGTGAAGACGCGTCCGGAAATAAACAATCAGAAAACTTAACCCTCAACGGTACAACCGAAGTTGTGGGAGCTTTGACGTTCTCAAAACTCTATGGAGCCTATGCGGCTTCACTCTCCGGATCTCGCACCGTAACTATTCGACAAGGATCTGGTGGCACTACCCGAGGCACTATCGCGCCAAATAAAAAGATTAGTTTTATTTGGTACGGCAAAAAGTACTCCGGTGGATCATTGGTTAACGCCGAGGGTGGCGACATGAACAGCAAAGCTACTGGCATGAAAAATGGCGACATTGCTTCAGCCGGAAACTTTGGCTTGTGGTATCGCATTACGTGGCCAGCTGGGGCCGGTGCGGTAACCGCTAACTCAACACAAGTGAAGTCCGAGGGCGATACCGCCGCATAACACTTATAACCTATGGCCAAAACTTTTCTCACCAAAAAGAACAATGCCAAAAGCACAATCACTGACAATCCTCTCGGATCGGGAGCGACTACTTTGAATGTGCAATCTGGCGATGGTGCAAAGTTTCCGGCCGCCCCATTCCATGCCACGCTCTACACAACAGACGCGGCACTTGGGGAGATTGTAAGAGTAACGGCAAAGTCTACCGACGCCTTCACGATCACACGAGCCCAAGAAGGCACATCTGCCCAGTCATGGGCGCAAAACGCTCACATTGAACTTCTGGTAACCGCCAAGATGTTTGATGACTTGCAAGCTCGAACCGAAGTCGTTGTAGCAACGGATGGATCCGGTGATTACAACTGCGACGGCACGGCTGATGAGACGGAAATCAACGAAGCGATAAGCAATTTGCCGTCCGGTGGTGGTGTCGTTGTTCTCAAAAAAGGAACATATACCATTGCCGGAAACATCAACATCTTGAAAAGCAACGTCATCCTGCGTGGCGAGGGAAAATCCACCAAGATCACCATGGCTAATGCAACCAACGTTGACATGATCCAAGTTGGGAACGGATCAACCATCGTGAATGATTGCGTGGTTGAAGACTTGCTAGTGGATGGTAACAAAGCAAATCAAACATCGCTCGGTGCGGCCATTGTGATATATGGCTCATCCGGCACGAAAGCACTCCGCAATATCGTGCGTGGCTGTCGCCTGACAAACTGCAACTTGGATTGTCTAAAGCTCATCTACGCCGATAAAAGCATTATTGAAAACAATGTCATTGATGAAAATACCGGCGGTGCTGGTATCGGTATTTTCTCAAGCTCACAAACAAACAACATCATTGGGAACACTCTGATCCATAACCAGTATGGGGTTTATTCAAATGCCCACTACAACAATGTCGCTGGCAATCTGTTTGTTGATAACACCACGTACGGCGTGTATCTCAATGGCGTTGTGAACTTCAACGTGTCCGGCAACTGGTTTGGAAGCGTTGCATTTTTCCAAACCGGCGTGTACTTGGCGGCCAGTACCGCAAGAACTGCGATCACCGGTAACAGTTTCTATCAGCCATATCGTGCGATTCTAGGTGCGGCTGATTCAAACGTGATTGGAAACACGATTAGTGGTAACAGCATTTATCTCGCAAACCAAGAAGCGATCTATTTGCAAGCCGGAGCAAATCAAAACGCCATCGTGGGCAACACGATCCGCTCAACCGCAATGCACGCTATCAGAATCCGCGGATCCAAAAACGTTATCTCAAGCAACATGCTAATTGATAACGGCACGGGAACTAACAACACCTACAGCGACATTTATCTCGATGACAACGGTAGCACTTTTTCGACGTACAACACGGTCATTGGCAATAACTGCCAAGCGGCCGCCGCAAATAAGGTGGCATACCACATTCGAGAGAATGCCAGTGGCGATGACTTCAATCTGGTTATCGGCAATGTGTGCAAGGACGGCGTTACCGCTCAAATCTCATTGCAAGGTACGAACTCGGTGCGAGGTACAAACATACCGGCGTCCGGATAAACACTTATGCTCAATTCCTATCAACTCAACACGGCACAACTCAACAACACCGGCTCAACTCCGGTAAGTAAATCTACAAGTTACTTGCTCGATCTGTTTGTGTTGATAGCGAAGCCGATCATCTATCTTTTCGACCAATTCATTCTTGCCCTGAATGTAAAAACATACATTCTCGACATTCGGAATCTTGCCGCAAAGATGGCAACGTATCTGTTCGATGAATGGAATAGCGCAACGAAAGCCCTGACCTATGTGCTCGATATACGAAGCTTGGCGGCAAAGACATTGCTGTATCTCATCGACATACGAATTTTGGTTACCAAAACCATGACGTATGTGTGGGATGGTTTTGCACTTATCGCTAAGGCAATGACCTATGTTTTGGACATCATCGGCGGTGCAGTAATGACGCTGACCTACAAGTTGGATATCCGAAATCTGATTGCAAAGTATCCGAGCTATGTATTCGACATTCTGATTACTCTCGGCAAGCAATGGACGTACAAGTTCGACAACATGCTTTCGGCGATCAGAACGACGATCTATCAGTTCGATATCCGCAATCTTGCAACACGACTTGAAACATATCTGCTCGATGTCGGCGACGCAGTTGCAAAAATGCTGACCTATAAACTGGATATCCGAAATTTGGCCAGCGAGACCCTGACGTACATTCTCGACCTCCGAACTCTCACGGCAAAAGCATGGACATACGTACTCGATATCCAAAATCTTGCCACCAAGACATTGCGATACGTTCTCGACATCAGAAATCTTGTCGTAAAGCTGGAAACTTATTTGTCCGACATTCTATTGAATGTCCAAAAACAAATGAGGTACTTGCTGGATATCACAAGCTTTGTAGCTCGAACATTCATCTATAAATTCGACATCAACTCTCTCATTGCAAAGATAGAGACCTACAAGCTCGATATCAGAATTCTCATTGCCAAACTGGAAACGTATCTCTTGGACATCCGACAATTCGCTACTAAAACAACCCGATACGTGATGGATATCCTCATCACTCTCTCGAAGACGTGGATATACAAATTCGACATTCTCATCACGCTCGGCAAACAGTGGACGTATCTGCTCGATATTCGAGGACTTATAAGCAAGGCGTGGACGTATGTGTGGGAGATCTTCAAGATCCCTGCCGGTGTGAAGATCGCAATCAGTCTTATGTCGGCAAAACTCTCGGTCCTGTTGCTTTCGGCAAAAGAGACCTTAGGGCTTGCCACCGCCAAATCAAATGTTGAGGTCAAAACCGCTCGGGAAGAACAACGAATACAGACGGCTAAGGTCGATGTATCTCTACCGAGCAAGAAGCAAGACATAAACCTATGAGCGTAAAAATTGTACAAAACGATACTCGGCCGCCGCTGGAATTCACCCTGACCCAAGATGGTGCGCCGGTGGATCTCACCGGATGCACGGTGAAGTTCTACATGAAAGACGCCACTACCGGCTCGGTGAAAATCAACGGTGCAACATGCACCATCACTGACGCCACCAAGGGCAAATGCCGGTATAGCTGGACAGGCACGGACACCAACACGGTCGCAACGTATCTCGGTGAGGTCGAGGTTACGTTTGCTGACGGCAAAATACAGACCGGCTATAAGCAAATAACGATCATCGTCCGCGATGACATCTAAAACCTATGATTAGAAGCGCAATAAAATCTGCGATCAAGAACGAAGTCGATGACCAGACCATCGACGACAATCTGCTCAATACGTGGGTGCAAAAAGCCGACGAGAAAGTGCAAATGTGGCGGCCAGCCGATGACCGCGATCAGACATTTGACTATTGGGACTATCTCAAGACTGAACAGCCCTATACCACGGTTGCTAACCAACCAAAGTATCCGGTCCCCGATAACTTCCGAGCATTCTTGGAATTAAAAATTGGTACTGACACGCAACCATATAAACTCATCGACTTCCGCAAACGAAGTGATTACTCGGATCATGCCGTGTATCTCTTGGGTGGCTCATTCTATCCGCTCTCTACGCCAACCAGCGATGGTACCAGTATGAATTTGGTGTTTGTCCGCATAAGCGATGATTTTGCTTCAGACAATGACGAGCCCGAAGTTGAAAAGCTTTACCACCAAGCATACGTCGAATGGGGCAAAAAGATGTACTACAACCTCCAAGGCGATACCGAACTTGAACGCCAAGCTGAAAACAATTTTGAAAAAATCATGCTCGGCAAATGGCGAGATCAAGAGCTTGCCCGAATGGCCGCGGCTTCCGACCAAGCGGAGATCCCTAGAAGCAGTCTTGTATAAAACCTATGGCACTAGCAAAGAAAATTTGGAAATTGTCTCGTTTTGAAAAAGGTATCGGCAACATCAATGCTGATGGCATGTTTTGGTGGGCGCAAAATCTTGATTTTGAATCGAGCCCGCCATTCATCCGAGTTGCGGCGAAACTCTTGCGAGAAACCGACAGCTCCGTTACCACAACGCTTGCCGATGTCTTTTGGGGAACGATCTTTGACGGCACCAACTACGTCAACAACATGCTCGACGGTAAGATTTTCCGTTACAACTATCCCACATGGTCAGAAGTGCATGACAATGTGAATGCTTGGGGAGGTCTTGGACTTTTTGGAGATAGCCAAGTCGATAATTTTGTTGAAAAAGGATATCTCTATTACGCCTCAAATGGCTGGGCTGGCCGATACGACGCTAACTCCTCGACGTGGACAGACGCATGGCAACCGTTTGCGGTATCAAATAATGCCGAGCTTTGCCCAATCACCAAGTTTTTAAAATTCGTCTGCTTTGGCAATCAACGCTACCTCGCCGTCTGGGATCAAGGAGCCGGTTCTTGGAATTCAACCCGTATCACTTTGCCGCTCGGATACAAAATAAAATGGATTCAACCGCTTACCGACTATCTGGTCATTTGTGCCTATCACGGCGCATACGGATCCGCATTGTTCTTTTGGGATGGCTACTCGCAAACCTATAACCGCGTATTGCAATTACCAACGGTTAACTCTCCGGCCGGTGTTGTCGATAAAAATCGCCTGTACGTAATCACAAGTGATGGATGGATCAGTCTGTTCGATGGCGCCGGACTGATCAAACTCAATCGCTTTCCGGATATGGAGCTTGGCGACATCCAGCTTTCTATCAATCCTGACGCCGTAAAAGTATTTCAAGGAGTGATCCTCATTGGTCTCCGGGCCCACGGCTTTAACATGGACAAGCGATATTACGCCGGTGGCATTTGGTGTTTCAATCCGGCAACTCGGGCCCTCTACTTCAAACACACAATGTCGCATGGTGGCATTACCAATATCAGCGGTTACGGTGTAATCACCATTGGGAGCATTTTCTTGCAAAGCGGTGGTAATGCGTTTCGCGTTGCGTGGTACAAAGGCGGCGGCTCTGACGCGTATCTCATCGACGTTAATTTCGATTCGGGATCTTTCAGACCTTACAACTGGAATGCGATTATCGTCAGTCCATTGCTTGATGACGAGCCGTACCGGCGCAAAAGGTTTGTTCAAACAATTCTCAACTTTTGGAAACCTCTCATAAACACAAGCTTCGCTCGATACGTGGTGAAGTACAACACCACGGAGAAATATCAAAAGTATTCAGCATTCGCTACCGGTGGCGGCAATAACTATTTCACCGTCTCATTCGGCATTGGCAATTTTGAAGTCGGCGATGAAGTAACGGTGGTGGCTGGAAATGGAGCCGGACAAGTTAGACACATTCTCTCAATCAACACTTCAACCAACACGATCACCGTCGATGAAGGACTGTTTGCGAGTGCCAACTACGATAACACTTCCTACATTTTGGTTACTCCATTTAAAAAGGTTGGAGTGATCAAAGGGAGTGATTATCCGGCGGCAATTAATAAATTGCTCCGGTTCAATGCGAGGTCGAAGAAGATACAGATAAAAATTGAAATTTGGTCACCAACCGGATTTGTGGGTGAGTGGGACATGGGTCTGAAAGATCTCTCTACCGTTTACATTCCGGATCGAATAATCAAATAAACCTATGCCCGAAGACACAACAACCAATTCAGCAGAAGCCACACCGGCACCGGTGGAAGAAAAACCAGTGGAGACACCGCCGGTGGAGGTCAAAAAGAAATTCACACTGGAAAAAGTAGATGCGGAGAATGTGAAAAAAGTCGATTCACGTCCTGATGTAACGATCATTAACATTCCCAATCTGCAAAAGCAAAAAGAAGAGGTCGAAGACATGATAGGCAAATTACAAACGCAACTCGATCAGATTAATGAGGTCCTGTTCGAGTACGCAAAACTTCCATAGCTATGAACAACGACGATCAAAACAAAATAGATCCGCAATTAGGTTCGCTCTTGAGGCAACTGCGCGATATTCCCATTCTCGACGTAGCACCGACCGATACGCCAAGAACGCCGGTCAGTTTCGCGCTGTATGAAAACGGCGGTACGCGTCGGTTTTACATTTTCTTCAATGGCAACTGGAGGTACGTAACCCTTACTTAAATCTATGGCAACAATAACCATTCAAAAAGGACAAACCCTTTCGGGGATCGCCAAACAGCAAGGCACCACTGTTAACGATCTCTTGAAAGCCAACCCGTCCATCAAAGATCCCAACCTGATCTATGCCGGATCATCCCTAAATCTACCGGAAGCCCCGAAAACCCCTCTGGTTACCCCTGGGGCAAGCGGGGCAACCCCGAGCCCTACCGGAACACCGACTACCCCTGTAACCACCCGGGTTGACCAACTGGGTGGCTCTGGTGCCCCAACGATCCCCGAGAAGAGCACCTTATACGGTGCTGAAGTACCCTCAACCACTTCATTGCTTCAAAAGTACCGCTCCGATCTCGGCCTCGATACCGCTCTTAAATCCATGCAGGATAACCAGACGGCCTATCTCGACACGCTCAAAAATCTACCTAAAAAGGGAGATCTCTATAAGACCGAGCGTGCCAATCGTGGCATTGATGAAATGCAAAGCAATCTCCAAAGCTTGGATGACCGCTTGGCCACCATGGAGAATGCGATTAACGATTCAGAGAAAGATATTCGAGACCGTACCATCGCAAGCGGTGGCATGGTAACTGAAAGTCAAACACAACGGCTCGTCGCTTCCGAAAAAAATCCTCTCATTGAAAGTTATCGAAAACTACTTGATGAGCGTAATCGTTTGGCCGACAAACTTGGTGTCGCTGATACAGCGGCAAAAGAAGCGGCTGGCATGGCCTATGAAGATTCAACACTTCCGCTCACCGTTGCCGAAAAGACGCTCGGATTCCAAAAAGATCAATACAGCGTGCTCGGAGATCTCTTGAGCCAAGTGTTCGGCGCGTCCGAAAAAGACGTAGCCAATATCATCGACGCCGCCAAGTACGGCAAAGAGGAAGAAAAGAAAAATGCTCAAGATGTAATTGACCGGGCAATCAAGCTGGCCAATCTCGCCAATGACACACCAGCCGGAGTTACTTATGACATTGGCGGTACAAAAGTCGTGGGCAGAAAAACAGCAAGTGGATCTGACGGCGGCACATCGAGCGACGTTGAAGCATACGCATTGGAACTCTTGAACAATCCAAACTTTGCGATAACCAATGTACCGCAAAACATCAGAGCCCAAGTGTTGCAGAAACGAGATCAGATCGTGAACGAAGCCAACACGCAACAGCAAGCAGACGCGCAAGCCGCTGAAGCGTTGAAAGCAAGTCAGCCCAAACTAACGGCGCATGACTTTGGTGCTGGGGTCAAAGATGTATTCACTGAAAAGATACCGAGCCTTGCGAAATCCGGTTACAACACGACCAAGGATTTCTTTAAGGGTCTATTCGGTGTCGGAAATTAAATCTCTATGGCCTACGTAAAAGATCCAACAACAGGAAAGTACATCAAGACCGATCTTGCACCGGCCAAATCTGTTGCGCCTATTAACGTGCCAGCACCGGTCCCATCATCAGCGGTGAAGTACACCAAAGACGCAAGCGGCAAATACACCACTACGGCCGTTGATGAATCGAGCGCAATACCAAGAAAGACAAACGTAACCACGGTAGCCGGATTAAAGGATTACGCCACGCAACAAGGACTTAATGTGTCAGACGCCGAGCCGAAAGAATCTCTTTTGCAAAAGATTTTCCATGTACTCAATACCGGCGCATACGCCGTGGGAGGACTTATCAGTGGCAAGGGAATGATCGAGGGAATCAAACAACATACTTTGCCATCGGAAGCTCTTGGAATAAAAAACCCTATCGGAAGCTTCATTGCCGACGTGCTCCTTGATCCGACTACCTATATAACATTCGGCTATGGGGCCGAAGCCAAGCTTGCGACTAAGGCCGGTGAAGTTGCATTGAGTAAAGCCGGTACATCCTTACTCAAAAAATCAATCTTGGAACTCGGAGAAGAAGCCGGAAGAAAAGCTGTTGCCACCAAAGTGCTTGAAGAGGGTGGAGAAAAGTTTTTGGCAAAAGATGGGCTCAAATTCATGGGCAAACAAATCTTGCCCCGAGCAGTAGTAACCGCACCGTTCCGAGCCGCTGATACTATCGTCGAAAAGACGCCAGTTGTAGGCAAACTCTACCAAGGTGCAAAAGATCTCGCTGGTAAAGCATTCGTGCCGTTCAAATCCATTAAAGAATTGCCCGGTGGCGTTGGCCAAGAATACCTTGATAAGTTTTCTGCATTCAGCAAAGGCACACGAGATCAAGTCAGCAAGGCAGTACAAGAAGCCGTCGATCTTGGTAAAACCGCCAAGAAAGAAATTGGAAGTAAGGCTGGAATTGAAATCGGCAAACTGCTTGAAAGCCCAGTGGTTAAAGGTGCCGAGCAAGCCATTGAAGCTCCGAAAAGTGCCGTCGATAACATTCTTGAGTACATTCGTGGTCAGCATGAAAAGTTTGCCACGATTGAAAAAGAGAAAGGCATTCTCGATACTCAAATCCCTGATTACGTTCGCCACTATCTAACACCGGAGGGTCGTGAGTTCTTAAACAAGACCGGCATGAACATTACGGCCGAGCTCAATAAACCACTCCGCATTAAAAATCCATTCTCTAAAACTCGACAACTTGATGGCACTATCGAGGGAATTAATAAATATTTCCAAGGTAGATATGGCGTACAGCTCTTTGAGCCTGACGCATTCAAAGCGTTTGCCGCTCGTAAAGCTGAACACATCAAAGCAACAAATACTTACGACTTCCTCACCAATATCGGAAAAGAATTTGGCAGAACCGCCGAAACGGTAACCAAAGAAATTAAAAATCCGATTACCGGTAAACTCACGACCAAAGAAACGGTTAAGCCGATCTTTGAGAATGGCATTCGCTATATCGAAAGCTCGGTCCCACAACTTAAAGGCACGCTCTTGCCGGAGCAAATCGTAAAGCATGTCGATGACACCTATAAGACGATCACCAATGAGGAAGCCACCAAAAAATTTATCAATCTATACGATAAAGTTTTGGGCTTTTGGAAAGGATCTGTTACCGGCTGGTTTCCCTCATTCCACACGCGCAACACCATTGGCGGCATGTTCAACAACTGGATCGCCGGTGTAAAAAGTCCAGCTCGATATCTGCAAGCAGATCAAATTGCTCGTGGCGTTGAGGGAGCAATCACTACCAAACTTGGCACCAAATACTCGTATGGCCAAATCCGTGAATTGGCCAGCAAGCTCGGGGTTGTCGGACAACCCGGGTATTTGGATGTAATGCGTGAGGTCGAAAAGGATATCGGCAAAGGTCCCGTGTCCAAGCTCATGGATCTACCCAAAAACGCAATGGAGGTTGTCGAAAACCGATTGCGTTTGCCGCTATTCGTTGACCGCCTGATCAAAGGCGACGCTCCCGAACAAGCCGCAAAACAAGTTTTCCAATTCCACTTCGACTATGCACCGGAGGCATTAACCGGCTTCGAGCAAAACGTAATGAAGCGACTGATGCCGTTCTATCGTTGGACGCGTGGCAACATTCCGCTTCAGCTCGAGCAGATGGTTAAACAGCCCGGCAAATACGCCGCTGTTGGAAAACTCGTCGACAACTTGCAAAACGATAAAGAAAAAGCAAAAGAAGAGTTTGCGGCATTGCCACCTTACATGCGAGAAGGTCTGCCAATTCGCCTAGGGGAGAAAAACGGCTTTTCTCAATACCTGTATGGTTTAGGACTTCCGGTTGAGGATATCAATCGCCTCTATAAAGGAAGCCCACAACGAACGCTGGCAAGTTTCGTTGGTGAACTCTCTCCGCTCTTGAAGTATCCGATTGAAGTTGGCACCGGTCAAAACCTATTCACTGGCGAGCCGATTGCTGAAAGTAGCAATGTGTACCCATTCGTGAACTCGATACCCGGACTGCGTGATTGGTTGGAAGTAAGCGAGCATAAAAATAAGGATGGAAAAATCAGTTATCGAGGCAATGCCTATAAACTTCACTTCCTTAATACAGCTCTTGGTCGCTTCTATACGACTGCTGGAAAAATGACCGATGACAACACGTCGGGAGCCGTAAAGTTTCTGTATGGACTGATCGGCGCGAAAGCAAAGAACGTGGATATCGAAAAGGAAAAGTTTTGGAGACAGCAAGAGCTTCAAGACCGACTGGAGCAAGAATTGGAAAGTCGAGGTCTGATCAATAAGTACGAGAGAGCGTACGTCCCGAAATAATCGCATGGAAAAAGAAACCTACCAAAACCAACTTCAAGATGAACGTCTGGATCGTGTAGAAAAAGCCGTAAATGAGATCAAAGACAACCATCTTACTCACATGCAGACCGACCTAACCAAAGTCGGAACAGATGTTGATTGGCTCAAAAGGTTTTTTTGGATCATCGCAACGGCGTCTATCGGCGGTCTGATAACCGCAATCATCAACTTACTACTAACCATCAATAAATAAACCTATGGAAATAATCCAAAAGAAATCACCAAACTTCTGGGTAGGTCGCAAAGGTTACCGCCCTGAAGCAATCGTCATCCATATCATGGACGGCACACTTTCCGGAACTGATGCGTGGTTTGCGAATCACGAATCACAAGTAAGCGCGCATTATGGTATTGGCAAGAATGGCGAGGTCCATCAATACGTGCAAGAAACCGATACCGCTTGGCACGCTGGTCGCGTCGATACGCCGGTTTGGAAACTTATAAGGCCAAACCTCAATCCAAATCTATACACGATCGGCATTGAGCATGAGGGTCGACCAAACGATATTTGGACGGAGGAAATGAAAAGAATGAGTGCAAGCCTGATCCGAGAAATTTGCCAACGTTGGCAGATTCCCATTGACCGGAATCACATCGTTGGCCACTTTGAGATTTTCTCAAAGAAACCAAATTGCCCAGCAAGCAACAAGCAGATACTAGATGACTTAGTTGCGCTTGCAGGTCAACAAACGCCCAATCTATCTATCGAGGACGGTGTGAGGAAAATCGAGGAAGGATTGGCGATCATTAAACGAGCATTTTAACCACTATGACAACACCCACAAAAGAAGCATTAAAGCACCTTGTAATCGTGTTCTTTTATTCGGCGGTATCATCAATCTTGCCGCTACTCATTGCCTATGCCCAGAACGACCCTCGATGGGCGTTGCTGATCCCGGTAATCAACGCCGCATGGTATTCTGTAACCCGATACCTAAAGGAGCAAAAGCTGATCGAGGACGATATTGCCCGTGGAGAGGAATAACCGCTAGAGCTTGCGAAAATCCGGTCCTAGTAGACCTTTACGGCAAATGCCGGAACGTCGAAAGAGGCCGGATTTTCCTTGAAAGAAAGGCGTAATTGTCGTATAATTTTATCAAGTTTACTGAAAGATAACGATTTAGCCGCGATTGCTGGTTCAAAGTTCCGGAAATCGCCACCGCCATGAAAATACGATGGGATTTTACCCATCGTTTTTTCATATGGTTCGGATGGGTGGGATTCGAACGGGGAGGGTTTGGGAACCGGGAGGTTTCCACTGTTGCCGGGGAGAGCTCACGAGAGGGCGAAGGCCCTTTCGTGGGACCCCGCCTCTCGCGAGAGGCGGGGGACGTGAGATTCCCACCCTCTCCGCCATGAAAAACAGACCCTTGCGGGTCTGTTTTGTGTATTCAGACCGTTGCTGTTAACCTTGCTAATATGAATATGCTCGATGAGATAAAACGAAGTATCCAGGCTTTTGAGACCGTCCTAGACGAAATACCTGAAATTCGTTACGCCGGTGATCCCGTTTTACGACAAGTAACCAATCTGACGACGTTAAAAGAAGGTATGGAGATTGGCGGAAAGATGAAAAACGTATTATTAAAGTACAGAAATATTACAGGCTGGGGACGCGGCTTTGCAGCTCCGCAGATCGGAGAGGATAAATCAGTATTCATCACATTCGTTGATGATCAAGTCGAAGTTTTCATCAATCCAAATATTACAGAAAAATCTGACAAAACGAACTTCTATAAAGAACTATGCATGAGCGTTGGTGTCATGTCTGCCGACGTGGAAAGACCGGATTGGATTGTTATGGAATGGATGGATGAAAAGGGTTCTACGAGGTCAGAGAAGTTTGATGGATTTAAGGCGCGACTTTATCAGCACGAAGTAGCGCACTTGCGCGGACGATTGAATTTGGACGATGCGTCTCCGGGAGGTATTGAGTATGCAATTTTTGATCCGCTTAAAGAAAAGCTAAGAGACACAAGATAGGTCTGAACATCAAAACCGCAACCCTCGTGCCTCAAAATCGCATTTCGCTTAACCCTCAAAAAAGCCTTAGTTGCAGCGCTTTGTG
Organism: bacterium; assembly: GCA_021796435.1. GTDB lineage: Bacteria > Patescibacteriota > Patescibacteriia > 2-12-FULL-60-25 > 2-12-FULL-60-25 > CAIKNB01. The sequence continues at coordinate 1,080,455 of JAJYXM010000016.1, forward strand.
ATAAGTGCCCAAACTAGGTAGAATCTTAAGGGTATGAAATACGTCGCGCTACTACGAGGCATCAACGTCGGCAAGACGAAAAGGATTGAGATGAAGAAGCTTAAGGAGATTTTTGAGCAACTCGGATATTCCAATGTCTCGACCTACATTAATTCCGGGAACGTTATCTTCGAATCGGGTAAAGCACAAAAGACCGTGCGCAGCGCAATCGAGAAAGCTTTGAAAAAAGAGTTCGGCGTAGAGATTCCGACGCTCGTCAGAACAATTAAAGAGATGCAGAAGGTTGCAGACGCAATCCCCTCTGGCTGGAAGAATGACGACAAGCAAAGGACGGATGTCGCATATCTATTCGATAAAGCCGATAAGAAAAGCATAGTTGACGAACTGCCGATCAAGAAAGAGTTTATCGATGTTCGCTATGTCAAAGGAGCTATCTTTTGGAATGTAAAAAGAGAATATGTTTTCAAGAGCCACCTCGGCAAGATAATCTCCCACCCCATCTATCAGCTTATGACCGTGCGCAATGTGAATACGGCGCTTAAACTCGCAGGAATACATCATGGAAATTAAGCATTTCAGCTATCGAAAGACTAATTATCACCTGATCCTCGGCGGTGACGGAAAGATCGTCGCTTTTGATGCTGGCTGGCCTGGTACTTACTTCGAATACGCAAAAGCAATGAAAGACACGGGATTCGGGATCGAACAGGTAGATTTCGCAGTCGTCAGCCACTTCCATTTGGACCATGCCGGTCTAATAGGAGAGATGATCAAGGATGGGATCACCTGCGTCGTCTTCGACAATCAGGCAGATAAAATCGACGAGATGGAGGGAATAATACTGAAGAAGCAGAAAGATTATGTGAGGATCGATAAGAGCAAGCTACTGCGGATGAAATGCGACGAATCAAGACAGTGGCTATCTAGCCTGGGGATCCAAGGAGAAGTCGTACAGACTCCGGGCCACTCCACTGACAGCGTCTCTTTCGTTTCGGATGATGGAGATGCTCTGATCGGAGACCTTTACCGCGAAGAAATAGCCCTGGATCCGGAGAGTCGGTTGAGCTTGCGATTACTGAGGAACAAAAAGGTAAAAAATATCTATCCAGCACACGGTGAAAATTATTTAGTCCAATATGAATAAACCATCATCACGGATCAAATCCGGTCCCTTAGACGAATATATCGCTCGATACCCAAAAGACGTGCAGGTCATCCTGAAAAAAATCAGGTCGTTGATAAAAAAAGTCGCGCCGCAAGCGGAAGAGACGATCAGTTACGGGATGCCGACTTTCGATATGGATGGGAAACATCTGGTACATTTCGCTACGTTCAAAAACCATGTCGGTTTTTTCCCGACGCCCTCGCCGATAGTCGCATTCAAAAAAGAATTGGCGGCATTCAAGACCTCGAAAGGCACTATCCAGTTTCCGCTTGATGAACCAATCCCCTATGACCTGATCCGAAGAATCACCATCTTCAGAGTAAAAGAGATCAAAGACGGTCCGAGTCTGAAACGCGAAAAAATCTGCAGCCGCGGTCACAAATATACCGGGGCTGGACCATGCCCCAAGTGTTGGCCAGGAAGAGAGAAAAATAAGACAAAATAAGCTCTAAACTGTTATTAATGATCATAATCAAGCCAATATGCCCAACAAACCTATTTCAGAGACAAACTGTTGCCCAAAATTCGATCCGACCCCCTGGGACGGAAAAACGTTCGGATGGCAGAATAAGAAGTTCATCAAGGACAAAGTGTTTACCTTGTTCTACATTCCGATGAACTTCGGTTCAGTCATCACGAAGCTGAACAAAAAGATTGAAAATGCTGGTGCGGATGTGCCGGACTGGCTTTGCTTGGCAGACGACACATCGAAATGGAACATGGACATCTATTTAGCAGTCGATAAAGACATACCGGGCTCCGAGAATGTCCAGTTATCAGGCAAGTATTTCAGCAAAGTCTACGAAGGCAACTTTAAAGACACTGGGAAGTGGCATAAAGACTTCATCGATTACCTCAAGAGCCACGACATGGAGATGAAAAAGATGTACACGTGGTACACGACCTGCCCCAAGTGTGCGAAACATTACGGAAAGAACTACGTCGTCTTGGTGGCGCAACTTTAAAGATTCATGACTCTACCCGCACTATTCCTGCTTCGGTTAGGTGAATGACGATGACAAGATTATTACAATAATAGGCGACGGCAGAAGAACCTGCCATCGCCTATCGATTACCCTGAGGTGAGAGTCTTGAGGATGTGTACGATGCTTTCGCGCTTTGCACTTGTCTGCTCGCCGGTCGAAAGCTCCTTGAGGGTGACTTCGCCTCTGGTTTGCTCGTCCGGTCCATAGAAAAGGCAAAAGCGTGCGCCTCTCTCCGACGCGAGACGGATCTGTTTCCCGATCTTGCCCTCTTCGAGGTAGATCTCTGCGGTCATGCCCGCATCCCTTAGTTCGGTCGCGATACGGAGAGCCTCTGCCCGCGAAGCGCTATCCCAGACCGTGACGAAGACCTGCGGGCTCGGCGTGTCTTTTTTGTTCTGCTCGTCCGCCAGGAGCGTAGAGAGGATGCGATCGATGCCGAGCGAGCCGCCGCACGCCGGGACCTGTTTGCCCGTTATGCCGCCGATGAGGTCGTCGTATCTTCCGCCGGAAGCGATGGCGCCCGGAGCCCCGTCCAAAGTGATCTCGAAGATGGGGCCGGTGTAGTAGTCGAGGCCGCGCGCGAGGAACGGCGAGAACTTGATTGCGCCCTCTTTAAGCAGCGGCTTGACCAGTGAGATGACTTCATCCACCTCTCTAAGGCCTTGACGTCCGGTCAACGATGCCTCGATCCGATCCCTTGGTGCAGCCCCTTCCAAAAGGTCGTCTTCTATCCGATTGACGGCTGCTTCTGGGAGACTGGAGCTTTTCAGCTCCTGGATGACGCCACTCGCGCCAATCTTGTCGAGTTTATCGAGAGCAATCAGCGTGCTCTGTCTCTGCTCTTGCGGGACGCCGTAGACTTCGAGTAACCCGGCAAGCACCTTGCGTGAGTTGAGGTTGACGACGCAGCCGGAAAGGCCGAGGCGCGAGAGTGCCCTCGTCAGGGCAAGGATTACTTCGGCATCAGCAAGGAGCGATGTGCTTCCGATGACGTCGACGTCGCATTGATAGAACTCACGGAAACGTCCTTTGCCGGGGCGGTCGGCCCGCCACACAGGACTCATCTGATAGCGGCGGAAGGGCCGAGGGAGCCTTTCCTGGTGTTCGGCGAAAAAGCGTACCAACGGGACGGTAAGGTCGTAGCGCAACGCAAGATCCGTTTCGCCGCTGTCCGCCCGGTCACCGCGCTTGAGTATCTTGAAGATGAGCTTTTCACCTTCTTCACCATACTTGCCCATGAGGGTCTCTAGCCTTTCAAAGGCAGGGGTGTCGATCGGCAGAAAGCCGAAGCTCTCGAACACTCCCTTGATCGTGCCGAAAGCCCATTCGCGTTTTTTTACTTCTCCAGGCAAAAAATCCCTGGTCCCCGATGGGGGTTTCATATTCAGCTCTTTCATAGCGTCTTCTCCGCCGGTCGGGTCTCCTTGTCAAGGAACTGCATGACGTAATGGTTTAGCATCTTATGCTGCCAGCGTCAATGCACTTCCTCCAGTTACCCTACGTACCAAGGCGGAACTTATGCGTTAGTTTAATTTTTTTGAGAAAGAATCGAGATCATCTATTACGACCAGAGTGGAACGATCCTGGCAAGCCACTTCGACTTGATGTTTGGGGCTAAAATCCTTTTTCAGGATTATGCGATGCGTCGGATGACCATGTCCGTGGCACCCTCCTCCCGTATCGATTACGGCTCGGTGCCCGTTTTTCCTTAAACTGCCGACCAGCTCGATCGCGGCCGCATAATCTACGGCCGGCTCTTCGCAAGAGACGTGGAAGCATCTGTGTTGATCCTTGTAATCGAAAAGTCCGCACTGCTTGAGCATTTCGATGGTCCCTGAATGTCCGAAGCCGAAACCAATCGCCGGCAAGTCCCTCTTGCCATACATGCCGACCAACCAATCGTACCGCCCACCACCTGAAAGTGCCCCGAATTTCTTCTCCTTATCCGAAACTTCAAATATTATGCCGGTGTAGAACGATCCACGAGCCACGGACAGATCCAGACGACAGATATCATAAATCCCGTACCATCGCAGGAGCGCCGAGAGCCGTTTGAGCCTTTCCAGTATCTGTAGAGACTTGTCGGCAATACGTCCGTTGGTCTTTTCGATTTGCGCGATCCCCTCGTCAAAAGCGCCTTTTACAGAAATGGCCTCGATGATCGACTCTATCTTGCCCATGTCCAAACCGAGCTTTTGGAATCTCTGGATGAATTCCTGCTTATCTATCTTTTCGATGTCGTCCACGATCTTCACCGCGGTATAATAATCTCTCTTATCGACGCCAGCGCAGTCCAAGATGTTCTCCAGGATCTTCCTCTCGCCGATGAGGATCTCCACTTCGCCATATAATCCGAGATTCCTATAGATGCTGGCGACGCAGGCCAGGACTTCCGCATCGGTTTCCACCGAACCGCAGCCGATGACATCGGCATCCGTCTGCCAAAATTCCCTTGCCCTATCCTGTTTAATCACATCCTCCTGCCTCCATCTTTTGGATGTATTGAACCAACGGATCGGTAGCGCAACCTCCTCGAGTTCCTGGACCATCCTGGCCCTGGTAGGCGTCTGTTCTGGGATAAGCGTAAGGCGGTTGTTCCGCTTATCCACGAAACTGAAGGTCTGACCAATCAACCCTTCCGACCAGGGCGGTTTGACCTCGTACAGGTCCCTTCTCTCTATTGAAGGCGGGCTGATTCCCCTGAAGCCAAAAGATTCCAGCGTCCCCTCCACCGTCTCGCAGACCTTGCGCCGCTTCGCCCATTCCTCGGGATAGATGCTCTGGAAACCTTCCAGTGATATGTAATTGCGTTCCTTGTCCATGTCGATCAGGGCTGGCTTTTCCTGCGCGGGAACAGTCGCATCTTCCGGAGAAGATCGATGATTTTCTCGTTATATTCTTTCTTAAGGACGAAATGCCCCAAAAGCGAGATGACAATCATCGCTGTCACGACTTTCCATCTGTATCCGGCGTAAATATTCCAGATTTTTGCCATACCGAGATCCATCAGATATGGCCAGGCGACGATACCGACCAGGGCCAGCACCAAACCCGGCGTCTTTCCGATGCCGATTTTTTTGGTCAAAAATTGTATGGACGCTACGGCACTACCTATGGTGGACGTAGCCAAAGCAAAAATAACCATCAGCAGCAGGCTACCCAAGAGCAGAGTCGGCCTAAAGAATAATCCGGTCAGCACGACGAAAGCCATATATAAGCCGAACCATAGGCCTCCCCATAGACTTAATTTGACCGGATCTTCTTTTTGTTCGAAGCGCTGCCACATCATCGGGTCCGTGAAGACGCCGGAAATGATGCCTAGGAAACCCAAAGGAAAGACCCAAGCGACACCGGCAGGCGTGATCATGTGCAAATTAGGATTGATGCCGAATCTACTCGTCCAAATCGAAAGCATAGCCAGCAAAAAGACAGACAGCATCTGGAGTGAATAATAGCCAAGGTCGGTCAATACGCTGCCACGCAGGCCATATCTGAAGATGTAAAACAGGATCAGCAATGAGAAAACGATGATCGAAGGCACGCTGTAGGCGCTATCGAGGAAGTGATATGAGGCGACATCCTGCCCTCCTCCCAGGCCTATAAGCAGGGCTTGCATGTTCATGATCACGGCCATCGCTGCAATGAACAACGAGAATAGGATGAGAGGGATGAAATCTATCCACTTCTTGAATTCAGGGATCTTCTTCGTGACCAAACCGAAAAGCGGCATGGCCAGGATATTCCCTGCAACCCAAAAAAGCGATGGGATTATCCCCATCGTATACATGAAGGCCATGGTCGCGATCATACTGACGCCCCAAGACCAAGATGCCGCAAGGCTTATTCCTACTCGCCAGTAGCTCATGCTCTTGATGTCGTCCTGGTTCTCTTTCCTTTTCAGGATTTTGCCTAAAAACATACTAATTTAGAATGTTAAAATTCTTATTGGGAGCTAAGCCTTTCTTTCGTTTTAAGGGTATCACCATAAAGAATATTGAGTCAATTTACAGTTCGGGCTGTCGAACAACTTTAATTCCATCCCCTTACTCCAGCTCGCGCCAACAATTTTGCAGTCTCCAGCTCCCTGTTCTCCACGACCCATCTATACAAGACCGGGGAGACAACTGCCGAAAGAGCGATATTGCCGGCCAAGTGGTACAGCGTAAACGGGATTTGCCCGGTCAAAGCGAGCATGAATGGCATCTTGAACATAAGAACGCCCATACCGATTCCCGTAACAGCGTCGTAGATAAGTGTCGCGACAATGGCATAGCCGACGTAGTATCTGACTTTGTTGGGCTTATTTTTCAGATAAATTCCGGCAAGTGCGCCCAGTACGCCGTAGGTTGTCGCCGTGATCAAGGACCATTGGCCCAAGGTGCCGGTGATAAGATCAAAACCAAATACGGCAAGCAAACAAAAAATGAGACCGGAAAGCCAGCCCCATTTTTTTGAGAATGGCATCATGCTGGACATGATCGGCTCGACATTCGGCGGATGTGGCGCAAGGCGTAAGCCAAGGACGACAAGCAATCCGATGAAATATTTGATGGTGTTTTGGGGAGTTTTCATATAAAAAGATTTCAACATCGCGTGCCTGGTTGAGCAAGGTCAAGGATACACATAGTTATGCATCGGACAAATGAGAGCATCAACTCCCCACGGCTAGCGCAAGACCAAAAACTTTTTCAGCCGCCTTCAAAACCCGCGCCGCTTCCTGCATGGTCGCACCTGTCGTGACCACATCGTCCACGAGCAGGATGTTCAAACGTACATTCAAGTTGCTGCGCGATCTGCGGGCACAAGGCATATCGCACATCGAGGCCGTTGCAGAGCGGTACAGGATCGCGTCGCAAATGATCGAAGAACTTATACCAGGACATCCGGCGATGACTTGACACGAAACCCAGAAACAGAAGACCCGCACCACGAGGAGTGTGATGCGGGTCGGATAGCAGGAGCGATCAATCATCGTCCTCAAGAAGACGGAGGATCGCGCTCCGAGGATAGTAGTCGAAGATCTGTCCGCCTTGGCCTTTACCTGGACGGGGATTTAGCTTTGCTGCGGTGACCCTGCGCTCCAGGGTGGTCGCGGAACAACCAAGATTGTTTACGTATGCGTTGAGCGTACCCCAGTCCTCACCGTCCAACACGAAGAAACCATTGGCTTCGGCTCTCGGCAGATCTTGAAGGAGGTCAGAACACGCCTGTCGCACCTCATCAAGAGGATAGAACTGCAGCTTGTGGCCATTGCAATCCCTGCCGTACTTGAAGCGATGTACGCTCCGGGCTATGCGGATCTCGACGACCGGACTGCTAATGCCGATGAGCGATGCAGCAGCATGACGCGAAGCCCACTGCTTGCCCTCAAGTTCGAACGTCCCCTTGGAGTCGGCCTGCGGAAGGTCTTCCAACAGGTCCACACAGGCCTTCTTCACCTGACTGAGCGGGTAGCAATCGTAGCGCTGCCCACCAGGCATGCGTCCGGCTTTGCCGGCGACCCCGTTTTTTTCGCAGTAGCTCTTCATGGTAGTGACTTCGAGCTCAAGCGTCCTCGCCAGAGCAGACAGATTACCCCATCTGTCGCCTTCGAAATCGAAGAATCCGTCCTCCCCTATCAGCATCAGGTCTTCCAGAAGATTGGCGCATACCGAACGCGCATCGCTGAGACGGAAGAGGGTCGAAGGCTTCCCCAGACACATCCCCTCTTTGCGGGGACACTTGCTGGCATATAAACGAACACGGACAGCCGCCCTGGAGAGCTCGATCTTGTCCGCCAGCTTATTTATCGTGCCCCATACCTCACCTTCGATGGTAACGAAGCCTCGTCTATCTGCCTTAGGCTTATCAGCCATGATGTCGGAGCAAAGCGCCCGTACGTCATTAAGCGCATAGTATATCCAGAACCTGCCCATCGTGTTCTTCACGCGGCGTGTCCTTACCTTGCCTTTACGGAGCCGCGACCTGACGGCAGAAGTTGAGATCTCGAGCAGATGCGCGCAAGTCGACATGCTCGCCCAGATCTCACCGTCCGCTTCGAGGGTACCGCGGGATCCTGCCTTGGGCTCTTCCTGCTGTTCCGTGTACATGTCGACGACTACAAGCTTGGGCTTGGCGTCTTTGGGCAGATACGGCGACTCTTCGAGATTACTACCACGTATCCGGACGCCGTTGCCGATCAACATGCCGCCGACCGGGATTTCCTCGCCAGGCTTGCCATAGAGTGCAGGTGCGCTCAAAGGCGCGAACTTGGTGCCCTGGAAATGCCCGTCGAGTATCAGCGCGACCTTATAACCGTCCTCCAAAGGACGCAGAGCGCGGCCCATCCCTTGCTCGTAGAAGACGCGGCTCTTGGTCGGACGCAACATCATGCAGACTTCGGCATTCGGCGCATCCCAGCCTTCGCGCAGCACCATGACGGACGTGAGCAGGCGTATCTCGTTCTCGTTGTAGGCCTGCAGCAGGATGTTGCGTTCCAGGTCCGGTGTCTGCCCATGTATGCAAGCCGTGGCGATGCCCAGCGAACCGATGGCTTCGGCGAGTTCCTCGGCTGCCTTGACGCTCGGGCAGATGGCATAGGCCTGCCGCTGCGCCAGGTTATAGTCGGAAGACTCGTAGAGCCGACGTACGGTCTCGCACATGACTGACCAGTGCTTGCTCATCAGATCCTGGAGTTTCGACTCGTCGTAATCAGGACCATTACGGCCCTCCACGATCGGGAGGCCGTTAAGGCTGACGTCGAATTCGACCCTGCCCCAGGCCAAAGGAGCTAGCCAGCCGTTCTCGATTCCCCAGCGCACCGACCTCCGGTCGAGGCACGTCTGGAAGTGTGTATCGGCGAATCTGTCACGCGGGCCGTAAAGCACCTGGCCGTTCTCCAGTTCGACCGGAACGTAGCCGCCTTTGGCCGAGGTGGTCAGGTAGTCCGGCGTGGCCGAGAATCCGACGATGACCGCCTCGGAGAACTGCTCGAAGCCCGCCTGTGCCGGATCGATATAGCCCCAGTGACATTCGTCGCGGATGATCAATTGTGGGTCGAGCTGTTGGCGGATGCGCTGAGCTAGTTTGTTAAAGCTCGCGTCCGTGGTGAGTACGACTGCCGAATGGTCCATGCCGCGGACGGCAATCGTCTCACCATCTCCGTCCTGGATGTTGGTCAGACTTGAGACGTGGCCCAACACACCGCCGGTGAACTTGACGATGACGCGAGCCGTCTGCTCGAGCAGGGTCTTGGTAGGGACGATGACGAGCGAACGCAAGCCGACCGCAGACGCGACCATGGCGGCGAATAGCACGGTCTTGCCCAGCCCTGTAGCGTGATTGACGTAAGCACGCCGGCTGCCTTGAAAGTCGTTGAGCCAACGGACTGCCGACTCAAGGGTCTCGACCTGGTAGGGGCGTAGGACCAACGGCAAATCGCCCGGCTGGGCGATCAGCTGACCGATGCTTTGCCCCAGGACGGCGCGGATTTCCGTATGTTCCATCTTCCTTATCTTTCCGAATTTTCGAGGTCCGTGATTCCATCGCCATGATCGGCGATGGGCTAACTTACGAATAAAACCGACTTTTGTCAATCGCCGTGGAATGGTTGTTACCGTAAAAAAAGAAGAACCCGCATCCATCCAGGACACGGGCTCGATATCAGGTCTTTGAATTCAGCCGACCTTACGCCGGGCCAATTCTTCCAGGGCCACACGGGCAGCGGAGATCTCGGCCGATTTCTTGTTACGGCCGGTACCGCTTCCGAGCGTCTCCTCCCCCATCACGACATTGCAGGTGAATATCGGGTCGTCATCGGGGCCCTCTCGCCCGGAAAACTCGTAGCTCACGCGAGGCAGATGGCGCTGGGAGAGAAGGTTGTTGAGGAGCAGCTTAGGATTCCTTTCGCTCCAGGTCCGTCCCTCTTCGATGAAAGCGGACATGCGGGAGTGGATGATGGCGTCTACGATCATCCTCGCTGTGCCGATACCCCGGTCAAGGTACACTGTGCCCAAGACCGCTTCGAAAGCATCAGCTAATGCCTTACGGCGCGTATCAGGGAATCTCTCGAAGTTGTCCAGCTCCTTAAGGCCAAATCGGACGGCTCCGTGCAATCCCAGCTTTTCGACAGCGACATCCGCCAACTTCCTGTTCGCCACGAGCGAATCTCGGGCCCCGAATATCCTATTGATATCTCCGCTGAATTTGTCCAGAAGGAACTCCGTAACCGTGAACTCAAGGACCGCATCACCCAGGAACTCGAGCCGTTCGTTGTGGCCATAGCTCGAGGGGTGTTCATAGTGGAGAGACTTGTGGATGAGCGCTTGGTATAGGAGGTCACGGTCCGAGAAAGCCGCATCTAGACGTTGCTCGAGCGTCGAAAGCACGGACTCCATTCCAGACGGGATGACCGGTTCTGAGTAGAGCAGGTAGAGACGCTTGCGCAGCCTCTTGCCCAGAGATTCGAGTACTAATGGTGTCCATTCCCCGATGCACTCGACTGCTTGTACGGCTGCGGCCTGAGTCGCGTATCCTACGTCCGGACCACTGCCTTTCGCGACCAGGACGTATCCGACGAAACAGCCCACGGTGATTTGGCCATCCTCTTCGAGGGGCTCGAAGTAAGCGGGCAGACCCAGGCGGAGCAGCGCCATCTCTTGGATGGCATTTAACGGGTCATCCGTCTTCTTGATCGTCTCATCGAGAGTCGCGACTGCGCAGCGCGTAAAGGCCGTATGGCAGGCCCTGAAGCCTTGTTCGAGCAGTAACGCTCCGAACGCCATCTTGGTCGCCAAGACCCGTTGCTTCCTGGGACGCCAGATAGGGCGCGTGCCGGAGCCGTCCATCATCATGTTCAGCCCCATGGCCACAGCGACTTCGTGGAGGCCCTTCTGCAGGAAGGCGTCGCGCCAAGGGGTCATGCTACTTTCGCGTCGGTCATGCCTGGTCCGGAACATGTGCTCGGAGGCAAGAAGCCTGAGAAGCGACTGGCCCATGATGAGGAACCGGAGATTGTCTGGGGTGACGGTCAAGCGTTCTTCCGTCAGCGCACTCTGAATGAAGTCCGAGAAAGGACCAGCATCCGGGAAAGGTACACCGATCCGCCCTTCGACATGGAGTAGGTCCAATTTCAATCCCACCATAACCTCCTGGTCGGTTGTCCAATGTACGGATAACCAAGTTAGACCGTATCGACTACCATGTCAAACCCTCTTAAGTAACTGAAAAGGGCGACATCTTGGATCGATGCCGCCCTTGTGTTTGGCGTCCAGAATGGCGCCTTATTAACGAAGGGAAGACAGAAGTTCCTGCGCCATGCGGGTAGCTTCCGCCAGTGACGTATCAGCGAGCTCTTGTGCTTGAGCCAGACTCCCGCTGAGTGCCTTGAGCGTGTTGTACGCCATCTCCAGCTGTGCCACGTGCATCGCCAGGTCATCACGCTTCTTCCGCAGCTCAGGCAGTACCCGTTCAAGTTCAGCGACTACCGAAGCCAATGTGCCCGTCCCGCCTAAGGTAACCGAGGCATGAATCTTGGTTCCCGCGGTTATGGTCGGAGCGTTGGGCGCGGCTGCGCGCATGACTGGGCGGGCCGGCGTATGTCGGTTCCGCGCTGATCCGGGCGCAGACGGACGCATCGGTCCATCCATGCTTTGGACTTGTGAGGAGACCAGAATGATCGTCCTCCAGCCATCCTTCTGCTGGACATGGCCGCTGGCGACAAACCATTCAAGTGCTGCCGTGGACTGATTGGCACTCAGCTTGAAGCGGATCTGCAGCATGGGTAGGGCTCCGCCCACCAACTTTTCCCCATGCACGTCGTGGGCACGCATCAGCAGGTGAGCGAACATCTCCCCGTAGGTGACGATAGGGCGGGCCGAAGGGAGCTGCGCCAAGTCGACGGCGGAAGTTGACGATCCACTTGTCATACGTCGCCGGCCAGCACTTGAGATGCGTGGTTTCAAGGTCTCGGCGCGTGTCTTGGCACGCCGATGATACGGCGTGGTAGCGTCCCTAGGTTTGGCTCCCGGGCTTTTTAGTTTCTCCTGGAGGTCCTCGATCCCTTCTGTTTTGAGCAAGGTGACCTGACTCCATGGCTCGGAACCCTGTAGATGGCCATCGGCCACCAATGACGCTAATGCTCTATGTGCTTCCGCCCGCATCAGGTGGGCTCGTGACATCAGTATGGCCACGGGTGACGTGACGCTCCAGACGCCGTCCCGCTCTACACCGTGCTCCATCAACAGACGGCTCAAGGTGGCGACGTTCCTGAGTCGCGGTGAATCGTGCAGTTCTAGACGCGGTTCAGGACCGGACTTGCCCACACCTTCAGACGCCTGGGTTTCCTCGGGACGCTTCAGGGGAGCCAAGAAGTCACGCGGATCGATGGCATCGCCACTTGATCCGATGATGCCCTCGATCGAGGCGAGCTCCTGGCGGATCCTTGGGTCGGTCTTGAGCAGGTCGTCGATGTTCTCGACGGCATGCATGACGGTCGTGTGGTCACGGCCGCCGAACACGCGTCCGATTTCCGGGAAACTGCCATCCAATCTTTTACGGCATAGGTACATAGCCATCTGTCGGGCGAAAGCCACACCCTTGTGCCTATCCTGCTTGAACAGTTCAGCCGGTTCGATCCCGTAATAGGTGCAGACCGCGGACATGACCCTGCCAGCCCCATCCAAAAGAGGTCGCTCCGGAAGTACACCCGCGCCGCGTTCCATGGTTTGCGTCGACCCTTCCGCATTCGCCTCTGGCCCTCGGGCCAGAACGCGGACACGGTCAATGACGCGGCCCATGGCGACATCGGGTGTACCCTCGAAAGTCTGGTTACGCGGTACGAACCCGATCCCTTCGGCACAGACGCTGCAGAGACCGCGTTCTGCGTCGGCGATACATTCATCCTTGCCGCACTTGGCGCAGCGTCGTGTCGGCGCACTGCAACCGGCACACTCATCCGCGCCTTGTTCGCTGCGGCAGATGTCGACAGGAATGAAGTCGTTGATCATCCGACAACGGACCTTGCCGCCGTCGGCACCTTGGATGGCTTCAGACGGCATGAGCGATCACCTCCAAATCCTGAAGCACGTCCACGATCTCGGCGATCTCCTGACCGGTGATGCCAAGGCTTCTTTCGAGCTGCTCGAGGGCAACCACTTCGATCTGACGGATACGCTCGCGGGTCACTTCGTAACGGGCGCCGATCTCCTCGAGCGTCATTGGGTCGAAGTCACCCAGGCCGAAACGCAGCCTCAAGACCATGGCGGAACGCGGGGGCTGTGAATCGACTGCCGCCTCGATGCGTCCGACTGCTTGGCGGTATTCCTCATAGAGCCGCCGCGCTTCGACGATCGTCTCGGTGGACGGTGGACCGAAATCCGTGATATCCGCAACGGTCAAATCGTCATGCCCTGTAGCATATATGGGTGCATCCAGTTCGACCTTGCCGCGATGCAGAGTGCCGATCAGCCTGACCACATCGGACAGTCCGAGCTTGGCCGCGAGTTGGGTATCGTACGTCTTGATCTTCTGGAAGACGGCCAACTCCTTGGGCCACCGTCCAGTCTCGATATATAGATCCCTCAAGGCGCGTCGGGTCAACGACAGCGCCTCCTGATAATGCACAGGGATGCGGTAAGGCTCTTTGAATGTCTGGTCACACAGGGCACGGGTTATAGCCTGCCGTACCCAGCTGTAGGCATAGGTGCTGAAGCGGTACCCCAGCTCGATGTCGAACAAATCGATAGCTTTCATCAGGCCGATGACGCCCTCTTGGACCATGTCGAGCAAGGGCAGACCGCGACCGGTATAGCTAAGCGCGATCTTGATGACCAGTTTGATGTTGCCGTACACGAGCAGATCCCGTGCTCGGAGCCGTGCCACTTCGTCACCGTGGTGGAACTTATCGAACAGGAAGTCGAAATCTTCCTTCTCCTTGAGCATCGGGAACTGCCTGAGCTGTTCCAGATAGACCCGGATGTCGTCATAGAAACCTTTCCTCGGGTCCGTATCTATGTTCTCGAGGATCTGGTCACCGACGGCTTCGGCACGCTCGATGTCGCGCTCGGCCCGGGCCTCGCGCCACTTCTGCCTCGCTGCATTCATCGTCTACCTCCATTACGAGAGCGGCGGACAGCGGAAGCCTGGCTGCAGGATTCCGTGATGCGTCCCTCCCAATCCTTCAGGGTCTCAGCAGCCCGTCTGGCTGCATCAACCTCCGCCTCTTTCTTGCTCGCGCCTTGCGCTTGCGACACAAGCACGAGTCCGACGTAACATCCGATGACGTAAGTCTTGGCGTGATCCGGGCCGTGCTCACGCAGCACCTGATATTTCGGAGTGAGGCCGAAACGCGCCTGCATATCTTCTTGGAACTTCCCCTTGGGGTCGTACTGGTCTGAGATGCTGCGCAACAGATGCACATGGAGGTAACGGTCGAGGAAAAGCCTACAGACGCCCAGACCTTGGTCGAGGAAAAGGGCGGCGACGAAAGCCTCGAAGACATTGGCGCAAATGTGCCTGAAAGCCTTGGGGTTGGATCGGTTGTCGCTGACCTGACCACGGGAAATGAACAGGGCCTCGTGCAGGCCACATGACATCGCGACGTCGGCCAGCGTATCCGTGCAGACCAACGCAGCACGGAAACTCGTCAGGTGACCCTCGGCCTTGTCCGGAAACTTGCGGTAAAGCTGTTCAGTCACGATCAGCTCTACAACTGAGTCACCCAAGAACTCCAATCGTTCGTTGTGCCCGGTAGGGTGTGCGGCACACTCGTTCAGGAATGACCTGTGGGTCAGAGCTTCGACGAGGAGTAGACGGTTGTTGAAGCCTACACCGAGCCTCTCCTCAAGCGCAGCAAGCCGATCTTCAGTCGTCTTATCCATCCTTTACTGATCCCTTTCTGTCTTTCTTCGGTTGGAAAGAGCGAGGCACCATAAATTGACCAGAAAAAAACGGTTTAGTCAAGACGAAATTGTTGACAAAAACCGTAAAAATTGGTATTTCGCATTATGCACATTCAATATCATCCCACAGAAAGGCGGATACGTGATGGCGAAGGAACTTCCGGTCTGGGGGGCCATTCCGAGCCTCCTCGAAGCGGTCAGTCGAGGCCGCAACGTCGTGCTTACGGCGCCACCCGGTTCCGGCAAGACGACGCAGGTGCCGCAAGCCCTGCTCGACAGCGGGTCTGTCCGAGGCTCGATCGTCGTGGTGCAGCCGCGGCGGGTCGCCTGTCGCGCAGTCAGCAAGTGGGTCGCGTCCGAACGCAAGATCGGGATCGGCGGAGAGGTTGGGTACATCGTCCGATACGACGGCAAGACATCATCGGATACCAAGATCCTGTACGTGACAGATGGTGTCCTATTGCGCTTCCTCGAAAGGGATCCCGGACTCTCCTGGGCCGGTGCCGTCGTCTTCGACGAATTCCATGAGCGTCGGGCCACGACCGACGTAGCACTGAGCCTGCTACGCACCGAACAGATGCGGCGACCATCACTACGGCTGCTCGTGATGTCTGCCACGATCGAGAGTACGCAGGTGAGCCGCTACCTTGATGCGGTCAACCTGGACGCGGCGGGCACGAGTTTTCCGGTCGAGGTACGTTACCAACCGATCGGTTCACATGACGAAGCGTTGGATGCGGTCGCTCCCGCGGTCGCCAGCCTGCATTCGTCGGACAAACCAGGAGACATCCTGGTGTTCCTGGCGGGCAAGGAAGAGATAAAGCGCGTCGCCGAGTCTATCGCTGCGTTCAAGCTGAAGGATGCGATCGTCCTGCCGCTACACGGAGAGCTGATGCGGAAGGCACAAGACCGCGTCTTCCGACCGACGAATGGGCGCAAAGTGATCCTGGCTACGAACGTCGCAGAAACCTCCGTGACCATACCGAACGTGCGCTGCGTCATCGATACGGGCTACGAGAAACGGGCGGATTATGATCCGGCCCTCGGCATCAACCGTCTGTCACTCATGCGCATCTCAAGGTCTTCAGCCGACCAACGCAAAGGCCGCGCGGGACGGGAAGCGCCTGGCCTGTGCATCCGCCTTTGGGACCGCAAGATACAGGACGAGATGGCCGAGCATGCGCCCGTCGAGATGTTGCGTACCGACCTTTCCGAGGTCGTCATGACGCTCAAGTCAGTCGGTATCGTGGATCCTCTGACTTTCCCCTTCCTGGAGCAACCGGAGACGGAGCGGCTGGAAGCGGCCGAACAGGGCCTGACGGATCTTGGTGCGCTGGGAGAAGACCGACGTTTGAGCCCTTTGGGCTGGCGCATGCTGCGTCTGCCTTTGCCGCCGCGCTATGCGCGTATGGTGGTGGAGAGCGAACACAGCGGCTGCCTCAAGGAGGTCGCCAGCATCGCAGCCCTGATGTCCGGGCGTCCGATACTCTACGACCAACGTGAGCTCGGGGAACGCGAGCATGGTCGGCTGCATTTCGCCCAGGACGATTCATCGGACTTCTTCTCGCTCCTCGAGATGTTCCGGGTCTCGCGTATACACCGTTGGACCGAGGGGTGGTGCGAGCAGAACGGCGTGAACTTCGATGCGCTCGAAGAGGCGATCCGGTTGCGGCGAAAGATCATCCATGCGGCGTTCACCCGCGGTTCGCCGCAGACCAACCGCCCCGGGGAGCCTGAGGCTATCCGGCGCTGCATCCTAGCTGGGCTGGTCGATCGGGTGGCGCAGCAGGAGTCGCAATACAACTACCGGCTCACCAACGGTCTGGAGTGTAGCCTAGACGGGAACACTGTCGTGACCGGAAAACTGTTGGCTGCCGCCGATGTCAGGCTCAAGCGTCTGAAGAAGAACGATGCAAACCAGACAGCGACGCTGGGCTATGTCACTCGCGTGGATGCGGACATGTGCAGACGCGTGATGCCACGCTTGCTCAAGACCGTCATCATTCCCGTGTCATTCGACCGCAGCCTGGGGATCCTCACAGTGCGCGAAACTACCCGCTCCGGCGAGCTTCTGCTCGACAGCCTCGAGAGAAGGGTCGACATCGTCGAGGCTGTACATATCCTCGCCGAGCAGAAGCGGCGGGCCAAACTCAACGGATGGCATCGCGTAGATGTATCACCCGGCTTAAGACGTAAGTCGTATGTCGTCTGGCAGGGCCAGAAGATGCCGGTAGAGGCTCAAGATGCAGGCCCACACTGGGCCAGCGTCTATGGCAGCCAGTCACCTAAGATCATCCTGCGCGAGAAGATCGTCGTCCTGCCCGGGATCGAGGATGAAACGCCAGAGCCTTTGCCTGCGGATATCAGGCAGAAGGTGGAACGTACATCTTCCGCACTGTCCAAGCTGCTGAAAGCTTGCAGCTGACCGGACTCGAAAGGGTCGCCAACTCATGGCGACCCTTAATTCTTTTCAACTCCCCACGGCTAGCGCAAGACCAAAAACTTTTTCTACTCCAGCCGCCTTCAAAACCCGCGCCGCTTCCTGCATGGTCGCACCTGTCGTGACCACATCGTCCACGAGTAGGATGTTTTTTGGGATACGGATACCGGGTTTTACGTAAAAGACGCCACTGATATTCGCATGACGCATTAGGCCATGCCCCAAAGCAGCTTGAGTCGTCAGTGATTCTTTCCTTACCAAGATGTCTGCTATATGCGCCCAAGGCACAATCCTTTCTTTGACTATGCCAGTCAACAAACAGGCTTGGTCGAATCCCCTGTTACGGATGCTTTTTGGTGCGCCGATCAGCGGTTGGATGGCCAAGTCAGGCAGACCAGCCCAAGGCCAGACGTCCAATCGGGCTCCACGCCAAACCCGAATATATTCGGCGACTACAGGCGCGATGACAGTGCCTCCCCGGTATTTGATGGAGTGGATGACTTTGCGTAAACCCGGATCGTGATAAAAACCTGCTGCAACCAGTCCATCCAACGCGCTTTTGCGATTACAGCCTTCGACATGATTCGCATGGTTGCACGAAGGACAAAGGTTCTTCAGGGAGAATTCACATTTCGTGGAGCATTTTTTGCACCACCACGAGCCAAAGTCGTCACATACGACGCAACGCGGCGGAAACGCGATGTCGAGCAAATACGAAAAGAATCCCATATCCCACAGCTAACACGGATCTCGGATCGAAGCAACCAAAAAGAGGCGAATAATCATTCGCCCCCACCTGAATCATGCTTAAAATCTTGGTTACAGGCTCTTATCCTCCCAAACCATTTCGTCCAGCAGGTAATCATTGCCCGTCGCTTGCACGAAAGTCACGGTCACTTTCTTGGCCATCGTCGAGACGGGAGTGGATGGATTGCCGTTGTCGATATTCTGGATAGCCTCGACGGTGAAGACGATCTTGGAATCCCCTATGCTGCCTTCGGTCAGCTTGACGGAGATCGAGCGAGTCGAGATCCCATAAGGTCCGGAGGACAACGGATGCGCCGCGACCATGGATGCCTGTTCTTGCTGCAGTTCTTCCTTGAACGTCAGGGAAGCGTCCAGCATGGCATCGGAATACCCCAGGAAACCGTTCTGGTTAGAACCGGATCCGATACGTTCGACGGACGTACGCGCCTTATTCTCGAGCACTTTCATGGGGTCGATCGGAGGAGGAGTGGCGGGCGCCACAGGCGTAGTCGTTTCCGTCTGCCCGCTGGGTTGTGAAGGCGTCGACGGCAGGCTCGCGGAAGGTTGCAGCGTCGTTGTCGTTTCAGGGACGGTCTGATCCGTAGGCTGTTGCTGGAAGAAAGGCGTGAGAAGCAGATACAGCCCCACTCCCAAAAGGAGCAGCACGATGAGGATGAGGATGGCCAGTTTAGTTCTCTTTTCCATATATGCTTGATATCAGTTACTTGCCGCCGCCTTCGAGCGCTTCCTGGAATTCCTTCTTCTCCGCTTCGATCTTCAGGAGCTGGTTCGGGTCGGTGGTGACGATCTGATCCTCGGTGTATGAAGCCACAATCTGGATGGCGGCATGCTTGTTGCCCGCGAAGAAGATGCCTTCGCCTTTACCGGACTCTAGGAGCAGATATTTTTCGGATTGGGTGAGCAGGAAGACACGCGCGATCAGGTCTATGGCGGCCGGCGACTGTTTGAGCAGGAGCTGCATGGATGAGTTGGTCACGATGGCCTGGCCATAGGGCGAGGTCAAGAAGTCGTTCACGTCCTGCGTGATGGTGGTGATGCCGAGGAAATATTTACGGCAACGTTTGACCAGGGCGAAGATGAACTTGGCCGAATCTTCGTGTTGCATGAGCCACCAGGCTTCGTCGATGACCAGGATGCGGCGCTTGCGTTCGGAGCGCACGACGTTCCAGATGTAGTTGACGATGGTGTAGATGGCCATAGGACGCAACTCGTCCTCCAGGTCGCGTACCGAGAAAGTGACGAGCTGGTTGTTCATCTTGACGGTCGTCGGTGAATTCAAGAGTCCGGAGAACGTGCCTTCGGTGAATTTCTTGAGGCGCACGACGATATCGCTCGTGCCTTCCATACCTTCCAGGATGTCCTGGAAGTCCTGCAGGATCGGCGGCTCGACCTTGGAGAGGTCGGCGCCGGGTACGATGTCTTTCTTGGCGTAAGTCTCGAGCAAAGCGCGATCCAAGAGCGAATCCTCGGCCACCGTTATCTTGCCCAACATCAGGCGCAACAAGCCCTTCATGGTGATGACGGCGCTGCGGATGATGTCCTCGAGCGAGATGGCTTCACCGGAAGGTCGCGGAAGATCGAAAGGATTGATCTTCGCCTGGGAAGCGAGCGAGATGTTGATGTAGGTGCCGCCGACGGCATCAGACAGATGCTTATACTCCATTTCAGGGTCGATGACGATGACGTCCGTGCCCAACATCATGGAGCGCAGGATCTCGAGTTTGACGGCGTAGGATTTTCCGGCGCCTGATGTGGCGAAGACGACGGCGTTGGCGTTCTGCAAGGAAAAGCGGTCGAAGAGGATGAGCGACTGGTTGTGGCGGTTGATGCCGTACATGATGCCGTTGTCGGACGTAAGCTCCGCCGAGGTGAACGGGAAGCTCGAGGCCAAAGGAGAGGTGCTCATGTTGAAGGTGATCATGAGCTCATCGTTGGCCAAAGGCAGAGTCGAATTGAAGCCTTGCTCCGCCTGGAAATACGCACGTTTGGTGTAGATCAACATCGAACCGAAAGTGGATTCGACGGTGTTCGAGAGGCGCTCCAGCTGCTCCGGCGAAGTCGAGTAGAACGTCACATAGAAAGCGAACTGGAAGAAGTGTTCGATGCCCTGCGTCAGGTCATCGCGCAATTGTTCGATGTCGCGCAGAGCTGTTTCGGCTATTGGGTCGCGCGGCTTGCCGCTCTCGGCATCCGAGGTTATCTGGGCTTCGAGGATACCGACTTTCTTCTTGAGCTGCTTGAGCACGACATCCGCCTTGATGGGATAGAAGAACATCGAGATGTCCATCTGCGCGTTCAGGTTGATGATGGGCGAAGACCATCCGACGGTGACGTAACGCGGGTAAGTGATGATGAACAGCGTCCTGACCCAGACGTCGCCCAGACGCACGAAGCTCGGCTCGACTTTCATCGAACTCGGCGCGATCAGGTCTTTGATGGACGCGACGCCCTTGCGGTATACCCGCTCCTCCTCCAGGGCGACACGCTGCTCCTGCTGCTGTTTCTTGAGCTCCGCGGCGCTCGGCGTCTTCTTGAGTCCGATACCACCGGCGGTGATGGCCGACGGCTCGAACTTTTTTTCCTCCTGTGTCTTGAATGCCATATTACGATTTAATTACAAATGCCAAATGACGAATGCCGAATCAGGGGTCTGAGTGGCCCGGACGTCCCGAACGTGCGTGATCCGTAATTCGTCATTCGTGATTCAATTAACCTTCGGTCTGAAGTTTCCCCGTGTTCACCATACGTTCGGTCTCGAACAGCTCCGGGTTGTACATGGTGTACAAGAGTTCGATGGTGCTTTGCGTATCGAGCATCACGGCGTTGAGCGACATGGACTGCAGGCCGCTGATGATGGAGTTCACGCGCAGCATTAGCGATTCCTTGTTCTTGCGGAATTTCTCGTCGGACAGATGGATGGCGACGGACGGCGTGATGATCTCGGACATGCGCGCGAAGAAACCTTTCTGTTTGTCGGTCGAGGGATCGAGCGGGACGACGACGAAGAATTTCTTCTGCATGATGTCCCCTGTCTCGACCAGCCACTTGATGAAGTCGCGGTAATCGGTGATCTGGCGCTTCAGCAATTCGTTGCCCTGGCCTTTCTCGGCGTCCTTCAGCTTGCGCAGATACTCGTCGATGTTCATGCGGCGCGATTGGATCAGGATCTGGATAGGAAAATCCAAGCCGTTCAAGAACTGCATGTAGGCCTGCACTATGGCGTTCTGCTCATCCATGGACTTGAGCGAGAAGTTGATGCTCGAGACCAGAAGGATGCCGCGGATCGTCCCGTCTTTCATGATCACGATATCCTCCTTGATCTCCGCCACGTCGAGATATCGTTGGACCGGTACGCCAGGCTTACTGCCTGCAAGTTTGATGCTTTGCATAGGATAAATGACGAATTACAAATGACGAATGACGAATCTAGGCACTTTTCTTCCCTTTAATTTGGCATTTGGCATTTGTAATTCGTAATTCTTCATATATCCTCCTCCGGCTTATAAACGCCGCCGGTATTGACCACCAGCGAGAGGTCACGCAAACGGCTGCTTTCGGGTTTTTCCTTATGCGGCGTGACTTTGACCGGTGCCGAAATCTGGCTCTTCATGAATTCCCGCAACTCCGCTTCGGTGTGTCGTTTATCCCAGATGCGTAAAGCCGGACGCGTGACTGTCTGCAGCATGTTGACGAAGAAGACATGGAAAGGCTGGCCGTTGACTTTGACGAAGGCAAAAGTACTGCCCAAACCGGCGACGACGATGGTGAATACCAGGAAATAAGCGAACTGCAGGATCTTGAAGGCGATGAAGATGGAAAAAGCCGCGACCAACATGATCAAAAACTGCCTGACGGTGATCGGTCCCAGGATCTGGTCTTCTTTGTCTATGAATTGCGGTACGATGAACTTCTCTGGCATGGGATTAGATGGTAGCTAGGATGGCTTGCGTTTTTGAGTACAGTACAAGGAAAACCCGAGCAACGGAGCGACGCGTACTTAAGCGTACGCAGAGCGAGTAGCGCATGTTTTGACGAAGTAATGTGCCAAAAACGCAAGCCATATTACTCAAAGTGTAGCTTACTATTCAGGTTAATGACAGCTGCGACTTCTTCCGGCGTCATGGCGTCCTGACCGGCGGCACGTTTTTCGGCAGCAGCATCCGTCACGCTCTTGCCGGAGCGGAACGCTTCTGAAACCAACGACATGTATGAACCGAGCAATGGCGATTTGTTCCACGCTTGGATGCCCTCCAGACGTTTCTCGAACGACTCCTGCCCCAGCGTCTCGATCTTCTGCATTATCCTGTCTGCGGCAGCTTTGGGATCCTTGCCCATGCGACGGAATTCTTCGAGCGAGACCGTGCCGAGCTCCTGCACCAGGCCGGAGAGGCGCGGACCGGCGTATTTCACATCATCCATCTTGGGCTTTAAGCCGACAGAGGCAGGTTGCTTCATGATGGTCTGCTTGGAGACCGTGATCTCGGGACGAGACGCTTGTGAAAACGGCATCTGCGGCTGTACCGGCTCAAAACGCGCCGCTGGCGCAGGCTGGGCTGATGCCTTGGACGGCGTTTTGATCGTCTTCTGGCTTGCCGCGGCTTCGGTCTTCGGTTCCATCTTCTCTATCGGCGCGGCGCCTGCGGCGACTGCCGGGACAAGTTCGCCGAAACGTTCCTTCTCGATCCGTTTCTCCTTCAGATCGATGGGATGCTCCGTAATTGGCGTCGTGGCGCCTGGCAGGAAGGATTTCTTCATCTGTTGGGCTAACCTCTTCTTGGTTTCCTCGTCCTGTTTACGTGACAGGATCTTGTCCTGATACCACTTGGCATGTTCTTCGGCTTCACGGACTTTCCGCTCCTCTATCTTGGCTCGTTGTTCCGCAAGTTGCGTCTCGATCTTGCCTTTCTCCTCATCCAGTATAGATTGGTGAAAATCCGCGTAAGCTTTTTCTATCAGGTTCCCGAGGTTCTCGGCCGCTGCGTGATCCAAGCCCAGACCGCCGACCTTGGTGTCGCGTTCGAAGAGCTGTACGACTTCGAGCGCACTGCGGACGTCGCGCATGCGGGAAGAGATGATGTGCTTAAGACGGTTCGTCAAATACTCGTCCGTGGGCTTGTTGGGCAAGGAATCGAAAGTCTTGGCCACGGCGGACTCCAGGGCGGTCATGGGACGCTTCGCCTCTTCGGGCATGTTCTGCCTGATGGCCGTTATTTCGGCGTCCTCTTCGCCCGGAGGAGGAGCCTTCGCACGCTCTTCAGCCTCGGTTTTTTTACGCGCTTCCTCAGCCAACCAGTCGGAATACCCCTCTTCAGACATGAGCTTGACCGAGCCTACGATCTCATCCATCACTTCGACCGTCTTGCTGGCCATGGCTTCATCTAGGCCTAAACCGCCGAAATCCTCGGGGCGCATCATGACTTCCTTGACCTGACTGTCGATGCGTACGCCTTTGACCTTGCTCGTGATGAGGTCGCGCAGACGTTCACGCATCTGCGGACCCATGAGGGTAAAGCCGGAACGGGTCGCGATTTCGGTCGCGGCGCCGGAAAACGTCATGGGCTTGAGATAGACTTTCGTGTTGGGCCAACCGGCTGTAGTGATGCGCTTCTGGTCGAGGATGGATGTGAGCTCGCGCCCGAAAAGTTCGCGTAGCGGCCAAGCTTCGAGCTTCAAGAACTCCGCCAGGAATCCCTGCCATTTCTCTTCCGGCAATGCAGTCGGGACCAGCTTCTTCTTGATTTCGTCGACCGCCTGCGGCAATTCGATATCGCCGAAGATCGAGTCCATCACCTTATCGCCGATGAAGACCTTGGCGTCATCAGGGAACTTGTATTCGCCCTGCAATGTCTGCTCCGCTTGATTGAAATTCTCAGAGAAAAGGAAGGTGCGCAACCCAGTGGGCATTTCGGCGAAAGAACTGAATTTCTGGCGTGCACCCATAGTCGTCACTTATTCTTCCTTCGAGCCATCCCCCGGAGTGCATTATTCTTCTCGATTTCATCGCGTAGGTCCTTCACAGCCGTCTCGGCTGCAGACAGAGCGATGCCTTGAGCTTCGCGATTAATGGCGGCTTCGCCGGCTTTATAAGCCGATTGGACAAGGTTTTCCATCCCCTTGATCTGCTCAGTCGTGGCGGCGCCGCTGGCGATTGCCTTTTCGACCTGACCTAGGTTTCCTTTGAGCGAGGTGGCGACATTTACGGTCGCATCCCCCTGTTGACTGAACACGCCGGGGTCGATGGTCGAAATGACTTGTATGTTTTCACGGGCTTGAGTCTGGTCAGCTGCTGTCACACCGGAAATAGCTTCGCTGATGGCCTCCCTATGCGCTGTCGCATATGCTGGTCCAGCATATGCGCCGGTCGCCGCGTCATAGTTGAAGGCAGACGATGAAGCGACACCAGAACCTTGTAGACCGCCCATCACCCGTCTCGTCGGCTGATCGATGTTGGCTACCGCTGGATTGGTATAGACTCCAGCGCTGATCGCCGAATCCAGCAGGTCCGTCTGATTGGTATCGAGAGGGGCACTAACGCCAGCTGCAAAATTGGCAAGCGGAGCACCTGTCAGCCTGCCGCCGCTGGATGCGGCTACACTCGCTTCCAGCTGCTGACGGCTACGCGTCGCAGCGTTCATATTCTGTACGCCGTATCCTCCACCCGCGCCTCTTGACGCAACCTCAATGAATCCGTCAGCAGTCCTTACATAGCTCTTTCCGGTAGAATTTCCAGCGTTGAAACTACCAAGTACGCTAGGATCGCTTTGAGCCTGTCCAAGAGCGTTCTGGACTTGAGCGTAATAATCGCCACCGCGCTTCTTGGCATATTTCATGAACTCAGTGTTCTGCGGATTATCCACGACAGCTCCGTTCTGTATCACGCCTTGAGCCTCAAGCAGGGCGATTGCAGCATCCAAGCTCTGCAAAGTCTTGGGCGACACGTCTCCGGGCTTGGCTTTGCGCATGGCCGCCCTGATGTCACCAATCTTCCCGTCTTTGATGAGGAGGCGCGGATCGGCTTCTTCCCATTTCTCCATTTCTTCCATCAATTCCGTATCACCACTGAATTGGGCTCTGGCGTTTTTGATGTTCTGCCGCATCAGATCAAGATGAGATTGTTCCGCAGCAGCCTTGGAGCGTGCTTTCACTTCAGATTCGAACTCCGGGCTCCCGCGAGTCAAACTCGTTGAGGATGCGACATCAGCCTCGATAGCGGCTCTGTTGGTGGAGAGGAAATCGTCATAATAAGCCTTCACCGTGTCCTTCTTCTGCAGATGGCTCAATTCCTTCTTGGTCGCCGCTTCACGCGCCGGATAATCCAAGGCCTTGCTCTTCTCGATAGCCAGGACCATGCCGCGCTGGCGTGCACCCAAGCCTTTTGTCTTTTCCTCGATCTTCTTGGCTTCCTCTGCCTTGACCTTACCGGCTGCACCAAGGAAGCGCGTACCGACTCCGCCCATAGCTTGTCCGGCTAGACTGCCTATGAAGCCACCCCTGGTCGCAAGTTGCTGCCCTCCCTGCAGGAACTTCTCACCGATACCAGGCGCGAAGCGGCTGACAGCCAGCTTGCCGCCGAATTTGGCTCCGGCTCCGGCAGTTCGGCCAGCGGCACGCGCACCGGCACGCAAAGGCATACCGATAGGCCCGCCTTTGGAGCTGATTTTGCTCGCGATATTACCTAAGCCTCCGCCGACCGATTTGGAGATCGAGACCGCGGCCTGCACGCCCATCAACAAGAATGCCGTCGCCACGACGAAGCGGGCTACGTTGTCCATACTGGCGGCTTGCGAGATGGCAGCTTTGAGATAATCCAGTTCTCCTCCGCCCTTGCTCAAGAAATCACCGAATGGCGCTTCATTTGAAGAGACTATAGCCATGGTCAGCCACAGGAAAAAGGCCATGATCGGCCCGCCAGCCAAGAGCGCACCGAGTTTCGACCACCATTCGTTCCCGTACTGCGAGACTGATTTCTGCAGCTTCGGCGGCAAGGCCCAGATGAAAAAAGCCAACGGCGCGAAAATCAAGATCGCCCATAAGCCTATGACGCGGGCGATGAGATAGATCAACATGATGAGCAGGACGGTGCCGGTGATAGTCAACATGCCCAAGCCGAAGATAGCGGCCGTCATCAGACTGGTCTCCTGTGCGATGCCGGCGGCAGCGCCTGAAGCGCCGGCGTTTATGCTGGCGCTCGTCGTCGCCAAGGCCAAGACCTTATCCAGACCGAACGCTTTGACGAAGTTGCCGAAGGCGGCATCCTTGAACCCGTTCACGAAGGTCAACATGATGACCTGCGAAAAGTCGATGAGCAGACCGACCAGCGTCTTGGAGAAGTTGATCAGCACAGCCATGAGCAACAAACGCGGGACGTATTTCTTGTAGTCGAATTCCTTATAGCCGATGATGGTGCCGAAAGCGATGACGAGCAGCACGACGATGAAGAACATGTTCACGACGTCACGCACCAGCGGCCAGCCGGTGACGACGGCAGCGGCGTTAACGAAGTTGTTATATGAAGCGACCATGATGACCAGGTAAGTCAGCATCATGTCGAAGATCATCGCCATGTAGAGGATACCGATGAGCAACATGGTGATGATGATGATCACCATCTGCCCCAAAGGACCGCCCGTCGCCATGTATGCGCCGATATCTACGATGGGCGTCGCCAAGGCCTTGCGCGCCAGGAATAACTGGATGGCGAAAAGGACGGCCACAAAGATGCCGACCTTGATCTTAGGGTTGCCGATTTTACGGTCGATCTTTTCCCACAGGGAAAAAATTCGGTGAGCCATTTTTCTAAAAGGCACGCGCATATAAGCTATGCGGCGATTATAGCACAAGCGGAACTAAAATTGCAGGAAATGATGGTGTCGGTAATGGCTGCGGAACGGGTTTGGAACATACACCCATCATCCCTCGCCAAAAATCGAACTTTCTGGTATATTCAAACGACTAGAAATGGCATGAAAATCAACTTCATAGACACCGATTTGGAACAAAAGGCGCGCCGCACCACGATAGCCGTAGCTGCGGTTTTTACTTTGTTGGTCGGCGTATTGTCGGCGCTTGGTGCAGCCGCCTCATACCGCTCCGCGACCGACGGTTCCGACTTCTTCAGCAACGCCGGCAGCATCTTCTCGCTTTCCGACATCAAACGCCTGGTCTGGGGACAAAGCGGAGACACTAACCCGACTTTAGCGTCATCGACCGACGGACGTCTCAATATACTCATCCTGGGCATCGGCGGAGACGGACACGACGGTCCGCAACTGACCGACACCATAATCCTGGCGAGTCTGGACCAGAAAGAGAATCGCATAGGCATGCTCTCCATCCCCCGCGATACGGCTTACCCCTTGGGCAACGGGCAGTTCGAGAAGATCAATGCCGTGAACGCTTACGCCGAAAAGGAACACCCTGGGGAAGGCGCACGCGATACGGCTGACGCCTTCAGCAAACTCCTGGGAGTGAGGATAGACCGCGTCTTCCGCGTCGACTTCAAGGGCTTCGAGGATTTCATAGATGCCTTAGGGGGCATAGACGTAAACGTCGAACATTCCTTCACCGACAGTTCCTTCCCCACGGATGACGACGGCGCGGATCCATATAAATGGACGACCGTGAGCTTCAAGCAGGGTGAGCAGACGATGAACGGCAAGCGCGCTCTGCAATATGTCCGTTCGCGCCACGGGACTAACGGTGAGGGCTCTGATTTCGCGCGTAGCCGCCGTCAACAGCTCGTGATCGGCGCGATCCGCGACAAACTGGTCTCGCGCGACGTACTCACGGATCCGAAGAAGATCAGCGAACTGTGGAATACCCTCTCGTCACATATCCAGACCGACGTCACTGCCTGGGATGCGCTCAAGCTGGCGCCGTTAGTGCTCAACTACAAAGACGCGAAAGTGCAGACGCATGTCTTGACCGATGCAGCTGACGGAGAACTCATACCGGCCAACGTGGATGGTGCGTTCATGCTGTTCCCCAAGAAGCCTGACTGGTCGGAGATACGTGCCCTGGCTGCTGACCCTTTCCAGTCGAAAGAAGAGATAGCTGCTGCCGCCAAACCGGTCGAACCGACCAACCTGGAGATCAAGAACGGGACGTTCCGCACAGGTTATGCCGCGCAAATCTCGAGCAAGCTGGAAAGCCTAGGGTACAACATCAACGCCACAGGGAACGCCACCAAGCGCGGCTTCGAAAAAACCATCATCTACGACCTGACTGGAGGCAAGAAACAGGAGGAGCTGGCCAAGCTACAGAAGATGCTGAGCGCTGACGTATCCAGCCCCATAGTCGAAGGCAAAACAGTCAAACCGGACGCTCAAACGACCGAGACCTTATACGTCAGCTCGACGGATTTCCTAATCGTCCTAGGCGATTCAAGCCTGGGGCTAATCAACACATATGCCGTCACCTCGAACCCGTAAACTCCCCATCGTCGCACTAGTAGGACGGGCCAATGTCGGTAAATCGACACTCTGGAATAAGTTGACCGAATCCGGCCAGGCCATAGTTTCGGCTACGCCGCACACCACACGCGACAGAAAGTACGGGACTGTCCTCTGGCGCGGCGAAGCTTTCGAAGTCGTGGATACGGGCGGCTTGGACATCAGCAAGACGGATGCCATCGGCAAGGGCATGCATGAGCAATTGGATTTAGCCCTGAAAGACGCGGATCTGGTGCTTTTCATGATAGACGCCAAAGAAGGCGTGATGCCTCAAGAGATAAAAGCGGCCGAAGAGATCGGCAGATTGCATAAGGAAATCGTCCTGGTGGCCAATAAGGTCGATCATCTTAAGCATCTCGGTCAGGCTTTCTCCAAGGAAGTCTATGCGCTTAATCTGGGGGAACCGATCGCCTGTTCCGCCTCTACCGGCAAGGGCGTAGGAGACCTGCTGGATCTGGTCTACGAAAAACTGACTGCCATGGGACGACCTCCAGTGAATGCGGATGAGCTGACCGGGCTGAAGATCGTGGTCATGGGTCGACCGAACGTCGGTAAGTCATCGGTCGTCAACGCGATACTCGGCGAAGAGCGCGTGATCGTCTCCCCGGTCGCACATACCACGCGGGAACCTATCGATACGCACCTGGTCTGGAAAGACCAACCGATCGTGCTGGTGGACACGGCCGGCATCCGACGCGCGACGCGCATCAAGGAGAAAGTCGACGAAGCGAGCTTGGAACGTAACCGTAATGCTTTGCGTCGAGCCGATATCGCCCTCCTTGTGCTGGACGTGACCGAACCCCCGGGCCAGCAAGACAAACAGCTAGCCGGGCTGATGAAGGATCAGAACAAAGGGCTGATCATCGTGGCGAACAAATGGGACTTGGTGGATGACAAAAGCGAAGCCACGTCGCGTGATTATGAAGCGCGGATCCGCATGTCATTCCCCTTCCTGGCATGGGCGCCCATCATCTTCATGTCGGCCAAATCCAAACAACGCGTCGGTAAGCTGATGGACATGGCACTGAAAGTCCGCGACGAAAGGCGGCGTACTATAGATTACAACGCGCTGCAAAGAGTGCTGAAGTCGGCTTTGACCAAAAAGAAGCCTTTGGCCGATCTTGGTAACTTCTCGCCTTACGTGCACGATGTGGAACAACTAGGCATCGAACCGCCGAGGTTCCGCATCACTGTCCGCGGGCAGAAACAGAATCTGGCATCGGCGTGGGTCAGGTTCTTCGAGAACCGCTTACGCGAGAAGTTCGGGTTCGTCGGGACGCCAATAGACATCAAAGCCTATAACGCACCCATGGGCACACTTGAAGAGCAGGAAAAAGATTTCAAGGGAAAACGCAAGCAGCGACGTAAACGTCCGATCGGCAGAAAAGGCCATTACTAACGTCGAGCATGTAGCATTAACGCACCAAGAGGATATGAAACTGATCGTCGGATTGGGGAATCCAGGTAAAGAATACGTCAGGACGCGCCATAACGCTGGTTTCTTGGCATTGGATGCGCTGGCAGAAAAGCTGGATATTTTTTGGGCAGCCAAGCCGGAGTTCAAGGCCGAGGTGGCGAAGACCTTCATAGAGACAAATCGTGTACTCTTGGCTAAACCAAAGACTTACATGAATCTTTCTGGCCAAAGCGTAGTGGCGCTCATGAACTTCTATAAAGTCGAACCGGATGACGTCCTGCTGGTCCAGGACGACATGGATCGCGTCCCCGGTCAGATGGACTTCCTGCCGCAAGGCGGTGATGCAGGACACAACGGCATCGCTTCGATATTCGAATTGACGGGGCGGCAAGATTTCACGCGCTTGCGGATCGGCATAGGGCGTCCAGACAATAAAGAGATCAAAACGGAGGATTGGGTCTTGGGCGGATTGAACCCTGAAACCGTCAAAATGATCGAAGCAGCACCGGAAGCGATCACCGACTGGATCACTATCGGGCTGCAGAAAGCCATGAACAAGTGGAACGCGAAGTAGAAAAATAGAATAGCCGAACAACAACCACCCCCCCCCATCCCCTCCTCATTTGAGGAGGGGAGCTTTTTTAGACTCCCCTCCTTGGTTAAGGAGGGGCAGGGGTGGTTGTTGAGCCATGTGGAGCCGAACGCTTGACACCGCTGCCTGAATAAGGCAGCGGTATTAGTATGGCCAGTACGCGAAAAAATAAAAAACCGCTGTGTTCTGCCGGCGCTTGGTCATACAACCGGGATACTTGATTTCTCCCAGGATAACCGCGCGTCAGCAGAACACAGGGGTCCAGTTTTGATGACAATGTCTTACCAATATACTGACGATCCTGTCAACCCGACCACCCTATGGGACGCTGATCGTCTGGGGTTCTTGGTCTTGGCTTCATTCGAAGGCTTTGGCTCCAGGACCCTGAACAAGCTGAACGTTTTCTTCCGGACAGAAGGAAACCGAGCAGTCCGTGCAGGGATGGAACAGCTGATTTCCCTCGGGGTGACGCAGAAAGCGGCAGAAAAATTCTTGTCGTTCCGCGAAGAAACTGACGCCCTTAATCTAGCACGTGACATGGATGCGGAAGGTATCGCCTTGCTGACCATCAACGACGCAAGCTATCCCCCGCAGCTCAAACATATACCTGACCCGCCATTCGCACTATTCATCCGAGGCAATCCGGAGTGGCGTGAGAAGAACGTAGCCATAGTCGGCACACGGCGTATGACATCATATGGCCGGCACGTCGCTGCGTCCCTGGCGAGAGACTTGGCGTGCGCCGGCGTCGGGATAGTCTCCGGCTTGGCGCTGGGTGTGGATACGGTGGCGCTCGAAAGCGCCAATGCTTACGGATCGACTATCGCCGTATTGGGATCCGGTGTCGACGATACCACGATATATCCGCGGGCGAATTTCCATCTGGCTAAAAGCATGATCGAAAGCGGCAGCATCGTGATGAGCGAATTCCCCCTCAGGACATTGGGATTGAAGCACCACTTCCCGTTGCGTAATCGGATCATCTCCGGACTGTGCCAAGCTACCGTCGTCGTGGAAGCTGCAGAAGGGTCGGGATCGCTCATCACCGCCAACTCGGCATTGGACCAGAACCGTGACGTTTTTTCCGTGCCCGGTCCGATAACTTCTCCCCAATCGCAGGGCACCAACAAACTGCTCAAGATGGGCGCCATCCCATGCACCAGCGCGGCCGATATCCTGGAACAGCTTTCTTTGCCGGCTGCAGAGGCCCTAGGCCGGCATCCGATTAAGTTGACCGAGAGGCAAATCGCGCTACTGCGGATCCTGGACATCCCGTTGCATGTGGATGACATTTCTCGCCAGCTGAAGCTGGATACAGGGAGCGTCTCGGCAGAGGTAATGGCCCTAGAATTAGCCGGTTTAGCCTCGTCCACGGGTGGCAAGATCTATGTCCGAACGCCAGCATCCCTACTATATATAGGTTGACATTTTGACCTGGTGCTGGTAGAAATAAGGACTCTTTGCTATCTTTCCAAAGAATTATGAAGCTAGTCATAGTCGAATCACCCACCAAAGCCAAGACAATTTCCCGATTTTTAGGCAAGGATTACAAGGTCCTGGCCAGTTATGGTCATATCCGGGATTTGCCTAAATCTAAGCTCGGAGTCGACGTCGAACACAATTTTGAACCAACCTACACGGTTTCTGCCGACCATAAGGCCAAAGTCAAGGAAATCAAGACTGCAGCGGATAAAGCCAAGGAAGTCCTTCTGGCGACTGACGAAGACCGTGAAGGAGAGGCTATAGCCTGGCATCTGGCGCATGTTTTAGGCGCGGATGTAGAAAAAATCGACCGGATAACTTTCCACGAGATCACCGACCATGCGATCAAGGAGGCCTTGGCCCATCCAAGGAAGCTTGACATGCGGCTCATCAACGCCCAGCAGGCGCGTCGTATATTGGATAGATTGGTCGGTTATGAACTAAGCCCCTTGCTCTGGAAGAAGATCCGCCGCGGGCTTTCCGCGGGTCGCGTGCAGTCGGTCGCATTGAGGCTCGTCGTTGAACGTGAACAGGAAATCCAAGCTTTCAATCCGGTCGAATACTGGTCCGTGGAAGGCGTCTTTGCGGCGCGCGATGGACAACCGGAGACGCAAACCTTCGAAGGCAAACTGCATGCCCTGGACGGCAAGACTTTGGACAAGATGGCGATCAAGACCGAAGAAGAGGCGAAGACGATCGTCAGCAAGCTGGAAGGCCAACCGTTCCGGGTAAGCAAGATTGACGCCAAGGAAAGGAAAGCCTCCCCTCCTCCGCCGTTCACCACATCCACTTTGCAGCAGGAAGCGAACAAGCGTCTGGGCTTTTCGGCTAAACAGACGATGACCTTGGCGCAGCGTCTGTACGAAGGTATCGATCTCGGCGAAAGCGGTCCCACGGGTCTCATCACCTACATGCGTACCGACTCGGTGAATCTTTCGGATAAATTCCTGGGCGAAGCAGCCGAACATGTGAAGAGCTCATATGGCGCAGAATACACCCTGAAAGAACCTAGAAAGTACAAGACCAAATCTAAGGGCGCGCAAGAAGCGCACGAAGCCATCAGACCGACCGATCCGACTCGCGTGCCTGAATCGATAGAAAACAAGCTTGAAGCGAACGAATTCAAGCTCTATAAGCTTATCTGGCAGCGTGCCGTCGCGACACAGATGAGCGATGCGCGCATACAGAACACCTCTGCAGATTTGGCTTGCGGCAACGCGATATTCCGCTCCACGGGCCAGACTGTGGTCTTCGACGGTTATCTCAAACTTTTCCCGGATCAGGATAAGGACAAATTCCTGCCTGACCTCAAGACAGGAGATGAGATCGACGCCAAGTCCGTCGAGGCGAAACAGCACTTCACCGAACCGCCGGCGCGTTTCAGCGATGCGACATTGGTCAAAGCGCTCGAAGAGATGGGCATCGGACGTCCTTCGACCTATGCCCCCACCATCTCGACATTGATCGAACGCGATTACGTGGAGCGCGACGATAAGAAACGTTTCCTGCCTACCCCGATCGGCACCGAAGTCACAAGCATGCTGAAGCAGAATTTCCCTGATATCGTCGACTTTGATTTCACCTCGCGCATGGAGAATAGCTTGGACAAGATAGCTGAAGGCGAAATGGAATGGCAACCTTTGCTCCAGGCGTTCTATGGGCCGTTCGAGACGAACCTGAAGAATAAGGAAAAGGAGATGGAAGCGGAGGAGCAGAAGATGGCCGAGGGCCTGAAGTGCGAAAAGTGCGGAAGCCCGATGGTGGTGAAACGTGGTAGGTTCGGGAAATTCTTCGCCTGCTCGAATTATCCGGAGTGCAAATTCACCATGCCGATGCCAGGCGAGAAAAAACGCGAGGAGCCGGAACCGACGGACGAAAAATGCCCGACCTGCGGCGCACCGATGGTGAAACGCGTCGGATCATATGGTCCGTTCCTCTCATGTTCACGCTACCCTGAATGCAAGACCATCAAGAACATAGATAGGTTCGTGCTGGATCAATCAGGCAACCAGATAGCCTGCCCTAAGTGCAAACAAGGCTTCATCACGGAGAGGCTGTCGAAAAAGAAGAAAGTCTTCTACTCCTGCAACCGTTACCCGGACTGCGATCAGGCCTTCTGGGACAGACCGACCGGCGAGGCATGCCCGAAGTGCGGTTATCCGACATTGCTGCGCAAGGGAGCGACAAAAATATACTGCCCGAACGAAGGATGCGGGTATAAGGAAACGCAAGAAAAAGATTAAGGAAAAGGCGGCTCTTAAGCCGCCTTTTTTGGTTTTTTGGAGCTTCCTTTGCCCACAGAGTCTAGCGCATCAATGACATTCTCGACGACCTTGGAAGGAGACGTCGTCAGATCGACGAACGTATCCGCCGTCTTGGTGAATGCGCCTTCAACCGCGGCTCCCACGCCTTCATGCGGAGCCCAATCGCCCACCATGCCGACTTCGACGCCTCTCTTCTTCGCTTCTTCGGCTGCAATCGCCTGGGCTTCTGCGTTTTTCGCCTTGCCCTCCAACTGGGCCAGCAATACCTTGGAGTCCTGCAGGCGCTTCAGCTGATTGTTGATGTCCGTATCCATGTCGCCGACCTGTTTACGCAAGCCTTCGACATAAATTATCATCTGCTGCAGTTCGGTATTCTTGTGGTCGAACTCGTTGATCTTGACCTGCAGATCCTTACCGCGCCTTACATCCCCTTCCAGTTCGACACGTTCGGCATGCAATTTGTCGACCTCTGCGCCTACCTCGGTCAGCCTCTCTTCACCTAAATGTAGTTCCTTCTGTTTCTCCCACTGGGCCCGGCGTTTTTCGGTTATCTCGTTGGCGCTCTGCAGCATCTCGACCTGCAGTCGGATCTTGTTGCCGACAGCCTTGTTGATCGGCGCGACCTTGGACAAGTTATCGATCAACGTCTGACGCGTCAACATGACGTCCTCCATGTCCTTCAAGGCCAGCTGGTAGCGTTCTCCGTCTTTCTTGACGAAGAAATCGTGGAACTGATCGGGAGAGATGGCGAACGCCCAAGATTCGACCTGCATCATGCCTTCGAAATCGTCGAACTCCGGCATTTCGGGACGAGGCGGCAGGCTGGCTGCCGGTCTTTCTGCAGTCTCCGCTTCCTCCTCTTCAGCCTCGCCTTCCAGATCAGGGTTCTCCTGGAAGAAAGCATCCAAGGCTTTCAGTCTTTCCCCTGGATCCGACAAACCATAAATTATCCTGAAGAGATGTTCACGTGCCGTACCCATCTTCTTGAAAGCATCCGTGCCTGAAGATGTGCGTTCCAGGTCCAAAGCCTTATCGCTCACGTCCTTGAACTGTGCCAACATCTCATCCGTGGTGAAGCCCTCCTGTTTACGCAATTCACGAGCGACAGCTCCGATGCCTTGGTATAGTTCGTTGATCTCTTTTTCCTTATTCTCCTTGCCGGCTTCGGGTTGCTCTGTCTCTGCAGCAGACGCTGCGATAGGCTCTTCCATAAGCGTAGGAGCGGGTTTGGTCGGGGGTCTTTCGACGACAGTCGGCGCAGGGCGAGGCGTGGCAACGACCTCCAAGTCCAACTCGGGCAATCCCAACGTGGCCTGAAGTGACTTGAGGTCGTCGATATAGCTGACTCCTCGTGCGGTCTGCAGTTTATCCACCCCTGCGAAGATATTCTTCAAGCGACCGGCCATCATGCTCAACTTGTCCATGCCGATGACGCCAATGTTCCTGTCGGGATGGGCTTTGGCTAATATCTTGTTCAACCTGGACTTCATCTCATCGGATGCCTCGAAATTCGCTTGCTGGAACTCCTTAACCAAAGATACCAAAGACAGCATCACTTCGTTTAGTTTAGTTTTCTCCGGAGACAACCCCTGTTCGGTCTCTTCGACGGCTGGATTTTCGGCTGTAGCTGGCGCTGCCTCATGGGCTTCCGCAGTGGCTGTATGCGGGCTTTCCGCTGGTGCTGAACCTGGTTCTTCCGGCGATAAAGCTAAACCTGTTTCGGTCGGGGCGACAGCGGGCGCTTCTGATTTTCGTATGGACGCGTTCAGCTCTGCTTCGGTGTTAACTTTACCCTCAGGCAATCCCGTGGATAGCGTTTTCTGGATCTCCTGGCGTGTTACGTCTTTAGCTTTGTTTATCTCTTCCGCAGCCGCGTTCGCTTCACCGGTCAAAGCAGCATGGATGTCCGGATCGTCCGATTCGGCGACCCATTCCCGTGATGCTGCGACGTCATGCAGGCTTTCTTGGTTGATCCTATCCACGTCCTGCGATATCGCATCCCAACCCTGGTCGATAAGCTGTTCCAAATCATCCGGCCTGGCTTCGACCTGTTTGAGGCGTTCTTGGGGCGATAGTCCTTGCTCCTGCATGTCTGGCATATGGAGGTAAAATAGCAAATTATCGGCATATCTTCCAGCGCAGCGAGGGACGGAAAGCGGCTGGTTTACAAGATTTGCCGATTATGAGACATCATTATAGTATGACTTTCATGGAAGCGACGATCGACGGGTTACTCGCCATGGTGGCGGAATACCAACCGAACGCAGATCTGGCCAAGATCCGCGAGGCTTATGATTACGCCGCCAAAGCGCATGGAGACCAAAAACGCGAATCCGGCGAACCATATATCATCCATCCGCTCAAGACGGCGATAAACCTGGCCGAGATGAAACTTCCGCAGAACATCGTCATCGCGGGCCTGTTGCATGACGTACCGGAAGACACCAAATCTTCGCTTGAAGACATCAAGGAGCATTTCGGCGAAGATGTAGCCAAGATGGTCGCCGGCATCACCAAGGTAGGCACCATTAAATACCGCGGCGTCGAAAGGTATATCGAAAACCTACGCAAGATGTTCCTGACGCTAGCCGAAGACGTACGCGTGGTCATCATCAAATTCGCCGACCGCTTGCACAACCTGGAGACGCTGCAAGCCAAGGAGCCGAAGAAACAGTATCGCATCGCCCTGGAAAGCTTGGAGATCTATGCGCCGATCGCCAATCGCTTAGGCATGGGAGAGATCAAAGGGCGCCTGGAAGACGCGGCCTTCCGTTTCGTATTGCCTAAAGAGTATGAATGGGCCGAGAACCTGCAACAGACCGCTTTGACCAAGCAGCACGACTATCTGGAGAACGTGTTGGCGCAGACGCGCAAGACGCTGGATGATACGGGCTTGGAATATATCGATGTGCATGGTCGGGTGAAGCACCTTTATTCGCTATACAAAAAGCTGCTGAAGCATGACCGTAACATCGCCGGCATCCACGACATCATCGCCATCCGCGTGATCGTCAAGAACATCGCCGATTGTTATGCGGCGTTAGGCGTGATACACGGCAAATGGACGCCGCTCAAAGGGCGCATCAAAGACTATATCGCCCAACCCAAACCGAACGGCTACAGGTCTTTGCATACGACCGTCTTCTGCGAAGGCGGAGAGATAGTGGAATTCCAGATCCGTACGGAAGAGATGCACCAGGCGGCAGAATTCGGTATCGCCGCGCACTGGTCATACGACGAACAGAAAGTCGCTGCCGCCAAGGAAAACAAGGAGGCGCCAGGCTTCGACTGGGTGGCGCAATTGACGGAAATCCAAAAGGAAATCTCGGATCGGCAGCAATACCTGAAGAATCTTGAGGAGGTGAAGATAGACATCTTCAAAGACCGTATCTTCGTATTCACCCCAAAGGGAGACGTCATCGATCTGCCGGAAGATTCCACGCCTGTCGATTTCGCCTATCTGATACACACAGAGTTAGGGAACACGTGCACCGGAGCTAGAGTAAACGATGAGATGGCGTCGCTCGATAAACCGCTCAAAAGCGGCGATGTGGTCGAGATCATAACTGATAAATCCCGTAAGGGACCCAACCCCGATTGGCTGAAGTTCGTGAAGACGCGGCACGCCAAGACACACATCAGGCAATATGCCAGATCCAGCATAGCCAGCTGGATAAGTTCCGTGATACCGAAAAAGCTACTCAAGAAATAAAGAGTGACGAACAGGGCTGGCTCAAGACTCTCCGGAAAGTTTGTGGAACAGCGTATTGAAATCCTCGTCGTTCAGGAAAGATATGCGGATTTCGCCCTCGCCCTTGGGCAAGCGTTTGATTACGACTTTAGTGCCTAAAGCGCTACGCATCTTCTCCTCCGCGTTATTCAGGTTGGCGTCGAAAAGCTGCGGATGACGCGGGCGGCGGTGCGGTATGCGGGCTTCAGTCTGACGGACCGTGAAATTGCCCTCTAACATCCTCGCGAACATCGCCAACTGCTCATCTTCACCGGGCAACGAGAGCAACGTGCGTGCGTTCGAAGCGGATATCTTCTGTTGTGCCAGAGCATCCTTGATGGGTTGCGGCAGATTCAGCAGTCGGATGGTGTTGGCGACCTGCGAACGGCTTTTTCCGACGCGCTTAGCCAACTCCTCCTGCGTCAAATTGAATTCATCCTGAAGGCGCAAAAAGGATTCAGCTTCCTCCAGGGCGTTGAGCTCTTGCCGCTGGATGTTCTCGATCAAGGCAAGTTCCAGTTTCTGCTGTTCGTTAGCCGTCCTGACAATGGCCGGAATGGTGTCCAAACTCGCGATCTTGGAGGCGCGCAAACGACGTTCGCCGGCTATCAATTCGAACCTGCCGCCATCCGAAGGTGTGACGACGATGGGCTGCAGCACGCCGTGCGTCTGGATCGACGCGATAAGATCCTCAAGTTGGGCATGATCGAAGTGATGCCGCGGTTGGTGCGGGTTAGGATCGATCAGGTCTATCGGCAGATAGTAGATGCGATCGGTGTTCGGCCTGACTTCAACAGCTTCTTCCGGCGATACGACTGCAACTTGGTCATCGGACTCCGGAGCCTGCGGGCTCAGCGGATTCTTGGGCGGGATCAATGCGCCTAAACCTCGGCCTAAACCTGATTGTCTTGCAAACATAAAGATATTGTCATGATAGATTTTCCGCTCGTGTGACGCAAGCGCGATCAGCGCAGATGCTGCATCTCACCGTCCAATATTTCACGAGCGAGCCTCTCGTAAGCCCTAGCGCCTTTGGACGAAGCATCGAAAGTCAGGATACTGCGACCGAAAGACGGCGCCTCGGCGAGACGTACGCTACGCGGGATGACCGAACGGAAAATATTGTTGGGGAAATATTTATAGAGCTCCTGCATCACGTCGTCAGAGAGCCTGGTGCGTCCGTCGTACATGGTCAGGACCGCTCCCAAGACGCTGACTTCGGGGCGCAGACGGTCGCGCACCAAGGTCACGGTCTCCAAGAGCTGTCCCAGACCTTCCAGGGCATAATATTCCGCTTGCACCGGAATCAATATCTCATCAGCCGCTACGATGCCGTTCAAGGTGATCAAACCGAGCGTAGGCGGGCAGTCTATCAAGACATAGTCATAATCGTTCCTGACCTCAAGTAGCGAGTCATAAAGCTTGAATTCGCGGCGCTGCATCTCGACCAGTTCTATATTGAGTCCTGCTAGGGCTGTCGTAGCCGGAGCGATGCGCAGAGTCTCGTGTGAGGTCGGTTGCACTATCTCACGCATGCTCACATTGCCCAGTACCGCCTCGTAGACGCCGCGTTCCAGTGCGCGATGATCGATGCCTAGTCCGGAAGTCGCGTTGGCCTGCGGGTCCAAGTCGACGACCAAAACGAATTTTCCGGCTTCAGCCAGATAAGCGCCTAGATTGATGGCGGTCGTGGTCTTGCCCACTCCCCCTTTTTGGTTGACGACAGAGATGATTCGACCCATAAGCTAGCGCTCGTAGTTTACTCTGAAAAGGCCCCTTGGAGCAAGGGTCAGAAACACGGAGGCATTGACTGGTCAAGCCGAATGAGGTAAATTTCGTGCCATAAAAATACGGCTGTTTTCGGGGAATACTCGGCTTGTTGGAAAATGGGGGGCGAGTGGCGGAATTGGTAGACGCACAGGACTCAAAATCCTGCGGTCGCAAGGCCATGAGGGTTCGATTCCCTCCTCGCCCACCACATTTCAAGAAGTCGATAGATATCACAAAATCCGCTGCAAAGCGGATTTTGTATTGATCGCGTTCAACGCGATGGTGCCGGAGGTGGGAATCTTCGTCGCTCCGCTCCCACGAAAGGGTTTCCACACTTTCGTGAGCTATCCCCGGCGGCAGTGGGGAAACATGCTGCGCTTGTTTCCCCAAACCCCTTCAACGGTTCGATTCTACACTGACATCCATACAAAAGCTCCCGCTTACGCGAGAGTTTTTGTATGGTGCCGGAGGTGGGAATCGAACCCACGACCTCGGGCTTATGAGTCCCACGCTCTAACCAACTGAGCTACCCCGGCCGACACCTGTGGGCTTCCGCATTTGGCGCATTACGTTGTCGCAAACTCCGTTTTTTGTTCGTCGTACGTTCCCGTACGCCCCCGCCCGCAACGCCTGAGCGCAGCGATGGCGGGCAGGTCACAGAAATACTCGTTTGTTCCTAGTACTGCATCCAAAGGCGAAAGTCCTAGTTATTCCTTTTGTGGCAAAATCTTAAACGATTGGCGAAAAAAAATCAACCCCCACACCAGTTCGAGATGCAAACGGTATGGGGGCGAGAATATGGTCCCAGGGCGCCTCAGCCCAGCAGGCCCAAGGCTCGGAGCTCTCCGATGAGGATGTCGGTAGCAGCTTCCGCGCCTACGGAGCCGATGAGATATTGTACCCCTTCGATTCCGAATTCGCGGGCAGCGGCGACATTGTCCGCGAGGTCATCCACGAAGATGCACTCTTCTGGCGGAACCTGGGCCAGCTCAAGGGCGCGCCGGAACATCGCTTCATGAGGCTTCAGCTGCCCGACCTCGTAACTGACGACCATGGCGTCGGGTCGGAAGTCGTTGATCTCCAGAGCGCGCATGACACGGTGCGGATCCGCATCGGAGAGCATGATGATCCGCTCGACCCTACCTTCGCGACGCAATCTTTCCCACAACGCGATGATGCGAACATTGGGTTCGAAAATGTCGACGAAGATCGGCCAGAACTTTTCAGCTGGCAGGCTGCGGTCGAAGCGCTCCTCAAGGACCCGGCGGTACCTCTCCGGAGAGATGGCTCCGGTCAAGATATCCTGATGGATACCCTTGAGATAATCCGTCCGCACGGAGGTCTCTCCCTGCATCTCCAGGTACAGGAGTTGACTTGTCGTTTCGACGTCCAGGCCGACCATCTCGGCTAGGGCTTTCACGAAACCGTCGAATACGAGCAGAGCGATGACGTTACCGACATCGGAGAAAAGGACTCTGTAGGACACTGGACCACCCTTTCGCAATGAACGTGCAGGAAACTTCGCATGAAAATCTAAAATCGTCAAGAAACGGGGGAGGTAGTCCGGCTAAAACAAAAAACTCCCTTTCGGGAGTTCTCTGTTTGGTTGCGGGAGCCGGACTCGAACCGGCGACCTCCGGGTTATGGGCCCGGCGAGCTGCCAACTGCTCTATCCCGCGATGTCTAACAAGACTTATTGATAATCTTGAATAAATGGAGTCTACGCTATACAGCCCTGTCTGTCAACACGTCCAATATCACGTTCGCTGCGATTTCCCAGCCCATTTTAGTGCTGCGCATCTTACCTTGACGCGCAACATCAGCACGCTTCTGTTCGCTATCCATAAGTTCGAGCAATGATTGCTTCCAGGCGCGCAAATCATCGGGCGGCAGACACGGAGAAGCGTCACCTACGACTTCGGGCAAGGCTCCACCGGTAGACGACAATACGGCAGTACCTGCCTGCATAGCCTCGAGCGCAACAAGCCCGAAACCTTCGTAAAACGACGGAAGCGCGACAAGTTCAGCCGCCAACAGCAAGTCTCGACGATGTTCGTCCGTCGGCGCTTCGATGCGGTGCAGACGAGATTGGGTGTCCGTCCTGCCCCGTTGCGCATCTACGAGCGATGAAGAAATGGCATCCAGTTTCCATCCATCACGTCCGGCGATGACCAAATCGGTCGGACGCTTGAATTCGGAACGAGCTTCATCCCAAGCCTTGAGAAGCATGGGCAGGTTCTTCCTCGGTTCCAAGGTGCCCAGGTAGAGGATGAAAGGTCGTGTCACGCCGCGCTCAGCCAAACGGTATCTTGCTTTTTGTTTAGCCTGGGCCAAGGCCTCGTCGTGCAGTGAGGCAAGCTCCGGATCCCCGCCCT
Source organism: bacterium (assembly GCA_021796435.1). Taxonomy (GTDB): domain Bacteria; phylum Patescibacteriota; class Patescibacteriia; order 2-12-FULL-60-25; family 2-12-FULL-60-25; genus CAIKNB01. The sequence continues at coordinate 1,122,773 of JAJYXM010000016.1, forward strand.
CCAACGTAACGCGTACCGTGGAAGGATCGAGTTGGAATTTTTTGACCAATTCGTCTTTGGTGAACTGGGAAACGCATAGCACATGGCCAGCCTTACGGATGCCTTTGCGGAACAAGTTGGTGGTGATAGCCCGGCGGAAAAGCGATTCCGGAAACCATTCCGGATGGTCGAATATTGCGACATCATGCACCCAAGGGACGACCGGGATCTTGATCCCAGGAGCGACAGCTCCCGAAGGAACGAACAATACGTCGCAACCATAGGCCTCAAGGGATTGGCGCAATGATCCCCCGGTGGCGCTATTCAGTTTGATTATGCGGCATTTGCCGCTGGACATGTTCCTGAAGATCTCCTTGCCGTGCTCTTGCGCGGCTTCGCGCGGGATATAAAGGGATAACGTGAGATTAGGGTGTCCGGAAGACAATGCGAATAGGGCTTTCGTGATTTCACGCGACGCGTGAGCGATACCCGTACCGGGCGTCCCTCCGGGCGGTAAACACCGCAAGTCTATCCCGAGGATCATAGTTTCATGGGCACATAGCTTCAATCCCATTCATAAGTGTCGAAAGCCCAGTTGGTCAAAGCTTTGATGTCCTGGAAACGTGCGAAATGGTTGTCATCACCTAGCTCCACGGCCACTACACTGGACCCATCACCGCGCTGCGTGATTTGGGCCATGCAATAGCCCGCTTCAGGCAAAGAACCGGTCTTAGCTGCAACGACGGAATACGGCTTTTTGTTCAGGAAAGTGGAAAGCAACAAGTTGGTCGTCTTGACGTCATAGACCTGTCCGGTCTTGTGCCCGCGAATGATGACTTCTGGCTTCTGCATCGCGGCCGTGATCTGCGGATAGCCGGAAGCGTGTGTGATGATTGCGGCTATATCCGCGGCATTGGCGCTGTTGCGTGGATCGAGACCGGAAGGATCGGCGTAATGCGGCGATTCAAGGTTCATTTCCCTAGCCTTGGCGTTCATGGCGGCGACGAAATTCTCGCGTCCTAGGGTCGATCGCGCCAAAGCGCTGGCCGAAGCGTTGACCGAACCGACCAACATGCTTTCCAGGAGTTCGCCATACGTCAGCTGCTCTCCGACCTTGAAGATCGGCTTGCTTTCGTTATCAAAATCCTCCGCCTTCATCTCGACCAAAGCCGTCATGTCCACCTTCTGGTCAAGGAAGACCATGGCGGTCATGAGTTTGGTCAAGCTCGCGATGGGCATGACTTCATGCTCATTCTGCGCGAAGAGCACTTTTCCGGAAGCCACGTCAGCCACGAATACGGCTGCCGCGTTGGTCTTGATGCCCAGGCTCTCTTTCCTCTTCTTGATCGGGGCGGATATCTGCTGCGGGACCGTCACCTCGGCTTGAGGCATCTGCTCTATATATTGGTCGAACAAAGTCTGTGCCTGGACAGGCGAAGCGAGGGTTATGGCAGCCAAAGCGCCGATGAGGGTCTCGAACATAATCATGTATCTATTGTTTTATTTTGATTTTCGGTTTCATTTTTTTGGTCTAAAGACGCGATATCTTCAGTCTGTTGCGGAACGGATTCCTGAAGACCCTGCAGCATGTCGGAAATCACGGCATGACCGCGCAATTCGGCGTAATCCGGCAGCCCCTCGGCGCTGGCCAATCCCAAGTGGTTCAAGAACTCGAAGGTGACGGAATATAAAGGCTGGCCCAGGCGTTGGTCGCTTTTCTCTTCGACCAAGCCACGTAACATGAGGTTCCTGATGATGACGGAGGAATGCACGCCGCGGATCTGCTCTAGTTCGGGACGCGTCATGGGACCGCGATACGCCAAGATGGTCAATGCCTCCAGTGCGGCTCGCGTCAGTTCGCCCTGCGTCTCTTCGTTCACGACTTGCGAGACGGCGGAAGCGAATTCAGACCGCGTCACCAACTCATACTCATGGCCGTTATTCTGCAGCATGATCGCACTTCCCGACTCCTCCAGACGTTTACCCAAATCCGCCAAAGCCTGCTTGGCCTGTTCCGGCTCTGCTTCTGCGATTTCGCACAGACGCTTGACCGTGAACGGTTTGGCGCCGGCGAACATCACAGCTTCTAAAGTTTGCTCAAGATTCATAAACTTTGGTTATTCATGCATCAAGCGAAAGATTCCACGAAGGGGTCGACATCGGGACGCTCGGGATGAGCTTCAATCTCGATATCCTGGAACAGAGTGGCTTGGTTCACTTTTACGTAACGTTGTTTCACCAGCTCCAGCAATGCGAGGAAACCTGCGACGGCTTCGGTCTTGCTGGCCTTATGGCTGACGAAATCGGAGAAGACCATCTTGGCCTTGGTGCGGATATGCTGGAAGAGTTGACGGATCTTCTCCTGGACCGTGACGACACGTTGGAGCGCGGCTTTAGGCAGGCGGAAAATCGGCTCAAGACGTCGGATTATGCGCTGCATGGTATCGGACATTATCTCTACCGTGACTTCCGGAGGTGGTGAGAACCTGCATTCAGTGATGCGGATGAGACGTCGTTCACGCGTGAACGAGCGTACTTCGGAATTCCACATGGCTTCGATCTTGTGTGAAGCTTGGACGAATGCGCGATAGGCACGGAGTTGCGATTCCAGATCCGGGCCTTCATCCAACTCGGCGTCGACGAGATCAGGCATGAGCAGGCGCGACTTGATGTAGACCAACTTGGCGGCGACGAGCAAAAAGTCAGCCATCTCCTCCAGCTGGATGGAGGCGTTCCCCTGGATATGGTGCATGAATTGCTCCGCTACCGTAGCCAGTGAGACCTGGGAAATATCAAGCTCCTCCCGCTCCACCAGTTGGAGTAGGAGGTCTAAGGGCCCCTCAAAATGCTCTATCTTGAACGTTAGCGCCACGACTGAATATTAGCGCAAATGGAGCCAAAAAACCAGTATTGTCAACGTATAAGCGCCAAAAAGACAGCCTAGGGCTGCCTTTTTGGTTCGTGTGAAGATTATGGCGTCACGAGCTTCGCGATATGGATCTTGATGAACATCTGATTAGCTTCATCATAGACCGCATACCAGCTGCCGACCGTGAGCGGAACACCGAAACGATTGTACTGACCGCTGCTTACGAGAGGCGGCGTCGCGTCTCCGTTCGCCAAAAGGGCTAAGCCCCCTTGGCCTATGTTATTGGCGAAGATCTGGTATCGGTTATCGTAATATCCGGAGTAGAATGCGCCGCCGGAATATCCAGCAAGGCTCTTGGTCACGAAGTTATAACCGCATTTGCTTACGTCACAGCTGGCCGTCGATGGGCTAATGACGATCTGGCCTTGTTGCGAAGTCCCGACGACCTGATAGTCGAGATAGGCATACGGCTGCGTTAAGGTCGGTGAGTGGTATATCCCGGTCTTGGTCACGCTCCCCTTCCCATCCCAGTCCTCTGCAGTCACCGAGTATTGGTAGTCGATATTCGAGACGAGATTGTTCATCAGCATCACGTAGCCGTCTTCATACGGCGTAACGGTGCTGCGCGTGATGTTGGAGTAACCGTTCATCATCTTCAAGCCTGTGCTCGGGTTAGTGAAAGTCAAGGATACCTTGTAGGGCTGATGGTTGAGCTTCAATCCGACTAAAGCGCCCAGGTTGTCGTTGACCGTCGATTCCTTGAAGAGCACATCCGTGATCTGCAGATCCGTCGTGGCGACGGCGGGTGTTTTGAAGGTGAAATAGATATAGTCGGACCAAGCGCTGTCGACGCCGTTTTCGTTCGTCGCCTTCACTCTGATGCGGAATCGGTTATCTCCGGCCAGCGCTGGCAGCGCGTAGCTCGTCGCGTAGTTGTCGGCCACATAGTAAGACGGATTGCTGTACATGTTAGTGACCGAAGCACAGTAATCGCAGGCGACTTCGAGCGTATGTTTTTTCGCATAATCCTTGAACCACTGGACCGTCAGGGTGCGCGGATAATTCGTGTACTGTTGGTTCTGATAGGGCGAAGTGATCCAAGGCGCGTTCGGGACCGACGAGTTGTTCGTGGTAGACCTGAAATAGACCCAATCTGACCAGGCCCCGACGGTGCCATTGGCAGCGGTCGCCTTTACGCGAACGCGGAATTGGTTGTCGCCGGAGAGCAGGATGCCTTGATATCCCGTAGCATAGTTACCCGCATAATAAGTCGTGACCGCGGACCACATGGCGCCAGTCCCGCAATAATCACATGCCACTTCGATGGTGTGAGACTGCTGGTTGTCGTTCACCCAATTCACGTCGACCAAGCGTGGATAGTTGGTATAGACCTGGTTGGGCGTAGGTAACGTGATGGTCGGGGCAGAAGCTGCCGCGTATGGCCCCGTCTCATGCTGATAAGTACACAGCGTGGAAGGGCAGGAGTCGTAGGTGGTGTAGGTGATGGTAGGCGAATAGATGGTCGTGACATACGTACCGGTCGTGCCGGCGGGGCGATTGTAGACCATGACATAATAGCGTGCGCTCGCGAAACCATTACTCCAATCACTGACAGAACCGGTGCATGAACTCTGACCAGAGCAGCTCCAGACAGAGCCCGTCATGTGCTCGTGGTAAAAGACGGCATAGACGTTAGCTGTAGGGATGGACGCCGGCGGGGTGAACGTCAGGACGACCGCTTGACCCGAGGCATGGGAAGTCTTGTCCACATTAAGCGTACCCGCCGTCCCAGCTGTCACGCCCGTAAAGGCGATAAGCGGGCCATATCCCGTCGCTAAGATATTTCCCGATGAGTCTTTGAGATATGCGGCGTATTGGGCAAAGGAACTCGAATCGGATTTCGTCACGCTCAAGGAGGCGACACAGCTCGTCGTGTTGTTGCACGTCGTGACGTAGGCCTTCCTTACATCGTCCCAGATCTCGATCCGTGTGCCGGAAAGGTCTGTTGCAGGCGTAGACCATGCCTTAGCCGTCAAAGTGACCATGTCTCCGCTGGTGATCGAGCTCTTATCCTGGGTCAGCGAGGCTCCATAATCGTTAGACGTTGACGATTGGCTGATGGAAATCGTCGGGAACCATTCGTCGGCGACAAGGTTGCCGGAGGCATCGTAGCCCTTTGCATGAAAGATGATATTCGTGATGCCGCCGATGATCGCTTCTGTTTGCGCCACGGTGCAGCTTTGCTGGTTATAGCAGGTGTTGATCGCCAAGGCTGTACGAGGGTCAACGATCTCTATCTTTGTGATGGCTGGAGAGGTGACACCGGAGTTCAAGGTGGCTGTCAGGATGACCGTATCCCCTACCTTGGGGTTCGTCTGGCTGACGGTGTTACTGAAACGCGAGCCTGTCTGGGTCGGAGTCGTCGGGTTAGTGACGGCTGGAGTTTCGATGTTGTCGTCGGGAGTCGTGACGGAGTTAGATTGCTGTGTCGGATTGAAATCAGCCGTGCTGTTTATGTCGGCGCCGATATTGTAATTGACGAAAAACGGATCAGGCAGGTCGTCTACGTGCTGGGCCCAGTTGGCTCCATAAAGCTGGGCGGCCAGGGATTCATTCGTTATCCAACGCAGGATACCGTAGCGGGAAACGGCGTAGACTTTGGGATTGGTCGTGACCTTGACCAACCTGACGCCAGGCTTGTATGTGACGTTGCCGCCGATGGTGATCTTGCCGAGATCTTCGAGGCTCAGTTGTTGGATGGCTGGCGAAGTATAGCCGTACCAACTGAAAAAGGTGTTATAAGTCGGAAAGACGTAACGTTTTCCGTTGGACGACAGCCAATAGACGGTGTCGTAGGGCCCTTTGATGAGGCCTGTCGTGGCGGCATGGGCAGCCGTCGGAACGAACAAAGAAGCACTGAAAGGCATGATTATCATGGCCAAAGTGCTTAAAAAAGTGATTATTTTACGCATATTTTTATGGGGTGATTATAACATAAAACGTCAAATACCCAAGTCTATGACAAAAGACGCATCGGATGAAACCGATGCGCCAGCAGGGCGCGATGAATCGCGTCCATACAATAACTATTGTACAGGCGAATGATTATTCGCCCCTACTGATCTTTATATGCACCTCATCGAGACTTTTCTGTGGAACTTCCGATGGTGCACCCATCATAAGATCGCGACCGTCTCCGGTCTTGGGGAAAGCGATGACTTCGCGGATGTTCGGTTCATTCGCCAGGATCATGACAAGGCGATCCACTCCAGGCGCGATTCCGCCGTGCGGTGGCGCTCCATAAGTGAATGATTCCAGCATGTGGCCGAACTGCGACTGTATCCCCTCTTCATCGAAGCCCATGATCTCGAAGACCTTCTTCAGCGCTTCTGGTTCGTGGTTACGGATGCTCCCGCCTCCGGCTTCGTATCCGTTCAGGACCAAATCATATTGCGTCGTCAGGATCTCGCCGATGTGCGACTTTTCCATGAGCCATTGCATGTGTTCGGGCTTAGGCCGGGAGAAGGGGTTGTGGCTGAACGTCCAGCCGCCATCTTCCGTCGCTTCGAAGAACGGGAAATCGATGATCCAGGCGAAAGCCAATAGGTTGGGATCGTCTTTGTCTTCACGGAAATCAGGCTTATCCGATCCGTACTTGTCCATGACCTCCTGATACGAATACCGCGGGAACGGGATCTGTTGTATACGCTTTTCCGGCGTGACCGTCCGTATCATCTTGATCATCATGTCTTCGATGAGCTCGAGGACGTTTTCGCGGTCGACGAACGACATCTCAAGATCAAGTTGCGTGAATTCCGGCTGACGATCGCCGCGTTGGTCCTCGTCGCGGAAACATCGCGCTACCTGGAAATACCTTTCCATGCCGCCGACCATCAAGAGCTGCTTGAACTGCTGAGGCGACTGCGGTAGGGCGTAGAACTGGCCAGGTTGGTTGCGCGATGGGATAAGGAATTCGCGTGCGCCTTCCGGCGTACCTTTGGTGATGTATGGCGTCTCGACTTCGACGAAATCCTGGCCATGCAGATAATCGCGCATGAATGAGATCACCTTATCGCGTAACCGGATGTTGCGCTGCATGCGCGCACTCCGCAGGTCGAGGTAACGATATTTCATGCGCAGTTCCTCGTTGATGCCGGACGTATCCTCGAGTTCGAAAGGCGGCGTCTTGGATGGATTCAAGATCTCGACGTGCTTAGCCAAAAGCTCTACCGTGCCAGTCGGCAGATTCGGATTGACTTGCTTGGCACCGCGGGCTTGGACGAGGCCGGTCACGGCTAAGCAGTATTCCGGACGGATACCGGTGACGAGGTCGCGCGATGCATCATCGAGTTCGGCGGGCACGAGGACGACCTGCAATAAGCCGCTTCTGTCACGCATATCGAAAAACGTGATCTTGCCCATGTCACGGCGCGTATTGACCCAACCGTAGATGGTGACTTCTTGGCCGACAGCCTCAGCTGTCGCGAGATTGAGGAATCGTGGCATATTTGCTTGGATTTAAAGGACCGACTGCGTCGGCCCCATCGATTGGATACGTTACATGGTTAAATGGATGCAAGCAAATCAACTCGGACTATGGCTTGGGCGTCTCCTGGCATTCGCCATAGCTTATCCCGTCGCTGACTGAACAGCGCAAACCAGGACGGCAAGGTAAACCGCCCGGACCCCCACAGGTGCTACCCAGCTCGCCTAAACCGCCCTTGATCAACGTATGTTGTTCCTGCGGCGCCACTTCGGAGTTTTTAGGCGGCTCGCTATACATGAAGCGCAAGATGATGAAGACAATCAGCACGACGGGAATGACGACGAGCGCGATACCGCCGAAAATCGCCAACAGCTTGAAGCTTGATTCATTGACTTCCTTCTTTTGTCCCATAAATAAATTCTATATCTTGCGCACCTACAAGTCGAGGGTTTTCGGAACCGCGAAAACCTCAACCTCGCCTTCAGGCAACGCCATAAGCTTAGTAGCCTCTTTGGCGGACAGGTCAAAGAGGACGAGATCGTAATTATCACGCATGATTATCTTACCGTCTCCGACTATCGCCAAGGGAGTGCGCTTACCGAGTTCCTGCGCAGGTGCTCCGCCGGCGAAAGACAGATAGTATGACTGGCCGTCATCCATGCGATAAGCGACACCTTGCGGGCCGCAGACAAGTGAGCTGAAAAGCCGCGTATCGTCATGCGCGATCTTCTTGATATCGGTTGCTGCGGGGCCGGTGACAGAGATCAGATCAGATGGGCCTGTCGGTACGCTCTCCAGGCCTTGGCCCAAAACACCGGTCGCAAACCAGAGACGACCGCATTGGATGCTCTGATAGACGAGATTGTCCGGCAATGGAGCAAGCGGAGCGGAGCTACCGTCACGGCTGACGGCATAGGCATAGCGCGTGCTGGTGGCGACAACGGAGACGATGACGGTACGAGGATCGGACCATCCCAGGATCATGGCGTCCTTAAGCGCCCGACCGACAGAGTCCCGCAACACGACGGATTGCGTCACCGTATTGTTTTCGGAAATATCTATGGTGCTGGCGCCGTCATCCTTTGCTGTACCCAGATGTGCGATATAGCTACCGCTAGGATCGGAATTGCCGGAGCTGGGCTGGGCCGTCGCTGACGGAAAAGTCACCGGTGAACCGTTTGCCGCAGAAGCTCCCTGCAACGGCAGCCTGGCCGGGTAGCGCTTAGCGAAGTCTTCCGCGGTCAGCCGATCATGCGTACCGTCAAGCCGCAATAATGTCACCGAACTTTCGTTCCGCAACAACAGATCGTAGGTAGTCAGTTCCTGGTCCGCGGGAACTACGAGGGCTGGCGTGCTGGATGCGACGCTCGGCGTGTCCGTCGATGGTTTATGCGATGAGAACCAAGCCGAAGCGACGATACCGGCTACAACCAGGACTGTAGCGAAAATAAGCAACGGGACGTTGGTTTTGGATGAAAAACTCGGTTTTTTGGGCATGGGGACAGGATAGCACAGCGCAAGGCGAGGCTGTAGGGGGCGATATGAACGACGAGACCCCACCCTTCGCGAAGGGTGGGGTCGAGGATCACATCTTGTGATGGGTGTGTGGCAGGAGTTCGGGCACCGAGGAGTTCGTGAAACAGTTGAACCTGTTTCCGAATTTGATGATCATGGATTTGAGGTCCCGCTTATAGCTCAGCATCGGCACGCCATCTTCTCCCAGCTGCTTACAGCTGGTCTTGTAGCCGGCTGCGAACAGGTCAGGGCTCTCGTCTCCGTCGATCGAACGGATCAGGTCCGGAAAGAGCCAAGCCATGACGAACAGCTCGTCGGCGAGCGACCTGCGGCCGCGTACATCGCTTACGCTATTGCGCCGGCGGTGCTTGCTCGTATCGATCAGCACCCACTCGACGCAAGCCCGATGCGTATGGTCACCCTTCAGGAGGTTCGGCGGGGAAACTTCGAAGCCGCCATGCTTGAGGAACAAGTACTCATCATTGACATCCCTGAAGACCCGGTGGATACGCAGGAGATGCGCCATGAAGGTCTGCTGCACGCCGCTCGTGCCCCTTCCGAATCGGATGCGGAGACTGCGGAACGAAGATCCACCTCTGGGCCACGGTGGCGCAGTGCGAGCCAGCCGCTCGAAGCACTTTCCCGATGTCGCTACCCAGTGGTTGTTGCCGGCCACGAGCTCTTGTTCATCGGCCCGACTGAGCGCTGCGAGTTGCGATTCGACAGTCATCTCATGCGGGTTCTTGCGATTCAGAATCACCTGCTCTCTGATGAAATCCATGAGGAGTGCTGGGTTCTTGCCCGAGCGCATCCACTGGGCGTGGTCCGTGGTGCCTCCCGCCTTGGCCAAGGCTTTGAGCGTAGGGTTGAGTTCGTGCTGCCCGATCTGGTCGATAGGCGTTGCCATGATGGCGTTGCCTCCTTGTGCATGCCGCCGACGTTTCCCATTACCGAGCATATCCCGGATCAAGGAGTTGTCGTTGAAAACGGCGTATTGGACGCAAGCCAGGAGATCCCGGGTCTACGCCCGGGATGACCGGTTCCGCACAATATGCCGTTTTCAACAAAAAAGCGTCAAAGGACGCCTTTTTATTACCTTTTACTGGCTATACCGTCAAGGCTGACTCTCCAGAACGTACTCCCATCCCGGCCGCCAGGCCTTGCGTTTGCGCCAATCGTCAGCGAACGCCTGCTCCCAAGTCTGCCCTTTCAGCAAAACATCAAGTGCGAGCTGCGGAGCTTTGTGCGCTACGATCGCTATACTCTTGCCGTCATGATTAGCTTTGAGGAAATCCAAGAAATCTTTTATGCGAGACTTCACATCTTCATAACTCTCCCCTTCCGGAAATCTATCAACGATATTCTTCTCCTGCATCGGCTCGACGATGTCAGACGGTTTGGCATTGTATGTGCCGTAATTGCATTCGCGCAGTCTTGCGTCTTCGCTTATCGGAGCTACGCCTTCGAAAGCAAGATGGGCCGAATCGACAGCACGCTTGAGATCGGAACAGAAAACGACGTCGAAGTGCTTGTCCTTTACCAACTCTTTAAGTTCGGCGGCCTGGCGGCGACCGAGCTCGGACAATTCCGCATCATGCCAGCCGGATGAGATGTGATTTTCGTTGTCGACAGTAGTGCCATGGACGAAATATGTGATTTTGATGGACATAACAAGAATTATGGCTCCAGCCTGTTCAGCAGGCGCGGGAATGGGATAGTCTCACGTACATGGTGCAGACCGCAGATCCAGGCGACCAAGCGCTCCAGACCGTAACCGAAGCCGGAATGCGGGACCGAACCGTATTTACGCAGATCGAGATACCACTGGAATTCCTTTTCCGGCAAGTTGTGTTCACGGACGCGTTTGATCAGCTCCTCGTAATCATCCTCACGCTGGCTGCCGCCGATGATCTCGCCATAGCCTTCCGGCGCAAGCAAATCGGCGTTCAGGACGCGACTCGGGTCCGACGGATCACGTTTCATGTAGAAAGCCTTGACCGCTGCCGGATACTTCTCGATGAAGATCGGCTTGTCATACATCTGCGTCAGCGTCGTCTCGTCATCGGCACCAAGATCGTCCATGTCGCCGATGTCACTCCCCTTCTCGCGCAAGAGACGGATGGCTTCGGCGTGCGTGATGCGATAGAACGGTGCGACGACTTTCTTGAGCGGTTCGACATCGCGCTCGAGCAGCTTGAGTTCCGCAGAACAATTCTCGAGCACGCGTTTGACGATGAAAGAGACCAACTCCTCCTGGATCTTCAGATTGCCCTCATGATCCACGAAAGCGGCTTCCGCATCCATCATCCAGAACTCTATCAGGTGGCGACGCGTCTTGGATTTTTCGGCACGGAAGACCGGACCGAAATCGAAACAACGGCCGACCGAGGCTATGGCGGCTTCGATATACAGCTGACCTGATTGCGAGAGATACGCTTTGCGCTCGCCGAAGTAATCGATCTCGAAAAGTTCGGTCGTGCCTTCGCAGGCATTCGGCGTGAGGATGGGAGAATCGATCTTGATGAAATCATTCTGACGGAACCAGTCGAACGTGGCATAGATGATCTCGTTCCTGACGCGCATCACGGCCCATTGGGACGGAGCGCGCAACCACAGATGGCGGTTATCCAAGAGGAAATCCGGGCCGTGCTCCTTCTTGCCGATCGGGTATTCTTCAGCCTTCTGGATCAACTCGACTTTTGTCGCTTGCAATTCGTAAACTCCTTCCTGCTTAGGATGTTTCGAGACGGTACCGGTGACGACAACGGACGACTCGAGCGTCGTATCTACCGCAGCTTGCCACGAGGCTTCGTCCACACCGTTCTTAACCACGACCGCCTGCGTAAAGCCTGATCCGTCGCGGATCTGGAGGAAGGCAATACTACCTGACGAGCGGACGTTGTAGGCCCAGCCTTTGATGGTCACTTCTTGCCCGACGAGATCGGGAAATTTGGAGATAAGGTTTTGCATAAGTTTGTGCGAACGTACCGCGTACATCGTACCGCGTACTTGGCACAAGAACTTTAATTGAAATCCCCCGACCAAGCAAGCGGGCTTGGGCGGGGGCTGGGTCAGTTAGCTTCTTGGGCGCGGCGGCTGCCGTAGTTGCGGAAGCCCTGCTTGTCACGAATCCGCGTCTTGAGCCAGTAGCGCCACTCGGCATCGGTCTGAATGGCGAAGATGCGGCGCGGGCAGGGTACGCGGCGGCCGTTCACCTTTTTAGTCGAACGGCCGAGCGTGATGAACAGGTCTTCGGAGCTGCCGGGCAGTCGGGCACGGACCGTGATGCGGTCGATGCGCCGGGCGTCCTTGCGGCGCTTGGCCGCGGCTTCGGTGTAGGCCGGCTCGCCGCGCTCGCGGACATCCTTGGGCGAACCCGGGCGGCAGATCAGTTCGCCTTCATCCGCTATCTTCACGATCATAGCTTCGCGCTCGTCCAGGAAGCGTCTGATCTCGTACTTCACTTGGGACAAGCGTAGACTCCACATCTGCTGGCGCGCCCGCTGGACGACCTCCTTAAGATGCAAGTAGATGTCCACAGCAATGGCATCCCGGCCGTTGTAGCGGCGAAGCTTGGGAGCGATGATCCGGTAGAACTTCTGGAAATTGCCTATTCGATAAGTCGACGTCTCTTCCGGCACGACCTTCCCCTGCTCGCCCAATTTCGCGATCGCCTCCATCTTGAGCTGACGGCGTTCACGAAAATTGTTTTGTCGCGCAGCCTCGCGTGCCAACGCCCACAACTGACCGTCAGGCGGCACGCTGACGCGCACCGGCTTAATGACCTTCAGTGTCCTGACGCGAGTCTTGCTCGGCGGCTCGCAGGCGAATGATCGCGGAACGAAAACCTGGTCGGCTCGCTGATACGAACGGAACATCGTGCGTCTTGGCATCTTCCATCCTTTCGCCTAGGTTGAGACAAAGAACAACGAATTGAATTTTGTAACAGAAAAGCCTTACAGAGTCAAGGCTTCAAGGCGTGACGAAAGTAGTCCCTAATCCGGCCAACGGAAATGGCCGACTATCGGAGATACTTTTTCGTTCCAATAAACCAGAGCGTCCTGTTCTTCAGGATATGGAGCGCTGTTATGGATGATGAGCGGCACGCCGTCGTTGCGACGCTTATCGGAGACTATGGCGATGTGCTCGTGGGGTTTGTCGAAGATGACGATGTCACCACCCTGCCATTCTTTTAGGTTCTCCGCATCCCATGGTTTGATTTCGGTCGTCAAAGATGTGCCGTAGCGGCGCAGATATTTGAGGATATTCGGAACTCGGCGGAAGTCGATATTCGGATCAGGCTTGCCCTGTACGCGAGGATAGTCAGCGGTATGGACGCGGATATCGTCGTCAATCAATGCCTTCAGGTCGTATCCGGCTTGGCGGAAAGCTCTCCACACGACATCCGTGCACACGCCTTCATCTTCCGGTGGATAACCCCCGCCATAATAAGCGCTGCGGTAAATAGGATGTCGGTCGACCTCAGCGCGGGCGCCATCGAGCACGTCCTGCGTGTCATTGATGCCGTCAGCGTCTTCATCATGGGGACTATAGCGTTGCTCTATCGCAAGATGACGAAAAGGCGTCGACGCTATAGGGTGCAAAAAAAGAAACTCCACCGTGGAAGCTGCGCATATCCCCAAGGCGGCAAGGGATAGGCTGACGATTATCCAGGAAGGTTTCATATATTCGATCAGCCGCTTAGTGCTGCGATGACCCTTGGCCCTTGCGGCACTTCCGAGAGATGTGTCGCCTTCAAGGCTTCTTCGATGAAACCAGAAGTGGCCCGGAAGACATCGACCGAGCCCGTGATGCGAAGTATCTCTGATAAGGGAGCGCGGCGCAGGAACGAAGCGAGCGCCAAGCTCTGCACAGGCGTCGTGGCTTCCCCGGATTGATTGATGACAGGGGCAAAACCTAACGCATCCAAAAGCTTAAGCGTCGCTGCAGAGAAGATGAGCCTGGCTCGGTCAGGAGAAGGTTCTGAAGGGAAGCGGGCGGTAATGTCCAATACCTCGGAAAGCAGGTCATATATGCGCTCATCAGCGACTCCCTGACGCACCAATCTTAAGATCAAATCCGAGAAAGAACCTCGGATGGCATAACCGATGAGCGACTTGTCGATGATGATGCCTGGACCGATCGCTTGTTTGGCTACAGCCAATTTATCGAACGCTGCACCTTTGGCGATCATGACCTCGGCTGAGCTGAACGGCTCAAGGTGACCGGCTTGCTTGGATTTCGGCGAGCTTGAACCTCGCGCCACGGCGATCAACAGACCATGCTCCCGGCCATACAGATAATACCGCCGATCCTGCTCGCGGAACGGTTCTTTCTTGAGGACGATAGCGGTGTCGCGGAGGTAGGGCATGGGCTAGACGATAGACAATAGACGATAGACGGTAGCCTAAATAATTACATTCCAAAAAGCTATTGTCTACCGACTATCGTCTACCGTCTAATTATTCCTGTCCAGCCAAGTCTGCAGTATCGCAGCAGCCGCTAGGTCATCGCGCTTTCCCCTGCCTCCTGCCGCCGTGACTTGTCGCGCAGCAAGCTTGGACGACATCGCTTCATCTATTTCGTGGATCGGCAGGTTAAGGCCTTTGAGCCCGAGGATGAATTTATTGATCTCGCGGACTTGCTCGTTCTCAAGACTCGAATCCTTCAACGGATGAGGTATGCCGACGACGATCTCCTCGACCTGATCATGTTCTGCGATCTCGTGGATCTTGGCCAACAACGGCAATGCCCCTTCGTTCGGCAAAACTGACCACGGAGTGGCTATCTTTGATCCGGTATCGCCGAGTGCAATACCGACGCGTTTGGATCCGTAATCGATGCCGAGGATGCGCATATCGGTTCAGGGGTTAGATGCATCCGGCCAGGGCGTTATCAGATCATAACCGTCATCCGTGACCGCGACAGTGACTTCCCAATGCGCAGCCGTGGAACCGTCGCGCATAGCCAGCGTCCAACCGTCGTTTTTTTGGTAGATTTTCCAGCTTCCCAGCGCGACCATGGGTTCGATAGCCAAGACCATACCGGTCTGCATGATCACTTTGGGCGCTCGTGGATCGCGGAAATTTGGGATTTGAGGCTCTTCATGCACCGCGTGCCCGACTCCATGACCTACAAGATCACGGACAATGCCGAAACCGAACGGTTCAAGATAGTCCCCGATGGCCGCACCTATCTCGGCGATGTAGGCGCCATTACGGACGACGGTCAGCGCCTTTTCCAAGGCGCGGCGTGTCTCAAGCACAAGCTCTTTCTCTTCCGGTTTGACTTCCCCCACCATCACGGTAGCTGCCATATCTGTCGTCAGGCCTTCGAACCATGCCCCGATATCCAGACCGACCACATCGCCCTCTTTTATGATGCGCGCCGGAGTCGCCGGAGCGTGGACGACCTCGTCATTGATGGATATGCAGAGGGTAGAAGGATATGCCGGGTCGCTCGGGTCGATGCGGTAGCCCAAGAAGGACGGTTTGGCGCCGGCGCGCTCCATGCTTTCCCGCGCTATGCGGTCGATATCTTCCGTACTGGCGCCTACGACGCAAGCGCGCATGGCATCAGACAAGGCGGTGGACAGGATGACCCCTCCGCGCTTAAGGCTTTCAATCTCTTTAGGTGTTTTGATGAGTGACATAGTTCAAGCGAAGAATCCGAGTTTGATTATCTTTTTCATGATGTCCTGGAAAACATACGGGATCGACTGCTCGGCATTCACCTGAAGCAGGACACCGCGCTGACGATAGTAGGTGGCCATCGGTTCGGTCATGAAATGGAACGCCGCCAAACGGCGCCGTATGACGTCCTCCGTATCGTCATCACGTCTGTACAGCTTACCGCCGCAGATGGAGCAGATGCCTGGTTTGGCGGGCGGAGATTCGGTCTCATGAAAAACGAATTTGCAGGCGCTGCATTGCAGACGCCCCGAAAGACGCCGCACCGCTTCCTGATCGGAGATCTTGAGATAGATGGCGAGGTTGACTTTGGTCAGCCGGTCCAGATAGTTGGCCTGCTCGATGTTGCGCGGATAACCGTCCAAGACATAACCGCGAGTCAGGTCTAGGCGTTTGAGCTGGTTCGCGACGACGGCGTTGACGAGTTCATCCGGCGCCAAAGTACCGCTTGATACGTAATCCTGTACGAGCTTACCCAGCTGTGAGCCGGCCGTTATCTCGGAACGAAACAACTCCCCAGCGCCGATCAGCGGTACGCCCAACCTATCGGATAACAAATTCCCCTGCGTGCCTTTGCCGCAGCCTTGGGGACCGAACAGTACTGCTTTGACTTTTTTCCTTACCATAACCGGGAAAATATATAGAAGATGACGAACGGAATACCGGCACCGATGGCCAATGGAGGTAACGCGGCTCGAGGAGCAGCTGCCGGACGGCGCGTCAGGTACCAGGCTCCAGAGACCATCCCAAGGAAGACGACACCAGCCGCCGAAAGATCACTCAAAGCCGTTTGTCCTACGAGGATAAGCGGCAAGATCAGATCTCCGGCGCCAAGCAAAGCCGCTTCGCTTTTACCCACGACCGATAACGGACTGGAGAGAAAAGCAAGGTCCGAAGGGATGATGAGGCCTGGCACAAACCCTCGGCTCACCAAGTGCCCGGCCAGCTCCGCGACGATGCCGCCTGGACGCGCGGCCACAATATCATAAAGAGCCGTTACGGCCAAAATCACGATGATCAGTTCAGGCGGAAACTGCAGCGCGAAATTCAGTGCTACTCCGATCGAACCAAGGATGAAGAACAGGTCATGCGCCCAGATGCGCGGCACGAAGAAGGGCAGAAGTACCACGATCGAGGCCAATAATAGTCCGGTAGACAACGATAACGTGGCGATGCCCAGATACCAAACACCTAGGAACAGAGCCAAAGTGAAAATCGCTTCCCAAAAAAGCCGAAAACGGATGCGCCAAAAAGCGAATATCGCCAAACCGAGACCCAGGATGAGCCAAGGAACCGCATCCCACGGCGTACCCGACGAAAGGCCTGCCAAATGAGATGACGAGAGGTGCGCCGCCGCAATCACCGATAAACCGGAAAAACCAAAGAGGACTAGGATGAATAGACGTCTGAAGGTCGCAGCACGCACAGCTTTTTCTGCGGAAACCATATGCGTACCGAGTATATCCCATGCGGCTTGATGGGTCATATAAAAAGAACAACAGAGCCGGGTGTGCCGACTCTGTCCGTATTAGGTTCTTCAGATGCGTCCCTCGAGCTCCAGTAGGGCTCCTCCAAGGCCCTGAACCGAGGTTTCGGCCAAGATGACTCGAGGAACACGCGAGAGCTCACAGGCCATCTCCAGACGATTCAGGGCGAGAGGGTGGATCCGACCGTCCAAAATCACACAGCTGGCCTTCTTCTCCGCTATGGCGCGTACCATGAGTCCGATCTGCGCCGCAGCAGGTTCCTGCAACGCAGGCCAACGTACGCAGTTAGCCAGCGCTGACCGCAGATACGTCCTCAAATGAGGTGCCTGATCAAAACCGCAGACGTAAACCCGCCGATCCATTTTCGCAGCTTGGCGGATCTTAGGAGCGATCAGTATGGAACCCAGTCCTTCCTCTTGGCCAGTCGAACTCTCCGCGACTGCAGGAACGGGATGACGATAGCCCACATAAAGCAGACGCGACATCGTCGAGATAGCCAGCAATGCAGGAAGCTCGTGTCTACTAAGCTCCTGCAGAAGATCAAGACTAAGCGCGAACGACCAACCTTTGATCCGCCTTAGAGCGCGGGAGATGGCTTTGCGATCAGCGGGACGATCGTAAGGACAGTAGGCTAAACCATAGATCGCTTCGGCCGTCCAAGCCTGCAAGAGCCAATGGCGCCGACTCGCGTCCTGCAGTAACGATGAGACGAAATCTACATCCTTCAGTTCTTCGAGCAGGCTGACGAGCATCTGCTCGGTCGCAGCATAATTCGGCGTAACGCTCTTGACCTGCATCTGTTGTGCCCTCTTCGATGAACCTAGCGGCAGCGTCTTGGCACTCGATCCTGAGCTTACGCATACAGCCCAGACCGCGCTGCTCCTAGCCGCGCTTTTCGGCCCCAGACAATCCGAATGTATTCGGTCTGTCATATCGACTCCTGGAAAGAACACTAAAAATAACCGTACATAAATAAGCCTTTTTCGGCAAGATGTAACATCATTTTACTCATTGACCTTAAGCAAAAACGGCCCGGAGGCCGCTTTTGGATTTTTCGAAAAATGTATCGTCTAGTAGATGTCGTACTTACGCATGGTCAATTGAGCCTCGACTTGTTTGACCGACTCGATGACGACCGAAACCACGATCAGTAACGAGGTGCCGCCGATGGCCAACAATCGATTCCCGCCCGCGCCTTGCGCCAAGAGCGGCAACACGGCGATCGAACCGAGGAAAACGGCACCGACCAGATTGATGCGGTTGATGACTGACTGGAGATATTCGGCAGTCGGACGGCCAGGGCGGATACCCGGGACGAAGCCACCTTGCTTCTGGAGGTTCTCGGCGATGGTCTCGGGGTTGAACACGACCGAAGTGTAGAAGAAGGTGAACAGCGCGACGAGGAGGAAATACGACCCGCCATAGACATACTGGTTCTGCAGAGCAGTGATGAACCACTGTGCTGCTTGGGCGATCCAAGGCGTACGCGCATGCACGAAGAATTGTGCGATGACCGACGGGAACAACAAGATGGAGATGGCGAAGATGATCGGGATCACGCCAGCCATGTTGACGCGCAACGGGAGGCTGGTGGCGACGCCGCCGGAACCGCCCTGTCCCCTGACCTGACGGGCATATTGGATGGGGATATTGCGCTGACCTTCGGTGATGAACACGACGCCCACGATGGTCACGATGGCGATTATGCCGTACACGATGTAGCTGATGAGCTGCGACTGGTCATATGACACCAAGAGCTGACCCAGGGACTGCGGCAGGCCAGCCAAGATGCCGGCGAAGATGAGCAAAGAGATGCCGTTGCCGACTTTCTTTTCGGACATCAATTCGCCTAACCACATGAGGAATATCGTACCGGCCGTCACGGTCACGATGAGCGTGACCATGTGCAGCATATCGGTCTTGGTCAATATGTTGTATTGCGACTGGCGCAACAGCTGGATCAGGGCGAAAGACTGGAGGATGGCCAAAGGTACGGTCAAAAGACGCGTCCACTGGTTGATGCGTTGCTGTCCCTGTTCTCCATCCTTCTGGATCTCTTCTATGCTCGGCACGATCATCGCCAAGAGCTGGAAGATGATCGAGGCCGTGATATAAGGCGCGACGCCCAAAGCGACGATGGCGAAGTTCCGAACCGTACCTCCGGAGAAGAGGTTGAGCATGCCCAGGATCTGGTTGGATTGGAAATAACGACGCAATGCCTCGACATCGATACCCGGCAAAGGGATGTGAGCCGCCAACCTGAAGATGACCATCATGGCCAGCACGAACAACAGTCCATTCCTAACTTCTTTGACGCGCCAGATAGATTGAATTTTTTCCCACATAATATAGATATTGGAGTCGATCCCGACAAACCTGTTATCTCATGGCCATCGGGATACCGACTGTTGCGTCGACATAATCGGCAGTTCGAGTATACCCGAACCGCCGACTACGAGCTACACGCGTTTTTTGTTTTTCTTGACCTTCGGGACGATGAACGAACCACCGGCTTTCTCAATCGCTTCTTTAGCCGTGGCGGACGCTTTGATGTTCTCGAAATGCAGCGCTTTTTCCAGTTTGCAGGAGCCTATGACCTTGGCGCCGACAGCACTCTTCGGCACGAGGCCGGAGGCTTTAAGCGTCTTCAGGTTGATGAGGGTCGCATCGCCGATCTTTGCCGCTAGTCTCTCGAGGGAGACGCTATGATCCTTCTTGTAGCGGCTCTTGAAACCGCGCAACTTCGGGAAAGCCAAAACCATGCTGCGGATACCCTTCAGCTTAAGCTTATTGCGTCCGCCGGAACGCGCGCGCTGACCCTTGGTGCCGCGGCCCGATGTCTTTCCGCTACCCGAACCTTCTCCACGACCGACGCGGAATTTTTTGGTGCGAGCACCTTTGGCCGAAGCCAGTGTATTAAGTGAAATTGCCATAAGATTTTATTTCGTTTCCTCTGACTTGGATTTTTCCTCGTCTTTGGACTTATCTTCCGTCGCTTTTTGCGGAGCTTTGAGTTTCTTGAGGGCAGCGAACGTAGCTTTTACGTTATTGATCTTGCTGGCTGAACCCAAGATTTTCGACACGACGTTAGGGACGCCCGCCAATTCCAGCACTACGCGCACGGCACCTCCAGCCTTGATACCGGTACCTTTAGGAGCCGGTTTGAGCAGGATGCGGGCGGCGGCGAATTTCGCCTCTACCGCATGCGGGATAGTCTCATTGACGAGCGGTACGGTGATCAAAGCTTTGCGGGCTTGGGTCGCGGCTTTGGTGACGGAGAGTGAGAAATCCAGACCCTTGGCCACACCATAACCCACACGGCCCTTACGGTTACCGATTACGGTCAAAGCACGGAAGCGCATGCGCTTTCCGCCCTTGGTCACACGCGTGACGCGCGCGATGTCCAGGTTCTTCTCTTCGTAATCGGATTCCAACGGGACATCCGAACCTGGTCTAGGACGACCTGGCGGACGACGATTGCCACCGCCGCGATTAGGGCCACCGCCGCGATTCTGACCGGCTCCCCTGCCGCGTTGCTGCGGACGGTTGTCGCGTGCCGCGGGTGCCGCCGGTTTTGCTGCGGGCTGCGCTTCTGGGGCCACAGGCTGTTTGTTGACTTGCTCTTCGCTCATAATGCTGGGTTTAAAATTTTAAGCCGGCCGCACGAGCCGCTTCGGCCAAGGCCTTAAGGCGACCATGGTACTGCTTGTCACGACGGTCAAAGACAACGCTTTCTATCTTCTTAGCCAGCGCTTTCTCTGCGACAAGTTTGCCCACTGCTTCTGCCGCCTGGGTCTTATTCATCTTTGCGCCTTTCAATTCGGTATCGGCAGCTGCGACCAAAGTCTTGCCGGATGTATCGTCGATGACCTGTGCGTAGATATGGGACAGCGTACGCTTGACGGATAACCGTGGGCGCTCGCTTGTGCCTGATACCTTAGCGCGGACGCGGATGATGCGGCGCTTCTGCAATTGTATCTTTCGCTTAGAGTCGTTCATATTATGCTGACTTAGCCGCGGCCTTTCCGGCTTTACGGCGGATTACTTCGTCCACGTACTTGATGCCTTTGCCCTTGTAAGGTTCCGGTGGCCTGATACGACGGATTTGGGCAGCGATTTCACCGACCAGCTGCTTATCGATGCCGGAAAGCGTCAAAATCTGCTTATCGACTTTGCCTTCGATCCCTGGCGGCAAGACGAACTCCACGGGGTGGGAAAATCCGACTTCGATGTTCAGTTTGTTGCCCGAGATGGATACCCTGAAACCGACGCCTACGAATTCCAGCGACTTCTCGAAAGGCTTCTGCACGCCGTCGACCGCATTAGCGATCAGCTGACGCATCAAGCCCCAGAGCGCGCCGGCCTTCTTGACAGTCTCGTCGGCGATCTGCACCTCCAAAGACTTCGGGTCCTCGATCTGGACGACCTTGATAGCAGGATGCAATGCGACAGTCAGGGTACCTTTAGGACCCTTGATGACGACTTCCCCGTCCTTCAGCGTAGCTTCTACGCCGGAAGGCAGGATGATGGGTTTTTTTCCGATTCGAGACATACTAGTAGATTTCACAGATTACTTCGCCTCCCAATTTGCGTCGACGCGCTTCCTTATTCGTCATGACGCCGGCGGAAGTCGAGACTATGGCGATCCCGATGTCCGACAAAACACGGGGCAGTTCCGAAGCTCCACGATAGACACGCAGACCTGGCTTCGAGACACGCTTGATCGATCGAATAGCGGGTTCCCTATCCTCGAACTTCAAGGCTACGCTCAAGATTTTCTTGGCGCCTTCATGGCGTTCCGTGACCTTGCCTACATAGCCTTCGCGCTCGAGTATCTTGGCGATATCGAACTTGAGGCGTGAAGATGGCACCTCGCAGACCTCATGATGCGCAGACATGGCGTTGCGCAAGCGGGTCAAGAAATCACTGATGGTATCGGTATTCATAGTATTACCAGCTAGATTTGGTTACACCCGGAAGTTCGCCGCGATTAGCCAGTTCGCGGAAACAGATGCGGCAGATGCCGAAGGCCCGCATGTAGCCATGACGACGCCCGCAGCGCCAACAACGATTCACTTTGCGGGTGCTCCACTTGGGGTTGCCGTTTGATTTAGCGATTTGTGCTTTGGTTGCCATAGATTAGTCCTTAAAGGGAAAGCCAAGGTGTTTGAAGAGTGCCAAACCGACGTCACGCTTTCCGGCTGTCGTCGAAATGTTGACTTGCAGGCCATGAGTCCTCTCCACGTCGTCCGGTTCGATCTCGGGGAAAGCCAGGAATTCCTTGAAGCCGATGGAAAGGTTCCCGTTGGCATCGATATGTTTGCTCGAGATGCCGCGGAAGTCGCGGATACGGGGGAAGGTCACGTTAACCAGCTTATCCAAGAAGTCCCACATGCGGTCGCCACGCAGCGTGACGCGCATCCCGACCTCCATGCCTTTGCGGATCTTGAAGTTCGAGATGGACAAGCGCGCTTTCGTCTTGACGGGCTTCTGACCGGTGATGCGCTGCAGGACTTTTTCCGCGTTCTCGTTGAACTTCGGATCCTTGATGCCTTGCGACAAACCCACGGCTACCGTGATGGCGGTGACCTTGGGTAAAGCCATGACGCTCTTGATCTTGAGGTCAGACTGCAGCTGCTTGGCTATCTCTGTGTTGTAACGCTCTCGCAAATTCATACTCGTTTGGATTTAGGTTTGTCATCGTGCCGCATGGTGGTTCCGCTTTCGTCCATCGGCAGGACGTTCGAGGCATGTATCGGCATGGCGAATTCGACTATCTGACCTTTTTGCTCCGTGTGGCGTGAGCGCAGATGTCGCTTAGTCATGTTGACCCCCTCGACCACGACACGATTGACATCAGAAAAGACCTGCAGGACCTTGCCCGACTTCCCTTTGTTCTTGCCTGCGATGATCTTGACCATGTCGCCGGTTTTGATGCGTAATTTAGACATATATTTACAGTACCTCCGGGGCTAATGAAACAATCTTCATGAAACCTTTGGCGCGCAACTCGCGAGCGACAGGGCCAAAGATGCGGGTACCTTTCGGCTCCTTGCTCTTCTGGTCGATGATGACCGCGGCATTATCGTCGAAACGGATATAGGTACCGTCGGGGCGACGCGTCTCCTTATGGATGCGTACCAAGACGGCATGCACCACATCGGATTTCTTGACTGCGCCACGCGGATCAGCCGATTTGACGACGCAGGTAACGATATCCCCCAAGCCCGAAGTACGGCGTTGGTAACCTCCGTGCAAGCGGATACACTGGAGTTTTTTGGCTCCGCTGTTGTCCGCGACTTTAAGCATTGTTCTGTGCTGTACCATATCTTTTATTTAGCTTGGCTGGTTACGCTGATGAGTCTCCAACACTTGTCCTTCGACAAGGGGCGGGTTTCCTGAATCACCACGACATCGCCGATTTTCGCCAAACCTTTCGCATCATGCGCTTTGACCTTGGTGGACTTCGTGTAGAACTTTCCGTACTTGGGATGCGTCACACGACGGTCAAGCCTAACCACGATGGTCTTGTCCATCTTGTCCGAGGTCACGATGCCGCTCAAACGACGGCTCTGCGGTTTTTTGTCAGTCTGCTTGTCCATAATTATTGTTTGCTAGGTTCGGCGGTCTGGCGCAACACGGTCTGGACGCGCGCCAACTCACGTTTTTTATTGCGGAGTTCGCGTACGTTCTTGTGCTGACGCGTGACCACGAGGGATCTCAAGTCGCGGATCTGCCCGCTCAGCTCAGCTGCGAGCGTCAACAGTTCGGGGCGCGTTTTCAGTCTTATGTCTTTGACTCCCATATTATTTAGCGATGTATTTACTCTTGCACGGTAGCTTGTAGCCAGCCGATTCCAAGGCTTCTTTAGCTTTGTCGGCCGGGATGCCGTCCATCTCGAAGACCACGGTGCCAGGACGGACAGGGGCTACGTAATGGTCGACAGCACCTTTTCCGGCGCCCATAGGGACTTCGTTGCCCTTCTTGGTGATCGGTTTGTCAGGGAAAATGCGGATCCAGATCTTTCCGCCGCGACGCGTATAGCGCGTCAAGACACGACGGCAAGCTTCGATCTGACGGGAGCTGACCCAGGCGGCAGTCGTAGCCTTCAGGCCATAGGAACCGAAAGAAAGCTCTATCTTATCCGAAGCCGTGCGGATCATGCGGCCGCGCCCTTTATGCCATTTGCGATGTTTTACTTTTTTGGGTATCAACATATTCTTGCCAGTATTTTAGGCGCCAGCGGCTGCACTCTGTGAGTCATTCATGGCGGCTGGTTGCATCGGGCGAGGTCCGCGACCCGCGCCTGGAGCTCCACGCCTATCACCGCGTCCGCGCATGTCGCGTGTCGGGGTGGTCGGCTGGTATTGGGACAGACGGTCCTGTTCAAACACGTCTCCGCGATAAATCCAGACCTTCACGCCGACGGCGCCAGCGATGGTGCGCGCCACGTCATAGGTATAATCGATGTCCGCGCGCAGATTGGTGAGCGGGATCTTGCCCCAACCCAACCATTCACGGCGGGCGATTTCGGCACCGTTAAGACGTCCTGAAACCGAGATCTTCACTCCGAGGGCACCAGCTTTCTTGACCCTCTCTATCGACTGTTTCAAGACACGACGGAAAGGCATGCGGCGTTCCAGGTCCTGGATTACCTGCTGGCACACGAGCGATGATTCCAACGATGGCTTAGCCACCTCGACGACATTCAGCATGAATTGGACCTTCTTCATCGGGAAGAAATGCTTGAGGAACTTCTTCTTGAGATCCTCGATACCGACACCGGAACGGCCGATGACCAAGCCCGGTTTGGCGGTGGCCAATGTTATGTTCAAAGCGCCGCGCGAACGCTCGATACGTACTTCGCTCAATGCGGCGTCCTTCAGCTCGCGCTTGAAAAAGTCGCGGATAGCCAGATCTTCCTTGAACTGGTTGCGGTAGGCTTGGTTACGGGCAAACCAACGCGACGGCCAAGTGGTGGTCGTGCCTAAACGAAATGATTTTGGATGGACTTTGTGACCCATAATGTTATGCGTTAGCGCCCTGCTCCGTTGTCTGCGATTTAGCTGCTTTCACGGTTTTCGTCTTTGCCGTCTTCTTAACGGCTGTCTTGGGGGCGATTTTTTTCTTGCTGGCTTTGGCTACCGGAGCTTCGTCAGACAAGACTAGGTTGATATGCGTGGTGCGCTTACGGATGATGACACCGCGTCCCATGGCGCGTGGGCGGCTACGTTTGAGGACCGGACCACCGTCAGCCGTAGCTGTCTTGACGAATAGTTTGCCGGCATCGAGCTTGAAATTATGCTCGGCGTTGGCCATGGCGGATTTGAGCAATTTGAGTACCGGCAATGCGGCGTCCTTCTGGACGAAACGCAGGCGCTCTTCGGCTTGAGTGGCCGGTAAACCACGGATCAAACCCAACACGAGCCGCACCTTGCGGGGCGCCATGCGCAGATATCGAAGTGATGCTTTGACGTCCATATTTATTTCTTGTTAGCGGCCGGGGCTGCTGCTGCTGGAGCCGTCGCGGTCTGTTCGAGCGCCTTCTGGGTCTTGCCGCCGTGGCGCGTGAATTTGCGGGTCGGAGAGAATTCGCCCAGTTTGTGACCGACCATGTTCTCCACCACTATGACGGGAATGTGAGTCTTGCCATTATGTACGGCGAAAACGAAACCCACCATCGCTGGAGTGATGGTAGAAGCCCGCGACCAGGTCTTGATCGGGGTCTTGTCGCCGGCCTTGAGTTTGGCGACTTTGGCCAGGAGTTTGGCGTCAGTGAAAGCGCCTTTTTTTAGACTTCGTGACATAGTGGTTTATTTCTTCTTCTTGTTCTTGCGGCGCGTAATAATAAATCTATCCGAAGGGCGGTTCTTCCGGCGCGTCTTGACGCCCAAGGCGTGCTTGCCCCATTTGGTCTTGGCGAACTTCATACCGATCGGGTGCTTGCCTTCGCCTCCGCCGTGCGGATGGTCGACCGGGTTCATGACTTTACCGCGGACCGTAGGTTTGATGCCGCGATGGCGCATGCGACCGGCTTTGCCATAACGTACCAGATGGTAATCAGGATTAGAGACGCTGCCGATGGTGGCGGCACAACTCTTCGGGACATTGCGTATTTCACCTGAAGGCAGGCGCAAGGTAGCGACATTGCCCTCGAGAGCCATGTACTGGATGATAGCGCCGGCGCCACGACCGAGCTGCGCACCCTTGCCTGGTTCGAGCTCGACGGCGTGGACCGTAACACCGACCGGAATCTTCTCCAGAGGAAGTCGGTTGCCCGGTTTGATTTCGGCCGTCTCCTTGGACGACACGACCTCGTCACCGACTTTGAGTTCGTTCGGTGCGATCATGTAACGCTTCTCACCGTCCTTATAGACCAAGAGCGAGATGCGTGCGCCGCGGCTCGGATCATATTCGATGGACTCGACGCGAGCCGGGATATCGAATTTGTTGCGGATATAGTCCACGATGCGCACGTAGCGCTTAGCCCCACCGCCCTTATGACGTACGGTTATCTTGCCGTTGGTGCGGCCAGCGAAGTTCTTGCGTATCTTGACGAGCTTCTTCACCGGTTTCTTGCTGGTGATGTCGGAAAAATCCTGCACGGAGGAGATCCGGCGGCCTTTGGTGACTGGTTTATACTGCTTGATAGGCATAAAATTTTATACTCCTACGAAAAGGTCAAGTTTATCGCCTGCCTTCAGAGTGACGACGGCCTTCTTCCAACGGTTGCGACGGCCTTCGACACGACCACGGCGCACCACCTTGCCGATACCGCGCAGGATGTTGACGCTCGTGACTTTGACGCCATAAAGGGATTCGATGGATTTCTTGACTTCCGCCTTATTGGCATCTACCGGAACATTGAAGACGTACTTACCAGCCGATGACTGGACGGCTGCCTTTTCGCTGATGCGCGGCATGACAGCAACGACATCCATGCGTTTGTGAGCCGTCTTCTGCGGTTGCAACACCAAACCGTCGGCTTCACTCACCTTTTCCTCGGCGGCCTCATTATGTGGCTTGTCCGCTTCTTTGACCTTCTCTTTGTTGCCTTTTAGTCTGCTGAAAATTCCCATATTATGCCTGGTTATAGATCTTTTCGAATGCCGGTACAGCCTCTTTCATGAAAAGAGTGGTCTGATATCCCAACACGTCCTCTAAGTTGATGGTGTTAGCGGTGACGAGCTTAATGTTCTGCAAGTTGCGGACCATGCGCATGAGCGAGGGGTCCGATTTCGGGACGACCATGAGTACCTTGCGGTAGACCGGCAGCTTCTTCATCAATTCTACCGCCAGTTTCGTCTTGGGCTCGGCTGGCGTGAAGGATTCGAGAACCAACAGACGCTGATCGTTCACGCGATCGGTGAGCGCCATGAACAATGCTTTCTGTTTGGCTTTGCGGTTGACTTTGACGGAGAAGTTGCGCTCTTTGCGCGGACCGAAAGTGATGCCACCACCGACCCATTGCGGTGAACGGATGGAACCTTGGCGGGCGCGACCTGTGCCTTTCTGCTTCCACGGCTTCTTGCCGCCACCAGCCACTTCTCCGCGCGTCTTGGCATTCGCGATCGGGTTACGACGGTTGGCTGCTTGGGCGACGACGATCTCGTGGATGAACGCCGTGTCGGGTTTCACACCAAAAAACTTGGAGTTGAGTTCCAGTTCGCCTGTCTGTTTGCCTTCTTGGTTATAGACTTTGACGCTTGCCATATTATTGTGCCCTGATTTCAAGGATTGAATTACGTGCACCCGGAACCGCGCCCTTGATGGCCAAGATGCCTCCGTCGCGTATTTCGATGATCTTCAGATTCTTGACCGTGACGGTATCACCACCCATGCGCCCGCCCATACGTCGTCCTTTAAGGACATGCTGGACACCTCCAGGTCCGATGGAACCCGGCATGCGTTGCTGATCTTTATGGCCATGCGAGGAAGGATGACCATGGAAATGATGGCGCTTGACTACACCTTGGAAGCCTTTGCCTTTGGATGTACCGCTGACCTCGACGACATCGCCGATGGCGAATTGTCCGGCTTCTACGGTGGCGCCGCGCTCCATGGCTGCAGCGTCTTCATCCAAACGCATTTCGCGCAGGACTGAAAGCTGAGGTAAATCCTTAAGATGACCAGCTTCTGGCTGATTCAATTTTTTCGTGGGCAAGAAACCCAACTGGACGGCAGAATAGCCGTCTTTCTCTTTTGTCTTGACCTGCGTGACGAAGCAGGGACCGGCCTGGACCAGCGTCACTGGGACGACCGCTCCGTTCGGCTCGAAGACCTGCGACATCTCGAGTTTTTTGGCGAGAATGAATTTCATAAACTCGTTTAACTGACCTTTATCCCTGACGGGACCGTGATGCATCTTTGCACCCGCGCCTTAATTATTAATTAGGTGGCGCCGTTCGTGCCTCTTGGCAGTGGAACGCAAAAGCCAGCACCAACCTTTTTCCTCCGGAAAACCGGTAGAACAAAGCTTGTGCTGGCCCTTCCGCGAATGAAAGGCTATGTGCCTTATGAATTTTTCCGCAAGATTCCGATCACACTTCAGGGAGGTTATGCCAGTCTCACTTCGCGAGCGAGGGTTGTCCTATAAGGACAGCAACTTACTCCTTGGGGATCGTATCCTACGGGTACGATTACATTTTTATTTCCACGTCCACGCCGGCCGGCAAGTTCAACGAAGTCAGAGCTTCGATGGTCTTGGCGTTCGGATCCAGGATGTCCACGATGCGCTTATGTACGCGCATCTCGAATTGCTCACGGGCGTTCTTGTGGACGAACGTCGAGCGGTTAACGGTGTACTTCTTCTTTTCCGTCGGTAAAGGGACAGGACCAACCACGCGTGCGCCCGTACGTTCCGCCGTATCGATGATGGTGCGCGTCGACTGGTCGATGACCTTATGGTCAAACGCGCGAACCTTGATGCGGACGCGGGAAACGGCTTCTTTCGCTGGGGCTTTTTTGGATGTCGTGTCTGTCATGGTCGTTCCTGTCCCCTCCTCTCCCGGGCATCGGCCCAGGAGAGGAGACGGACTTTGAGTTAATTTATTTTACGATCTTGGTGACTACGCCGGCGCCGACAGTATGTCCACCTTCGCGGATGGCGAAGCGCATCTTGTCTTCGAGGGCGACCGGGGTGATGAGTTTGACCGTCATGTTCACGGTGTCGCCAGGTTGTACCATGGCCACGCCTTCCGGCAAAGTGACTTCACCCGTCACGTCCGTGGTGCGGATGTAGAACTGCGGCTTGTATCCGGTGACGAAAGGCTTGTGGCGTCCACCTTCATCCTTGGTCAAGGCATAGACCTCAGCCTCGAAATCGGTGTGCGGAGTGATGGAAGCCGGCTTGCAGAGCACCATACCGCGCTCCACTTCGTCCTTCTTGATGCCGCGGAGAAGCAGACCGGCGTTATCGCCAGCGCGGCCTTCCTGCAGTTGCTTGTTGAACATCTCGATACCGGTCACGACCGTCTTCTTGGTCTCGCCGAAGCCGACGATCTCGACTTCATCGTTGATCTTGATCATACCGCGCTCGATACGACCGGTGACGACCGTACCGCGACCTTCGATCGAGAACACGTCTTCGATCGGCATGAGGAACGGCTTTTCGGTATCGCGGACAGGTTCCGGGATGTATTCGTCCAATTGCTTGATCAAATCCATGACCGGCTTGGAAGCGACTTCGTCTCCCGGGTTCTCCAGGGCCTTCAAGGCTGAACCGCGGATGATCGGGGTCGTATCGCCAGGGAATTCGTATTTGGTCAACAAATCGCGGATTTCCTGTTCGACGAGATCCAACAGCTCAGGATCGTCGACCATGTCGCATTTATTCATGAAAACGATGATGTACGGGACGCCGACCTGGTGAGCCAAAAGGATGTGCTCACGGGTCTGAGGCATCGGACCATCGGTCGCAGCCACGACAAGGATAGCACCATCCATCTGAGCAGCGCCGGTGATCATGTTCTTGATGTAGTCGGCGTGTCCTGGACAATCGACGTGCGCGTAGTGACGCTTGTCGGTCTCGTATTCCACGTGTGCCGTGGCAATAGTAATACCGCGCGACTTTGACTCAGGAGCTTTGTCCAGAGCTTCGATGCGCTTTTCGTCGGCTTTCATGCCGTGGGCGGCCAAGACCTTCAAGATCGCGGCCGTGAGCGTTGTTTTGCCGTGGTCCACGTGACCGATCGTGCCGACGTTCACGTGCGGCTTAGTGCGTTCAAATGTATCCGCCATAACGGTTTTAAGAGATTAAGCTGCCCGATAGTTCGGGCTATAGTCTTAAAAATTAGTTATTTTTAGCAGGAAGACTATATCAGGTCTTAAAAAAACACGCAAGACCCAGACCCAGTGCTTTATGCCAATGAATTAAAGGCATTTTTCGCTGGTCTCGATGCGCAGTATCGAATATTCAAAATTTTGCTAAAAATAGCAAAAAATCCCAATTAAGGGATTTTCTTTTTGCGCTTTATCTTAGCTATTCTGGTCCTCCAGGGGCTCTAGGTAGAAACGCTCTTCGTCAGTCAGGACTTTTTGCGCCTCTGCTGGCGGTACGTCCTCCAGGTAGATATCTTGCTGCAAAACATCCTGTTCGGAAGGTATTTCAGAAACTTGAGGCGAGAAACCAGGTTCAGGCGAATAAGCTGCCAATTTTGCATGATCGGAGGGCGTTTCCTGCGGGCTGCCTGCCATAGCTTCGAACTGCTCCAAAGATACGATAACTAGTGGTTCGCGACCAGCTGGATCGGTCATGATGACAGGAACTCCCAATTTTCTGGCTGATTCTATGATTCGCTGCAATGACATAATGATCATATCTAACAGTAAGAACATAAGCTGCGCAAGTCGTAAACTCCTTATCAGTGAGCTGCACAAACAAAAACAATGCTCTGGACTTGAAATCCATGATCCTCCAGCATGGCTTGACTCAATGGGCAGTTATTGCTAGCCTGCCATCCAGGAGAGAAAAAGCTGTTAGGCGTGCAAGTTACCGATCGGGTAGCCCAAAGTCGATCAGCTGAACCGGTTTGGGTAGAGGTGCACTATGACGACCTTCGGGAGACGGGGGTGACTGAACACCACGGCCGAAGATGTGTTGTCGCGCTGAACCGACGTCGATTACGGTCGACGCCAGGTGGAGGAACCACGCAACCCGGATGCTCTTTACGGTGGACCGTAAATCAACCGGATTAAACCGGTCGAGAGGCTGCGCCGGCCGATCGACTCTCCGCAATCTTGGGGACCGGCGGGGCATCCCTCGACACCCCCTCCCGAGACACCTGCCAGTCCCCGACTAACTTCGGAGAAAAAGCTACGCACCCGCCCCCTCCCGTAGCCAGCACCTCCGACCCCTCGGAGCTGTCCAGTATCGTAACGGAATGCAGCGATCCCCCGGTCGCCGTACGAACCGTTTCCTGGATGTCTCCGACCCTCTTCCGAGACCCCGCGTCGCTTGACCCGGGGTCTCTCTTTTTCTGCTTGACGGCCATGATGGATACTGGTTAGTTGTATCAGCACATTGGAGGGAAAGAATGAGGAACAGGAATACGGAGATGCTCCTCATGATCGCCATCGCCGATGCCTATGCCATGGCGACGGAATTCGTGGACACATCGCGTGATTTCTCGGTCATCCGCGACGCGCTTGAGTTCGAGCGTTACGTCAGACATCCCAAGCACCAGCAGTTCGCCGGTCAGTACACGGACGACACCGAGATGTCGTGCGCCAACGCACGCGTACTCATCGCCCATCCTCCGCCTTACGAACCGATAGAGTTTGCCCAAGCTTGGCTGGATGAATTCAACCGAGGTGGCAGGCGTAAAGGATACGCGAAGGGCTTCCAGGCGATATTGGAGAGCGTAGCCGACGGCCGTGAGCTCCTCGCGCGTCTGAATCCGGTCTCCGAGAGCAACGGCGCATGTATGCGCGCCGTTCCCATCGGCGTTTTGCCGCGGATCGAAGACGTGCTCGAGGTAGCCACGCTCCAGGCCAAGATCACGCATGATACGCCGCCGGCGCTTTTCTCGGCGCGGGCCGTCGCACTCATGGCGCATTACGCGCTGCACGTCTCTAACACGTTCGACGGGCTGCAGCGATTCTTGCGCGACAACCTTCCGTCGGAGGACAAGGCCTACTTTGATGAGCTGCGCCGGCCTTGGACGGGTCGCGTACACAAAGAGAACGGACGTCCATTATCGGTCTCGACCGTGCACGCCGCATATTTCGTCATCAGGACGAACAACAAGCTGATCCACATGTTGGATGACATCATCCAGTTCGGTGGCGATACGGATTCGGTCGCAGCCATCACCTGGGGCATCGCATCCACCCTGCATCGTGAGGAGATACTCCCGGACTTCCTCTTCCGCGAGCTGGAAGGCGGCGATGCGCGGACCGGCTCGTTCTACTTGAGGGACTTAAGCTCCCAGCTCATTCGCGCCTATGCAGACCCCCTTGAGGAACCATAGACGGCGTCTGCGAACCCCGCACCGAAACTAGGTGCGGGGTGCTGTTTTTTTATTCTTCGAACGAAACGGCATTGCCTTTCTGCAGGCTGACGAAAGCTTTGCCGCCTCCGGGAAGGCCGACGGAGATGTCACCTCCTAGATATTCTACGCGACCGACAGAGGGAACGGCTTTATTTTCACCGCCATAGACATCTTCGCATGCGATGTCGCGAGGTTTCGATAATCTAGTCGTCTTGCCGTTGACTGAAATACCTATGAGCCGGGCTGTCAGATCCTTTCCTGCCCCATCCGTTGATTCTCCGCCATCATATGAACTGCACTGTTCGCTACCGTAGACCAAAGAAATCGTCAGATCTTCGCCAGCGGCTTTCTCGAAAGTCACGTCAGAAGCAGCGAAGCCATAACCATAATTCAGCGTGCCGATCAGATTGCCGTCATTGTCGTAGTACTTGGTCGTGAACGTAGCGCCAGCTTCGCAAGGTGACGATACATATTCGATATAAAAACCGTCAGTGCTGGTGCCATATGAATAGCCGGAACAGACATCGCTCACCCCGGATTCGATGAGTCGAATAGTTTCGTTTTCTTTGGCGAACCAGGCCATAAAAAATGAGGGGTAGCCATATTCGTCATTCCATTGTTGGAAAAATACAGTTCGATTGCTCACGTCTCGTCCTTCAAGAGCCAAACCTGTTGTCGAGGCTGCACCGGTAAGGTCAGGCACCTGAGCGAAAGCCGCCTGTGTGGCAGCGTCCCAAGAAACATCAATCTCTGATTCACGAGCGGTTTTCATTTCCTCCCTCGGCGCGTTCTGAAGGTCCAGTGTGACAACCAGTGGTTTGACGGCCGTCCTCTCCTCCATCGAGGTGACGAATATCATGACCGACAAGATGCCGATGAGGATGAGGAAGACACCCGCCAACAAAGCAGAACGATTTATCGTATTCATAGCTTATGAAATTATATATATTCCGTTAAGGATTGTAACGGACCAGGACGTGACGCATGACGACATAAGCGAAAGGACCATCGAGCGATGGTCCTTGGCGGAGGTGAGCGACAAAAGCGTTTGTGCTAGTTCGTCGCGATGAGCGAGGCGATCTCTTTCGGGATGGCGTAGGTACTGGCTACGTAGGGGGCCGTGCTCCGGAGGTCATGCCGACACAGATCACGCGAAAGATCGTAGAGCTTACGGCAACCACGCTCGTACGAGACGTCTCTGCATTCCGTGCCGCGTTTGTTCACGACCAGGGCGTACTCGCCATATGTGAAGAAGGCCAGCGTACCCGGCGGAGAACCAGCGTCGACCCTGCAGTGGGTCAGAGGTTCGTCGCGGTTCCATCTGATCATGTAGCCGCCCGCGACTTCGATCACGCGGTCTTCCTCTCCGCTCACCGACTGCATCACATGCTTGGCGTCCAGGACGCGGAACCTGACCAGATGGCCGAGGCCGTCAGTGCAGCTGATGCTCGCGTCGACGGGCTGCGCTTCGAGCGGCATACGCAGCGAGGCAGTGAACTTGAGGTCGCCGGAGCGGATCGGACCGGGGAAGATCGTCACCATGTCGAGCTTGTCCTGCGAAACGTACGGTTGTGCCGTGTAGGACGAAGAACAGCCGCCCAAGATGACGAAGAGTGCGATCCAGAGGGCAAAAACAGAGACGCTCGTCAGCTCGGAGAGACACGGGCGCTGCGACATCGGGACTTCCGGGCGTGAGTCGGTGTTTCTCATCGCTCCTCCTGACGAGACTTGTGCTGGCCTTGTCCGGGCGCAGCGGCAGCGATCTCGTCGAGTCCGGCGCGGAGCCGCACTACAAGCGGATCCGTTCCCAGATTGCTGTGGCGATTGTACGCATCAACGACTTCTCTTGGCCCGACGGCGTGATCGAATTCCATCTCACCGTCGTTGAATTTCGCATGATGGAAACCACGACCATCGAGATGCCACCTCTCGAAGATTTGGGGATGCCGCTTGTCTATGACGGTGCAGAGTTCGACCATGCGACCGCTCGCACGGAGAAGCAGCATCGCCTCATGACCTTGGTCACTGTCCATCAGCTCCTCCAAGGCAGCTGCTGGGGAGAGTTCCGTGGTATTTTTTGCCATGGATTGTCGATACTTCTCTGCTGCTTCACGCCAATTTGACATCTCGCTTCCCTCCGATAATCGGTAATGAGCTGACCTAGATTTAGCATGGGTCTAGAGGTGTGGCAAGTGCCTTTAAATAAAAAGGACGGCCGCAGCCGTCCTTTTTATTCTAAACTGATGCGCTTATGCCTTGGCTGGCTTCTTGGCGCGACCTTCGACGATCGCAGCCTGCACGTTCTGCGGAGTCTCGGCGTAGTGATCGAATTCCATCGAGTAGGAAGAGCGACCCTGGGTCATGGAGCGCAACGCCGTGGCATAGCCGAACATCTCGGCGAGCGGCACGAAGGCTTCGATGACTTTCGCTCCGGCGCGATCGGTCATTTCGTTGATCTGTCCGCGCTTGGAATTCAGGTCTCCGATGACGTCACCCATGTATTGTTCCGGCGTGACGACTTCGACATTCATGATCGGCTCGAGGATCGCGACGCCGCCTTTCTTACACGCCTCCTGGAAAGCCATGGAGGCGGCGATCTTGAAAGCGGCTTCGGATGAGTCGACTTCGTGGTAGGAACCGTCGTAGACGGCGACTTTGACGTCGATCAGAGGATAACCGGCGATGACGCCGCGAGTCATGGATTCTTGGATGCCTTTATTGATCGGCTGGATGTATTCGCGCGGGATTACGCCGCCCTTGACCTCATCCACGAATTCATAGCCCTTACCACGCTCCTGCGGTTCGACACGCAACCAGCAATGGCCATACTGACCACGACCACCTGACTGACGGACGAATTTGCCTTCGGCTTCGGCCGTCTTCTTGAGCGATTCCTTGTACGAGACCTGCGGCTTGCCGACGTTAGCCTCGACTTTGAATTCGCGTTTCATGCGGTCGACGATGATGTCGAGGTGCAGCTCGCCCATACCGGCGATCAAAGTCTGCAGCGTCTCCTCATCGGTACGCACGCGGAATGAAGGATCCTCTTCGGCCAATTTCTGCAGAGCGACGCCCATCTTCTCCTGGTCCGCTTTGGTCTTAGGTTCGATGGCGATTTCGATGACCGGTTCAGGCACGGTTATTGATTCAAGCACGATCGGATGATCTTCGTCACACAGCGTGTGGCCGGTGAAAGTGGACTTCAGACCTACGGCTGCGGCGATCTCACCGGAATAGACATGATCCACATCTTCGCGCGAGTTGGCGTGCATACGCACGATACGGCTGATACGTTCGCGTTCGCCTGTCTTGGTGTTCAGGACATAAGAACCGGCGGCCAGGTTACCGGAATAGACACGGAAGTAGACGAGGCGGCCGACGAAGGGATCGGATACGACCTTGAAAGCCAAGGCCGCGAACGGCTTGTTGTCGTCGGCCGGGCGCTCTTCGATCAATTCTTCATTACCTGGGACGTAGCCTTTGATGGCGGGAATCTCGAGCGGCGACGGCAGGTAATGGACGACCGCGTCGAGCATGAACTGCACACCCTTGTTCTTGAGGGCTGAACCGCAGAGGATCGGGAAAAGGTCGCGGGCGATGACAGCCTTACGTAAAGCCAGACGTATCTCATCGATCGTCAGTTCTTCGCCGGCCAAATATTTGTTCATCAAAGCCTCATCGGTCTCGGAGAGAGCCTCGAGGAATTCAGCACGGAGCTTCTTGGCTTTATCGAGATATTCCGCCGGTACCTCCGACTCTTCGATCTGCTGACCCATGTCGTCCTTGTAGACCTCGGCCTTCATGGTGATGAGGTCGATGATGCCGGTGAAATTCGCTTCTGTACCGATAGGCAGCTGGATCGGATAAGAGCGCTTGTTCAAGCGAGTGCGGATGGATTCGACGTCCTTGTCGAAATCAGCGCCCATGCGGTCGAGTTTGTTGACGAAGCAGATGCGCGGCACATTGTACTTGTCGGCCTGGCGCCACACAGTCTCTGACTGCGGTTCCACGCCGGCTACGCCGTCGAACACGACCACAGCGCCGTCGAGCACGCGCAAGGAGCGCTGCACCTCGATGGTGAAGTCGATGTGTCCTGGAGTGTCGATGAGGTTCATGCGCGTCCCCTTCCAGAAACACGTCGTTGCGGCGGAGGTGATGGTGATGCCGCGTTCCTGCTCCTGCGCCATCCAGTCCATGGTAGCTTCGCCTTCATGCACCTCGCCGATCTTATGTTTGCGGCCGGTGTAAAAAAGCACGCGCTCGGAGACGGTCGTCTTACCGGCGTCGATGTGGGCGATGATCCCGAAGTTTCGGGTGTTCTCTAGCGTATATTCTCTGGGCATATGATTAGTGTTGTAGGTGAGATGTTATTTGCAGGTTACGATCGTCTTATTGGTTGTAGAATCCGTCGCTGAAGTACATGATTTGATCTTTTTAAAATCCCCTGTTCCTGGATCGATCGAATAATAGTCCGTCCATGATTCAAGGCCATCCGCCATACCAGAATTAAGAATAACCTTGAAGCCGTATTTTGCCTTGTCGTTTTCTTCAAAAGTCAGGTCAAAACCATTACCCCAAAGCATGTAATTCCCAGCAGGCGCCGTGGTGAATGCAGGAGAAAAGTCACGGGAATCGTTCCATGTCATCATTGCCCTCTGTTTGTCTTTGCTCCACCAAAAGGCGAACATCGTCTTGTCCATGTCTCGCTCAAAACAGGCCTCTTCAATCTTCCACCCTTCGTTCTCCTTGTTGGAAATAACGTCAGCCAAACTATCTCCATTCTTGGTAATCGACAAAAGACTCGGGTCCACGAGCTTTTCGAAATCAGCTTTATCGAAGCAACCACCGCGAACTCCATCGGGATTAACGCTGACCATGGGTGTGTCAGTCGCGATTTGTGACTGATTTTCCACCGGTGCGACCTGAGCCTCAGACCTGGCTTCGCTGGACGCTGTTTTTTCACATCCCGCGCCGAGCAATATCAAAAGGCTGGCCAGTATGACCAGTGTCTTTGATTTGCCCTGTTTCCCCTCTTTCGTGAGGATGACAGAGGCGCGATCCGAGCCGTCGTCCATACGATCAGAACGAGGCTTAGCGGGCGAAATGCGCGAAGGCGCGGTTGGCTTCGGCCATGCGCTGCACATCCTGTTTCTTCTTCACGGCGTCGCCCTGGTTCTCGGCGGCGGCCAAAATCTCTGCAGACAATTTCTCGGCCATCGGTTTGCCTTTCTTGGAACGAGCCGCGGTCAATAACCAGCGGTAAGCCAACTGCAGGCGACGTTCGGCACGGACCTGGATCGGGATCTGGTAGTTGGCGCCACCGACGCGGCGGGAACGGACCTCGAGCAACGGCGAGATATTCTTCAAAGCTTCATTGAAGACATCCATCGCGGGTTTCTGCGACTTCTTCTCGACGATCTCCAAAGCATCGTACACGACCCTTTGGGCGGTGGACTTCTTACCGTCGTACATGATGTAGTTGATCAACTTACCGATCAGAGGCGAGGTATATTTCGAGTCCGACTGGATCTTTCGTTTGGGTGCTTGCTTTCCACGCATAGTTTAGTAGCTAGTATCTAGTAGCTGGTATTAGGGTCAATCGGTTATTTCTTCGTCTCTTTGGGTTTCTTGGCGCCGTAAACGGAGCGGCTGCGACGACGGTTCTGGACACCCTGCGTATCGTAGACGCCGCGGACCACATGGTAACGGACGCCAGGCAAGTCTTTGACACGACCACCGCGCAACAGGACGATCGAGTGCTCCTGGAGGTTATGGCCCTCGCCCGGGATATAAGCTGATACTTCGATGCCGTTCGACAAGCGGACACGACAAATCTTGCGCAAAGCTGAGTTCGGCTTCTTAGGCGTCATGGTCGTGACCTTGGTGCAGACGCCGCGTTTGTATGGCGCGCCACGGCTCAGGTCAGTCCTCTTACGGTGAAGCGAATCGAAAGTGAACTGCATGGCAGGACTTTTCGACTTGGTCTTTTGGATGCGCCGCGGACGGCGTACGAGTTGGTTGATGCTAGGCATGTGTTTAAAAACGTGGGCAAAATATAGCAATATTCTGCCCTCTGCGTCAAGAGCAAAACCAAAAGCTTAGGTTGCGGCCAAAGCTCCGCGCCATATGAGCAATGCCAAAGAAACCAGCAACGGAGTCGCTATTATGGGTAAAATGCCGTATTTTTGGGCCCAAGATGGGCTTTTCAGGCAAGCCAGTTCGGCGAAACAAGCGATGAAGCCAACACCCCACCAAACCGCCTGGCCGGCCAGCAATGTACCACCCAAAATCAAGCCAGCCGTCAGGATGACGGATTTCAGATGGCTCAATCGACTCAACAGACCGAAATTGATGGCTAAGACCGCGAAATAAGCCAAGGCCAAGACGTGCAGCTTGAGCGGTAAGGCATAAGGTACGGTGCGGAGGCCGAAAAGCATGAAGGCGGAACCGGCGAAAATCATGAAAATCAGATCACCGGCTGGTTTCAGATAGGACCGTTTACCTAAAGCGTAACCATTGGCGGAAAAGAACCATCTGGCAGCAAAGGCAGAGGCCAACAACAATACGATGGGCCAGCCCAGGATCAGAGCGCCC
The DNA here is from genome assembly GCA_021796435.1 of bacterium. Lineage (GTDB taxonomy): Bacteria > Patescibacteriota > Patescibacteriia > 2-12-FULL-60-25 > 2-12-FULL-60-25 > CAIKNB01. The sequence goes on from JAJYXM010000016.1 coordinate 1,161,883, forward strand.
AGGGCAGTAAACCAAGCAAGGTATGACTTCAGCGCCTGCGCTTCCTGCAGGCTGATCAGACCCGAGGGCAAAGGGAGATCAGGCCTGTCCTTCTCATCCTCCTGGAGATTCTCGAGATCCAGATCGAGGCGCCACAGACCCAGCATCCCGTAACCGACACTTACGACGACAAGCACGGAGAGCCAGGTCGTGAAGGATGAGTCGGCTATCCTCGCGTGTATGCCGGCAGCTGTCGCTCCGAGCAGCACGACGGCACCCAAAAGATATTCGAGCGTGAACGCTCGGCGCAACAACAATCTCGAACGTCGTTCGGCCAAAGCGAGAATGAACATGACCGTACAGGATGAGACGTAATACACAGCTGCGCGAGCTGCAGCGAGCGCCGTCTCGGCCTGCATCCCGAGTGCGGCGAAGAACCTCTCACCTTGGCTGTTCATCCAGTATCCCCCGCTTTGCTTAGACACCAGAAGGCGGTACAGATCCTCAAGACTACTGGTCGATGAGCCTTTAGCCAAGCTGACCGATAAACCTATCCAGGTGATCGCATGGAGCACCAGGGCGGAAACGACGTAAGCGACCAAGCCGGCTATGAGCGTCCTGCGCCAACCGATCTTTTCCAGCCGAAAAGACCAGACCAGACCGAGCAAGAGGGCCAAGGGCAAAAAGCGGATGAAAGCTTCGGGACCTACATGCAATGGAAAAAAACCGAAGGAAAGCAACGAAAACCAGGCATCTTGGGTCAGCAGGAAAAAATGCGATGAACCATCGTTCCAATATCCGACGACATAAGCCAAGAGCGCGAGTCCGCCGGAAAACCATGCGAGGCGCATGACCAAACCAGAGGTCTTTTCCCAAGACAGCCTACCGACGAGCAGGAATATGGACGCAGCCAACACCAATATGAAAAAAAGGAAGGGTGCGAAACCGAAAAAAATCTCGGGCAGTGCCGGCATCTTCTGATCTTTGATGAGCGAGGCCGCGACAGGGACAGCCAAGGATATCGCGAGCCACGCACCCATGATGTCACGCGGGTCGGCAGTACGCCGCGAACGGCCAGAGGCGGAAAGGATCATAAGAGGAAACCCGGCAAAGGAATCAACGTAGTCAATAGGTTCCAGAAAAATCCGATGATTCCGGTAAAGATATGCAGGCCCATGAAGGCGTCGATGAAGATAAGCAACAGAAGCAGCATCGGCCCGCGCATCTCGATGAAATCACGCGTCTTGGAATATTGCGGACCATCGAGTATCGCCAGGAGGAATTTTGATCCGTCCAAGGGCGGCAGAGGTATGAGGTTGAAAGCCATAAGCGCGACATTCAACTGCGCCGAGACGAGGAGGAAGATGACCAAAAGGTTCTCGGTGCCGAGACGCGGCAGGAACAACGCCAACAAGAGCATCGAGAGCACGGCCATGATCAGGTTACTTATCGGTCCAGCGCACGCGATGAGCACAGGTCCCCACTTCGGCATCTTCAGATTGTATGGGTTGTACGGGACCGGCTTGCCCCAACCGAAACCGACTATGAGCACAGCCAAGAAGCCGACCATATCGACATGAGCTGCAGGATTGAGCGTCAAACGGCCCAGGCGCTTGGCCGTAGAATCGCCCAGCCAGTTGCTGACCAGGGCATGAGAGAACTCGTGAACCGAGAGAGCCATCAAGAAGGCAAAAACCCAAGTGACTAGGATAAACGGTTGTTGGAAGAGATAAATCAGCATTGGGCTATCGTACCAACTGCCCACTCCCTTGCCAAATCTCAAGGGTTTGTGTAGTATTACGCCACACCTAACCACATACGTATGTCCAGAATCGACCAATTAACCGGCCGTGGCGCCAATTTCGGGCAGTCCCGCAGCCATTCCAACATCGCCTCGAAGCACCGCCAGAACGTGAATCTGCAGACCGTCCGCATCGACGGCATGCGTATCCGTGTCAGCGCAAGGACGCTCAAGACGCTCAAGAAGATGGCTAAAGAGATGACTGGTCAGTTGCCGACTTTGAAGCAGAAGAAGGCGGCCAGGCGCACCGAACGGGCAGCCAAAGCAGCCAAGAAAGCGAAATAAAAAAAATTGACGAACCCCTCGCAAAGAATGCGAGGGGTTTTTAGACTGTTGCTAAAATTTGACACTGTTTTTCTCTCTGATCTGAGTGGGTATAAGAAAACTAACCATACAGGTTGTAGCAATGAAAAAACCGTTTCGTTAAGGCTAAGATTGTCCATAAAGAGGCTTGACGAACAACAGAAAAAATGGCTAGCTGCTGGCGTACTTCGATATTACAAGGAGAAGACAGGATGACCGACAGATCCATCAAGGCGTATGTTCTCGGCGGTATCGTTGCGGTTTTGCTTTTCATCGGCGGATGCAGCTTCCGCATTTGGTGCGTCAAGTTCGTGGACAACTACGAACTCGGCTATCGCTACGATATGCGGAATGGCCAAATCTCCCGCGTCGGTCGGACGGGCTACATCTTGCACGCGCCGTTTTTGGTCGAAATCCACACCGTGGATCTGAGGCCCATGCAAGTGTGCATCAACGCCAACTCGCGGGTGCTCAACTGCAAACTAGTCCAGTTCAACCCGGACGGTCTCGAGACCTTCATCGCATGGCACGGCCGGGACGATTACGACGGGACCGGTGGCAGCAGCAACTTCAACAGCATCCTGATGAGCTACGCCATGGACGGAAGCGGCAAGAGCTATCCGTTCCTGACCGTGATCCGCGAGCTCAAGCCCGAGGAAACACCTCTCACCGCGAGCTCAAGCCGATGAAAGCGCTGAAGCGCTACATCGTCATCGCGGCGACGCCTGCGTGCACCGTGTTCCTACTCTATCTCGCCTGTTTCAACTACGTGGAGCAATACGAGATCGGCATAGCCTGGAACCGAGTTACGGGCGAGCTCTGGCAACAGCATGCAGGCTACTACTACACGTCCCCTTGGGTCGCCGTCTCCCGGATCGACACGCGACCGGTCCGCGTCTGCATCACGACTTCGGGTCGCGGATACAACTGCAAGCTGGTCCAGTTCAAACCCGAAGCCTATCGCGAGTTCGCGGCGGTCGATGGGTTCCGCTACTACTGGCTGTCCAACCGCGTCTCCTTCAACTGGGGATACGACGAGGAGTACCGCGGGATGAAGGACCTGCTGCGTGGCTACGCCTATAGCGCGAAGCAATACCCGTTCGTGGCCACGCTTCGGGAGTACGACCAACCGGAGTGATCGAGAGGACAGGAGGTCCGAATGGCCTACATACACGACTCCGATCCAGATTTCCGGGTTACGAAGTACTGCCCTTTCTGCCAACGGTTTACAGGCCAGGAACTTCGTGGTCCGAAGCAAGACCCGTACTGTCTGCAATGCGAAAAACACATCCCCAAACCGTCACATGATGAAATGGATGTTGAAATCGACTGACTCATCTGCGGCTCCGACCGCTCCATCAGAAACGCCCCGCTGTTCTCCAGCCGGGCGTTCTTCAATTTCTGAATTTTTTACCTGATAGCGAAAACTTATTTCACGCTCCGCGCAATCGCCTGATGCAGACCTTTATCGAAGATGGACGGGATGATCTTTTCGGCCGTGGGTTTTTTGACGAAACCGGATAAGGCCAAGGCAGCGCGGAGTTTTATGCGGTCATCGACCTGTTTGACTCCTTTATCCAGCATGCCGCGGAACAATCCGGGATAGACCAAGGCATTGTTGAGTTGATTCGGCATGTCGCTGCGGCCCGAGGCGACGATTGCTGCTCCGGCCGCTTTTGCGAGATCAGGCATGATTTCTGGAATCGGATTAGCGAGTCCGAAGACGATGGATTTAGGCGCCATGCTCTTGACCATCTCAGGCGACAAAAGGCCGGGTCCGGAAACACCGACGAATACGTCTGCGCCCTGGATGACCTCGGAAAGTTGGCCCGACTTCTTTCCCGGGTTGGTGAACGAGGCCAAGGCGACTTTCGACGGGTTCATGCCGGGACGACCGGCGAAGATCGCGCCCTGACGATCGCATACGATGACATGCTTGAATCCTGCGGCGGTCAGCAATTTTGCGATAGCGACTCCAGCAGCTCCGGCGCCGTTCACGATGATGCTGACGGAGGCTTTGGTCGTGCGTCTAGTGACTTTCAACGCATTCAGGATGCCGGCGAGCACGACGATGGCCGTGCCATGCTGGTCGTCGTGCATGACAGGGACATTGAGCGTCTTGGACAAGCGCTCCTCTATCTCGAAACAACGTGGTGCCGAAATATCTTCGAGCTGGATGGCGCCGAACGACGGCTCGAGCGCCTGGACGATACGGACGATCTCGTCCGGATCCTGCGTCGCCAAGACGAGCGGAACGGCGTCGATATCCGTGAAGCGTTTGAAGATCGCGCTCTTGCCTTCCATCACAGGCAACGCGGCCGACGCTCCGATGTTGCCCAGACCTAAGACGGCGGATCCGTCGGATACGATGGCGACGGCGTTCTTGCGCCAGGTCATGACGTCCGCCAGTTCCTCATCCTTGGCGATGGCGGACGAGACCGCACCGACGCCAGGCGTATAGACCAACGAAAGGTCTTCGCGGTTGTTGATCTTTGTCTTGGCGGCGATGGATATCTTGCCGCGGAGTTTTTTGTGCAAAGTTAAAGAAAGTTTAGCGTAATTTTTTGTGGGCATATTTTTTTTGCAATGGTCGTCATCCCCGCGTAGGCGGGGATCCAGTAGTTCTAGGGCCTGGATTCCCGTCTTCACGGGAATGACAGCATGTGTCAGTTGATTATGAGCTATCCGAACGGACGTTCGTGCGTCTTGGAGATTATCCTGAATGCCTCTTCGGCCGTGTCTACGAGGCGCAGGATGGCGACTTCTTCCTTGTCGATGAAACGTTGCTCCTCGCACATCACTTCATTGACCCATTTGAGGAAGGGAGCCCAATATTTCTTTCCGACCAGGATGACCGGCACGTTGCGCGGGATCTTGCCCGTCTGGATCAGCGTGACCATCTCGGTCATCTCATCCATGGTGCCGAAACCGCCAGGAAAAAAGACATAGGCCTGCGCGGATGCCGAGAGCATCACCTTGCGGGTGAAGAAGTAGTGGAAACCGATCGACTTGGTGACGAACTGGTTGCGGCGCTGTTCCGTGGGCAGCTCGATATCCAGCCCGATGGATTCTCCACCGGCATCATATGCTCCCCAGTTGGCCGCTTCCATCATGCCCGGACCGCCGCCGGTGATGACCGTGTAGTTCTTCTTGCCCAAGAGATAGCCTAGTTCTTTCGCGATCTTATAATACGGATTGTTGGGCATGGAGCGCGCACTCCCGAAGAACGTGACTTCCTTCTTGAGTTTGGAGAGGAACTCGAAACCTTCGATGAACTCCGCCATGATGCGGAAGATCTTCCAGTTGATCTCTTCGGTGAACACCGGCCCGTCTGACGGCACGCATTTGTTGCCTGGAGAGCACAACCAGTGCATGTAGTGCTTGCCTCCGGTGTCGCTCATCGAGACTGTCGTGCGGCGCTTAAGGGCACCTTTTTTGACGGAACTTTTTTTGTTTTTCGGCATAATATTTTATCTGACTTCTTCTATAAGATGCGGATCCTGCATGGCTATCTCGATGCTATGGAGCAGGCTTTCGAGCTTGTTGCGCTGCCAGCAGGGACCGAGCGAAACCCTTTCGGACTTCCTGCCGCGCGTACGGAATTCGATGGTCTCGAAACCATGTTCGAGATTGAACCCCTGATGGACCATCAATACGGCTTCAAGATCCTCAAGGTCGTAGCTGCGACGCCTGCCCAACAACGATTTGAATTCTATCGCACCATCGACCAAACAAAGCTGCTCAGTGATGCTGTCGAAGAAATAAGCCCACGACATGGCGCAGAGAAGCAGCATGATGGCGGTCTGCGCTGTCGTCAGGCCGTGAAGCATGACCGACATCACGACTACCAGGCTCAAGGTGATGCATAGGCCGAGCATGACGGCGCCACCGAGAGACACCAATTCGGCGCGCGCTTCACGCAAGCAGATTTCTCCTTTTTTTTGTCGCGGAGGGCGAGGTGGAGCGAAGGCTCCCATGATTTCCATACCAAAGAATAGTAATGAATGCGCAGCAATAAGTCACGCGACGCGACCGAAACCGGGGACATAAAAAAGAGACTGGCCGAAACCAGTCTCTTTTGGAACTCAACTAAATTACATCGCGGCTTCCTTGGCGGCCTTGGCCAAGCGGAACTTGACCACGGTCTTGGCCGGGATCTGGATCGTAGCACCAGTCAACGGGTTGCGGCCGGAACGAGCCGGGCGATTCTTCTTGACCATCTTGCCGAAACCAGGAACCAAAAATTCACCAGCCGTCTTGACCTGCTTGTAAGCCATGTTGGCCAAGGTGTCGAGCACGGTTTCGACATCCTTCTTCGCCAAACCGCTCTTGTCGGCCAGGTCACGAATTATTTGGGCTTTGGTCATTTTTGCCATAAGTTTGCTTAAATTAAGCGTTCGGACTGGGCATCCAGGGCAGCTAACGCCGCTCGTCCGAATGCCTAAATCCTTTGAGTTATTAAAGACATTGCAAAGAATAGCCCATTTTCAAAGGGTAAACAAGGATTTCCATCCACATGTCAAGAGATGACGCAAGGGTTAAGCCCGCGCTTTTACTATATAATGCGTAAAATATCCGCTGATTTAACCACCCATTATGCAGAAAAAACTTAATCCAATGGCACTTTTTCTGACGATTGCGACGATCTGTGCGATTTTTTATGCAGTCATCATCTTCGTTTTCGTCGCATATCCGAAAAACGAGATGGTGTGCAAATTCCGAGGAGGAACATGGGAGACGCCTATGGAACACGATATCGCTAAAAGCCGCTGCGTCTTATAAGTCGCTTACCGCTAAGTCGCTTACTGCAGATCCCCCTTCCCGTCCAAGTCCCACTTAGCCCTATTCAAAAATCCCGCTTCCGCAGGATTTTTGTCTGGTCGGGCTAGTGGGACTTGTCCTCCACAGGCGGATCAGCCCGTGACTGAAACCCACGACCTCTTGCACCCCATGCAAGCGCGCTAGCCCCCGCCACAGGCGGGTCAGCCTGTGGCTGAAACTGCACCTAAGATTAGGTCTCTAATCTTTCGACCGAATCCAGATTTGTAAAAGTTTTCGCGATGCAAAGCATCCGTCTTGCAGTAATATGATTCAAAATATGCCAACTCAAATGGACCATTGTTTCTCGACCAATCGTTTGCTCCAGCATCATGTTCCAGCAAACGTTCTTTAGGATCTTTCTCGGAATAACCAGAATAAATCTTAGCGTTTTTTAAACTTCTGAGAAAATAAACGTAGTACATACATTATCAATGATATCAAAAAGACCCAGTAATGAGTCTTTTTGCCTGGTCGGGCTAGTGGACTTTCACGTCGTCGTTCCACTCCTCCTGGGAACCCATCTGTTCCCAACCTCCGCCATGGGGAAACTCCCGTTTCCCCGACCCCCTTCCCGTTCAAGTCCCACTTAGCCCTATTCAAAAATCCCGCTTCCGCAGGATTTTTGTCTGGTCGGGCTAGTGGGACTTGAACCCACGACCTCTTGCACCCCATGCAAGCGCGCTAGCCAACTGCGCTATAGCCCGAATATTTACTTGATACTTTCGTCTTCCCTCAGCAATCCACGGCGTTGAACGCCAGCCTCCGCCATGGGCGGATCAGCCTGTGGCCGAAACTGCGCTATAGCCCGTCGAATTGTTGCCGAATCTTAACAGGTTAAAATCGAGAGGACAAGGCCAGCATCGGACTTTGGAAAACTAGAGATTACCGCTATTTTAAGGTATCCTGTATGCATTATGCTGAACCTCGCGTTCGACGCGTCCAGGACGGAGCAACCAAATAGGCTCAAAGCCAAGGTTCTTGCGCGGCCGCGGATCGAAACAAAAAAACCTACGAGGCTGCGTGATAAAGTCAACGCGATTTTGGAGGATCCGAGCGTAAATTGCTTCGGGAACTTTTTGGATCGGTTCTATCCTGCCATGGCAAAGACCGGAATGCCCAAACCGCAGGAGTTGGGAATATTGCTCAAATTCTTGCGCCATAGCGGTAAGCTTTCCCCGGAGATAGATGGTTTCATGGTGGACCAGCTTAAGGATGTCGTTTTCCATCGGCTGCAAGAAGACATCGCCGATGACTATCCGCTACCTGTGCAGATCGAAAAACTGGCCAAAGCGGAATTCGCGGATCAGGAAAAGACAAGACATCTACTGAAGACTTATGCCGATCTGGCGCGAGCGGTCAGACGTACACAGGCGAAATTGACCTTGGGACTTGAAGTCTCGGATAGCGAAAACAAGCAGCTGGATAATTTCACGGCGTTCCAATTCAATCTCATCGACGAGATTCCGCCGGCAACCCTATTCAGGCATTTCATGGAGAACGGAGACTTGCGCTGGCTGTGGGACTTGGATGCGGGCAAGACCGTCCTGGAACTGAAGGACGAAAACGAAAAAACCGCTCTCGGCGGGACAGAGGCCGCGGAGTGGTGATGGAGCGGATGCGGTTGATCGTCCGCCCTAAACCTTAAACGGATTGGAGTTCGCTACGAGTTCGCGATACACCTCTTTGGCGTTATCCGTCTTCACCGCAAGCTTATCGATCACATCTTCCGTCAGACCGAAGGCAGACAGTGCTGCGCGATCCAGGTCAGCATCATGACGGATCGCGGCATAGATGACCTCGATGATCTTCTGCATGCCGAGTTTCGGATTGATGCCCAAAGCGATCAGGTCGTTACCGCGTAGACCGGTCTGGGCCGCGACATCGCGCAGACGCAAGAGTATGGCCTGCTCCGCCGCCTTATGCGCCTGCTCTTTCTCGTATTCCGGGTAATCCCGCTCAGCCTGCCAAAAATCCTTGATGGCTTTCGTCGCGATCATGAAACCCGTGCCCGCATCGTTCCACTTGCGCACGCCGAAGATACCGTCGATCAACATGCCGGCCTGGATGCTCAAGATGGCTCTGCGGACATCGACGCCGGCTTCGCGCGAGAGCCTGACCAAAGCGGCGTAATCCGCCGGACCTTTCTCGAAAGAGAGATACGCGCTCACATGCTGCTGGATGGAGAAGATGAGCAGATCCTCATCTTCCTGGCTCAAACCCTGTTCGGCGCACATCCGGTCGATGATCGCCCTATTCTCCGGAGTGATGTTCTCATGTCCGACATATGTGGTAGATAGGCCGTATTCCTCAAAGAAGGCTTTCTGCATCTTGGCGTCATCTTTTATATCCGGATGCTGCATCGCGAAGTCTTCGTAGAGTTCCAGATATTTATTGCGCCAATCATCCCTTTCTTTCGGTGACATGTCGCGGTTCTTCTTATGGAAGTCACGTTTGCCGGGAAAACCTAGTTTCAGGCCTTTCTCGTCCTTGGCATAGATGCCCAAGCAGTCCGGTTTGGCCAGATCATGGCAGATGGCGAAGGTCAGCATGAACTCCCTGTTCTCGTTGATGAACTCCAAGGTCGCATCCCATTGTTCGTGAAAACCCTCCAGATCCATGCCGCGTGACGCACGGTCGAAATCCATGAAACCGTTCTCCAGAAGCTCCAAGCTCACCAGGATGCTCTGATAGTGCTCGGCGATACGCGAGCCCTCGGCATGCTTGTCCGATGACTGGGGCGTGTCGAGGACCTTCTGCAGCTTCGGTTCCTTCTGCAGATATTCCTTCAGCGTCTTCTTGGCTTTGATGACGGCCTCCGCCATGACGCGCGCATCCTCGAAGAACATCTCGACCGGGGTGTCGGCCTTCAGCTCGAGCTCCTCTGGCTCGATGTCGGGCTGTCCGGCATCGAATTCTTTCGGCGGTCGTTCCATGTAAACCATAATTCTTATTTTATCTTCTCAAGATAGGCTAAGGCTTGTTCGCGCGTCTCGATCTCTCCGTTGTCGCGCGCTTCTTCTATGGCTTTCTGCAGCGCCCCGATGCGCGGGCCTTTGATGCCCATGCCTTGCAGGTCCTTCCCGGTCACGAGGTACATCTGGTTCAAGGGCAAAAGCCACTCGGGATGACGCGCTGCGCAATCCAATATCATCTCCCCGGCAGGGAATTCCGCTTGGGCAGACGCATCCGCACCCGGCGTGGTGGCGCGTGCGACGGCCGCCATCACTTCCGGCTTCAACGGGTAGGTACGCTTGAAGAGCTTACGGATCTCGTTGTCACGCAGACGCTCATCCAGTTCGCCGGACATGAATCCGTCCAAGATGCGTTGCGGTTCGGCGTGCTCGCGCGCCGCATGAGCAGCCGGCTTGGAGACCTTATCCAGGTTGAAGTCATGGCGCAGGTAGAATCCCTCGGCGAGCTTCTGCCGTTCGCCTGGAGCAGCATCCGAGGCGCCGAAATTCGAGAATAACGTGCCAAGCATGATCTGCAGCCTGCATTCGTCTTTTTCTTTCGAAGGCAAAGCCTTGAGCCAACCGGATCCACGCACCAGGCTGGCTGCCCGATCGATCGACTGCGTAAGGCCTGACCAAGATCGTTCGTCCTGGAGGTCGATTTCGGGATAGAATTTTTCGATGATACCGAGCCGCTTCGCCAGCTCCAGACCGATGGACGGCTTATTGGGTTTGTTCAGCATCTTCTTCCACTCCTCGGTTATGCGAGGGCTGGTCAGGCCTTTCTGCACTTGGCCTTTATCGATGCCCTTGATGTCGTTTTCATCGACCAAGCGACGTAACACATCGGACTTGCGCAGTTCGGCGAGCTTCTTAGGTTCGACGAGCATAGTCAGCTCTCCCCTTCCGACCATCTCCTGCATCAGACGGAAGGTCTCGGGATCCGGCGTAAGCTCCATGCGCGCAGCGAACTGCAGACCACGATAGATGCGTAACGCATCATCCTGGAAACGTTCCGGGTCGGTGACGCGCAAGGTGCGCGACTTGAGGTCATCCACTCCGCCGAACGAGTCATAGACCTCACCAGAGAGGACATCAGCCGCCAGGCCATTGAAGGTGAAATCACGGCGGCGCGCAGCTTCGGTCACGCTCATCGTCGGATCGCCATCGACCACGAAACCCTTATGCCCTTCGCCGACTTTGGATTCGCGGCGCGGCAATGAGATATCCATCTCGATGCCGTCAGCCAAAGAGACGCTGAAGATACCGAAAGTCTTGCCGACTTTGTTGACCTTGCCGGGGAACATCTCATCCAGGAATTTCTCCAACCTTTCCGCCGACATGCCATATACCTCGACATCGGCATCGTTCGGGCGTTTGTTCAACAAAGCATCACGCACGAAACCCCCGACGACCAATGCTTGCGGTTTGCGCTCCGGGAATTCCGGATCCACGCGGCAGGCCAAGATGCGCGTCGCCAGATCGCGGACCGCAGCGAGGATCTTCGGGTCCTGCGCGAAAAGGCGTTCGCGCTGTACGCGTTCATCGGAGATATCGTCGCCGACCGACCTGTCAGGAGCGAACGGATGGTTCATAGCTTCCATATTACTGAACATATCGACTGATAGTATAGAAAAAAACAGCCAAAATAGCCAATTTTATCCTTGACAAAAAGGCTGTTTTGTGTTATATTATCTGGTCAAAATCGACCATGTCCGTGATTGCGGACGTGCCTTTCCAAGGAGCATGGAATAATGATGATCTGGAGAAAGTTCGACGCGACCGGCATCAACGGAACCTTCGCACGAGGCGACAAGACCGTTCCGCCGACCACCATGTTGAACTACCTCTTCCTCATGTTATTCGTGTGGAAGAAGGCTACTGTCTTCATGGTGCCGGACGGGATCGCCAGCTACCGTGTGGGCAGCAAAAGCTGCGACGGATCGTCGGCGAGGCTCAGGCCGGAACCCATGACCGTCAAGAAGTTCGCGGTCAAGAACGGCTATGAGGATCAGGTCTACTTCGCCCTCGACCACGAAGGCAGGGAGGTCATCCTGCTGCCGATCGAGCAGATCTCGACCGATTCACTCCCCGCCTCCATCCCCCTCATCTGAATCCTCCGCCCTTTCGCTTCAGCGCCCTGCTCGATCTCGAGTCAGGGCGTTCGTGTTTTTATTCATAGGCGTCTTATCCATTTTTTGCTACCATCAAGCCAAGATATGTCCCGTCAGAAGTTCCAAGAGGCGTGCTGCAAGGCAACCAAGCCAGTCGAAGACGGCTTATGTTTCGCCCTGTCGCTTGGCGGGATCTATCATTAAACTTCTTACGGGATATGCCACGCGCAACAAAACTTTGGCCGCAATGGAAGAATATCTGGCGTTTTTTCCGCGATCCGCATTCCGACTGGAAACCGAAAGTCCTGGCTGGTTTGGCTTTACTCTATCTGTTGTGGCCGATCGATCTGATCCCCGACTTCATCCCGTTCTTCGGTTGGCTGGAGGACATAGGATTCGACCTTTTAGCCACATGGTACCTGATCCATGCGACGAATAAATACTTGGAAAACGAAAAAGACGATGCCGGGTCCCCCGGTCAAGCCGTGGGATGACATGATATATGAAACTCATACATAACTTACGTCAGCTGCTCGAATCATACGTCTTCGTGCTGTTGCTTTCGCTGGCGCTCGGACTGCTTCTCCCGCGTTACGCGATCCATCTGGCCGATTGGACCTCGATATTCCTGGGCATCATCTTCTTCCTTTCGGCATTGAAGATAGACCTGAAGGAAGTCCTCAGCTACCTGCAGGACAAGAAGATGGTCGTGATGGCGAATCTCGTGATGCTCATCCTGCTGCCGATCGTCATATACTTCGCGACGCGTCTCGTCTTCCCTGATCTGGCCATCGCATTCATGCTGCTGGCCGCTATGCCGGCCGGCATGACATCTCCCCTTTTAGCCGAAATTTGCGGCGGCAAACAAAGCCTGGCGCTCGTCATCACCATCTCGACTTCATTGCTCGCGCCGTTCACCATCCCGCTCATGGTCAGGCTCTTGGCCGGGACGAGCGTGCAGGTCGATACGCTGGGCATGTTCCTCTCGCTCATCAAGGTCATATTCATCCCGTTCCTTTTGGCCAACATCGTGAAATATTTCTGGCACCACAAGATCAAAGCCACCTACTATACATTCAAACCGATCTCCACGTTGCTGCTCTGCCTGCTCATCATGGGCATCGTGGCCAAACAGGCTGACACGATCCTGAGCGGGTTGAACCTGACGTTCCTGTTGGAGGTCGCGGCGCTGTTCCTCCTGTATGCGGTCTTCCACTTCGCAGGATATTATGCGGCCTGGTGGCGTAATCATGACGATCGCGTGACGATCACGATCTGTCTGGCCTACAACAACTTCACTTTGGCGATATATCTGGCCGGCAAGTTCTTCAACGAACCGAATATCGTGGTTCCGGTCGTGCTTTCCGTGCTTCCGTGGAGTTTATTGATAATCCCGTTCAAATATTATACAAAGAAGCTCAAGTGATATGCCTGATACATCCCGCGACCTTGAGTTCCTCTACGAGATCGGCAGCCTGCGCAACATGCAACGCGGTTGGCGCCAGCACCTTGGCGTGGACTGCGCGAACGACCTGGAGCACACCGTGCGCGTCGTCTTTTTGGCCTTGATCCTGGCGCGCAAGATCGGGGGCTGCGACGAGAACAAAGTCATCAAGATGGCGCTGACGCACGACCTGTGCGAGACGCGCACGTCGGATCTTTCTTACGTGCAGAAAGTCTATGCTAAGCTGGATGAGGAACGCGCGACGCAAGACCTTTTCGCGGGTACGATCATCCAGGACTACGCGGAGCTGGTGGCGGAGTGGGAAAAACGCGATTCGCTTGAGGCCAAGATAGTCAAAGACGCGGATAACCTGGACGTGGATATCGAGCTGATGGAGCTGGACGAGCAGGGACACAAATTGCCGACCAAGTGGGTCACGGCGAGCAACCGCATGAAGGTACGCAACGAAAAACTCTATACCGAAGAAGCGAAGAAGATGTGGGACGAGATCCATTCCTCCGATCCTGCCAGTTGGCACATGGGTACGAACAAATGGAAAACCGACCCGACCGCAGGTAAATAACCGGATCGATGGACAGGCAAAGGCTTGACTGACGAGCCTTTTTTTGTTGGAATCAGGCTGCACGTTCAGCGAAAAGAGGCATTCGACATGGGTATCGAGTCAATCTTCAATTTCGTCCTCGCGCTGCGTAACAGCGAAGAGGCAAGGACTGGCGCACGGGAAAGCGATGAGTGCATCCCCGAACGTCTCGTGAGCGGCGAAAGCTACCGCTTCCTCAAGAAAGGCCAACGGCTTTTCCTGATGACCGAAGAGATTCCCCTCGTCGAATCGCTCGGCGCAAGGAGAGTCTCATCCCCACTGGCCAGCATCAGGATGCTCGAAGTGACGCACTTCGTCGAAAAGGGCGAGGTCTGGACCCGCGGGCGCTACATGGTCATCGAGACTTCGGCCAGCGGCCAAGTGCGCTTCGACGGCGTCATTTGCATCAAGTGCTGACGAGCTACGACTCCAACGGCGCTCCGCAACTCAAGCGGGGCGTCTTCTTGTTTTATGCGCTTAGCTTGACCTTTACGATTTTTTGGCATTAGATTGCCACGCACATTCATCTTTTCGGGAGGACATCGTGACACAGACAACCGACTACGGACGCATGACACCTGACGCCATCGGCTTCATCATGAAGGAGATGGTGCGACGCGCCATCGAGGTCATCCGCGCGCAGCGCTTCGCCTTCGAGGTTCACGCCAAAGAGGGCCATAGCGGTCTCTTGGACGACATCTTCACGAGCGCGGACGAGGCTGCGCAAGCGGTCTACGTGAAGATGATCCGTGAGGCTTTCCCGGGCTACGGCATCGTGGCCGAGGAGGACCATCTGCGCGTGGAGGCTGACCCGAAGATCGGGATGTTCATCACGGTGGACCCGCTCGACGGGACCAAGGCCTTCAAGCGGCGACAGTCGCACGGCATCGGTACCATGATCGCGCTCGTGCGAGGCACGGAGGTGATCGCCGCCTACGTCGGCGACGTGATGACGCGCGAGATCTACGGCTACCGGCCGGAATCACGCAAGGTACACCGCATCAGCGAGTACGGCTATGGCGAGACGCTCAAGGCGGACGAGACGACACCGCTCGCGAAGCAGAACATCCTGATCCGAGAACGCCCAGAAAACCACGCCCCGCTCGCAAAACGAATGATCGCGGCGCGCGATGCAGGCGGACTGTTCAAGGACTTCGAGACTGCCTCCGGAAGCATCGGCGTGAGTACGGCGCGACTCTGGAAGGGCGAAGTCGGCGCCGTCCTGCTCAAGGCTGCGTTCGAGACACCCTGGGACTGCGCACCGGTCTACGGCATCTGTGAGCGCCTCGGGTTCGAGATGCTCGTGCAAAACTCTCCAGGCGACCGCTGGCTGGATCTGCGTTGGGACATCCCAGACAGGACACGGCCCTTAGGCTATGACCAGCTGATCATCCACCGCTCCCGTATTCCGGAACTTATGGAATACATGCGGGCCAACGACCCACGAGGTCGACCCTAGCAGCACAAGCGACATAAGTCCTACTTACGGCGCTCCGCAAACCTCGCGGAGCGTCTTCTTTTCCGTTATGTTAGAGTCCATCATCACCCTCTGTCATCCCACGGTTTAACCGGGGGATCTCTATAGAACTAAATCCTTCCACTCTGGATTTCGTGAGTTAATCAACGCCTCTTTCCACTTCCTGTTCCATTTCTTCAGACGTTTCTCTCGTTGTATAGCCGCGATTACAGATATCGTTTCTTCAAAGTACACCAACTTATCAATAAAATATTTTTTCGTGAAACCTTTGGTTATCTTTGACTTATGTTCCCAGACTCTTCTAAGAAGATTATTGGTTACACCGACATAAAGCACAGAGTTATTCCTGTTAGACATAATGTAAACAAAATAACTAGCCATACATATACCGCTGCCATCAATCTTGAATAATTGCAAGATTAGATTCCCCGGTCGAGCCGTGGAATGACAAAAAGATTGAATACTCGGTTTAAATTAGCTACTATCAGGCAAGATATGTCCATCAACATCGAATACGAGGCGACGTTCCCGAACGTCGTGAAAGACGAAGTCAGGCAGCATCTAAAGGCGGCGGGCGCCGAGCTCGTGAAGCCGGAATTCATGCAACGAAGGCACGTATTCAGGTTGCCTAGCGGGCATGAGATAAAGGGCGGCTGGCTGCGCGTAAGGGATGAAGCCGATAAGATCACGATGAGCCTGAAGATCGTGGAGGGGAATAAGATCGAGGACCAAAAAGAGATTTGTCTGAAGGTAGATGATTATAAGAATGCGGTCGAGTTATTGAAGACGATCGGCTGCGAGATAAAAGCTTTCCAAGAGAGCAAGCGCGAACTCTGGAAACTGGATGGCTGCGAAGTGACGATCGACGAGTGGCCGTTCCTCGAACCTTACGTTGAGGTAGAGGGTCCGGATGAAGCGACAGTGAAAGCAGTGAGCGAAAAACTTGGGTTCGACTATGCTGCGGCCGTGTTCGGTTCGGTGGATGTGCTGTACAATAAGAAGTACGGTTGGTCGTTGGATCTGATCAATAACTGGCTACCGTCGATCACCTTTAATGAAGAGAATCCTTTCCTGGAGGAACATCCCACGAAAGAATGAATGAAAAAATCCGACCTGCGTCGGGTTTTTTCGCGTCCGGAGTGCTGGGAGATTTTCGGTCCGCTCTGATTATGTGAGCACAACGTCAGAGGGCTTGGACAAGGCAGATCGCTCCGCGTCGCCACGACCCTTTGATTGAACGCTGCAAGGCCGTCATCGCTCCGCCACGGCGGATACCGAAATCGTAGCCTTAAGACTGAATTCAGCCCGAAATCTCACCAGCGTCTGTCTCCAGACTCTTATAGTCTGGCGCGGGGGAAAAGAGGCGTCAAGTCGATGTCATATTAAGTTCTGAAGCGACTTGTTTTCCATGTATTATTATTGATGCTCAACATTTTTTTGAAATAACCAATCCATTATCCAACTCTATAAGATGGCTCAAGAAGCTGGTTGAGCGCTTTAGCTTATCCAACATGCTCACCATGTTTTTTCCGAAGTCGAAGACGTTATCCGCGACCATGATCCCGTTCTTAGTGAGAATGCGCTCGATCTCGTCCAGGTACTCACCATAGCGTTCTTTATCCGCATCAAGAAAAATAAAATCAACGCTTCCTGCAGACTGAGATCGAAGATAGGTCAATGCATCCGCCTGGTGCACTACGATTCTCTCGTCCAAACCAGAGGCATGAAAAAAACTTTTCGCTACGTCTACTTTAGCAGGTAGATTGTCGATAGTATCTATAATCCCAGCATTGCCCGTGCGACATAACGCCGCCGCCATCCAAATCGTCGAATAACCTATAGAAGTACCGATTTCTATGATCCTTCCAGGCGCGACGCGGGCGACGAGGAGGTTCAGAAGCATGCCAGTCGAACGAGGCACGGACCAAGCCTCTATCCTTTCCCCGGTGAACTTCTGGCCATGTTGCGCGACCTCTGCACGCTCCGGCTCAAAAACCAAAGTGCGTCCCAAACTTTCGATCTTCGTCAGTGCTCGCATGAAGTCAGAATTTTCAAGAGTATATCGGCCTCCTCCGATATGAGCCAACTGAACGTCTAAAAAAGCAACCAGCTCATTGAATGCCTTCCTATCCGTCCTATCGGCTACCGCGAGCCTTGCGGCAAAAGACGATTTTAATTCGGCTATTTCATCTTCAGTGAGAGCAAACTTCCGGTAGAGTGCGGAGTCGCCGAAAATCTTACGATATCTCTTGGCCATATCACAGCGAAGTTATTTGACACGTCCGGCGGTAGGCTGCTTCCAGATCTCCTCAAAAAATTTGCGATACTGGGCGACCACTGCGGCAGATTTTATCTCGAATACCGACGGCACATCCCCCCATAATAGATTCACCACCCTATCTTTCAGCACAATTACACCCACCGGAATTTCTTTTTCCGTGCTACGAATACGTATATTCGGATTACCTCTATATACGCCCAGGATCTTCTCTTTTAGAGCTTCTGTGCAGATCGCACGATCGTCAACGTTCTTGGCAGCTAATTTTTTATGGACGCCCTTCAAGATGTCGGTCACTTCTGAGTTCTCATATTCCGAGCGGAAGGTGAAAGCCCAATACATATCTTGAGGGGACATGTTGTCGGTCAGGATGTCGAAGAACTCCTTGAAACGCTCATTGCCCTCGAATAGTGTCTCGGCCTCCTTGTAGTAGAATGGAGAGCTCTGCCCCTTGATGTATACCGGGTAGTATTTGCCGCTATCGATGACTTCCGATTCGTAACGAACCGAAATATTACCATCGCTTTTCAAAATGCCGACACCCATCCAGGGTAACAGGTGGGTTTTTCGTTTTACAAGATACAGGCCTATCTGCCCTTCTTTGGGGTGCACGGTAGCGCGTAAAGCCCGGGATTTGATCGTTTCGAAAAAGTTAGTTTTTTCCAGTGCGAGTTGTGTGACCATATACTCAAAGGCACAAAGCTCTGCACTCCGATTGATTTTCTCTTTAATGGCACGTTCGGCTGGCGACAGATCCCAACTCTCAAGGGTCGTGATGTCGTACAGGGTATGATATGGGATATCAGATAAATTCACGTTGGCTTTTGCTGACTGGATGATCCTCGCCACGCGTTCGTTGTTCAGCTTCTCCTTGTCCCATAGGTTCTGCAGTTGATTTTGAGCTTCTGTCCGGGTTTGTTCAAAATCCCTAATTTTCTCCAATTCTTTCGAGGCGTCTAGCAGATTGATATATCGTTCTAAATCCAACTTTTTCAAAAAGAGCCTCAGGGTCTTCAAGTACCTATCAGCATCTGATTTTTCATGAAGAAAGGATTTATAGTACAGATGGCCATCATGAAAGATATGAAAAACAGCACCTTCTGGGTAAATACGCTGGATCTGCAGACAGATCTCATAGAATTTAAGAAAAGCGCCAACTTCCGCTAGGTCCGCATCACCGCGAGTTGATTTTATCGGATTCCTGACCTTGAACGGAAAAGCGGGCAGCACGATCTCGATCGGGCTCCTCTTATCGATACAGGCCTGTATCTTCCCCAGCATCACTGGACCATATTTTTCTAGCTTGATGGTCTCGAGCATGCCGTTGCGATACCTTCCAGAGGTAATGATGTGTAATATCTTCTCCGCTAGCGTCTTCTGATTCTTTAATTCCAAATCGCTGAAAAATTGTATCTTGCTCTCGAATTCTTTCTTGAACCGTGTGTAATCGAAATCAGGGATCGTCTCGCGCTGGATTCGGGATCTTATTTCGGATGGTGAAATCCCGTGTTCCGTTATCTCTTCGTAAACCGTGCCCGTCATGTCTATGCGGGTCAGATCATATTCCGTAGGCAACAACAAAGAGGTGGTTTGAGGGACGTGCTCCGTCTGTAATAACCTTAGGACCTCATCTTTAGGAAATTTCCTGTCCCTCCTGAAACCCATGCGGACAGAACGAATCAATCCTTTTCGTTCCCATTGCCTCAACGAGTTAGGGTGACAATGCAAAATCCTGCTCGCCTGTGTAACCGTCAATAAATCAGGTAAAGATTGTATATCCATCTCAATATCTACTCATTAATACATATTACTTTACATTACTTACATCATTTTGTCAACTTTCGTTATCAGAAGACCCCGCGTCGAGTGGGACGCGGGGCCGGGAGATTCAGGACCAGATCCGGGCCTGCTGCAAACGATGCAGGCTCCTGAGGATAGCCGGATTGGTCCAGTCGAGGTAGAGACTGGAGGGAAAAAGCTTCGGATAGAGGTCGCGGATGTTGCATTCGCTCTTGTAATGGGCATGGTTCTCGCGGCCATGCGAGCAACGTTCGTTCAGCCAGTCGCCGACCAGCATGAACTGCAGCTCAAAATATCGGTCGGCGAAGCGCGCGAACCACTTCCAGGCGCGGAACTCTTCGTGGGAGTTCTTGTTCGTCGGATCGACCCGCCCGGCTCGCATGATATTCGAGACTTCGCCGAAGACCGTGCCCGGCATGCTGGCCAGCGTGCAGCGCATGCGCTCGACGCCCTTGAACAGATCCTCGTCGCTGAAGAACACGAACTTAGCTCCACACAAATCGGCCACGCGCCGCGTGTCCCTCTGGTTCTTGCGGATGAGCTTGAACGGCGCGTCCTTCTTGGGACGCGTCTCGAACAAGACGGGGATGTCACCGGGCAGGAAACGCACGCCCGGGTACAGCACGACACGCTTGCTTGAGGAGATGCGACGGCGGCCCGAGGCGTGCTGGTTGAACCCCAGTCTCTTCACGCGGTGGCAATCATCGGGGTCAAGATCAGCGATGATCTCGTAGCATGCGCTGTGGTGCGGCAGGAAGTACCTCTCCTTGAGTGCGCTGTCGAACTCCGTCATGTCACGGTCCAGATCCTCCGGCGAGTCGCCTTGGCGTCTCATGTCGAAATAGATCTGCGCTATCGTCAGCTGACGACGTGCTTCAAGACGCGTGCGCCGCGACAGCAGGTCATCACCTCGGATATAGCACAGCTGAGCGAGAGCGGCCGGATCGATTTCCGACTCCACGTCAGCGACCATCTCGAGTTCAAGCTTCAGAGGTTCGGGAAAATCAGTGCTAATGAGTCCATCGACAGAAGCCCGCGCATCCTTCACGGCGGAGATGAGTACAGGGTAGACTTCCTCGAACTCGCCCAGCTTGCGGTACGCCGTCTTACGGCGAAGGAAATCGTATAGCGCGTGCTGGCTGGCTTCGCGATGTGCTGCCGCGCGTGATTCCCCGTACCCGTTCCTGGCATCAGCCTGTCGCTTGGCGCGTTCTATGTTGAGAAGAAGCTGCCGTGAACGGACGCTCTCGCCTACGAGGATGTCATAGTGTTCGGTGACACCTTCGGCAAGCAAGGGAAAGGCATTGATGAACTCGCTCGTCTTGGAAGAATCCACTGCCTCATCCGATGCTGCCGCCGTGGCGCCACGATTACGCTCATCCTTCCAACATTTGCAGTCGCGACCCTTGCATCCTGGACGATGCTGCTTCTTCGTCGAAGCTGCTTTGGTCTGACCACTGCTTCTTACCATCAATCATCGCTCCCTTCTCTGTTGATGATGGAATACTTTCCGCCATGTTCGAGCATGAGCCGGCACTCCTCACAGTTTTTCACCTTGAGCCCATGCTCGCAGATCCGCTCGGCGAGCGCCAACCTCTTAGCGGTCGGATTTTCTGGAGATGTCGGCGTCTCTTCCTCGTCGTCCGGAGGAAAACTGCTGACGCGTCGGCCGCCATTCTCGACATCCGCGTCCGGCATGAGACCCGGGACGCACACGGAAAGACCCTCAAAAGGGTAATCAGTTTCTTTTTCTGCCATGATATCCTCTCTTGTTACTGCAAAGGACGCGTTTTGCAAACTATATAGATTGCGCGCGATTGTCAATATATAGACAAGCAAAAACGGCCCGGAGGCCGTCAATGCATAGCTGACAAAAATCTATCTATTTGCGGAACCTGTCGGCCGAGTACAAGACCGCATCGGCGGCGGCGTTCACTTCATGGATCTCCTGCGGGGTGAACCAGATGCTGATTTCGTTATTCGCCTCTTCGACGCTGCCGGAAGCATGGATCAGGTTCCGTATCGGACGATTCTGGGCGTTAGACAACGAATAGGTGTCGCTGGAAAGGTCTCCGCGGATCGTTCCAGGGGCGGATGAAGCAGGTTCGGTGGCACCGACGACTTTGCGGGTTTGTGTGACAGCCTGTTCACCTTCCAAGACCGCGGCAACGATGGGACCGGCCTGCAGGAATTCCACCAGACCATCTTTTATCATCTTGCCGTAGCTCTTATAGTCAGGGTAAGGGAATTCGGCACCGATCGCCTCTTGCTTGGCTTTAGCCTTGTCATAGACGCCCTTCATCCACTCTTCGGTCAGGGCATAATGGCGATCGGCCAACTCAGCGTCAGCCTGGACCATCTTGAGTGCGACTATCTTGATGCCGACACGCTCTAAGCGCTGCAGGATCGTACCGATAAGGCTGCGCTCGACGCCGTCCGGTTTGATCAAAATCAATGTTTTTTCCATAGTTAGCGCCAACTATAACAGGCAAAGCCATGCTTTACAAGACCGCACGGTCCATAAGGTTATTCTCCCCTGCACATGCAAAAATCCTACACTCTTGTCAAATCCTGCATTTAATGCT
Source organism: bacterium (assembly GCA_021796435.1). GTDB lineage: Bacteria > Patescibacteriota > Patescibacteriia > 2-12-FULL-60-25 > 2-12-FULL-60-25 > CAIKNB01. The sequence goes on from JAJYXM010000016.1 coordinate 1,184,037, forward strand.
ATATTTACTGGCATAATAATAGAGTTGGACTACGGCGTTTGATGCAGTTCGCTTGAAGAAATGCCCAAACGAGGAAGTCCTGAAAAATGCAACTATGGGTTTACCCGGACATCGTCGTACAAGTTCAGACAAACGCCGCCGCGCGGCTCATTTCGCGTTGACCGCTCCAGACATAACGAAAGATAAAACGACAGGCGCTCTTCATCTTTCACATCGCGCCGCACCAGGCGCCAAGGAATACCGTGGCCACGCGATACATGTCAAAGGTCAGGAACACAAACTGGAGAAACTGCTCAAGAAATCAAAATCAGCCAAGCCTGAAGAAGAGCATAAGCATTAAAGAATAATTCATCCGTTCTTTCGTCCTTTTATGTCCAATCGACACTTAGCCCGCGCCATCGTCCTGCAGTCGCTCTATGAGTGGGATTTCCACCAGGCCAAGCAGGATGCGCCGCAGATACTTTCGAGGAATATCGAGGAGTTTGCTTCTGATTTGGACGAAAAGGATTTTGCCGCCAAATTGCTCACCGGAGTACTGGAAAAGCAGCCGGAGATTGATGCGATAATCACCAAATTCGCACCGGATTGGCCGCTGCAGAAGATCACGACCGTAGACCGCAATGTCTTGCGCATCGGCGCGTATGAACTGGTCTTCGATGCGGACATACCGTCCAAGGTCGCCATCAATGAAGCGATCGAGTTGGCCAAGACTTTCGGCGGTGAATCTTCGGGTAAATTCGTGAACGGCGTATTGGGCGCAGTGTACCGCGACCAACAGGCGCAAGGCATCATGAAAGAGGCGGACAAACAAAAAGAAAAGAAGAAAGACGAGGAAGGCGAAAAAAAACAAAACGATAAAGATAATTCTAACGAAGAAAAAGACGAAACGACTTCGATGAAGGACACGGAATAATCCGTTGACTTCGTTGACGTCGTTCCCAAGCGAACGACTATGAGCGAAAATTACATCCCAAATCTCGCGGTGCTGGAGGAACGTTTAGGTTATACCTTCAAGGACAAGACCTACATCAACGAAGCCTTGACGCACCGTTCCTATCTGAACGAGCATCCCAGCTTCCCCTTCACGCATAACGAGCGTCTGGAGTTCTTGGGCGATGCGGTCCTGGAAGTGATCGTGACGGAATATCTCTTCAGGAACTACGCCAATCCGGAGGGAGAGCTGACCAACTGGCGCGCCGCTTTGGTGAACGCCAAGACCCTAGCCGGAATCGCGACACAACTCGAATTCGAAGAGTTCCTGCTGCTTTCGAAAGGCGAAGCACGAGACAAGAATTCGAAGGCTCGCATGTACATCCTGGCTAACGCCATCGAAGCCATCATCGGCGCCATCTATCTGGACGGCGGCATGGAAGGCGCGACCGGATTCATCCATAAACACATACTTTCGCATCTTGATTTCATCCTGAAGAACGAACTGTACGTGGATCCGAAGAGCAAGTTCCAAGAGACTGCCCAGGAGCTTTTGGGCATTACGCCGGTGTACAAGGTGTTGGAAGAAAAAGGGCCGGATCACGCCAAGGAATTCACGGTCGGCGTGTTTTTGGAGAAAGAGATGGTTGCTGTCGGCGAAGGCAGCTCAAAACAGGAAGCCCAAGTAGCAGCGGCACAAGCCGGGTTGGAAGCCAAAGGGTGGAACACGAAATAAGAAGAAATCATCAGACAAAACCCGGCTTCAACCGGGTTTTGTCTATGGTGCGCCAGGAGGGATTCGAACCCCCGACCTTCAGCTTCGAAGGCTGTTGCTCTATCCAGCTGAGCTACTGGCGCATGACTCTTGTCGCATGCGGAATATACGGTTTTCGACCCGATTCGTCAATTAACGAAAGCAGCCCGGGGCAGGGCTGCTAGGTGGAAGAGACGGCGAGATGACGCGGCTACTCGACGCTCCAGGAGATGAGCCGACGGAAGTTGATGCCTTTGGGGACGAGCGCTTCGTCCAGCTTGCTCAACATGAGCGCCTGGAGTGCGTCGGTCTGGCGCTGATCGTACGGGTTGTAGAACCTGGCCAGCTCCTTGGAGTTGGCGTTGTTGAACTCGTAGATCTCGAACATCACCACATCGTGGAGCCGACAGTTACGCGGACCTTGATCTGGACAGCTCGTGTCCGGCCGAAGATCGACGCTGCGGGCGAAGAGGATCGGATCCACGATTTCGACCTCGATCCGATACTTGAGGTGCCGTACCTTGGGGTTCTCGGTGATGGGTCGGACCTCGCCTTCGACTTCCGTCTTCTTGGCCAGCTCGATGCACTCACGGTGCCAGCACATCGTGGGTTCGCTGAACTCGGAGAGATGTATGCCGTCGAAGCGTATACCGGACTCGCCCGGCGAAGGGATGTAGCTGTATCGATGCAGGGCGAAGATGCCCGCGAGGCACGGAAGCGAGGCGAGAATGAAGACGCGTTTGCCTAAGCGTTGGCGGCTCTTCAATGGCTCGGTACACATGCCGATTGCCGCGACGGCGGCGATAGAGAATACGACGAAGACGGATGCGATGAGATAGAACGCCATGAGCGACCGCCTTTCATGGGAATGAACAGCCAGAATTTGGCACGGATGAGCGGATCAGTCAATACACAAGATCCCGGGTCTCTGCCCGGGATGATCCTTAACTTTAGCTGATGAATGGTCTTACGATTTCCTGACTACGCCTTTGTTCTTGGCGCCGTCATCGTTCTGCAGATCGGTCGTCAGATGGTCTTTGGTCATGGTCAACGCATCGCCATTCTGGACATCCTTGGCGTCGAAGCGCGTCTCCCCCACCAGTTCGGCGAAGCGGTTGGCGTCGAATTCGGTCGGCGTCAGCTGTACATCGAACTCCGCCGTTATCTCCGTTATGTCGGTCGGCATCTTATTGAGGGTCCAGGTCACCATCCGTGTCTTTTCATCGTACGTCAATTCACCGGCGGATACGTCGATAGTCCCGGGCCAGACGACATTATCCGGCAATTTTGCGCTGACCTTCAGGTCGGACAACTCATGCAAACTCTTATCCACGGTCCATAAAATCCGATAAGAAGTAGTCTGTCCGACTTCGGGGGGCAAAGGCCCCGTCCCCATGGGTGCACCTTCTTCGGTGAAATAGCGCGCCTCGGTAGTGAGCTTGGCGTCGGAGCGCAGCCGGAACACCATAGGTTTGGTGCGTACGACGCGATCGAGTTTGGCACCGCCGACGAACTCGACATCAGCTTCGGCCGTGGCTTGGAATGCGTCGAACAGCGTCCCGGAAGCGGCCGAGGAGATGAGCGGAACAGAGAATTCGATGACGCCATCCTGACCTGTCGGCATCCGTTCCAGCATCTCCAAGGAGCTCTTGTCCCAGACGAGTTGGTTGTCACGTTGCGTTCCGGAGCTGTTGTCGAACAGTCCCGACCAATCCAAGAGGTCGAAATCCGAGGGTTTCTTGGGCACGACCGGAGACGTACCGGAGGCAGAGAGCGGTTCGAATATGACATGTAAGACGATGTTCTTGAGTTCTTCGCCGGAAGTATTCTCGTAGCCCAAGGAAAAATGCAGAGCATCGCCGAGGTTGACGGAGCGGTCGGCATCAGAGCCATTGGCGACGAGTTTGAGACCTAGATCTCCAGCCAAGAGCGAGACGACCGTGTCCGTCTTTTGCGCCGCCAAGAAACTCCCGTCGAGACCTATCTTACCGGTCTCCCCCAGCACGTGCAGTTCACCGCCTGATCCGGAAGCGAAAATTCCGCTTACGCTAAGCGTCGAAGAGGCGCCGGCAGGCAGCTCACCGATGGGCATGACTACCATATCGCCGTCAGAAGCGGTGGATGAGGTGGCGTCGCGCACAAAACCATGCGGCAGTGTGAGGTGTGCCTCCAGCCCATCGAGCGGGATCGAACCCGTATTGCTGACCGAGTAGACAAACGTGACTTTGTCGCCCGGTATCATCTTTTCGGGAGCGCTGATGGAACCAGACAGGACGCTATCAGAATATTCCAGCTGTTGCGTCGCGAGCGCCTCGAAATCGCTGTTGAACGAAGCAGGCCGATAAGTGCCAACAGCCTGGATGGCTGACTTGGTGCCTAAAGCGCCGAGGAAAACCCCTTTGACCTGGATGGTGCCACGTCCGCCATACTCGATGGAGCCCAGACGCCATGTCATGCCGGCTGCCGGCATTTCCGGATTAGTGCTGATGATCCTGAAATCAGTGGGGAAACTGACGCGCACCTCTGCCGAGGCCAGCGGCTCGTTGGAGACGTTGCTGTAATTGATGAAGTAAGTGCTCTCCTGGCCCAATGTCACGCGTGCGGGCCCGTCGATCTTGAGCTGCAAACCTTGACCACCGAAGCCCTTGAACGGTTTGAAGAAGATGAATCCCGCCCAGACGGAAGCCAGAAGCAGCGTCAGGAATATGATCATTCCGGCGACGACATAGAGGATCCAAGGACGGCGCCTGATCTCGAGCTTACTCATGTCCGGGACTGCACCATCAGCATCCTTAAAAATGGTGGACAAACCCTTGTCCATCTCATCTTCCTTCTTCTTCCCTATCTCGACGCTTTCCGGATCCTCAAGGAGCACTGGCGGTTTTGTTTTCTTCTTGCCCATTATTGGTGGTCATTAAGGCCGCTACGACCTTGTCTTTATCCCAAAGCCCGGAATATCCCAATCCGCTCGAGGTCTCGTCAGGCTTGCGGCTCCAGGCCAAGCTCCAGCTTTGCGGATATTCGACGGAAGAGATGAGTTTACGGTCGCTCTTCCCGGATTGGCTCGTCAGGAGCAGCAGATATGCTCCCCGGGCATTATCTGTACCGGACGTCTGGTCCGTGTCGAGCTTGGAAAGGAGGTCGCCAGTAGTGAACGGCAACTTATAGCTCAAGGCTACTGTCTGTGATCGTCCCGGATCGAGCTGCAGCCAACCGCTGATGACGGTGCGGTCGCCTTCCTGCCCGACCTTCACGCCGTCCGCGTAATCATTCATCGTCGATTCGACGGCGGCGATCTCGGGATCCGGCAGATCCTCCGCCAAAGGCTGTTTGAAGAACTTCTGGTCAGGGGTATTGAAACCAGCGGCCGTTACGAGCTTACTTCCCTTGGGTACATAGACACGCAGATAGACCACGTTACGTACGCCGCTGAATGGCTCGTTCTTGATGCCGTTATGCGTGCGGTACAGCGTCAGATGATCGGTGATCGAGCCGTCCTCGCCTATCTCCACCCGATGCTCGACGGATTCGTCTATGACGCCGTCCGTCTTCTGACCTGCGATATTCGTCTCGATGACGGCCAAGCTGTCGCCAGCGACAGGTTTAAGCCGACCGCTCCAATCGAACTTTTCGGCTAAGGCTTCATCGTCCGGGTCGGTGAAATACAACTGGATGTCTTTCGTCGATATGGATTCAGCCGCCAAGGCAGCCAGCTTGAGCCATTCGTCCTTGCCGAAAGACTTACTGCGCTCCATGACCTTGTCCATAAGGTCACCGACGAATTTCTTAGGCGTATTGGCCGTCTTGTCGTATTCGAGTTCGACCGCTTTCTGCGTCTCGGTCTGGAAATTAGAGGCATCGATCGTCTTACCGTACTCCGGCATCTCGATCGGACCGGTGACGGCCAAGACCTTTTCCATGAACGTGGAATTGACGGTGATTATCCCGTCGACCGTGGGCTGGCCCGACTTACTCCAGAACCAACGGATCTTTTCGGCGCTGGTCGGGAAATCCGGGAACCAGTTGGCGTCCTGGAATTGCCATAAGGTATTGATGAGTTCGAGCGGCTGCGGCGGCAAGACGCGGGCAGTCAGTTGGCCTTTGATGTCATATGTGCCGCCTGCGGGAACATTGATCTTCGCTATCGCGCCCCGATCGAGCGCGACTTCGGCGTACGAACCCATGAAACCGCCGGTCGGACGGATTTCGGCCGGGTTCTGGAAGATCACGAGGTAATTATGCTTGTAGTCACGTCCGGCCAGGCGAGAGAGGAAATCAGCCAACAGAGTGAATTCACGGACAGCTTGAGTCGAATCATCGAGCTGCGGCAGGATCTTCGCGATCTGGTCGCGCTGTTCCGGCGGCAGCGAATTGACGTCGATGGTGGCCGCGGCTTTGGCCGAGTCGGACAACAGGTTCTGCGCGGTGCGGGCATAGGCGGCCATGACATCCAATCTCTCATCGAGCCGGCGATCGGGTTCGCTGAAGACTTTATCGAAACCTACGGCCAAGAGCCTGGCGGCCTCGGCGGTCTTATCCCCCACTTCGAGCAAAGCTTTGGCGCTGCGGTACTTGCCGGAGAACAAGCTGGCCGCGGCTGTCGCCAAGGCGCTCGTGTTCTCGAGTGCGGTATCGGTATCGCGGAACATGGCGGAAGCCCGCTTGAGGGCTTCGGCAGAACCGGCAGCGGTCGTCGCGGCGCCGGCGGACATGAGTTCGCCTACGGCCTGTTCTCCCTGCGCTTGGACATCGTCTTTGGTGGACGACAAGGAGCGATACAGCATGACGGCATTCGCCGGCAAAGTGACGACCAGTATCATGGCCACGAGGCCGATGCCTACGCGGGCAAACGAGAGGCGCGGGACCTCGACCAGACCGATCGACTCTACGGCTTCTTCGGCGATCGCCATCTCAACCTTTTCAGCCCTCCTGAACAAACTTCCGAAGACCTGCAAAGCATCGCGTAAACCGCTTGTCAGCCATTCGAAACGGCCGTATACCTTGCTGTAAGCCTGGTCAAAATCATCTGGCGTGAATTGCCCTGACGCATAGCGCGGGTCGATGCCTAAAGATGTCAGGTCCTTGCCTAAAGCCGAGAAAGCATCGATGGAAGGAGCCGCGATGACGGGCGAATCGAACGACTCGGATGCGACTTTGCTGCGTGTAGCTTGTTGGCGAGTCAGCGGAAGGTGCTGCAACGAGATGACATAAGGGCTTTGAACGTGCTTGCCTTCTTTTATGCCTACGGCTTTAGCCTTGTCTCCCCCGGTAGGTCTGATGCTCACAGCCAACTCCAAAATGGCTTTATCGAGCGATGCGACTTCATCCACATGCAACGGCGGGCGCGAAAGCTCGATAGCTTTATTCCATTGTCTCTGCTTGCGTCCGCGGCGTGGACCGAGCGGAGTCTGCAACACGGCGCCTTCGCGCTCGACGACGGAAGAAAGTTGTTCGTCCAATAGACTATCGCCGCCGTCTTTGGGGCGGCGCTTGGGCGGTACTTTGTAAGCTTTTACAATCACACTCGATTTTTGGCTGAATAATATGCCTCAAGGGTCGTCTTTGCGGTTTTATTCCAGTCGTGGCGCAGTCGCAGATCTTGCGCTGCCGCTCGCGCAGACTCCCGGGCTTTTTTCGTGTCGCTTAACACCTTTTCTACAGCCAAAAGTATACCATTTTCATCGCCGGCATGAAAGAACTCGACGCCTCGCGTGCCCAACACTTCGGGCAAGGATGTCGCATCCGAGCTGACGACGGGGCAACCATGCGCCAAAGCCTCCAGTGGAGGCAGACCAAAACCTTCGAAATGCGAAGGGAAGACCAACATCTCGGCTCCACGATAGAGCTTAACCAGATCGTCATCGCCGACCTTACCGAGATACTCAACTCCGTCCTGTCGGAAGTGCTTCTCTTGCGTACGTCGCATGAAGACATCCATCTCACCTGCTATCTTGAGACGCAAATCAGGATGACGAGCGGAGATTTTCGGCCAGGCAGCCAACAGATCATCAAGTCCTTTGTGGGGGTAGGCCGAGCCGACGTAGAGCAGGTACCCAGCATCAACATCCGGCCTTTCGGCTGCAAGGTTCGAAGCATCGATTTGAGGCATACCTTCGCCGGTGACGGTGATCTTGTCTTTGGAGCCGGGATAGAAGCTCTCGATGTCATGTCGGGTGAACTCGGTCGGGACAAGGATTTTTCTTGCGCTTTTCACGGCGTGCCTGAGCACGGCACGATACAGGAAACGTTTCAGAAGACGGGTCGGCCAACTGCGCCTGGAGGTCTTGGCGCTGGCAGGGAAATGACGGAGCAATAGATCATGTACGGTCACGACAAGCGGACCGTGATAAAACAACGGCACGTTCCAATGCGGCACGTGGACGATGTCTGCGCCGATGCGTTTGAGGATTCCTGGCAGCTTGGTCTGCTCATCCAAACCATACCAACCGATAGGAGCAATGACGCTGCTGACGCGGGGGTGACCGATGAACGGATGCACGGGGTCTTTGACGACCAGGATGAACTCATCCGATGTCCCGAGATCCAACATGGCACGGATCAATTCTTCGATATATCGCCCTATTCCGCGGGTATTATCCGCGCCCATCATGCGTGCATCGATGGCGATCTTCATGCCAACAAGTTAAGGCCAATGCTGCGGATTGACAAGTGCGACTTTTTGTGGCATCAATACCTAGTTCTGTTTGTCCGAAACGGAGAGGGGTGATGAGCAAGATGAATCCCAGACCGATCCTCACGGTCGTCAAACGCAACTTGACCGCACCTTCCAAACCCGACGAGCTGGATCAGTGCCGTGTCATCGCAGAAGCCATCATGCGGATGGAGATCACGGATGCGGTCATGCTGGACTCGGCTGGCTGCACGGTCAGCGTGCGCTATCGAGGCGCGGCTCGACCCAAACCCTACTGGAGCGATTGGACCATCGCCCAGATCGGCCTCGTGGGCTCCAATAGCCACTGGCTAGCAAAAATCGGCGCCGTGGTCCCGCAGACCAAGGAGCTGACGCTCATCCCACGGCCAGATAAGCTGGACGTCTCCCTGGCGCTTCAAGCGAAGGAGGAGACAGCCATCCATCAGGTCGCTTTCATCAGGCTGAGCGTGGTCTTCAAGCCATTCCAGTGCTCACGCATCTTCCACCTCGTGCAATGACAGCTCACTGCTCAAAAAGCCCCGCCCTAAAAAGGTGGGGCTATCTCGTTATCCATCTTTCATGCCCAATCAAACTTCTTCGGTCTTGATCGGTATCTCGAACCAGAACTTACTGCCCTTGCCTTCCTTAGAATCAAAGCCTATCTTTCCGCCGTGCTGTTCGACGAAGTATTTCGATATGGAGAGACCCAGACCGGTGGCGTCAGGTTTCATCTGTGACGCGTTGGTCGCACGATAGAAGCGCGAGAAGATCTGGTGCTGTTCCGCTTGCGGTATGCCGACGCCGGTATCGCTGACCTCGAAGCGCAGGGAATCGCCGGACCTACCGATCTTGACTTCGATCTTGCCCTTGGGCGGAGTGTAGATGACTGCGTTATCCGTAAGATTGGTCATGACGGTGCGCATCTTCTGTTGGTCGATGTGCATGGCTGGCAGTTCCTCCTCGGGTCCGACGAAGCTACAGGTCAGATCCTTAAGGTCGCATTTGCGTTTCCACTCGTTCATGACGGAGCCCCACAGGCTGACGAAGGATGTCGGCTCCAGGTTTATATAGACCTTGCCTTCTTCGATGTCCATGGCGGTCAACATGGTCTCGAGACGGTCGATGATCTCGGTGTTGGCGGCATAGACGACGCGCATGAATTCCTTCTGTTCAGGCTTGAGCTTGCCCAACTCTTCCGAAAGCACCGATTCCAGGTTCCAGCGCATGGCGTTCAGAGGCGTACGCAGCTGATGCGACATGATCTGGATGAATTTGTTACGCAGGGCACTCAACTGCTTGATATGCCTCTCTGATTCGATGCGCTCTATGACGCTGGTCAGGACACGGGCCATGGTGAAAAGCATGTCCACATCGTTCTTAGGCCACTCATAAGCCTGCAAGCAACGATCGAAACCTATGAAGCCCCAGATACCGCCAGCTGTCATCAAAGGCACCATGAGTATCGACTTGACCTGGATGGATTTTAGCAGTAGCTGTTCTTTCTTGTGTACCATCTTATCCACGTCAGATACGTTGACCACCTGTCCTGATTTGAGAGTTTCGTTGAACCAGGGGAAGGCGGTGGCAGAAACACGTTGCAGCCTCTGCTTTTGCGGACGGATGCCTTCAGCGACCCATTCCACTATATCATCAGAGGTATCATCCTCAAGGTTGTATCTGAAGACATATGCGCGGCTCACTCCGAGTGCAGAACCGATGTGGTTCATCGCATCCTCAAGGAACGGCGATAACTGTTCCTCACTCACCCGGATAGCTTTGCGCGAGATGTCATCGAGCAGGTTCTCATAACCTAGACGGCGCACCAACTCTTCCCGGTTAGTCCGCTCTTCCGTGATGTCCTCTGCCGAAAACATTATGCCGGATATGCCCAATTGCTCATCCCGCAATATGGCATTATGGAATTTGCATAGCCTCAGCTCATTATTGCGCGTAAGGACCTGATTCTCGAAGAATTCCACCGAAGCTATTTCGCCCTTCAGCAGTTTACGGAAGACTGGCCATACCCTAGACCGATCCTGTTCGGGCACGCATGTATCGATCCAATTCTTGCCGACAAGCTCCTCGGGCCTATAGCCCAGCATATCGGCACCGTGATTATTGATCATCGTGATGTTCGCCTCATTATCCAAAGCGACCATAAGGTAAGGAGCGATATCCAGATACATGGTGGCACGGTCGCGTTCGCGCGAAATGGCTCTGCTGACCTCCATCTGTTCCGAGACATCGATGAAGTGGCCGACGATGGCCGGACGGCCTTCGAAATTCGCCGGGGACGAGAACATCTCGATCGTGATGGCAGCGCCATCCTTGCGGAGCGCCCGAGGCGTGTAGCGCTTTGCCGGTCCGATGCCTTTTTGGCGCTCGGGCATGCCCGAAGATATGACAAGCTGATGGTCTTCGGGGAAGATGAACTTTTTCCATGGTTGGCCGATCACTTCATCCAGCGAATCATAGCCGAGGATGCGTAAGAAGGCGGGATTGACCATCTTAATCTTGTCGTCCTGCAAGACATAAATCCCGGCCAAGGAATTATCGAAGATCGCCTTATACCGCTGGCTGAGCAGTTCCAATGATTTTGTCCTTCTATCCACTTCCTGCTCGAGATATTTAGCATGCTGCGCGACTTCTTCCTCCAAGTATTTCCTTTCCGTGATGTCATTGACGATCAACATCAAGCTCTGCAATTTTTTGGATCCCGGATCCTTGAGGGGAATACCGAAATATTCACGATAGGACGGCTTTCCGGCTGTCTGCGAGATGTATGGCGTCTCGACATGGAACGGTTCGCCGGCCAAACCCAGCCTGAAATACTTATCCATCCCCACGTCCTTATAGCTCTCCATGCGGAAGACATCCAAGCCCATGATCTGTTTCGCATCCGTAGCACCGGCAAGTTCGAGCATCTTGGGGTTGAATGAGTCGATTATGCCTTTTTGGTTGATGGTATATATGCCCATCGGGGAATTCCTGAAGACAGCTTCCATCTTCTCGGCCTTTATCTTCAGCTCCTTCGATTGCTTACCCAAAGTACACAAAAGCATTAGCGCCATCAGAAGGATAAAGATACCAACCAATAGCCAAATCACATCTTCGAAATTACCGACCTGCCCGAACAACGGCGTTATATCGCAATATATCTTGACTACTCCGAGGAAGGTATTTTGGTTGACCAAGGGGAACGCTATGACATAGAGATGCTTGGATCCCGATTGACCCGCCATCGCACTGGACGCGGGCTGTATAGAAACGTCCTGGTTAAAGACACCATTAACATTGATGTCCATGACGTGCTGGCCCGTGCTTTGGCTACGATAGGAAGAGTAGATCAGTGTTCCATCCGGACTTACGAAATCGAAATCAGTCGCCCAAATCGAGGAAAGGTCGCTGAAGAACAGCGTCCAGTTAGTTTTTTTGGCGTCATCAGTACTCAACACATGGTTATCATGCGTCACAAGATGTTCGACGGCACTGATTGTGGCGACGTGGGCGGCATTGGAGCTGAACTGATTAAGCGTCTGTTGCCGCAACAGGCGATTAAAGACGAAAGCGAATACCGTGAACAACAAGATGACGGAAATCAGGATCAACAACCCGCCTTTGCGCAAGGTATCTTTAGATTCCCTGATACAGGAGAAGAATCCTTCCATATCAAATCTCGATACCGTTACCCGGCAGCAATATCTTCATCTTGGTCGGTTTGCATCTGTCCCCAAAATCACCGGGATCCGAGTGGATCAATGGCCAGGTGTCATAATGCATCGGGATAGCCATCTTAGGCTTGAGCAATTTGATGGCTTCAGCCGCCTGCACGGCGTCCATGCAAAAAAATCCACCTATCGGGAGCATCGCGACATCCAGTTTGCCAAAGAATTTCGGGATGAACGCCATGTCGGAGAAAAATGCAGTATCACCTGCGTGATAAACCCTTTTACCGTCCAATTCGACGACAAAGCCGGCTGGGGTGCCAGCCGAACAACTATGGATCGCAGGGGTCATGGAGATCTTGATGCAATCGACCGATAGCGTGCCTCCTATGTTCATGCCGATGGCAGGCGGATTGAGTTTTTTCGCTGCAGGCAGCTGCGAAATCTCAAAAATAGCAACAAGCGTGGCATTGTTTTTCTTGGCTATCACGAATGCATCACCCAGGTGGTCAAAATGATCATGCGTGACCAGCACGTAGTCTATCTTCGGAAGATTGCCGACACCCAAAGAAGCCTTAGGGTTACCGGTCAAATATGGATCAATGATCACCGTTTTCGTCCCTTGTAAGAGAACCGCACAGTGACCCAAAAAAGTAAGTTTGACGGACATATGTAAAAAATATGGCTTGAACCATCATGAGTGTACCATATTTAATACTCTGGAGGCAGGGATGATGAGAACATCAAACCCTATTTATAACATTTACGACTCCTCTGTTTGCATCGACTTCGACTTCATCGCCGTCGTGCAGGACCTTGGTGGCGATCTTGGTGCCGATGACGCAGGGTTTATTGAGCTCACGGGCGACAATCGCGGCATGCGAGGTTACGCCACCTTGGTTGGTCACATAGGCCGCGGCTTTCTTCATGGCAGGCAAGAGATCCGGCTGCGTACTGATAGACACAAGGATGTCGCCCTCCTCTACCTTTACCATATCTGCTGTCACATCGACGATCTTGACCCGGCCGTGAGCAACACCAGGACAACCGCACTGACCGTGGATCTCATCCACATCTTCTAGGCCTTCATCGCCGATCAGTTCAGCGATTCGTTGTGCCTGCGCTCCGGAATAGAATGTGTAGCCCTGTCCGTCGACGTAATAGACCGAGAAAGGCACGCGTTGTTTAATCTCATCAGCATCCCAGAAACCGTCCGCGAGTGCGCGACGGATCTCTTCAGTCGTCATGAACTTAGTCTGCTTGATCGTAAGACCTAAACGTTTTCCTATCTCTTCAATCACCGCCACCATCCTATAAAGGGCATATATCTGGGCATATCTACGGTAGATCTTAGTGACCATGAACTCGCCCCAGGCCGCAAAAAATTGCTTCTGCTTCGGTGTGAGCGCTAGCTGTCGGATAAGTTCGTTCCGTTTCGCTAAAGCGGCAGCCGTGTCAGCCCTATCCTTCTCCAGTGTTTTGCGTATATCCGCATCCCCATTCACTAACCTGACGAGCGCCTTAAGATAATGTTCGAAACTATAGACGCCCTGCTCTTCAGTGAAAAGAAACTTACCGTAGTAGTATTTAGCATAATGGTCTTGCAGATCCTTCTTGATGTCGGGGCGAATGCTACCAATGAGATGGCTGACGTACTGTTCAAATCGTTCTTCATGTTGTGCGTTGTGTTCATACAGACCGAACATCTTCAGCTCTTCCTCCCTGAACTTACTGAAAAGGTCCTTAAAGACCGCAAGCTGTTGCGGATCCTGTTGAACCTTTATGCCAATCTCAGAAAATTCGTCTTGTTCTATCTTGATCATAGAAGGACGTGAGGGCTGGTTCAGGATAGTCAGATATTCGTTGATCTTTTCTTCTGGTACTCCGATGCTGGTAAGAATCTTCTTACCCCGGTCGGTCAGGTTGTTGGACAGCATATCCGCGGCCTGAGGTATCCAGCACCAACTATAGAATTCGCTATGGATCTTCTCATGGTCGCGATAAAACCCCCAAAGCTTCTTATTACTTGTTTTGTCCAATCGATCTTCCGGCAACTTGTCGGCGAATGACCTCAGCTCATCCGCGATACGCACGATGTTGTGGTTGACCTCATCCATGAAAGCAGGGTCAGACTCCATGCGGTCTACCAGGTGTTTGCCGACCTCAAAAGCGTCCTGCTCACCAAAATAGAACCAGACATGGTATTCACGAAAAATAGCCATGACCTTCTTATATGCCCGGCCACTAGTCTTACCGAATTCCTTGACGAAGGAATCCAGACCGATCTTGTTGAAAAAGGGGCACATGTTAGGGATGTCCTCGGCGAGTATCCAGTCTACAGTGAAACGTTTTTCAAAGTCTGCGGATTCAACAACGGAAAACAGCTCCACCAATTTCTTGGCTACCGGATTGGCATGATCAAGAGCATATTCCTTATTTCCCCTGTCCTGACTGATACGGACCAGCCCTTCTGCGCGTAGCTTAGACAATTCACGTAAGACGTTGGCCGGATCCTTGTGGATGGCCTTAGCCAGTTCACTCAACGAAAAAGCATACCCCACCCTGGAGCCAAGAAGTGCTAGAAGTTCGTAAGAAGTAGCCGATTTAAATAATGCTTTCATATTGTCTATCAGACAATTTTATTTTGTTTACTTTACTAAAAAAAACTTCGTTTGTCAAATATATAATGATTTATTGGCAATAATACCTATTGACAGGAAAGCATATTCGTGATATATTAATATGTTTAAAGCTGGTAGATTCGCTGCTAGCTGGAGACATCGGTCATTCACAGGGAGCGTTGAAATGCGCATCGAATTGCGTCGTCATTCAATCAAGGGCGTCGGAGACCAGAAAGATGTTCTCTCTGGAGGGGATCAAGCTGGCGCGGAACGTCGGAGCCGAACAGATGAGCGGCAAGAACTACACACACGTCCTCACTTCCACATTCTTCCGCACCATGCAGACCGCGTGCGCCTTCGCTGAGGGCGCAGGTGACTTCACGGTTGCGCGCTTCGATACCTCGGAGGCGCTCAACAGCGAGGAGATGAAGGAATGGGGCGCGTACATCAAACTGCACGGAGCAAGGCTCGTGCAATCCGAGGACTTGATTGTCGAGGAGTCCGGGAGGATGGCGGACGGATTCCAGGCACTCTGCTCACGCCTCCCGGAAAACGCCCGCATGCTCGCAGTCGGCCACGCTCCGCTGCTGGAGTGTCTCGTCTTCGGCCTGACCGGCGCCGTGATTGATCCTTTGCACGAATGCGAGGGCGTGATCCTCGACTACGACGGCAGCAAGTTTGTCCTCGTCGAAGAGATTCGCCTCTAGCTACCCAAGGCCACCTCAACACACAAGCCCGCCAGCAATCCTCGCTGACGGGCTTCGTCGTTTCGATTTTGTCATCCCGGACTTGATCCGGGATCTCAGGGCCTCTAGATCCCGGCTCGGTGGCCGGGATGACATTTTCGGTTTACGCACGCTTGATGACTTTTACCATTCCCCTATCCGCATCCATCCCGACGTGCGCCGGGATTTCCTCCGCAGTGCTGGAGTGCGCTCTATCTTTGTTAGTATTTTTTTCTTAGTATCCTTACTATTCCCTTTTCGGCGTCAACTTCCACTTCATCTCCGTCGTGGAGGACGCTTGTCGCGACCCTAGTACCGATAATGCATGGCTTCTTGAGTTCGCGTGAAACAATGGCGGCATGGCAAGTGATACCACCTTCGTCGGTGATGATGGCGGAAGCTATCTTCATCAATGGCACGGATTCGGGACGGGTCATAGAGGTGACTAACACCTCACCGGCTTTGAAGGAGGCAAAATCCTTTTGGCTATAGATTACCCTGACTGGACCTATCACCTTTCCGGGACAAGCTACCTGACCCTCCAGCTCGGAGACGTCTTGTCCGCCCTGCGGCTTCAAAGCTACATCCATCCGGGCATCCGCCTGATCCGGACTCGTGTATTCGAAGTGAGCACCTTCAGCATCGAAAAAGACCGCGCATTCCCTACGACGTTCGAGTTCCGCCTTGAAACCCGGCATGGCGTAGCCGCCGGCGGACCAATCACTATAGATGGTATAGGGAAAAAGGCTTTGTTCTATGCCGCGTTCCTTCAACACGGCCTTGCCGGTCATTGAGATCATGGTAAGGACCGGCTGCAGATAGGTTTTCCTGACATCGCGTATCTCCATGGCCAATTGCGTGAAATCGAAGAGCTGGCGCAACGTCGGATCCAGATTTTCGGAAAATCCACGGACCTTGGCGCGGTTCCCCTCTATCTCGGATTCGAGTTGGGCGATCTCCTTTTCGAGCCCAGCCGCCCCACCTTTAGAATCCAATTCGGCCCGCATCTTCGCCTCAGTCTCTTCGAGGCTCAAGGCGTCGAAGTAATCCGTATATAGCCAGGTCGTACGGGAAACGTCTTGGTCAACGGCAAAACGTGAGATGACCTTATCGGAACGCAGCGAGAAGGATTCGAAGGTCGGCAGTGACGCGAAAGCCAGAAAGTCGGAAAAGTTTTCTTGCGTACCGCCCAATTCGAGATAAATATCATGCACAAGATCCTCATAGACGGCTTCGGAAAACAAGGACGAAGAAAGCAGACGGCAGAATTCGTCGTAACGTTTTGCCAACATGCCGACAAGCTCTTTTTCATCGTAAGCCGATAAATCCATGGCAAGAAATGATTCGAATGAAGCGGCTATCTCGGCGCAAGTAGCACGAAAATCCCTGACTTCCGGCAAATCATCGAGGGATACACCGGGCGCCAAACGCTTGAAGGTCGTACGAGTGGTTCGCTTATAAGATTCGAGATTGAAGAAAAGTTTGCCGTGGTGCGGTCTGACGAGGAAAAGGAAGCTGCCGAAATCGAAACCGTAATAACGCGTGAAGTATGGAGCGTAACACTCGGGCAGCAGGCTCATATACAAAGCCAACGAGAAATTTCCTTCCTGCTTTGTGATATCTTCAGGTCTTATATCTGAAAGGTAGCGTTCGACGTTATTCATGAGATTCAATATTTTCTAACTTTTGCAGCTCCTCTTGGGCTAATCGACGAAATTCCGGATAAAAGAAGTCATCCAGCATCTTGCGTAGTTCATTAAGCATCTGTTCTCGGCCATAATATCCTCCAGCGACCATCTTGCTCAAACGCCTTTCGTTATAGCGATCCAAGGAATCCAGATCGTGGAAGACCTGCTTATTCGAAGTATCATACAATGATCGCCAGTCGTCTAATCCGGTCAGCTGATCAGCATCATGCATGGATATGATCTCTACGATCTCAGAAGACTTATCTGAAGGATATCCCACGGCCGACAGGATATCGCGAGCGATCTTTGCGCCTGCCAACATGTGCACCAATTTTCCGTTCCGTACCTTCTGTGAGCCCGTGACATACTTGAAATGCTCCGGCAGGATCGCGGAATGTCCGATGTCGTGGAGCATGGCAACTGGGATCAAGACGTCCGGATCGAACGGTACGATGTCGGCGAAGCGCAACACGTTTGCGACTGTCTCAGCCGCGTGCTCATCGTCGCCTGGCCGACCCTGTTTCAGCAACGGAAGGCTAGCCTCCCAGATAGGCTTATACTTATCCGGGATATCGATCGTATTACCTTGGAGTTGCGACATAACGTTATAGTTTTATGACAGTACCATGGTTAGCATTAACCTCGACTTGGTCGCCATCCTTAAGCATCTTGGTCGCGACCTGCGTGCCGATGATGCACGGAATACCGAGTTCGCGCGCGACGATCGCGGCGTGGCAGGTGATGCCGCCTTCATCAGTCACGATGCCGGCGGCGAGTTTCATGATCGGCAGATATTCGGGACGCGTCATGGCCGCGACAAGGATGTCGTCTTTCTGCATCTTACCGAAATCATCCTGTCCTAAGATGACCTTAGCGACACCCAAGGCCTTGCCGGGTTGCGCGATGTTGCCGCGGATCTCGGATTTTTCGAGGCTTTTCTCGAACTTATCATAGATTTTCCTGACCTGTTCCCCCGTGTCGAACGGCAAATCGCCGTTTTCGGAATAACAAAGGCAACCATAGCGCTCTCGCTCCTCCAGCACAGCGACCATCTCGGGTTCAGCCAGCAGACGAGGCAATTCATAAACGTTCGCCCAGAGGATTATCTTGAGGTCCTTACCCAGGATCTCGGCCAGCCTCTCGGCGACGACGAATAGATAATAGCTGCTGATGCAGTTATATTTCTTCCGGTCGTCGCGCAAGTTAGTGAAGAGGCTCATGAGATCAAGTTGCGTCTTGGTTTGCTGGTCTAGCTCGAGACGGTCGATGAGTTCGGCCTTGGCGTCAGCCACCTGCTTCATCTTGGAGATCAGGGCTTGCGCCTCTTCGGAGAGGACCGGATTAGATAACCACGTATCGAGCACGCCGCGGAAATACGAGACGTCGAGGAAATCGACCTTCTCATAATCATTCTTGATCCAGTGATAAGCCGCGGAGTGCTGCACCAAAAGACGCTCGACTTCCGCATCGTCTCGACCTCTGGCCTTAGCCAACTCGAAGATCTTAAGCATGTCGGCCTGTTCCTTCTGCAGATTGGACGGCTCGTCAGGGCTCAAAAGCATGTTTATCTCCTTCTTGCCCAGCGCTGACCCGTGCTCGCCGAAGATGCGCCTGATGGCCATCTCCTCGAAAGGATCCAGCAGGTCGACGAAAAGCGAGTTCTCCCAAAAACGATGGCAGCCTTCGATGAAATTGTCGTAAGCCGACCTGAAACCTGGGTCGTGGATGGAAATCGCCTTGAGCCTCTCCCCGGCCGCGATCGTGTCGGAGCCGCCGGCGGAAAATCTTTGGGCCAGCGTACGGAACTTCTCCGGGTCGTGTCTCATGGCATCCAAAATCTTCTCCGCCTCTTCTATGTTCTTGTCGTAATCGATGAAGTGACCCATCACGTTGCGGCCGTTCTCTTTCACGACGATGAAGACATCATTGGGAAAGACGAAGCCGGAGGCTTTTTTCATGCGTTGCTGGATAGAGACCCAGGGCATGGAGAGATACAACAGGCTGGCGGCGCATGACTGCTTGTACCAAGTGATGTCAGGAGGGTTGTACATAATCAAATCAAATAATTAATCTTTCAGTTTCTTCACGATACCGAGATCGGCATCGACCTCGACCTTATCGCCATCCTTAAACGTTCGGGTCGCGAATTTAGTGCCGACGACGCATGGCTTACGAAGTTCACGCGCCACGATCGCGGCGTGCGAAGTGATGCCTCCCGTATCGGTCACGAATGCCGCAGCACGCTTCATGGCGACGATCAGATCAGGATTAGTGGCAGGCGAGACAAGGATATCACCAGCTTCCAACTTATCGATATCGGCTACGGAGGCAATTATCTTAACGGTGCCGATAGCCTTTCCGGCAAAAGCAGTTGAACCCTTGAGTTCTCCAAACCCGTCTTGCGGCAAACTTTCCAGGCTTTCCAGACTCCCGATCTTTTCCTTGATTTTGCGACCGCACTCTTCACCTGAAAAAATTCTCATGTTCCCGTCGCGGATGCTCATGCAGCTCAGCTCGGTCCGCGCCTTCACTTCTTGGTGAACATCAAAATCAACCCTTCCCGAGAGGCACGCTTCAACCTCCTCGAAGGTAAGGAATTTAGATTCCGGTAGCGATATCCCGAGCCGCTTGGCGATTTCAGCCAGGACGTTGTCCATGGCCAAGTAAGACCTTTGATACACTCCCTTCCGGAAATCCTTGAGTCGCATAAGCGCAGCAGACGCCTCAAGCAATTTGACGAGATCTGCCGGTGGATCGAGCTCCTTAAGCAACGCAGATTTGCGGGTGCGCTGTTCATCCATGCCTTTGACCTTACGTTCAAGCTGCTCTTGCGGATCGCCATTCTCAAGATCGGCTTTCAGCACTTTGAGCAGATATCCGGCTTCCATCGCTGGTCCAGCATAAGCGTAAGTCAACCAACCGAATTCTTGCAGGTGTTTTTCGATGGCATGTCGTGCATCAGGGAAGGCGGTCAGATTATCTCCTCGTTTGATCGCAGCTTCGATCTCGATCCCGGAAGGCATGGATAGAATCTCGCGCAACATCAACAATCGTGCCAGCTCCTCTTGCGCCACTTCGCTCGGTGAATCGCTCGAAGTCAGTAAGGAATAATAAGCAGGCGATTTTTCCGCTTGACCGCATGTAGCCAGGAAAGACCGGAGCTTCGCTTGGACCAAATCGGTCAGCCATGCCTTGTCCACCCCATCAAGGATCGGCGGAACCCATCCCCAAAGACGGAGCTCACGCGTCAACCTGATATATCGAGAGTAATAATCCTTGAGCTCGTCATTCTTCAGGAGACCGGCGTCAAGACGCCCCACTTCGCGGCTAAAGGCGTCCATGTCCGCGCTCTTCTCCTTAACCTCACGCTCGACCTGATCCATGAAGCCGTCTTCCGTCACGATCCTTTCCAGCAACTTTTCACCCATGCGTCCGAAGTCCTTAAGGTCATAGAAGGCGTACGCATGACTGCGCCTGAAAACCCAAAAACTTTCGGACATGTTCATGCCGGTCAGGTTTTCCATATCTTTCGTCAAGACGGAATCCGCCAAACAAAAAGGATATGGGTACATCGGTTCCCGGTCGAATATCTTATCCAACATCGTGTTATTTAGGTCGCTCAGTCCTTTCGTATTATTGGGCTTTGCGCTATCCTGTGTGGAGAAAATAGCAGAAAATCGCTAATTTTTCAACGGTCCTGTCGTCAAAAATAAACAACAATTATGAATAAGAACGAGATCAAACATACGCTGACTTACCTGGGACTAAAAGAGGATACGGCTGGCGCATATTTAGCCTGTCTCTCATTGGGCTCTGCTACGGCGAGCGATATAGCTAAGGCCGCTAAGTTGCCACGGACAGTAGCTTATGGCCACTTGGATGAATTGGAGACGCGCGGTTTGGTCAGCGCTTCGATTTCCGGAGGTACCAAAAAATTCACGGCCAATGATCCCGACATCCTACTCAAGATAGCGGATCAACAGAAGGAAGAGCTGCAGTCTGCCCTGCCTGCCCTACTGGACATCTTCACCTCCTCCAGCTCCAACCGCCCTAAATTACGGTTCTATGCTGATCTCCTGGGCATCAAGACTTTCCACGAGAGTATCCTGGATAGTCAAGACAAGTTCTATCGGGTTATGGGTTCGATCAACGACGAGGAGTTGCATAAGACAGTAGGCGTCAAATACGTCTTGGACTGGACGCAGCGTCGCATCGAACTGGGCATAGACCACAAGAGCCTGCGGCCGCTCTCGAGCAAACCGAAAGGTGATGCCAAAAAGAGCCTGCTGACCCAGTCGAACAGAGAGGTGTTGCGCGAGATCCGTTATGCGCCAGAAAGCATCAGACTGCCGATATTGATATATCTGTTCGACAATAAGGCCGCTTTCGTGAGCGGCCGTGCCGGGAACCTATACGCCGCAGTCCTGGAATCAAAGGATGTCTTCGATTCACTGGTCAGCATCTTCGAAGCAATCTGGGCAATCTCAGAAAAGGTAGATAATTAAGCGGTTTTCCAACCTCAAGATAGAACCCGGTGTTGTCATAAAAAGAAGACACGGCCCTTGACCAAAGAGCCGTTTTTTGATATATTGCGGGGTCAAAAACTGGGAGATTCGCTTTCAGCCAAAGACATCGGTCATTTGCAAGGAGTAGCAGGATGCTCATCGAGATTCGTAGGCATTCACTCAAGGGCAAGGACGAGAAGAAGAACGTGCTCTCCCCCGAGGGGATCGAGCTGGCGCGTCGCATCGGCGCCGAGGAGATGCGCGGCAAGAAGTTCACTTTCATCCTCACGTCCGGGTGCTTCCGGACGGCACAGACGGTCTGTGCGTTCGCTGAAGGCGCAGGCGACTTCACGGTTGCCCGCTTCAAGTCGTGCGACGCTCTCGACAGCCAGAGGATGAAGGAGTGGGGCGAGTACTACAAGCTCCACGACGCGAACCTGGTGTCGTGCCAGCTGGTCGACGAGGAAGCCCGCCGCATGGCCGACAAGTACCGGGAAGAGCTCAGAGAGCTTCCGAGTGACGCCCATGTGCTCGGCGCCGGTCACACTCCGTTCATCGAGTGCTCGGTCTTCGGGATGACCGGCACGATCATCCGCCCGCTCGGAGAGTGCGAGGGAGTGATCCTCGACTACGACGGCAGCAAGTTCGTCCTCGTCGAGGAGATCCGTCTCTAGCGCCCCTTCCAGATGAATCCCGCCTCAACATACAAGCCCGTCAGCAATCCTCGCTGACGGGCTTCGTCGTTTCGATTTTGTCATCCCGGACTTGATCCGGGATCTCAGGGCCTCTAGATCCCGGCTCGGTGGCCGGGATGACATTTTCGGTTTACGCGCGCTTGATGACTTTTACCATTCCCCTATCCGCATCCATCCCGACGTGCGCCGGGATTTCCTCCGCAGTGCTGGAGTGCGCTCTATCTTTGTTAGTATTTTTTTCTTAGTATCCTTACTATTCCCTTTTCGGCGTCAACTTCCACTTCATCTCCGTCGTGGAGGACGCTTGTCGCGACCCTAGTACCGATAATGCATGGCTTCTTGAGTTCGCGTGAAACAATGGCGGCGTGCGAGAGGATGCTGCCGCGATCGGTGATGATAGCGCCAGCGTCTTTCATGAAAGGCAGATAGCGTACGTCGGTCATGTCGCAGACGAGAATGTCACCAGGAGTGAATTCAGCAGTTTCAGGCTCTAGCATGATGTGTACACGGCCAGAAGCATGACCCGGACAAGCGACCGCACCCCTGACGACGTCTGCAGCCTCTTCTGCGACACTAAGCTCGACGAACTCCGGCAGATATTTGGGAAGCAACCGGTTGTAGTCGATGATGTAAACCTTATTATCCGGCCAGACAGTGGATTCGAAATAGCCTTTCAGATAACCGTGCGCGAATTCCGCATTCAATTCTTGACCGAGCTTGGCCTGCACGCTTTCGTCTTCCGTCTTGAGAAGCTCCAGCATACGCGAGACTTGCTGTGCCGCTTCCGTATCGACTTCGGGAGACCAGCGCCACTCGTCAAAATCCCAGGCGAATTGGTAAAGTTGATTTTCGGTATAACCATGCGTGAGTTGACTGTGCAGGCCGCGGACAATCTCGCCGTATACTCCCCTCTCGTTGACGACGAACGTCGCAGACCAGAGCAAGGTCTCGGAATGAGGGCAGATGAACGCATCGTAATCGTCCGGATCGATCTGCTGTTTCAAGAACCAATTCTCGTAACAATCCTGGATAGTCAGGCCGCGTTGGCGGAGCTTAGGGAGTTCCGGCTTCTTCGGCACCAGACGGATGGCACAGAGTTCTTGACCGCGCTCATCGAGGATTGACTTAAAATTCGGAGCGAGATCGCTAAGATCCCGAGCAGAGAGCTTTTCGGGACGTTCATACGGCACGCCCATGATCTGAAAGAGAATCTCGAGGCGCTTAGCCTTGCGGTTATCTTCCTCGCGGAAGGCGTTGGATTCTTCGGCTTGGCCTATTGCGGCCAGCCATTCAGTCATGGATATCTGATGCGAGGTAACGACGGGTTGGGACATGGGAAAGTAAGTTAGAAGTAGATAGTAGGTGGGATGTAGAGGGTGGTTTAATTTAGTGTCATTCCCGTGAAGACGGGAATCCAGGCCCGGATTACTAGATCCCCGACGTCGGCGCCTGGCCTCCTCGGGGATGACAAGCGGGGGTAAAATCTGTTAATTGATACTTATCTCAGCTTATTTACGCTCCCCTCTTCCAGATCCAATTCAACCATATCTCCGTCGTTAAGGACAGACGTCGCATTTTTTGTCCCGACGATACACGGTATCTTCATCTCGCGTGAGAGTATGGCGGCGTGACAGGTGATGCCGCCTTCGTCCGTGATGATGGCTTTGACGTCTTTAAGATACGGGATGTAATGCGGGGTAGTCTGGATAGCGACAAGGATCTTGCCGGCTATGAGATCTTTTTTGGATTCGAGGTCTTCCTTGGACTCGATCACGACGACTTCGCCTTTGATCGATCCAGGTCCGACAAAAGCAGTTTGGCCTTTTAGCGTACCGTCCGTGGGCTGAGATACGGATTCCGGAGAGGAAAATTGCGCTTCGATCCGTGCAATCAGCTCCGCATCATCTATGACACGACGCTCATCATGCGAATCGTGATACACAAAACCTTGGCGCTGGCGCGTCCGGACCACGTCATCGACATAGCCGCCTACGCCATCAAGAAAAGACAGGACTTCAATCAACGAAAGATAGCGCATCAGATCCAAAGCCGAAGATTCGAGTCGCCTGCGCTCGGCCATGAAGACGAAGAAGTCGTACCACGATTCGCCCATGAGTTCCTCCTTAAGCGCGACCTGATTGCGCCATGCGTCATGCTGGGCAAGGACTCCTTCGTACCGCGTGCTGCGTACCGCGTTCAGCTCGGTGAGCTTGAGGCCGAGGGAGAAGATGACGATGAATTGCGCGCCGGTCTCGGCGTAAGATGCAGAGACTTCCTTGTATGCTTCGATCGCCGCAGGTTCATCACCTGCTTTGACGGCGCGATCCAAGGCCTCACATTCACGTGCGATGCGGACCCAAAGTTTGTCGTTCTCCTTGATGCGGGCCGACAGGATGAACGGATCTTCCTTGACCTTGGCGAGGCTGACTTCATGGAACGCCTTGGCTTGCTCGACGTTGATCACGCGGACGGGTTGGCCGTTCAGCGGCGCCAGCAGAGTCTCGGCGAAGTCCAGGCCGTGCATGTCTTTGACATGACGTCGCACACCTTCCTGTTTGCTGGAATAAAAAAGCAACGAAGCATCCGCGCGCACACCGAAGAACCATTTTTGCGATTTCAGGTATGCGAGAAGCTCGTCGGGGGTCATAGCGTCGTTATCGGTCTGGATTGCACGACATAGAACTTACCGGCTTCCATGCCCCACTCGATGTCGCAGGGAAAGCCGTAATGCTTCTCGATGTCAGTGCAGATCTTGCCGAGCTCGTTGATCTGCTTACCGTCTATTTTCTGGCTGTCTTTCTTCTCGGCAGGGACAGGCACCTCTTCATTCCCCTGCCCGCTCTTGACCAGCATGGTCTCCTGTTCGGAAACGTTGACGTCGATAAGCGAACCGTCGCGCTTGTCGATCACATAGGAATCCGGCGTGACACGACCACCGACGATGAATTCACCCAAACCCCAACACGCTTCGATGATCATCTGGTTCGGATCCTTGGTGACGGGATGGACCGTAAAGCTGATGCCGGCGACTTCGGACTGCACCATCTTCTGCACGACTACGGCGACCGAGACGTGCGTCTTGAGCATGCCTTTTTCGTTGCGATAGACGATAGCGCGCGGCGTGAAGAGCGAAGCCCAGCAACGTTTGACGTTGTCGAGCAGCGTCGCTTCGGTCGTATTGAGATAGCTTTCGAGCTCGCCCGCCCAGCTCGCGATGGATGAGTCTTCGGCCGTCGCGGAGGAACGGACAGCCACGAATTCCGCGTCCAATACTTTGAACGAATCAAGGATATCCTGCTCAAAGTCAATCGGCATCTTGGCGTCATGGATCAGGTCGTGGATGACGCGCGAGGCGCGCTCGACCGAGGAGACGTCTTCGTAATTCACCTTGTCGAGTTCGGCAGCGACTTCTTGGGATAGATCGGTCTCGGCCAAAAAACGGTCAAAGGCCGGAGCGAGCACGACAAAGCCAGGCGGGACAGGAATTCCGGCCTGCGTCATCTCGCCTAATGAGGCGCCTTTGCCGCCGGCGACATCTACGTTAGCTTTGGATAATTCGCTGAATTTATTGATAAACATATGACGCAGGAAGATTAGCAAGTATAGACCTGGGTGTCTATTGAGGATTTGTCATAAAAATGACAAGGCCGCCTGGTTTAGGGGCGGCCGAGGAGCCAAGGTCAGTGCCGTGATGAAGGACCTTCTTCCGGGTCTTCAGGCAGTCCATCCAAGTCGTCGTTGAACGAGACCTCGATTTCAGCGTCCGGCACCGGCGGGATAGGTGTCGGTCGGGTTTTAGCGACCAGGAGCGGAAGGTAGTTCCTCGGGACCGGCATCGTGTCATGCCTCCCAGCGGGCACTTGAGTCACACGTTCGGGCTGCCTTTCCATGGATGACCCGAGGTGCCTAGCGTACGGGAGCTTCGAGGTGGCGCGTTCCTCGTCATCGAAACCATCGTCATCCGGCTCCACCAGAGTGAAGGGCTGGTCCCAGTCGGGACGCAGCGTCTTGGCTTCGCCGCGCACCAGCGACTCAAAGCCGTGCAGGCGGGATGCCGGAATCGCGGCATAGAACTCCCGCAGCTTCTCCAGGTCGTGATTACGCTTCGCGTCGACCAGAAGCCGCACGTCTGGACCAGCATCCGGTGGAAGCTGCTGACAAGCACGAAGCGCCGCTTCGAGAAATTCTCTCTCCTCCTCAGAGAGGTCGAGATACTCCATACTTCTCAACCACGAGGGGCTAAGAATGTGCGCATCCACGGCCAGATTCCAGGCCGCGGTCCAACGTGCAATCCTTGGATCGGGCATGGTCAACTCCTTTTACGCCGTGTGGGTGTACTCAAACGCAAAAGGAGCGAATTGTCAATCCTGTTTAGGTTAAAAGCGTATTATTTGACCAAAATTACAACACGTGGCAGCGGTATGTGTATGGACGGATTACATCATCGCCACTCCATCCGTTTGCATGAATTCGACTATTCATTAGCGGGTGCATATTTTGTGACGATATGCACGCATAAAAGAGAGCGGCTGTTTGGAGACATCCAAGACGGGAACATGAAATTGAATGGGATTGGGCAAATTATCGATAATTGGTGGAACAAGATTTCCACGAAATATCGGGATGTACGCCTCGATGAATATCGCATCATGCCGAATCATTTCCATGGGATCGTTTGGATTTTGGATCATGTAGGGGCACCCCTTGTGGGTGCCCAAATAACCAGGGCAGGCACGAGGCCTGCCCCTACATTGGGTGAGATTGTCGGCGGTTTCAAATCTATTACGACGGTTGAATATATACGATCAGCAGTAGGAAATCCGTGGAAATTATGGCAGCGTAACTATTACGAACACATAATCCGTAACGAAAACGAATTGTTCGCAATGCGAAAATATATCATAGAAAATCCATTGAAATGGAGACTGGATTCTGAGAATCGCTAGGAATGGAGCTCGCACCCTTCCCGTCCAAGTCCCACTTAGCCCTAAACGAAAATCCCGCTCTCGCGGGATCTTCTCATTTATCCTCCGAAGCTCCGTCAGGAGCGAAGGGGGATGGTCGGGCCAGTGGGACTTTCACGTTGTCGTTCCACTCCTCCTGGGAACCCAGCGGTTCCCAACCTCCGCAAAGGGGAAACTTCCGTTTCCCCGACCCCCTTCCCGTCCAAGTCCCACTTAGCCCTAAACGAAAATCCCGCTCTCGCGGGATCTTCTCATGGTCGGGCCAGTGGGACTTGAACCCACGACCTCCTGCTCCCAAAGCAGGCGCGCTAGCCAACTGCGCTATGGCCCGAGGATACAAGGATGTAACTCGTAAGATTGTGGCGAAACTATATGCGATATTCACAAATCTGTCGAGATACCACTCACATCATCCCAATTAAAACAGAAACCGGATCGCCCTGGGTGGGGATCCGGTTCGGAGTGGATTCAGTTGACGGTGCAGCGCTTGACCGGCGGTTTGAGGATGCCGTTCTCCAGGACTTCCTGGTAGACGTCAGCACACTCACGGAGTGTTGCGTTTTGCGCTCCGAGCAGCACAGCGTGGAGCTTGATGCCCGCCGCATCCAATTCGCGACGTACGGCTTCCTCGCTGAAGTTCTTGTCCTCGCCGTCGGTGACGATCATGAGCTCCTTCTGGTCAAAGGCTTCGCGCTTGAGATCCTCTATCGCGATCCCTATGGCTTTACCAATATCGGTGCCGCCCCTGTAATGGAGTTGTCGGACCAAAGCCTCGATGCGCTGCATCGCCTGCTCCGTTTCCGCCGATTCCAGATCACCCACACTGTCCGTAAAGGTGCGCAGCATGATTGTCGCTCGCTCGTTCAGACAACGACGGACCAAGAACAGGGTGATGCCACGCCACAGCGGGATTTTCCATTCGCTGTTTTCTTCACCCATGGAGCCGGAAACGTCGAGCAAGAGATACAGGACACGCTTGCCTTCGCGGTAGATCGGCTCGGTGATGGGCTCGGTGATCGGGCGTCGCTCGAGGTTGGCCATGACCAGAGATTGGCCGGTGATGGAGCGGATCATGCGTGTCGCCGGATCACTGGTGCGTTCCGACGGCAGCATGGACGGCAGCTCACCCATGTCACTGATTGGCCTGACCAGGATGTCATCTGCCGGATACGGGCTTTCCTCGGCGATCTGGCCGATCTGGCGATGTCCCACAGTCTTGTGACCGACCAGGACACGCTGCCTGGAGAAAGCGACATGGCTCACGACTTCCTGGACCGTTTCCGCCGTCGTGAGCCGAGGCGGACGCACCGGCTGCGGAGGACCAGAGTCTTGGGGTTGCGGAGGCGACGGGAGCTGCGGAGCACCATTCCCGGCGTCGGCTTGGGGCGACGGGAGCTGCGACGGCTGTTTCCCTTGCTTACGCCGACGCAACAGATACCAGAGCAGGGTCAGGAGTCCGATACCTCCGGTGGCCAGGAGTGCGATGGTGAGCGGCGTCATGTTGGCCTCCAGCTATACACGCTTGATGCAGGCGTCGACTTCGGAACGCTTGGCTTCGATCGTCGCCATGACTTCCGCCTTGCTTCCGGCAGCCGCGGGCGAAGACGTGGCGTAGCTTTCGACTTCGCGCTGCAACCGCAGGATATCGCGCAAAAGATCGACCAGCTCGGTGGCAGGAATCTGTTGCGGATCCGCGGGCGGGATGCGCTGCCGGAACGAATCGATCGCCGCAAGTTCGGCATCCGTCTTAGCCTGGTGCGCTTGGTCCTGCCACTTGGCCCCGATCTGGGTGAGCGCGTCCGCGAAGTACTGCTTGTCGTCCGGCTTCTCGATCAGGATCTTGCCCACCTGCGACAGGTCGTCCCATGAGGCTTCCTGACGGCCGGAGAGCAAGGCCGAGGCCTCGAGCATCTGGGCGCCCTTGTTGAAGCGACGATCGGTCGAAGGCTTGCCGCGCTTGTCACCAAAGATCCGCACCAGCTCTTCGTAGGCCTGGATGAGGTAGGGATCCTGGACCAGGTTCTCGCAGAGCACGACGCCCGAGACCCTGACCACATCCTCAAGCTTGAGCGGCGGCAGAGGTTCGCTCTGCTTGCGCTCGAGGAACATCTTGAGCATGCGCAAGCGGTTGGACGGCTCCTTGACCGGCTCAACGTCAATCCAGAACAAGAAGCGGTCGAGTACGGCCTCGAGCTGCGGCTTCTCCTCCACTACCTTGTAGGGCGGAGAGTTGGTGTTGGCGAGCGCAGTCATGAGCGGAATGTTGAGGCGCTGCGGACCGCGGATGAATTCGCGCTCGTTCAGCACGCGCAGGAGCGAGCGCAGAAGCGCGTCGTTCGTATCCAGGAATTCACCTAGGACCGCGACATGCGCGTCGAGTAACGAACCTTCGGTGCGGTGCATGAGCACGCCCGTCTCTTGGGCGCGTTTGACGTCGAAGTCGCCGAAGACATGCGCTTCGGACATGAAGCGCGACATATCGCAACGCCACTGGCGCGCCCCTTCGATGCCCATGACGACCGCGTCGGTCAGCGCGGTCTTGGCCGTACCCGGAGGACCGGACACGAGCACGTGCTCGCGCAGCAAGAGTGCGTACATGATGACTTCGGCGAGGGCGTCGCGTTCCACGAACCTGTCCTTGATGGCCGTGAAGAACGTCCTGATCTTGCCGGCCGATTCCCCGACCTGGTCCCAAGTCGTTTCTTCGGTCCTGCCGCTCTGGATGTCGAAATACCTGACATTGGCTGCCATGGCTCTTCCTTTCGATTCTTACGTTGCAAGGAGCGCTCCTCCGACTGACAAGCCAGAATTTTGCATAAAATGACCAATAAGTCAACCGCAAATGGTAGATATTATGACTTTAAAGGGCGTATTGCCTGCTCAGGAATTTTGAGTTAAGATGCATGCCTAGAAAGATCAGGCGGGTATCGTACCTGCCTGCCGGCAGGCAGGTAGTGGCTAGGCAAAAGAGCAATATCAGGCACATACCGGTAACAAAAATCAAACAAGCGGGTATCGTATAGTGGCTATTATGCGACCCTTCCAAGGTTGAGAGGCGGGTTCGATTCCCGCTACCCGCTCCAAACGAAATGCGCCCGCAAGGGTGTGTTTTGTTTGTGTCGGCCAGCAAGGGAATCGAACATGGGAGGGGTCGGGAACCAACAGGTTCCTGTGGAGGAAGCATTGAAACCGCAGGGTTTAAAAGAGTCCGTCCTGGACGGACGAGTGAGATTCCCGCTACCCGCTCCATCGCGTTGTACGCGATTACCAGAAGCAGAAGCCGACGTTAGACGTCGGTTTTCTGTTTAGGCCGATTTAGAATACATAAATCTTGTTTAATGGTTCATAAAAAGCTAAGATTATCTGCGAATAGAGTCACGACCACAATGAACAACAACCTCCTCTCTTGGCTGATCGATACTGGTTTGGATGAACAACGAGCGAAATTATATTTGGCCTGCCTGTCCAAAAGCGAAGCCAGAGCAAGCGACCTTGCCGCGGAACTGAAGATCGGACGTACGGCGGTGTATGACAACCTCCGTTTCCTGGTGGACAAGGGATACATAAAAGTGATCAACGAAGGGAAAAGGCAACTCTTCATCCCGTTGCATCCCAAAGAGCTCTACAAAAAGATTTCCCAACAAAAAGAGCAACTGAAGGATCTTTTACCCGACTTCATGGCGCTGTATGCCGATGAGGCGAGCCAACCTTTCGTGCAGCTCTACACCGGCAAATACGCATCCAGGGAAGTGTATGAAGACATCCTAAAGGTCACGCAAAAAGAATACGTGTATTTCGTGAACCCAGCCGAAACCTACAAGGCGCTAGATAAGACCTACATCAAACATTGGGTGAGACGACGGGTAGACAAGAAGATCTCATGCCGCAGGCTACAGGTGCAACAGGCCGCAGGGCAAACAGTGCTGGATCCGATATTCACCAAGGAACAAGATTATCTGAGGCAGATACGTTATCTACCGATGTACGTGGACCTGAAATCGACCATCTACATCTATGAAAACAAGATCGGGATAATCTCCTCGGCTGGGGAAGAATCAGCGGTGATAATATCCTCCCCCAGCCTGGCGTATTCCCTAAAAAAACTTTTCGAGTTCATGTGGAGCATCGGCGGCAAGAGCCAGCTCTGATGCAGACAGCTTTCAGGTCTTTGCCGCGAATTTTTCGATCAGCTCGATGCAGCCTGGCAGCGTCTTGTGATGCATGACTAGACCGTGCTTGCGGATGAAGACGATGTTTCCTTGGCTGCAAGCTTCCGCTACAGCTTCCGCCAACTTGATGGAGCCGTATTCTTGAGGCGCAATAACCTTGATGTGATGTTCGGCGATCTCTTTGTCGCTCGGCAGATAATGGTTGTGGACCACGAAGTTCGACGCTGTGTCGCGAAGCACCAAAAAGTGGAGCAAGGCTTCGGATGACGGGACGGAGACCCCTTCATAATGCAGGATGTTACCTTGTTTACCCACGATCTCCGCAAAGTCGGCTGGTTTCAGGTTCTTCATGTATGAGCCGCTGGTGGTGACGAATATCCGTTCTCCTTTTTTCAGGCTTAAGTTTCCTGTGCTGTCGGTCTGCTGCTTAACCTTAACCGCCTTGTCGGCCAACTCCATGGCGGCACGAAATACATCATCCTCCAGACGGCAATTCTTCTGGTCCTGCGAGAAATCGACCCAGCGCGGGGACACCTCCCCTTGCCTCTTCCTGCCCGCCACTCCATCCCCAGCCGCAACAACATCACGAGGCAAGCAGAAGCGAATCTGTCCCTTCTTCTTGAGCATGAAGCGCTCTACTTCTAGGCGGATGTTCTCCGCACCCTCGCCCTGCAAAAGCAACCGCACAAACCAATCCGCGATCAGATCCAGCTCATCATGCGTGACGCCTCGGCGCGTGATCTCCTGCACGCCAATCCGGAGGGCATCGACGTTCTCGAAAGGCACGGTCCTGTTCACTGCGATGTTCGCCTCGAGCAAAGAACGCATGATCAGCGGACCGGAGCCGAGATCCGTGACGTCGATGTAGAACTGATGGATCCTGGTGAAACCGTGTGCTTTGCCGATGATCCTGAAGCCCTTCTCGTCCAACCGGTGCGCCAGATACCGCGCGTTCTCGACGACTTCCTTGGTGTACTGCTCGCCGAAAGCCAACATCTCATGCAATGCGATGAACAGGCTGACCGAAGAAGCCGTATGTTGGCTCGAGACCAATCCGGACGACAGGTTGTAGCTGATCTTTTCCATCAGGGCGCGATTGTTGCTGACGATGATGCCTTTCTGCGGTCCGAACAGGGTCTTGTGAGTGTTCGCCTGCAGGATGTCCGCGCCATCATGCAGAGGATTGGGATATTGTTTGCCGGCGATCAGACCGATGACGTGCGACCCGTCGAAAACGATGGTGGTATCTCCGACTATTTCGCGCAGCTTGGAGATCGAGAACGGGAAGACATAGTTCATGGCGTCGATGTAGATCAGCGTCGGTCTCTCCTTTTCGAACACCTTTTTGGTCTTCTCGACATCGAAATCGAACGTCTGCCGGTCGATCACGCAGCAGCAATCCTTGCGGCCCAACAATTTTATCAAGTGCTCCGTAGCGAAGTGGCCGCCGTCTTTCGTGGAGAACCTCATTATCTTGTCGCCCGGGTCGGATAACGACACCAGCGTGGTCAACATGGCGTGCAAACCGGAAAGACAACGGAATTCCGCATACTCGGCGTCGAACAGCTGCCTGCAGCATTCATGCGCCGAGAGCTCTATCTTGTTTATGTTGTCGAGTCCGCGGAACAGGAATCCGCCCAAACGTGAGGGGGAATCGCCACGCATATCGACATGCTCAAGCAGGTAGCGGTTGGATAAAGGACTGGACAGCACGTCCTGTGCGTCCGGAGATAGCACCGCTTCATTCGAAGTCAGATGCAAGACACCATCAGAGGCGTCTTCCTCTGCCTTGAATAATCGGTTGATCTCTTCTAAGGATAATGTAGACATATATTTTGTTCTGCCATTATCCATAACTCCACTAAGTACGTAAAAAAGATTTCGATTCGTTCCCCTACCAGATGTATATGCACTAAATTTAGCCGAATATTTTTTTGGGTGTCATTTATTTTTGACACAAATGATTCGGTGAGACGCCGAACCATGAATCGAAAGCACCCGCCTGGCAGAACGGGTGCTCGTGAGGAGTATAGGTCAGCTCGTGAAGCTGCGGGAGCCGAAGCCCTTGGTTTCAGCCATGCAGAAGCTGACGCAGGCAGATGTCGACTTCGGGGTCGTCCTCGTCCCGCAGATCCTCCAGGATGCCGCAGAAGATGTCCGCAGGAAGAGCGGTATCCTCTGACGTCTCACCGACATCATGGGT
This sequence comes from bacterium, assembly GCA_021796435.1. Taxonomy (GTDB): domain Bacteria; phylum Patescibacteriota; class Patescibacteriia; order 2-12-FULL-60-25; family 2-12-FULL-60-25; genus CAIKNB01. The sequence goes on from JAJYXM010000016.1 coordinate 1,217,608, forward strand.
AAGCTTCAGGCCGCGTGTCGAACGCAACAGGACATGCGCCCAGGGGTTCTGGCGGAAGCTGGCTTCGATGGCACGGACGATCGTCTTGTGGTGCCACGCGGATCCGTACGGGATCCTTTCGCCATTCCACCAGATATATGTTCCCGCACCGCCGTGGGTGATGTCGTATCCCATTCTCTTGGCGGTGACGCCGGCGGAGGCGAAGGCCTTCTCGCGCAGCGGATGACCCGGGGGGAATTTCGTCCCTTGGATGAAGCCTTCGACCGAGGCGAGCGTCACACCATCGAGGACGAAGGGGCGCTTCATGAGATTACTCAACTCACGCTCGCGGATGTCCGCTGACCTGCTGTCTACGTTGATGGTATCCATGATGGATTACACCTCCGAAAAGACCTGACCATGATTTATCATTTTTTGGGCTGAGGGGCAAGAAAGGTTAAGACAACAAAACACGATGACGTAATTGCCATCGTGTTTTGCTGGTGCTGACTGGCCTGCCGGTAGGCAGGGGGCCAGGATTTCCGTCGCTGCGCTCCCACGAAAGGGTTTCCACCCTCTCGTGAGCTCTCCCCTGCATCCGTGAAAACCTCACGGTTTTCAAACTTTCCCTTGTTCAATCCTGGCCAGCTCACAGCAATAGAAAAACACGATGACGTAATTGCCATCGTGTTTTTTCTGGTGCCGAGGGCCAGGATTGAACTGGCGACGCAAGGATTTTCAGTCCTTCGCTCTACCACTGAGCTACCTCGGCTTAGATTCTATCTTTTAAATACCTTCTGCCAAAACCCGTCTTAAAGTACTTTTCTCTAGCAATCGCCTTTTCTCGATCAAGACAAGCTTCGTAGTATATTACTTTCCATGGCTTGTCGGGTCGAGTGGCATCTACTTTACCGCTATTATGTTCATGCAACCTTCTTTTAAGGTCCTGAGAATCCTACATATCTTTTGTTTGTCTTAAGACTTTCAAGTACGTAGGTGTAGTGCATATTCAGTCCTTCGCTCCCCGCCCGCAACGCCTCGCAAGCTCGGCTTGCGTGGCGGGTGGGTACCACTGAGCTACCTCGGCGGGAATTTTTATTTTTCGCACTTGTCCTTCTTGAGCAATCGGTTGATGAAACCTTTGCGTTCCGCTTCATCACCCATCAGCTTGGCATCCAGAGGTCCGAAGATGGCCAAGAGTATCAGCGCGATGAGCGATACGGCGAGCGCGATCTCGTAGAACCCGAAACCGCAAGCGATGCCGATACCGGCGACGACCCACATGGTCGCTGCCGTCGTCAGACCGCGGACAGTCCCGGCGGATTGGATGATGGCTCCGGCTCCCAAGAAACCGATGCCTTGAACCACAAGCGATGCGATGCGCGTAGGATCGGAGATCGTGGGCGCGAGCGAAGCGGCGAAGATGCCGCTGATCGTCATGGATGCGGAACCGAGCCCGATAAGGGCATTCGTCCTCACGCCGGCCGGCTTTCCCCTGACTTCGCGTTCGATGCCAATCAGGCCGGTCAACACAGTCGCCAGGACCAAACGTACCAAGATGTCTTGTATAGGGAGCTCCATAAGGACGGCGGAATAATAACTTTTCTGTCGATTTTCCGCAAGTCTCTGGAGTGGATTAAAAGCCTTGCCAAGTCCGGAAGTATCAGGTAATCTAGGCGCACAAATTAGGGCGTGTAGCTCAGGTGGTTAGAGCGTCACACTGACCTGCCCGCCAATGCCTGCGCATTCAAAAATCTATTCGGCCATTATTAGTGGGCGTGTAGCTCAGGTGGTTAGAGCGTCACACTGATAATGTGAAGGTCCCTGGTTCGAGTCCAGGCACGCCCACCATATAGTGGCCGAGTGCGCAGACATAGGCATGGCAGGCGGGTAATGTGAAGGTCCCTGGTTCGAGTCCAGGCACGCCCACCATCCCACTCCGCTCCCTGACGGGAGCTTCGAGGGATAAATGGGAAATCGTCCCGACAACGGGGCGATTTTCTTATCCGAAAGATCTTCTGCCTGGACGAGAACCTATAAGGAAACGCCGTCGAACGAGAGTTCGACGGCGTTGATGATCGGAAATCCGTTGGTGTCGTCCTGTCACAATACGCCTTGCAGCCATATGAACGCATCCCAGAGAGATGCTTGGGCCCAGGCAAGCGGCGTGTTGACCCCAGCAAAGGCGCGATCGACGTAGTAAGCAGGCTCGCCGACGGCGCCACCGTTTACACGCACCCATTCCCATGCTTCGGGGACAGACAAGAAAGGACATGGTTGACCGTTGGATTTGACTCCGCCTGCGTCAGTAATGCGAGCAAGGGCGCGGTAGAGATGCACCACGGCCTGGCGGAGAGCGTTCTCTTCCATTCGTGCCAGGGACAGCTTCGTGTCATTGTCCTGGACCGACTTCAGCGCCACCCTGATGCGTTCGACCTGCCGGCTCCATGCACGCGAAAGGTCAGAGACCATGAACCATTCGGCTTCACGATCAGGGATGGCGAGGGCGCACCGAGCCCGGAAAACTTCGGGGTCGCTGGCATCCTTGGATCCGAATTCCTGCAGCATGCGCATCCGTGGCGGGTTGAGACAACCCGTCTCGTCCAGAGCCAGCCAGTAGTTGCAGGCAAGGTACGAGTCAGGCAAGCACTCATCGTCCAGCTGACTCATGCGGAAAGGAGCATAGCGGATCATGCCGTGACGGCGCACCAGATGCTTCTCGAGGCTTTCCAGGAGCTCTTCAAAGCGATGGATATCCTCGACGGCATCATCGGAGAGCTTGAGGTCGGACGATTGGGCGACGAAGACGAGCGCAGCATCATGCTCGCGGCGGCCAGGGGCTTCGGCCAGATAGTGGGTGCGGACCCGGGAAAGTCCCTGACCGATCAGATCATCCAAGCCGTCGAGCCTGCCCAGACAGGTCGGATAACCGGGATAAAGTCGAGCCGCCGTCTCCAACACTTTGCCCCAGACGTCAGGCCGCTCCGACTGCAGCAGCTTGAGCTTGGCGAATGCGGCACGACCGGCTTCCGCGTCCCAGGTCAGACCACCCGGGAAAGGCATCTCTTCCCAGCACCCGGCTGACGGCGCAGTGGCGTATCCGATGGCCTCGAGGTATCTCGCGAGATTGGCGACGACGCGCAACCGCGCCGCAGAAGGCGGGACGGCCTCGAGCAGCAGCTCTTCGACGAAGGCGCCAAGCGCCAACGCATGCGACTCGAGGCGTGCGTTGTTGAACCATTCGGAATCCCGTACGAGCTGTCCGTCGCGGATCCGGAAGATGTGCGCCACGCCGTTCTTGCGATCCGCCTGGTAATAGCCAGGCTGCGTGATGCAGAGCGAGAACGCCTCGCGCTCGACAGGACCGTCGTAGAAAGTCTCGAGGGTCTTGAGCACCCTTTTCCGCTGCGCGGGATCGAGTAGGGCGAGCGTGCGCACACTGTCGGTGACCCAGCGATTGATGTGCATGGCGGGGTTCTCATCGGCAGCACAGGTCGTGACGAGCCCTGTCGCTGCATCGATATTCACCTCGAAAACTCCATGCTCTTGGCAGAGCTCCTGCAGACGGTGGATGAGCAGACACGAAGGTCCCTCGGTCAGCCACGGTGCGAGCGTCGCACTGTGGACCGAAAGGGTCGTAGATCCGACAACGACCTCGCGTGGTGGAGTCGCTTCCCATGCGTGGACCACACGCAGCGAGTTCCAGACACGCGACGAGAGCAGATCATCGACACCCAGACCGGTGTCGTGCTCTTTTCCGGCGAAACGCCATGGCGTCTTGCGCCTGGTCGGTTCGACCAGATCGCGGCCGAGCAGTTCGAGCTCTGAAATGACAGGGAGGATGGGTCTGTTCGGCTGATTCATGATTAAACCCCGCTTTTCTTACGGCAACCTCGTATTCGGAAAAGGACCGTGCCAATCCTACACCTCAAAAGTCTTTTGTCCAGAAAACTCCCCGCTTACGCGAGGAGTTTTATGTTTGGTCAAAACGAGAACCTATTCTCCACCGTCGGCGGTGGTGGACGTATCTTCGTCGGTCTGGCTGTAGCCGAGCGTGATCATGGTGCCAGGCTTCTCGTCGCTCGAATTGGGCCAGATGCTCAAAGCGACCTTCTTGTTGTCCTTGGTGTATTCGCGGTACTCGAGGTTGTTGATGGCCGAACTGCTCTCTTCGGTCCAACCTTCAGCCTTGTATTTGGCTTCGTACCATTGCGTCACCTTTTCCGAATCATCCGCCGTCGTCAAAGTGATGTTGGCGGTGTTATCTTTACGTGAGGTGATGACGGAAGCAGGTTTGGCGCCGTCATAAAGGTAAACGTCGCTGGGGAAATCGCTCGGGATCTTGATGTTCTCGCCGAAGCCGAAGGTGTCTCCGGTCTTGTTGTCCTTGAACTGCATGCTGCCGTCGTCGGAGTTCACGTCGACTTTACCGCCGGTGGCTTTGCTCAAGACGCTCTCGGTCACGGATTCAGCCGCCTTCTTGGTCAGCTCATCCTGGGCTTTCTGGAATGGGTTGCAGCCGAAACCCATCAATGACAAGGGAACGGCGATGGCGACAACGGACAAGATCTTTTTTTGCATATTTGGTTTAGCGAATACTTAAGTATTCAGAATATTTCTTTATGTGCCTGTATTTTAACGTTTACCCCGCATTTTTCAAGTATTTCGGTCAAGCCTGTGACGAAGTCCGTGGGACCACACAGGTAATATTCGGCAGTCGCTGGCTCCGGGACGTGCTTGCGCAAAACCGCCTCGTCGATACGTCCTCGTTCGCCTTGCCACGGCTCCTCGGTCTCGCCGGTCAGCGTAGTGATGCACGAGAAGTTGGGATGCTCGTCAGCCAGGGCCTTCAATTCAACCAAAAAGCTGAAGGAAGATACGTCGCGATTGGAATACAGGAGTATAAGATCGGAATCAGGGTGCGTCATCAATTTTTCACGCAGCATAGAATAGATCGGCGTGATGCCGATGCCTGCAGCCAGCATGACGTGACGTTCGGCGCTTTCGTTCAAAGTGAAACGACCGTACGGCCCTTGGACCAAGACGGTATCACCGACCTTCAATTGCTCGGCGCGATGGGTGAAGTCGCCGCGCAGACGGATGGCCAGATCGATCGAGTCCCTTGATTCGGACGGGGCTCCGGCGATGGAATATGCGGCCTTGGCCCAAATCGTCCCGTCAGGGTTCTGCAGATGCAACATGATGAACTGACCGGCCTGATAGACAAAAAGCGGTTCGCCATCAGCGGGCACCAATTTTAGGCCGAAGACTCCTTCGGCGATTTTCCTGTTTTCGGTTACGCGGAATTTCCGCGGTTCGAGCATTGGCATCAGAGGGAGATTTCGGAGAGATCGTCTTCGTAAAGATGGATGGCACCGACGGGACAAGCGCGTGCCGCCTCGATGATGATGTCGCGCGGGTCCATCGTGACGGTATTCGGGGCTTCGACTACGCCGCTCTGGTTCTTTTCTTCGGGACCCAGGTCTTCATTCAGGATATAGCATTTGCCGTCTGGATTGAGCTTGAACGATTGGGCTGCGATCATGACGCAAGAGCCGTCACCGATGCACACGTTCTGGTCTACTTTGATAAGCATAATGGCCATAGATTAACGGAGAACCAAAAGTTGCGCAAATGGAAGGACCCCGCTTGCGGCGGAGTCCGTAGAATCGCAGTCTTCGTGGAGAACAGGCTTCAGCGCCTGCCGCTGAGATAGGTGGCGAGCCACCAGGTAACGGGTTCGACGGGCAAAAGCTCGTCGAGGAACGCAGGGCGCTCATCCGAGGGATGGTACCTCAAGTCGTGGGTGATGAGCCTGCCCAGGACGGCATCATGCAGCGCGTCCATGGTCTGCATGTGGTCTAGGATGTCTTCCCGGAGCTTGTTCAACGCGGACCTGAGGCTCGGGTCTTTGAGCAAGTCCGGAAGGGGTATGCCGCGGCGTACGGCTTGCCACAGACTCTCGAGGTCATCCCGGGCCAAGACGATGGCCAGGCCGGCAAAGCCCTCCTCTTCCCAAGCGTTGCGCTCGCGGTAGCGGATGGCGCGGAAGGCGCTGGAGAAGGCGAACGAGGTCTTGCGCGACTCTTCGGTCAACACCGCCATGATGTCCACCTCATGCAGTGCGTCGTGGCATGCCCGCAGCGCGCGACGACGACAAGGCGTGCCGATGGGGCAGAAGCGCAGCAGGCGCCCCATGCAGACCATGAATTTTCCGGGATTCTCCCGGCCTACCTTCAATGCCTCTTGCAGTACTCCCCTCATGGCCCTCGGGAGCGATTGCGTGTCGCTGAACGATTGCGACCAGGCAGCGAGGTACCGAGGGTTACGTTCCACCATTGTTCCTCCAATGACTCCTGAATGTGCCCTGATTTCCTACAATATTTTGACGATTCGGTCAAGCTTGAAGGCCTGACTGACGAAAAACTGATTTCAAAAATATGCAGCCAAAACTTCGTCTTTCTGGAGTAATTCGACGTTCTTCTTTACCTGGGTCCAGAATTTCGGATGATGGATGACGCGCACGAAATGGAACCATTTCCGATATAACCGCGGCGGAGCTTGGTGGTGTGCGAGCTCGTGGCAGACGACGCGCAGGATGGCGTCGAGCTTGCGCGGTTTCATGGTGCGAGGAGTGTAGAGATCCACGGTTATGAGTTTCTCGCCGAGTTTGGTGTAACCGAGGGCGTAAGAGCGCAGCTTCCCTCTCCCCCGCACACGACGGCGCAACGGACGCAATTCGAACCCGGGCATATCCAAAACCAAGCATGCTCGCTTGAACAGGTGTTCGACGAGCGCCTCATGCCGTGGATCGATGATGTCGGACATGAAGGGAAGGATATGACATGCGCATTAAAACCGAAAGAGACGTGTGTGAGCCTGTCTATATTCTGTTGAATGATCTTCCAACGAAAAAATATAGCCTTCATCCGTTACTTTCATGACTGAAAGTAACCAAAGGTCCCGGGGGTCCATGATGCGCTCTCAAAGAAACAACTTCAGCCCTTTTACTTACACGCTTAGCATGTCCCCCCGGACCCCCACGTCACTTACGAATCGTGACTCTCAGGCAACAACCGGAAGACTTCACACAAAACCCGCCGGGCGGCGGGCTTGTGCGATTTTTGTAGGGGCAGGCCTTGTGCCTGCCCGGGCACCCGCAAGGGGCGCCCCTACGATTTTCTAGATCATCAATGAGACCAAGAGCAACGCGACGATGTTCAGGATCTTGATCATGGGGTTCACGGCTGGGCTGGTTGAGCATCGAAGTATTCCGCCAGGAAAAATTTTGCAACACTAAGATTATCGTTAGCCAACGCTTCCGAGGAAATGGTCGAACATTGTTGGCGGGTAAGCGGCAACACGCGTGACATTTTTTTCAAGAGCATATACTGTTTTTTCCCAAAAACCTCATCCGCCATCTTACCCAAAGCCTCACCATCGCCCCGTGCGTGCTTCGCGCCAAAAAAACGGTCCATGGCCTCATTGGTCAAAGCACCCATCTCGGTCGGATCGTACTTCTCGCTTTTTCTGGAATAGAGCGTGGGTTTGGCCCCCGGAGACGCATCGGGTGCGATGAATCCCGTGCCGCCTCCAGGATCCCAGTTGCCGAACAATTTACTATCGCCTGCACTGTGGACATCCGTATGTCCAGTAAGCGTCCAGATTTTGATCCGTCGGTCATCACCCACCAAACCAGAGAACAGATCTTTCATCTCGGACAGAGTCCTGCCATAATCTATGGTGGCATCAACCAGGAGCACATCCTTACCGCCGTTCCGGATATCTTTGATCAGCCCGGGATATTCTTCGCGTATCAACTCCAATGCTTCCTCGCGACCTAGCACACTCTTAAAACCTAACATTTTTCCACGTTTGCTCAAGTGTTTGGGATTCAAAAAATATATCGTAGGCTGTTGCTCCGCACCACTTTCCTGCCAGAATCGTTTAAGCATTCGACCGGCTGCGCGCCCTTCCGCATCAAACGCTACGGCTGCCGAAATATCTTCCGGGCGAGGCACTCTTTTTTCCTCCAGCAATCTGGAATAAGAACCCCAAGCGTCTTCGGCAACCTCGTAAAACCATGCAATCTGATTTCCACGAGCCCTTGCCCATTCATACCCCAAGTTTTCACCAAGCCATTGCTTCCCATATTCGTCCTGCGTCAACTTCAGACCAGCTTCAGCGTGTTCTGAGACATATTCTGAAACCGAAGGTAAAATTATTTTCCGGAAGACTTCCCTAGTGCCTTCAGCCGGATCGAGACCACCAACATCTTGTTCGTTCCGATATTTCCCCGGGTAGAGCAAGCGATCGGTCGCCGCAATTGCGGCCATTAAACCTGCATTAAGAATCATTTCTTGAACGTGCTCACTCGGTTTATGGTAGTCATTCTTCTGGATGAACTCCCGGGCTTCCTGGTCAGCCATGGCATCCTCATACAGCTGAGCGTATTCAGTCAGGACATTTTTGGATTCTTTTGACGTGACTTCTTCCAAGTAAGCGTCGAAGCTCCGCTCCAGAGCATCCATCACTGCCGGGTATTGTTCCGCGCCACATTTGTTCCGGAAAGACCTGTCAAAAGAACGTTTGCGGATCAATGCGTTAAACGCCACTTGGACACACGATAGCGGTCTCTCCGAGATTGCCCAGGAACAGTTATCATGCCACAAACCATCAGTAGCGTAATTAATATCAAAATCCTCTAGCAGACTGGGATAAAGGTCGAGAAGCTTCAGGAATTTATCTGAAGACAAAACCCTTAACATGCGTTCGAAACCTGTTCGGATAGTGTCTTCGCCGATCTCCCGTCTCCAGTCTTCTCTATGGAGCTTAATGCTGAAGTCGATATTGACCAGTTTAAACACAAACATCTCGCCTTTCTCGCCAAATTTCTCTCGGTACATCGACAATAGCGCATCAAATTTTAGCTTGAGTTCTGAAGATTCTGCCTCGATGTTCAGATCAAAGCTACGTCGAGCATTCAAGTATTTTAATCTGGCCTCCCCGTTGCGTTCCTCGACGGTTTTCTCAGTGACGGTTGGACCTGCCTTGAAAGGGTTTTCGTTCATACCGAAACTAAGTATACATCAGTTTCTAGTATTCAATAGAGACGGGAACTACCCCGTCTCTAATGCTTTTTTACTTGATTCTGGATTCCAGCCGGAGCCTACCTTGTCAAACGACGAGGAAAAAAGAGATTCCCCGGTTAAACCGTGGAATGACAAAAGAGGGGCCGTGACATGATAAAAGGAGACGAGGGATGGCATTGAAGATTACACAAAAACCCGCCGGGCGGCGGGCTTGTGCGATTTTTGTAGGGGCAGGCCTTGTGCCTGCCCGGGCACCCGCAAGGGGCGCCCCTACGATTTTCTAGATCATCAATGAGACCAAGAGCAACGCGACGATGTTCAGGATCTTGATCATGGGGTTGATGGCCGGGCCGGCAGTGTCCTTGTACGGATCGCCGACGGTATCACCCGTGACAGCAGCCTGGTGAGCAAAGGATTTCTTGCCGCCGAAGTGACCTGATTCGATGTATTTCTTGGCGTTGTCCCAAGCGCCTCCGCCGGAAGTCATGGAGATGGCGACGAAGAGGCCGGTCACGATGGAGCCGACGAGCACGCCACCGAGTGCGACCGGGCCGAGCAGCCAAGCCACCAGCATCGGGACGACGACTGGGAGCAAGGCGGGCACGATCATCTGGCGGATGGCAGCCTTGGTCACGATATCGACCGAAGCGCCGTAATCAGGCTTAGCAGTGCCTTCCATGATGCCTTTGATCTCGCGGAACTGACGGCGGACTTCCTCGACGACCGCGCCGGCAGTCTTACCGACGGCTTCCATGGCGAAAGCGCCGAAGAGGTACGGAAGCAAGCCGCCGATGAACAGACCAGCCAAGAGCTTCGGATCCTCCAGGGAGAAGACGAGTTTGGTGCCGCGGTCCGCGAATTCTTGGGTATAGGACGAGAACAACACTAGCGCAGCCAGACCGGCAGAAGCGATGGCATAACCTTTGGTGACTGCCTTGGTGGTGTTGCCGACCGCATCAAGAGGATCGGTGATGTCGCGCACGCTCTCCGGCAGTTCAGACATCTCGGCGATACCGCCGGCGTTATCCGTGATCGGGCCGTAAGCGTCGATGGCGACGATGATGCCGGCTAAAGACAACATGCTCATGGCGGCGATGGCGACACCGAAGAGTCCGCCCCAGTGGAACGCGAGCAACATGGAGGCCACGATGGCGAGTACCGGGAAAGCCGTGGACTTCATGCTCATGGCCAATCCGGCGATGACGTTGGTGCCGTGTCCGGTCTCCGAAGCCTTGGCGATATTCTGGACAGGCTTATGTTTGGTCGAAGTGTAGTATTCGGTGATCCAGACCATGAAGCCGGTCAAAGCCAGACCGACCAAGGATGCCTTGTAGACGGTACCTGGTTCGATGACGCCGCCGACCGGGAAGAATTTGTAGGCGACATAATAGAACGCGACGGCGGCGATGATGCCGGTGGCGATCAAGCCTTTGTACAGAGCGCCCATGATGTTCGTACCGCTCAAACGGATGAAGAAGGTCCCGACGATGGAAGCCAAGATGGCGACGCCGCCGATGATGAGCGGATACATGAGGATCGATTCGTTCTTCGGGAAAAGCAGACCGCCGAGCAACATCGCGGCGACAGCCGTGACGGCATAGGTCTCGAACAAGTCAGCGGCCATGCCGGCGCAGTCTCCGACGTTATCACCGACGTTATCGGCTATGACGGCCGGGTTGCGCGGATCGTCTTCCGGGATTCCGGCTTCGACTTTACCGACCAAGTCGGCACCGACGTCCGCGGCTTTGGTGAAGATACCGCCACCCAAACGGGCAAAGACGGAAATCAACGAACCTCCGAAGCCTAAGCCGACAAGCGCTTTGACGTCATGCGTGAAGTAATAGAAAGCTGCGACACCAAGCAGACCGAGCGAAACGACGAACAGGCCGGTGACGGTTCCGCCTTTGACGGCGACTTCCAAGGCCTGCTTCATCCCCTTCTTGGCGGCTTCGGTAGTGCGGACGTTCGAGCGGACAGAGACGAACATGCCGATGTATCCGGCTAAAGCCGAAAGACATGCGCCGACCAAGAATCCGAGCGCCGTGTTGCGGCCCAAGAGCCACCACAGGACCAGGAAGATGACCACGCCGATGTAGCCGATGGTCTTATATTGCCGATTCAAGTAGGCCATGGCGCCTTCTTGGATGGCTTTAGAGATCTCCACCATTTTCCCCTCTCCTGTGGGTTGGCGCAGGATCCAGCGAACGAGATACGCGCCCCAGAGCAGGCCGATACCGGCGGCTACCAGGGCAAAATATAAAGCATTCTGCATATGAATGTCGTTATTATGCGCAAAAAAGCACGAAAACGTCAATATTCAAAGGCGGCCTCGATGGGCCGCCTTAGATCAATCAAAAGTGGATCCTATTCCAATTCTTTGGCCTTTTCTGCAATTTCAGCCCGCTTTTCCGGCTTTTGCAGCTCTTTCAGGTCTTCGTGATGCATGCTGACCTTATGCTTGATGCAGGCGTCGACGGCCTCATCTACATGACGCCCCTTCATGACGGCGTTGCAGTCGTATCCGAAATCGCGGCAGGCAATAACTTTCATATGCAGGAATTGTGCCAGAATTCAAGGGTTTTGGCAAGGGAAGGCAGCAAACGAGGCATTTTTCTGTACGCGGCACGCGGTACGCGGTACGCTTTCTGCATGCGATTATCTGTCGGTATCGACGAAGCAGGGCGCGGTTGCGTGATCGGACCGCTCGTGGTGGTATGCGTCGCTGCAGATGAAGCTGACAGGAAATGGTTTTGGGCGCACAACGTGAGGGATTCCAAGATCGTACCCGGTCCGCAACGCGATAAGCTGGCGGAGATGATTAAGGAGCGGTGCTGGTTCCAACTGAAGATATTTCATCCCACGGCGATCGACGAAGCGGTGCGTGACCGATCGCGGACACTCAACGGATTGGAGTTGGAGGCCATGGCGGAATTGTTGGATGACTTCTTGGACGAATTCCCTGAACGCGAGGCCGTCGCGCTCGTCGATGCACCAAGCATCAGCGCGCAACATTATCTGGAGAAACTTTACGACCGCAGCCAGTGGTCAGACATGAAAAGACTGAAGGCCAAACACGAGGCGGACAGGAAAGACAGGACCGTGGCGGCGGCTTCAATCTTGGCGAAAGCTGAACGGGAAAGGTTGATCGCGAAACTCAAGAAAGAACTTGGAGTGGATTTCGGCTGCGGATATTCACACGATGAAGTCACGCGGGAGCATCTGAAGACGTGTGAACGCGAAGCTGACTACGTGAGATGGAGTTGGAAAACTACAAGCGTGCAGTAAAATAAATTCGTCCAGTTTTTGTCATCCCCGAGGAGGCCGAGTGCCGACGTCGGGGATCCAGTTTTTCGGACCTGGATTCCCGCCTGCGCGGGAATGACAATCGCAATAAGAAGCGCTCCGCCCTCGGAGAGTTAGAGGAGAGCGGAGCGCGGAGGGGATCTTGTGGCTACTGGAGGTACTCGACGATCGGGTGATCCTGGCGCGTGAAGTCGCTCACGCTGAAGGTGATCTCCTTGTCGTCGAAGCCGTAGTCCACCAGCATGTCGGTGCCGAGCATGTAGCCGAGCTGGATATTGTGCATGGGGAACGGCTTGCCCCACTGCGGCGAGACGTTGCGGTTCACCGGGTTGAACGTCAGCACGCGGCCGATCTTGTCGGTGAAGTTCACGAGGAGCTTGACGTCAGCGCCGACGATCCGCGGGCGGGAGATGGAGACGACGTTCTTGTCGCTCCAGAAGCTCTCCCAGATCCGGGTGTCGCCGAGGCGGCCCTGGTTCTGCTGGAACTCCTCGAAGGTGAGGCTGCCGACCAGAACATCGTGCGCGACGCGCCGCACCGCGAAGAAGCGGTCGAGGCCAGGGACGAAGCGGACGTGCGTGATGCCGTCCTGCGGGTCCTTGTTCAGCTTCATCAGCTCTCCCTGCCTGGTCAGCAGGAATTGGCTCGACTGCCAGCCGAAGCCGACGAAGTACAGGTCCTGGGCGATCCGGCCGTTCTTGTCCGGAATCTCGAGGAAATACTGGAGCGCACCGATGATCGCCGGCCCGTACTTGTCGTCCGTCGTGCCGAAGGCGATCGAACCGTCCTTGATCTTGACGACCGACAACAGGTCGACGCCCTTGCTCGGCGGCCGCATGATCTGGCCTTTGGTATCGATATCGAAGCCGCGCGTGGTGTAGATGTCCACCTTCCCGTCGCGGAACGACACCTTCGCGATCTGGTCGGCCGTGATGCCTTCCGTGCGGATGAAGCGTCCGATATCCGTGATGGCGAGCGTGTTGATGGTGATTCCGTCTTGGCTTGAGATCTGCATTATCCTGTACCCCACTGGACTGTTTGTGCCCTTAAGCTATATAGCCCGAAAAGTGCAAGAGCCCAGATGATAAATCATGGCTCCAGATCGGTCAAGGGTCAGCGTAAAAAGAAGCAGCGCTCCGACAAGTTCGTCGAGGCGCTGTAGTCATGGCTTGGGGACCCCGGGGGGTTTGGGCAGGATGATCTCCGGAATGGTCGCGACAGGCTCCCTGTATAACGGATCTGTTTCTGGCGGCAGTGAAGGCAATCTCGTAGGTGGTATGGACAACGTACCCACGACTTCAACGAGCTCGATCACTTCGCTGATGAAGGCAGCGGTCCCGACTTCCAGTTTGAGACGTTGACCCGCCACTATTTCATCAATAGGAATCAATCCGCCTTCGAGAGAAGCTGCGACTCCGCCCAGGAGACGACAGCCTACGAGGTTAGTCGCCATTTTGGCGTGTCCCCTATCCAGGACATCAGAACAATAGCCGTTGGCTATCGAAAAAATCAAGGTGCGTGTGTGGTAGAAGAATGCCATCGGCTACCTCCGGTTACATCTAAATCAATGGGAGCGGATATTGCAAGCACAGAAGACATTGACGCCGAAGCAGGAAACAAGTAATTTCGGATATCGACACATACAGCTAGAAGGATCGTGTCATGTCCAATGTCCTTTCCGTCCTTTCCAGCCTCTGCATCCTGGCTGTGTACCTGACGTACTACATTCAGGTGCGGAAAGGGACTTCAGTCCCTAATCCTGCGACCTGGCTCATTTGGACCGTGGTGATCCTGATGAACTCGGTGACATATTTCTCGTTCATGCACGGCGACTGGCTCAAGAGCCTGTATACGGCCGTAGCGGCCGTGTGCGTCGCCTCCCTGTTCATCTTCTCTGTGGTGAAGGGGAAGTTCGGACGCATCGGCTGGACCGAATGGGCAGCACTCGCGTTATGCATCTTTGTTGGCGTCCTCTGGAAGACGACGGGCAATGCGATCGTGGCCAACTTGGCGTTGCAGACCGTCCTGTTCATCTCGTTCTTGCCTACAGCCATCGGCTTGCTGAAGAAAGAGTTGCGTGAAGGCCCTATGCCTTGGAGCCTGGCGACTTTCGCCTATGTACTGACGGTCATTTCCTTGCTCCTCGACTGGCGTCCGGGCAACGCATCCTCACTCGCGTATCCGATCGTGAATGGAGTCATGGGGAACGGCCTCATCGCTGCCATCGCATGGCGACAGAAACTGGCATCACGTTAACCAACGAGACCGAGCCTTGCTCCGGCAGAACAGTCGGGGCTTTCTTTTTTCCAGTCTTGAACATTTCGTGAAGATTGCGTAATATCGCTCCGCATAGGCGCGCGTAGCTCCTGCTTGCGCCTTCGGCTACGGCAGGCAGGCCATAGTCAGGACATCTGCTCATTAAAGTTTGTGGTCAGCGCTTAGAGAAACACCATCAAGCGCGCGTAGCTCAATGGTTAGAGCATCTGTCTTATACACAGAGGGTTGAAGGTTCGAGTCCTTCCGCGCGCACCATCGCGTTTGACGCGAATACCAGGAAAACGAAAGGCGACGTTGTACGTCGCTTTTTGCATAGGGAAAGAAGAAAATATGCTATACTGTCTTTGATTCTTTTATGACCAGCAAATCGAGTCTCCAAATCCTAGTCGCTCTGGGATATCTAGGCATGGCTTTCTCGGGTTATCTCTCTTACGGCGAGTTATATGGAAATTCCGCAGCATCGTGTTCGCTCCAAGGCGGCAGCTGCAACATCATGGGTTACCCGGCCTGCATCTACGGTTTCTTCATGTTCGCGGCGGTGACCATCATCGCTTGCATGGGTCATCGTTCACTAGATAAGAAAAGCACGAAAAAATAAAGACCATCTATGAAACTAAGCACATTGAAGACGGCTAGGGGCTTCACACTCATCGAAGTCCTGTTGGTCATCGCCATCATCGCAGTCCTAGCGGCCATCGTGCTCATCGCCATCAATCCGCCGCGCAGCATCGCCCAAGCCAATAACGCTCGCCGTTGGAGCAACGTGAACGCGATAATCAACGCCGTCCATCAATACGCGATCGACAACAACGGCATACTCCCTGCGACCATCAGTACGGCATCGACGGAGATCTGCAAGACGGATGCGGGTAGCTGCGCCGGTCTGATCGATTTGGGCGTCCTGACGTTCGAGGAACGCTACATTTTGAAACTTCCGACGGATCCGACGAGCGCTTCAGCCAACGGCACCGGTTACTACATATTCAGGGATGCCTATAATCGCATCACGGTCGAAGCGCCTTTCGCCCAACTTGGAGAAACGATCGAAGTGAGCCGGTAAGACAAAAAACGAAACGACAAACCCCGCACAAGCGGGGTTTTGGTTTGCATCGAGGATGTCGGCTTGCGATCGCTAGAAGGCTTGGTCGGGCGTCTTTGCCGCATCAAGCTCCACCATGGCATCGTAATCGGCTTTCGAGAAGACGCTCGCTCCGACGGCATAATCACCATAGAACTCCTCCGGCAGTTCGATTATCTTGTAGTTCCAATTGGCGCCAAATATATCGATAGCCGCCTGCGGACTGCGTATCCAACGCAACTGCCGAGGGCCTGACACGACGAAGATGCGCGGATCGCTCTTCATCTTGAGCAGACCGATGCCGGGACGGATGGTTACGTTCGACCCGATCGCGAAGGCCAGAAGATCAGTCTTGGGCACTACTTTGACCGCCCTGTAGTCCTGATACCAAGTGAAATAGACCTTGGTGTAGGGAAAGGGATGGCGCAGACAATCAGCTCCGATATACCAGATGGTCGAATCCTCTTGAGTCAGCGGATTGCCGTCGCTCGGCATCTTGAGCAGTGTGCCCGGCAACAGGGTAGAGCGACAGAGTTGGGCGGCGAGCACCGGATTCGCGCCAGCTTGGCCTGAACCGGATGAAGAGCCAGAGCCAGTACTAGGCGAACCAGGGGTTGGATTGAAGAACTCGACGACTGGCCTTTGCTCCAATGGCATGCCGCCGGCGATGGCCGTGATCAAACTCTTGCCTACCTGGCCATAGGTCAACTTGAAGACAGCTTTACCGTCGGTTCCGGTGATGGCGATGCCGGGATCGATACCCAGATCGAGCAGGGTGGACCTCAAGACGACCGCTTGGCCGGATAACGCGGTCGAAGAAGCATCGCGCGCAGTGACCGTCAGCGTAATGGGACTGCGACCATCAGGCAGTGCCGGAGAACCTGCGATATCGACAGTCGATAAGAATGGCGACACCAAGCTCGAACTCACGTAGCCTACATCTGTAGTCTGGGAACCGACATCGACGACTTTGAGGACTTCCGTCTTGACCAGGCTATTGTTGACATAGACCATCAGAGCCGCGTTACCGGTCACGGTCGCACGAATCGGGAAGCTGGCATAACCTATCCTATCCGTCGTGGTCGCCGATTTGTCGATATACATGCCCGGCAGGTTCGTCTGGATATCGACCGGAACGTAAGCCATGGTCGTACTGGCCGTACTGTAGGTATTCACCGTCACATATGCAGTCTGCGAATTATCAGCCTGGATGGTGGTGGGCGAAAGCGAAACCTTGGTCTTACCCAGATCAAGGACATAGTTGATGCTGCTCTGCAGGTCTATGATGTCATAGCCGCATTCCCCGTCATTCGGCATCTTGTAGGCAGAGCGGTTCTCGAGCCTGTTCGCGGCCGTGACGGAGATGTAATAGTTTCCGCTGGCCAAAGCCATCCAAGCCTCACCGATAGAGTTCGTGTTCACGATGGCGTCAGCCGTTCCGGCGCGCGACAAATCATCCGCGACAGAGACGTAGTTGGCATCCGTATAGACTTTGACCTGCGCGCCGGTCAGGGGCGTACCGCTAGCGAGGACTTTGACGACCAAGAGGTGGTTGGTGCCTTTGCAGTCGATCGTCTGGGCGGAAACGCCAGAGACTGAAGACAACAAGCAGATCACCAGGGCGGGAAAGATCACATAAAAATATCGTTCGAAGAGTCTCATATCATCAGGAAGGATACACAAATCGGTGCGTTTTGACGAATGAAAACACTAGCTCGATGAGACCGCAGGATGATTGGATGATATGATATACAGGTCAACGGACAGAACCGAACAAGATACAAAAAAATCAACAGATGAAAAACAAGAAACCTATAGTTTCGCCATTAAACGAAGAAGCTCGCGAGATCGGACTGATCGTCTTGACAGTGGCTGGCTTCGCATTGGCCTACGGCGTTCCAGCCAGCGGACCCTATCCCCTTTTGATCGCTTCTTTCTTCGCTACGCTGCCGACTTTCATCGAAGCATGGCAGGGTGTCAAACGTTTCCGCATAACCATCGACGTCTTCAATTCTTTCGCCGTGTTGGTTTCGTATGCCGTCAATGAATTCCCCAGTGCGGCGTTCATCGGGCTCATGCTGACCTTCGCGCGGCTGCTCGAACATCGGACCTCGCGACGTATGCATCGCGCCGTCGAGGAACTGCTGAAACTGAAACCGACCAAAGCCCTGGTCGAAACCGAGGGTGAGCTGAAAGAAATCGCCGCGGACAAAGTGAAGACCGGAGACATAGTGATCATCAAGAGCGGTGACCGCGTGCCGGTCGACGGCAGCATCATCTTCGGCCGCGGTTCGGCGAACGAAGCCTCGGTGACCGGCGAGTCGCTACCCGTAGACAAGTTCGTAGGCGACAAACTGTTGAGTTCGACATTGCTCGAAAGCGGAAGCGTGAAGATGCGGGCAGAGCGCGTCGGCAAAGACAGTACGATAGAACGCATCGCCGCATTGGTCCGATCCGCCACGGCGCATAAATCGAAGACCGAGAAGATGGCTGATCGTTTCGCCGGCTTCTTCTTGCCGATAGTGGCGCTGCTCGGACTCGGTACCTGGGCGGTCACGGGCGACGCGACCAAGATGACCGCCATATTCCTCGTGGCCTGTGCAGACGATCTGGCGGTCGCGATTCCCTTGGCGGTCACTGCTTCGCTCGGCATGGCCGCGCGCAAAGGCGTGTTGATAAAAGGCGGCGAATACCTGCAAGCGCTGAATGACCTGAAGACGCTGCTGCTGGATAAGACCGGTACGCTGACATTCGGGAAGATAGACATCTCGGCGGCACACATCGAGCCGGGCGTGGATGAAGACGACTTCTGGCACAAAGTCGCGATCGCGGAAAAGTTCTCCGAACATAGCGTAGGCAAAGCGGTCTTCCGGCAGGCCGCCAAAAGGTTCGAATCCATCCCCGATCCGGACGGCTTCGAGGTCGCAAAAGGCGCGGGCGTACGCGTCACCCACTCCGGACAAGAGATAATACTGGGCAGCGAAAAGATCTTGGATGAATTCGGCCTCGAATTACCCCGACAAGTGGCGGAAGAGATTGTCGCACGGGATGACGGCCATCTGAAGACCAATTTCCTGGTCTTCATCGACAAGAGATTCGCAGGCAGCGTCACCGTATCCGACATCCCGCGGCCTGAAGCGGCGCACAGCCTAAGACGCCTGGAGAAACTTGGCGTCGAAAGGATAGTCATGTTGACCGGTGACAATGAAGCGACGGCGAAAGACATCGCCAAGGAACTCAAGATCACGGAGTTCCATGCCAGCATGACGCCGGAACAGAAGCTGAAGTTCATCGATGGCGTGGACGGAAAAGGAGCGGTAGGCATGGTGGGCGATGGGATAAACGATGCGCCCGCGCTGGCCAGGACGAACGTCGGCATAGCCATGGGAGGTACAGCCACGGCCGTCGCGGTCGAGGCGGCCGACGTGGTGATACTGACCGACGAGCTGTCACGCATCCCGGACATGGTGGATTTGAGCCGTCGAACCGTCTCCGTCATAAAGATAGACATCGTCATCTGGGCCATCAGCAACTGTTTCGGCTTCGCCTTGGTGCTGACCGGCATCGCAGGACCGGCTTTGGCGGCTTTCTATAATTTCGCGACAGACTTCTTGCCTATCCTGAACTCCACCCGGCTGTTCAAGCGAAAATGATTTCGCCGGATGCGACAAATAAGATATAATCAGGGCATGCGGCAGGATAAGACTCAGCTATATTTTTTCATCGGTCTGCTTTTGGCGATCGGCGGTCTTACGTTCAGCGTTTTCCTGCCTTACATCGGTACGCTCATCCTGGCAGCCACGGCCGCCATCATCCTGCGTCCAGCTTACGAAAAATTGCTCAAGGCGTTGGCCGGACATCGTCGTCCGGCGGCGCTCGTCACCATCATCCTGACCTTCATCCTGCTGCTCGTACCGTTAGGTCTTTTCGGCTATAAACTCGTGGCCGAGTCGATCGATCTATATTCGAAGATGAACATCAGCCGCGATGCCTATTCCGACATCCTGACCACGGCCATCCTCTACCTCCGGCAATATTTTCCTGGACTGAACATAGACGCTTCAGGCCTGGCGACACAGGCTTTCACCTGGATCGCGAACAACATCGGGGCGATATTCTCGAGCACGATACAGACCTTCTTCAACATCTTCCTGGGTTTCATGGCGCTGTATTACTTCCTGATAGACGGCCCGAAATTCCTCGATAAGCTCGTGGAGTACAGCCCTTTGGCCGATCGCTATGACAGACGCATACTCAAGAAGCTTTCGCTCGCCGTCACGTCAGTCGTCAAAGGGACGCTGTTCATCGCCGTAATCCAAGGCGCCCTGATGGGCATCGGCTTCTGGATCTTCGGCGTGCCACACGGAACCCTATGGGGGACGTGCGCCGCCATAGCCTCTTTGATCCCAGGCGTAGGCACAGCGGTCGTGCTCATCCCAGCCGTGGCTTTCCTTATCGCGACGCAGGATTATTATGCCGCCGCCGGATTGTTCTTCTGGGGCGCAGGCATCGTAGGACTGATCGACAACCTGTTGCGGCCTTACTTGGTAGGCTATGGCGCAAGCCTGCATCCCTTCTTCGTGCTGCTTTCTGTCTTGGGAGGTATAGCCTTCTTCGGTCCGCTCGGTTTCCTGTATGGGCCGATACTCATCAGCCTGCTTTTCGCCCTGTTGGAAATCTATCGCTACATCGTGCTAAAACAGAAAGAGGAACTCTGAACCAAGAATATGAATCTAGACATGCTACCGAATAAATATGTGCGGCCAACGAAAAAGACGGAGAACCAAAACTCCGTTACCGGCGAACGCTTGGTATTCGAGATGCTGACGCAAATGTCGCTCGGAGACGCCTCACAGGCGCGCAAGGCACTGGAGAGGAGTGTCCTGCAGGTAATCCAAGAGAACCTGAAGAAGATCCCCAAGACGATGTTGGACATGCTCAAGCAACCGCCATATGCCATCGATCTTGAGAGCGGAGACTCGCCCGGACTCCAGAATTTCACGCAATTGGTCAGCAACACGCTATCCATGGATGAACGCTGGAAAGACAGGCTGCAGCAAGCCAAAAAATCGACCGAGGCCGGAGGCCGACCGGACCTGGATACTTGTTCGGAACTTTACCGTTCCATAACCAAAGCCACCCAAGCCGCATTGCGCGCCGCGTACGAAAAAAGGTGAACGGAAAGTAAGCAAAAAATCAGCGAGCCCTCGACCTGTGCGGTCGAGGGCTTTGTTTCGAGTCAGTTCACGGATTGGAGCGCTGTCCCGCCGGTGAACCAGAGGTCTGTAGGGTGTGCCTGAATCTGCCAGGCGAGCGCGATTACGCCGAAGGCGTTGCGCGCAGCCAGATAGGCGCCGTTCGTGCTGGAGAGCAGGCGCTCAGCAGTCGGATCGCTTTCCGGGACCCAGCCAATCTCGCACTTGATCCGATGGAGCGAGACAATCATCGCCTCATCATAGCGTGCTGAGCCCTTGTCCCGGAGCTCGTCGATCAAACCCTCAAGCACATCGAGGTCGGCATGCGTCAACTCTCCGAACGGCCTGACCGCATCGGTCATCAACCCTCTGATCGCCTCCTGAACGCCGGCATACAGCGGGTCTTCATCGTCGATGTGGCTCAAAGCGAGGTCAGTGACCACGCTTTCCGTCAGTGACAACTGCAAGGTCGCACTTCTCATGGTGCAGCCCTCCGTGGCAAAAGGTTCTACGGCAGATATACACGAAATTCCCCTTTTTGTCAATCCTTTGTTATGATGGTGAACATGAAAAATACATGGAAAGTAAATGCGGATGCGGATAGGCAGCGGTTGGACGTATTTTTGGCCGGAAAGACCGGGATTTCACGCAGCCAAGCGGCAAAATCCATCAAGAACTGCGAGGTCACGGTCAACGGGAAAAAAGCCAGCGTACACAAATTCCTGAATACCGGAGATAAGGTGGTCCTGCTGGAGGGAGAGACCATAGATTCGGCAGGAAAGAAACACGACATCCCCGAACCCGCGCATCACGAAACACCCTACCTGAAGGTAATAGACGAGACGGATGATTTCATCGTCTTGGACAAACAGCATGGCGTGATGGTGCACCCGGACGACAAGCAGGAGAGCGGCACGCTCGTCGATGCGCTGGTGGAGCACTATCCCAAGATCGCCAAAATCGGCGAGGATCCGCAACGCCCGGGCATCATGCATCGCTTAGACAAGGAAGTCAGCGGCTTGATGGTGGTGGCCAAGAAGCAAGACGCCTTCGATGATCTGAAGAAGCAATTCGCGGAACATTCGGTGGACAAGAAATATTTGGCATTGGTCCAAGGCACCATGAGCCAGGATGAGGGCGACATCAAATTCCGCATCGCCAGATCGAGCTCGAAGGGCAGGATGGCGGCGCGGCCAGTACATGAAGAGCAGGGCAAAGCCGCATGGACGCACTACAAGGTAGTGAAGCGATTCAGGAACGCAACACTGCTCGAACTTTCCATCTTTTCCGGACGCACGCACCAGATACGCGCGCATCTTTTGGCGCTCGGCCATCCGGTAATGGGAGACAACCTATACACGGTACGCGGTACGCGGTACGCGGTACGCAATCGTGCTCCGCGACTGATGCTGCAATGCATCCACCTGGGCTTCAAGGATCCCGCGACCGGTGAAGACAGGGAATACGATCTTCCGCCGGTACCGGAATTCGCGGCTGTGATGGCTAAGCTGAAACCACCTTCCGTATAACCAAAGGGCGCGACGAATCGCGCCACTACAACAAATACTATGATCATCTCAATTTCAGGCGTGCCCGGGTCGGGCAAAAGCAGCGTGTCACAGATAATCGCCGAGAAGCTCGGTATGAAACATTATTCGATGGGCGCATTGCGCGGCAAGATGGCGATGGAAAAAGGGATGACGATAGACGAGCTGAACAAGCTGGGGGAAAAAGACCACACGACTGATACGAGCATAGATGATTACCAGAAAGAGCTGGGCAAGAAAGAAGATGATTTCGTCGTCGAGGGCAGGATGTCGTGGTATTGCATCCCCCATTCGTTCAAGGTCTTCTTGGGTTGCGAAGCGGACGAAGGAGCGAAACGCGTGGCGTCTTCACGCCTCAAGCACGAACGACCCGATGAAGACATGACATCCGAACCTGCAGCCATCAAAGCCGAGATAGCGGCGCGCATGGCGTCAGACACCAAGCGTTACACGACAATCTACGGGGTCGATTATCTGGATCCCAAGAATTACGATCTGGTGATCGATACGACGAACCTGAAGAGCGCACAGGAAACAGCGGATAAGATATTGACCTCTCTACCCCTTGCGAAGGGGGAGCAGGAGGGGGTGTAGCCGGGGCTCGACCTCCCCTACCCCCTCCTTCGTAAGGAGGGGAAAATCGCGCATCTTTGAATCGAAACACCCGCCTCGCGAGATGGACGTCAGACGTCCTTGCGAGGCGGGGTTTTTGGAAGGAGGGCAGACCTACTCCTGGCTAGCCAGGAAGTCAGCAAGTCTGGCCCGGTATGCAATCGCCTCCTTCACCCCGGCGATGCGTTGTTCGACTCTAGCACAGGTGCCGACAACGAAGTCGTATTCACGCAATTGACCCTGAAGCCCAAGCCCGGTCAGCACTTCTTTGAACTTCGGGATGACCAGGTCACGGAGTGAAGTTCCGTTCTTGTGTGCTTCCGCGGCACCCTCGCCCAGCACGTGATCAATGGCAGTACGACGTTCGTCGCATTGCTCAGGGGTCAGGTGGAAGGCTAGACAGAGACAAGAGACGTTTGCCTCAGGGTACGAGATAGCCTCAAGCAGTTGCTCGTAGAACCTCTGGACTATCGGAATCGCTTCCTCTTCCGCCACCGACACCCGCAGATCGACGCCAAGCCGCGTTAAGCGTTCGCAATCTGACTTCAGCCGCATCTGATCTTCGACGAGAAGAGAAACTCGTCGGAACAGTTTTTCGTTTTCCGCCAGAGCCGTCCAGAACTCCTTGCCGACACCGACCTTGCGACCCGTGACGACCACTTCGTGCACCAAACCGAGATCCTTACCGAAATCGCTAGCCATGATGACACTCTCCTGTGTTGACGCACCCCACTCCGAAATAGAGCGGGACACACGGTTGGGAAACGTGGAATAGAAAGACCTTGATTGTTGAATATACTTCAATTTTGGGGTTTTGTCAAGGATTGGACGCATTTTGCGTTATTTCTCTTGACCAAATCGTAAAAATCAATTAATCTAGCGCACATCACATAAACATATGGCCGAAGCAACCAAATACGAAATCCTGGAGCCGATCGCCGTGAAAACAGGCATGCAGATCCGGGTACACCAGAAAGTAAAAGAAATGAACACCAAGGGCGAGGTGAAGGAGCGTATCCAGGTCTTCGAAGGCTTGGTCTTGACGGTCAAAGGCGCCGGCAACAAGCGCACCATGACCGTGCGCAAGGTGTCGGAAGGCG
This sequence comes from bacterium, assembly GCA_021796435.1. GTDB lineage: Bacteria > Patescibacteriota > Patescibacteriia > 2-12-FULL-60-25 > 2-12-FULL-60-25 > CAIKNB01. Next base: position 1,241,791 of record JAJYXM010000016.1, read on the forward strand.
TGGGCGTGGAGCGTATCTACCCCATATTTTCGCCCATCATCGCCAAGATCGAATTGGTCCGCGAATACAAGACGCGCCGCAAGAACATCGGACACGTGAGAAAGACGGACTTCAAACGCAAACTCAAGGAGATCAAGAAAGTGGAAACCAAAAAAGAGGCCTAAGCCTCTTTTTTCTTGCCTGGTCCGACTCATTCCAATCCCTTGTCGATATTGATGTTGGCGGATTGTGAGCGGATGATGTCGAGCGGAGCGTCGAGCGAGCTTTCGATCGGGTTGCCGAACCTGTAGTTCACGTAGAACGACTCGGAGATGTCGTCCACCTGGTGGATCCAATCGGAGCCGAAAAGACCGCTGGCCACTTCTTCGGTCTTGACCCAACGCAACATCCCGTTCTTGGTCGGCAGATACGTCTTCACGTCGGTCTGGAATTTGACGAGCTTCGAGCCGGGCTTGTAAGTGACGTTGGAACCGATGGGGATGAGGGACATCTGGTCGATCGGGATGGTCTTCACGGCGCTGAAATCCTTGTACCAGGTAAAATAGACTTTTTCGTTCGGAAAGACGTAGCGCTTGCCGTCTGCGCCGTAATAATAGACGGCCGTGTCGTTAAGCGTGTTCGCATCGCCGTCGTCCGGTATCTTGATCAGGTCGCCGACCGAAATATCCCAGCTCAACCCGCCGGAATAATCGATGGTCACGTCGCGCTGGATCAGGACGCCATCCGCCGTCGCGGTGTATGTCGAAGCGCCGTTCTTGAGCGACGAGACAAGGAAATAGGCCTTACCCAAGGAATCGGTCGTGTCGCTTTCGGTCTTGATCTCATCCACCTTGCCGCGGGATGAGGTCAGCACGACCTTGATGCCGCTCATGGCAGCCAAATTGATGTCTTTGACCGTCACGGTGATGCGTGAATTCTCGATACCGTCGGCTTTGAGTGCGCTCTTCTGGGAAGAGATGCGGCTATTCACCGCGTCGACGGAAGCCGCAGAGACCGCGAGCGGCAATAGGACGAACAATATCGCGGAAACAAAAAAAGTCTTCTTCATATCTGTGCCATGATAGCAGAGACTACCCTGCAGGGGTAGTTGTTCGCCCAACTACCCCTGCACCCCAAGGGCGCCCCTGATCTGCGCTTCTCGCGCGACTGATGCTCGATAAGGGTCCCCGGGGGACAAAAACGAAAAGCAGGCTACTTTGCCCGCTTTTCATGTTTGCTGATTGTCTTTTATAGAGCGGCCTTCAGATATTTAGCGGTCAGGGATCTCTTGTTCTTCGCGACTTCCTCCGGCGTACCTTCGACCAGCACCTCACCGCCGCGCAAGCCGCCTTCTGGCCCCATATCGATGACCCAGTCGGCGCATTTGACCACGTCCAAATTGTGTTCGATGACCAAGACGGTATTCCCCTTGTCGACCAAGGCCTGAAGCACGATGAGCAGTCGTTTGATGTCGTCGAAATGCAATCCGGTCGTAGGTTCGTCAAGGATGTAGAGCGTCTTGCCCGTGGCGCGACGCGAAAGCTCGGTCGAGAGTTTGACGCGCTGCGCCTCACCGCCGGAAAGTGTCGTAGCTGGCTGACCGAGACGGACGTAGCCCAAGCCGACCTCATGCAGAACGGAAAGCTTTTCGTAGATCAACGGCTGATCCACGAAGAAGCGGCGCGCTTCCTCGACGGTCATATCCAGGATGTCGGCGATGGTCTTGCCATGATAATGGATCTCGAGCGCTTCTTTGTTGTAGCGTTTGCCGTGACACTCGGTGCACTCTACGTAGACGTCCGGCAGGAACTGCATCTGGATCTGCACATAACCTTCGCCGCCGCAGGTCTCGCAGCGGCCTCCGCCTTTGACGTTGAACGAGAACTTGCCGGCGTCGTATCCACGCATCTTGGCTTCCGGTATCTCGGTGAAGAGGTCGCGGATCACGGTGAAGACGCCAGTGTAGGTCGCAGGATTGGAACGCGGTGTGCGGCCGATCGGTGATTGGTCGACGGAAACGACCTTGTCCAGATTGTCGATGCCCTCGATTTTCTTGTGTGCGCCCGGCATGTCTTTGGCGTTATAGAAATGCGCCGAGAGGGCACGGCCAAGGATATCGAGCACCAGGGTGGATTTCCCGGAACCGGATACGCCCGTCACACAGACGAACTTACCCAGCGGGAATTTACAGTCGACGTTCTTGAGGTTGAATTCGGAAGCGCCACGGACGGTCACGGCTTTGCCGTTGCCTTTGCGGCGGACTTTCGGTTTTTCAATCTTCTTCTTGCCCAGGATGTAAGCGCCGGTCAAAGATTCCTTGTTGCGTTTGATCTCGGCCATCGTGCCCTGGGCCACGATCTCGCCGCCGTATTCTCCGGCACCCGGGCCGACATCGACGACGTAATCGGCAGCTTCCATCACGGCCTGGTCATGTTCGACGACCAAAACGGTATTGCCCAGGTCGCGCAGACGTTTCATGGTCAGGATGAGTTTGTCGTTATCGCGCGGATGCAGACCGATGGAAGGCTCGTCCAGGATGTAGATGACACCGGAAAGTTCGGAACCGAGCTGGACGGCCAAGCGCACGCGCTGTGATTCTCCGCCGGAGAGCGACATGGCGCTGCGATCCAGCGTGAGATAGCCGAGACCTACGTCGATCAGGTTACGGATGCGGCGTTTCACTTCCTGCGATATCTGATCGACGATGAGGCGTTCACGTTCGGTGAAGCCCTGCGGATCGGCTTTCTTGTCGTTCTTCAGACGCACGATCTTGGAAGCCTTGGCTTTGACCGGTCCGCGGCCCAAGGATTCGAAGAAAGCGAGGCATTCATCGATGGGCAGACTGACCAGATCAGAGATGCTCTTATCCGCGACCGTCACGAGCAAAGCTTCGCGGCGCAGGCGCTTGCCTCCGCAATCCGGGCAGACCAAGACGCGCATGTATGATTCGATCTCTTTCTGCACGTATTCGGAATCCGTCTGACGATATTTATCCTCGAGCGTCGAGAGGATGCCTGGGAAGTTGAGTTTCTTGCCTTCCACGTCGTAGAGCCTGTCGCCGGTACCTTCAAGCAAGACTTTCAGCGCATCTTTGGAGAGCTTGCCGACTTCGACATGGGCGGAAAATCCGTTGGCTTCGGCGACCGCCTCGAGCAATTTCATGAATGACGTCTGATTACCGGCGATGCGCGTCAGCGGCTTGATGGCGCCTTGAGCGATGGTCAAGCGTTTATTCGGGATCACCAGATCGGCATCCAAGACCAGCTTGTTGCCCAAACCGGTGCAACCCGGACAAGCGCCGTGAGGCGAGTTGAAGGAGAAGAGGCGCGGTTCGAGGACCGGCAGGGAAATATTGCACGTGGGACAGAACAGGGATTGCGAAAAAGTCGTCTCTTCGCCAGTCTCCTCATCCAGTACCGTTATAAGTCCGTTGCCCAGATCCAAAGCCTGCTTGAGTATCTCGAGCAAGGATTCCATGACCAGGCTGGATTTCTGTTCGATCCGCGTGACGACCACGTCGACGCTATGCGTCTTGGTCTTATCCGGCCGTGTGCGCATCAGCTCGTCGATATCTACGACAGTGCCGTCGTACCTGACCTGGGAATACCCCGCACGTTCGGCTCCCTGCAGGACTATCTTATGCTCCCCTTTCTGTTCGCGGACCATCGGCGCCAAAAGCACCAGAGTGGACTTCTGGATCATGGCCAGGATCTTTTCGGCGATCTCGCGCTGACTCAACTCGCTGACGGCCTTGCCGCACTGGGGACAATGCGCCCGACCGGCGCGAGAAAAAAGCAGACGGAAAAAATCATACACTTCGGTCACGGTACCGACCGTGGAACGCGGATTATGCGAAGAGGATTTCTGGTCGATGGCTACGGTCGGCGAGAGGCCGAGTATCTCATCGACATCAGGCTTATCCTGCAGTTCGAGGAACTGGCGCGCGTACGAAGACAGACTCTCGATGTAACGGCGCTGGCCTTCGGCATGGATGGTATCGAAGGCGATACTCGACTTCCCTGAACCGGAAAGACCGGTTATGACGATGAATTTATTCTTAGGCAAGTCCAAAGAAACGTTCTTCAGGTTATGGACACGGGCGCCCTTGATGGAGATGGTGTTATGTACGCTCATGGTGGTTATAAATGGTTGCCGCAGAGACTACCACTTTTTTTTCCTCCTGGCAAGCCTGCCACCCGATGCGAAAAAAACAAATACTTTACAATCGGTGCGTCAGGCGCAAAAAATACGCCCCGGTCGACACCGGGGCGCTGCTCTCGCAGCAAGAGCTTGTTAAACGTTGGATTAATTCTGCTCTGCCAGCTGTACTGCGGCTTGGAACATCGCTTCGAAATGGTCGGCATCCATAGCGCCATCGACCTTGTGCCCGTTGAAGAAAAAGGTCGGCGTGCCACGGCCTCCGGCGCTGACCGCATCGGCATACGACTTGTCCACTTCCGGCAACGTCTGTTTCGAACTTACGCATTGGTTGAAGGCCTGCATGTCGAGTCCTGCACGCTGCGCCATCAAAGCGAGCGCGTCGGGTGTACGGGCAGAGAGGTTCTCGTACAACATATCGTGGAACACCCAGTACTTATCCTGGCTCTGCAGAAATGCGCACCTGGCGGCGACGGATATGTCTTTGGTCGCAGGATGCAGTTCCTCGATCGGGAAGTCGCGGAGGATGAGATACGCATCGTCAGCGTGCTTGGCCATGAACTCGCGCATGACGTTCGCGGTGCGCTGGCAGAACGGACAGTCGTAATCGACGAACTCGACTATCTTGACCTTGGCCGAGGGATTTCCCAGGGTCGGATTAACACCTGACTCGATCGTGGAGATCAAGCTATCCGAAGGATGAGTAGCGGATAAGATGGTTTCGGCGTCGGGCAACAAGGAAATCTGCTCGAGGGTCAAACCTTGCGGTATCTTTCCGCTTTTCATGAGATATATGTATTTGACCATGTTGAAACCTATATACCCGATGAAGCCAAGCACGATCAGACCCAAAATCGAGCCGATGAGAGGCAAAGGACGACGGTACCAGGGGCGTTTTCCATCCATATGTTTTGCCTCATATTAACACATAATTAGCCATACCCACAGACCTGGAGAAGCGACTTGCGGATTGACTAAGTCGGCATAACAAGCTAACCTCCAGACACTCAAATATGCGTTCAATCTTGTTATCCGTCATCCAGATAGCCATATCGATACTCTTGATAACAGCGATCCTGTTGCAGCAACGGGGCACGGGTCTAGGCGCAGCCTTCGGCGGTGCCAGCGATGTCTTCCGCACCAAGCGCGGCATAGAGAAATCACTGTTCTACGCGACCATAGTGCTGTCGGTCCTGTTCTTCGTTACGGCCGTCCTAAACGTCGTCCTATAAACCAACATGAAACCTTCGGGTCTCATCAACCGTATCAAAAGCCGGTCTGGTCGGGCATTGGGCTGGTTTTCGCGCTGGCGCAAAACGGAAGAGAAGAACCCGGAACTCGGAAGCGACCATGACCTGGTGGTCAGAGTCACCTCGCCGGAAAAGATGCCGCGCTATCGCCAGTTGCGCTATGCCTTGCGCGTCATCCCGCAGAACGAAAAACGCCTCCTCCTGATCGCCTTCGTCATATTCGTATTGTCTTTGACGACGGCCGGCGTCTTTTGGCTGCAGCCGCATCTGGGGCAAAGACCTGCTTTCGGCGGGACATACACCGAAGCGATCATCGGCCAACCGAAGTACATCAACCCATTCGATGCGCTCGCCAATGACGCAGACAAGGACCTCACCAAACTGATCTTCTCGGGACTGTATAAGCAGGACGGCCTCGGAGTGACGCCGGATTTGGCCGAATCGCAGGAACTCTCGGAAGACGGCAAGACACTGACGATAAAATTACGCCACGGAGTGCTTTTCCATGACGGCTCGGAACTCATCGCGAGCGACGTGCAATATACTTACGAAGCGGTCCAGGACACGGCACGCATGAGTCCGTTGCAGCCTTTATACAGCAACCTGAAGATCTCCGTGGTCGATGACTATACCGTGGTCTTCACGCTGGAAAAGCCGGATGCCCTGATCCTGAACAAGCTGACCCTGGGGATCGTGCCGGCGCATCTTTGGCAGGACATGCCGGTCGGCGCAGCCCACGTGTCAGACCTGAACCTGAAACCTATCGGCAGCGGACCGTATAAGGTGAAATCATTCAGACGTGACAGCATAGGCAACATCTATTCATATTCCCTGGAGGCTTTCGACGGCTACTACGGCGAGAAACCGCATATCCAGACGATAGTCATGCAGTATTACCCTGACCAGACGCAAGCTTTGGATGCATTACGTTCCGGTCTGGTCGAAGGCATGCCTTTCGTCAATGCCACAGATGCCGCGAAGAACAAAGCTTCCGGACGCCTCAAGGACGTGAAGCTGGAACTACCTCAGGAAACCGTCGCCTTCTTCAACCTGAAAGATTCCCTCTTGTCGTCCAAGGATGTGCGTACGGCACTAGGCTTGGCGGTCAACAAACAAGACATCGTGGATGCCTTGGATGGATCTGCGGCACAGGTGGACACGCCATTCCCCTTCATGGAGATGTCGACCGGCACTCCGCTGACGCAAGACCTGGATAAAGCACGGACGCTGCTCACCCAAGCCGGTTGGACCTTGAAAGACGGAGAGAATGTCCGGGCAAAAGCACAAAAGGACAACACAGCCAGCAGCACGCAATTCGCGATCAGCATCCTGACGCCAGATAATCCCGATCTGCTCAAGATAGCGGAAGCCCTGAAGCGCCAGTGGTCCCTCATCGGAGCCAAGGTTGAGATCGAAGCGATACCGATAGACGAAGTCATGCGTCGTGCCACGCGCGAGCGCAGCGCACAGGTGGTCTTGCTGAACCTTTATCTGGGGGCTGAACAGGATCTGTTCCCGTTCTGGTGGAGTGGCGAGATCTCGACGCGCGGCCTGAACATTTCGGCCTTGAGCGACAAGAGCGTGGATTCGGCTTTGGAGAACGTCAGGCAAGCGAGTTCGACCACGGCGCTGGCCGAAACACGCGAAAACCTTTCGACCGCCATCCAGAACGCGATACCCGCACTTTTCCTGACAAGACCGATCCAACACTATCTGATATCCAACAAGATCAAAGGCGTGGCGAATGACTACATCATCGCGGATCCAGCCGATCGATTCGATAAGATCGCTGATTGGTACATAAAATCCGGCTGGGGTTGGAAGTAATAAAAATTTTATTACTCTAAATAGACAAAAAGGCGCTTCAAGCGCCTTTTTGCTTCGATGAATCGAGGTCGCTGACTTGACGTGTGGAGCATGGCGTGATAGCTTTCGTGATCAAGTACTGTTCCGACAACGAACGGCGCCCAAAAAAGCATGAATAACTACTTACTTAACCGCAAAGCAAACTCCCAAGGGGTCGCTTTTGCTATGGATAAGCTTGTTCCTGCTTTACGCACTGCTGCAGCTCAGGAACCTGAGTATTTTGGGCGAAATATCATGAATAATTGAGTTGAATCATCACCTCGAAATCCACGATATCTTGCCCAAAAGGCAAGATATCGTTCATTCAGGAGGGTGCCATGTCTGTCGATCCTTTGGAAACCAGGTTTATCGCGCGCAACTGGAAGGAATACTTAACCGAGACTGTCGAAAATTTGGAGGTTTTGGCTTGGGTCTGGCGTGAGCTAACAGGCCCCGAAAGCAAACGGCTAGGCAAAAAGGTGGTGATAGCAGGGTTCTTAAAGACGCTTTTCGCCATCGGCCAAGCCTGGCCGCTCATACGGGTTTTCGATGGGCTAGTCTCGCGTGATGTGAGGGCCATCGTACTGAACTTGGGATTAGTTGCCGCCGCCTGGCTGCTGCACCAGTTCTTCCAGTATCTCTGGATGGCTTATCGTGAAACCATGATAGGCCACAACATCACGCGCCGCGACGAAAGGCTGACCGAACTGTTCTTCGAAAAATCACTAGGTCAGCATCAGGCCGAGAGCGGCAACCTTAGCGTCGGCGCGATGGAGAAAGGCAAAACCAAGGTCGACAACCTACAAGAGATGCTGCTTTTCAGCGGCCTCTCCGCCGTGCTCGATCTGCTGGTCGTCTTCATCTTCATCTGGGTCCTCTCGCCCGTAGCTGGTCTGATGATGGCATTGCTTCTAACGCTCTTAGTGGTCAGCGCCCTCTTCCTCAACCGTCGCTGCATCGAGGTCTGCACGCCGATCGAGATCGACTTCAGTCGACTCAACCGAGAACGGCATACGCGATGGCAGCACATCGAGCGCGTGAAATCCACCGGCATGGAAAGGCAGGAACTTGAGCGGCTGACGATGTGGTCGCGTGACATCTTCCGGCGAGATCTGGCGTTCTGGTTGGACTATTTCATCACTCGAGTGAACCTCCGGGGCTTAGTGGAGAAAATCACTCTTCTGACGATCACCTGCTATGGGGTGGCACGGGTCTGGCAGGGCGATTGGACAGTCGGCATGCTCTACCCTCTCTTCAGCTGGTGTGCGATGTTCGCCAATAACCTATGGCAGTTGAGCGCCATCGAACATCAGATCAACTGGGCCATGCCTTCGGTCAAACAGATGATGACCGCGCTCAAACTCGAGCCGGCGATCAAGGATAAGCCTGACGCGATGGAATATCCCGTTGATGCTTCACCACGGATTGAGTTCATCGGCGTCGGACACACCTATGCCGCAGGTACGCTGGAGGATGAGAAGTCGAGCAAACCGACGAAACCCGTCCTCACCAACGTCAGCTTCACCATCGAGCCTGGCGAGAAAGTCGCGCTACTCGGCGCAAGCGGAGCCGGCAAGACGACGCTCGAACGGCTGATCCAACGCCATATGGATCCGGAGCGCGGGACGATCCTGGTGGATGGACATGATCTGCGCGATTACACGCTGACATCGTGGATCGCCGCATTGGGTTACATCCCGCAACACGCCCAAATCTTCGACGGCACGATCCGCTACAATCTGCTCTACGGACTTACGGAGGAAGAGCGGAAAAACGTCACAGATGAAATACTGTGGGACATGATGCGCAAGCTGCACATCGACTTCGGCGAAAGATTGACCGACGGTCTGGAGACCAAGGTGGGCCAGAACGGCATCCGACTCTCTGGAGGCGAGGCACAGCGCTTGATCATCGGTGCGGCAGCCATGCGTAGGCCGCGTTTCATGATTATCGACGAGGCGACCAGCCACCTGGACTCCACGACCGAAAAAGGCGTGCAGAAAGGGCTGCGCGAGGTGTTGACGGAAGACGTCGGCGCGCTCATCATTGCACATCGTTTGAGCACCGTCAGGGACATCTGCAGCAAGTTCATCGTCCTAAAAAGTAGCGATCAGGTGCTGAACGGCGATCCGCAGATCGAAGCCATCAGTGCCTCATTCGAGGAGCTATACCTCATCTCCCCCACCTTCCGTCAACTAGTACGGGACCAAGAACTGAGCTTCAACATTAAGAAGGCACAGCTGGTCAACGACCTAAGTTACACGGAAAACTGAACAAGCCCCGTTGCGCCGACTCGCGCAGCGGGGTTTCTCTTTGCCATCTGACGGAAGTCGGGCTAATCTGTCGGCATATGAAAAACAGGCAAGCCTTGATCCTCTTAGCCATCGTCGTCACAGCCTTGATAGCGACTGGAGTGTTCATGCTCTGGCAGTTCAGCAGAATCATCCCGGAAGATACGACACGATCCGCATTGGTTCCACAGACGGCCACCAACACCGTGGCATATGCGCCTCCGGAACGGGTCGAGACACAGACTCCGGCAGAAACCGGCGGCAATGATCTGACGCCTCAATTCGCATCTACGACCGTAACCATGGCTTTCCAGAAAGACGGCCGAATCTGGCAGAGATACAAAAACGCCGCGGCCGGCATCGAGATAAGTTATCCGTCAGACGCGGAGCAAGACGTGGAGAAATATCGTGGCGTAGATTTGGGCACGACAGCGGGGCAAGAAGAACGCAATTTCTGGCTCGGTCTAGGCAAAGAAGATACTGAGCCCTGCACCACTGATCCGAACGAGTCTGCCCAACACACAAGGGAGAAGATAGCTTTCAACGGGATCGACTATTGTCTGGACACGCGCTCCGAGGGCGGCATGAGCCAGATCTACACGACTTTTACCTACGTGCCCAAGAGAAATACCTCGATCGCCATAAGCTTCCTCATCCATGGCGTGGCTGACCCGAGCTTGTGGGGCGACTGCACCGAAGATCCGGCCATCGCGCACAAGAACGGTTGGCAGACCGAAGCGTGCAAAAAATATCTGATCAGCGATGAAGATACGGCAGTGTTCAACGAAGTACTCAAGACCGTAAAGCTCTTCCCGCCCTCCAGAGCCGCACAAGCACAGTCGCTGATCGTGACGAAAATCCTCAAGGGGACAGATAAATATTACGATTATTCATCGGAGTATCCGGTCATCGAAGGCTATGGGAACGAGGATATGGTCCGAACCTTCGACGACAAGATGTCTTACGATGCGGCGACCAGCGTAGCCGCGTTCAAGGATTATTATTCCGATCCAGGGGCGGATTTCTCACAGGATCCGGGCCGCGGTTTCATGGATGAGACTTACAGCACCGTACCCTTCGATCAGATCCTGAATGTCATCTTCACGGGCGAAGAATACTCTGGCGGTGCGCACCCTATGACCGTGTATCGGACTTATGTCTTCGATTTCAATGTAGGCGAATTCCTTACGCTCACCGACCTCTTCAAGCCGCGCAGCGATTATCTCGGGTTGATCTCGAATTACTCGATCAACGCGTTGGACAAACTAGGCGTGGGAGATGCTGACTGGATCAAGTCCGGTGCGGCGGCGGATGACAAGAATTTCCAGTTCTTCAGCCTGCAACAGGACGGCTTGCACATAATATTCCCGCCATACCAGGTCGCTTCATATGCCGAAGGACCGCAAGAGGTAATCATCCCCTTCGCGGTCTTGCGCGGAACGATCCAAGACAAATATCTGCCTCGATCAGACAGCTGAAGATCCTTTGATCTTCCTCAAATCGCTCAAAATACGCCAGGCGTGTCTGAGACGTACGTGACTCGCGGCGCCATGACGCCAGACGACAGGGATTTCCTTGATGCGCAAACCTGATTTTTCTGCGCGATATAAGAGCTCGACATCGAACGCCCAACCGTCGATCGAAAGGTCCGCGATAAGCGGCAGTGCTTTTCGCCTGAAAGCCTTGAAACCACACTGCGTGTCATGGTAAGGCAAGCCGAAATATAATCTGACGCAAAGGTTGAACAACCGCCCGAGCCAGGTGCGATAGAGAGGTTGGCGTTCCGCGATCTTAGCTCCGGCGACGCGACGCGAAGCGATCAGGACATCGTAGTCGGAAAGATAAGGGAGGAATTTTCCGAATTCGGACGGATGTGTAGCGAGGTCGCCATCGAGGAACAGGATCCATTCCCCTTGTGCGGCTGCGGTCCCGGTTTTGACAGCCGCACCTTTCCCCTTGTTGCATCTGTGACGAACCAAGATGATGCCAGATCCCCCGGTCAAGCCGGAGGATGACGAATAAGACGAGTTATTGATGAAGTTTTCCACGATGTCTGCCGTCTTATCCGTAGAGCCGTCATCCACGACGATGATCTCGAACGGCTGATTGAAGGCAGAAAAAACACGCCTCGTCTCTTCGATGGCGCGTGCGATCCTTTTTTCCTCGTCCAAAGCCGGGATGATGACGGAAAACTCGACCATGCGGAGATATTAGCATCTCCACCAAAAAGCAGAAGCCCCGCACCAGGATGATGCGGGACTCATGGGAGGTGGGTTCAGCGAGTGACCTTGTGGTCGGTCTCGATGGCGACGATAATCCGGCTCTCCATCTTCACGCGTTCGGCGAGAGCATTCAGGAGTTCCAGCTCTTCGCGACGACGCTTGGCCAGATCCTCGATCGCTTGGCCGAGCAAGAACCACAGGTCGCCGTAGCTGACCTTGGCCATCTCGACGATGTGCGACGGCGTAGAGATCTCCTGCTTGACTTCATCGAACTGGTCGGGCTTGCCTTCACACTTCCGCAGATATACGCACACGGCGAGCCAGGTACGATTTTCGGTGAAACCGACGATGTAGCTCGTACAGTCATCTTCCGATCTTCGCGGAGGTCGGCAGAGAAACAAACCTCTGCCTTTGAAGACAGGGAACGATTCAGGCCAGGGCAGTGAAGCGAGCGCCCGTCGGGGCGAGTGAGCTTCTTGCCCAGGTATGCATGGCACGTCGACGAGACGAGTCAACACGCCATTTGCCCAGGCCATGTCAGGCATCAGCTCCAACACGGTCTGTTGACGTTGCTTGATCAGCTCAAGCCAGTCGCGCTCGGTCAGGTGTTCGGTACGCAGCACGGTGTCGAGAAAGACATCTTCGGACATAGCATCGCCTCCGCGTGTCAGCTCTCGACTTCGCCTTCGTCCATGAGGCGCAGATGCTCGAGCAGATCGCCCTCGGCGCCGACGCGCTTGAAAATCGCGTCGATCTTGTTCAGGTGATCCCAGGCATCCTTGAGCGCCTTCTCGACCAGCTCGGTCTGGAATTTGGCGAGCCGTCGGTAGCTGATGCGATAGCGCGCTACGAGTACGGCGGGCGAAGAGACCTCGATCTCGGAGACAATCCCCTTGGTGTAGCCGTGTATGTCGGCGATGCCGATCTCGTAGGCGCACCACCTGCCGCCGTCCCCCAGGCCGATGACGCACAGGACGTAGTCGTTGGCGGCCTTGTCACGCAGCGAAGCCATGCGGAAGAATCCGCGCAGTCCGTCTACGTACTCTGACATGCTGACGGGGAGTTCTACCTCCAAATCCTCAAGGTAGATGCCGAGGCGACCGGCGTAGCGGAGTTGGGGCATCGGCGTCTCAAGCAGCTTGGGGAGGTTGACCGCATCAAAGGCCTTGCGGATCTCGTTCTGGCGGACCGAGAGGATCTTACGCCAGTCGGCGTCGGAAAGCTTGCGGTTCTTGAGCAGGGTGCTGAAAACGGCGTTGCGATGCATGACATTCTCCTGGAAAGAGCCATCTGAACCGCTTTGTCTTAAAGGAAAAAGACGAGAATGTCAAGGTCAGACATGCTCGTCTTCGGTGAAAGAAACTCGTCGTGGTCGTATGCGGAGAACCTGCGGTTCAGGCCCGAGACAGAAAGGCCTGCATCAGCTGGCCCTCGAACGCCTTCTCCGTGCGCAGATCCCTCATGCGGCGCGGCGCAAGCCGGACGATACCGTCGTTCAGGTCGCACCAGGTGCGGGAGATGGGGTATGGGCGAAAAATCGTCCAGATCTCGTTGGGATTTCCGGAACTCGCCCAGACGTGATAGGTGTAGCCGCGCTTGCTGGGCTGACCGTCAGTAATCGTGACGACGATCCACTCACCCTCGGGCGTCAGACCGTAGATCCCGTCGTTCGGACTGGATTCGGAAACGCTCTCGTCACGGACCGGGATGAAGTATCCGCGCGTATCCAGGGACCACTTCGAGAGACTTGAGCCGCGATCCATCTTGATTTCGCCCAAGGTGCAGCCTTTGACGGCGAGCATGGTCTTACCAAGCGTCGGGAGAGAACGACGATGACGCATGGTCCAGATCAGTTGCTCCGACTTCTCGCTGATCATCTCCCGCCATTGATGGTCTGTAATTTCGGTCTGCCACCTGAACACAGTGTTGAGCAATACAGGGCTCATCTTTCGCACCTCCAGCCGTCAACAGAAAGGACGCCAATTCATTATCATGAGACGGTCAAAAGGTAAATACCGTCGGCTTGACTACGCTTATAATCTCAGGCATTATCCTGACACAAAAGACACTGTAAAACGATGTCGGGGTCCCCAACCGTAGTTTGGGGAGCGCAGACGGTCAGCAGAGCGTGTACAGAAGCCGAAGGCTTATGTACGACGCCAAGCTGACAACGTTGAGCATGGGCGAGTGGCGGAACTGGTAGACGCACTGGCTTCAGGAGCCAGCGATCGCAAGATCATGAGAGTTCGAGTCTCTCCTCGCCCACCAGACAAAACATCGGCAAGAATGCCGATGTTTTGCTTTTTAGTCGTTCCTGGCGTTTAATATCATAAGCTAAATTATATGGCGGACATATCAATCCGCCCCTACAATCAATTTATATATGAAAATCCCTGTCTTATACGGCTCTATCCGCGAAGGACGGAAAAGCGAGGCCGTCGCCAAGTTCATCCACGCTGAATTGCTGAAACGCGGCATAGAAAGCGAATATGTGGCGCCTGAACAGTATAAGGAGATGGAGCCGCTGGAACACAAACATCCCGAACCGTGGAAAACCATCATGGAACAGGCTGACGGGCTGATTATCGTCACTCCGGAATACAACCACGGCTACCCTGGCGCAGTGAAAGAGATGATCGATGCATTGACCACGGAGTTCGCCCATAAGCCGGTCGGCATCATCGGCGCTGGAGGATTCTCCGGCGGGATGAGGGTCGTGGAGCAATTAAGGCAGGTAGTGATAGAGCAGAAGATGGTACCGATCCGCGAAGCCGGATATTTCCCCATGATCTGGGAATTGCTGGACGAGAAAGGCGAACTCAAGAATCCTGACCAATACATCCCCCGTCTCGAGCCGTTCTTCAAAGAGCTGTTCTGGTATGCTGAGGTCTTGAAGGAAGGCAGGGAAAAACATCCTTGGACTGAAAAATGATCGTCCGTATGTAAGCCATAAGGGCGAATGATCCATTCGCCCTTATGCCACATGTTTTGACAAAAACACGGATATAGGCTATAATGTGTTTATCAATTCAAGTCCGTCGCCGATTGGGCGTAAATCTACGCAAATTCCGACGTATCTGAATCAGTCCAAAAGACGCAGATAATTCACTAAACAACTAATTTTTGTTTTCCGAAATCCATCACATGGATGTTTCATAGCATGAAAACAAATCGATGCCTTAAGTGGCGCGGGTTTTTACATGCTGACAATTAAATATGGAGCCCATCAAACGATCCGCTAGCCCATCGGGCACAAGCGGAAACCAAGGCAGTTCATTCCCACGCGGAAGGAACCGCCGCTACAATAGGGACAATAAACCCTTCAGGCCGCAGAATGCAGCCTACAAAAAGAGCGACGGCAGACCGACACAACGTCCGGTCGAAGCGCTTAAACCGACATCAGAGAGCCCGACAGCGGTGAACTCTTTGATCGCCAAGGCAATCGCGCGCAACGGCAAAAAGCCTGAGCCCTCGCTCAAGGAGGGCTTCAAGCGCGAAGAGAAAGCCGGCAAATCGCATGGGCGCCGTCCAGGCGGCAGGATGTCCAGCAATGTCCGCCCGCCACGCCTGAATACGTATAAATTCAAGCCATACCTGAAGACCGGATCAGACACCGATAAATTGAAGTCGCGTCCGGAGGAGAGGCTGAAGATCATCGTATTGGGCGGGAACGAAGAGGTCGGCCGTAACATGACCATGCTCGAATACGGCAAAGACATCATCATCCTGGACATGGGTTTCCAGTTCCCGGAGGATGACATGCCGGGTGTCGATTACATCATCCCGAACATCTCATACCTGAAGGGCAAGGAAAAGAATATCCGCGGCGTCATCATCACGCACGGACATCTGGACCATATCGGCGGCATCCCCTATCTCATCCCGAGATTGGGCAATCCTCCGATCTTCACCTCTGATCTGACCGGAGCGATAATCAAGAAACGCCAAGACGATTTCCGCGGTACACCGCCACTGAACGTCCACACCGTGGGCTACAATGACGTACTGCAGTTAGGCGTATTCAAACTGGAATTCTTCGGAGTAGCGCACTCTATCCCCTCATCCATGGGCGTCATCGTCAACACGCCATGCGGGATAGTGGTGCATACCGGCGACTTCAAGCTGGATCCGGCACCGGGCGCACAATCCCTACAAGAGACCACTAAAATAATGAAACTGGGTGAACGTGGGGTATTGGCGCTGATGATCGACTCGACCAATGCTTGGCAACCGGGTCGTCAGCTGCCGGAATACGAGATCCAACATAACATCGACGAAATAATCGCCAACGCACAGGGCAAGGTGATCATCGGAACGTTCTCATCCATGATCGCACGTATCCAGCAGATCATCATGGCCTGCGAACGACAAGGCCGCAAAGTAGCGGTGGAAGGTTTCTCCATGAAATCAAACATCATGATCGCGCAAGAACTGGGCTATGTTAAAGTCCAGAAAGGCACGCTCATCGAAACAAAGGAGATCCACAAATATCCGCCCAATAAAGTGGCCGTCGTGTGTACCGGAGCACAAGGCGAGGATCGCGCCGCGCTCATGCGCATCGCGACCCGCGAACATCCGATAGTCGAGATAGAACCAGGCGATACCGTCGTCTTCTCAAGTTCAGTGATCCCGGGCAACGAACGCTCGGTCCAGCGCGTCAAAGACACGCTTTACCGCGAAGGCGCGAACGTCATCCATTATCAGATGATGGACGTGCACGCGGGTGGACATGCAAAACAGGAAGACGTCGTGCAGATGCACAAGATGATCAAACCGAAATACCTCATACCGATCGAAGGCCATTATTCCTTCTTAGTCGAACACGCCAAAGGAGCGGTCAATGCGGGTTTCGACCAGAACAACGTCATGATCGCCGACAACGGACAGATCATGGAGTTCGACAGACAAGGCAACGGACAGTTGACCAACAAGAAAGTACCGACCGAATACGTATTCGTGGACGGCTTAGGCGTAGGCGATACCAACCATATCGTGCTTAGAGATCGCCAAGAGCTTGCCGGCGACGGAGTCGTGGTCGTACTGGCGGTGGTCAGCGGAAAGACGGGCCGATTGATGCAGATGCCGGATCTGATTTCGCGCGGATTCGTGTACATGAAAGAACAAGGAGAGCTGATGCGACAAGCCAGCAAAAAGGTATCCGAAATCCTCAGCGACAAGGACCCGCGCAGCGGCGCTAACGGCACATTCCTGAAAGATAAAGTACGCGACGATCTGGGCATGTTCCTGTTCAAAAAGACGGAACGCAGACCCATGATCCTACCGATAATCGTTGAAGTATAACTCACGGCGATAAGCACCCGTTCTCGAGACATAGATTGATTCAGCTCGCTAAGAAAGTGCACAAGTCGTGAAAAGGGACAGGCCGCAAGGCCTGTCTTTTGTTCGAACGGTTGACAAAGACCTTTTTCGGAATTAAGTTTGCCGCGGTACATTTTCGTAATGAGGTGAGATCATGGGCGATGTCGAGAATCTGTTGGCGATCCGTGAACACGTCAAGCAGTACCACAACGGAGACCCCAAGGTCCTGGGGCGGATGTTCGCCCTGCAGGAACAGCTGCTGGGCAGAACGGGACAGCTCGTAATGTTCGTGGAGCATAAGGCAGTCGGAGCTTCACAAAGAAGGATGCGCTCAGGCCCACTCTGCGGTGACGCCATATCGTTCGATCGCACACCAGAGACCAGGGAGACGAAATTGTCTGTCGCGATACTCACCGACGATAGGCTACATCTCGATACGACGCGGGCTTGTGGCCTGCGAACTGGCGAGATTGCGATCGGCAGACCGCATGATGGAGCCATCGGGATTGCGCAGGGCCCTCTGATCTTCAGCGAACAGCAGTACTACTCGCTTCTCTACCATGACGGAAGACTGGAACAAGACTTCGGAGGAAGTCATCACCAAGGTATTGTCGAGGTAATCGTCGGATGGGATGCCATCGTCCGTTGGGTCGTCCAGTCATTCAACGACGTCATTCCTCACCACTACAAGCGAGAATGGCTCGCTTACGTCGTGAGCTTGAAGAGAGCAGCTCAAGGCTACCTCACCGCACGGCCCCAGGGCATGTCCGAATGGATCGATTGCCTGCACGGGCTGTGTATCCGGGAAAGCAACCTTTCGCTCAAGGATCGGTCGCCGGATTCGATTGCGCGCGACAAGACCGAGCTGAAGGAGCTTCTGCGGCGCGCCGAGCAGCTCGGATACGCCGACGACCCCTACGTGCTCGACCTCAAGCGGCTCTACCCAGAACTCATCTGAACTCGACCCCTTCGCAAATCCTCTGCGGAGGGGTCGCATCGTATCGATTGACAACGACCCTCGTAGGCCTTAAGTTTGCCGCGGAACTTTGGGGAATGAGGTGAACCAATGAGCAGCACCGATCATCTGCAGGCGTTACGGCAACACGTGTGGCAGTACCATGGCGGAAACAAGAAAGTCCTAGGGCGGCTCTTCGCTCTACAGGAAGAGCTTGCGGGCAAAGCCGGACAGCTCGTGATGCTGATCGACCACCAGCGCACCTCGGGATGGGTCAGCGAGTCGCCCGGATCATCCATAGCCGGTTGCATCACGCCGGATCACGTGGAGGAGAAGGTCGAGGCCGACCTGACCCTGGCCGTCCTGTCTGACGTGGATCTGTGCGTCGGCTCAACCGAGAGCACAGGTCTCCGTACCGGCAAGTGCGTGACCGGCCGACCGCCACGAGGCAACATCGCTGTCCAGAATGGACCGCTGAAGCTCACGGAAGACCAATACTGGTTGCTCTTCGGTTCTAGCGACGGTCTGGATGTGATCGACGACGGCTGCAAGCAGCGGGAACATCGGATAATGGTCGTAGCCGGCAACGATGGCGTGCTTGACTGGATCAGGCGGTCCATGTCGCACATCATCCCACACCATGAGCGCCATGACTGGAGGGACTACATTGGCTACATGGTCGGAGCTCTTTCGCCCGGCATGCTATCACCCAGCATCCAAGAAATGACCGAACAGAGCCGAGAGAACTACCTGCGTCACCTCCGCTATCTGGATACGACGCTTCAGAAGCTCGGCGATGACGGAGGCGAGTTGGCCGCTTGCAACAGGATCAAGCTCCTACAGCTTCTTGGCCTAGCCGAAGCCAACGGTATGGCACAGCACGAGTTGGTTTTGCACCTCAGACAGCACTACACCGTGCTCACCTGAACTAGACCCCTTCGCAAATCCTCTGCGGAGGGGTCGCTGCGTATTTGCCTTACCGCGACCAATGAGGCACCCTATCGGAACAAACATATGTCCCGTCAGAAATCCGGCGGGATCGAGAGATGGGCAAACTAGCCAGTCGAAGACGGCTTGCGCCTCCCAAGATAAATTAACGAATCCCTAACTTATAACTTCTAACGGGATATGCCAGCAGAACTACTTTTTTCCGGCGTAAAGCCGACATCCACACCTCATTTAGGTAATTACATCGGCGCCCTGAAGCAATGGGTGGAATTACAGCATCGTTATCGCTCCATCTTCTGTATCGTCGACCTGCACGCCATAACGGTGCCGCAAGACCCCAAACAGATGCTCGAGCGGACGCTCGAGATTGCGGCGACGTATTTGGCCATCGGTCTCGATCCGAAGCGGAACATCATCTTCATCCAAAGCGAAGTCCACGAACATGCCGAGCTCGGGTGGATCCTGGGGACGTTGGTCAAGATGAGCGAGCTGGAGCGCATGACGCAGTATAAGGACAAGGCTAAAGCCAAGGGCGAGAACGTAGGGGCAGGGCTCTTCAACTATCCATCGCTCATGGCGGCCGACATTTTGCTCTATGACA
This sequence comes from bacterium, assembly GCA_021796435.1. Lineage (GTDB taxonomy): Bacteria > Patescibacteriota > Patescibacteriia > 2-12-FULL-60-25 > 2-12-FULL-60-25 > CAIKNB01. The sequence continues at coordinate 1,261,359 of JAJYXM010000016.1, forward strand.
CGACAGCAGTGCCGGTCGGCGAGGACCAGATGCAACACGTGGAACTAACAAGGACCATCGCACGTCGGTTCAACACGACTTTCGGCGAGACTTTCGTGGTCCCGCAATCCCTGGTGCAGAAAGTCGGCGCGCGCATCATGAGCCTGCAGGATCCGACCAAGAAGATGAGCAAAAGCGATGAATCCGCCTTAGCTACCATCATGCTGAACGATGCGCCGGACGTGATACGCAAGAAGATATCGCGGGCGGTGACGGATTCGGGCACTGGGATCTCGTATGACGCGATCGAACACCCAGCCATCTCCAATCTGCTGACGATATTCCATCATGCGACCGGTAAACCAATCAAAGAGATCGAAGATGAATTCGCCGGCAAAGGCTATGCTGAATTCAAGCAGGCCCTGGCCGAAGCCGTAGTCGAGATGCTGACGCCGATCCAAAACAAGCTGAACGAATTCAAGCAAGATCCGGGAGAGCTCATGAAGGTCTTGGACGAGGGACGCGATAAAGCACAAGAGATCGCGGCCGCCAAACTGAAGATCGTCAAAGAAAGGGTAGGCCTGGGGAGAGTCTAGGCTCCTGTGCTATAATCATTCAGCATTAAGTCATAATCATACGATCCTATGAAGACGATAGCGTGCAAAGATATGGGCATGGCTTGCGATTTCGTGGCCAAAGCCGATACTCAAGAAGAAGTCTTGATGAAGCTCGCAGAACACGGCAAAGAGGTGCATAACATGACCGACGCGGACATGACGCCAGAGCTCAAGGAGATGGCGATTGCCAGCATCAAGGAAGAGTAGAATTTTCAAAAAAGGTAAGATGAAAACGCCCCGGTTACCCGGGGTGTTTTTTGTTCAGATCCCGGGTCACCGCGCCCGCCATGCAAGCAAGGCGTTGCGGACGGGAGCCCGGGATGACCGCATCATACGCGGTCACTTCTTAGTATAGACCCAAGTCCCAACCCAATCGGCAGGCGGCGGTTCGGAGATGAAATGATCGCAGCGGTCCTTCAGGTTCTGAGTCGGGAAATCTTCGGGAGAGACGGCGAGGACTGCATCGCAAGACGATTTTGCGCCGGAAAAATCTCGCTCGAAATATTTCTCCAACGCACTTTCGAAATCCTGCGCCAGTTTTTTCTGCTCGGCAGTCGCCGCATGCACTTCGACGATAGCTTCGTATATGACGACCGGTTCCTTCTTTCCTTTGACCGCAACCTTGTCCAGCTTGCGGCACAGGATGTTGCCGTCCAGCTCCTGTTTGGTGGCTTCGGTCAAGATGACGCCGACTTTGTACTGGCGAGTCAGCGCCTCGAGACGCGAACCAAGGTTCACATTGTCGCCGATGACCGTATAATCGAAACGCATGTCGCCGCCTACGTTGCCGACGACCATATCGCCGGTGTTTATCCCGACGCCGATGCGGATCTCGACGTCGCCGAAGTCCTTGTTGATGTTCATCTGATCCAAGACGCTCTGCATCTTGAGCGCGGTACGTACGGCGCATTCGGCGTGATGTGGTTGTTCTAGCGGAGCGTTCCAGAAGGCCATGACGGCGTCACCGATGTATTTATCCAGCACACCGCGTTCCTCGAAGACGATCTCAGTCATACGGTTCAGGTAGCGGTTCAAGAGCTCGACCAGCTTTTCCGGACTTAGACCTTCGGAGATCGAAGTGAAGCCGCAGATATCGGAGAACAACACGCTCATGCGCTTGCGCTCTCCGCCGAGTTTGAGCTTCCCTGGGTCGGCCAGGATGGAATCCACCACCGATTTGGAGACGTATTGCGAGAACGCTTGCTTGAGCTGCTTCTTCTCGCGTTCGGCGGAGATCTTGCGCTCCAGGGTGACAGCGGCGTAAGCCAACACCATGACGACAGTCGGCCATAATATGCCGTAGATCCAACCGCGATCGAACAGGATAAGGCTGGCTACCAGGACGATTATCCAGATCAGGACAGTCAACGGAAGGTTCCATTTGGCACGTAGTTTCCAGACCAATAGGCCGACCAGAAGCCCGAGCAGGACCAAGACCGCGGCTTGTGCGGATGACGGGACAGCGGAAAGCCAATGACGATCGAGCAGAGTGTCGAGGATGTTGGCGTGGACCTCTACGCCTGGCATGGGCAAACCGAATGATGTCGGGACGAGCAGATTGTCATGCAGGTCATAAGCGGTCGCACCGACGAAGACGATCGCGCCCTTCAGAGGAGTCAAGTCGCGCGTACCCTGCAGTACATCGACAGCGGAGAAGGTCTGACGCTTATAGGCGCTTCCCGGCGCTCCGGCGAAGCTGATCATCATGCGGCCTAAAGGATCGACGCGTGCGGCTTTAAGCAAAGACGGTTGGCCGATCACCTCAAGTATCTGCGCCTCGAAAGACGGCACGATCTTTCCGTCAGGACCGCTGACCGAAAGCGAGACGCGGCGGAAGATGTTATCCGTGTCGGGTGGCGAGTTCACATGTCCGGATGCGGCTGCGGCGGATCCGATCGAAGGGATCGAAGAGACGACTTTCTGCGGGTCATAAGTGACCTGTCCGCGGCTGATGATGAACTGCATCTCGATAGGCAGGACGACATTACCCGCGGCTTTGATGGAATCAGCCAGGGCTTGATCATCTTTCTCGACCGACGGCTCGGGGAAATTCACGTCGTAAGCGATGACACGGGCACCGGCCTCCTTAAGCTTATCGATCAGCTCCGCGTGTACGGAACGCGGCCAGGGCCAGCGTCCGATCTGGGTCAACGACGTGTCGTCTATGCTGACGATATAGATCCGCGGATCCACTTGATGCGGCAGATACAGCAGGTCGGACAGACGGTTATCCCATGAGCCGAAGACGCCCGAAAGATACGCGAGCGCCGCGACTAAACCGACGGCTCCTCCCACGAGCAAGGCGCGCCATGATCTGATGTCTTTCTTCATATTCTTCATCTGCCTGAGATCTGGAAGTCGATGTATGCCCCGACCTCGACCGTGCCTTCGCGGTATTTGCCGATGACGCGCAGTTGTCCGACGGCGTCTTTGCCGGCATACAGCACATTGTTCACGACGTAACCCAGGATGTTGTTGGAGGTGGTGAAGGACGTGCTGACGGTGACGTCTTTGGTGGAATCGTCGGAATAGACGGCCAAGGCATGCAAGACCGCACTTTCGCCGGGTCCGAGGGTGCCCGTGGATTCGGCGGTCATCTTAAGCGATTTCAGGACGACCGGCACCGCTTTAACCTCCAGCTTTATCTCGGCGTCATAGACCTCATCCGCCTGCTTGAATTCCGCCCGCAATGTGACAGGACCGGCTACCGTAGATTCGAAGACAGGACCGTTGATCGTGCCGGCTCCGGTCAGGCTGAAGATCGAGTTGGCTGTCACATCGACGGTGCTACCGTCAGCCTTGGTCGCCTTCACGCTCAATGCGACCTTATCGCCGACGAAAGGCGAACCGGGACGGGCTGATAGGATGATGTTCTCGTAAGATGTGCTGGTGCTCTCCATGGCTTCCGGCGTCGAAGATGCACTCAAGAAATCGGTCGTCGAAGTGGTGTCGCCGGAAGACATCTCGGTGACCGGAGGGCTGATGGCTGTAGCGAGTTTGATGCGCAAAGCTGCCTCGCGCGCCTTGATCACGCCCAGACGGCCGCGCAAAGCCGAGACTTTTGCGGGATCCGCGGTTTCAGGCAGACGGTCGATATCGCGCTCCGCATTGGCTATGCCTTGCCGCGCCGCATCCAACGCATCCTTGGCTTCGTCCAACGACATCTGTCCGATGAGGACTATGGCTTCGTCCAAACGCGCATCCATGGCGCGCATCCTGGCGTAGATGCCGTCGGCGTCATCGTTGATGGACAGGCCGACTTCCATATCCTCGATCTTCTGTTTGAGCCGATAGTAGGGAGACGACGGCCCGACGTCACGCAGCAGATCCGACATGCCGAAGAGCGCGCGCCGCAAGGGTCGGCCAAAAGTCTCTGCGGCAGGCCCGCGCAAACGTGAGTTGATGTCCTGCTCAAGTACGGTCAAGGTCGAGAAAGCGGCTCCGGAGCGGTTTCGCTCTATCAAGCGCTTGATGCCATACAACCTACGCTCGACATAAGCCGCGTAAAGCTGCGGAGCCTTTTCGGCGTCAAGCTTGAGATGCAGGTTCTCGGAAAGCCTGTACAGACCATCCAATGGTCCGCCCGGCAAAGCTCCGCCCATGTCGATAAGACGCTGCTCCTGCTGCTCGGCCGCGCTTTTGGCGAAGGCGTTATCCAGGTTGATGTTGTTGTGATGCCAATCCGAATCATCCTGGTCGTCCGCCGTCACCTGAATTCCGGATATCTTCCCTGCTGAGTCGAATTTAGCGTTGAAACCTTCGCTGACGACCGTCGGCGCGGAGGCGCCATCTTGCCCGGGCGAGGGACCGACTTCCACGGCAGATTCCCAGACGACTAGTTCGCTGCCGGATGGCGTCTTGGCCAGTTCGAAAGTCGTCCCGCGGACAGTCGCCGCGACCTGGTTGACGGTCACGGAATATGAATCCTCGAGTTCCGCAAGATGCAGGATACGCGACCAGACGCGGCCCAACTCCAGCTTAAGATCGATTTTCGTCGGTCGGCTGCCGTCAGACGCATGATCGATGCCCTGCAAGACGAGCTCCGATTGCGGTGCGAGTCGAGCTTCGGCTTGGCCAAAAAAAACGATCGTCGCCATACCTTGCCCATCCGTCTTCACGTGGTCACCTGGCGACAGCGTCGCGTTATCCTCGGCATCGGACCAGTCGGAAGATCCGTTCCGCATGACTTGGACGCCAGGATTCTGGATTTTCAGTCCGATCGAACCGTTATCCTGTATGTTGATATTGCCCCAAGACCAGAACCACCAACCAAGACCTCCGACCAGCAACAGGCAAAATAAGACGATAAAACCCCATTTACGCATAATTTAATCAAGAATAGCACGATAAAACCATTGACAAAAGCGGCTTTTGCTGCTATATTCCGCGTGTTCGAGCTGGACAGATGATCGCTTCCGAAACGCTGAAAAGCGAATCGGGGGAGGAAAGTCCGAACACCGAGGCGATAGCAATATCGCCGGAAAGCGAGAGCCGCTAACGGCGGCCGGGATATAGCGGAACAGACAATGTCATCGTATCGAACCGCTTCAAATCGGCGAGATGCGCCCAAAGCCTTTCCGTAAACCCAGGGAAAGTGTCCCTTCAAAGGGATGATGCGGATCCTTCGGGATGCGCATCGCCACAGAGACGATACTAGTCAGCGCTTCGCGCTGGGAATTACAAATGACGAATGCCAAATGACGAATTGGCCCGTAGGATGGAATTCCTTGAGCGGAGTGCTGGCAAAAGGTGAAAAGTGAAACGATGTGGTTCGACGCAAGTCGACTGCTACGCTTCTCCGCTGCTGGTGACAGCAGTGCGTGGTAAACCCTCTCTGGCGCAAGAGCAAGATCCGAACCTCGGCTTCGGCCGGGGCGAGGAACTGGTAGCTCGCTTGAGCCGTGCAGCAATGCACGTGCCAGATAGATGATCATCCCCCCACACCTTTCAGGCTTTTTGGGATAAACTAGATGCATGTACTACTTCTACATCCTAAAAAGTTTAAAAGATGGCGAACTTTACATGGGCTATACTAATGACCTCAAGAGACGCTTTCAGGAACATCAGAATGGCTATCCGATTCCACCAAACATAGGAGACCATTCAAACTAGCTTACTATGAAGCGTAGGTCTCAAAAAAGGATGCAATGGCCCGTGAAAAAAGCTTGAAACTGCGCGCAAAAGCGTTAAGCGTATTGAAACGCAGAATAGCGAACAGCGTACAAGAAGCCTGAAACGTGTGGGGGACAAAATTCGGCTTATCGTCCAGCTCCGACATAAAATCCCGATACAAATCGGGATTTTATGTTATTATTTAGCCAACATTATGCGTATCCGCCGTTTGGACCTGACTTTCACCGCCTTGCTTCTGCCGCTCGACGCTTTGGCCCTATATGCTGCAGCGATTTCGGCTTATGCGCTGCGCTTTTCGCGTTTCGTGACGGAGGTCAGGCCTATATTGCAGGACGTGGATTTCGCGAATTACATCTCCACGGCTTCGCTCTTTGTCTTGATCTGGATATTGATCTTCGCTTTAGCCGGCCTCTACTCCCCTCACCCGCGCAAAGCCTGGAACGAGCTGGGTCGGATAATCGTGTCTTGTGGAGCCGGTACCATGATCGTGATCGCGACGGTCTTTTTCCGCCGCGAGATAACGACCTCACGTTTCATCGTGTTGGCAGTACTGGCCTTCTCCATCCTGTACGTCCTGATCGGCAGACTCTTTTTGCGGACCATGCGCCACCTGTTGCTGAACATGCGCGTAGGCCACCGTCTGTTCGTAGTCATCGGTTCGTCTTCAGCCGCGAATGACATCACTAAGGCATATAAGGACAAACCGGTACTCGGCTTGACCATCGTCAAACAGTTCAAGACTTGGAACAGCGAGGCGCAAAAAACGATATCGAACCTGAAAGCCAAAGACGGCTTGGACGGCATCATCCTGGCGGATCCGGAGATGGATAAACAGGATGCGCTCGGGCTCATCGCATTCGCGGACGAAAACCATCTGACGTTCCGTTATCTTGCGGATCTCTTCGCGGCTAAGTTCACCAACATCGAAGTGACGACCGACTCCGGCTTGCCGGTGATCGAAGTCAAGCGAACGCCGCTGGACGGATGGGGCCGCATCGCCAAACGCGCTTTCGACATCATCTTCGCCATCTTTTTCCTGATACTTTTTTCGCCGATAATTTTAATCGCCTTCCTGGCATTGACGATAGAAGATGGGCTACCGGTATTCTTCCAGCAAGAACGTGTAGGCGAGGGCGGACGGATCTTCAAGCTCTACAAGCTGCGCAGCATGTGGCGTAAGTACTGTATCGGACCTCAATTCAAACAAGGCGCAGAGAGCAGGCTCGCGCTTGAGAAGGAACTCATCAAACAGAAAAACATCAAGACCGGTCCGGTCTACAAGATCGCCGATGACCCGCGTATCACTCCGATCGGCAACTTCATCCGGCGCTGGTCTATAGACGAATTACCGCAGTTCTGGAACGTGCTAAAAGGCGACATGTCTCTCGTCGGGCCGCGACCGCACCTGCCGCGCGAAGTCGCAGGCTATAAGCCGCATCAGCGACGCGTGTTCGCGATCCGTCCGGGAATCACCGGCATGGCGCAGATATCAGGCCGGAGCGACTTGGAATTCGAGGATGAGGTGAGGTTGGATGCGTGGTATATCGAGAATTGGTCGTTGTGGTTGGACGTATATATCGTGCTCAAGACGCCCTTCGCGGTGTTGTATCGGAAGGGAGCATATTGAATATGAACGAAAATCCATTCACCCCAAGCAAAATCACGCACAGAGAAATGGCTACAGAGAAGCTCAGGCAGTTCCTGACACCTGAAGAGCTTAAGTTGATAGATAGATTCGTACCCGAATGGGTCGAGTATTCGAATTTGGAATCCATGGTTGAATTCGAAAGGGCGGGTAAAAATCTTGCGAATTTCTCTCGCAGACTGAGTAAGCAAGAGCGGCGGCCAGTCCTGGTCCTGAATAATCCGCGGACAGGCGCCTTCCTCCAGTTAGGATTCAGACATTGGTTGGCGAATTTCAAGAGCGAGGATCAAGCGAAAAAGTTTCTGGCAGAGTTGGAAAATGATCCGGGCTATGCCCAGATGATGGCTGAACTGCACGAAAAGACGGAGCAGATAAAGGCTGCCCTAAAACCCAGGAAGACGGAGTTTAACAAATCAGAGTCAGATGCTATTTCATCAGAAATAGATCCCACGGCTGATATCCGATTAGACTTAAGTTTATGGCATTACTTTAATTTTCAATCAAAGGAGGAAGTGCAAAAGTTTGGTGACCTACTGTGGGAGGTCTACCGAATCAAAGATAAAATCCGCGCTTCGATTTTCCATCAAGCAAAAAAATGGATTGATGCCGGAGAAATAGATTCATTCGTTTATCCGATAAACCACTGGAAAGTCAGCGGTCATGGTCTGGAAAGATACGAGTTCGAGCACGATGGCGCGACTAAATTGAACGAGACGATCGCCTTACCAGAAACCTTGGTCGTTTCTGCCGATGTCCACAAATCATATGGCGTAAGAGGACGAAGAAAAGGTTTGGGTATGGACGAAGGAGGTGAATTATCGAACAGGCTCCAGAATTACCGGGATCACCATCCTGAGGCTATCGATACGGATCCATTCGTCAGGTTGCTAGCTGGAGCTAAGAGCGTAAGAGCTTCGCTCGAATACCCATTATCTCCCAATGCCCAAGGCAAATTACACAGCGTCCAGAAGAATCCACTGAATAAGGCGAAGTTTTCTGGGGCTAAGATAATCGATGTCCAGGTTCTTTTTCCGAGCCAGGCAATCGGAGGATCTCATCCCGATGCAACATACCCTTACACAGGACTGACTGAATCAAGGTCAGAACCATTCCGGGTCATGAAAATGAATGAAGAACGGCCTGACATACGGAATCAAAATCTAGCCTTAAGAAAAGCCTCGGAGGCATTGCGCGGCAATCCTGACTGGATCAAAAAATTCAAGCCACAAATCATGCTCGAACCGAACTACACCTTCGCCGGACCGGAACTGTAAACATAAACCATTAACGCCGTTCGCGGTGTTGTATCGGAAGGGAGCGTTGTGAATATGAACGAAAATCCGTTTTCCCCCAAAAGACCGACGCATACAGAACGCGCCAAGGATACGATAGCGGCTTATGCATCAGAAAAAGTAGTGCCTAAAACTGGAAATGAAGACAGAGTTAGATATAGCTCAGAAACTTCCAGAAGACTACGTATCGAATCATTGGCCGAATACGTCAGCGCGGGTAAGAACCTGGCAAATTTCTGCAAAAGACTGAGCAGACGCGAAAAAAAACCTGTCTTTGTGCTAAACAACCCCCGTACAGGAGCTTTCTTGCAGCTTGGTTTTAAGCACTGGCTGGGAAACTTTAGTACAGAACAGGAAGCCACGCAGTTCATAAACGACCTCGAATCAGATCCTGAATACTCCGAATTACAGAAAGCGTTACAAGAACAAATCGAATATCTCAAAACAGATCTTAGAAAAAGCAAAGCGTCACCATCTTCGAAAGAAGATATCGAGCGACTGCTTGAATTACCAGATCCAACATCAGATATCAATTTAGAATTATATTTTAGACTCAATCCGCCCGCTTCGCTTTTGACCGTCTACTCGACAAAAGACAAGATGAGGGCCGTAATCTTGAAACACGCTAAACATTGGCTAGATGCCGGACGAATCGATTCTTTTGTCTATCCGATCAACCACTGGAAAAAAAGCGGCGGGGCAATGGAGTCGGAAACTGATTCTGAAATGTTCGTTGTTGGAGAAGCCAAATTAGCCGAGTCTGTCTCCTTGCCTAATATCCTGATTGTCGGAGCCGATGTACATGGCACATACCCTGACGATCTAAAGCACCGCGGTGGTCAATTCCCACTAACGTCAATGATCGATGAATACAAAGACGCTGCAGGTCTCGATGCCGCTTTTAACGCACTTAGAGAAATCGGCCGCGAACCCAAACCCGATGATGGTGTATTTGGAGACGAAGCATTTACATCCAGGTATTTACGTAATCCTGATAGCTTCAAGCATAAATTTTACGACGAAATGAAAAAAGCCACATATATTTCCAGGGGTTTGGAATATCCGGGTTCAGAGAACGCATCCGGCAAGCTACACTCGGTACAAAAAGTTATTTTGGATGAAGTCTCCAAAAAACATCCAAAAATAATCAGCTTGCAAGTCTTGTTCCCCAGTCAAAAAACAACTGACGAAACATTTATTGAATTGGAGAATGGCAAATTTAAACGTGGGCATTCTCAAATAATAATGGACAACACAGGCGAATCGAATGCCGATCCATTTTATGCCATGAAAAAAAGCGATTTAAATATCGCCTTCCGCAAGGCGACAGAAAGAATGCGCGGCAATCCGTCATGGATCAACAAATTCAAAGATCGGATAATGCTGGAACCGAATTACACCTATGCCGGAATGGAGTTGGAGGATGAAATAACTGAAAGCGGTGAACGACGTGAAAATTTACTTAAAACATTAGCAATCATAGCAAGCGGATGCCAAGAATTGTCCGACTGGAATCCGGAATTCGATCATCCGAAGCTCATGCAACTCATAGAAAGAATCAAGACGGAAAGCAAGGCGTTTCTTGAAAGGTATCACAGCCTGAAACAATCGGATGACGAAGAACAAATCGGGAAACTGATTGTCGCGGCACCCGTCTTTGACACGGAAGAGTTCAGACAAATAGTAACAGCTGATTGGAGCCGGGAAACTTTTGAGATCGCAGATCAGATAGTGTCAAAACTGGGCTTAAATCTTCAGGGCGGCACTCCTACGGTCGACTCTATAGCATATAAGCTTGATCCAAAAGTGTGGGAACGGAGATAAAAATTTGAAATCGGTTTTTGTTGTTGGACGGATATATCGTGCTCAAGACGCCCTTCGCGGTGCTGTATCGGAAGGGAGCGTATTGAAAAAAATTCGGATATGGTTCAGCCCACGGTGAGAGCCGTGGGCTTTTCGGTGGAATCTAGTTGGTGGCCTTGTCGCGAAGGTACTGGATGAAGTCGCGCTCGACGCGCGCGTCGACGGCGTCGCGCTGCCAGAAATCGCCGTAGGCCGTCTGGATCTTGTGGATCGAGTCCAAAGACCAAGCGACGTCTTCCAGATAGCGCTCGACTACCCGGTAGCAAACCTCTCGCGACTTGAAGCGGTACATCGGATTGCGCCGCTCTTCGTCCGCCAACAAGCGTAAATTGTGACGGAAGCAGAAGCGATGCAGGAAGCGTTCAGGCGGGTTGAAGATCAGTTTGAACGGATCAGGGTCACCCGGCCCGTGGCCCTTCGGCAAGATGTCCATGCGCGTCTTCACCTGCTGGCCCTCAACCTTCTGGACGAGGAGCTGACATCGCTCGATGCCGATGACGACAAACGGACTGTCGGCGTAGAAATAAGAGACTACAGACCCAACATGGACCCGCTGCCGGCGCAGCACACGCGACGCCTGCCTGATCTGGTCCGGTCCGCTCTCATGCTTGTCGATGCCGGCTGCAGCAGGCAGCGCCGCAGCATTCGGGTGGCGATCGAGGCCGTGTTGCACAGACTTATCCCTGTTCTTCGCGTGACTGATGAGCTGGGAAAGCTGTGTACGACTAGTGCCAGCAGGGATATCGATGCCTAGCTGGCGTGCGAAATCGAGTTGAGCTGCGGTCGGTGACTTGGTACCCATCCTACGTCCTCCCTGCCTAGCGAATGAACGACCGAGATTTTGTAGCCTGAATCGGGCGCAAAGTCAATCTCTTGACACACCGCCGACTTTTTGGGACGTAACGACTAAAATGCGCACATGGAGGTAAGCGTATACGAAAATCCGAATACAGCGATGCAAACACCCGATCCGGATATGAAGCGGTTCGGGAAAGTCGCTTTGGTGCATGATTATCTAATACAGGACGGCGGCGCGGAACGCGTCTTGGGTGAACTGCAGAAGATGTTCCCGGATGCACCGACCTATACCTTGCTTTACGATCGGGACCATGCCCAAGCGCGCAATCAAAAGATAATCCCGTCCATCATGGACAGTTGGCCTGGGGCGCGGCGTTTTTATCAGTGGTATATGCCGCTCATGCCCATGGCCGTGGAGCACATGGATTTTTCCGGGTATGACATGGTGATCTCTTCGTCCAGCTCTTTCGCCAAAGGCATCATCGTCCCGCCCGAGACGCGTCACGTGTGCTATTGCCACACGCCGACGCGCTTTTTGTGGCAAGAGAGGATCGGCTACATCAACGACTTGCGGCAGCCGCGCGTCCTGCGCCTCATGCTGCCTCCCCTGCTACATCGCTTACGTCTGTGGGACAGACTCGCAGCCGAAAGGCCGTCTCATCTCCTTACCAACAGCGCCACGAGCCGCGAACGCATCAGGCGATATTATAACCGCGATGCGCATGTGATCTTTCCGCCGGTCGAGACAGACAAGATACGGGTGGACGGTACTCCGGGAAAATTCTGGCTCGCCGGCGGTCGCCTGGTCGGGTACAAAAGATTCGACCTGGTGGTCAAGGCGTTCGCCAAACTCCGCCTGCCGCTCAAGATATACGGCGTGGGTCCGGAATATCGCAGGCTCAAAGCGCTGGCCTCACCGGAAACCGAATTCCTGGGCTACGTGACAGATGAAAAGAAGAAGGAACTGTACTCGCAAGCCATCGGATACCTTTATCCGCAGATCGAGGACTTCGGGATAACGGCAGTAGAAGCCATGGCGGCCGGGAAACCCGTGATCGCCTACGGAAAAGGCGGCGGGGCAGAGACGGTCGTGGACGGCGTCACCGGTAAACACATAGAAGGTCAATCGTGGGAAGATATCGCGGATGCGGTCGTGCGGTTCAGGGCGGATGATTTCGATACGTCGAAGATAAGACAGCGCGCCGAGGAATTTTCGGAGGAGAACTTCCGCAGACAATTCCTGCGCTACCTTGATTTCGTGACCTAAATGAGGATCCTAGTCGATGCAAGATCGCTGGCTGAAGCGCGTGGCGGAGTAAGCCGCGTGACTTTGCGTTTGATCACCGCATACGCGCAAAGCTACCCTGGAGATGAGCTGGTCTTGGCGACCACCGGAAGAAAAAAGCCTGCTTTACCCGAAGGACTTACGGCGCTACCAAACATCACACGAGTCCACATCGGTTGGCCGAACAAACTCTGGAGCGCGGCCTGTCTTTTCAGGCTCGTCTCGCTCGTCACAGCGGCAGAAAAGATGGCGGGAAAAACCGATACGCTATTCCTGCCGAACATAGGTTTCAGCGGACGTTGGCCGAAGGACAGAAAAACCGTCCTCTTGCTGCATGACTTGTCTTTCTTGATAGAGCCCAGGTGGTTCAAGCAAAAACAGCAGTGGTGGCATAGGTTAGTCGGAGCAGAAGGATCCATAAGACGAGCGACAAGACTGCTCGCCGTATCCGAAACGACAAAGCGCGATGCGACGAAAATCCTCGGCGTCGATCCGGAAAGTATTTCGGTGATACCCATCGGAAATACCCTTATGACCGAACCGTCGCAACCTGATCTTGGCATCAAGCGAGGAGATTCACCTAGCCGCTATTGCCTCGCGCTCGGGTTAGGCGACCCAAGGAAAAACTCGAGGACAGCGATTGAGGCTATACGAGCATTAAGGAAGGAGAAGGGTTACGAGGATGTGGGGTTGATCTTGATTTGTAGCGGAATAAAAAACAATGTCATTTCGAGCTCGTCGAGAAATCTTCCAATCGGAAGGTCTCTCCGCGGAGCCTGTCCCGTATGGAACGACGGGAGTCGAGACGACAATTTCTTAAAAATCTTCTCAAGTCCCACAGACGATGAACTCGCATCGTTGTATGCCCACGCCGCCGCGTTCCTCTATCCCTCCTGGTACGAAGGCTATGGCCTGCCCTTGCATGAAGCAGCTTCTTTCGGCACGCCTTGCGTAGCAGCTTTGGCCGGTGCTCTGCCGGAGACGGCACCCAAGGGAACTCTTTTCGCTCACCCTGCCAAACCGCAACATTGGGTCGAGGCGATAAAAATCGCGACACATCTTCAAAAAAACAGGATCGAACCGGATGGGACGGCCTGGATAAAAGCGGCAGAACTCCTGCACGCGGCGTGCGAAAACTGATTGACACGGCGCATGGGCAGTATATATTGACAAAAAGCCCTTTTTTTGGTATAAAAGCGTATTACTTAATATAAAGACGCATTAGTCATATCTCCTCTAAATTAAGCCAAATATCTATGAAAAAAGTCATATCTAAGCTTTTCGCTGTCGCGGTGGTTGCCGCCACGATGGCATCCGCTGCTGCTCCGGCCTTAGCCGGCGGCGGCTATTATTGGACCGACATATCCAGCCTGATCGCCGAAAGGCAGAACCGTCCGGTCTGGGCAATGGCCTATGCCTCGCCTTATTGGTACATGACCGACGGTCAGGACCTTTGGTCAGGCGGCCACGTCTGGCGCACAGAAGGATCGGCCATGGCTGACATCACGACCGACGTACGCAACGCAGGACTTTCCCGCGTCGATGACATCGTAAGCGATGGACAGACGGTCTTGTTCCTGAAGGGCATCACAGCCAAGAACAACAGCTTCCAGGTGCTCAAATATAACGGGACATACACCGACGTCTCTTACACGCTACGCAACCAATTGAGCTCTGACGAAGGCATCATCTCACTGAACGGCAAATCCGGTATGTGGGCGTTCGTCACGACCCAGGGCCGTGTGTTCCTGTGGAACACAGGCAACAATACGGTGACCGGCATCCTGAACAGCACGGTCAACTATCCTGATTATCTGAACTATTCAGTCTACGGTACATCACCGAGCACTGAAACCGGTTTTTTTGCATTCGCCGTACCCGTCTCCAACGGTTGGTTCATAGGACAAAGACAGGGCAGCTACTCCTCTTGGGGCAATATGCGCTTGTGGCTGAGGGACCTGAACGGCAACCTGACTGACGTGACCTCCAAATTCAGCACTTTCCAGGATGCGGAGTTCATGGCATCAAACGGAAACACGGCCATCTTTTTGGCGAGGAACACCTCAGGAAGCTCCAGCCAGTATACGGCTCGCGCCTTGTACAGCTTCGATGGCATCAACAAGATCGACTTAAGCTCGCAATACTATAACGCAGACAGTACGTTCACCTGGTTCCGCGCCATCGCGGCCTATGATGGTTCGAGCTGGTTGGTCGCGGAACGCGGAGATACCTCCAGCGACAGGAGCGTCCTGCAGATCAGCGGCAGCAACGTATCCAAGCTCTCTAACCTGAAGGATTATCTGATCGACATGGCTTCGAACGGCAACGGCACGATCCTGCTCGGCGGAGCCGAATCGGAGATGGGAAAGACTGATCCGAATTCGCCGCTCATGGCAAAACTTTTCAAGGCTTCAACCAGCGCTACGAATTCGAACGGGACCACCGACACCAACACCTATGGAGGAGGCGGTACATACTCCTCATCCAACGGTCCGACGGTGACGACTTCGGGCAATCCTGCGAACTATCAGTTGAGCAACGGCGGCACTTTCACCTATCGCGCTAGCGCTTGGGATACGAATGGCGTCAACCGCGTAAGCCTGTACGTGGACGGCAGCTTGGCCAAGACCTGCTATTCCGACACGTGTGAATATTCCAACGTCTATTATTCGAACAGCCTGACGACGCGTAGCGTACCGATGTATGCGATCGCCATGGACAACCAGGGCTATACGACACAGACCTCACAGGAGACGCTGACCGTCGGACAAGGCACGAGCAATAACGACCAGCAGAACTCACAACAGGACAGCAACAGCGGTACCTACTATTGGAGCTATCTGAATCCTGACCAGACGTATCTTACGCGCGGCAACAGCATGACATACAACGTCGGCGCTAACGACTCGGACGGCATCAACCGCATCGAGATCGTCGTGAACGGAGCGACACGTAAGACCTGTACCCTGAACAATTGGACGGGCAACCAGAGCTGCGCCTATACGCTCAACGGATATGACTATCTGCTCAACTCCCAGATCGCGGTGAACGCCAAGATCGTGGATGGCGCAGGCAAAGAGACCTGGACCGCGCTCAAATACATCAACGTGACCGATTCCAGCTACAACACCAACGACAACAGCGGCGACGTCTCAGCTTGGGGTTGGTTCGACCCGTCGAACTCCAGCCTGAACCGCGGCAGCAGCACGACCTACAAGGTCCAAGCGAACGCCACGCAGGGCCTGCAGAAAGTCGAGATCTATGCCGACGGCAGCCTCAAGCGCACATGTAATTTCTCACGCGCATACGGCACGCAGAGCTGCGATTTCACGGTCTACGGCAACGACTATACGGTCGCACAACACACCTTCAACGCCAGGGCTACGGATTACTACGGCAAGACCTCCTGGAGCGACACCAAGACCTTGACCATCCAGGATGCGAACAACAGCAACACCTCGGGCAACGGCGTCTACACATGGAGCTGGCTCGACCCGAGCAACACGACGTTGCAGCGCGGTTCGAGCGCGACCTACCGCACCCAGGCTTCGGCCGATAACGGCCTGCAGCGCATCGATGTGTACGTCAACGGCACAGTAAAACGCACCTGCAACTTCTCGCGTTCCTACGGGACGCAGAACTGCGACCTGACGATCTACGGCAACGATTATTCGACCAATTCCCAGCTCGCCATAAACGCCAAGTCCACGGATTACAACGGCTACACGAACTGGAGCAGCCTGACCTATCTGACCATCACCGATACGACTGGAAACTCGACGGACAACGGCAGCGTCGGTCTCCAGGCCGACCCGAACCGGACCAGCTTCAACAACGGAGACTGGGTGACGTTCAACGGCAGCGCACAGGATCCGGACGGATTGACGCGCATCGAGATCCTTATCGATGGCTCGGTCGTGAAGACCTGCAATTACAGCAACTCGACCGCCTGGGAAAACTGCAGCTATTCCTCCAACTTATACTCCAACAACGGCAAAAACAGCAGGACGATCGGCGTGTCCGTCAAAGCCTATGACCGATACGGCTACGTACGTGGAGTGAATCCCATCTACTACAACATCAACGCCTACGACACGAGCGGCAACGGTTCCAATTCCGACACCGGCAGCAACCCAGCCACTTGGTCATGGTCTGAACCGAACGAGAAACTGAACCTCACCACGGCCGAGAACGTCACATACCATGTCGGCGCTTGGGACCAGGACGGACTGAAGCGCATCGAGATGTGGGTGAACGGCATGTTGGCCCACACCTGCTACTTCAACTCCTCGTTAGCCTACGGCAACCAGGAATGTACGTTCACGGTCAATGGCTCCAACTACAAAGCGGGTGACGCGATATACGTGAACGCCAAGGCCGTGGACGCCTTCGATCACGAAGGTTGGTCACCTGCCAGGACCTATACTGTAGTGAACCAAGACAGCCAGCTGACGACTTCAAACATCGGCAAACTGACTGCCTGGAGCTCGAGCGATGCAGGTTACGGGATCATGGACGCGATCACTTTCTGGACTAAAGGTTCGGACAACGACGGTATAAGCAAGATCGAGATCATCGTGAATGCCCAGACCGTCAAGACTTGCTACAACACGGATTCCTGCAGCATCGTCGGCGGCCCATACAGCGGTCGCAGCTATATCACTTACGGCGCCAAGATGACCGACAAACTCGGCAACGTGACATATAGCGGATATAAGACGATCTACAAAAAATAACCTCATTGTTTGGCGCATAACTTCGTCAGGACCTCTGCTGCTCACTATGCGTACGTCTAAGTACGCGCCGCGCCCGCAATGCCTCGCTTGCTCGGCAAGCGTGGCGGGCGGGTCGCTCCGCTGCTCAGTTCTTCCTCGTTCTGCATCCAAACAACAAAGTTTAAAAAACAGCAACCCCGGCAGAAATGCCGGAGTTGTTTTTTTGGATCAATGACGGATCTTCAAGCCGCCTCCTCCGGCGGGATCTCCATCTCGTCAGTGTAGTATTGGATCTCCTCGTCGAGGATCTGCAACGGCACGACTTCGCCTTCGAAGAAGATGCGGTCTTCGTAACGTTCAAGCTTGGAATAGATCTCGTGTCCGTAGTCCTCCGGCAATTCCGCTGCCAAATCGCGCAGCTTCTTCAGGCGTTCCAGATAGCCCTTCAATTCAAGCTGACCTGACTTGACCAGGATATCGAGCGTCCCACCTTTTTCGCGCCAATAATCGTGACGCACTTGTTTGCGCACTTCCTCTATCTCCATGAGTTCAGCTTCAGTGAAAGCAGTGACGGATTCTTCGTGATCCAGACAGGCCTGCAGATTGTGCGCGCCTATACCGTCACGGAAACGACGCATGATGTGCGCCGTCGACGGGCGGACGGCAGCCGTGACGCGGCGCCATTCCTCTTCCGCACCTTCTTCATCAAAAAAACGGCGCATGGCATAGCGCGCAGGCCAGACGTCTTGGGCGAACTTGCGCACGTCCTCGATCAGCTTCTCGGGCTTCTGCTCCTCACCGGCGCGGTACTGTTTGAGGTCGGCTTCGGCGAGAGACCGATCCTTGGCCGGGGCGTAATCGAGATAATCCTCGAAAAAGTCCATGATGCGCACCCTATCCTTGAGATCCAGATATAAATCAGACATGACGGTATATTATCCGATTTGCGCCCAACTAAAAAGACCGGCGCGAACCGGTCTTTAACTTCTTACCGACTTCAGCCTTGTCCTTTCATGCTGTCCAGCAGGAGTTTTCTCCCTTCTTCCATACCTTCTATCCCAGCCTGAAGATTCCTGATCTCTGTTTGACTGGCACTAATATCCTTTTCGATCCTCTCCAGCGCCCCAGCAGGCGTGGTGTATTCACAGTTAGCCTTCTCAAGATCATAATCCATGTAAACGCGATAAAACAATAGCTTACCGCTGGGCAAGATCAGAATCTTGCTTCGCTCGAAATTACCGCCAGAAGAGAGCTCCAAGACTTTCATGCCCGGATATTCTCGTTCGAGCTCGTCTTTCGATCTTACAAAGCCACCGCTGAATTCATCGATATCAAGAGACTCTTCCCATGAAGATGTGTCCGTCGCTTCTTCATGTCCTTCTTCTGACGCTTCCTCCCGCGCCTTGAGTTCTTGATATGTTGACTCTTGCTCGGGGTTACGCCTCTGAATGCGTTCCAGCTTAAGAAGGAGACGAAGCTCATCAGTAGTCAAAGGAGCTGGTTTTTCGCCCCGCCTGCTTCCGGCTTCAGGGCTCCATGGTGGTCGGCTACTAAAAGTCATAAAAATACCGCTTATTTTCGTACTTATAGAGTAAAGTATATATCTCCTCAATCCCCCTTGCAAAGTCAGCCGTTTTCAAGTATAGTGCCGGCACCTGATATTCAGGCCGTTGTAACTGCGAATTTACTTAATTCACGCGGGGACGGCTGTCAAAGACATATTTGACGCCCCGTTAAGCGGGGTTTTATAGAAGGCTGAAATATGGCAAAAGCAAAGAACGTAAGTACGGAGGAAGGCAAGTCGCCGGAGATCGAAAAGCTCCTGGCTGACGAGAATAACGCAGCGTACATCAACTATCCCGGCGTCGGCGACGTGGTCAAAGGCACCGTCATCGCAGTCGGGCGCAACGAGGTCAGGATCGACATCAACGGCCTGGCGATCGGCTTGGTGCGCGGTCCGGAACTGGATCCGAATGCGCATCTGACCGTCGGCGACGAGGTCGAAGCGACCGTCCTGGAACTGGACAACGAATTCGGCGAGCTCGAGCTCTCGCTCAAGAGCGCCGACAAGAAGAAGTCCTGGGAGAAGCTGCGCGAAATCCTGGCGGCCGGAGAACCTGTGCCGGTCAAGATATTGGACGCCAACAAGGGCGGCCTCATCATCCGCATGGAAGGCATCACGGGCTTCCTGCCGGTGTCGCAACTTTCACCCGAGAATTATCCGCGCGTATCCGGCGGAGAGAAACTGCGTATCCTGGAGAAGCTCAAAGGCTTGGTCGGCAACCAGCTTGACGTCAAAGTCATCGACGTGAGCGAAGAGACGGGCAAACTCATCGTCTCGGAAAAGGCGGTCTGGGAAAGCAAGCAGGAAAGCACGCTTTCGCGCTTCAAGGTCGGAGATATCGTGGAAGGCGACGTGACGGCAGTGACCGACTTCGGCGCTTTCGTCCGGTTCGACGAGAACCTGGAAGGCCTGGTCCACATCTCGGAGATCGCTTGGCAACGCATCGACCATCCGCGCGACGTACTCAAAGTCGGCGACCATGTGCGTGCCGAGATCATCAACATCGAAGGTTCCAAGATCTTCCTCAGCATGAAGAAGCTGGTGGACGATCCATGGAAGGATGTCGGCGAGAAATTCAAAGTCGGACAGTGGGTCAAGGGCAAGGTCCTCAAGATAAACCCGTTCGGCCTGTTCGTGGAGCTGGATCCGGACATCCACGGCTTGGCCCACATCAGCGAGCTCTCGGATCGCCCAGTCAAGGACGTGAACGAGATAGCGCGCGTCGGCGACGAGTTCGAATTCCGCGTCGTATCCATAGACCCGGAGAACCATCGCCTAGGCCTCTCGCTGCGCAAGCAGAAGGAAGAGAAGAAATAATAGGCCTTCCGCGTTTGGCGCATTACGTTGTCGAAATCTCCGTTTCCCGTTCGTCGTACGTTCCCAGTACGCCTCACGGTAATACTCGATTTCTCCTAGTACTGCATCCAAACGTGAAAGCCCTTTGGTAAGGCACATCTTGCCACTGCAAAATCCCCCGCTTGGGGGATTTTGCTTTATCGAAAAAACGGAAAAGCGTGCGCTCCGAGGGTTGGAGACGCACGCTTCTGTTTTGAGGGGGGTACTACATCGGATTGTCGCTGAAGCCGCTGCTTCGCAGGATGAGCTCGGCTTCATTCAGTTTGCTCTTCAGGGTGCGATGGCTGCGCGTGGGGCGGTCGATGGCCTCGACGATCTCGAGCAGCTTGGCCTTGAGCCTGGCAAGCTGCGGGTCCGTCAAATCGAAATCGGGAATCTCTGAATGGATGACGCCAGAATGCATTTCACTGTCTCCTTTCGATGCGCCAGGCAACGACAGCTTCGTGCCGATGCCTCAATTCGACCGATAAATATATACGTTTTTCTCCTATCTGTCAAGGGTCATACAGGTACATGCCGGTTTCCCGACCAGATGACAGCGCCTCGACAAATCAGGCCTTTTGACGTAATTTAGCTGAATCATAGGAATGACTTAGAATAGCGAATATATGAAACAAACGACAAAAACAATACTGATTTTCATCGGTTCCCTGCTCCTGGTCGGGGCAGTCCTCTCTTTCGTGAACCTGGACAGCACGAAGAAGGCCGACATCTCCACCCTGGTACGCGACATCGACCAAGGCAACATCACCTCGATCGTCGTGCGCGGTACAGACATGGAGGCGACACAGAAAGACGGTACGAAGATAACCGTGAGCAAAGAGAGCACGGAATCCTTCTCCGAGCTGATGAAGAACTACGGAGTAGACAGCAGCAAGCTGCTCGACACGGAAGTCACGATCGAGGAACAGAGCGGCTTCGCCTACTGGGCGGGTGCCATAGCGCCGACAGTCATCACCTTCATCCTGGTACTGGCCTTGATGTGGTTCTTTTTCCGACAGATACAAGGACAGAACAACAAAGCGATGATGTTCGGACAATCCGGCGCACGCGAGACCAAAGGCAACGAGAAAGACAAGATCACCTTCAAGGACGTGGCTGGAGTCAAAGAGGCCAAGGAAGAACTATCGGAGGTGGTCGAGTTCCTGAAGAATGCGGACAAGTTCACCGTATTGGGCGCCAAGATACCGAAAGGCGTGCTGCTCATGGGTACGCCAGGCACCGGAAAGACATTGTTGGCGCGAGCTGTGGCGGGTGAAGCCGACGTGCCGTTCTTCCATATCTCCGGTTCGGAATTCGTCGAGATGTTCGTCGGCGTAGGCGCCAGCCGCGTGCGCGACTTGTTCGCCAAGGCCAAGAAGAGCGCACCCTGCATCATATTCATCGATGAGATAGATGCCGTGGGTCGCCAGCGCGGTTCAGGCTTAGGCGGATCGCATGATGAACGCGAGCAGACATTGAACCAGATACTCGTGGAGATGGATGGTTTCGAGCCGAACAGCGGCGTGATCGTGATGGCGGCGACCAACAGGCCTGACGTATTGGATCCGGCCTTGCTCCGCCCAGGACGTTTCGACCGACGCGTCGTCCTTGACCCGCCAGACCTGAACGATCGCGAGCAGATTCTGAAGATCCACGCCAAGGGCAAACCCCTGGCCAAAGACGTCACTTTGCGCCAATTGGCGGAACGTACGCCGGGATTCTCTGGCGCCGATCTGATGAACCTGATGAATGAAGCGGCGATTCTCGCGGCGCGCAAGAACCTGAAGGAGATCCCGATGGCACTGTTGCTCGATTCCATCGAAAAAGTCATGCTCGGCCCGGAACGCAAGAGTCATGTGATGAACGAGGATGAGCGAAAAGTCACGGCATACCATGAGGCCGGACATGCTTTGGTCGCGCACCTCTTGCCGCATGCCGATCCGGTGCAGAAAGTCTCGATCATCTCGCGTGGCAGAGCCGCCGGCTATACGCTCAAAATGCCGTTGGAAGACCGCATGTCCAGGACCTCGGAGGAATACAAGGAAGATATCGCCGTGGCCATGGGCGGTTATGCCGCGGAAAAGATGTTCTTCGGCGACATCACGACAGGCGCCACGTCCGACATGAGGAATGCGACCAAGATAGCGCGCAACATGGTCACGCAATGGGGCATGAGCGATAAATTAGGACCGAGGACTTATGGCGAACAGGAAGACATGATCTTCTTGGGACGCGAAATCCATGAGAACCGCGACTACTCGGACGACAAAGCCATAGTCATCGACCAGGAAATAGACGCGTTGATCTCGGCCGGTCTCAAACTGGCCCAAAAGATCATCGGCGACAACAAGGAAGCCATGGATCGCATCAGCAATAAGCTGCTCGAGACAGAGACATTGGAACGTCAGCAGTTCGTGGACGCAGTCGGACTGCCTCCGGCCAATCCTAAGAACGCCATCAAAAAAGAGAAAGAGTAACCTACCCAACGTTAGACCGGAAAAACAGGCAGTCATCTGAACGATTGCCTGTTTTTGTGCTATCATTTAACCGATATTTTATGATAAGACGCAAAGCTCCCTCAAATCCCAAGCACGAAGCAGTTTATCGGGTCATAATACATAAAGCGCTGTTGACCGCTTGGCAACAAAAAAAGCTCTGGCCTCTCTCTTTTTTGGCCTCGCTCCTGCTGACGGCGGGTGTCTATGACCATCTGCTGAAGGTCCTACAGTTCGGCAATGGAACACAGCCTTTCTCCTGGGGTCGGGGAGGTATGGGCTTGGCTGATTTCACTGCCACAGCCTTCCAGAACGTGAACAATATCCTGTTCGCGATCAGCGCACTGCAGTGGGTCTTGGCGGTGGCCATAATAGCGGCCGCAGCCCTAATCGCCTCGTGTGTCGCCCAAGGGGCCCTAGTCTACTCCATCGGGACGGAGCATGTCGGCCCTAAATTCGAATTGAAGCGCTCACTCATGATCGGAGCCAGAGCCTTCTGGCCCATCGCCGCATTGAACGCGATCATCCTGCTGACCATAGTGGTGTTCCGCTTCTTGGCTAACCTGCCGGTGGCTCTGACGTATGGCTCAAACCTTTCATACGCGCTCTACATCATAGCCTTCATCCTCTTCACGACGCTGACTTTCATCTTGGCCATCATCCAGATATTCGCCCTCAATGCCATGGTGCTGCAAGGGGCATCGGTGGCGGATGGCCTGATACGCGGTTATGAGATGTTCAAACGGCATTGGCTCGTCACGATCGAGACGGCGATAATCCTGATAGCTTTGGCGATCTTCGGTTTCGTGGTATTCAACTACGCCATAATCATCGCGCAATTCCCGCTGATGCTGCTCGTCCTGTTGGCCGGTGCGATGCAATCCAGGCTACTTTTCTATGCTGGGATGGCCATCGGCCTCATCATAGTAGCCCTTGCCCACCTCTTCTTCATAGCATTCATCTCACAGCTGCAATACGCTACTTGGACGCATCTTTACCTACGTCTGGGCGAAGGCGGCGTGATGCCGAAACTGCATCGTGTCATCCGGTCACTCAGCGGTCGCTTCTCGGTGCCTAAGAACTAACTTATGGCCAACAATAAATCCACTCCTCCTCGAGCACAGTCCATTGAGGACTTGTTCAAGAAACCTCAAGCAGGAAGTGCGGTCGTACCTACGGCCCAACAACCCGGTTCGATCAGCTCGGGGAAACAGGCCAAGCCGAAAGAGGCCAAGATGGGAGCGGCGGCCGAAAAACTCGAGGAAAAGATAAGCGACGTCAGGCTGAAGGAGTTGGAGAAGATTTCCCGTGAACAGGCGGAAGAACAGGGTTTGCCGTATATCGATTTCCAACATGGTTATCCGATACCGCCTGAAGCAATCGCCTTACTGACCCAGAAAGAAGCGCAACAGCTGCAAGCCGTGGTCTTCTTCAGGAGCGCCGATCAGTTGCGCATCGCAACCACGAAACTGACGTCAGAAGTGAACGCGGCTGCCCAAAGGTTAGCCAAGGAATATTCCGCAGACGTCCAGATCTACATCGTCTCGCAGACCAGCCTCAACATCGCACTGAAGATATATGATGCGCTGCCGGAGATCCGTGAGGTGATATACGGCGTGCGCATCGAGGAAGCGACGCTCAAGAAATATGCGGAAGAGATCACTGACCTGAAGAAGCTCCAGGAGACGATCACCAAGGTATCGACCACCGATATAGTCGCCCTCATCATCGGCGGCGCGCTTAACCTGGACGCTTCGGACATCCATCTTGAAGCGGAAGAGGATGACGTGAAAGTCCGCTATCGCATCGACGGAGACCTGCACGATGCCGCAGTGCTGCCAAAGGAAGCCTGGAAACAGATGATTTCGCGCTTCAAGCTCTTGGCCGGAGTGAAGATGAACGTGAACGACGTACCGCAGGACGGACGCATAACCATCTACCTGACCAACGAAAAGATCGACATCCGCGCTTCTTTTTTGCCCACGGCTTTCGGCGAATCGGTCGTCATGCGTCTGCTGCGTCCCAAGTCCATATCGCTCGAGTTCGAACAACTCGGTATCCGCGGACGCGCTTGGGAGATGCTCAAACGCGAAATCGAACGGCCGAACGGCATGATCGTCACGACGGGACCTACCGGATCAGGTAAGACTACTACTTTGTACGCCATCCTCAAACGGCTCAACACCGAGGACATAAAGATCATCACCCTGGAGGATCCGGTGGAATATAAGCTGAAAGGCATCAACCAGAGCCAGATCGATTACTCGAAGGACTACACGTTCGCCAAAGGCTTGAGGTCGATACTGCGCCAAGATCCGGATATCGTGATGGTCGGTGAAATCCGTGATCTGGATACGGCGGAAATCGCCATCCAGGCAGCCTTGACCGGGCACCTGGTGATATCGACGATCCACACCAACAGTGCAGCCGGCGCTATCCCCCGTTTCCTCTCGATGGGCGTCAAGCCGTTCCTGCTCGCTCCGGCCATCAACTGCATCATCGGCCAGCGTCTGGTACGCCGCATCAACCCCGAATGTAAAGTCGAGGTCCAGCTATCGGCCAGCATGTTGGCTCAAGTCAAAGCTGAACTCAAATTGATCTCACCGGAGGTGCTCAAGGAATATAAAGTCGATTTGGATAACCTGAAATTCTACGGTCCGAAGGAAGGCGCAGAGCTCCCCTACAAGGGTCGCGTCGGTATCTATGAGATTTTCGTGATGAACAAGGAGATCGAAGCGCTTATCTTGAGCGCACACGTCTCGGAGTACGACATGATCGCCATCGCGCAGAAGAACGGCATGTTGACCATGGCACAGGACGGTCTGCTGAAGGCTTTGGATGGCTTGACCAGCGTGGAAGAGGTCTTACGTATGGCGGAACTGACGTCAGTATTGGAAGAAGAACCGGAAACGGTCACGCCGCCCGTGCCGCCACCGAATCCTAACGTAAAATGAAGCGATAAATCCCCGGCTCGTGCCGGGGATTTGATTGGTTTAAATCATCATGCAACTATTTTGTCATCCCTGCCTGCCGGCAGGCAGGCCGGACTTGACCCGCCTACCGGCAGGGACGGGACAGGATTTTATGCAATCTCCATCTGAACCAGATCCGCCTTCTTCTTTTTCAACCACTTAGGCATCTTTTCCGGCCATTCGATCACGAGAACACTGGAACCATCAGCCAATTCTTCGTCGAGATCAAGCACGACGAGCTCGCGCTCATCATCGAAGCGGTAAGCATCGACGTGGATGATGCGCCTGATGCCGTTAAACGTTTTCGGCAGACGATATGAACGCATCAAGGAAAAAGTCGGACTAGGCGGGACTTTTTTGATGCCAAGCGTCTTGGTCAAGGCTTGGATAAAGGTGGTTTTTCCGGCTCCGAGTTCGCCGCTGATGGCGAGGACCGTGCCTGGACGCAGCAATTCAGAGACGTATTCCGCGACTCCAGACCATGCCATAACTTCTGGTACGACAAAAGCCCTGCTCCCTTCTTTGGACCTTATTTCAGCCTTACGTCCGTCCCTCTTTACAGAGTTACGCGGAACGCGATACGCGGTACGTTGCATCCTCATAGATCCAATTCCGGTTTTGCATCTATTTTTTTCCAGTCGTCCTTCTTGCCTTGAGCGAGCCGCCAAGCGCCGGCTGCCGCGATCATGGCGGCGTTATCCGTATAAAAACCTTTCGGCGGTTCGAGCATGATGAGACCCGGATGCTCCGAGGCGGCTTTGCGCAACTCAGCCTGCAGATGCGGATTGGCGGAAACGCCACCGACGACAGCCAGGCATTTGGGCTTATAAGCCATAATAGCGCGGGACGTCTTGTTCACCAGCACGTCGACAATCGCGGCTTGGATCGAAGCGCAAAGGTCAGGCAGGACTTCCGGGACTTTTGGTCCGAGGTCGTGGATCAGGTTGCGGACAGCGGTCTTCAGGCCAGAAAAGCTCATGTCGAGCGACGGATCGTGGATCATGGGACGGGGCAGACCGTAAGCTTCAGGATTCCCCTTTGCCGCATATCTCGAAAGTATCGGACCACCAGGATAGCTCAAACCCATAAGCTTCGCCGTCTTATCGAAAGCTTCGCCTGATGCATCGTCGCGTGTGCGTCCGACGACTTTATAGCTGCAGAAATCCTTCATCAGGACCAACTCGCTATGCCCACCCGAAACGAGCAGGACAAGGACGGGAAATCGCCAATGCTCGCGGTTTTCCGGCACGAGCCAGGCGGAAGCAAGATGACCTTCAAGATGATTCACACCGACGATCGGAACGTCCGTCAGATACGCGAGTGTGCGGGCCGCCTCGATGCCGACGCGTAAGGCGGTCGCGAGACCTGGACCCTGGGTGACGGCGATGGCGTCGAATCCCTGCTTCTCCGAAGCGAAAATATCGGCCCTTTCCAAAAGTTTGATCACTTCGGCGATATGCGTACGTGCGGCGACCTCCGGGACGACTCCCCCATAACGACGGTGGATAGGGATTTGCGTAGCCGTCTCGTGATGCAGGAGCTGTACCGCATACCGCGTACCGCGTGCAGGAGGTTGCGTCGTACCGCGTACTTCAAGGAGCGCGACGGATGTCTCGTCGCAACTGGTCTCGATACCTAGGACCTTGAAGCCGGCGGATTTATGCTTGGATATCACTGCCATAGGATACTGGGTATCCTAATATAAATTGCCGTTTTCCGCTACTTTTTTGCAGAAATTTACGCAAAAAGGCGGGATGAATCCCGCCCCTACAATGCCCGGCTGCTCAATTTAACCCTTGAGCGCCTTGTCGATGCGCTCGAGGCCGACGATGAAAGCCGCTTCTCGTTGCGTCACGGCGTGTGCATCGGCGGCCCGCATGACCGCCGCGGAGGCGTCATCCATGATGGGCTTAAGACGGGTGAAGACTTCATCTTCGGTCCAGTGTTCGTCCGTCATGTTCTGTTGCCACTCGAGGAATGACGTGGTGACGCCGCCGGAGTTCGCGAGGACATCGGGGACGACAGTGATGCCACGCTTGGCCAAAATCATGTCGGCTTCCGGAGTCGTCGGACCATTCGCGACTTCGAGCACCATCCGAGCTTTCACCTCGTGCGCGATATCGGCATCGATGGCGTTCTCAAGGGCTGATGGCACCAGCACTCCGCATTCGACTTTAAGCAACTCCTCATTCGTGATGTCGCGCGCGTCTCCGATGCGTGCTACATGTCCGGTCTCTTTCTTCAGACGGATCAGTTCCGGGATATCGATACCGTTCTCGTCATGGATGCCGCCCTGCGAATCGGAAACAGCCACGACCTTGTAGCCATGATGATGGAACAGACGCGCGATCTCTTGCCCGGCATTACCGAAACCTTGGACGGCGATCGTCGAAGTTTCCGGATCAAGCTCAAGTTTCTCGCGATAGGCCTCGAAGACGTAATAAGCGCCTTGACCGGTCGCGGTCCCACGACCCTCTGAACCTCCGTGATCCAGCGTTTTGCCCGTCACGACGGCCAGGCTGGGCTTGCCTACATATTTGCCGTATTCATCGGCTAACCAATCCATGATCTGGGGCGTCGTATTGACGTCGGGTGCCGGCACGTCCTTTTCGGGTCCGATGACATCGGCGATGGCGCGGGTGAAAGAGCGCGTAAGGTTCTCCAGCTCCGTCTTGGAAAGCTCTTTGGGATTGACGGTGACGCCACCTTTCCCGCCACCGAACGGGATGTTGGCTACGGCGCACTTGATGGACATCCAGAACGACAAAGCCTTGACTTCATCCAGATCGGTCTGCGGATGGAAACGCAGTCCACCCTTGAACGGGCCGCGCGCGTCATTCCATTGTACGCGGTATCCGTGGAACAGTTTCGTGGAGCCATCATCCATCTTCACCGGAAAGTCGACTTCGACGGTACGTTGCGGATGGCGCAAACGTTCGAGGGTATAAGCATCAAGATGCATGGCGGAGGCGGCCAGGTCGAGCTGGCGCATGGCGTTGGTGAAAGCAGACATAGTTTTCAATTACGAATCACAAATTTAGAAAGACGAATTAGCGATCAGGAGATACCGAGCATGGATAATCATGGGGCGCGGACGAGAAGGCAAAGACGCCTGCGTTTAGAGCACATAGGTATCCATTACAACACCGCAAATCACGCTTAGCAAGGGACTAGATTCCTGTAGTTTTTTCCAGCAAATCTAGCTCTTTCTGCATCAATCTGGCGAACTCCTCTTCATCTCCGGTACGATCGGCGGAGCGTTTGGCCAGAAAAATCTGATGCAATCTAGGCAGCAGCTTGATTATCTTCTCGAAGACACCTGCGGGCGGTTCCGGCAGACGTCCTAGGATCTGGATGAATTCAGGATCGGCTCCGGGTACTGCTTGGGTGATGATGTCTGCTCGCATATCATTGTTTAGGGTTATCCAAAATGAAGACCAGTCGGATGGCTCCGCGTGTCGCGTCGAAATCCGTCAGTATCCTGACTTCGGTGCGCGTCCCGATGTTCTGACCGAGCGCTCCGAGGGCGGCTGTCGTCAGTTTCCGCTTCGCGGCCTCGACCAAGCCAGACAATTTTTTCGTCAGCGGATCCAACGAAGTCGGCGTCAGTCGAGCAAGTTCCGCAGCCATCTCCTTCTGCAGCGCAGCTATCTGGGACTCGAGTTCGGGGATATGTTTTTCGCGCCACTTCTTTTGGGCCGCGCCTTCACGCAGATCGTTGACGTCATACCGCTCTTTGGCGGGCAACGGCTTTTCCTGCAGCGAGGCCAATTCAGCCTGCAGGCGCGCGATTTCTTTTTCGGACCTATCCTTAGTTTGCCGATATTCAGGACTGATGCGGAGGTCCGAAAGCTGGCTCGACAGTTTGGCGTACTGAGCCTCCAGCTTTTGCTTTTCCTCGTTTTGCAGCGACGGCTGTTTGAGCCTCAGCTCGATCGCATTCATGCGTTTGGTCAGGTTATCCTGCTGATGCGTCAGGATCTCATAAGCCGTGTAAAGCGTAGTCAGATCCGAAATAGGTTCATAATCCGTGGACAATGCGGCCTGTGCTGGCCGTTCGGGATATGTGACTGATTTTTCTTGGCTAAAAACCAGACTCAACGGACGCAGATCCGTCTTGCCCTGTAAAACATCAAACTCTAAAGCGTGTCCTTTTTCGCGGCGCTGCGGTTTAGCGGCGTCCTGGAAAGTCCCGTCCAAGACAGTCATGCGGCAAGACAACGTAGTCCTGGTTTCTCCCCCCATGTTCTCGTGACTGCCGACCGTGGCGATGTTCGCCGCATGTTCTTCGACTGACTTCGGAGGTGGTGGAGATACGATCTCTTGGCCGCCATAACGCGTGACTTCGACCCATTCCATCCTTACTCCGCTGTCCAACCGTTGCGGCAGCGCAGACATCAACGACAATCCCCTTCCCGTCTCTTGGGCGATCAAGACGTTGCGCGCAGCCGCGGATCTGGGTCGGCCGGAGAAGTTCTCCTGGACGATGACGAACGCTCCGTCGGCGCGTTCGAAACCAAGGCTCTCAAGGTCGATATATCCGCGCGGAACATCCGGTTGTTTTCCGCCGCGTGCCCGTGCCTGATGCAGTCTCTCCGCTAGGTCTGGGGTATAGAAACCTTCCGGCAAGTTCGTGATCCCGGCGCGGGCCCTTTCCGGCAGGGAATGGACCTCAAGCGTGGGACCGACAAAACTTCCCGAGGCTCCCATGCCGGCGTTATAGCTCATGCCACTGGATCGAGGTTCAAGCGTAGCAATGCCCATGGCTTGCGTCATGGTCGCGCAGCCCTGCGACTCCAAGGCCATCACCGCTGCTGCAGCCCAGCTCCAAGGCGAGCCCGTGAGCTTATCGAAGAATTTCCTGCGCCTTTCGGCTGTGCTACGCAGCCTTTCTTTAGGATTGGGCCTTTCTGGCCTGAATTTTTCAGCCATATCGGACTTATTATGACACATTTTGGCTGAAAATTCGACGTTTTTTGAAGCTAAGCCCTCGGGCGAGAAGATTGACAAAATGCCAATTTTATGCTATATTTAATGGTCCGAAACCGGTTTCGGACACAACGCTTCTTTCCCAACCAAGTGAGGTTCTCATGGATTCGATCCGTAACGTCACCATGACTGCCCAGCTTCCCGAAGAGATCCAGAACGCTGCTCTCGCGTCGCTGCGCACGCCCCAGCGCGGGCCCTTCCACAATGAGGGAGCCTTCATGGAGTCGCATCTCCAGCTCATGCTCGAGGTGCTCGACGACGTCTGGCGGCAGCGCTTCCATCCTGCTGTCTCTCTTGAGGCAGCCTTAGCCATGCACAAGGCCCTCGTCGACACCACACCCGCCGCATTGATGCACGTCGTCCTGCACGACATCGACAAGCCGTCGTGTCTCACTCTCGTCTTCGTGGACGACAGCAAGGACGAACGAACCGGCCTGGAAGGACTGCCGCTGGAGAGCGAGGAGGCCTGGGATGCCTACTGCGAAGAGCAGGGCATCGTACAGGTCAGCTACTACCACGAGTCGACCGGCCGTATGCACGGCAAGGTCGCGGCAGAGCGGCTCCGCGCCCTGGGCTTCGACGACCTGCTCGTCAAGGGGATCGAGACGCACGAGATCGCCATGGCGTTCGGCGACCGCGGCGGGGTCAACATCCCGCTCTTCGAGGAGCACTTCGGGGGCATGAACGAGCGCGAGATCGGCTACGTCTTGCTGGTCAACTACCTGGACCAGATGGCGAGTCTCGGACCTGACGGCCAGCCCTGCCTCGACGACTTCGTCTGGCTCATGAAGAGCTGGCGTGGGTCGCGGAGCCTCAAGCAGGTGAAGCATTGGATGGCAACTCACGACCGCCTCGACCAGCACAAGCTCAACCAGATCCTGGCCAAGCTGCGGAACGACAAGGATGCGTTCACGACGGAGTCATTCGTCGACGCGTACGCGCGGATCCTCAAGGAGGTCGTACTCCCCGAGGTGACGGCAGACCAGGTGCGCGAAGCTCTGACGCCGGCTATCGCGGAAGGCCTGTCCAGCGAGCTCGTCGAGGCGATCGTCAGCGAGATGACGAGCGACGGCAAGGTGTCGAGCGACACGGGCAAGAAGATCGGCAAGTTCAACAAGCTGGTCCGGCCCGCGCTCGCCAAGCTCGGCAAGTGAACCCGAACCTCTAACCCGTATGCGCAACGGGTCAACCTCAAGCGCAGTGACGGCGCATCGTCACTGCAATCCTCTTTCGATGGGATCGAAACTGATGAGTCCGACCGGTTGATACGACAGGACGAAAGGATCACAACTCATTCCCGCTCAATCCAGATAAGCCGTGCGTAAATGGCTTTCTTTTTCATATCTGGCGAAAGCCAACTGGATCAATCGATCGATCAGTTCCGTATAAGGGATACCGCTCGCCTCCCATAATTTGGGATACATGCTGATCTTGGTGAATCCCGGGATGGTGTTTATCTCATTCACGACCAGCGAACCGTCATCGCGTAAGAACATGTCCACCCTGCCCATCCCTTCGCATGACAACGTCTTGAATACCTCGATCGCCAATGCCTGGATGCGTTTCGTCGTCGCCTCATCCAGCTTGGCCGGGATCTCCAAGGCGGCGCCGTCCTCATCGATATATTTAGCGTCATAGGAATAGAAGTCATGATGGGCGATTATCTCTCCGGGGATGGAGGCTTCCGGATTTTCGTTACCCAAGACCGCACACTCGATTTCCCTGCCTGTGATAGTTTCTTCGATGATTATCTTCGTGTCGAACAGGAACGCCTGTTCCACTGCGGACAGGTATCCCGGCTCGTCAGTCGCTTTACTGACTCCGACGGAAGATCCCATATTCGCAGGTTTGACGAAAAGAGTTTTGCCTAAAGCCTGACTTACCGAGGCGTAACTCGGGACAGCTTCACCCGTTTTGAGCGCGATAAATTTCGCTATCGGGATACCGGCATCACGCAAAAGGCGCTTCATCACATCCTTATCCATACCGACAGACGAACCGAGCACGCCAGCTCCGACAAAAGGGATATCTGCGAGCTTGAGTAGACCTTGGACCGTACCGTCTTCGCCAAAAGGGCCATGAAGGATCGGGAATACGACATCAATGGACGGCTTTTCAGAATTATCGGCGAGGTTTGAGATGACGCCGTGGCTTTGAGGGACAAGGGCGACAGGATTGCTCGCCGTGTTCAGACGGATCGATTGCGGATCCCCTGCGTCCAACAGGAAAGCCGAAGCATCGTTCAGCAGCCAGTGCCCGGTTTTGTCTATGCCGATGAGGATTGGCTCGTATTTTTCCTTATCCAACGCATCGATTACGTTCTTGGCTGACTGCAGAGAAACCTCATGCTCGGCAGACTTTCCGCCGAACAAGATACCGACGACAATCTTCTTGTTTTCCATATCCTATGAGCATAAAGGAGTCTATGGGTGATGTAAAACCATAGTGCAAAAACACGCCTTATGGGGCGTGCTTATTGTTTTTCTCAATTACGATTTCCTTAGGCATCAAGTCCGTATCCGCTGTCATCCCCCGGCGCCTGTCCTCGCGAAGGCGGGGATGACCGGGGAGTACAATAAAACCAGATTCCCCGGTTGAACCGGGGAATGATATCGCAATCCTGGACTCCCGCCTGCGCGGGAATGACGAACTAGGATTCCTCCGCCAGGAACTTCTCGGCTTCCAACGCAGCCATGCAGCCTGAGCCGGCGGCGGTGATGGCTTGGCGGTAACGCGAGTCTTGGACATCTCCGGCGGCGAAGACCCCGGGCAAATTGGTGCGCGCGGAACCGGGGACGGTCTTGATGTAACCTTTTTCGTCCATATCGACTACGCCTTTGAACAATGAGGTATTCGGTTCATGACCTATGGCGGCGAAGACCCCGTCCAGCGCCATCTCTCGCGTCTCTCCGGTGACGGTATCTTTGAGCTTCACTCCTGTGACATGACCCACATCGACTCCGAGGATCTCTTCGACCGCAGTGTTCCAGACGACTTCGATCTTCGGATTGTCGAACGTCCGCTGCTGCATGGCTTTTGAGGCGCGGAAAGAATCACGACGATGGATGAGATAGACCTTCTCGGCGAAACGCGTGAGGAAGTTGGCCTCTTCCATGGCACTGTCTCCTCCGCCCACGATGGCGACGTTCTTGCCTTTGAAGAAAAATCCGTCACAGGTGGCGCAGGCCGAGACGCCTTTGCCATAGAGCGCTTTCTCCGATTCCAACCCGAGACGACGAGCGGTCGCACCGGTCGAGATGATGATGCTCCGCGTCTCGTAAGTCTGTCCGCCAGCCG
Organism: bacterium; assembly: GCA_021796435.1. GTDB lineage: Bacteria > Patescibacteriota > Patescibacteriia > 2-12-FULL-60-25 > 2-12-FULL-60-25 > CAIKNB01. The sequence continues at coordinate 1,295,341 of JAJYXM010000016.1, forward strand.
CGACCTTGTATGGTCGGGCTGACAGATCCACGGACTCTACGAAGTCGGAGATGATTTCGGTCTCGAAGCGCTGCGCCTGCTCCTTCATCTTAGCCATAAGTTCAGGCCCCAAGACGCCCTGCGGAAAGCCGGGGAAATTCTCGACCTCCGTGGTGGTCATGAGCTGACCGCCCGGTTCATGACCTTCGAACATGAGCGGTTTGAGTTCGGCGCGGGCAGCGTAAACCGCGGCAGTATAACCCGCCGGACCGGAACCGATGATGATGAGATTGCGAGTTTCCATATTCATATATCTGGATCCCGGGTCATTGCCCGGGATGACAGATGGCTACATCTAAACCTACGGGGAGGGCTATGCGATGAATTTAGACAACTTGTCCTTGAAAGCGGCTTTTGACATACCGCCGACGAATTGATCGACGACCTTTCCTCCTTGGAAGACGAGGAACGTGGGGATGGACATGATGTTGTACTGCTGCGCGGTCACGCCGTTCTCGTCTACGTTCAGTTTGCCGATCTTGAGTTTAGAACCGTCGATTTCTTCGGCCAGTTCTTCGATGACGGGAGCCATCATGCGGCAAGGCCCGCACCAAGGCGCCCAAAAATCCACCAATACCGGCGTAGCCGACTTGATGACTTCTTGATCGAAATTCTGGTCAGTGAGAGTGAGTTCCATAGGGATAAAAATTTACGAATAACGGTTAAGAAAGACTACTGCATAGTCAAATATGAGGCAAGTGCCCCAAACTCCCCATACCAGCTACCAAATACCAGATACTAGCTACTTTTTATCTCTTTTCTCCGCAAAATATTGGCTGGCGGCCTGCATGCCGTGGAACGTCCCCATATCCCACCAGATGCCGCCCATGCGACGGGCCTTGAGCTCGCGGGTAGCAAGGTAATGGTTATTGACGTCCGTTATCTCGAGTTCGCCGCGGCCCGACGGCTTCAGTGTCTTGACGATGTCGAAGACGCGCGAATCGTAGACATACAGACCGACTTGAGCGAGATTCGATTTGGGCTGTTTTGGTTTTTCTTCGATCGACAGCACGTTACCTGCCTCGTCGATCTCCATCACGCCGTATTCCGACGGATTGTCGACGGGTTTATAGAAAGCGAGCGATCCGCCCGAGAAGGAAGCCAGACTGCTCGCTACGGATTCTTCGAATACGTTATCGCCCAGGATGACGGTGCAGTTGTCTTGCCCCACGAAATCCTCAGCCAAGCCCAAAGCCTGCGCGATGCCTCCGGCCTCGTCCTGGATGCGATAGCTGAAATGACAACCCAGCCCTTTGCCGGAACCGAAGAGTTTGATGAATTGGTGCGCATGGTCAGGCCCGGTGATGAGCAAGATATCTTTTATCCCGGCGTCAAGCAGTGTCTGCAAGGGATACATGACCATCGGCTTGTTGTAGATGGGCAAAAGATGTTTGTTCGTGATGTTGGTGAGCGGAGCCAAGCGCGTGCCTCTACCGCCCGCCAGGATGACCCCTTTCATGCGTTTCGCCCTGGTCGGAAAACCCTGATGACTTATGTCGATTTCTTGATGATCCATATTCATATTTTTTTCACGCGAATATCCGTTCATGACATCGTGCAACACACCCTCTATCGGTCGCAGGCGGATACCCAGTTCCTCCAGACGTCTGGATTGCAGGATCGGAGCAGGCCGAGACTTTGAGATCGAACCGTTACCGAGCAGTTCTTCGGGTCGGACCAGCTCATACTGGTGATCGTGATCCACGAGATCCCTATACGCCTCCAAGAGCAAGCGAAAACGCAGAGCCCCCGGATTGACGGCGTGAAAAATCCCGGTCGCACGACGTTCCGCCAAGCTTCGTATCACGATCAACAGGTCTTCGACGACCGTAACGCTACATGAGGCGTCAGCGACTTGGCGATATGAGGCGAGGCGAGTTATAAGATTCTTCTGATCATGTCGATGATCCAGCAACGGTCCGATCCTGACGATCGCCGTATCGTTCGCACGCGACAGCATGAGGTCGGACGCATATTTGGAACGGGCGTAGAAAGAAACGGGATTAGCGAAGTCGTTCTCACGCCAACCAGCCGGATCAGGTGAGGGCCCATTGAAGACGTATGAGCTGCCGAGATGGATGAGGTGGATTCCGCGGGCTTGGCAGGCTTCAGACAGCACCAGCGGACCCATCACGTTGCTCTGCCAGGTCTCCGCCTGATGAGACTCGCACCAATCGATATTCGGCCTGCCTGTCTTGCCCGCAGCGTTGACGACTACATCCGGACGGTGACCTTCCAAGGCTTTTTTGATTGCTTCAGCATCATCAATCCGGGCGTCAGATAAAACCGCGTCAGGCCAAGCCTCGGCCATACGCGTCCCCAGGAATCCACGCCCGAAAATGAGGATCTTCATATCCTCAAAGTCTTACCATATCAAAAGAAGGTTGTCATACCTCTACAAAATTTTAGTCTTTTCGTAGATTAATGTGTCGTAACCTTTCGTGATGCGGTCATCAGCACCTACTCCAAGGGTCTGGAGAAAATCCGACAACTGGCTCTGGATATTTTCATGGTCATCTCCATAAGATAATCGCTCTACTTCAATAAAGCTTCCCAAATCTTCAACCTCATCGATACAGACAGTCATACCTCCCAACTTAGACTCAGTTCGTTTTTTGTTGACCCTAACAACTTCATGGAAACCCATGTGTTCAACAATTTCGAGCGCCTGCTGTTTGTCACTAACGACAGTTTCCTTTTCTAATTTTATTAATTCATTATTGCTAATAATGCGCTTCTTCAATGTTAAACTGATTATACCGTTAGAATCCCTAACACGGACAACTGGAGTTCCTTTGGTGATTCCACAATATTCAATACCCAAGGGAAGAAAAATCGTATCCTCCTGGGTTCTTGGAGGATCGAAAAGGAAACCTATATCAATCAGTTTTTTAGTAAGGCTTTTGATATCTGTTATTTTTGCTTTGACTTCAATTTCCTTCATTCGATTAAATTTAATCAATAGTATCAGATGCTCGTCTCAATTATTATTCAATAGCGGCTCCCACCAATCGCGGTTAGCCAAAAACCATTCGACCGTATGCTTGAGACCGGTCTCGAACGTGTACTGTGGCTGCCAACCAAGTTCGCGCCGTGCCTTAGCCGAATCTATAGCATAGCGACGGTCATGGCCCTTGCGGTCTTCGACGTAAGAGATGAGTGTTTCGGGTTTATCCAGGTGACGCAAGATAGCTTTCACGACTTCAATGTTAGGCACTTCACTATCCCCTCCCAGGCAATAAGTCTCGCCGACCCTACCCTTCTCCAAGATCGCCTCGATGCCCCGGCAGTGATCGGTGACGTGGATCCAATCACGGACGTTCAGGCCGTCACCATAAACCGGCAGCGACTTGTCCTGCAGCGCATGCGTGATCATGAGCGGGATAAGTTTCTCAGGATGATGATATGGTCCGTAATTATTGGAGCAATTCGAGATGGTGAACAGCAAGTCGTGCGTGTGACAAAAAGCGCGGACCAATTGTTCTGCCCCGACCTTAGACGCGGAGTATGGGCTACGTGCGTCATGCGGAGAGCGTTCATCGAAGCGACGAGCTTCATCCAATTCCAGGCTGCCGAAGACCTCGTCTGTCGAGATGTGGTGGAAGCGCTTGATCTGCTTTTCGCGTCTGCGGACTTCTTCGAGCAGGTTGAAAGTGCCGATGACGTTCGTCTCGAGGAAGACGCGTCCGCCGTCGATGGAACGGTCGACGTGCGATTCGGCGGCGAAGTGCACCACGACATCCACACCTTCCATGGCGCGGGAGACGTCTTCGGGATTACGGATATCGCCGTGGACAAAGGAATAGCGCGATTCGTCGATGCCCTTCAGGTTCTCCGGATTCCCGGCATACGTCAGGGCATCGAGATTGACGATATCATCTTCGGGATGCTGCTCCAGCCAATAACGGATGAAATTCGATCCGATAAACCCCGCACCACCTGTAACCAATAGCTTCATATAATTGAGTATCGTGCACAACCAACGAACGTCACCCACCTATCCAGCTGCCCGATCAGGTGCTGCGGGGTGAATCCGGCACCGCCGGTCACAAATAGTCTCATATCAAAAGCATTTAACCAAGCAAAGCGACCTAGGTCAATCGCTTGACTCAAACCAAGGTTCTGCTAGGCTCGACATAGCCCTTTGCGACTGGAGGAGGCATGCCGGTCATAATCGACGACGACAACGCGATGCGCCAAGACAGCCTGCGTCCGACCTCAGTGGAGAGCAGCTTGCCGACGCTGCCGCCGAAGAAGAAAAGAGGCATCTTCCCTCTTTACTATGGTCTTGTCCTGCTCTTCGTTAGCACCCTGGCTGCCGGCTCTGTGGTATATGGTATCTACATCATGCCGACGCTGGGCAAGAACACCCTGGCCGTTAACCTGGCAGTCATTCTGCTCGTCACGAGCCAGTGCACGCTACTCGCGCTACATCTGCTCGCCCTCGACTTCGAGCACATCAAGAACAGCCGTCGATAGGCTGACCAAAAAGGCGGACCGATCTCTCGGCCCGCCTCATATTTTTTAATCAAGGCTTATCGCGAAACGGCGATCTTCCTTTCCTTCACTTCCTCGTGATATATCTCGAGCTTGTCGCCTACCTGGATTTTGGTCTTACCTTTGAAGGAAATCCCGCATTCTTGTCCGCCTGCAGCTTCTTTCATGGTCTGTTTGCCGATCTGGATCGAATCCACCGTGCCTTCGCCGATAGGCTCTTCGCCGCGCCATACGCGTATCTTGGCGCCGGTCACGACCTTACCCTCTTTGACCTTACCACCAACGACCATGCGCCCAGGTTCGGTGCGGAAGATGGCGACTGTCTCGAACGTGCCCAGCGGCGTGCGGATGACTTCCGGCGGAACCAGGATGTTGAGACGCTTGATGACGTCGTCGAACAGCTCGTAGATGATCTTGAATTCTTTGACGTCCACCTTCTTCTCGCGCGCCAAAACGGATACCTGCGGCAAGACCGCGACATTGAACGCATAGACCACAGCGGGCTGTGAGCTTTCGGCTCGCGTGATGTCGTTTTCGTTGACGTTACCCAAACCCTTCTGGATGACTTCCACGCCGACGTCGTCATGCTGGAATTTCTCGAACATGCCGAGCAAGGCCTCGAGTGAACCAAGCGTGTCGCATTTCAAGATGACATACAGAGTCTTCTTCTTGTTTTCTTCTTCGCCTTCGGCCTTGACCGTCTTGGTGGCGGTGAGCTGGGTCGCGACCTGCATCGAAGTCTTCACTTTCTTGGCTTCCAACAGCTTGGGATCCGCAGGGACTTCCAAAATATCTCCCACGGCCGGCAGGACCTTGAAGCCAAGGAGTTTGACGGGCGTTCCTGGCGGCGCTTCGTCCAGATTCTTTCCGGTCCAATCGCGCATGGCGCGGACACGGCCATAAGCCGCTCCGCCGATACCGATGTAATCGTTGCGGCGTAACGTGCCTGCCTGGACGAGGACGGTCGCGACCGGACCTTCACCCTTATCCAAGTGCGATTCGATGATGGTGCCGACAGCCAAACGATCCGGGTTGGCTCGGATCTTATCCGCGTTCATGTCGGCGACGAGCAAGATGACTTCAAGGATGTCGTCGATACCCATGCCGCTCTTGGCCGAGATCTTGACCAACGGCACATCGCCGCCCCAGGCTTCGGTCGAGACGCCAGCTTCGTTCAGTTGGGAAAGCACGCGATCAGGGTCCGCTTCAGGCTTGTCCATCTTGTTCAACGCGACGATGAACGGCAGATGCGCAGCTTTGATGATGTTGATGGCTTCCTTGGTCTGCGGTTGTACGCCATCATCAGCGGCGACGACCAGGATGGCGATGTCTGCGACCTTGGCGCCGCGCGAACGCATGATGGTGAAAGCTTCGTGGCCTGGAGTATCGATGAAAGTCATCGGACGATTCTTACGCACGACCTGATACGCCCCGATATGCTGCGTGATGCCACCGGCTTCCTTGTCCACGACATTGGTGCGACGGATGGCGTCGAGCAGCTTCGTCTTGCCATGGTCCACGTGACCCATGACGACCACGACGGGCGCATGCGGTTTGAGGTTTTCATCGGCTTCAGCCGCAAAAAGCTCTTTGACGCGATCCAGCGCCTGGACTGTCTCGATGGCATCTTCTTTTTTCCCTTCTTCCAGCGTGGCCTTGAACCCAAGCTCTTCGGCGATGATGGCGGCGGTCTCGAAATCCAGACGTTCGTTCTGCGAAGCGAGGATACCGGCCTTCATGAGCTGCTGGATGACCTTGGTGACCGGAAGATTCAGTTTGCCCGCCAGATCGCGCACGACCATGACCTGCGGCAACACGATGTCCTTGAGCTGACGCGGCGCCGCGACTTCGCCTGGTCGGAGAACCGAAGAAGATAAAAGCGAGTTGCGCAGTCGTTCGCGGCGTTCGTTCTCGAACCACTTCTTCATGATACGGTCAGCGACCATATCATCGACTTTGATGGCGCGACCTCCGATATCGAAACCGAGCGCCGGGAGTTTCTCCAGGAGCTCGTGCGGGGTCACTTTCAAACGGCGGGCCAAATCAGATACATTCATGTCACGAATATTACGGAAAATAGGCCAAAAAGTCAACCATAAGATGATTCATGAATCCTTAGTCTACCGTCTTAGGTCTTAAGGGTTGACGATTAGGCCTTTTTAGGCTAAGTTAAGCCATCCTTCGCGAGACAGAAAGGAAGGTAGAAATGGCTGATGAGAGGCTCGTTCAGATGATCAAGCGTTCGGTCATTGAGTTCAATGCTTGGCGCGATAACGTCGAGGAGAAGGACGGCGCCCCGATGATCGACCTCCAAGAGGCAGATCTGAAGGATTGCCATCTCGATGGCATCAACCTCAATCGAGCTTTACTCGATGGTGCCGACTTGCGCGGCTCGCGACTGCGATCGGCGAACCTCGAAGAGGCCAGCTTGGGTCACGCCGAGCTCGTTCACGCCGACCTTTGCGGAGCACATATGACGGGCGCGTGCGTCTCGCATGCGGACTTCACCAACGCCAATCTCACCGGCGTCATATTCCGCGGAGTCGAGGGTATCGAGACAGCCTGCTTCTGCGACGCGACTGTGGAACCCAAGGCGCAGCGCGTGATCCTCGCGATCATCGCGGAATCGATGCACGACGCGCGATGATCTTTCATGAGGGGATGCCCTATCCCCGAAATGGCCCGGCAGCAGCAGAAAAAAATCTGCATCCTCGCTGCCGGGTTTGAAGTTTATCAACAAATTCTTTTGTGACTACGAGCACATGAGGTAAAATATCCTTAAGGAGAGTGCACATGTTCTTTCGATCCGATCGAGTACTCGAAGCATGCTCGGGCTCACTCGATGATCCCGGACGTTTCGAAAACATCTACAGCAGTCTGCTGGACGGTCGCCTCGTACCGCGCGATTACCCCGGACACCTCAAGGCATTCCTCGAGGAATTGCCAAGCGCAGAGGAGCAGGCCAAGATCCTCCACCGCTTCACCAGCCTAGCCAATGAGCATGGCTGTTCCATCGGAGATTTCCGCTGGTGGGAGATCGTGCCGAACGAGCGCGTGCTCTTCGCCGCACTGCAACGCGACGGCCACAAAATCACCACCGTATTCTGGTGGAAGGATACGGCCAAAGGCGAGCGGCGCATCAGCATGAACAACGCGAATCCGGCGTGGATCCCCGACGTGGATGAACCGGGCTGCTGGCGCGTCCAGTTCGAAGCCGCGACCTATCAAGAGGTCAAGGCTCACTTCAAGAGTTGGCTAGCCAAGCCGCTCGAACTGCCCCACCAGTGGGCAGCCTGACCCGACACATCAGGACCTCGTCCCATCCGACCCGGAACGCAACCTCGCGTGACCGGGTCTTCTGTATAATGTAGGATGCCGACATGATGGATTCACCTTCCCCAAACATTCTCCTGATCGACAAACCTGCCGGGATGACTTCGCATGACGTAGTGGACCGAGTGCGAAGGATTTTCGGTACACGCAAAGTCGGCCATGCGGGAACATTAGACCCGTTCGCTACAGGCTTGTTGATCTTGGGCATCGGACCAGGGACGAAGGAACTGACGGGACTAGTCGGTCTGGATAAGACATACCTCGCGACAGCACGTTTAGGAGCGACCAGTACGACCGAGGATCCGGAGGGAGAGATCACTGAACGTGCAGCGTGCAGCGTACCGCGTATCGACGAAATAGAGACGATCTTGGAGAAATTCCGTGGGGGCTATGAGCAGACAGCGTCGGCTTTCAGCGCCAAAAAAATCAAAGGCAAAAAACTTTATGACTTGGCGCGCCAAGGCAAACTGGATGGCGTCGAGATACCGAAAAAACAAGTGACGATAAGCGAGCTCAAAGTCCTGGAATATGAATGGCCCTACCTGACTTTCGAGGTCTCGTGCTCAAGCGGCACATATATACGAGCATTGGCTCGTGATATCGGTGAAGCTTTAGGTTGTGGCGCCTATCTCACTGAATTGCGGCGGACGCGCATCGGCCAGTACAGGATCGAGGAAGCGAAAAATTTGGATGGCTTGACATCCGAAAGATGACATCAAATAAAAACGTATCTATAATTAGATGACCATTAATCATAAAAGAACTAATCCTTGAGTATGAAAAGATTCGCTTATTTAGCGTTGACCCTCGTTTTCCTCGGAGCCGGATGCAGCCAAGCGCAACCAGCCGCACAGCCGACGCAGACACCTGCCGGACAAGCGACGCAGCCGACTTCCCAGACAGCGGTAGATACATCAACCAAATATTCGTTGGACGATGTCGCCAAACACGCGACCGCGGATGATTGCTGGATGGCGATCGACGGCAAGGTCTATAACGTGACGAGCTATGTCGACCAACATCCAGGCGGACCTGCGATCCTGAAGGGCTGCGGCAAGGATGCGACAGATATGTTCAATTCCGTCGAAAAACATGCAGGAAAAGCGACCGGCATGCTGGGTGAATTCCAGATCGGATTGCTCAAATAACACCTTAGCCAAACACAAAAAAGAGCGGACCAGGCGTCCGCTCTTCGCTTTACAAATGATCGATATGTCTTTAAGGTGACGCGGCACTTTCTCGAGAAAGGGGGATCGCATGAGTCCCGTCGAAATCAAATACGAGTTCCTGCTGCTTCCGCCCAAGACCATCCAAGCCATCGTCCCGGTCATCAAAGCGATACCCGATGACTGGACCTACGTGGAAGGTGGTCTGCACCTCTCGACGAACAAAAAGGCGATAGCCAACCTGCGTTGCCTGGTCGGTGATGCCGATCCGGCGATGACCACTTGGAGCGCAGAGCCTCCATCGAGCAAGCCGAATCTCACCGCATGGCTCGCCAAAGGCGGAGCGCCGGAGTTCATCGATATCTCATATCCGGGACAATACGGCAGCAGGCCGACCGGATACATGTCCCGGATGAAGTCGCTCATCCTCGCGCTCATCGCGCAGGGCTACTACCCCAATCTGCAGTTCTTCCGCGACGCCAAGGGGCAGGAGTGGAACGGCGCCGAATGCCGTCTCTCCACCTTCAAGGGCACGGAGCTCACCTTGATCATCAAGCCGCACGAAGGCGGCACCGAAGCGTGCGTTGCGCCGATCATCCAGGCTTGCCTGACCGGCGGTTGGGTCAAAGCCAACAAGCGCCACTAACCTCAATGGCCCCGGAATCCACCTGAAGACAGGCTGGGATATCCGGGGCTGCTGCTTTTTTAGGGCGACTTGAGTTTTGCCCTTAGGTGCTGGACGCGGATAGGTTTTTTTGTTATTCTTGGTCTACCGACCATTAGTATTAACCCGCATTGGATTTCGGCAGCATCGCATTCGGGTCGGATCTACTTAGTCCAATTTGTCTTGATTCGCAAAAATCAAATTTCCAGCAGTTCCGGAGCTAAAATTAGATAAAAGTCAGATCCCATCCTAATTTGGATCAATTCTGTCGTATCCTTGCGTCTAGTCATTCATATGATTTACGCATTGTTCGGACTAGCCATCGGAGCTTTGATCGGCTTCCTGGCAGCCAATTACCTGGCGTCCGAAAAAGCGCGCAAGATCAAACAACGGGTAGCCGACGCCGAGGCCGAAGCTAGCCGTCTAGTCAACCAAGCTCAGACCAAGGAACAAGAGATTCTGGTCAAGGCCAAAGACAAGGCCATCAAGATCCTTGAGGAAGCCCGTCTGGACGAGAAAAAGGGTGCCGAGGAACTGAAGGCACAGAAGAACGAACTTAACCGCCGCGAATCAGAATTCGCCAATAAGCTTTTGGCTTTGGATGATGAACGGAAAGCGATCGACGAAGCCAAGAATAAGCTCGTCGAGGAGCAGAAAGCCATCGAAGAACTGAAACTCGAGGAGACACGCAAGCTGGAACAGGTCGCGGCCTTGAGCAAGGAAGAGGCACTGGAACGCATCCTGAAGCTGGTCGAGGAACAGAACCAGGACACGCTCATGTCCCGTGTACGCAAGCTGGACGAACAGGAAGCCGAAGAGATCGAGCGTAAAGCCAAGAACATCATCGGCGTCGCCATCCAAAGGTTGGCTTCGACAGTCGTGGCGGAAACGACGACCACGAACCTCGAATTGCCGAGCGACGAGATGAAGGGCCGCATCATCGGCAAAGAAGGACGCAACATCAAGGCCATCGAGAACCTGACGGGCTGCGAACTCGTGGTGGATGACACGCCGGGCATGATCACCATCTCCGGTTTCTCCCCTATCCGCCGCCAAGTCGCCAAGCGTTCATTGGATAAGCTGATTTCCGACGGCCGCATCCATCCGGGGCGTATCGAAGAAGCGGTGGATGAAGCCAAACGCGAACTAGCGCTCGACATCAAGAAAGCAGGTGAAGACGCCCTGTACCAACTCGGCATCTCCATGGCTGGGATCGATCCCAAGCTGGTGCAGATCCTGGGACGCCTCAAATACCGCACTTCCTACGGCCAGAATGCGTTACAGCACTCGATGGAAGTGGCCAACCTTTCTGCCTTGATCGGAGAAGAACTGAAGGCCAACATCACGGTCTGCAAGAAGGGCGGGCTATTCCATGACATCGGCAAAGCCGTAGACCATGACCTGCAAGGCGGACATCCGGAGCTGGGTTACCAGATCCTGAAGAAGTTCGGCATGCCGGAAGAGATCTGCTACCAATCCATCGGACACCACGAGGACAAACCGAAGACCTTGGAGGCTGTCATCGTGAAAGCCGCGGACGCCATCTCCGGAGCCAGACCGGGCGCGCGTAAAGATTCTTTCGAGATGTACGTGAAGCGTCTGGAGGAGCTCGAAGCTGTCGCATCAGGATTCGAAGGGATAGACAAGGTCTATGCCATCCAGGCCGGGCGCGAAATCCGCATCTTCGTGAATCCGAAAGTCATGGATGATTTCTCCGCCGCACAGTTGGCGCGCAATATCGCCAACAAGATCGAAGCTGAACTCAAATATCCTGGCGAGATACGCGTGACATTGATCCGCGAGACGCGCGTGATCGAGTACGCGAGATAAAGACACCAAGAAACATACAAAGACGGGCGCATGCCCGTCTTTAGTTTGCATTTTTACACCCAACAGCCATAATGGCAGCATGAACAAAGTAAAGATACTGTTTTTCGGCGATATCGTGGGTGCCATCGGACGAAAAGGCCTGGCTGAGATATTGCCGAAATGGAAAGAGAAGTACTCCCCTGATTTCATCATCGGCAATGTCGAGAACCTTTCGCATGGCCGAGGCATCACGCCCAAGACCTTGCGCGAATTGGATGCGCTAGGATTCGATGCCTATACTTCGGGCAACCACGTCTGGGAAAACGAATTAGGCGTCGCTTGCTTTAGCGATCCACACTGGGCAAACAAGTTAGTCAGGCCGGCAAACATCAAACCAGGACAACCAGGCAAAGGGTATATCGTATTGGTGAAAGGCAAGAAATCACTCCTCTTGCTCAACCTGAACGGGAACCTACTGATGAAAGAAGAAGGCGAACTCCCTTTCACTTTCTTCGACAAAGTAGCCGAAGAGAATCCTGATTTACCAATTTTCGTGGATCTGCATGCCGAGGCGACGAGCGAAAAGGAGGCTTTCGGGCATTACGTAGATGGACGTGCTTTGGCGGTCATCGGCACCCATACGCACATCCCTACGGCTGACGCCAAAATCTTGGGCAAAGGGACGGCCTACCTTACTGACGTAGGCCGGACCGGAGGGCATGACTCAGTGGTCGGATTCGAGAAAAATCCCGCAATCAAGCGATTTTTGGAGCCTGGGAGCCGGGCTTTCGACCCTCAAATCAAGGGTTCGATCGAGGTGAATGCGGCGCTCGTGACGGCTGACCTTGACAAGAAACAAGCCATAAGCCTACTGCAGCTGCGCGAAATTCTTGATAAATAGGCGATAAATGTTATCCTATGGAGGTAAAGCGCTAACCTTTTTAATAATATGAACAAGGCAGAGCTAATCTCATACTTGGCTGACAAAGTCGGCATAACCAAAAAGCAGGCAGAGGATGTCGTCGAATCGTTGGTCGAGGTAATCACCAACACGCTTAAGAGCGGCGGCGAAGTCACCATCGCAGGCTTCGGAGCGTTCATGGCCAAGACGCGCAAGGGTCGCATGGGCGTGAACCCTCAAGACACGACCAAGCCGTTGGAGATACCTCCGGTGACGGTAGCTAAATTCAAGGCCGGTAAAGGATTGAAGGAGGCATTGAAGCACATCCACGAAACGCGCGGAGCGGCTCCAGCAGAAGCAGCGACACCCAGTGCGGAATCGACAGCGCAATAACCCGAGCAGAGAAGACTCCGGTGCGCTATTCCAGACTGCGCCGGAGTCTTTTATTTATGCTATCCTGTACGGGAAATATGACAACCACTAAACACCCAACCAAGCTCATCAGCTTTTTCGAGAAAGCCGTAGCCGTGAATGCGTCAGATACGCATCTGGCGGTCGGGCTTCCTCCCATCTATCGCATCTATGGCGATCTGCATCGCGACGAAAGCGAAGCGTTGACCGAAGCGGTATTGATGGAAGAGATAGAGAAACTCTTGCCGGATTTACTTTGGAAGGAATACGCGGACAAGAACGACATAGATATGTCGTACGAGCTACCCAGCAAGGAGCGTTTCCGCGTGGATGTGTACTGGAAAAACGGACAGCCCGCCTTGGCGGCGCGCCTCATCCCGGCGCATATCCCGACGCTTGAGGACCTCGAAGCCCCGGAAGCCGTGCTTGATTTCGTCGATCTCTCGCAAGGCATAGTCCTGGTGACAGGTCCGACGGGCGCCGGAAAATCCACATTGCTCGCTTCGATGATCGAATACATAAACCAGACGCGGCCGAACCACATCGTGACGCTGGAGGATCCGATCGAATTCGCTTATGAAGCCAAACAATCCCTCATCTCGCAACGCGAACTGGGGGTCGACTTCAAATCTTTCGCGGAAGGTCTCAAGCACGTCTTCCGACAGGATCCGGATGTCGTCCTGATCGGCGAAATGCGCGATCCCGATACCATCATGACCGCATTGACGCTCGCCGAGACGGGACATCTGGTGTTCGCGACCCTCCATACCAACGGAGCGGCTTCGACCATCGAGCGCGTCATCAATTCATTCCCCGCTCTGCAGCAACAGCAGATCCGTCTGCAGCTTTCGCTCGTGCTGCGCGGCGTCATCTCGCAGATCCTCATCCCGAGCGTTGACGGCAAACTGATGGCGGCACGCGAAGTCATGGTGAATACGCATGCGGTGAGCAACACCATCCGCGAAGGCAAGACGGAACAACTGCAGAACATAATCTTCTCATCTTCAGCCGACAAGATGCAGGACTTGGACCAGGAACTTCTAGGCCTGGTGCAGGAGAACCGGATCACGCAAGATACGGCCTACGAGTACGCGAGGAACAAGAAGAATTTCAGATAACAAAGCATCCATGAAACCATCCAAACCTCTGACAAAAGTCCAACGTATTTTCCTGATAATCTTCGGGGTAGCCGCACTGGGTTGCGCGACGGTCGTTCTGGTCCTTGACGGCGGCAAGATGTATAGAGCCACTTCACGTACTTCCGGCGTGATTTCGGACATCAGATATAAAGGCGGCATCAGTCAGGGCATCTCTAGCTATGGGGTAACTTTCGTGAATCAAGGCCAGACATATTCATTCCGGCAGGAACCTGCGTTAGTGATACCGCTAAGGCATTTCAAGGATAAAGTCGAGATAATGTTCAATCCGAACGATCCGACGGATGCGTTCATCAGCCCATGGCTCCTGTTCCTCCCCGTCCCGCTTCTCTTGCTGGCGTGCGGAGCGATCTTACTGATCAGCGCCTTCAGAAAAGAACCGAAAGAAACCTGAATACAGCACTGCAGTCTTCAACCTACAAGACGCAGAATCCGGCGGACAAAAGCCCCTCTTTTTTGATTTTCATTCAGATTGATGATAAGTTCCTGACATGGGTAAATCCAGAGTGCTCGAAAGTGGAATCGTACACGCTAATGACTGGTACCGCATCAGGCGGGATATCATCGAAGGCAAGCAGAAACCCTACTTCGTGATGGAGAGAGAACCGTTCTGCCTCATCGTGGCCGAAGATGGCGACAAGCTACTGCTCATCGAGGAGTGGCGGCACCCTGCCCAAGTCCACATGCTCGACATCCCCGGCGGTTGGCTGGAGAAGGGCGAGGATCCCACGGCGGCTGCCCTGCGCGAGTTCCGCGAGGAGACGGGATATGAGGCAGAGGGTCTGGAATATCTGTGTGCACCTTACGCCTATCCTGGCATCAGCGCGGCCCAGAGCTTCATCTACCGCACGCGCGGTGCGCTACGCCAAGTCGGCCAAGAGCTCGAAGAGACCGAAGAGGGGCTTAAAGCCGTATGGATGACGCGAGCGGAAATCGCAGCGGCGCAAAGAGCGGGCGCTGCGCTCTCGGGAGACGTCTACAAATGCCTCGGTGCTCTTGAGCTCCTGAAACACTGAAGGCATACTCAACTGAAAAGCAGACCTGCAAGGGTCTGCTTCATCGTTTCTTGATGGCTCTGATGACCAAATTTCTGCCTTCTTTCTCGGATGCCGGAGACTCGTTTCCCCAAGCGCTTGCGGTATCGATTTCCCAGATGTCAGGATCAAAAAGTCTTTTCAACTCTTCCAAAGTAAAAGCATGGACGTAGCGTGATGCCGAAGCTCCGCCGGCCTTCCATGAGACCATGACATCTCCCCCATCTCCACCAGATATCATCGGCAGACGCAGATGAGCGGCGAACCAGATACGCGATCGTTCAAGAAAGGATTTATTACGGAAGAAGTTGCGGCAACGCAAATTCCAGACCGTCAGGACAAGCGCACCGCCTGGCTTGAGGATGCGTGCGAGTTCCCTGACGGCCTCGCGTCTTGCTGCGTCGGTCGGGATGTGATGCAAGACGGCGAGACACGCGATGACGTCGGCGGATGATTTTGGCAGCGGCGCAGCATGTCCATTCCCTACGACGAATCCGCCTTCGATTATCTCTACATTCTCCCGTCCAGCGAGTATCCTCGACGCTTCAGCGCGAAGGGACGTTGATGGTTCGACGGCGACATAACGGACATCCTCTGGGATCTCAAGACCGAGACGG
Organism: bacterium; assembly: GCA_021796435.1. Lineage (GTDB taxonomy): Bacteria > Patescibacteriota > Patescibacteriia > 2-12-FULL-60-25 > 2-12-FULL-60-25 > CAIKNB01. Next base: position 1,310,969 of record JAJYXM010000016.1, read on the forward strand.
CCATTGCCCGCGCCAAAATCCACCAGTACATCGCCAGGCTTGAGAGAATCAAAAACAAGCTTCATCACGCCCCAAGGCGCGTGCCGTGTGGAGGAAAAAGAGGCGCCTTGCGTTTCGTAGAATTCATCTACACCACGCTTGATTGTTTCGGCGTTTTGCGTCATGCTGGTCGTCAGCTTAACATCGAACTTATCGGATGTCATCCTCCGTAAAAACGGGGATCCGATGCCAGATTCCCCGGTCAAGCCGTGGAATGACAATGAAATGCAACCCAATCCACCATCAGAGCTGACACGAAGCATCCTGGAAAAGGCTTCGGCCACGGAGAACATCACGCGTGATGGCGTCTTCGCATGCATGCGCGAGGTCATGGCAGGGACGGAATTCAGGTTTCCGAATGCGCAGGAGCTTTGGCGCGAGTATCGTTCAGCCGTGAGCCTTAACCTGCTGAAACAGGACCCGGAACTTGAGAAGGTGTTGCGCGTCAAAGATGTGCGGACCGATTCGGGAGTCGCGCCGATCACCGTGCTGACGAAACCTTGGGCCTGCCCCGGCCGCTGCGTGTATTGCCCTACCGAAATCCGGATGCCCAAGAGCTACATCTCCAGCGAACCGGCCGCGGCGCGCGCCTTGAACCTTAAATTCGATCCATACCAACAAGTCGCACAGCGCGTGCAGGCCCTGGAACGCAACGGGCATGAGGCCAAGAAGATCGAGCTGATCATCAAAGGCGGTACGTGGTCCAATTATCCCTGGAATTACCGCAGATGGTTCATCAAACGCTGTTTCGATGCGGCAAACGAGCTGCCCGACTGCACAAACGAGTGGCAGGAAGAGGCGGAAACCGGAGATGCCTTCGATGCATCTTTGGAACAGAACGAAACCGCGGCTTATCGCATCATAGGACTGACCATAGAGACGCGACCGGATTGGGTGAATGCGGAAGAGATCAAACGCTTGCGCGAGATAGGATGTACGCGCGTGGAGCTCGGCGTGCAGACTTTGCGTGATGACGTACTGAAACTCACGAAGCGCGGACATACCGTAGCCGACGTGGAACGTGCGACCGTATTGCTGAAGACCGCGGGCTTCAAAGTCGATTATCATTTCCTGCCCGGACAACCAGGCATGACGCCAAAAAAAGACCTGGAGGATTTCGAGACACTCTTCAGGGACTCACGATTCCGACCAGACATGATCAAGATCTATCCTTGCGTCGTGTTGCCGAATTCGGAACTCAAGGAGTGGGCTGATCGCGGTGATTTTACGCCGCTGGATGGACGTGAGTTGATAGATTTACTCGTCGAGATGAAGGCAAGGGTTCCACGGTATTGCCGCATTTCGCGCTTGATCCGCGATTTCCCGTCCAAAGACATATCTTCCGGCAATAAGGTGACGAACCTGCGCGAATATCTGGCCCAAGAGATGGAGCGACGCGGCCTTGCCTGCCAGTGTTTGCGTTGCCGCGAAGTCGGACATACGAAGATCGATACCAACGTCGCGACTCAATTCTTCGTAGAAGAGTATGAGAGCGCTGGAGGAAGAGAGCTCTTCCTGACGATCGAGGACGAAGCACGAAAGGCGGTTTTCGCATTTTTGAGATTGCGGCTGCCAGGGGCACATAACCCCTCCCGGCCTCCCCTTATTTTAAGGGGAGGAGATATACTCCCCCCTCTTGGGTTAAGAGGGGGCGAGGGGGAGTTACGGGAAAAGATCTACTCCGCTTTCCCTGTCTTGCGCAACGCGGCCATCGTGCGCGAACTGCACACTTATGGTACGGCCCTGGACCTGAAGCAGACACGCAGTGATGCGGCACAACATAAGGGATATGGCAGAAGGTTGATGGAAGAAGCGGAAAAGATCGCGGCATGCGAGGGTTATGAGAAGATGGCCGTAATCAGCGGCATAGGCGTGCGGGCGTATTATGAGATGTTGGGATACGAAAAAGAGGATACTTACATGGTGAAGAAACTGAAAACAGAAACGTAAGAATCGATGTAGAGTTTTGATGCAAAAAGAGCCCGAACGGGCTCTTTTTTTCGAATTATTCATGCGTCGTCAGTACGCCTTGGCGAAGATGACGCGGCCGGAAGATTCGGCGCCGCAGAAGACGCACTTCCCTTTTTCCTGTTGCTGATCGAACGGGATGCAGCGGATGGTCGCCTTCGTCTCTTCCTTTATCTTCGCTTCGCATTCGGCGGAACCGCACCAGTGGGCTTTGACGAAATTGCCCTCGACTTTGGCCTTGAAATCAGCATAATCATCGACAGGCAGCGTGTGCTCTTCGCGGAACTTGAGTGCACGGTCATAAAGATTGGTGTGGATCTGGGAAAGCAAGTCCTTGATGCCGTCCACGATCCCCTCCTCGCTCACGGATTGTTTCTCTGACGTGTCGCGACGGACCAAAGTGACTTGTCCGGCGGCGAGATCCTTGGGTCCGAGCTCGAGACGGACCGGCACGCCCTTCTTTTCCCATTCGAAGAATTTTGCTCCGGGACGCAGGTTGTCGCGATCATCGATCTTCACGCGGATACCTTCGGCGGTCAGCTGTTCGGAAATCTCTTTGGCTTTGGTCACGACGGATTCGCGTTCTTCCGCCTTCGTGCCGATGGTCACGATGACGACTTGGTGCGGTGCTAGCTTGGGCGGCATGACCAAACCCTTATCGTCGCCGTGCGCCATGATGAGACCGCCGATGAGGCGCGTGGAGACTCCCCAACTCGTCTGCCAGCCGAATTTCTCGGTCTCATCGGCATCGAGGAATTTTACGCCGAAGGCTTTGGCGAAGTTCTGCCCCAGCATGTGGGAAGTACCTGCCTGCAGGGCTTTTCCGTCCTGCATCATGGCTTCGATACAATAAGTGCGGACGGCGCCGGCGAACCTTTCGGAGTCGGATTTCGTGCCCGGGATGACAGGGATGGCCATCATGTCTTGAGCGAAGTCGCGATAGACATCGAGCATCTGGCGGGCGAAACCGTCAGCTTCGTCTTCGGTGGCATGCACAGTGTGACCTTCCTGCCACAAGAATTCCGTGGTGCGCAAAAAGAGTCGGGTGCGCATTTCCCAGCGAACGATGTTGGCCCACTGGTTGATCAGGAGGGGCAGATCGCGGTACGAGTGGATCCAGCGCGAGAAGACGTCATACATGATGGTCTCGGACGTCGGACGGACGACCAAAGGTTCGTCCAGCTTCTGTCCGCCGGCATGCGTCACGACGGCGACTTCGGGCGCAAAACCTTCGACGTGTTGCGCTTCACGCTTGAGGAAACTTTCGGGGATGAACAGCGGGAAGTATGCATTCTGCACGCCTTTGGATTTGAAACGCGCGTCCAGATCCTTCTGGATGTTTTCCCACAAAGCGTAGCCATAGGGCTTGATGACCATGCAGCCGCGGACCGGCGAGTGCTCAGCCAGGTCGGCCTGCTCGACCACGTCCTGATACCACTCTGAATAATCCGCATCACGGCGGGTTATGGCCTTTGCTTCGCCTGCATCGTTTTTGTTTTGTTTATCGCTCATATTGAATGCATGAAAATTACCATTCCCTGCATATTTCAGCAAGAAAAACGGAAGCCCCAGCCGTGAGTTCAGCTGGGGCTCGTAGGTGCTTCAGACGTCCTGGCCGCGCTTTTTTCGCTTCTTTTCGGCGATTGGCATCGTCAGCCCACGCCGTGCATAACGTCCATAGCAGGGCGTACAGAATTGGCAGGGAAGGTTCGTGTAGGAGGAAATGATCGCGTTGCAGGTGCTACCGTCGTCCTTACGGGCGATGCACCTCATGCCTGCGAACTTGGACTTGTTGGACGGCGATGGATTGCCGGTGGGTTGGACCTGCAGGGAATATTTTCCTCCTGCCGGTCCGGTCATGCTTTTCTCTATCTTCATCTCCATCGACCTCACGCAGCTGATTCGCGTTTGAGTCCAGCCTGCTGCCGCAGTCTCTCCGAGACGGCGGCCAGGTCGTTCATGTCCCAGCCGCGATCCAGCGCGACAGTACGGAGGCGACGCTGACAAGGACGACAGAACTGAACATCGCCACGGTTCGAATGGGCAATGATCGTTCCGCAGTCCTTCCCGTCCTTGAATGCGATGCATGGCGCTCCGGCGTGAGGCCCGGGTTTGCGCTTCTTGCCTTTGCCCTGCAGTTCACCGATCGGCATGGAGGCCGTGACGTAACGGCCAGGTCTTTGTGACGATTGCGCTTCATTTTTCTGCTTCGCCATGTGTTGAACTCTCCCTTTCCTATGCATGGCTCCGACTGCTAGCCGCACAAAAAACGTGCAGATTCGAGATTAGCATAATAGGGCGGGATGTAAAGAGAGAGGAGCACGGAAGGTGGGTCTTATTCTTCCCTGCGGAACTCACTCGCTTCGCTCGTTCAAACAGTCCTCGGTTCAGAATAAGACCCACCTTACGTGTAGAAAAAGAGAAGGAAAAAAGGAACAGGGCCCTTAGTCGGGCCCCGTGGGGTTGAGGAGGTGGCGTGGGTTTTCCTAGCCGGTTTTGCCTGGCTGTCGCAAGCAAGGAAGCTCGAGACAAGGGATGCCGCCAGGTGCCTCAATAAGACGCCAACCGAGCGCTTCCCAGACACTCGTCGGACAACCTGCGGAGGTTGTCTCTGCGTCAGGTGCGTTTTGTTCTTCGGCCGACGGCACGGGTCGTTCGGAATCTGACGTTGTGGCTGACACGGTGGTCCTCCTTGTCGGCTGATCATCAACCAGATTTGCGTACGTGTTCGCAGGGAGTGGTGCTGATGATGCCGATGTATCTGTCCTGTATTTGCGGACCGATGCGGAAGGCATATTCCAGCGCGACCTCATCGAGCCGCTGTAAACCTTTGGCGGAAAGGACGCTTGAGGTCGTCGACGGTCGATCAGACTCCTCAACGAGTTCACGCATGCGACGAGCGTGTTCCAACAGTAGATTACGAGGCAACATCACAGAAGCCATCGCTGCTCCTTTCAGGGTACGGAAGGATTGTGCAAATTATCAGCTAAGAGGTCAAGTAAAGAAAGATGGTTCGATCCCCAGCCCTATCACGAATAACAAAACCGCCCACCATATGGCGGACGGTTCTGCATGGTGCGACGGCTGGGGATCGAACCCAGGACCTTGGGCTTAAGAGGCCCCTGCTCTACCGGCTGAGCTACCGTCGCATTCACAGGACTTCCTTGTTTGGCGCATCACTTTGTCGAAACCTGCATTTATCGCTTACCGTACGTTCCCAGTACGCCTCGCGCTAAGCCTCGGTTTCTCCGCGTCCTGCATCCAAACAAGAAAGTCCTGAATTGTGGCGTGATAATAACCAAATACGCATGATACGTCAAGCACAGGTTGAAGGGCTTAATCCCTTGCTCTCCCCCACTTTTCAGGCTATATTGCGGCCAGCCGATACGTCTTTTGCGTGCTCCTGTAGTTCAACGGATAGAATACGGGCCTCCGAAGCTCGAGATCCAAGTTCGATTCTTGGCGGGAGCACAGAGAAGACGTGGCAGTATATTGAAGAGCGCCCCGGTGGCCACCGGGGAGGTCAGACATCAGAATCGTCTGGCGTGCACCAGCGCAAAGATGCGACCGAAACAGAAGCCCACATAGGGGCTTCTGTTTTTTTCGATCTGTCGGATCCGCTCCATGACGGGCGGTCGGTTCAGGTCTCATCTCCTTCATCCTGCAACCTCATACGCGGAAAAACATCCAACCCGACTTCGGAGAATGTTTTGGCCACGACGTTCGTCTTGCGGCTCAAGACGTGTTTGACCGCATTCACCCTACCTTGGTTAAAGGAAAGATAAAGAAGATTCTTAGGCAGCCCTTTTTGTGTCTGGAAGCCAAAATCTATAGATTTGTTATCGGCCGTGAGACGGTCTATGCGCGATCGGATGAGTCGGGTGATAATGAGATCCTTTTGGGCCGCGAGTTTGGGGCTAATGCGCAAATAATCGTTGTTTCCGCTGGACAGATATACGTCGACCTTCTTCAGCTTGGAAAACTTGATGAGCGTGTCCAAGATCACCTCGGCTCGAGCATAAAAAGAGACGTCATTCAGGCCATAAGTTTCGAAAGATGTGATATCCATATGGACATATAAGGCCGGTCGCTCTTTGACTACCCGCCTTTCCCGGACCATCAACTTACCCGCTTTAGATGAAGCGTTCTGATCGATCATGTCAGCGGAATGACGATCCGGATCGAACGGGACAGGCATCGCATCAAATACGTCGCTCCCCTGATCCCAAGATGTTTCCCCGGGACGCAGACGTAATGACGATAGGGCGCGGAAAAGGCTGGCGCAGGCCGCACGATACGCCTCACGATCCACGGTCAAGGTCGCCTGCGTTCCTTCCGCGATAAGACGGTACTTCTCTAAATCCTCCGCCGTCTTTTTTCCTGTGAATTCTCGTGCGGTCGTAGCGACGACTTTAGGTGCAGCCGCTGGTGAGAGGCAGGGCTCGAAGCCGTAAGCATAATCCTTCAGATCCTCCTCTTTTATTCCGAACCTTTCTTGGGCGAATCTGCGGGCACGCTCGTCCACGAAGGCGGCGGCCATGAGCTTATTGTAAAGGAACATCTGGTGCATGAACCCATTCGGATATTCCTGCCCAGGGATCAGTTTCCTGGGCTCGAAATCATCGGTAAAACGCATCATTGAGGCGACATCAGGGATGTGCACTATGCTCTGGATGTCTTGGAAAGGATGCACCTGTTCAGTCCTCTTGTCGTCCGTCAATTCGTCAGAGCCGGTCGCAGCATAGGCCGCCTCGACGAGCTCCGGAGAAATCCTGGACAATACGTCTTCCATGATGAAGACAGCGGACCCGAGCGATCGCAGGACTTCCTTAGCCCTGCCTGCATGGACCAATTGCCTGATGGGTGTACGGTTCTTGATCAGCCCGATGGCGTTAAGCGTCAGAGGAAGACCAAGCGAAGCCATCTTGTCGCATAACCTGTTCATCTCCACCCTTTGCTCGCGAGTGAACGTACCCTGATAGTTCCTCTGCATCAGTTCGGTAAAAGATGCGACGTCCTCATCAGTCACGCTGATATCTTCAAGCTCATCAAACGGTTTATCGAGTGAAGGCACGGCATTCTCGCCATATAAAGGGGCATAGTGCAGAGGTTCGGATTCATCGATGTGTCGTCGCAGCTTCCGGAGGACCTCCAACTTCTCTTCCCGCGTATGTGCCTGGTCATACTCTTCCTCCGTCTGCGCCAGCAGCCCATCGCTTGTGTGTTCCAAAGCATAGCCCTCTATGGCGCGACAAGTCTCGGTAGCATCGAAATAGTTCACCGCGCCGTTCGGCTTGAAGACCCCGACCCTCGAATGGGTACAGTCCCGCAAGAACCCGTCCCCTCGCGCTCCAGTTATCTCGGAATTGACGACGCATGCGGCGTGGCCCAGCTGACGGTAATACGCGGCTGCGCACCAGGCCAAGAGATCACAATGTCCGGCCTTAAGCCCTTCCATAATGAGGCCTAGGTCTTGGGGGTGACGTTTGATGAACGCCCCCAATCGATCGTCGCAGACATAACGGAATTCCCTGGCCATGATCTCATTGATGACCTCGCGTGCTCCGCTTAGGCTAGCGGAACCACGGGTGCGGAATTCTTCCGGGACGGGCAAGCAAGCTTGCAGGTCTTCCCTTTCGTCTTCCGTCGGCACGAAGGACTTCAGGTCGACTGTCGCCGAGTCTCCGATGAACGACATCACATAGGTCAGCGAGTCTTGTCCGATTTCGCTCATCAGACGGGTGCGGAAAGGCGATTGGCCGCCGGCGTCGACTATATCAATCGGCTGTTCGAGAGCGCCCCTCACGCGGAAACCGTAGGGTACGGGCAAGACGCCGCCGGTTATGCGTCCCCGAGGAAGAGAAATGACCAGATTGTCACGCTGAATATCATCCCTGGTCAATCGAGGAAGAACGCGGATCTCCTCCGGCCGCGGGGCATCGGGTCGTAAATGGGTAAAGCCTGAAACGTCAGGCAGGGCAAAATCATAATCGCATTGACAGTGGATTTTGGGATAGATGGAACCTATGACTTTGTCCGAGAGCAGGCCCTCCAGATCCATCGATGAAACGCTTTCATGCGAATGGCTGAGCTCTCCCGTCTGCTCGGCCCGTCCAGACGCTTCGGGTCGAGAAACCGTCGCATCAAAATCCGATCCTCTTGGCTTACCGGCTTTGACGATACGCAGTCCGGGTGTTTTCGGGGCTTGCCCTGGCGGCGGAATGCGCTCCAACAGAACATCCACCCTGGTGATCAGATAGTCCTTAAGGCTCAAAGGCACGCGGGCCGAAAGCTTTTTCTGGATTTCCGCCAAACGCTCATCCTGGTCCATGAAAAATACGTCTTTCGCGATATCGTCATACTCGCGCTTCGTGCCGTCAGGGCCGAGGATGATCTTCTGCAGATAAGCGTCGATGACGGTCCGGTCATCCTGAGTCAAAAGATCATCGACGCGTCGGATATAGCTTTCCACGAAAGGGTTTATCGCCTGGACCGCACCTCTTTTGCCCTTGTCTGGCTGATCCGGTCGCGGCTGAACCGCCTGTTCAAAACGTAACATATTTAGAACTCCAGTATAGCATCACCGGCGCCTAGCGCCAGACGCCGTAAGCGAGGCAAAATGCATAAAAACAAGGATAAAACAGGCACGCGTCGCGGCGCCTCGGCTGGACCGGGGACTTTCGGACTGAACGCAACGACCTTGACACGTCTCGCGGCCTGGCTTATCATTCAAATCACTATTTGAACGTATGAAGACCAAAAAAACCACTTACGCAGACCTGGAGCAGCTAGCCAGCCTGTTCCAGACCATCGGTGACGCCAACCGCATGCGCATCCTGTGCAGAATATTCGCGACCAAGAACGCTTGCGTCTCGGATATCGCAGATGGCTTGGATCTGAGCGTGGCCGTCACGTCGTATCATCTGAAGGCCTTAGCGGACGAAGGCTTGCTCGAGCCGAAACGTGACGGCAAACGGGTATGCTACGAGCCCGCCAAGACGACGATGTTCAGCGACATCAAAAAACTGATCTGCAAATATAAATGAACCTATGGAAGTCACCCAGCTGAAAAATGAAGAGGAGTTCCGCGAAACGATAGGGAAATTCCCTATCACGATAGTGGACTTCTATTCCACGGAGTGCCCGCCGTGCGAGAAACTTGCACCCGTATATTCGCGTCTGGCCGAGGAATACCCGGACGTAAGATTCACCAAGATCTTCCGGCAAGAGAACCGGCCGTTAGCGGCTTCTTTAGAAGTCAGCGGCTCCCCCACCTTATTGTTCTTCTGCCACGGCAAAGTCCAGGACAAGAGGCTGACGGGAGAAATCGACGAACGTGAATTAAGAGCGACGATCGATGGCTTGATAGCAAAGGAAGATGAGACGTACCGCAAAGTAGAACGCATGGAGTCCAACGAGGAACGCGACCTGGTTATCATCGGCTCCGGACCGGCGGGACTAACCGCGGCGGTCTACGCGGCGCGTTATGGGATCGATCAGGTACTCATAGGTCAGCTGCCAGGCGGTCTGATGACTTCGTCGCACAAGATCTGCAACTATCCGTCCGAGACGGAGATCGCAGGCATGGAGCTCACACAGAAAATGGCCGACCATGTCACGGCGCTCGAAGTCCCCCAGCTGTTCGAGACAGTCACCTCAATCAAAAAGGACGGTGAGCGCTTCGTAGTCTCGATGACCGGCGGCAAAACGATCGGCGCCAAGGCTGTACTGCTCGCTACGGGAACGAAACATAAACACCTCGGTTTGCCGGATGAGGGAAGGCTGACCGGAAAAGGCGTCTCGTACTGCGCGACGTGCGATGCGATGTTCTATAGAGGCAAGGTCGTCGCCGTCGCGGGAGGCAGTGATGCGGCGAATACGGCGTCACTCTATCTCGCCGAGATAGCAGAGAAGGTCTATCAGATATATCGCGGTACGGAGCTGCGTGGAGAGACCGCTTGGATAGAGCAGATAAAGAAGAATCCAAAGATAGAGGTGCTCTTCGAGAGCAGCATCACTAAGCTCCTGGGTGAAAATCGTCTGGAGGGCGTCCAGTTGGACAAACCCTTTGCCGGAAGTGAGGTGCTCAAGCTGGACGGCCTCTTCGTGGAGATCGGTTCTGATCCGGATATGACGCTAATAGCTCAAATGGGTTTAAGAACCGACGAAAAGGGATATGTCGAAACAGCGCCGGACCAGACGACGAGCATCCCTGGGGCGTGGGCCGCCGGGGACATCACGACGAATTCCGACAACTTCAGGCAGATAATCACGGCCTGCAGCGAGGGTGCCATCGCCGCACAGAGCGTCTTCAAATATCTCCAAAAGACCAAATAATCATCGACTCAAATAAACCAAAAAAATATGAATTTAGCATATTTCAGGAAAAGCAATCGCGATTTCGCAACTACGAAGGACGAATTGATCAAGCGCGCCGAAGCGGAGGGCTGGAAAAATTTGGGCAGCACGGACTTCCCTGACGGTGCGGGCACGATGGTGCTCGTATGTCGCCCGGATTGGATAAAGGAACTGCTCGAGACTGACCGTAACCTTATCGGTTTTTTGCCGTGCGGCATCTCGATCCTGCGCAAAGGCGAAGACGTCTTCATCGGGACAGGACAGACGGGGATACTCAAAGCCATGCTGCAGGATCCTAACTTGGCTTGGCTCGCCGCCGAGGCCGATCAGAAGATAAAAGATCTCATCCATGGCGCTGCAGATGTCGGACAGCTCAAACCCAACGGCGTGAAGCTCTACTCTTCGACGACTTGTCCATATTGCTCGATGGAAAAGAAATGGTTAGACGACAATAAGGTGGAGTATGAACTGGCGATGGTCGACCTCAACCAGCAAGCTGCCGAGGACATGGTGAAAAAAACCGGACAGATGGGCGTACCCGTGACGGAGATCAGGTATGAAGATGACGAACCGGAGTATATACTGGGATTTGACCGTGACCGCCTAGGGCAAATCCTGGGGGTCGATAAAAAATAACCTTGATCATATGAACTGCCCAACCCCCAACGAAGGTACCGTCGATCGAGTCGTGCGCGTAGTGCTCGCCGTACTATCATTACTTGCCGGAATATACTGGCTCTCGGGCTGGGCGCAGCTGGTCGCCTACGTCTTAGCCATCATCCTGGCTTTCACGGCGGCGACGGGCTTTTGCGCGCTATACAAGCTGTTCAAGTGGGATACACGAAAGAAAAAGTGAACAAACCCGGCCATTCGGCCGGGTTTCGGTATTCAGCAGTTGACGCGACCTTCGGCATCGATTAACCTCCCCGCAACGTTCATTCAACCGATGAGGTGAGGCTATGCCGCTAATGCTCCCGATTGCACCCCGTCTCGCGCCGCTGACCAAGTCGACTTTCGCCGGATTGCTTGCCGCAAGCGAGCACCCGAACGAGGTACATGCGGTGTTCGGCCGCTGCACTATGCCGCCTAGCGGCGACGGCGAACCATTCCCAAGTAACGCAGGTTACGTCATCTACGTGGTGGATCCCGACACTACTCAGAACTACGGGGAAAGCTTCTGCAGATACTACTACAACCGCGAGTTGGAGCGGTGGTTCGAGAAGCACATCCCGGCCAGGGAGCTCGGTACGCAACTCGTGCTGAGGGGTGACGACAACTGCATCGGCGTATATGTGGCCAAATCCCTGATACGCAACTCAGAGGAGCGGTCAGTCTGCCTGGCCTATGCTGACGACGGGCTCCCCGAGATTCACCCAAACGGACTGCCGTTCGATGAGGATTTCATCCGACGCGCGATACCTGCGCTCTACAGGCAGCAAGAAGACGAGTTCACCGACTTTGACGGTGAGTGGAAGATGAATTACGGCTCATCGCCGGCTGAAGGCGTCTTCGTACTACACGGTGACAAGCGCCTACTCGCCGTGATCGATCGAGTCCGCTACCCGATCGATATCAAGGGCGCCAATATCCTGGAGGACGCCCAGGCCGCGCTGGTGGAGATCACGCCGGAAGGCGACGACAAGGAGCGCGGCTTCAAGCTCCAATGTATCCGGGTATGCCTCGGGGACTATCAAGATCATCTCCGCCTGGAGCTCAGCGAGAAGCGCGGCGTTCAGCTGCCGGTGACGATCGAGCGGCGTCCCTTCTTCTGGCAGCGGTACCTTGAAGGCATCAAGGGACCGAGAGAACGCTGAAACCACCCTACGCCCCGACAGCCCACGCAACACGTGACGCCATCGGGGCGATTTCCTTTTTTATGCCTAGTTTGTGCTAAGGCGTGAGATGCGTTATGTTGACGGATGAAACATAGACACATGAACGCCACTTTTCTGAAAAGCATCACCAAGATAGAGGACTTGCCAAAAAGCGATAGACCGCAGATAGCCCTAGTCGGTCGGTCGAATGTCGGCAAGTCATCGCTCATCAACCACTTGGTAAACCAAAAAGCCTTGGCGCATGTCGGGGCCACACCGGGACGGACAAGGACCATCAATATCTTCGACGTGGACAAACGGTTCTTCCTGGTCGATCTGCCGGGTTATGGCTATGCCAAAGCCTCCAAAGAAAAGCGCATAGCTTTCGAGGATCTGCTGAACGATTATATGACCCGAGCCGAACACCTGAAGTTCGTCTTGGTGGTCGTGGACGCTCGCCTTGGCCTGGGGGATATCGACCGTGAGATGTTAGGCTTCCTCGAGACGACTTCAATCCCGTTCGCCGTCATAGCGAACAAAGTAGATAAACTCAAGAAATCAGAGATCTTGGCTTTGCGACGCGCGGTAGAGAAAGATAAACAAGGAACAAAGTTCATCCTGCATTCGAACGTCACGGATAGCGGACAGGGCGAAATCAGAGAGACAATAGAACAGGCGCTCAAAGCCGCATCAAAAAGCGGATAAACTTAACATATCTCGCCTTGACGGGTTGGATTAAGAGTTGTACATAAGCATAAGTTCGTTTGCTCAGACAGGAGGAGAAGATGAGGGATCAGGCCACGCAGAAACCGACTCACTACAAGGTCATCTGCATCTCCATATATCTCAGGGACCTCGACGAGCTGGACCGCAAGGTCGCAGAACTCAAGGAGCTGGGATTCACCAGAGCCAACCGTAGCGCGCTCATACGCCACGCCTTGGACAAGGTGGACCTCGACAGCTTCCCGCGACAAGTCTGACTACGGCCTGAAGACGCTTGTCGCCAAATGAGGCTCATCTGCTCTACAAAAAGACCCATCGGTCATCACGCCACATCCATTCGGATGTGGCGACTTCGTTATAAAAAAGAGTCGCCCGGCGGAGTTGCCGCCGGGAAAAGGAGGGGGGTGGCTAGTAGTCGTCGTTGCGCGGCAGGGTGTAGGCCAGCTTGACGATGTTGAGCACTCCGTAGTTTTCGGCCACGTCCGTGACCAGGTGATGGAGCAGATTGGCATGGGCATCCTGCGGAAGCTGGCCGTCCTGAAGGTCGAACACGAGCGAGTAGAGCTTAGCCAGACGAATCTCGGGCGGAGCGGACCAACCCAAGGCTCCATGACCCAGGCAGCGCACGGAGCGGATCATCTCCTGGATTGGCAGCGGCAGGAAGTCTGGCTTAATGCCGGTCTGCGCTTCGAGCTCGTGGTACAGCAGTACCCGGAAGAGCTTTACCCGCAGTTCGCCATCAAGCTCGGGTTCGGAGAGTGCGGCGAGAGCGCACTGCAGCGGGTGGACCGCGAAGGGCGTGACCAAGTCATGCGAACGGACGCGTTTGCGGTTCGAAGCTGCGTGCTCCTGATGCAGCAACGTGACGTGCATGAGCTCCTTGGCCCAACTCCAGGCCGTATCGGGCAGACTCATGTAGTCGAGAGGCGTGAGATGACGAACTTCGGGCGCGTGCGTAGTGGTTGCAGTGTCCATCGATCCTTCTCCCCTATCCTTCTGGTTAAAACGAAAGGTGCATTGCGAAGAGGATAGCGATTATCCGGATGCATGTCACAGGAAATTACAAAATGTGTAATGACATTACACATGGCACCCCTTTTCGATTGACAATTGTTGGCTTTAAGCTTTATCCTCGATGTGTAATAATCAACTACACATATGCCAAAGACAAGCATCCTGCGCACTCTAGGCCTCTCGCCTGAGGAAAGCGCAATCTACCTGACTCTGCTGGAGCACGGCGCAGCGAACGTCTCGGACATCTCACGCCGCTCGAAAGTCCACCGACCGGGAGTGTACCAAGTGCTGCCGGGGATGATGGAAAAAGGCCTCGTCTCGCTGGTGCCGCACGGCAAACAAAAATGGTTCGCAGCAGAACCTCCGGAGAAACTGCAGATACTGCTGGACGCAGCGCGCGCGGACTTCGAGAAAGCGCTGCCAGACCTTGAGCGCGCCTATGCAGTGAATTCCAAAAAGCCGACCGTAAAATCATTCGATGGGATACAAGGCATACGGTTCGTTTACGACGACCTTCTGCGGACCCTGAAACGAGGCGACACCTTCTACCGCTACAGCGCGCAGCACGAATTCGCAGCAGGCGAACGCTACTTGCCGCCGCAGTATCGCGAGAGGCGCGACGCCAAAGGGCTGCAACGCTTCGTCATCACGAGTTCCGCGGTCATGAAAAAGAAGAAGCCGCGTTTGGAACGCGCCATCAAAGTCGTACCGCCGCGCTACGGGCTGTTCGACTACGGGATCACGCAGCTGGTGTATGGCGACAAGATAGCCTTCATCGACTACAACACGGATACGGCGACCATCATAGAAAACCCGGTGATAGCCAAGTTCCAAGCCACTTTATTCAAGATACTGTTCGACCAGCTGACATGAAGAGGACGAGTTGTTACTTTCATGACTGAAAGTAACCAAAGGTCCTGGGGGTCCATGATGCGCTCTGATATATCGTCTTTAATTTCTTCTGCGACCACGCTTAGCATGTACCCCCAGACCCCCATGTCATTTTAAACCGAACTGAGAAAAATACGATATGAAAACATCAAAAAATCATCTCATCCTAGCATCCGGTTCACCGCGCAGGCGTGAGCTGCTGGAAAGATTGAAGATTAAGATCGAAATCTTCCCGGCGGACGTCGATGAGACACCGTTGAAGAGTGAAGACGCTAAAGCTATGGTGTTGCGTCTGGTAAAAGACAAGGCAGCGGTCGTAGCGAAGCGATTCCCCGGAAGATGGGTCTTGGCTTCGGACACGACCGTGGCGCAGGACGGCAAACCTATCGGTAAGCCGACAAGTATCACGGATGCGAAACGTACCTTGAAGAAGCTGCAAGGCAAAAGACATCAGGTGTATACGGCCATCTGCCTGCAACGAGACGATTAAAGGTTCGCTTTGGCCGATACGACCGAGGTCTTGTTCCGCAGGATGACGAAAAAAGAGATCGACTGGTATGCCAAAACCGGCGAACCGATGGACAAGGCAGGATCATACGCCATCCAAGGGATCGGCGGACTATTCATCAAAAGGATCCAGGGCAGTTACTCTAACGTGATGGGTTTGCCCGTGGAAAAGACGGTCGAACTGCTGAAGAAAACCGGATTGTTGGATAAGCTGCTCGCGTAATTCGAAACGATCCATAACCCCCTCTTACCCAAGAGGGGGTTATATCGTAAACTATCGGCATGCCGGAGTTCATCCAGCTCCAATTCGATAAGCTTACCCTGATAACGGCGGCTGTTTATGCAGCCTTTCTTGTGTTGTCCTTGCGGCTGACTTTTCCCATGTATATCGCGTTCCGTAAACGCAAAAGCGGCTTCGGGACGATCTTCAACAGCGTGACGGAAAAACCGGAAGCCTTGGCGACGATCAGCCTGAAAAACGTGCACGGACTGGTGGTACGCACGACAGTCTCGGATGCCGAGGGTCGTTATCGCCTGATCGCGCCTAGGGGCGAATATACGATCGAGGTCTCGAAACAGGGGTTCGTCTTCCCGTCACGGTATGTGACGAAAGAAAAGAATCCTTCGGTCTACGACAACATCCTTTCGGCCAAACGCATCAACGTTAAGGATTTCGGCGCGATGACCAAGAATATACCGATCGATCCAGGCATCGAACGAGGCTTGGGATTCTTCAGTCTGCGCTTCCACCTGAACAAGAACGAGATGAACATCCTGCTGCTCCTCAGTCTGGCTGTCTCGGTGACGATCCTATACATACTCTGGCAGTCCATCCTGATCTGGATGGTATTCGTCGCTTACGCCGCGATCCTGGCAGGGAGATTCGTCAATTTCAAACCGCCACAACCGCCTTTCGGTACGATCCGCGACGAAAGCAACAAACGCCCGATCGAGAAAGTCGTGGTCAGGATATTCGAGACACGTTTCAATAAACTATTGGAGACGCAGATCACTTCGGCCAAAGGACGCTACGCCTTCATCGTACAGCGCGGTTCGTATCGCATCATGTTCAAACAGGACGGCTACAAGACGGTCATCATGAATTATCCGGCGATAAAGGAAGACGGTACGCTGATAGCGCACGACGTGAAGATGAAAAAAGCGGAAAAACGGACCGCAGAATAAAAAACCGCAATAAAGGGAAACCCGGCTGCACCAAGGATGATGAGCCGGGTCTTGTGTTGAGGGAGGGAGTCAGGGATCCTGCAGGGCAGCGATTTCGGCGGCGAGGCGTTCAGCCTCTTCGGCCTTATCCTGCGCCGCCTTCTGCAGACGTTCCTGCTCTGCGCGGATTGCCTCGAGCTGCGCAGCAAGACGCTTGCGTTCGTTAGCGCGATCTCGCCGTGCCTGTTCGGCTTCGGCCATTCGGATGGAGATCGGCAGTATCTCGAGCATGCGACGCCACTCCTCGAGCTTACGTTCGAGCTCCGCATCATCCATGGCTTCGATGCGGCGGCGGCGTTGCTCGTCTTCGGAAGTGGCACTTGCGACTGGCGCTGCTCCGAGCGCAGGAGGAGTCTTGTCCGGCGGCGGAGTTATGACGACACGACGCTCCGATGGAGGCGCACCCTCGTCATCCCAAGAAGCTGGCCCTGGGCTGGGCATGGTAGCGGAGGCCGCGAATCCAGCTTCCGCTGATTCGTCTTGCGACGCGGTGTCGCCCTCTGCAGCTGACGTGGGACCGGTTTCGCCCTGCGCACCCTTCAGCTCGAAAGCGAAGCGTTCGAATCCCGCAAGACAGACGTATGTCTCGGTTCCGCCATCATCCACCGGCTGACGATAGATGATGCCCCAGTAGCTGTACTTGTGGTCGAGCGTGTTCGGACCGCCGACGAACTTCGTGTACGCCGCGTTGACCTTGTCTGACGGAACCAGATCCGTGACGGCATCAGCGAAGATCTTGGCCAGTGGAGCGCCCGGTTCGAAGCGGAAGCCAAGCTCCAGCTTGTGGACGATATCCATATCGAGTCGCGTGATGATCTTGGCCGGACGCTCCGGGATCTCGACGACATGGATCGTCGTAGGATCGCGCGTCAGCAAGTAGAGGTCGTTATCCTCTTCATCTTCTTCGTCGTCCGGGTGGTGCTCCTCCAACAGACCTCGTTCCACGAATGACCGGAATACGCGGTCATACTCCTCGGCTGAGCAACCAAGCTCCTGGGATGCCCATTCGCGGTGCAGGGCCTCCGGCTCGTTCGGCGCACGGAGACTGAACGTCCCTTCGTCGTCAGTCACCATGGTGCAGATGGAGATCCACACGTCGTGCTCGATCGGTGTGAGGAATATCGCGTGGGTCTTCTGCTGTACAGGCTCTGCCGGGCTCGCAGGCGCGACACTCGCTTGCGTCGAGGGCGCGGCGCTGATCGTCGCTTCTTCCTCGTGCTGCGCCGCGTCATTCTCGTTACTGAGTTCCCGGATGCGTGCTTCCGGATTAGGCGCCTCATCCGGCTCCTGTCCATTCCTGCAGCACTCGAGCACGACTGCGGCGCGTACCGCGTCGAAGTAGAGACGTCCCTGTTCCGACGATTCGAGCAGGACGCCGACGTTCAGCAGGAAACGGCACAAGTCGTCCGACTTGCCCTTGTCGTGGTAGTGAGAGTGGGACTGCTGCGCGAGCGCCCGTACTGCCTGCTTGTTCTTGATGCCGTTCTTGGCGGAATTCCGCTTCGCGAGTTCGCGCACCACGACATCCAATGCCGGCGGCGGGTTGCTCGAACAGTGATACCGACTGAAACGCTGTTGCGTCTTCTGGCTTGTCTGCATGGGGTACCTCCGGTTGAAAGAGCAGCATATTTGCTTACCAAAAATATGGGTTTAAGTCAAGATTATGTAGAGAGGCGCGTCTTGCATGAAAAAGCCAACCGATAAAATCCTAAATAAGATTGATGTGCACTGACCAAAAACCCCGGCGTTCTCCACGCCGGGGTTAAACTTTTTAACAAGATCCCGGATCAGGTCCGGGATGACGATACTGAAATCATCCCCTCAAAATCTCTTTGATGTAGACGAGACGATAAAGGAAATAATTCAGCGGCAGATCCCAGGTACCGATATAGTTCACGCGGCGACCGCCAAAACCTAATTTGAAGCGTGTGACTCCCTCCCAAGATTCACGGTAATAATACATGGCTTTGGACTGCGGGTTGATACCCCAAAAATCGTAGTACCTGAATCCTCGACGTTGCGCATCCATAATCGCGTCCCAGTGCATAAGGTAGGGGGCCATCAGGTTGCGCGAAGCGGATGAAGACGCACCGTGGAGATAAGTCACGGTATCACCGAACAGCGTCTCCATGTCA
This sequence comes from bacterium, assembly GCA_021796435.1. Classification (GTDB taxonomy): domain Bacteria; phylum Patescibacteriota; class Patescibacteriia; order 2-12-FULL-60-25; family 2-12-FULL-60-25; genus CAIKNB01. Next base: position 1,329,642 of record JAJYXM010000016.1, read on the forward strand.
GCAACCAGTATCTTCCCCTCATGTTCGGCCAAGCGGATCTGCGCCAAACCGTTGGAGTGCATGACCTGATAGGTCCGCTTGAGATGTTCACGGTCGTATTGGATGAATCCGTCACGCGTAGCCGTCTCCATCGCCAAGTCCAGGAACGCTTCGACGTCGGCCGGCTTGTCGGCCAGACGTGTCGTCACTCCTTTGCGGCCGGCGAGGCGGATGTTGTAGCGCGTCTTCTCATGCATGCCATCCAAAATCTCTTCCTGCGTCCGTGACAAATCCAAAACCAAAGTCGAAGGCGGATCACCATGAGCGGCCCGACGGAAAGCGGTCGTCAGCATGCCCTGCGATCTTTCAAGCTCCACACTGGGTTCGAAACGCCAAAACAACGATCGATCGTGCAGCTCTTTTTGTGCATCGAGCTGACGGCAGAATTCCCAAAAAACTTCCGTCTTCTTTTCAGATGAGAGCGAAGAGGCAAAAACAGGTCCGCGTTCCGCGCGCCAAAAACCAGTATTGAATCTCTTGGGGCGATAACTCAGCTGCGCAGCCGCCAGCCACTCCCCCGTCTCATCCTGCAAAGCGAAGCGCTTGATCGGTGCGCCGCCTTCGCCACGGAATTCTCCCCAAGCCCAGGACTGGGTGAATTGCGACAAGACTTGGGCACGCTGCCAAGCATCCCATCGTTCGCGATCATGTATCTCGACGAGGTTCATTTGCTTAAATACTTCAACGCGATCTTGATGCGCTCCGGGATGGAAGAGACTTCTTGAGGAATGGATTTCAGAACATCACGCGCCTGCTGCAAGGTGTAACCGAGCGAAACGAGCGCATCCGCTACTTCGGAGTCTCCGGGCAGAGCGGCTTCGTCCTCTACAAGCTGGCCTTTGAGTTCGAGTATGATCTTTTGCGCGGTCTTCTTCCCGACGCCGGGGACCGAGGTCAAAAGTGAAAGGTCGCCACGCATGACAGCGGACTTCACTTGGTCGATAGGGCCGACTGACATGAGCGTCAGGGCAACCTTTGGTCCGACGCCGGAGATATTGAGCAACTTCTCGAAGAACTCCTGCTCGCTCCATGAACCAAAACCATAAAGATCGCGCAGATCTTCACGGACGTGATCATGGATGTAGAACAGACGATCTTCTCCGGCTTTGCTCTTGGAGAGGACGGGCGAAGATGCCTTTATCTGATAGCCGATACCATTGATCTCCAAAACCAAAAAAAATGCGTGTACTTCCAGTATTTTACCGCGCAATGTGGCTATCATAAGTGGCTTCAGTTTAGCCTGAAAGCCGACTTGAAGCAATCAGCTTGCGCCTAAAAAGATGAACCCCGGCGGAGTTACCGTCGGGGCGTCATGTGGAGCGAAGAGTGCTCAAGGTGTGGGCAAAGGGCATGTCAGAGGTCAGGCACATCTTGCGAGGAGCTCGATGCCGCCTTCCGAGGCCAGTTCGGGATAGCCGCGATTACGCAGCAGATTGAACAGGATGGGCTTGGTCGTCTCATCGACCGATTTGGCCAGGCGTACGAGCTGCGAGACGTTGTTCGCTGACTCAGTAGCCTTGAGGCGCTCAAGCACTTCGGCTAGCGAGGGACCGACTTGCGGATGGGTGCTACTCATGTCAATCCTCCTCGGGGATCCTGCAAGATCGACGCACGATCTCGAAGTAATCGGCATCAAGATATGCGGAACCTAACTCGCACATCTTTAAGAGTATCGAGTCCTCCCCCGCGAAGTCAAAACATGTCACTGCAACGTCTGGCGAAACGCCGCTCCCGCAGGCGGCATGGAAGAGGCGGCAACGCTCCGCCGTGGCTCTGCCGTATCTCTGGCGCAAGCGCTTGATGAACGCCACGTGCTCGTCCATCCAAGTCAGATCCTCGAGTTCCGTAAGGGCGTCGAACACCATGAAGCAGAACCTGATGGTCCTGCGTTGCTGGAGGCTGTAATGCTGATCCGGATTATCCAAAGAACACGCTCCCCTCTTGATTTCCTGCATTACTACAGGAAGGCCAACTGTTTGCTGGAACCGAAAAGATATACTACTTTCCGCGCTTCTTGTCAATGCTAAACCCCCGACAGCGAGACCATCGGGGGTTCAGAGGTGGGCTGTCCGGACGTCAGGCGTCGGACAGGAAAGAAGAGAATTCGGCGAGTCGAGACGTGTAGCCCGCGAACGCTTCGCGTAGCTGCTCTGCCGCCAGCGGCATGACGAGCAGCGAGTCCTTGTCGCGCGTGCGGCAATGGCTCTCGAGGGTGGCCGCGGCGAAGGCGACAGTGTCCAAGGTCTCCTTGAGGAGAGACAGCTGGGACACGAACACATCCGTGCCGTTCGGTACCGTACAGACCGGATCGCGCCGAGCACTCAATGCTTCGAGGACCGTTTCCCTGGCCAGTTCGATGCGGCGCACCATGGCCGTTACCGACTCCAGGTCCGCGAGGTTGCACTTCACGTTGCCGTTCATGTCCTGCAGGACCTGGAGGATCGCTTGAGCTTGCAGCCTGGTTTTCTCGTCCATGTCACTTCCCCTCTTGCATGAAGTTTCGGGCTTGCGCCGACAATGGCTCGACGCCGTCGAACGACTCGTACATACCGAGATACTGCCGCGCCTCCTCGTAATTCCGGCTCCGCAAGGCGCATTCTCCCAGCACCTTCATGGCCGGAGGGAAAGACGGATGAACCGCCAACACTCCGTTCATGAAGCGTTTGGCCTGGATGCAGTTGCCCTGCGAGTAGGCAGCCAGGCCTCGCTGGTAGATACCGTAGTCACGCGAACCGGGCTCAGGTCCTGACCCAGGCGCACGCTTGGCTGAAGCCGTAGTCGCGGCCGATGGAACTGCCGAAGCGACTGGCGCTACAGACGAAGCGGTTGCGGCTACAGAAGCTTCAAGCTCGGGTCGCGAGTCAATGAAGCGCCCATGCAGGTCGAAGAGCCAGGCCAGCAGCACGATGGCCCCGAACGTCAGGATGACGGCAGGTACCAAGGCGACTTTGGATCTGGACAACCCGCTGCGACCAGCAACCTCCGAAGTCGCAGGAGGCTGCGGTGGCGGATTCGAAAGCAGTTCGCGCGTAGGCGCAAGTGAATCAGCAACACGCCAGGAGGCCTTGCGGCTGTTCGACGAGGTGGCGGGCAGCTTATGGGTGCGTTCCCATTCATCCGCCTTGCGCAGCAAAGCGCGCAACTCGTCCGGCTTACCAGGTCGTGCCCAAGGATCCTTGGTCAGACACCTGTCGATGAACTCGACGAGCGCCGGATTGGGATTGTGGACGAAGTCATTCACGCTCCTGTGAGGGATCTTGCTGTCCACCACCTTGGCCAAGACGAGCCGGGCCATGAGCTGTTCCGCCAGGGCTTCGGACCTTACTCCGGCAGTCGGCTTGCGCAGCTCATTGGCATCCGCGTCGAAGGGCAGGAAGCCAGTCATGAGCTCGAAAGTCGAGGCGCCGAGCGACCAGAAATCTGACCACGGGCCGACATGCCAGACCTCTCGCGTCTCGGGATGGATCTTGCACTCCATCGCCGCTTCAGGCGACATGTAGAACGGAGTGCCGACGACCACACCTTGGCTCGTGAGGTTTGGACCGAGCTGCGGGTTAAGGCTCTTGGAGATGCCCAAATCCGTCAGCTTGATCACTTCTCGCCCGTCCTCCTGCTTGGTCACCAGGATGTTCTCGGGTTTGATGTCGCGATGGACGATCGTCATGACGTGCAGCGCTTCGAGCGCATCGAGAACCTGCTCGAGCTTGGGGATGAGCTCTGACGCCGGGACGAGCGAACGCTCGATCTTGCCGTCTTCAGATCTCCCCTGGCCGTCCAGGAAACGCTCCCAGTACTCGGTCTTGATCGAATCCAAGCTGCGCGCGTTCTCGACCAGCTCCATGACGATGAAGGGCTGGGTGTCCTGGTCGACGCCCATATTCCAGATGTGCGTGATGTTGGGGTGGTCCACGGCCTTGAGGAGGTTGGCCTCACGGATGAACCGATCCAACGCATCAGCTGAGTTCTCCAGCACGGCTTCGTGCGGGAACTTGAGCACAACGAGGCGCGGTTTGTCGCCATAGTCCCTGACATACCAGTCGGGAGGAGTGAGGTCTTGAGCCAGGTAAACCGTGGCCATACCACCCTGCCCCAAGACCGAACGCAGCTCGTAGCGCAAGGTGCGCGCCCGACCGCTCTTGTCAGGCAAACGGCTTTCGATCACGTACGGCAGACTGTCACGGTTAGCCATTTTATGAACCTTTCGAAGGACATCCGGAAACCATTTCCGGAATGTAGGAACATACCGTATTTAAAGGATTTTGTCAATGCTATGGGTTAATTCGTCATTCCCGCCTGAACCTCTTTTGTCATGCCACGGCTCCCGTCCGCAACGCCTTGCTTGCATGGCGGGCGCGGTGACCGGGGGATCTGGTTTTATGTGCAGGCGCTCCGTCCTGCACCCGGCCAGCTCTTTTACAGATCCTTCCTTTGCAGGGATAGTTGCTCGCCCAACTATCCCTGCACCCCAAGGGCGCCCCTTATCTGCGCTTCTCGCGCGACTGATGCTCGATAAGGGTCCCCGGGGGCAAAAAGCCGTAAAAGCGAAACCCGGCTCAGCCAAGGAAGGCGAGCCGGGTCTTTTTATTGGATAACGTGTGGGAGAGAAGGTTCAGCAGTCCTCCTCTGCGTCGCGCAGGGAGCCACGGAACGTGATGCTGGTGACGTCAATGGCCTTCAGAGCGCTACGGAAGAGCGCTGCGTAGTAGTTGCGTACCGCTTCACCCTGCTGGATGACCGGGCCAAACGCTGCATCAAGGAAACGCAGCGCTTGCCTGGTATGGACAAGGCTTCCGTCCTGGCACTTGAGCTCGGCGTGGATCCGGAGTATCAGGCTCTGCTGGCTCGAATCCAGGACCTCGTCCTGCAGGTGGCGGACAAGCCGGCGTGCCATGCATGACAGGGAGACCCGCATGATGTGCAGTCGAGCCATCTCGGAAACTACGAGAGGCTTCCTCGGCGCTTGGTTCATATAGAACGTGGCGCCGAGCCGGAAAGCCAGTGCGTCGATCACGACTTCCCGCGCTTGAGTCTGCTGCTCCTTGGACAAATCAGGGGGAGCTTCGACCGCCTGCAGGCAAGCAACGATGACGGATGGAGTGACCAGGTGCGAGAGTTCGTGCCAGGCGATGAAGTTAGCGGTCTCGAAGGCGTCGAACATCTCGTCCTCACTATCACCTTCCTCCAGTTCGAGCCAGGTGCGGTCGCCCTTAAGCATATGCAAGCACTCGGCGACGCGCAGCTCTTGCCGGATCGTCTGCCCGATACCCTCACCTTCGGCGGAATGGATGGAGCCATATTCACCCGTAACCTCGCCGCTCAATACGGCTTCCCAGTCGATCTCCAGGTCGAACAGACCGTTGAAGACCCTGACGATCTGCCGGACACGCTGCCCGATGAGCTCCCGGCACCTTTCGAGACGAACCTCCTGTTCCTGTGCACGTCGTTCCTGCAGAGCAATCGCGGAGCCGATCTTGTCGACCAGCTTAGCGTGAGGAAACTCACCGGATGCCCGCAGCACAGCTACGCTGCAGCTGGAGGCGAGGCGAGACACCCTTTCCAGCATCTCCAACTTGTCGCAGAGGGACTGCCTGCTCTGCTCCGTCGCCAGCTTCTCGACGTCTTGCCGCATGACTTCACGGAGAGATTCAAGCATGTTCATGACGTGCGCTTCGCGTTCCTCATGCTCACGTTGCTCACGCTCTGCCTGCTCCCGTGCTTGCTCGAGACGCCGCGCAGCCTCTTGCCGCTTACTCAGGCGAGCAGCGACCCTGGCTTCGAGGGCTTGCTGCGTCCAGCGCTCGACGTGCTTACGGAAAAGCATCTCCAGACGCTGACGAATCAGCGGGGACGGATCGCCGTTACTCTTGGTCTTGAGCCAAGCACCCCAATCTCCGTCCGCCGCCTTGCGCATCTCGCGCAGCCGAGGCCTCGGGACCTGGCTATGGTCAGCCGCCTCCATGAAGGCATCGACAGCCTTCGTGGCATAGTCAACGAGACGAGCCGTAGGCCACGCATGCAAGCGACGCATCTCCCTATGGGCCAACTTCCAAGGGTTGTTGGGTTTGCCTGCGACATACTCGATCCAAGTCTTCGTCCAAGCATTCCAGACTTCCTGCATGGCCTGCTCAGAGGCGAAAGCGAATGCAGGATCCACCAGCACGAGCCCGAGTCGGTCGATCAGGTTGTACGGAGTGCCCGTGTCGATCGCGCACGCACGCAGGAATGCACTGGACTTCGCATCCTTCTTCCATCTACCGACCTGGATCAGCATCAGGAACCACTGATCCAGCCCCGTCTGACGATGGACGTCCCAAAGGACGAACATCTCATCGCGGAAATCTTCGGGACACAGTGTCGCGGTCCCTGGGTGAGCTGCCTCAAACTCACGGCAGACTCGCTCGAACTCGACGAACTTCCCGGCGGTTTCCGGTTCTTCGGCCATAAAGGCCGAAAGCGCTTTTTCGTCCATCTATCCACCCCTCAAATGAGCGATCGCATGATTGCGATTGGTCATCTGAACAGAAAAAGGCGGGTTTGTCAATAATAAACCGCTCCGATGTGCATCGGAGCGGTTCAACTTTTTTCAGGTTTTTCAGACTTTCCTGATTCCGATCTGGATGGGTTGACCATCGAGTTTGACCTCAGTCCGGGAAAGCGTCTCGTCTTCCAGGGATTCACCGATGGAGTGCGCTTGGACATTGGCGCCGGCGATGGCGGAATCGATTATCTCTTCGAGCGTGTCGCGCAAGCCCTGGTCGCCGACCGCGAGACTGACCCGGATTGCGTCCTGCGGGGTAAGCCCCGATTCCTTACGCAGGTTCATGATCTGTCGCGCGATCTCGCGTGCCATGCCTTTCTTCTTGAGCTCGGGGGTGATGTTAGTATCGAGCTCTGCCGTCCAAGCCTGTTCGCCCGTATCGATGCCGCCGTTCAGGATAACGTCCTCGACATTAAGTTCGTCCTTGATGAGCGAAAGGAGTTCCGTGCGCAGCGTCAGACGCGAAGCCAGAGCCGCATCGCGCAACGAAACGGTCAAGCTGGCGAGCGCCTGGCGGACCGGTATCTTGTGGCGTGCGCGCAGTTCCAATCCTGAAGTGACGACTTCACGCACCCAAGCCATGTCGTTCATCAACTGTTCATCGATTATCTTATCCTCCGCTTTCGGCCAGCGATCGAGGTGTACCGACATCTTAGGCCCGGCCATGTCCTGGTACAGCTTATCGGCCATGAATGGAGCGAACGGCGCCAAGAGTTTGGAGGTCTCGAGCAAGACTTCGCGCAAAGTGCGCAATGCGTCCTGCTTTTCGTATTCATCCGCGCCTTTCATGCGTTCGCGCGAACGGCGCAACCACCAGGTGGAAAGATCATCCACCCAGGAACGCAAAGGTCGAGTCGCTCCGACCAGGTCATAACCTTCCATGCATGAAGTAATCTCGCGCGTGACCGACATGAGACGCGAGAACAGCCAGCGGTCGAGAACATGCATGCTGCGTGGCTTCACGAGCTCGGCCTGATCCGCGCCAGCATACATCAGGTAGAACGATCGTACGTTCCACAGAGTGCCGAACAGCGTGCGTTGGATGATGGCGACGTCCTTCTCGGAGAAGTTGAGGGCATCGGCTTGGATCACCGGAGAAGACAACAGATAGTAGCGCAAGCTGTCTGAACCATAGTTCACCATCAGATCCCAGGGATCAGGATAGTTCTTGAGGCTCTTGGACATCTTCTTGCCGTCTTCGGCCAAAATCATGCCTGTAACGATGACGTTCTTGAAGGCCGGCTTGTTGAACAGGGCGGTAGCCAAGACGTGCAGGTTGTAGAACCAACCGCGCGTCTGGTCCTGGGCCTCGGCGATGAAATCAGCCGGGAAGTTGCCTTCAAAGGATTCCTTGTGCTCGAACGGATAGTGCACCGAGGCGAATGGCATGCTGCCGGATTCGAACCAACAATCGAAGACGTCGGGGATACGATGCATCGAGCCGCCGCAGGAGCAAGGCATGGTTATGTTGTCGATATTCGGACGATGCAGCTCCATCATCTCTTTGGATCCGATCTTGGTGCCGGAAGCTTTCTCGAGTTCGGCGACAGACCCGAAGATCTTCTTCTCTGGGCAGTCAGCGCATTCCCAGACAGGCAGCGGCGCGCCCCAGAAACGAGTACGCGAAATGCACCAATCCGGCGCGCTCTCGAGGCCCTTGCCGAAACGTCCGGCTTTGAAGCTTTCGGGATGCCAATTGGTCTTTTTGGCGGTCTCTAGCATCTTAGGTTTCAGCTTGGTCACATCCACGAACCAGGCGGTCTGGGCCTTGTACAGCAGCAACGTATTGCAACGCCAACAGGCAGGGACGCTGTGCTCGATCTTGTCTTCACGATAGAGCAAGCCGCGCTCGTCCAGATCGGCCACGACTTTCGCGTCCGAATCCTTGATATACATGCCGGCGACAAAACCTGTCTCGGGTTTCTGCTTACCTTCATTATCGACGGTCACTACGACCGGAAGATCATTGACCTTGGAGGCTTGGAAGTCTTCCTCACCGAAAGCCGGAGCGGTGTGCACTACGCCGGTACCGTCAGTCATGGTCACGTAATCCATGCCTACGACGCGATACAGGGTCTTGCCGGCACGCGCGGTGAGTTTCTCCAGGTTCTCCGGCGAGAACGGATACAACGGTTCGTATTCGACTCCGACCAGGTCGCTGCCGTTTATCTTGGATACTACCTCGAACGGAGGCGCACCTTCGGATAGCGGAAAATACTGGCGAAAAACGGACTGCATCAGCTTCTCGGCAACTATATATGTAGCCTTGTCCGCCTCGACCCTGACTTTGACGTACATTTCCGCTGGATTGACGGCCAAAGCCACGTTGGCGAGCAACGTCCAGGGCGTGGTGGTCCAGGCCAGCAGATAGGTGTCGGCCTCGCCTTTGATCTTGAACTTCACGGTGATGGCCGGATCAGAGACGTCGAGATAGGAATTCTGCATCGCAATCTCGAAATTGGAGAGCGGCGTGGAGCAGCGCGGGCAGTACATCGAGACACGCAAGTCCTTGTAGATGAGGTCTTTGGCGAACAGCTCGGAGAAAGCCCACCAGACGGATTCAATATATGGAGCATCCATGGTGCGATAGGCGCCTTCGAATTCCACCCAGCGGCCGATGCGATGGACATAGCGATCCCACTCGCCCGTGAACTCCATGACGGAAGTGGCGCAAGCCTGGTTGAACTTATCGATACCGAAACTCTCTATCTCTTTCTTGGAATTCAGCTTAAGACGTTTCTCGATGAGGTTCTCTGCAGGTAAGCCATGACAATCCCAACCCCAGACGCGCGGGACGCGGAAGCCCTGCATGGTGAAGTAACGCGGCACTGCATCCTTGATGATGGACTGCAGCAAGTGACCGTAGTGCGGTGTGCCGTTGGCGAATGGAGGACCATCATAAAAGACATACGTCTTGTTCTCAGGACGCTCGTCTATGGAACGATGGAAAATATCTTCTTTTTTCCAGAACGCGGCGATCTCCTCCTCCATCTGGGGAAAGTTAGGGCGGGATGGATTGTCCCGTACTTCGTACTTCGTACCGCGTACCTCGTTGTCGTTGTCGTTCGTCATATTTGGTCTGTCTATCATGCGGTGTTTTCGGCCCTCACGTCAACCCCCACAATAATGTGATAAACTTCCGTCATAATATGCACAAAACCCTATATATCGGAGCTGACCATGCGGGATATGAGCTGAAAGAAGCCTTAAAACGGCTCATAACAGAAAAGGCCGAATGGGTGGTCGAAGATTTGTCACCTGATTTCAAGGCTGGCGACGATTATCCTCTAATCGCACGAAAGTTGGCGCTGCGGGTAGCGCAGACCCCAAACAGCCGGGGTGTCCTGGCCTGCGGCAGCGGTATCGGGATGGTCATGGCAGCCAACCGGATCAAGGGCGCGCGGGCTTTCGACGCTTATGACGCAAAATCCGTGGAGCTGGCCAGGAACGACAATGACGCCAACATCGTCACTTTTTCCGGATGGAGGCAGAAATCGGGTGAGACAAAAAAACTCCTCGACCTTTTCCTGAAGACAAAAGCTTCGACAGCTACGCGCCACAAGAGACGGATCAAGCAACTCGGATAAAGGAAGAAGCTGACGAGACCGGATTCCCCCGATGGCCATCGGGGGAACGACAAAAAAAGTGAGCGGGAACAATAAATATATGAACACAGTCATACCGACCATCCTGGTCCAGGATGCGAACGAATTCCAGACCAGGTGGGAGAAGATAAAGAATTCCACAGACTTGCTGCAGCTGGATGTGCTGGACGATACTCTGGTCGCGAACAGCGATTGGCACGATTTGGACGCTTTGCAGAAACTCGATGGCGGCCCAGGATTCATACTCCATCTGATGGTGAATGACCCGAGACAATACTTGCGCAGAGCCTCGGAGAACACGAAAATCTACGGCGCTGTCTGGCACATCGAGGCACCGATCGATCACGCCGAGCTGTTGATCTTCTGCCAAGACAAGGGCTGGCGCTGCGGGCTGGCGCTGAACCCGAAGACCGATATAGAAGAACTGGAGCCGTTCGCGGAAATGGTGGACGAGGTGCTGGTCCTGGGCGTCGAGCCGGGCTTCAACGGACGCAAGATACTGCCGCACACGATCGATAAAGTCAGAAAGCTAAAAAAGAGATGGCCAGAACTGACCGTCAGTTTCGATGGCGGAATCACGAAAGAGAACCTGGAAGAATTGAGGAGTGCAGGCGTATCCATATTCTACGTCGGAAGCAGCATCTTCAACGCAGATGATCCGCGGATGGCATTGGAGGAAATGAGGAACCTATAGACGCCTGTTTTCCCGGGATCAAGATAAACAAATATGCCGAAGGTCAAACTAATATTTCTGGAGACATACCTCTCGCTCGTCAAAGGTGCGGTCGGGACGAACATGTTCCGGCATGCCTATGGACTGGTCGATGGGAAGCGTAAAGACCTGACGCAAGACGGGAATCTCTCCTGTGCCTATTTCCCCTCATTCGTGCTGAAGCACTTCGACCTGATAAAAGAATCGCATACGACAGTCTCCGGATTAGTCCGCGACATGGAGGAATCGGGTTGGAAAAAAATCAGGCAAGCCAAACCGGGCTGCGTCTTAGTCTGGAGCCCGATGGACGACAGGAAAGATAGGAACTATTCCTTCGGCCATAGGCATATCGGTTTTTTCTTGGGCCAGGAGAAAGCCATCAGCAACCTATCCTCGAAAAAAACTCCTGGCGTGCATCATTGGACGTTCGGCAAGAAAGACGGGAAACCGAAACGCAGGATCGAGGCGATGTATTGGCATAAGAGGATTGCCTGAGGCGGCCGGTACGGGGCCGGCGGCGGCATCAGCGCTTAAGGAATCGGAGGACGCGGGTTGTCGCGTCTTTTTCGTCGGGCATATCGCCAAGAGGAACCAAAATTGGTATCCTTCGGATATATGAAATTCAAGACAAGTTTACGCAACCTGTTGCTCATAGTCAGCATAGCAGGTGCTTCATTTCCCCTGCCGACGGGCGCAACAACTTTGCAAAGCGGCGATCTGATCAAAGGGCCCGGCGACACCGTGTACTATTACGGTAACGACGCCAAGCGCTACGTCTTCCCTAACCTGAAGACTTACCAGACTTGGTATGGAGATTTCTCCTCCGTCAAGACGTTATCCCTGGAGGAGCTTCAGGCCATACCGCTGACCAAGAACGTCACTTACCGACCGGGCGTAAGGATGATCAAGGTCGAAAGCATACCCAAGGTCTATGCCGTGGCCGCCAACGGTACCTTGCGTTGGATAGAGACCGAAGATGTGGCCAAGGCATTATATGGCGACGACTGGAACAAGAAGATTGACGATCTACCGGATGGTTTCTTCGTCGATTACAAGCTAGGTGCGCCAATCCTGACTGCCGCTGACTTTTCCCCTGCGAACGAGACCGCCGCAGCTTCCAGCATCAATCTGAACCTGACCCTGACGAACACTCCGACGACTCCTACGACGCCTACAGAAACCCCGACGAGCACGACCCCGACCGTCCCGACAGAAACCCCGACGAGCACACCGCCAGTACCGACTTTCGATTTCTCCGTGTCCAAGAGTAATGCGCAGGCCGGAGAAAACGTGACGTTGATGGCATCGGCGCCCAATGTCGGCAGCATCAACAAAATCGAGCTCTTCATCGGGACTAATCTGATAAAGACATGCACTGTCGTCACGATGTGCTCGAGCGACTACACGATACCTCCTTCGAATACCGCCGACAGCTATATCGCAAAAGCAGTCGTCACGAAATTGGATGCCACTATGCTGACCGAGACAGAAACGATAACGACACAAGCAGATGGCGCAGACATGGTGACGCTACGCCTAGCACGTAAGCAGATAAAACCGAATCAACTGGTGGACGCGATAGTCGATGTCAGTACCGACGTCAACGTGGTCGTCATCGACATATCAGTCGACAACCAAATCATAGAAAGCTGCGTCGACGGATCACGTAGCTGCCAGTGGACCGGCTACCTGAACGACCAGACTCTCGGTACGGTCCATGAAGTCAAAGCTATCGTAAACAGCACTTACGGCTCGACCTATACCTCCGCTCCGCAGTACGTAACCATCAGCAACAACGATGAGCCAAGCGTAACGGTAACTCCAGCCAAGACGACCATATATGTAGGCGAATACGTTGATGTAACGGTCAGCGCTTCGGATGACGACGGTATCGCTTCGATCGACGTGATGAAGGACGGAGCCATCCTGAAACATTGCGACGGATCAGCGCCCTGCACCGTCACGACTGGCCCTTGGAACAGCGCCGGGACGTTCATCTTCAGCGGTCGCGCCACCGACACCAAATCAACAAGCGCTGAAAACGTTTCTACTGGCGTGAACGTAGTTGCACAGCCCTGACAATCGTGGCACCTTAATACGACTAATTATCATCAGGGAGCTTATCCCTGGATTAAATAAAATTCATTAACTATGCGCATGAGCAAATTATTCGGCGCCCTGACCGTCGCGGTCACGCTCGCCACATCAGTCGCTCCGATTACGGCTAACGCTGCCGTCACGACGGCGTTCTCGCCGGGCGACTTGATCAAAGGCTCCGGCCAGACCGTGTATTACTTCGGCTGGGACGGACATCGTTATGTCTTCCCCAACGAGAAGACGTACTTCTCCTGGTACAAGGATTTCTCGACAGTTAAACAAATCCCTGACAGCATGTTGCAGACGCTCCCCTTGGGTCGCCGCAACGTGACATATCGCCCTGGATATAAGATGGTCAAAGTGACGACCGATCCACGCACTTACGTGATCGATGAAGGCGGCATCTTGCGCTACGTACCATCAGAAGAGATGGCCCAGACGCTGTATGGCTTGGCTTGGAAGAGCCAGATCGATGACTTACCGGATGCATTCTATGCCGACTACAAGACAGGAACCCCGCTGGTCACCTCGGCTGACTTCAAGCCTGCCGATATCATGACGCAGACCACGACGATCGCCAAAGACAAACAGATGGACGAGACTGCGATCACCATCAGCATCGGCAGCAAGGAGAACGGATTCGTTCCGCCGTCCTTGACCGTCAAAAAGGGAACACTGATCACCTGGACCAACACCGACAGCTCTTTGCATAGCATCGTGGGCGACGGTTGGCAGTCCCAGGAACTGAAATACCAGGACAGCTACCAGAAGGTATTCAGCACGGTCGGATCATACAGCTATCATTGCGGGATCTACCCGGTGATGACCGGCACGATCAACGTGATCGAGTAAGGAAAAAATAGGAGCGTCTAGCGCTAAGGCTAAACGCATGAGCGGTCGGACACAAATCCGGCCGCTTTTGATATCTGGAAACGCATATTCTCCCATGGTGTACAATGTATCCATGCTTACGGATAAACGTTTGATCGAGCTCGAGAAGACCGCCAACCAGATACGCGAGGACATCATCGAGATGCTCTTGGCTGCGAAAAGCGGGCATTCCGCAGGACCCCTGGGGATGGCGGACGTCTTCACGGCGTTGTATTACGAGATAGCCAAGATCACACCCGAGACACGAGACGCTCCGGATCGCGACAGGGTCGTATTGTCGAACGCGCATATCTGCCCTGTGCTGTATGCGACTTTAGCCAACCGCGGATATCTGCCGCGCGAAGAACTCAAGACCCTACGTAAACTAGGTACGCGTCTACAGGGCCATTCGAACAGCCATTTTTCCCCCGACTTGCCTATCGAGACTTCAGGCGGACCATTGGGCCAAGGCATCTCGCAAGCCGTGGGGATGGCGCTAGCCGCAAGACACAACTACGAATCACGAATTACGAATGACGAATCCGGGAGAGTACGCGGTACGCGGTACGTGGTACCGTCTGTTTGGCATACATGGTGCTTGATGGGTGACGGAGAGTTGGATGAAGGCCAATGTTGGGAAGCTTTCATGCTGGCGGGAAAACTCAATCTGCGCGAGCTGACGGTATTCATAGACCGCAACAACATACAGATCGATGGATTCACGGAAAACGTGATGCCGCTCGAGCCCTTGGCGGATAGGTTCAAGTCATACAACTGGAGCGTAATCGAAGTGGACGGCCACAACATCCGCGAAGTCGTGGACGCCGCGAACCGCGCACGATCCACCGCAGAGAATCCGACCGTCATCATCTGCCACACCATCCCCGGAAAAGGCGTCGACTTCATGGAAAACAAATTCGAATGGCACGGCAAAGCACCGAATGCGGATGAAGCCAGGGTGGCGCTAGCGGAGTTACGGACGTTGGGCGGTCAGATAACGAGTGAACATGAATAAAAAATAACGTACCGCGTACACCGTACCGCGTAACGCGCAATCAAAGGATTCCGACGCACGCCGTACGCGGAACGTGGTACGATGAACCCTATGTTGAATTCCACATTAAACTCACAGTTGTTCGATGCAGAAGTCGAAAGAATACCGACACGTAACGGTTATGGCGACGGCTTAGTCGAGCTCGGAGAAAAGAATCCAGAGATCTTCGTCTTGACCGGAGACTTGGCGGAGTCGACACGCGCCCACCTTTTCCAAAAGAAATATCCGGAACGCTTCGTGGAGTGCGGCGTGGCGGAACAGAACATGATGGGCGTGGCCGCAGGCTTGGCGCTTTCCGGTAAGATCCCGTTCGTCTCATCCTATGCCGTATTCGTACCAGGCAGGAGCTGGGATCAGTTGCGCGTCTCGGTGTGTTATACGAACGCCAACGTGAAAGTCGCAGGGGCACATGCCGGAATCTCCGTCGGACCGGACGGGGCGACGCACCAAGCCTTGGAGGACCTGGCCATAACTCGCGTTCTCCCTAACCTGACGGTCGTGGTGCCCTGCGATTACGAAGAGACGCGGAAGTGCACGCACGCCGTTGCCGAGCTGGCAGGACCGTGCTACTTCCGTTTCGCCCGCGAAAAAACGCCGGTCATCACGACCAAAGAGACGCCTTTCGAGATCGGGAAAGCCTACGTCTGTATCGAAGGCAAAGACGTGACGATAGCGGCGTGTGGTCCCCTGCTGCACGAAGCGCTGTTGGCGGCACGCGAACTGGAGAAGGAAGGCATCGAAGCGGAAGTCCTGAATTGCCATACGCTCAAACCTTTCGATGAAGCGACGCTCATCAAAAGCGTAGCCAAGACAAAGTGCTGCGTCTCCGTAGAGGAACATCAAATCACCGGCGGATTGGCAGGCGCGGTCGCAGAGACCTTGGGACGGTTCAACCCGGTGCCGCTTGAGACGATCGGCATGCCGGACCATTTCGGCGAATCTGGCGAACCCGACGAACTGCTGACGAAATACGGGATGCGGGCAAAAGACATAGTCGCTGCGGCCAAAAAGGCTATGGCAAGAAAATAATTTTGACTTTTACCCAGGTAGGGCTAACATCAGTACATATGACAGAACTTCCGCCGAACAGACCTAAGCCGGACCCGAAACATGCCCAGAGATTCACGACCGGGCAATTGGCTAAGATGCGCGAACAGGCCGTTGAGCAAGGCTATGAACCGCCGCGAGGCAGGACCAGCATCGAATCACCTGACGCAAAACGCAAACAGAGCGAACTACGTAAGAGCGACGAAAAACAGGAGTTCCTGACAAAGGCGCTCTCGACCCTGCAGGAACAACTGGACCGCTTAGATACTTCTATACGGTTGGCTGAACGGGTATTGGCCGATTTGAGGAAGAAGCCATATGAGCTGACCATGCTGGTCAACAGGGAAAACGCGATGCCTGATAATTCACGCCGTATCGCGGCGACGGAGGATGCCATCCTCGGATATAAGTTGCGCCGTGAATCATTGGCGGAAGCACAAAAGGCCCTTGAGTCGGGCGGCAAGCTGCCTGCCGACCTGGGTCAGACGCTTAGACTGATAGAAAAAGAGGCAGCAAAAGAACTGGCCAATAACAAGCAGGAAAGCGAAGGCAACCCGCTGCAAGGCGTGATGCTCAAGAAGGATCGCGAAAGACTGGAAGCCATATCCGACCTCATCCGGGATCTGGACGTCTGAAACGAAAATATTGACGACGAACGGCAGCCGAGTGGGCTGCCGTTTGTGGTGAGGTGAAAAAAGTTGAGCGCCGATCGACGATCAGCGACGCTTGCGGATGCGATCGGTATCGAGCAGACCGACGAGCTCCTGGGTGCTCCCGTTCAGGACGTAGACGAACTTGAACATCAGCCGCCCGATGCTGGACCGACAGTCCTCGCATTCGACGAGATGAGCGACCTCGTAGTCGCCGGCGATGCATGCCGTGATGAGCTCGACGACATGCTCCGGCGTAATCTCGGGGTCGGACCGGTCGAAGAGCGGGAGCTTGTCTTCCGGAGCATAGTCGCGCAAGACCTGGATGCCCCGGCGGTAGCGTTCAGGGTCCACGACCTCACCCTTGATGGCGAGGTTCTCTTCCGGGTGCGGGATGGTCACGCCGATACGGCTCTTGATCACAGCGAGGCAATCCTTCATGAATGTCCAGCGATCGATGTCGGGCATAGCAAACTCCTTCCGAAGGGACGAGCTAACGACTGATGCGGTAAGCTTACATAAAGTAGGCAAAAAGTCAACGGCAGCCGAGGGGCTGCCGTTTGTGGTGAGGTGAGAGAATGAGGGTGGGCTATGGCTTGTCGGGACGCTCGAGAACGAGCAGCCGCGAGCTGTTCATGAGCAGCTGGAAGCTCCACGGCTCCGGGGTCTGGGGCAGATCCGTCACGAGCCTGAAGGCGTTGATGAGGGCTTCCTTCCCCTGCTCCTTGGTGAGTCCTTCGAGCGCCTTGGCGGCCAGTGCGACGTACTCCGGGTCAAGCATGAGGTTGGCCCAACGGGACCAGCGCTCGTCGCCAGTGTCACCGCGGCTGATTCGCACGATTGTAATCGGCGCCGAGGCGTCGTCCTGTTTGAGGTATCCGAGGGCATCGTCAGGATCCGCGCCATCAAGGATCGAAAGCATCGCGGAAGCCAGACTATGGATCACCTCGGTACAGTTGGGACACCCCGCGATGTGCTCCTTGTGGATCTCGCGATCAGCGCTGAGGTACGTCTCGATCAGCGAAACGAAATGGGAGGGCGAGATCTCGCCGGGATCCTGGACGTCGAACGGAGCGGATGAGGCTCCCTCGGGAAGAAGTCTCTTCAACGCCTGGCAGGCACTGAAGTAGCGGGCGGGATCCAGGAGTTCGTTCTTTAACTCGAGCCCCTCTCTACGCTCAAGCTTGGCGCCCAGACGTGATTCGATCTCGGGGATACACTCGACAGCGAACTGCTCCAAATTGATAGGCATGCTGACCACTCCTTGCGAAAGGGACGCTGACCTTATACTCCAAACCGGGCAAAAAGTCAACGGCAGCCGAGGGCTGCCGTTTGTGGTGAGGTTCGCGTAGGACACATCAGCCATCAAAGAGACCTTGCGTCATCGCGCGTGCCATCTCGAGGATTTTTTGGAAACCCTCCGGGTCCATCTTCTGAGGCAAGTTCGTCACCAGCGTGTGAGCCGTGCAGAGCACAGCCTTGCTATGCTTGGGCTGTAGCCCCTCGATGATTCCGGAGACGATGGCGACTAACTCAGGCTGGAGCATGAGGTCGGCCCAGCGGTTCGGCGAACCTGGATTCTCCGGACCCACGGTGAGGTACAGCGTCTCCAGCAGGTCGGGCGTTCCCCCGGGTTCCTGGCCGCTCAGCTCGCCGCCGTCCAAGACGCTGAAGAAGTCGGCGATCATGTAGCGGACTCTCTGGATGGTGGTGGCGCAACCGGACAGATGCTCCTTGTCGGCACAGCCTTGGAGGGCGTACGCGGCGAACAGCCCCACGAAGTTGCCAGGCGTAATTTCCGCCTCCGCATAGCTGTCACACAGGGCGCCGACCACTTCATTTGGCGCCCATCTACGTAGAGCATACACGGCGCGGGCCCAGAGGGCAGGGTCGATGAACTCCTTGTCGAACTTCAGGTCACCAGCGATCACGATCGCGATACCCAGCTGGGCGCGGAGTTCGGCGAGACATGACTGCATGAAATCCAGAATCCTGATTTGTGTCATCGGATATCCCTTTGTCGAAAATGAACACCAACTTGTTACGGCATCTCCGAACAAAAGTCAACGGCAGCCGAGGGGCTGCCGTTTGGTGAGAGTTGGTCTGACTTAGAGCTGACGCTTCAGCAGAAGGCGGTCGGCTTGCGCATCTGGGTCAACAGTTTGCGTAGCGTCTCTGCATCAGGTGGCGGTTCCATATCGACCAGGGTCGCCATCAGTCGGTAGTACCCTTCGTGGTAGTCCATCGAACGGAAGACGACAAGGAACTCCGCGATGATGCGGAAGCGTTCCGGATCAGAGATGATGGCGGACCAACGCACATGCGCGGCGTGGCTCACGAAGACCCCACGTCTCGAGTAACGCACTTCGATGTCTTCTTCGGGAGGTTCCGGAGCGATGACCTCCGCAGGCTTCTTCGCCTGATCGTCCTGATCACTCGCCAAGCGGTGCAAGAAAAAGATAAAGATGCTTTGGCGCACCAACTGACGCATGGAATCGTTCTCGACGGCTGGTTTGTCGCCAGGCGTGATGCGCGTCTGGTCGGCCAGCTCCATCAGGATGCGGGCGGCTTCATGCACGGTGACATTGCCCCTCGGCAGGTATTTGTCGACGTCCTCCGGCGGCACGTAGTCGATGATGAGATGGGCCAAGACACGGAAAGGACGCGTCTGGTCCATGGATCCTTCGAGCTTATCGCGTCGCTCCTCGACGTAGCTGCGCAGACCGAACTGGTCCTCACGGTCCATGATGAAAGCGATGGTGCGTGCGAAATCCAGACTTTTCAAGGTGCCTCCTTTTTTCCGGACTATTCAAAATAGGCGATTTCCCGCTTCCTGTCAAGATTGGTATGCTATCCCACATATGGCGACCAAAAGAAAAAAACTCGACCTGCTGGGAGTAGGCGAATCCTTGCGCGACGTGTTCTACATGATTCACGATGCGACATTGAGCTGTTCCATAAATAAGGACCGCTGTCTGCTCTGCCTGGAATACGCGGATAAGATCCCGGTGAAGAGCGTAGTCAAGGTCCCAGCGGCCGGCAATTCGGCTAACGCTGCAGTCGGCGCATCACGCCTCGGGCTGAAGACCGGATTGATCTCATGGGTGGGCAATGACTATTCCGGACGGCACCTGAGGGAAGCATTAAAGAAAGAAAAAGTCGATTTACGCTACCTGGTGGAAGACACCAAGTTCCCGACCAGCGAAGCGACGATAATAAATTACCAAGGCGAAAAGACCCAGCTGGTGTATTTCCAACCGCGGACATACGTCTTACCGGAATGCCAGGAAGCGAGATGCCTGTATTATTCCGCGATGGGCGTCAAACATGCTCCGGTCGACAAGAAGGTACTGGAATATCTGGATTGCTATCCCGCGACGCAACTCGTGTTCCAACCCGGGACTACGCACATAAAAAGCGGCCTAGACGCGATCAAGAGGCTGATCGCTAAAAGCCACATGCTGATCCTGAACAAAGATGAAGCCGAACAACTCTTAGGCGACGGCGAACGGACAGTCTGCAGCTTGCTCGATAAATTCATCAAACTCGGTGCGAAGACAACCATCATCACTGACGGAAAAAATGGTTCAGATTCTTTTGATGGCAAGACACATTGGCACATGCCAGCATTCGACGGGAAAGTGGTAGAGACCACGGGCGCTGGAGACAGTTTTGCCTGCGGTGTGACCGTCGCGATGCTAAAAGGATTAAGCCTGGAAAAAGCGTTGCGTTGGGGCTCAGCGAATGCTTGGAGCGTGATCCAGGAAGTCGGGCCGCAGAAAGGATTATTGGACAGCGCTGGCATGAAAAAAGTCCTGAAGAAGTTCAGCAAAATAAAGGCAGTGGTGCATAAACATTGATAATACGGATTGTCGTCTCGACCGGCGCGGAGAGACCTTCCACTTGGAAGATTTCTCGATTGCGCTCGAAATGACAATATTTCTTTATTTGAGAACACCGCTGGTGAGAAACCAAGCGGTGTTGTTTGCGTGCGAGTGGTTCTATCGCGGCCTAGATGCTCTACCCTGAAGGGCCTTTCCTGATTTCAGCCATGGTTAGCCAAACAATGGAAAGCAGTTCTTCTCTGGTCAGCCGATGATTAGCGACCTGTCTGATGATCACGCCCAGCGCGATAGTCGCCGACTCAGGTGGCAGTCCCTTCACCATGAGCGGAGCCGCTTCATCGATGATCAGTCGCAGGTTGGAGATCAGTGCCGGCTCCGGAGCGTCAGACCACTGCGGGGTCAGGGTGTAAGCTTCCGCGGGCAACAGCAACAGACATAGCTCCAAGAAGTTCGATACCAGTACGGGAAACAGTCTCTTAGGCAGCTCATCGAAGTGACGCTTTCTTGGAGTGTCATCGGCCAGCACAATCAGCTTCAAAGCGTGGACGAAGGCGCGTCCTTCTTGTTGGACCGTACGCGGAACGCTCCTGAGGCGGCATTGCTCGATAGGATGTCGGAGGAGCAAGGCAAGGGCCAGCTCGATCTGGTTCTTCAGATCGACTTGAGTCTGATTCCCTCCTTCGTCATATCTGACCTGAAGCAGTTTGCGAAACATATTGCGCCGCTTCATATTTCGAAGGTCATAGCGCTCGAAGGCTTGGCGATGGAACTCCACGAATCTGGCGGGGTAAGGATCGCCGGTGATTTCACCGATCCTGGTAGCGGCTGAAATGAGCAGATCGTATCCAGTCGGCATGTCAGACCTCCTTGGACGACATCTGAACCTATCAGAATCAAGCCATTTCGTCAATCCTGCTGGGCTGATATCATGTTGGCCATATGTTAGTCACCACCAAAAAATTGCTCGTGCCCGCTCGGGCCAAAGGCTATGCCGTGCCGGCGTTCAACGTTAACGATCTCGAGTTCCTGAAAGCCGTGATGTCCGCGGCAGAGAAGATGAAGTCGCCGGTCATCGTGCAGACTTCGGAAGGTGCGATCTCTTATGCCGGACTGGATTATCTCGTGGCCATGATCAGAGTCGCGGCCAAAGGAAAGGTTCCGGTAGCCATGCACGTGGATCATGGAAAGGACCTGAAAGTCATCAAAGCTGCGCTTGATGCAGGATACACTTCCGCCATGTTCGACGGTTCCTCACTTCCCTATGCCGAGAACGTGAAGAAGACCAAACAGGTGGTGAAGTGGGCACGCGCCAAAGGCGCATCAGTCGAAGCGGAGATCGGAGCCATCGCCGGCATCGAAGACTTCGTGAGCGTAGAAGAGAAAGACGCACACCTGACCAATCCGGAACAGGCAGCGCAATTCGCAAAGGAGACCGGATGCGACGCATTAGCCGTCGCCATCGGCACGGCGCACGGCGCATACAAATTCAAAGGCAAGACACATCTTGATATCGACCGCCTGAAGAAGATAGCCAAACTCGTGAAGGTGCCGATCGTCTTGCATGGCGCTTCCGGCGTGATGGAAGATATAGTTAAAATCGCCGAGTATCACGGAGCCAAGCTTGGCGCGGCGCGCGGCGTCTTGGACGCGGACATCAAACAGGCCGTCAAATATGGCGTAGCGAAGATAAATATAGATACCGATTTGCGCTTGGCTTTCACAGCCGGGATCCGCGAAGCGGTGGCAGACATGCCGAAGGTGATCGATCCGCGCAAACTGTTGGAACCGGCGAATCTCCTGATGCGTGAAGTGGCGATGAAGAAGATGGAACTATTCGGCAGCTGGGGCAAAGCTAGGTAAGCCTCAAATTCTGGCGCATAACTTCGTCAGAAGCTGCGCGATTCACTCTGCTTACGTCTAAGTACGCGTCATTGCATTGCTCGCTTCTTCCTCGTTCTGCATCCAGAATTTAAGGTTCACAAATTGCACTGCATCCAAAATTCCAAATTCAAAACGAACCATAACGACCGTGCGGGGTATTGACCTGACGGTCGTTTTTATGCAAACTCGGACAGCACATTCCGCAAGGAGAAGTTGAAAGATGGAAGACAAGCCAGCCAGACCCCCGCTCTATGGACAACGGGACTTGTTCAAGGAATTGGTGGAAGACTTCCGTAAGACATGTGAGGCCGGTGGCTCAAAGGACGATTTCGAAGAGCTCGCCGCTATGGGTCTAGGCATCATGAGTCAGGTCGGGATATCCGAACAAGATGCCTTGGAGCAGGCCGGCCTAAGCATCGGTGCTTCAGGCGCAATCATCCACCGGTGGATCACCGACCCGAGTAAGACGCACTACGAGACCCTATGCAACGTCCTGGAGGGGATGCTGAGCGTCCTCGCTTCGAGCATCGGTGACCTCGAGACTGCGCTTGAGCTGATCGCCGAGGTGACCACAAAGAAGGCCCAGAAGGATGGGATGCCACGCTTCCGCATCGTGGTGGAACAGCTCTGCAAAAAACTATCTGAGTACGGCTCTGATGAGCATCTCGCGCTGGTCGCCGATATCATGACCGAGGTGCAGAACCAAGCCGCCGAGGGCTACGAGAAGGAGTTCCGTAACCGCATCATCAGGCGGCTCAAGCAAGCCTTCACGGACATGCTGGGCAAGAAGCCGGCCGGCGAAGAAGCGACCACCGATCCCCCCACAGATACTCTGCTCAACTAACTCCCTACACCCAGACCCGAGAGCGCCCAGCCTCGGGTCTTAAATTTGGCCAAAAAACTGGTCCTTGGCTTGACAACCAGGGCTTATTTTGGAAAGGTTGGCTATCGCTCCTTCTTTCATGTTCAGTCCTATTCATGCGTTTCAGACGGGAAACCGGAGGGAAATCATGCCGACAACGAGACTCGTCCATCAAGACCCTGACGCGCCGGCCGAGAAGCTGGCAGCGGAAGCCGAGGATTTCCTCGCGCTACACCCCGAGCTGCAGTTCATGGTCGAACTCCTGACCATCCTGCGAGAGCTCAAGCTCACTTGGTGGACGCCGACGCAGCGCCGTGAGGCCTACAACGCAGCGCAGCGCATGCGCGCCATCACCAACAAGTGGGTACGACAGCGCATAACGATGCAGCTCGCGGGCGCCAAGACCAATGCCGCGCTCAAGATGTCGCCTGATAAAGCTGCGGAGAACATCGACCTGGCGCTCGAGGCGGACGTGACCGCCGAGGAATTCGAGGACGCCTTCACTCCGGCTGAGCTGGTGCTCTACGGCAATCCGCAGCTCTTCTATGCGCAGTTCCGGCAAGCCATGCCGTGGATCGACGGGAGCGACGAACACCGACGATTGGTGGCTCACCTCATCGATTCGTTCCTCAAGCCGCGCGACGAACTCGGGAACCCGAAGACCAAGCACCTGCAGCCCATACTCACGCACAACCAGGTGCTCTCCGCTGTCCCACGTGCGGTGTGGCAGAAATGCATCAAGCCCGACGTACTCGAAAAGGTCGATCAGCTGCTGCTCGAGAAGGAGAAGGAGAACCCCGAAGGACCGTTCCCCTACGCCAAGTACGTGATGTCCGTCGCGACAAGCGAGATCATCACACGCGACATAGCATTGCTGGACCTTTTCGGCATCTTCGAAGCCGCGGAAGAAGCCATGGGCTTCAAGCCGCTCGAAGCGATCGCCGAAGTCGACGAAGAAGAACCGGCGCCGGACGAGACCGCATCAATTCCAGCCGAAGGGCAAGACCCAAAAGCCTAGAGGCGCTCGCGACCGAAGGTCCTGGTCCGCCACAAGGCGAGCCAGAATCAACAGACGCGGGCGCCCTCGCGCCGGCAGAGGATGAGATAGCTTGGGGACAGGATACGGACGACGGTCAGCTCGAAACGGTCAGACCCTTGGCACGGCCGAACGACGGTCCGCAAGAAGAACCGTGGGAGACGCCGCCGCTGGATGCATTGCCTTCGACCGTGGCAGCAGATGGCTCTCCAGGCACACCTGGCGTCGATCCGGAAGTCAATGACCTGGTTGACGCCGCGCTGACTCCGGTCGAACCGCCTTCCGCAGCCACAACAGTCGAGGTCTCAGCTGTCGAGATCGACGTCGATGAGCTAGGTCTACCGGACGAGAGCGCTGAACCGAGCGAGCCCGGCGTCATCGCAACACGACCCACGGGCTATATAGGTCCAGCCACCTTCGCTTCCGTGCCACGTGCCCCAGGTGCGAGCACACCGCCGGACGAGAACGGCACCAGCGTATCCTTCATCGTCCTCTCGACGCTCGTGCAAATAGCTGGAGTCGTCGGACGTGATCTGCAGGAGTTGGTGGAGAGCCTGTCCGATGAGGATGCGAGGTCCCTCAAGACCCTCCTGCTTGAGGGTCGATGGCCAGGTAACGAAGAGGTGACGCGCCAAGCCATCATCCATGCCATGCCGATACTGAATCCTGTGTACGCGCGACGCACGGGATGGACAGAGCTCGATTTCAGGAGCATGAAGAACATCTTCCTGAAGGAGCTGGATCCCCCGCCGCCGGATGCGAAGAAAGCCAAGAAGAAGGTCGACATGCCCAGGAACGAGAACCTGGTCAAGCTCGCGGCCAGGCTGCGCAAGCAACCGCCGCCAATGCCGGTCAGCGTGCCGCCTTCCAGGAAATGATCCCCCACCACTAGAACCCCGACGCCGAACTGGCCGCCGGGGTTCATCTGTATGCCGAATCTTGACATTTGGCACAATTTCCCATATGTTAGTATGCTTTGGTTGGAGGTCAACCACAGCGAACCTTACGGAGAGGGCCATGGAGGAAACAAGCGATCTCGGTCTCCTGGGCAAGCAGATCATGCTCGCGATCACGGCTTTCGGCGCAGCACCCGATACGGCGCTCTATTGCGCCGTGCGTGACGACTACTTCCGTGCCGACGAGTTGCTGACAGGTGATGGCAGGCGCAAGTTCCTGGCCTACGACAGCCTGCCTGGCTCGGAAGACATCAAGTCCATCGGCATCGACGAGAACACGCTCCTCTTGGAGCTTTCGCCGTGCGATGTCGAAACGCTCCTGACGTACGCCGATGAGCTGCCCAACGGCGTCAGCTTCCGGAATGACGGCGTCTATCTCGGCCGGCGGAAGCTAGCCCATCTGGCCAAACCCAAGACGAAGCCGGATGAGATCCACGGGACCAGGGTCCTGTGGATGATCGACTGGCCCAAGCTGGGTCCGCAGGAGCTACGCACTGTGGTCGAGGTCTTTGACCTGGCGGATACCGTCGGCGCATATGAGTCCGACCTCGGCGTAGACGAGGGAGTTACTCCGGTCGCATACGGAAAAAAGCCCAGCCTCGAGATGCGTCTTGGCCTGCAGTTCCAACTCATCCAGGAGCAGGTGCCGATCCTGGCGCTGCGCATCGAGCCCCGGGATGAGCAGCGAACGGAACAGCGCTTGGAGCTCACGCTCGAGCAGACGCTGCGCTTCGAAAGGTGGTTGGAGCGCAACCCCGAAGAAGCGATCGAAGAATATCTGGCAAACCACCCGACGCCACAGGGCGCGCGTCATCTGGCGAGCCTGATCCAGTTCAAGCTGGCGCGCGACGTGAAAAAGATCGCAGAACGCGAAGGCAGGCCGATCGACTGGCCAGAAGCGCGACGCATCGTGCGCAAGATCGCCAGAAGACAAAGCGCCGCCTAGCCCACCTAACACAACAGCCCCGCAGGGAACTCCCCGCGGGGCTGAATCTTTTTTAAACCAAAGGGCAGGTTTGAAACCTGCCCCTACGATCTTCAGAACCCCTCAAGATATGGCGAATAATCATTCGCCCCTACCAGCTGCCTCCTCCGCCTCCGCCGCCGCCGCCTCCAGAGCCTCCGCCGGAGAAACCGGAACCACCTGAACCAGCCGAAGAAGGCGGAGAGAACGCTGCAGCTGAAGCGGTCGAGTGCATAGTATTCAAGCTCGAAGCCAGCATGACCGCGTTCATGGAAGAGACGTTGCCGGTCGCCCAATCTGGAGGCGGGATATTCATCGATGCGAATTGCGCCGCCCATTTGTTCTCGACACCGAACACGATGGCGTAGGGCAATAGATCCTGGAATTGCTCCGGCGTCCTCTCCGGTGCGTTATGGAAATCCATGCGGTCCTTTTCCGTGACAGAAAGGAACCATTTGAAGCCGTTGATGTCGGTCAGGAGCTGGATACCTTGAGCCGTGCGACGCGGCATGAACCAACCGAAGACAGCGATGATGAGACCTGTGAGGAAAGCACAGAAAACACCTAACGCACTTCCGCTGAAGAAGACGAAAAGGCCTCCGCCGACCAGGAAAGCGATCACGATATGGACCGTGCGGACGCTGACAGGGTTGGCGTCGAACAGGCCCATCTTATTGATCTCGGCAGCGACCTGCGTCTTGAACTTCGTGACCGTGGTGTAGAATTTGCCGTCCTGCAGATCTTCGACGGATTGCCGTTCGCCGTCCTTGAACAACCCGCTTAGGACGGTCTTTTCGTATTCGGCCAAAGCGCCGTCATCATCTTTTTGTTTGACGAAAGTAAAGGTCTGGGAATCCTTGAACAATCCTTTCTTTTCGCCGAATTCGATCTTCAGGTAGCCGCGTCTGGCCAGATCGATGATGGTCGCCGTGATGGCGCGTTCCGGCACGGTGCCGTTGGTCATCGCTGCACCGACCAAAGCGGGCGTCAGGTGCTGCGGAGCTTCATATTCCGGTACGATGGTGTTGAGTTTGGGGTCGCGACCTTTGGTGTACCAGCGGAAGAACATGATGAGCAAAGCTGCCAACGGAAAGAAGACAGCAGCATTGTCACGGACGACCATCATGATCTTCTCGTACAGCGTCGGCTCGGGGAAGGTCCCGACAGGGAACCCATAGACGACCGTCATGCCTTCGTAGGCATCAAGCACGCGCGTCGCGCTATAGACGGATCCGTTCATCTGGTTCTCCAGCCGGCAGGCTTTTTCGGTCGAACCATAAACGCCGGTGAAACAATCCGTCGTGACGTCGCCTGTCGTGACATGGGATGGATAGACGAATGAGATCGACGCTTTCTCGATCGGTACAGACCAACCGTCTCCCGTTACGTTCCAGTACAGCTCGTCATGATCGGCGAAGAAATTCAGAGCGCGATCCGTGGCATAGCGGATAGTGTAGACGTGTACGCCGGTGATGGTCTTATCGGCATCGCCGATCTTGATGTCTACGTTGCCCATGGAACGCGAGACCGAATATGGTTCCTCCTGTCCGTCGCGCTGGACGCTCAAGATCTCGAAACGATAATTGTATTTCGAACCATCACGGTCGAAGACCTCCGGGATATAACGATAGATGCCGTGGCGATCGGCACTGCCGAAATCATAGGTGATCTTCTCCTCGATCAATAGGCGACGCCCTTGTTCGGGTCTCACCTGGACCGAAAAATCCTTGATGACTTCCTCAGCTGAGGCGGCTGCCGGCAGGGCAAAGAGAGCCAAAACGGCCAATAAGGCATAGATTTTTTTCATAGCGACATAAATGGTAGAATATACGCATGAATAAAGCCACAAAAGCCAAAGCAGCCCGCTTCGGATATGATGTCGTGACCATAGGCGCAGCGACGCGCGACGTATTCGTGAAAAGCAGGCATTTCGACAAGATAAAATCCACTGCGGCACCGGACGGTTTCGAGGCTTGTCTGCCCATGGGAGCCAAGATCGAATTGGATGAGATCGCGTTCGAGACGGGCGGTGGCGCCACCAACGCGGCGACGACTTTCGCGCGCTTCGGTTTCAAGACAGGCTGCATCGCACGCATCGGACATGATGTGGGGGGAAAAGAAATAGAAGATCTGCTGAAACGCGAGGGGATCGACAAAAATCTGGTGCAATATGACCCGAAGCTAAGTACGGGCTATTCGATCATCCTTCTTGCAGGTGCGGGACATCGTGCGATCCTCACATCGCGCGGGGCAGCGCGCAAGATCGCCGAGAAGGAGATACCTTGGGAAAAGATGAAGACGCATTGGATATACGTGACAAGCCTGGGCGGCAACGAGAAACTGCTCAAAGATATATTCAGCTTCGCCAAAAAACATCTGGTGAAGATCGCCTGGAATCCCGGGGGCGCCGAACTTGAGATGGGGATGAAGAAACTGCTCCCCTATCTGATGCAATCCGATGTCTTGATCATGAACAAGGAAGAAGCAGGGTTGCTTTCCGGCCTGCCGTCGCGCCATGTGGACGGGCTGCTCAAAAAGATCGGCGCTTTGCCGCGCACGGCGCTCGTCATCACGGATGGCGAACACGGAGCCTACCTGACGGCTCGTGGAGCGGTATGGCACGCTGCGGTAATGCCGGGAAAAGCGATAAACACAACGGGAGCCGGAGATGCATTCGGTTCGGCCTTCACTTCAGGCCTGATGAGGGAGGGAGATCTGGATGCGGCCCTGAAGATGGCCGCCCTGAATTCGCACGGAGTCGTGACCCACATGGGGGCGACGGCCGGCATCCTGGAGAGCTATCCGAGTCCACAAAAACGCGCACAAGCCAAGGTAAAACAACTTCGTTGAGATGAAAATCCTGCCCAAATTCCTGCATCTGATATCCGACAACCAGATAATGATTGTCCTTTTGGCGCTGATCCTGGGCGTCATCTTCCCCGAACAGCTCAAGTTCCTGAACGCGTACACCACATACATGCTGACGCTCATCTTCCTGGTGTCGAGCTTCAGGATAAATCCGGGCGAACTCACCTCATACCTCAAAGATTGGAAGATGCTTTCGGTGGCGAACTTCGTCATGCTCATCTTCATGCCACTCGCCATGTGGCTTCCGACTTGGCTCTTCGCCCCGGAATGGGCCTTGGCCTTCTTAATCGTCGGCGCGGCGCCGACGGGGCTCACCATCGCGCTCGTCGCGGATCTCTTCGGAGGCAGACAAGCGCTCGCCATGCTCATCGCCGTGACGACTTCGCTGCTGGCGCCGCTGACCATGCCGCTTCTCCTCTATTTCGTGGTCGGACAAAGCGTAAAATTCCCGGTAGGGAGCATGTTGCTTTCGCTCTTCATCACCATGGTGCTGCCCTTCTTCGTGGCCATGGGCATCAAGGCGAAATACAAGACTTTCATCAACAGGAAAGATGCCTGGTGGCGTGAGATTTCGCTCATCCTTTTCGGCATCCTGGTGGCTGGCGTGACGGCAGACAGCGTCGCGGGGACGGCGCAGAAATTCAATCCGCATGATTTGGGTACAGTGCTCGTGATGATCGCCTTCATGGGCGGGATCGCGTGGTTCTCGTATGCCATAACGCAATGGCGTACCGCATCGGAACGTGTGACCATCGCTTTGTGCATGGTATACATGAACAATACCGTCGCGCTCTACATCGGCGACAGGTTCTTCTCGGGACAGAACGTGGTGACCAAGCTCATCATCATCCTGACCGCAGTGAATCTGTTGCTGCCGCCGCTCAAGTGGGCTGCAGCAAGAGCCATAAAACATGAAAACAAGAAAATTAAACTTAATCGTTACGCGCACCGCGTACTTCGTACCAAAGACAAACAGTCTTGATCAAGGTACGATGCACGCGATACGCGGCACGATCAACGAATAATATGCCAAAACCATATATCTACGTCACACGTCCCTTCGCCGATTCAGGCATAAAAGCCTTGAAGGCCAAAGGATACAAAGTGGAAGTCTACGATAAGGATGAAGTCATTCCGCGCAAACTATTGCTGCAGAAGGCCAAAGGTTGCGACGCTTTGTTGCCGTTACTGACCGACAAAATAGACGATGAGGTCCTGGCGGCCGCCGGACCGCAACTGAAGATCGTGGCCAATTACGCCGTAGGTTTCGATAACGTGGACCTGAAAGCCGCCAAGAAACGCGGCATCATCGTGACGAATACGCCGTCAGAGAAGGTCAATGAGGCGGTGGCGGAACACACGTTCGCCCTGATGCTGGCGTTGGCGCGGCGCATCACCGAAGCAGACGCTTATGCCAAAGCCAAGAAATACAAAGGCTGGTCACCGAACAACTTCATCGGTACGGATCTGTACGGCAAGACGCTGGGCATCATCGGTGCAGGGCGCATAGGTTCGGCCGTGGCACGGCGCGCGGTCAACGGCTTCGGGATGAAACTGATCTATACCGACATGCGGCAGAACGTTGATCTGGAACGCGCATATAAGGCCACCTTCATGCAACAGGAAAGATTGCTGCAGGAGGCAGATTTCATCTCGCTGCACGTTCCCCTCCTCCCCTCGACACGACATCTCATCTCGACGGCACAGTTCTCATCCATGAAGAAGACGGCTTTCCTGGTGAATACGGCGCGCGGGCCGGTGGTTGATGAGAAAGCGTTATTGCGTGCATTGAAGACCAAGCGTATCGCTGGTGCCGGTATCGACGTATTCGAGTGCGAGCCGGCGATCGATTGCGATCTGACCGACAACCTGGAACTCAAGAATTTCCCCAACGTGATACTCACGCCGCACATCGCCAGCGCGACGATCGAAGCGCGCGAAGCCATGAGCATGGTGGCAGCCGAGAACATCATGGCGGTATTATCCGGCAAGGAGCCGCTCACGCCGGCAAAATAGCTGCATGGAGGAAAGCTAAGTAAGAACCATCACAACGTAAAAAGAAAGAAGGCCTTGGACCCACCAAGGTCTTCTTTTAATCTTGACATTTAGTCCGAAAAAGTATATCCAATGCTCAGCTCTTCACCCGCGGAGGATCTATGGACAAGGCGCTTGAGAAGATGCGACAAGCCGACAAGCTGCTGGCTGATGCAGAGAAACTGATCAAAGAGCTGGAAGGGCTCGAGGTACAAAGCGAGCTCGCCCAATTCGAGGGCTTGGTCGCCCGTTTGGACAAGGCCGAAATACTGCTTGAACAGCGCGAAGATGAACTCCTGCAGTTTCTGTTCCGCTGTGAGCTCATCATGGGGCCAAATGATTTCATGCCGACAAACGGCGTGAAATACCGTGTCCTCAAGACAGACGAGGTGTTACGCCTAGCCTACCGGAAAGCAGGGGACCTTATTCCCCAAAAGATTCTTTACCGGAGAGAATTCATGCAGGATGTCGGCGACCATCTTCACTCCGTCTTTAACCTGCTGTGCGGGCGCTGCCTCACGTTCATTGAGACATCGGCGAACCGCAACCCGAGGCGCTTCAAGGATATCAAGTCCGTGATCACACAACTCAATGCAGCGCTGGAAAAAGCGTAGCATCTCGCCTCAACCGCTCCCCTGCCAGGAGCGGTTCGCTGTTTAATAGAGAAAAAACATTTCACTTGCTGAATAGCCATTTTTCTAGTATTTTTCAAAGGAAGAAACAATATATCAGATCCCGGGTCGCATCGCGTCGAACGCGACTTGCCCGGGATGACATAAAAATATGGACAATCCATTCGTGCCCAACGCACCAACAAATCCGACAGCGCCGGATGAGCTGAATAACGTCTACTATTTCCCTCTGGATGCGGAGGGTAAACGCGTCGGTGAACCGATCGCGGTAAAGCTGGGAGCGGATGGCGTGGCGGATATCTCGGGTCTGCCCATGCATCTGCAGGACAGCTTGCGCAGCTTGGGTACGTCGGATGAGCTGCATCAAGGATTCCTGAAGCCGGAGGACGGAAAAAGATTCATGTTGGCGCTTGTCCGGAACTCCAACGGCTACAATAATTTCGGCCTACGGTCGACTGAAGAAAAATAATATGCTGAACGTCGATATCCCCGAAGGTTTCATCGTCGGGCCGCCGCCGGTGCCCAAACCGGCTCCGGAGAATGAGGGGCGCGAGTGGGCGCCTAGGCCCAAGCGGCAAGAGAACCTCATGCCGCTGACACCCGAGGAATTGGCGACGGCTTTCACGTTAGGGCAACTCAAAAAAATCAACGCACTCGATGCGACGCTTTTCACACAGACCCTCAGAGGAGGGACACAGAATCTAGAGGATACAATCCGGACCATCGAGAACCTGGAAGTCCTGCAACATGGCCAGCAGACGGAAGTCTTCGCATGGGGCGGAGGGATCAACGAAACCACCTTACGTACGATCGAGCTGGGCAAAGACAAGATGCATGTCATAGCCAAGGCTGGACGAGGAGAAGCAAGTTTCACCCTAAGGAACGGGACTGCAACCAGGTTATTCAGGCATTGGAACAGCAGACAGGGCAAGATGGAGACGCTTGAATCCGTCTTCGATGAAAAAGGCGAACCGTATTCGCAGGAGGTCGAAGATGGCGTCAAGGCCCTATTAGAGCAATCCGTGGGATTACGCGATGATGCCGCTGAATTCTACGGGGTACAGCCAGAAGAGGTCCCGATCAACGATAAGGAGACGTCTTTCAGACATGGCATTGAGGCGGGCGACCTGGCCTTCCGTGAGGTTTTCGCACATCGGGTCAGCCTATTGTCGGGTTTGAACGTCGTACCCGAAACCGTCCTTTTGCCTGACCACGCCGTGAACAGCGATACGGGACAAATAACGCATCGGAATATCGATGTCGTCTCGGCGCAAAGATATGTCACTCCAGAAGTGTTGGGCGTGACAAAAGGAGAGATCAAAAAGAAACGGGATGAACTATTCACGCTGATGGCGAGCGACCTGGAGTCTTATGACCAGGCGATCAAGGAAATACGCAGCGTCATAGAAGGTTCAGCCTCGGACGAAATCGAGGAAAAATATCTCGGCTGGTCACGACCGAACCTGACTAATCTCTTGGTCGTCATGGGCGAAGAGGATAACTCGAAATTCGAAGAGAGCACAGTGCGCCAGATGACGCCGCAGGAAGCCCAAGAGGTAATAGCCCAAGGGCCGAGACACAAACATGCGAAAGCAGCGATGCGTCTCGCTTGCCTGCATTATAGGATCAGGACATTCGATGCCCATTTCGGTAACATCGTGGTGGATACCTCCAGCGCTGAAGGCAGATTATACTCGATAGATAACGGTCTGTGCGGCGGATTAAGCAGGAAAAGCGACAAACTGAACGAATACGGGGAATATGAGGAGCCGCTGGATCCGCAGCGTTCCGTCATGTGGGAAGCAGTGATGCAGCACCCGGATTGGAAGCTGGATGAAGAGGCACTGCAGAGCACGCGCGAAGAGTTCGCCAGGCTGCAAGAGCTGCAACCTGTGCTGGACGATCTCGTGGCAGGAAATTTTTCGGATGACGAAAGCGAAAAGATCATCGATGACGCCATAAAGGGCAAGGAAGGCGGAGCGGAATTCAAATACCTATTCGGGATGTATGCGATCATGACGAAGAACAAAAAGATAGCGGCCAAGGAGCTGTCATCATACATCAAACGTCTTGGACTCTTGGCGAAACATGGCCGACCGCCGAATCTTCCGGCAGCGAAAAACGCCATGCTCCCAGGCAATACCCTGTACCGTTATGAAAGCACCCTCCCGGACTATATTCCTTCGCCAGATATACAAGCCCAAAAATCAAGGGAGACGCTGGCGCGTTTCGAAGATGCCGCCGGTGATGATCGTCCGATGTAGATTGCCAGTCCCGTCCCAAAACAAGAGATTACATTGACTTGATGACTGCTTTCGGATATATTGGCGCAGCAATTTAAGGGCCGTTGCAGCCACAGGCTGATCCGCCTCTGGCGGAAGCTTCACAAGAGATTCAATCTGGGCCGTTAGCTTAGTTGGTAGAGCGCCGCGTTTGCAACGCGGAGGTCGCCGGTTCGAATCCGGCACGGTCCACCATGTAAAATCAGCTCTCTTTAGGGAGCTGATTTTGCGTCATGGAGCTGCGTGTCGGATTCGAACGGGAAAGGAATCGGGGAAACTGGGAACCGCAAGGTTCCCAAGCGCATCCCGCTGTTCGCGAACAGCGGGAGTGCAGAGAGATTCCGGCACGGTCCACCATGTGAACTCCGACCATCAGGTCGGGTTTTGCGCATCATTGAGCGACGTGGAGGCCTTTTCCTTCGCTGCGCTAGCGGGCCAGCTTGAGCGTAACGATTAGTGCGTCGGGACAGCGCTCGAGCGCCGCTTCGTATAGCGTGGAGTACCTCGCACGCGTTTCGGCCAAGGAGTATTCGGCATATGCCCAACGAGTAGCGAGCACACAGAGCAGTACCACGATAATGATTCCTTTGAGTTTGTTGATTCGCATACGAAAAAACGCGGTGATAGATATTAGCTCGCTCGACAGCACGCTGCACGCAGCGCTCACCTACTCAAAATCGAGAGTACGACGTGCATACGGCAACGGTCAAGCGTCGCTTGTATAGAAACGGCACTCCGCAGTCGGAGTGCCGAAGGCGGCCGTGGCCGCAGGTACCTTGCGTTCTCCTTTGTCCCTTGCAAGAGGGAGGATACCGACGGACGCCTCGGGCAGGCCGTAAATTTTACGGCTTACCCGAGACGCCCGTCTAAAATAGACGTTAGCATCTTGTTTTGACTGTGTTAAGCTTAGACAAAGAGGCAAAGAAAATAAAAACCCTTGCAAATAGTCCTGAAACAGGAATAATTAACCAACTATGCCAAATTCACGCCAAGATTTCCTAGATGCCTTACACAAGCAGGTTGAGCCGAATATCGTCAGTCACTCCATCGCGCTTGAGGCGTGCATGGGCGGGATTTACGATTATCTGAAAACGCAAGGCAGACTGAACGATGACGAACCAAGTCGTGATGAATGGTTGTTGTCCGGGCTTATCCACGATATAGACTATGGTGGCGAATGGAAGGATCAACATCCGCAAAAAACCAGCGAGGCACTGGAAAAATACGGCCTAGAGGTTTCTGCGTCTGTCATGCGTATCGTCAAAGCACATGCGCCGTCACTAACTGGAGTTCAACCCAGCAACAAAGCTGAATGGTCTATTTTTTGTGCTGACAGCCTGACTGGGTTGATCAGCGCTGTTGCGCTGATCTATCCATCAAAAAAACTGTCCGACGTGAAACCGTCATCAGTCTTGAAACGCTTTCTGAAAGAACCGAAATTCGCTGCGGGAACCCGTAGAGACGAAGTGGCTCTTTGCGCTCGCCCTGACGGTTTGAACATCCCAATCGAAAAGTTTATCGAAATCTGTCTCGCGTCTATGCAAGGCGTCGCAAACGATATCGGACTCTAAATGCGCTTCGTATATGAAACCCATCCTCGTCACGTGTTACGTCGATCCGGACCTAGACGGCGTCGCAGGAGCTGTAGCTTGTAGCGAGTTCCTCAACAAGAACGGAAAACAGGCTGTCGCGGGCATCATCGGTGAGCCACATGATGAGGCAAAGTATGTCCTGGACAGATTCGCGATACCTTATCCATTACGGCTCCAGAACGCAGATGGATATGACGAAATCGTCCTGGTCGATGCGAGTGATCTGAACGGACTCGAGGGCAAAATTGACCCGAAAAAAATCGTGGAGATAATCGATCACCGCAAGTTCCATGAGCTCAAGGCATTCCCGAATGCCCAGGCCCAAATAGAGCTTGTCGGCGCAGCTGCGACTTTGGTGGCGGAGAGATTCATGCAGAGTGGCACAGCGATATCAAAAGAATCCGCCATCTTGGTGCTTGCGGCCATCATCTCGAATACGCTCAATTTCAAGGGTACCGTCACAACGGATCGCGACCGCGACGCAGCCGCCTGGCTGAATGAGACGGCGCAACTGGACAAGAACTTCTGGAAAGAGATGTTCGAGGCGAAGTCAGACCTAAGCGGCCAGAAATTAGCCGAGCGCATCAAGAGCGACTATGCTTCTTTCGACATCAACGGGAAGAAAGTGAACATCGCCCAGCTAGAAATCATCGGGGGAAAGAAATTACTGGACGAAAGGAAGCCGGAGATTCTTGAGATACTCGACCAGATCAAAAGACAGTCCGTCCTGGACATCATTTTCCTTAACCTGATAGAACTCGAAGAGGGCAAGAACTATCTGGTCGCAGAAGGTCCGGAGACACGGCAATTGCTGGAAAAGACATTAGACGTCAGATTCGATGGCGATGTCGCTGTCAGGGATGAGCTGATAATGAGGAAACAGATAGTGCCGTTGTTGAAAGCGGAGCTAACAGCAGGATAAAAGGCCGATCACCGCAACCAGTCTGATAAGCCTCGCAACGAGGCGTGGCAAGATACCAGGTCTGTGCCCGGCCTGCCTGCCGGCAGGCAGGGATGACAAAGAGGGTTAACAGCGGGCTTATGTTGGTGCCATTGCCCGGAATGGCGTCTTAATTTACTATTCTGACAGACGCCATGAAAATGAAACCACTCGAAAACCACGCAACAAAAGGTATCTTATGGGCTTTTTTGCCCTTCTGGATATTCCTGGTCTTCTTCAAGTTCGGCGGGGCGCTGCACTATTCGCTCGTCTCCCCGCTAGGTGAACGTTTTTTACCGTTGTGGATCGTGGGATTGCTGATGGGCGGAGGATCGTTGGTGCAGCTTATGCTGGACGTACCGGCAGGCTATCTATTGGACCGATTCGGATATCTACGGCTGCTGAAATTCACGACGTTCTTCTTCATCTTGGCCGCCGTATGCATCGTATCGGGTCTGACAACGGTCACGTATATCTTGAGCATCATCATGGCTACGGCCGGCTGGCTCTTCTTCGGACCAGGCGTGAATGCGTATGTATTGGCGCAAGCGCCGACAGCGAGCGCGGGCCGCTTCATGTCGCTGCGTGACATCTCCGGATCGCTCGGCGTGGTTTTCGCGAGCGCCATCCTGCCTTTCGTACTCGTGCTGGCACCGGAATACATGGGCTTGATCCTCATGATCCTGCTCGGGTTGGCGTTGATTACCCTATTCTTCTGCCCCAAAGACACGGTCTCGGTACATGCGGAAAAGAAGCTTGAGACGCATCATTATTACATCCGGCGTCACTATGTCCATGATCTGTTGAAGTCCATCGGCAAACTCAATCCGGCCAGCACCTTGCTCTTGCTGCTGAACCTGGTCGCCTCGACATTCTACGGCATCATCTGGTTCGTGGTGCCGCTCGTCATCGCACATCAAGCGAATACCGGGCTATTAGGCCTGGGACTCGGCGTCTTCGACTTCGCTGTCGTCGTCTTGGGTTATGCCTTAGGCAACCTGGCGGACAAGACAGACAAGCGTACGCTCATCTTCTTCGGACTGCTCATCTTTTCGATCTGCGGGATGCTGTTGGGGTTCAATTACGGCTGGCTCTTCCTGCTCTTCGGTTTCCTGGCGACTTCGGGTGATGAGATGGCGGGCATCTCGCTTTGGTCCTGGATGCATGCGCTGGACAAAGAACACGCAGCGGATGGGCAGGTCGCAGGAGTCATCAATCTAGCGGAGGATCTTGGATGGGCCATCGGTCCGATCGCGGCAGGGATATTGTACGAACTCATCGGCGGAAGCTGGACCATAGTCTGTGGCGCCGTGCCGATCGTCATGGTCTGGGTCGTGTATCAATTCATGATCCGGAAATTCCCCATCAAGAAACTGGATATGGCGTCGATACCGCGCAAGCCGCATCGTGCACGTCATAAAAAATGATATGAACCTAAAAAAGACACTCAAGAAACTTTCTCCGAACTGGTTACTCTCCGGGTACCATCTTTGCTTGGCCTACTTAGCGGCAGCCGTGTACGGGTTCCCGTCGAAAAAGATG
Source organism: bacterium (assembly GCA_021796435.1). Taxonomy (GTDB): domain Bacteria; phylum Patescibacteriota; class Patescibacteriia; order 2-12-FULL-60-25; family 2-12-FULL-60-25; genus CAIKNB01. Next base: position 1,367,688 of record JAJYXM010000016.1, read on the forward strand.
GTGATGATCAGCATCACGGGGACGAAGGGAAAGACCACGACGGCCAATTTCGTCTGGGCGGCGCTGACGGGTGCCGGGATCAAGACGGGTCTGATCGGCACGGCGAACATACGCATAGGCGAGAAAGAAGAGATGAACAAATACCACATGACCATGCCCGGTCCATTGGTCATGCAGAAGATCTTCTCCGAGATGGTCAAGGCCGGGTGCACGCACTGCGTATTCGAGACGACATCCGAGGGCATACTGAAATGGCGACATAAAGGCATCGCCTATGACTTCGCCGTATTCACCAACCTGACGCCTGAACACCTGCCTTCCCACGGCGGCAGCTTCGAGAACTACAAGAACGCCAAAGGAAGAATGTTCCTGGAACTCATGAGGACTCCGCACAAGACGATCGCCGGTAAACGCATAGACAAGACGATCATCGTGAATGCCGACAGCCAGCATAAGGATTATTTCCTGTCTTTTCCGGCGGATAAGAAGATAACTTATGGCTTAAGGGAAGTGTGTGATTACCAGGCACAAGACGTCTCGACCACACCTGACGGCGTCTCGTTCGGCGTCAAAGGCGAGGCATATACCCTACGTGTCATCGGCGAGTTCAACGTGATGAACGCACTGCCTGCGATCATCGCAGCCAAGGAATTCGGCGCCTCGGGAGAAGCCATACAAAAAGGTTTCGATGCACTAACACTAATCCCAGGACGGATGGAGAAGATAGAGATGGGACAGCCGTATACGCTATTCGTGGATTATGCGCATGAGAAAGAAAGCATGACCGCGGTGCTCAAGACAGCACAGGCGATCACCGAGAAAACAGGCGGTCACATCGTTGTGCTTTTAGGCGCCGAAGGCGGCGGACGCGACAAGGCTAAGCGCCCCATCATGGGAGAGTTGTCCGGCAAGATGGCGGATTACGTCGTGGTGAGCAACGTCGACCCCTATGAAGATGATCCCCTACCCATAGCCGAAGACATCGCCGTAGCGGCAGAAGCAGCCGGGAAAATCCGTAATCAGGACCTGTTCGTCATATTGGATCGCCGCGACGGGATACGTAAAGCCTTGGAGCTCGCACAACCGAATGATGTGGTGCTCATAACGGGCAAAGGGGCGGAACAATCGATCGTAATCGGCGGAAAATCCAGCCCTTGGGATGATCGGGAGGTCGTAAGGGAAGAACTGGGCAAAATCTTGAAAAAAACATAAATCCAAGCTATAGTCTTGACGTATGACACAATGGAACGTACTCCTCAAATCCCTTGGTTTTACCGATAGTGAAGCCAAAATCTATCTCATTTCTTTGGAGATGGGTCCTTCCTCGGTGCAGGACATCGCCCGTAAAGCCAAAGTCTCACGCGTCACGACGTATGCAGTGATCGAATCCTTGGCGGAACGTGGGCTGATGAGCCAGGTGCAGAAAGGAAAGAAGACGAATTACACCGCAGAGTCTCCGGAGCGCCTCATCTCTTTCGTCCAATCACGCATGAAAGAGATGGAGAGCACGCTCAAAGAGGTGGAGACCGGCATCCAAGATCTGCGCCTGCTGCAACGCGGCGAAAAACCGGTAGTCAAACTTTTCGAAGGAGAAGAAGGCGTCAAGGCCATTGCCGGCGATATCGCCTCGAGCGACTGCGATGTGATCTATGAAATAGCGAATATCGAAGCGGTCAAGAACATCTTCCCTGATTGGGTGGGACTGAAGGAATTACGCGAGGAGCTGAACCGCAAGAAGGTCAAGACGAAAGGCATCTATCTCTCGAAACCTGAGTTCACGATACGGCCATTCACGGATGCGCACCTACTGCCTCAAGGCTACGATTTTTCTGGCGATATCGCGGTTTATGGCAATAAAATCGCCATGTATACCTTCAAAGGCAAACTCATAAGCGTACTGATAGAGAGCGCCGAACTAGCCCAGACATTGCGTGAACTGATGCGGCTAGGCATGACAGGAAAGAATCTGACAGAAAAAAAGGGACCCCAGGCGTAAGCTTCAGCCCAGGGTCCGCACGGAGTTCCGTGTTTTCGACGTCACCTACAAGGTGGCGTCTTCGAAACGATTTTTCTCAGGAATGCATTCTCCCTACCTCCATGTTACCTACATGGTGGGTTGCGGGAAGAACGAAGTTCGCTCTGAAGGCGGCCGGGTGTAACCTGGCGCCCATGAAGGATCGAAGTCACTGCCGTGTCGTCCTGGGCGCCAATACCTCGGCTTACCGAGGCATAAAATCTTCTGGGGCCGCTTACCATTCCGTAAGCCCGTTGAGTTTGACGTCGCTGCGGGACGTTTCCCGTGCTCGAGCGCCGCTACATGCAAGGCATACGTCTGGTTCTTCAGCGCTTACCTCATCCGACCCAGTTCCCACTGGTGGACAGAGCATAATTCGCTCCAGTTTGGCACCCGGGGGACTTCCCGGGATGACAGCTTCAACATACAACTTGTTTAGGCATTTGTCAAGATAGTGGCTGACATATGAAATAACCATAATACAGTTTTACGCTTCTAGACGACGCGTTAGAGATGGCAAGAATATCGCCTAAATTAAGGAAAAAAATTCGAGCAATCATCTTTTTTTAGAACAAAATCATAAGGCATATGTAAAGCGCACATATGCAACAGGATAAATGGGCACTAATTTTTTTCATTTTTGGTTTCATGCCCCTCAAAGGATATTGAAATCGAAGGAGTCGGAAGCAGGAAAATCCGTACCAAGGATCAGCACGAGAGAGCTCGTCAAAATCCTCTTTCGATGTAGACAGTATTCTATTATCAAACTTCAAACACTTCCGCGCAGACGACGTTTAAGCTAAAATCTTTGCATGCGACGTTATACATCAGTCATACTTTCCATCTTGATAGGCGCTCTGGCAGCAGGCATCAGCCTAGGCATATTCCTAAAAAAATCGAACGACGACAGACGGAGACTTGAGATCAACGCACTTCAAGCCAAGCAAGAGTTCGAGCAATCGCAAAATGACGCACAGCGATCGATCGACGAAGCGAACAGCAAACTGACTGCGGCGAGCGTCGAAGTCAGCAAGGCGCAAGAGCTCATAAAAAGGATGGAGGACGAAAGGAAACAGCTAGCAGCCTCAGAAATCCTGAATGAGCCTTCCTCATCCATAACTAAAGGATGGCAAGAAGCCGTGGATCCGGATCTGGGCATAAGCCTAAGATATCCCAATAGCTATAACCTGGATTCCAACAACGGAGATACCTTTATCCTGTCTATAGCTACGGCGAACGACGATGCGTCTGATCCGAGCGCCAACAGGAGCATAGCCATTTATCCTTATGACCAAAGGCTTGAAGCTGAATTGCTTGCGACTTTAGCCGCTTCGACTACGGCTTCATACAACCTTAGGAGCCATCTGACGACAGGCGTATGGGGTATGGCGAAAAGCGACCCAAAAAATACGCTTCACATATATACGATCTCTTTTTTGGGAGAAAAGAAATACCTCGTCTGGATGAAAGAGATACCGAAACAAAAAATTCCAGTTTTAGATATCCTGTCGACCATGAAGTTCAAGGACTGAAACGGAGCGTCAATGTAGATTAATTTTTTCTTTCAGGTCATCAACCCTTGACAAGGAATAAAAATCTACTTGACACTGAAAAAATATGTTATACTTATGTCATGTTCGTAGTTTGCGTGCCGTAGCGCAATAAGCGACATCGTCCAGGAAATTTCCGCGACGAAAACTAACATAGAAAGGAGGTCGATAACCATGCCAGCAAAGAAGAAAGCCAAGAAGGCCGCTCCTAAGAAGAAGGCCGTGAAGAAGACCAAGAAGAAAGCCACCAAAAAGAAGAAATAGTTTTCTTCGAAAGGAGGAAAAACATCCCCTGAGAATTCTGGGGGTGTTTTTGTTTTTTTCAGTCAGGCAATACTTCCCTTGTCATCCCACGGCTCCCGCCCGCAACGCCTTGCTTGCATGGCGGGCGCGGTAACCGGGGGATCGGGAAACCAGATTCCCCGATTTAATCGGGGAATGACAGGCGCTCGTAATTGTCGTGACTCTACAATAAGCTGGCCTGCGACTTTTGTTTGCCGCTCGAGACGTTGACCAGACCGAATTCGCCGTCGTATCCAGGCCGTATCTCGACCTTTCCCTGGCGCATGTTCATGATGGCTGCGACCAATTCCGGCGAAGCGAATGTGGAGAGCTTATCTTCAGGATAATCCAACAAAATACCGAATTCTGTCCTTCCGGCGGATACGACCTCATCTACAACTTTGGCGACTTTTTTTGAGGTTTTAGAAACGCCCAAAGAACCGGCGACGACTTCCGCCAGGGGTACGATCGAACGGAAAGGTGCGGACCGTGCGGGCTTGGCAGTATCCGGCGGGCGATCAGCCAGTTCAGCCACGCGATTCAATACTCCGATGGTCAAAGGCTTGCCGCACTTGGGACACATGCCATGCAGCCTTTTGGTCTCTTCAGGCAAGCACCAAAAATTACAATCACGATGACCGTCCGCATGGTACTTCCCTTCTTCGGGAAAAAATTCGAGCGTCTCGATGAAGCGAGCCGTGTCGTGCTCAACGAGGATCCTGCGCAGTTCAGGATAATCGGCCGTATGCATATCGAAGACGTTCGCTTCGCGACCGAGATTTGCGCAAGAATGCGCGTCTGAATTCGATACGAGAAATACCTCATCCAAAGCGGAGAGACGCCAATTCATCAGAGGATCGGATGATAATCCGGTTTCTATGGCGTAGATATACTTCGCCAGATCGCCAAAACATTCTTCGATGCTGTCGAAACCCGATTTTGATCCGAAGATCGAGAACCAAGGAGTCCAGGCGTGTGCGGGGATAAGTAGACAGCGCTCGTCGACATCCAACAACATTTTCAATAGCTCTTCGGAGTCCAAACCTAAGATCGGTCGGCCATCGCTTTTGATATTGAAACCCCGGTCTGACAAACTTTCGGAGAACCGCTCCAATGCAGCGATGCCTGGAAAAAGAAGGACGTGATGCACTCGCCTAACCTTGCCTCCGCGCTTATAGATGCAGGAAACCTCGACTGTCAGCATGAAACGCGTCGGAGAAGAACCGTCTTTCAAGGTATATACGCCATCGCCGCTTTCTGCCAGAAGATCCTTGATATCAGCGAACCACTTAGGATGCAGCGCATCAGCCGTGCCAACCAGTTGGATACCTTTGCGTTCACAAGCTTTCGCGATATTAGGCAAATTAAGATCCTGGGAACAAGCCCTAGACCATTTTGAGTGCAAATGGAGGTCGGTGATGATGCGCATGACGGTATCTTAACCCCTTAAGTCCTTGAAGCAAAGACCGAACATAAAAATCCCCGTTTGGGGACTTTTATGTGTCTTGACTTGTTTTTTTAACGTGTGACTGAAATCGTTGCTTCGCCTATTTCGGTCAAGGGCGCGGTGACTGTGATGCGTGGATTCGTGCTGGTGCTCTTCGAGATGGTGTAGCCCGTTCCATATGTCGAAGTGTTGGACGGATCCGTCGGAAGGGATGCCAGGTAGAGCTGATCGTTGGTCAAAACACTCAAATCAATACATGTCGTGGTCACGGCCGCATTCGTCTGACAGACTTCGGTCGTAGAGCTGGTGATGTATTGCGGTAGCTGGCCACGATTATCGATGGCATATTGATGGACGCCATTCAAAATCGCGTTGACGTTGCTGCGACGCTGCGCATTGTTCGCCTGGGCGATCTGACGAGCCGGGTTGATAGCGATGATCACGATGGCCGCCAAGATGGCTATGATTGCGATGACCAACAGGACTTCGATCAGGGTAAAGCCCTTGGCCTTTACGGGATGGTTTTGTTTGAGTGACATAGTTTTTTTAAGTCGTTATTCTTGGGGCAAGTATAGCACACTTGCCTACTCGGCTTCAACGAAATTGATTCCGCGGTGCAAAGTGACGGCACGCATGGCTAAACCGGAGACCGTACACAGCTCCAGTTGACCGGTGCGTTCGTTCATTTCCAGGGGCGGTTGCGCCAGTTTGACGGGCAAACCTAAGGCAGCCTGCAGCTGCTGGTCCAGGCCCACCAGCTGGGAAGTGCCCCCAGCCAACAGCACCATGGCCGGCTTTTTGCCTATCAACCCCTGAAGGTAAGCTGAGGCTTTAGCAACCTCATCGACCACGGGTTGGAAAACTTCCGTGACAATGGGGAGCAACTTCTTCTCTTTGAGCCCCTCACTTATCTTGAGCTCCTCAGCTTCTTCGGCCTTGATCTTCAGCCCAGTGGCGATCCTTTCGGTCAGTAAATTCCCTCCTGCGGCACAGCTGACGGAAAGATGTATCTCTCCGTTAAGGACGAAGACAAGCGACGTACTGCGACCGCCGATATCAATGAGCAAGACCAATTCATCAGGCGCGGCGGTTTTTTGGTCGATTACAGCACGCATCAGGGCTAATGACTCCGGCTCCAGAGATACGAGCTCGAGCCCGGCCAGAGCCAAAGTATGTTCATATGATTCGACGATCTCTGCCGGTGCTGCGGCGAACAGGATGTTATGCCCCTCATCCGACGAACGGAGAAGCTGGAAATCCCAAGCCATGTTCTCGAGCTCTATGGGCATGGTCTGGTTCACCTGCTCTACCAAGGCAGTCTCTAGATCCTCGCCAGTAAGTTCTTTGGGAAGCTGGAAATGGTGTAAGAAGATCTGCGATTCAGGCAGCTCGGCAGCGACGCGGTGGGTACGTGGAGGACGCGGTTTGGCGGTCGCCAGTTTTTCGGCCAGAATATCCGCCACGACCTGTTGGTTGTTGATGATACCGTCTTCTATCGTACCTTCAGGTATGCCGATCTTGAGGAAAGAATTGACTTTGAGCGGACGTGAGCTATTGCGTACCTCCAGGACACGTAAGGTGCTGTCGGAAAAATCGATGGCAAAGGCTTTAGGCTGTGAGGAAAATGGCCACATAGACATTCAAAAAGATACCACGTCTTGCCAAGACGATACAGTCATATCTGGATTGACCGAGTCTATCATGAGGTGCAGTTTGCTTTCGACGCCTGAAACCGTGCTCGTCGTATCCAAGGTGCGGTTAAGGTTGCCGACTCCGCCAACTAACAAAATGCTGCACGTATCACTGCCGACCTGCAAAGTCTGGTTGCCCGCATATGTCAGGGATGACTTAAGCTCCATAAGAGCCCGTTCGGCACACGCCGTGGCGGCAGCTTGAGCGCGTATCTGATAATCATCCGTCACTGCCAGACGCGACTCACCGGATGCACGAATGAGCAGCCCTGCGGTCACGGTCAAACCGACAGCCATCAATACAGCGACGGATACAAGGGCAATGAAACCTTTGGCCTTAGACATAATCATAGCCTCCTTCTTACGGATGCAGCGCTTTCGATGCTGTCGCCGGCCGCATAATCCGGATCATCCGAAAAGTTAGTGCTGCTGACTGACAGATTGATGCGGATATTCGACGGGGAGCTGGTCGCTGCTAGGTTACGGAATTCAAGAAAAGCAACCATGACACCACTCGAGGTCAAGGTCGTGGTAGCCGCAGAGCCCTCTTTCATCGACAATCCTTGGTCCGTGACCGTGAAGACCGTAGGATTCGTGGCAGTGGTAGACGTCTGTAATACCAAGCTGGTACTTGTCGTGCCGCGTGATGGTGTGGTCACTTCATAAGCATCCCTGATGGCTTGAGACATGATGCGCATGACCAACCGTTCGTTCTGATTGACTTCTTGGATAGCTTCTATTTTCGCCTTGCCGTCCAATAGGCTCAAGATGACCTCAGTGGTCGCAAAAAGCAATACGGTCACGATGCCCGCATAGAGCATGAATTCCAACAATGTGAATGCTTCGTGCTTCTTAGGCATATCAAGGGCCACCTTGGATTATCATCAAGGCAGCAGACGGGTCTTGCGTCGTGATGTAAGCCGTGGAAGTAGAGACGGCAACATCGGTAGCTACAGCAGAGAGGTCGGCACTCCCATATACGACAGGATTAAAGACATTACTCACATCCATGATTATGAATTCCGCCGTAGAAGAAGCGGTCGCCAGATACACCAAGCCGGGAGTAGCTGGGTGCCTTGTCATGCGGTTGACGTCAGCATCGATCTCAAAGCTCCCTAGCGTGGTCGGTGCAGTAATGTTCGATATGTTCAAAGTGAAGAATTCCTGCGTCGTATTGCGTTGTGCCGAACCCAAGAAACCATAGGTCGTACCCGAAGCTGCGCAGGATAAAGCATCTTCAGTTCCCGAAAGATTGATTGACCCGCCTACGGCCATACTCGATGGATTACTGGTGTTAACCGTCTCGAATTCCTGCGTATTCACATCAGTTGCCAGGATGGTGACCGGCGGACTGGATGGCCGCACGAGAGCCAAATCCTTGCCACCTCCGCCTAGATACAAGCCGCCGAGCAAGAAAGGAGACGTCGGATCGGCGACATTGTAGATGAAATATGTGTTCTGTTTACCTTGACGCTCACGGGTGAAATGGACCAGATTGGAGTCATAATATTCTATGCTGGTCACATTGGAGTTTCCAGTCAGCTTGATGGATCCAAGCAAGGTCGGATTAGTCGAAGACGCGACATCGACGATTTTGATTTCGTCCGGATTGTCGTCGCTAGCCAGATAAGCCCGAGTCCCGGAAACGAAAGTGGTGAAAATGGTCTTGCCCAGCTCGAGTCCGCCGAGGTAGATCGGGTCAATTTCGTTCGAGATGTCATAGACCAAGAATTCCGGGCCGGCAGGGTTGACGGGGGTAGTGACATATAGTCGATTGCCATAAACCTCGACCGAAAGGGCGCTTATGTTCCCCGGTAAGGTTGTGGTCGCTGCCACGACGGGCTCTTGCCAGCTGCCGCCCGTCTTAGCTTGCCAGTCGGACAGATATGTCACGAAAGACGTCACGTCGTGAAGACCGTTGGATGAGACCCAGCTGACAGTCGAGGTGACAAAACGATAATCCGACGCAGGTGCGGAGATTTCGATGGATCGAGTGTAGCCCCCTTGGGTGTCGCTCGTACCGGAAAAAAACCACTGGCCACCGGTAACGATCAAGCCCTTGGTGCCCGTGGTCAATTCGGCGAAAGATCGATCGCGGATCGAGCGGGTCGCTTCCAACCCTTCGAGGGCCAGCCTATTCGCCTTCGATCGTTCTATGCTGTCGCGGTTTGTTATGCCCGAATCGATGAAGACCGCGGAAAGCGTGACGAAACCCAATATGAAGATCGCAATCGCCAGGAGAACTTCGAGCAGGCTTTGTCCAGTATGTCTTTTCATATGATGGGTCACTTTATCTCAGGTCGATGATACCACCCTGGCTGATATCGATACTGCGCGTCTGGCCGCCGGATATCGTCCAAGTGCCGGAAAAGGTGGATGTGCCATAAAGGCGCGAGAACACCACCTCAGTACTTGTAGCATCGATTGATATGATGGAGGGGTATGTGTCCACTTCGTCTTCGGCGGTATTGCGGGTCGCATAGGAGTCCCCCTGGAACAAGACGTACGAATTGGATAGGGGCAAAAGCTTGATGCCGTAGGATCGCCCTTCCAGCTGGATCATCGAGTATTGCTGCGCCTGACGTAATGAGTCGACCAGATTCTTCGCCGTATCATCGACTATCTGGCTACGGTAGAAGCCCAAAAAAGCAGGTACGGTAAACATGAAAATCACCGCTCCGATGGATATCGTCAGCAGGAGTTCCAGCAGGGTGAAACCGCTCTCAACGGCTAACCTGGATGCCGCTCGTGATCTCATATATAGGCGAAATGATGGCTGCGGCGACGAAAGCTACGATCAATCCAATCACCAGAAGAAGCAACGGTTCAATCAAGGTAGGCAACCGTTTGGTCTGTACGTCTACTTCATTCTCATAATAGGCCGCGAGATAACCGAACGATTCCTCCAGACGTCCGCTGGTTTCACCGACGGCGATGATGGATATCATGTTTTGCGGAAAATAGAATGCGTATTTCTTGAGCGTAGCCGAAAGCGGTATGCCGGATGTGACGCGGCTCGTGGCTTTGACCAGGATATTACGGTAACGGACGTTGGTCACGGCCTCTGACGTGGCTATCATGGCATCTTTGATGGGCAAACCGCTCTTAAAGAGCGTACCGAACAATTGGCAAAACAGAGCGAGCTGATAATTCTTCACCAGACGGCCGAAAAACGGCAGGCGCAAAGAGACCGTGTCCAGAAGCCATCGGAAGAAATAAATCTTAGACAGGACGATGAAGAGGATGAAGGCGAAAATCACGACCGGCAACAATTGCAGACCATATTGTTGGAGGAACACGGAGAAGCCCAGCAGTATACGGCTAGCTAAGGGCAGATTGACGTTCAGGGCACGGAAAAGAGGGATCAACTTAGGCAGGATCAAGACCGAAATACCTCCACCGACGACGAACGCCATGACCAATACGATCTCGGGATAGAGCAAAGCATTGCTTAAACGTTGCTTAAGTTCGCGACGCCGCGTAAGGATGTCGGAAATATAGCGCATGTTACCCTCAAGGGTTCCGTTGATTTCGCCGGCTTTGACGATGTTGATGACAAGTTCACTCAGATATTCGCGGTACGGCAAAAAGGCCTTGGAGAGGCTGCTGCCTTGCTTGACCTGCTTGGAGACTGCCTTAAGGAATCCCTTGAACGTCATGCTACGCGTCTGGAGCAGCAGGATATCGATCGCTTCATCGATCGGGATGCCGCTCTGGATCATGAGCGACAGGTTCTTGAAGAAATCGACCATCTCTCCGGCGAAAATCTTCTTGGCGAAGGGTACGTATAATCTCATAAAAATCAGAGTTTAGTCGCCCGGATGACTTCACCGAGCGTAGTCATGCCTTGGAAGACCTTCTGCAAACCGTCCTGCAGCATGGTGCGCATGCCGTATTTTATGGCGGCTTGGCGTATGACGTCGGAAGAAGCCTTCGCGACGATGAGCGGGCGTAACGCTTCGGTGACCTCAAGTATCTCGAAGATGCCGACGCGTCCGGAAAAACCGCTTTGATTGCAGTAATTGCAACCAGCGCCGCGGTAGACGCGAACTTTGGACAGGTTCTTCTGACCGCTCTCTTCTTTGACCAGCTTGACCATGCCTTCATCGCGTTCGATCGCATCGCGTTCCTCGTCTGCCAGGGCGTAACTTTCGATGCAATGGGTGCAGACACGCCTGACTAGGCGCTGCGCCACGATGACGTTGACCGATGAAGCTATCAGGAAAGGCTCGACATCCATCTCAAACATGCGCGGCAAGCTCGCGGCTGAATCGTTCGCATGCAAAGAAGTCAGCAGCAGATGGCCGGTCAAAGCCGCATTGACCGCTATGTCGGCCGTCTTGGGATCGCGTATTTCACCGACCATGATGATGTCGGGATCTTGACGCACAATGGACTTAAGGCCAGCTTCAAAGGTCAAATTAGTGCGCGTATTGACTTGGATCTGGCGGATGCCTTTGATGTTGTATTCGACCGGATCCTCGATGGTCATCAAGTTAACATCGGGTTTATTCAGGATGTTGATGATGGCGTAAAGCGTAGTCGTCTTACCCGAGCCCGTAGGGCCGGCGGCTATGATCATGCCGTAAGGCATCTCGGCCGCGTGGATGACTTTGTCCATATCATCGGGCTGCAGACCCAGGTCCTCAAGGCGCAGGCGCTGGAAGCGCTCGGTCAACAGACGCATCACGACATTTTCGCCGTGCGTGATGGGCAGGATGGAGACGCGCAGATTAAGCTCGACACCATGGAGCTTGATCTCGAAACGTCCATCCTGCGCCTGGGCATGTTCATCCGTTCGCAGACGAGAAAGTATCTTGATGCGAAATACGACTTTTTCATGCATTTCGAGCGGATAACGGACCATTTCCCGCATATTGCCGTCTACTCGAAAACGGACGACAACCCCCTCATCTTCCGGCTCGATATGGACGTCTGACGCATGGTTATCGAAAGCCGAGGTCAACAAGAGCTGTACCAACTGAACGACATCCTCATCCAACTGTTGGCGTTCCATGCGCTTAAGAAGCTCGCGGATCTGGATGATCGGGTCCTTCTGGTAGCCCTCCAGTGCCTGTTTTATGCCGAAGCGCGTCGCATACGCCAGATGGATGGGTTGTTTATAACGCTTTTCGACCAGTTTGAAGAACTCATAGTTACCTACATTGCTGGATGCGAGCCAGATACCCTCTTTGTTGATGCGATAAACGACCGTCTGTTGTCCCTTGGCGACACGAGCAGGCAAGAGCCCAAGTGCGTCAGACTCGATCTTCTCCGTGACGTCGAAAAAAAGCATGCCCAGCTCCGAAGCGATGAGTTTGCCCAGCTCGGTATCGGACAAGAAACCAAGATCGACTATCGCCTCATCAAGCGGGATTCCTTCGTTCTCCGCCTTCAAGGACGCTTCCTTGATTTCCTTGGTGCTCAAAAACTTCCCGTCCAGCAACAGTTTCTTGAGTCGATCCGCGGAGAGCGCACCATTCATTTTTTCTCGAGATATTTATTCACCATCTCCACCACTTGCTGCAGGGAAAATTTGGTCTTTACCAGATAGTCCTTGGCACCAAGATCCAAACCTTTTTTGATGTCGCTTTCTTGTCCCAAGTTGGTCAGGATGACGACAGGGCACTTCAACAGGGTCTTGCTGGCTTTAGCTTCCTCCAGGAACTCGAAGCCGTTCTTCTTGGGCATGATGAGATCGAGCAGAATCAGATCCGGTTTGTTCTGCGCCAGATACTTCAGACCCTCCTCGCCGTCCATCGCAGTACCGACTTCGAAACCGGAACTCTTGAGTTTCGCGGACAGTGCTTTGAGCAAAAATTTATCGTCCTCGATGACGAGTATCAAGGGAGCTGTTTTTTTAGCCATATGCAACGATTATACCCAGAAAAATCGGCAGTGTAAACAAAAAAATACGTGTCGCGATCAGATCTCGGCCAGCGGCAGAGTCACAATGAACTCGCTGCCTTTACCGACCTGACTTTTGACCTCAATCTTGCCTTTGTGTTTCTCGACGAAATGCTTAGCCAGATACAAACTCACTCCGGTGCCGTCGGCGGTCGTCTTGATGGCATCCTGTGAACGGAAAAAACGGTCAAAAATATGAGGTACGTCCTTTTCTTTGATGCCGGGACCGTTATCCGTAACCTTTATCTTGACCTCACGGGATGATTTTTCTGTCTTGATCTCGAAATCGACTTTCCCCTTCTCCTTGGTGTATTGGCAGGCGTTCTCCAATAACGTCCGCAGCACCCTGCTCAGCTTATCAGTGTCACCATTCACCAAAGCGGGATCCAACCGTGCGCTCAAGGTAATCCCTCTTTTCTTGCTCAACCCTTCGAGATCCTTGATGACACCTTCGGCGATCTTACGCAGGTCGACAAGTTTCTTCTCCATGGAGAGCTGGTTGTTCTCCATAGCCAAAAGGTCGAGGATATTATTCAAGGTGGAGCTCAAATACAGAGAGCGCTGACGTATCTCCTGCAGATTGTCCCGCGTATCCGTAGGTATGCGTTTCCCTTCGAGCGCAATTTCGGAGTTCCACAGGATGGCGGTCAAAGGAGTGCGGAACTGATGCGAAACGACTTCGATGAAATCGCTCTTAACTTTATCGACGCTGCTCAATTGTTTGTAGAGCCGACGGATCTCTTCGTAGCGGACACCGCCCATGATGGCCGGAGCGGCGGTATCGCGGATGACGTTAAGCAGCATCACGTCGCGTTTTGACAAAATCGACTTGTCTTTCTTTTCGCCGAAAAACGCCATACCAACCATTTCTCCATCAGCAAAAAACGGCATCATCACTTCAACTTTATTCTCCTGCATGAATTTGATGATCTGTTTGTCGCACTGCGGATCGTCTCCCTTGATATCGTTAGTCAAACGCCACTTCAATTCACTGGCCTCCAAAATCTGCCGATTTTTTGTTTCGCAGAAGTAGATGCCTTGAGTCAGGGCTTTGTAGATATCGCGACCAAAGCCCCGATTTATCGTCTTAAGTGGAGTGCTCGGGTTGTCGGAGCTGAATGCCAGAAGACCGATGCGGGTAAAGCCGAAATATTCCAGCAGTTTATTGGCTAGGTTCTCCATCAAAGTGTCCAAGCCGATAGAGTTGTTCAGCGTGTCGGAAACGTCCGTGATGGCGTCTTCATACACATAACTGCCGCGAGCCGTGGCCTTAGCCGTCAATTTGGAGATGTACTGGGCCACCGGCACGAAGAGGGTCGCCATGATGAACGACGAGACAAGGCTGGGGACGACGTAGTTCGTGGAATTACGGAGGAAGAAGTCCAAGCTGAATATGATGGTGAAGGAAAGGAACCAAAGGAAGATGAAGTCGAAAGATTTCTTGATGACCCAGCGGATCTCGAGGAAGCGATAGCTGATGATGGCGTGGGCGATGAATGTAGAGAGGAAGATGGTGAATAAAGGTCCGAGCGCGTTCCAGCGATAGTCGTTGAAGATAAAAGGTATCAAAAGGTTAGTGAAGCTCGTTGGGATGATGAAGAGAGAGATGCCCAAACTTACTACAACAGACTGGCTGCGAATCAATCCCTTGGAGCCAATAGCTCTTTTCCATGATCTGATGAGACTGTAGTAGATGGCGAAGATGAAAAACAACATCCAGAGCATAGAGCTCCAGCCGACGAAACTGCCGAGTATATAACCATCTGGCACTATTACTGTCGTCAAAAAGAATGGAGTCAAAGTCAAAGCGACCAATGCGATGCCTACAGATGAAGCGAAGATCGCCCAGAAACGTTTATAAGCGCTTTCCTGAGGGAACACTTGGGAGAAGATCAGCAAACCGGCGGCGACCACTGTACCAAAACTAAAAGTCAGTCTTCCCCACCATAAAGGAGATCCGAGGCCTGATAAGACGCAGAATATCGCCAAGTTCCATCCCGCAATACCTATACTGAAAATGAAATATGAAATGTTCGACCAGCGTTTGTGGTTGTGGTAAACGATAAACAAGCCTAACAAAAGGTTTATTATAAAAGTTACGAACTGGAGAAGAAGAACAAATGACATCAATAGTCAGTATTATACACGAAGAGGGCTCGCGAACAGAGCCCTCTTAGGAGACAGTCACTTGGCATACACTTTTTCGTATACCTCGCGGAGAACCAACGCCACTGGTGTGATGTTGGTGTTGTAGTAGGTCTGCGCCGGACCCAGGACAATGAAAGGCCAACCCACCTGCTTCAGGAAGTGGTAGTACTTAGTCTGCAGGTTGCAGACCCAGTGAGTGATGTTGTGTGCCATCGACCATCTGAAGGCCGCTTCGATCAACAGCAAGGATTGCTGAATGACCCCTTGTTTTGAGTCCTCGATGATCCTGCCAACCAAACGCGATGGCTCGCATGTCGTTCGGCGTGGCAACCAATCGGGCAGGGCAACCCCTTCCTTGCCGGTCTCCATAGGGAATTGGCCCAGATTCTCGAAGGCAAGCCGGATAGTCCCGACACGGTCATCATCCATTGTGCCAACGAACAAGATGGCTTCTTCATCGAATCTGTCAGATTCGAGTTTGTCAGGGAAATTCTCCGGATCAAATGCCCTGATGACGTGGCAATACTCCTGGTATCTCATTGCAAAGGCCGCCTCCCTATCCTCAGCGGAAATCGCAAGCGCAATAGAGTACCGCCCTTGTGCTGTAGTGAGAAAGACGACACAGACCTCTGCTGAGTCGCAGGAGAAGTCAAAATCATCTCGCGAAACGCTTGTTTCGGGAGGAGATGCCGGGTACTCACCCGATCCGTGTCCATCATGACGGACACAGCGTTCGGTGCAGACCGAAGCTGCACCGTCCCTGCTACTTGTACAACGCTGAGACATGGCTAGCTCCGTTGTTGGGGTTGAAAGAGCGAAAGTGCGGACAACATTATATCACGAAAAATTGTTGCCCCGAGTGCTGACTCAGGGCATGAGGATAGCGAATCATTTCTTCTGCGCCACGATCATACAGCAGGTGCCGGCGTAGATCTCGTGCTTCAGCTTGGTGATGACGAAACCGTTCGCCTGCATGAGGTGCGCCAGCTCGCCGGGCTCGAGGAAGTGGTAGACCTTGCCCTTGGCGCGGCGTGCGATGACGGCGTTGATCGCCGTGATGGCGAGGAAAGACGGCAGGAGCAGCACAGTCCGCAGACACTCCCGTTCGTCGCGCCATTCAGCGAGCGTCGCGAAGTGCTCACGCCAGATGGGCAAGAGCTTGGGCTTCCACGGATTGACGATCAGGGCGGTACCGCAGGGCTTCAGCACACGCCGGACCTCTGCCAAGAAGGCGTCGGGATCCCGCAACGCATAGAGCGTGTTCACGCTACTCACGACGTCGAAGCTCTCGTCCGGGAAAGGCAGCTTCCCGTCGAGGTCTGCGTCCAAGAGCAGCTTGGCCGGCCTGCAAGCCTGCACACGACGCGAAGCACGTTTGAGCATGGCCTTCGAGCGGTCGACGCCGACATAGCGGACTCCCGTCGTGACCTGAGAGAGCTTGTCGAGCATATAGCCAGTGCCGCACGCGGCATCAAGCAACGAGAGAACCGGTTCCGAGCCGGTTGCATCGTCGGATCCGCGCTGCGAGGCCAGTAAGCACTCGACTTCATGTACGATCTCGCGCATCTCCTCGCGGTACGGGAGCAGACCCGACAGGTTGTCGTACAGCTTGGCGTACAGATCCCAGAACAGTTCTTCTGAATTACGTCCCATCATGCACCTCGAAAGAGCTGCAGCGATATTGGCGAATTATAGCCAAAAAGTCAACCCATGGACCGAGGAGTGGTGCCCTTGTGGGGCCTATATATTTTTTGAGTTCAGCCTATCTGCCCACCGCATCCGCCCCAAGAATGATTACAAAGTCAGCAGAACTCGTCTTTTCGTATTCGGGCAATGTGGTAGTGACATCCGATACAGCCAGATTTTCAAGCAAAATCGACCGTGTCTTTGGCAGATCCTTGTCGGAAAGCTGAACGACGAGCGTCAATGGATAGTCATTTTTGGCCGCATTTGCCGGAGCCAGCACCTGCAGTCCGAGTCCGGAAAGCGAATCTGCTGTCCTTTTCGCGACACCGGCTTTTCCTGCACCATTCCTTACCTCTATGGTTGCTTCCTCTTTAGTCGGTTGTTCATCAGGAGAATTCAGAGGGATAACGCCTAAAACCAGATCTTTGGCGACTGAATATAGGACTATTTGGTCCTTCCAGACAAACAAGAGGTCATTTTTTTGGGCGTCGCGGTAAAAATCCGGATCTTGCTGACGCAAAGACGCTACATCATCCAACTTAGTGATAGTCGGGATCTCATCCTGATCAACTACGATGTGCTTCGCCACCAGAGCCACAAGCGCCGTAGCTCCTGGATCAGTCCTTACTTCCACGGATGGGGTCGGGGGTTTTTGCTGCGACGGTTCGACATGTGGCGAAATCGATTGTTTGAGCCACAGAATCACCGCACAAACCAAAATGACCAAAATCAATCCTAAAGTGAAAAGATTGCCAAAAGAACCTTTTTCACGCGATCCGAGTCTCATCGCTGCCGAATCTCGGTCGATGAGATCATCCGAGCCTGAAGTACTTTCAACCGAAGTCTTTTTTCTTGGCATATTTTTTTCATTATACCTCAAAATTCGCGTCCCTTTTTTATCTTAACCACAACGAGTCCGATGATGGTCATCTCCGGACTCCGGGTTAAACACACTCGCTCATTTCCCTGCCTCAGTGAACAGGTCTGGGGCAGGGAGAGAACGGTCTGTTTTTTGTTTTGGTTTTTCTTTTCACCGATCGTAATGGTTTTGAAGTGGGTGGGTAAAGAGCGTCGATCGATGTTGTAATACCATTTTATAGATAAACAAGCATGACAGAAAATTCATGCAGTTCTAGATGCAAAATCGAGCTTCGTGAGCTCGACTTCCTTATTGATAAGCTGTGGATAGGTATTGAACACTAAAAATGTATATCGAATTGGGATGAGTAGCCCATGAACAATATGGCACAAGTCACGACAAGCAACAGATGCCAGTGCAAGATATGATTCAACCAATACTTCAAATCAGTCTCGACTGACGAGTATTCCTGCTCCAGCAGCTTCAAGCGGCTCATTTTCTTTTTCCTCCGTTGCGGCATGGTGGGATTATAGCACAATGAACGCTTGGAATCAGTGGATTTGACCTTGGTGGATAACCCTGATTCACTATACGCATCGCACCGGAGTGGCCCGGCGCGGTCCACCGACCGTAAACGGACGGGATCATCCCCAAGGGGACACCGACGTATACGGCGATAGGAAGGAGAAATGCCATGGCTCTGCGAATCGTATTGAACGAAAAAGCGCACAAACGACTAACGGAACACCCGGATGCCCAGATGATACGACTGAAGGGGCAAGGGAGCATCGACGGCTGTCGGGTCTGCTACAACTCCGACGGAGACCTTTTCTACGAGGTCAACGACGAAACACGCCCATTGATCGCCATCGTACCCTTCGCTCTGCGGCCGTACGTGCTGGCTTTCGACTGGCGTACGTGCCTTCCGCCGGACGGTCCGACGAAGACCCTTGGGCGTTATGTCTTCCAAACGGCCGAGGCGATAGTCGACCATGGTCGCGACAAGCTGTGCTGGCGCAAGATACGCGTCCACGGGCCCAAGCTGGAGGACGTGTTCCAGCTCTACTACCAGCTCCGCGCTGGCACGGCCGAACTCTCGGAAAGCTGGCAAAAACCCGAAGCCGTGCTGGACGGCGTCATCGAGGAAGCCCTCGGCATCGCAGAACCGCCGCAGCTACCAGCAGAGCCTACATCGATCGCCTTCCGCTGTCCTGCCTGTGCAGCCGACTACGACATCAAGGCAGAAAAGGTACTGAGAAGGAAAATCCGCACCACATGCCGCAAGTGCGGCAGTGCGATCCACCTCGACAACGGTGTCGTCGAGGAAAGAAGCGGTGAACACCGCCTCCTCCCCGTGAAGCCGACTGGCGGCACAACGAACTGACCGCCTCTGCAGCGTCACAGGCATCGAACCTATGAGCGGCAGCCAACTCGGCTAGCCGCTCTTCATTTTATCGCAGAACTATTGACTTTTTTGTCGAAAACCGCTTAGATTCACACGTCCGCAACAAGATACGGTCGTCCAAGCGGAGGGAGTGCGATGAAAAAGCCTTGTTTCCTGTTCCTTCTCCTCGGTCTTCTCGGATGCCATCAACAGCTGGCTGTGCGTGGAGGCGATGCGACCGCGGTCGCCGGTCCCGGAGGATCAGCCAGCGCAAGCGGCGGCAGAGCCACCGTGTTCAACGGCTCGGGTCAATCGGTCTACGCCGAAAGCTGCTCGGTCGAGGCCGTGCAGACCACGTTCTCGAGCTACGTCAAATGCACCTGCAACGGCGTCGAGATCCAGCCGGTGTACGACAATGCGACGCAGACCTGGATCTGCAGGCTGCCGACGGCAACTCCGGCGTACAACCATGGATACCCACGCTGAAAACAACAAGGAGGGAGTCGATGGGTTACGAGCTCGTGAATTCCAGTTCACAATATTTCAAATACGGAGCACTATCCTGCATCCGCATCGATGAGGAACGCGACCTGACGGACGGTCTCGTCGACGAGATCGTCGGTGTTGCACGCAAAGAAGGTGCGACATTCGACGACGATGGCGACGAGGAAGTCTTCGTGGTCGAATTCCCCGGTAGGCCGCAGGAGGTCTACACCGAGAGCGCACTTCGTCGCAGCCTCAAGCCCTACCTCCTCCAGTCCGACTGAACCCCGCCTCAACCGCACTCCGAACACTGCCGCACTCGGCACACAGCTCGGGTGCGGTTTTCGATATGAAGGGATTGACTTTTTGGCCTGAATCCGCTTAAATCGTCGCAGTCCCTTCGAATGAAAGAAGGCCGTCGCATGAGATATCAAGTGGTTGAGCCAAGTCTCAAGTTCGGCAGCTACGGCGCCGAGGCGTGCATCATGATCCTTGACCCCGGAACGAACAACGACGAGGAAATCGAGAGGATCCTGAACACGGCCCATGAGGTAGGCGCCGTGATCTGGGATGACGCCGCAGGCCACGCAGAGACGCAGTACGTCTTCGCGCTGCCGGGCAAGGCGCAGACCAAGTATCGAAAAGACGATCTAGTCCGCGAACTCAATGGCGTCAAACGCGGCAAGAAAGAGGCCAAGGCCTCGAAGGATGAGACTCCGGCCGGGTTCGTCAATCCCGAAGCTTTCTGGGAGTACGAAGGCGCCTACTCGATCGAGCTGACTACGGACGCCGCCAAAGGGAACATGCCGCGTTCCATCGTCTATGAAGGCGATATGGCGTTCGTGGCACGAGGGCAGATCAAGCTGAACACCGGTTCTTTCCAGTTCCGCTCCGAAGTCGAGCCGTTCTACTGCGCATCCAGATATATGAAGGCGATCCGCGACGGCCAAGGCAAGCTGCTGTGGGTCAACAACAGATATCGCAAGCAAGGGAGGCAGTCTTGAAAGACATCCTGTCCGTGCTGGCGGGAATCATCTTCCTCGTCGGCTTTGTCCCCTACATCCGGGCGATCTTAAGGAAGAAGGACCCGATCAAGCCATCGAAAGTCTCGTGGCTAATCTGGACTGCGAACGACGCGATGATCCTTTCCGGTATGGTGGCCAAACATAGCCTGAGCGGCCAAATCGTGGGTGCGCTCCTGGGGTCGATCGTGACACTCGTCCTGGCGCTCAAGTTCGGCAAGGCCGAATGGACTTGGGTGGACAAAGGATCACTTGCCGGAAGCATCCTGGGCGTCATCCTCTGGGCACTCCTGAAAGAACCAAATTTCTGCATCGTCATCAGCGTCGGTGTTGCGCTCGTGGGCTCTATACCGACCTACGTCTCGATGTGGAACAGTCCGGAAGACGAAGACAAAGTCGGCTGGACCATCTTCTCAAGCTCAAGCATCTTCGCTATCGGTGCCATCCCGGCGTTGACCTGGGAGGATGCCACCCAACCCATAGGCTATGCCTTGGGTAACGTAGTCATCATGTTCCTCCTGTTCATCAGGCCGCGACTCCTGCTGGCAAAAAAACCGGTGAAGTCGCAGGCCTAGACCTTCCTCAGCAAGCCGCACTCGACTACTCCGTCGGATGCGGTTTTCCGTTTTAAGAGGGTTGACGGAAAAGATACAATCCGTAAAGTTCTGATAGCTCAACCAACTCCAGTAAAGATAGAACAGCTCTTTAGGAGGTTCGGACAATGCCAAGCAAGTCGAACGGCGCCAAGGGACAAACGTGCATCAAGATGTTCGTCGTCACCGCCTATCACGGTAGCGGTCACGGCGATACTTCAACCACTTTCCTAGTCACCCCGGATTTCACCGAGGCACTGGCTGCTGTGAGCGATGAGAGCTTGGGGTATCACGCCAAGTTCTGCAGCATCGACCATGGCTTTTCGATCGACATGCTCACTGTAGGCAAGCCGTATCCGAGACGGGCATTCTCGAGCTATGACCACAGTCCGGTGCCGGAAGATTTTCCGAACGTAGTCTTCTTCCGCTGGTTCAAGGATGGACTACGCGCTGAGTGGCGGCCTGACGTATTGGAGCGTATGGGTGTTCATGCTTCGCTATCCATCTCCAGACAGCCGTGAGATAAAGAGGGGCATCTAATCAACTCAAGCCGCATCAGACTACTCCGTCGGATGCGGTTTTCCGTTTTAAGAGGGTTGACATGGCCGTGGATTCTGCTAATTTGACGGGACACGAAAAGGAGGAGCACCTTGGACAATGCCGTCTGGCTCAGTCTCCTGTCTGCCGCCTTTGATTCCTGCGCTTACATCATCTACAACTTGGAGTTCTGGAGAGGCCGTTCGAAGCCCAACAAGGCGACGTGGGCGCTATGGTTCTACATCGCCACCTTGAACGCGAGTTCATACCTTGTCTCTTCGCACGACGTGGTGAAGACACTGCTCGCTCTGGAGAATGCGGGGATGTGCGGGCTCACGCTCGCTGTCGTACTGTTCCGAGGCAAGTCGGAAAAGCTAAAACCATGGGAGTGGGTGACCGTAGCCTCCGGCGTAGCCACTGGGGCGGTTTGGATCATCTCTCGGCATGCTTTCTACGCGAATGCCGTATTGCAGTTCGGCACGTTCATAAGCGTCATACCGACCTATGCGAAGCTCTGGAAAGATCCCCGACGCGAACCTCCCCTGCCCTGGTTCATGTGGAGCGTGATCTACATCGCGCTCTGCGTTGTGGTCATGCTGCGCTGGCGAGGCTCGTGGCACGATATCGTGTATCCGCTGAACTACGTCCTGTTCCATTTCGCGGTGTTCGTCCTGACACTGCGGCGCTGGACCAAAAAAAGTCCAGCAACCTCATGATCGACCGCATCTGACTTTCTTCGTCGGGTGCGGTTTTCCGTTTTGGGAGGGTTGACAAATGGGACGTTTTCGTGTATGTTGCTCAATCGACATTTTGAGTATTTGAGCCTGGTTTTTGGCCTTATTGAGGCTAATGTTCCGTGCTTGAATAGTGCCATTCCGGCGCTTCCACGGAAGTAGGAGTTCATTCACATGCGTCAGCATCAGCCTGGAATGGTCGCCAGGGGCGGGCGGCCGCAGTGGCTAGAGAACGCCCACTCTCGCGCGCGGCACAACGCGTGGCTCGCGAAGACGGGTCAGCGTCCGGACCGCATCGAGACGCGCGAAGAGACGAGAGGCGGCAAGATCGTCGCCATCGTCGCCGAGAGCCGGGTGGACATCCCGGTTCCGGCCGCGCTCAAGGACCGCGGCGTGAAGGAGGTCTTCGCCAAGACCAACTCCGCGGTCGTACTCCAGGGCGAGAGCATCGTGGCGGAAGAGTTCCGCAGCCGCGTGCTCGTCGTCGTCTTCAAGCAGCCGCAGAACGGCATCCGCGGCCTGCCCGTCACGCCCGCCGAGGGGCGCAAGCTCCGCAAGCAGGGCTTCACCCACCTCGTCATCACATCGGTGCCGCAAGGCGCCCGCCAGCGTGAGAGCCTCGAGGCGCTCATGCAAGGCCGCTACGACGAGAGCGGCTGGTGGCTCGGCTTCTACAAGCCGACCGGCGGGCACCGGCACGAAGGGCAGAAGGGCGGTGAGCTCGTCTGCGATTTCCAGTCCGAGCTCTTCGTCCTGCAGTACCTCTGCGAGAACGGCCTCTGGTCGCTCTACGAGGTGCCCCTCATCGCGAGCTGGAAGTTCCTCCCCAAGACGGACGAGCAGCGCGAAGAGGAGAACGCCGCTGCGGAGCAGATCCAGGCGCTCTTCGGTCGGGTACAACGGCTCCACGAGGAGCACACATACCACTACGCACGACTCTTCGAACACTTCCGCGACATGCACCGCGAGAGCGCGATGGACGAGACGGAGCTCGAGGCGCGGGCGCAGGCAGCCCTGAACGATACCGTGATCGGCGGCCTGAGGCAGCGACGGATCGAGGATGGAAGCTACGAGACCCGCGCCTACTACCTGGCGCTGGACGAGTCCATGGCCTACTCGATCCACAACTCGCGCCAGGGGCAGATGGTCGTGAAGATCGACCTGCGCACCAGGACGGTCGAGGTCGGGCTCGTGAAGCAGGACCTGAACGGCCTCGCGCTCATGGGGTTCTACGACGACTTCCTCACGTCGAACAAGTTCCGCGAGGTCACGTGGAGCGAGTTCAGCACCTACACCACGGGCATCAGCGCAGTGGATCTCGCAGGCAGCAGCTCCGAGAGCCTCGCCATCAACGGCAGCTGACCAAGGAGGTCGACATGACAACCTGGCAGCGAATAGGCAACTACGAGTACGAGGTCAGCATATCGGGCTACACCGGCTGGTACAGATGCATCGGCGGCAAGCTCGCAGATGGACGCTGGCCAGCCTGGAACAAGCAGGGCGAAAGACGCTACGTCTGAACATCACCTCCGTCAGTTCCCCTTCCCCCTCAAAAAACCGCACTCGACTACTCAGTCGGGTGCGGTCTTCGTTTACCTTGACGACCTCATCAAGAACGTCCAAGATAGGGCCATGAGACGCTCTTTACTCGAAGAATTAGGGGATTTTGCGGGGCGCGAAGAGGCGCTGCGCGAGGTCACACGGTTCCACATCTTCAACCCGATGTTCTATCGGTCGAATGATGCCATCCACGCCCTGCGCGTGTATATGCTTACGCGATTCTTGCTGCGGAGCGCCAAGAACCAATCGATCGAGCTGGATGCGACCTTCGCCGAAGCGCTGGCGCTCGTGCACGACGACCATGAGATGCTCACGGGTGACCCACAAGCCGGTGACAAGGCTAACATGACACCCAAGCAACTCGCCAAGCTCAAGCGACGCGAGCTCGCGGCGATCGAGGTGTTGGTGAAACGCTTCCCCAAGACACTTGGCGGATATAGCTATCGCGAGCTTTTGCTCGACGTATACGAAAGGCAGAGCAAGGAGTGCCACCTGATGCAGTTCGCCGATAAGCTCGACGGTCTGTGCGAGGCGCTGCACGAACTCGCCGCTGGCAACCTAGCCTTCGCCCGCCCGGTGACCACGAAATACGGCGAAGTGCCCATCGCGCCGATCTTCTATGCGCGTTACTTCAGAAGTTACGCCAAGCTCTATCCGGAGTTCGCTTTCCTGGTCGAGGGACCTAACAATGTTCGATTGGTCGATCCAGATGCGCTTGAGAGCAAGGACTGGCTCGAATGGGCCAGCAAGCGACGTCCTTGTACGCGCAGCCGGCTCACGTTCCTGACCAGGATCATCCCCTATGACCTCTGGGTCAGCGTACTCTGGAACGCCAAAAGGGAGTTGGGCATCGACTTCATCCCCAGTCTCATCACTAAGGTCGAATAGACCTCGACCTCACTCCACAAGGCCGCATCCGACTACTCCGTCGGGTGCGGTTTTCTGTTTCATCAAATCTTATCGTAGTAACCGAATTCCTTTGACGTAATCAGCCTGTGGCTGTGAGGACCAAGATCGTATTTCAGTTTCTTGAGTATCTTCTTTTTACTTGCTGGTTCGGGGGAAGTATAAAGTCCGATCTCAGGCCAATCTGATTGACGCTCGCCGGTCGGCAGATGCACCGGCTCGCGCTCGACGATGCGACGGAGCATCTTACTCCTCTGCATCCATATCTCGTTATCGACAAAATGGGTCAAAAAATATTTCTGGAATGTATACTGCACGGCGCCTTCTAGTGTCGGAATGACATATTGTAGCGCGAAGAGATCCAAAAACTTCTCGGCGTAGCTATCATAGTCTACCGGGAATAGTTTTACCTTGCGGTTCCACTCGATGTCGAGGATGAAGAAGTCAGTCGAGAATCCAGTTGGCTTGTCCGGAGCTTTTGCACGACCCCATGAACTTGCGGCCAAGACCCTCCCCTCTTTCTGCATCTGATCGGTGAGACTTTTCAGGAAATCGATATCAAGAAGCCAGGTGTCGGCTGCAGTTACCAGGACGTATTTGAGTCCGGGGATCTTCTTGGTCGAAAAATATTTCAGGCCGGCATTGATGAGATCCGCGGCACCCTTAAAGTGTCCACGGTTCTTGATCCTGATGAGTCTGTCTTCGAGATAGGGCTTGTAACCGAATTGCGGCTTTCCGTTGTAGGCGTGGACAAGATGGATTTTACCGAAAGCCTTTGGATAGAGCTTCTTGGAGACTTCCTGCTGGATGCGGACGTCATCGAGGTGTTGGTAGTCGTAGATAAGATGGCCGAGCATAACGGAAATCAGTATACACCGGACGGTTGTAAGACTGTATTGACCCTGCCATTGGTGTAGGGCAAACTAGGCGCAACGCAAAAAAGGAGCCAGTATGGAGATCCAAGACGGGACCAGACGCCTAGCGCAGCGGATCCGTGTGGATGCCGTAAAGCTCCAGGAACTGCGCGCACTTTCACCGAAGTATTCGACCCATCGTCAGCCCAAGCCCAGCGGCGGATTCAGGGTCATCGCCAAGCCGCATCCCGAGCTCCTCGGGATGCAACGCCTGGTGCTCAAGCGATACCTGAAGCACATGTTGCGTACGGTCTCGCCGTTTGTGCATGGCGGCATGCGCGGGCGCGACTACGTGACCAACGCCCTTCCGCATCGCCGTGCCGAAGCGGCCTTGGTGATAGACCTCAAAAGCGCCTATGGCCAGGTGACCCGCGAGCGTCTGCACAAGACACTACAGAGAGCGGGCTGCGAAGGAGACATGTTGGAATGCTTGCTCGACCTGACAGTCGACGACGAGTTGGGTCTGCCGCAAGGTGCGGCGACCTCGAATGCACTCTTCAACCTGGCGTGCCACGAGCTGGATGAAGCACTGACGCAGATCGCGTTGCGCGAGGGCATGCGCTATACGCGCTACGTCGACGAGATCACCATCTCGGCGCGACGTGAGATTCCGCAGGTCCTACGCTTGCACATCACATCGACCATCGAGTCCTTGGGCTGGCAGGTCAATCCGCGTAAGGTGCGTTACTTCGAAGCTACGCACGGTGCGCTGGAGATCACCGGCGTCAGCGTGCACGACGAAGCGGTGACGCTGTCCAAGAGACGGATCGAGGAACTGCGTACGCTGCTGCACCGGGCGCTCACCGACGCTACACTTTCCCGCGAGGTCATCGAGGGAAAGATGAGCCAGGTGCGCCGGGTCTATGGCGATAATCTTCCATGCCGTCTGCGACGAGCATACGCGAAGGCCTATTGGGCCCTCCGCGACCGTCGCAGGGCGCAACAGAAAGGAGTGATGCATGCGGAAGCACCTGAACGGCGGATAGATTGGCCAGGCACCTCGACTGACTTCTGATCGAGCCCAATCGAACACGCAAGACCCATGCGGGTCCGACGGTCGGCGGTATCCGCCGGCTGAATAATTGCACGAGATGTCCTGCAAGCATCGGACGTACTCGTCGCCCCCGCCACCTGTGACGTCGCGGGATGCCGTCGATCAGAACCCACCTTGGCACATTCTTCTCTACGACACGAAAAAGGGACCACGCCTCACGCGGTCCCTTTCCCTTTTTATGATGTATCCCGATTTTTTCTGCTCTGGGTTCCCGTTTATATCGTCTCTGGATATTTGACCGGGATATTGAAGACATAGTTCCAAGTCACGTTGCGACCTCCACCGATGTCGAGCTTGAGCAGCAGACCGAATAAGATGAAAGCCGTAAAGAGCAGGACCATCAACGGATAGTAGATCGCTTTACGTCTGATGGCTTTGCGCAAACGGATGAAGAGCAACCAGTAGGTGAAGATCCAGAGAGGGAAAGAGAAAAGCACACGGACCTTATGCACGATGAATGTCGTAACGAGGAAGAAGTGTTCGTCTTCCGGAGTGACGAACTGTTTGATGGATAGATCCAGATCGTCTTCCACCACGGCATGGACGCCTGCCTGATAGATCCAACCGCCGTGGAAGTAGATGCCTTCACCGTATCTATCCGCGTAGTTCATGGGCATCATGACGCCTGCTGAATAGAGACCAGTGGGAGACAGAAAAGACATGCCTTGTACGACCAAAGTATCATGGCTGAAACAAGGTGATTCATAGCAGTCAGTGCTATGGATGACGGCATGGTCGGAGAGAATAAAAATGAAGGTACAGAAAGCCAAAACCCACCATTTCTGGCGCCAAAGGGTTTTGCGGGTTTCGGGGGAGAGCATGGGTTAAGGATACAGGAAGAGAAACGGTATACAAAAAAACCTCAAAAAATCTTGGTATTGACAGATTAAGCGTACCTGATAATATGTTCCCTATGCGGGAACTTAAATCAAGGCATAGAAACCGATGTGAAACTTATAAACCGGGGAATACTCCACGACTTCAAGCAAAGACATCCTGACGCGAGCTCCCAGGTTGACGCGTGGGAAGCAGAGGTGACCGACGCGGGCTGGAACATGCCATCCGACATCAAAAAACGATACGGAGCCGCCAGTTTCTTAAAGGACAACAACGTCGTTTTCAACATAAAGGGAAACAAGTACCGCCTTCGCGTACGGGTCAGCTACAAGAGCCAAATAGTTTTTATCATGAAAGCCGGAACTCATGCAGAGTACATGACTTGGTAGAAAATAACTATGCCTACTCACATCAAACCAATTAGAACAGAAGAGGACTACAAAGAGGCTTTAGCTTTAATCGCGGAACTTCTAGAAAAAGACCCTGAGCCAGACACCGAAGATGGTGAAAAGTTGGAGCTTTTGACGACCTTGATTCAAGACTACGAATCAAAAACAATCCCTCAATCTCTCCCCGACCCAATCGACGCGATTCTATTTCGTATGGAACAGGAGAGTCTAAAGGCATCTGACTTAGCTCCGTATATTGGAAGCCGAAGCAAAGTTTCAGAAGTCCTATCTCGTAAAAGACCACTCACACTCTCGATGATACGTTCTCTCGAAGCGGGTCTAGGAATTCCAGCAAAAGTCCTCCTACAGGAATCGGATGACTTCCGAATTTCAGAAGAAATCTCATGGAACAGATTTCCGATTAAAGAAATGCAAAAACGTGGTTACTTTGATAGTGCGACGTCAAAGGCAAAGGATCTTAATGCTGCCATCGAGGAGTTCTTTCGTCCCATACAACTTCAAACCAATTTCGCTGGGATGCTTCGTAAGACGAACTACAGATCCGTGAGGCCTATGAATAGATACGCTCTCATAGCTTGGACAGCTCGCGTCATCAAAAAAGCCAGGGAGATCGAAGATGTTGCCAACTTCAAAGAGGGAACGGTCGATTTAGACTTGATGCAGAGAGTCGCGCAGCTCAGTATCCATGAGGATGGACCGATTCTTGCTCATGATTTCTTGAAAAAGTATGGCGTCATTTTGGTGATAGAACCTCATCTACCCCAGACATATCTGGATGGAGCGACTTTAAGTGAAGATGGAAAAAGGCCGATTATCGGATTAACAGTTCGAATGGATCGCTTAGATAGCTTCTGGTTTACGCTCATGCACGAACTCGCTCATATTGCTTTGCACTCTAATCAAAACTGTAACTTCTTTTACGATGACCTGGACAATTCAGATAGTAAAAACAAGCAAGAACAAGAAGCAGACGCTCTTGCTTCAGAAGCGCTAGTACCGAGAAGTAAGTGGGAGAATAGCCCAGCGAGACTTATTCCGTCGCCCATAGCCGCAGAGAGCCTCGCAAGAGAACTGGGGGTTCATATCGCAATTGTCGCTGGGAAAATGCGCCGGGAAGAAGGACGATACGTTTATCTCACAAAAATAATCAACGAAGCGAAAGCTAGGAAGTATTTCGCTAATCAAAAATGGATCAACTAGTATGTTCGGACCAAAACACTACGTACCGATACTGAAATGGAAGAAGGCGGAACAAAAGGCGCTACAGGAGCTGAGCGCTAATCAAAAAGAATGGATCACCCCACTGATCCAGCCAGTAATGCCCCAGCCCAAAGCGCCTAAAAAGGGACAGCGTGCAAAAAACCGAGAAGAACAGCTTGAAGAAGTGATTACGGACTTCAAAGCGAAAAGCCCTAAGATTGCGGGGGAGATTGTTAACGCCTGGGGTACGCTTCCGATTTTTCTCGATCTTAGCTTAATTTACACACCAAAGTTGATAATTGAGGCTCTCGCACAAATCCTCGCGACCGGGAGCAAGCTCGGTACTTTTCTTATCCCGGTCGTCAATCTAAGTTCAGATAAGAATACGCTCCAGCAAGTTAGTACGCTTGCTCGTCAATACGACCACGGCTTATGTCTGCGCTTGGTTCGAGCCGATCTCATAGACGTGAAAACTCTCTCTTTTCACATCGAAGATTTGCTTGCAGACAATAATCTATCCCCTGCTGGCATTGACCTTCTTGTAGATTTTAACGCCATTGATGAACAAGATCAGGAATACCACGATCTCTTCGAAGAGATAAAAAACATTCCTTATCTAACGCAATGGAGAACCTTTACAGTTGCGTGCGGAGCATTTCCCGAAGATCTCTCTAGCTGCACACCCGGTATCGACAAATACATTCCTCGCCTAGAATGGAAGCAGTGGCTTTACGCCTTAAGTTCCGACAGATTCCCCAGAAAGCCTACATTTGCAGACTATACGATTCGACACCCAATCTATAAAGAGTCAAATCAATTCTTCCAATCTAGCTCTAGTCTCAAATATACTCTTGATGAGAGCTGGCTAATCATGCGCGGCAAGAAGGGAAATCTCACCCAGTACTTAGGTCATGCCAACTTATTGTCTCGGGACCCTCACTATTCCAGCATGTTCCGTGGTGCTGCTTTCAGTTTTGGAGATGCCTTCATCGCAAAAAAAGGGCAAGATCTTCATGACCCCAAACCGGGAAACTCGACGAGCTGGATTTTGGTCGGAATCAACCATCACTTAGCGAATACTGTCGATCAGATCGCCAATCTGTCCTAACACATAGCTGCTTCCGTACTTTCTCTCTCAACGTTGTTTTGTCTAACACAGTAACCAGACGCTCATATACTGCCTGTCTACTTTTTGAACGGACTCCTTTGGCTTCGCCAAGCTCTTCCAGAATACCCAACGCCTCCTCTCGCCACAGCAGGGCTGCTATCGATTTGTCATCTTGAGTACGGTTCTCTTGAGCTTCGCGTATTTCGTACAGCGAAACTTCTTGATTGTAACCTGATGCTTTTGCAACAGTGATCCCCCACCAGTCTGGCACCAGTTCAATCGCCCGAGACAGATGGCTCTTTCCAACCACCAAAGTCACTCGATCAAAAACCAAGTTATAAATCTTCGCTTGCCCCGGAAGTCGGTCCAGGGTGTCTAAATCGCTTTTGAGTTCGTAACCGTGAATCACTCCATTGACTACAGCAAGATCCACACGAGCAGCTCCGTGAGTTACCCCAAGCTCTTCAATTATCTTCACATGAGGACAATGCAAGTTTTCTCTGTCCAAGTCTTCTTGGAGCTTAGCCCTAACAACGAGGCGGATTGCTCTATCATTGGTAGGAAGGTGGATCTTTTTTTTCATTGGTGAAGAAGAAAAACAGCACTCTCCGGCCACATGTCCGTAGGAGAAGATTTTAGCACTTCGTCTTACAAACGAAAAACAAATGCTATGCATCTATCTTGGTATCACAAACAAAAAACCCGCATTTCTGCGAGTTTTCTGTTTAGTCCGGCAGCGGGCTACTCTCCCAGGACCGGGTTGGGTCCAAGTACCATCGCTGCTGGTGGGCTTAACTTCTGTGTTCGGAAAGGGAACAGGTGTGGCCCCACCGCTTAAACCACCGGCTTCGTATTGCAAGTTCCGTTTCGACGCATCACTTTGTCTCGTGATGCATCCAAACTATCGCTTACCAGACAAAATCGGGGGTCTAAATTGTGAATCTAACTTCCTGATCGGAAGTCGTACGTGCAAGGCAGATGAATAAAGCAATTTTCGCTACACCTTCACCACCATCGAGACGTCAGAAAATCGATGAGATGCGACTGGCTGGAGCAAGGAATGGGCACAGGCGTACTTTGACGTACGTCGAGCACATTCCGTTGCGAAGCTAGAGCAGCTCGCGATTTTATGGCGTCGAGTCAGGATGGTCGAAGCATCGGACTATTAGTACCGCTCGGCTTAAACCCTCACAGGTCTTACACCTACGGCCTATCAACCTCCTAGTCTCGGAGGATCCTATGACGAACATTAATCTTGAAGACGGCTTCACGCTTAGATGCTTTCAGCGTTTATCCGTGCCGAACGTAGCTACCCTGCGGTGCCCTTGGTAGGACAGCAGGCGCACTAGAGGTTCGTGATTCTCGGTCCTCTCGTACTAGAGAATCGCCTTCTCAATGTTCCACGCGCACAGTAGACAGGAGACCGAACTGTCTCACGACGTTCTGAACCCAGCTCGCGTACCGCTTTAATTGGCGAACAGCCAAACCCTTGGGACCTTCTACAGCCCCAGGATGCGGTGAGCCGACATCGAGGTGCCAAACCGCGCCGTCGCTGTGGACGCTTGGGCGCGATCAGCCTGTTATCCCCGGAGTAGCTTTTATCCGTTGAGCTTCCGCCGTCCGATATCGTACGGTCGGATCACTATGTCCCGCTTTCGCGTCTGCTCGACTTGTTGGTCTTGCAGTTAAGCCGGCTTGTCCCATTGCAGGATCAATGCGATTTCCATCCGCACCTAGCCGACCTTTGTGAACGCCTCCGTTACCTTTTAGGAGGCAACCGCCCCAGTTAAACTACCCACCAGATACTGTCTCCCCATCCGGATTCACGGACAGGGATCAAGAATCGCGGCAGTGCAAGAGTGGTATCTCACTGATGCCCGAAGGCTCCCACCTATGCTGAACATGCAAAGCCGCAACCCAATATCAAGTTGTAGTAAAGCTTCACGGGGTCTTTTCGTCTGACTGCGCGTACAGGGCATCTTCACCCCACTTGCAATTTCGCCGAGTCCCATGTGGAGACAGTCGCAAACTCGTTATGCCATTCGTGCGGGTCGGAACTCACCCGACAAGGAATTTCGCTACCTTAGGACGATTATAGTTATCGCCGGCGTTCATCAGCGCTTGGCTTCAAGGCTGCCGGGGTAAACCCCATGACCTCTCCGCTTGACGTTCTGACACTGGCCAGGCATCACTCCCTATACATCACCTTGCGGTTTAGCAGGGAGCTGTGTTTTTGGTAAACAGTCGGTTTGCGTCTTTTGTTGAAGGCTATCTTGCGATAGCCAGGCCTTATCCCGAAGTTACGGCCGTTGTATTGCCGAGTTCCTACACACGGGTTCTCTCGTACACCTTAGCACACTTATGCCCACCCACCTGTGTCGGTTTACGGTACGGATACCTGCAGGTTGGCTCTAGAAGGTTTTCTTGGCGCTCCATTCTTTTCCCTTGCCCGCCTTGCGGCAGACTAACGATTACAACGAGGCTTATGCTGGACGGATTTGCCTATCCAACACCCCTTCGTGCCCGAAGGATCATTCCAAGATCCTCGGAAAATGCAAGAACGCGTCACTCCATTGAAACCTACAGGTAGTGCAGGAATATTAACCTGCTGTCCATCGGTTACGCCTTTCGGCCTGGCCTTAGGACCGACTAACCCAGGGACGATTCGCGTTGCCCTGGAAACCTTGGGTTTACGGTGGACGGGATTTTCACCCGTCTTTTTGCTACTTATGCCGACATTCTCACTTCGCATCGCTCCACGGTGGCTCACGCCTTCCGCTTCTGCGCTGATGCGAATGCTCCCTTACCACTATATCCCCACGCCTCTCTCGCGAAAGGCGGCGTATAGACGTTTAGCCGAGACGGTTCTCAATGTCTCGACGTCACATACTGTTCACACCTTTGGTTAGAAAGGTGTGGGGATCATAATCCGCGACTTCGGTAACAAGCTTAGCCCCGGTAAGTTTTCGGCGCAGGTAGGCTTGACCAGTGAGCTATTACGCTTTCTTTAAAGGATGGCTGCTTCTAAGCCAACCTCCTGGTTGTCCAAGTTTACCAACCGCCTTTTACACTTAGCTTGTATTTAGGGACCTTAGTCTGCGATCAAGGGCTGTTTCCCTTTTGACACATGGAGCTTAGCCCCCACGGTCTGACTGCTGGGAACACGTTACGGTATTCGGAGTTTGGTTGGGAAATGTAAGCTTGCGCCCCATTCCCCATTCAGTAGCTCTACCCCCGCAACGCTATGTACCAACGCTAGTCCAAAAACTATTTCAGGGAGAACCAGCTATCACCGAGCTCGATTGGAATTTCTCCGCTAACCACAGCTCATCCCCGAGTGTTGCACGGCTCGTGGGTTCGGACCTCCAGTTACCTTTCGGTAACCTTCATCCTGGCCATGGTTAGATCGCCCGGTTTCGGGTCAAGTCTGCGCTACCAATGCCCTATTAAGGCTCGCTTTCACTATGGCTTCGTCGCCTCAGCGACTTAACCAAGCAACGCAGGACTCACTCGTCGGCTCATTCTTCAATAGGAACGGTGTGACGGACATTGCTGCCCGCTCCACCTCTCTGTAAGCATACGGTTTCAGATACTATTTCATCGCCCTCCCGGGCTGCTTTTCAGCTTTCCATCACTGTACTTGTTCACTATCGGTCAGAAGGAGTATTTAGTCTTGCCACATCGTCGTGGCTGCTTCCTACAGGGTTTCACGAGCCCCGCAGTACTCTGGATCAAGACATATGCGCTGAGATACCATTTCGCCTACCGGGCTATCACCGTCTTTGGCCCCGCTTTCCAGCAGGTTCAGCTACAGTTCTCATGTCGCATCCCGATCCCTTGGGGAATCGAACGCCTTGTCCACAACGTCATCTATGCGACGGCCCAAGCCCTTCACCCAAGTCCGCGGTCAAACTTACGTCCAACTCGGTACAAGGGTTCACACAAATGATTTAGACTGTTCCGCTTTCGCTCGCCACTACTCACGGAATGATCTGACTTCAATTCTCGATGTGACAACAAAGTATCACCCGAGAAATGAGGTCAGGATTTTGTTTTTTCTTTTCCACTGGGTACTGAGATGTTTCACTTCCCCAGGTTCCCTCCACACGACCTATGTATTCAGTCGTGGGTCATCGCGGTTTGCGCGACGGGGTTGCCCCATTCGGATATTCCCGGATCACAGGTTGCTTGCCACCTCCCCGAGACTTTTCGCAGGCTGCTACGTCCTTCATCGGCTCTCTTCTGCCTAGCCATCCACCGTATGCCCTTATGTGCTTCGACCATCCGGAACCACGATCCTACTCGGATCGCCCAGATAGTCGGGTGTATACGATAATTGCTTACGCTATTGTATTACGCGCGTTAATTTTCATTGCCTTGCACGTATGACATCCCATCGATCAGTACTTGGTACCTAGTACTCCGTACTACGTGGATTCACCGTGCGGTTATGTTGTCGAAGTCCGGCCGGCCGCTTGCGCGACAGGCATTGATGAAAGGACCGAATCCTCTCGTCACTGCCTACCCCGTAAAAAAATCGCTTGGCCGCGGCCAAGCATACTTCCGAATGGAGTAAGTGCTTAGCCGTTTAACCTGTTTGAGTTATCATGCTTCTGCAACTTAGTTCTCCATTGCTCCCGACCAGTAGTTCAGCTATTGGGAGGTGGTTCTAAAGTGCGCTTATATTAATGGATTCAATTTTATCTGTCAAGTGTGCTAAATTGGGGTAAATTAACCTATGAATCAACTGGAAATAAGGACAATCGGCAAGGTCCCGGAAAGCTGGATGAAGGAGGCTGTGGATATGTATGTGGATAGGATCAAACAATTCCTCAAAATCGCAGTCATCGAGCTGCCAGAAGGGCAAAAGAAGTCTGCTAGCCCGGATATTTCGAAGACCCTGAAGGCTGAAGGGGTCGCCATACTTAAAGGCATTCAACCTGGTACAGAACTTATAATCCTGGACGAGGGCGGAAGGCAGTTCGATTCACCTGGACTGGCGGATTTCCTAAAAAAGCGGTTGGACCAGGGTAAAAGCCTCACGTTCGTGATAGGAGGATCCTGGGGGTTGGCGCCGGAGGTAAAAACTGCGGCATCAGAGATAATTTCACTAGGAAAGATGACATTGCCGCACGGTTTAGCCAGGGTGGTGCTGCTCGAGCAACTTTATCGAAGTTTGATGATTAACCACGGAAGGACGTACCATAAGTGAAATATGCCTATAAACATCAACCAACCGGGAGCCCTCAAGACCGGAGCGCCCCAGATCCCCAGTCAACCGCGTCAGCCCGGGGAACTGCAACCAGAAGACGTAGTCGCGGCACAGGAGATTCCTGGCTTTGTTGGGGAACGGGTTTTCATAACGCTCCAGAAAAAGACCGAAAGCAAATACTTCAAAAAACCCAATCAGGATAATATATTGACCGATAGTGAGACCGGACTCCTAGGAGTCATGGACGGGCTTGGCGGACATAATAAAGGTGATCTGGCTAGCATGGCGGTAGAACGTGAAGTGCCAATACAGCTAAAAAAGACTGAAAAGGAGACAGAGAACATGCAGGCGGCTGAACTCATCGAAAAAATAACGGAACTGACGTCAGGTAGATACAACGGCAGGTCAAATTTTCAACAAAAGAAGGACGAACTACGGAAAAAAGCCGAAGAGATCGTGGCTAAAGATATCGATCTGGCCCGTAAGGCACTTTTGCTCCTGCGGGCTGTACAAGAATCAAACCCTGCGGTCGCCGCGACAGGAGGCGCAACAACAGCGTGCCTTGGGTTGGTGCATAAGCTACAAAGCGGAGAAAGATACGCGATAATCGCCAACGTGGGCGACAGCGGAGCATTCATCAGGCGAAAAAACGGTGAACTGGAAAAGATAACTGAAGAGGATTCATCACAGCAAGGTCTATCGGATGTCGGAGTTAATATCCAAGGGATGGATATCAACACCTTCTTGCGCAACCACAGCGACCCGATCTCTGGACGCATACCTGATAGCCTCACGATACCGGTACCGATCAACATGGATAACCTAAGGGCAATTGGTTACACCAGAAAGACCGCGGAAGACTGGATCAAGACAAAACAAAAAACGCTGGATGTGGAGTATGCGGATCTAAAAAGATACGTGTCTTCAGTCATGGGAATAGAGACGCCTTCACCCAGGCTAAGCCTGACAAAAGTCGAAACAGGCGACGAAATTCTGTTCTGCACTGATGGGATAATCGACAAATATGACGACGAAACAAAACAAGAACTGGACCTGGATGAATTAAGCAAAGACTTGAGCGTCGGGAATGACCCCGTGGAGAGATTGGACAATCTCCGGGTGATCGCGCATCAAAAAACGACCTACAAAGACAATGACGATGTCGCCATGGTCTTGGTGGCCATAGAATGACGGAAGCCCCGGGGCGGAGTCGCGCCGGGGCTTTTTTCTATTCAGCGAGTAGGGACACATCCATGAAGAAAGGGTTGTGCATGAAGCTTGAGGTGCGCCCGTGTTCGAACGTCACACGTTCGATGTTGGTCATGCGGTTCACCTCCCCTTCGAGGATGAACAGGAGTTCGTTGGGGTTGTCCGGCCGGAAGACGAACTTGTACCACGGGGGTGAAGACGGAGCAGCAGCCAGGTGGCCGCGGACCTCGCGGATACCGAAGATGGTATATACGCGCAGCCACACCACGCGGCCTACGCATGCCGGTGCTGAGAACTTTCCGTAGGCCTTCAAGCCGATCTGTACTTCCGGCCCGGAGAGCAGACGCACCTCGATATTGCGCAGGGCGCGCAGGGAGCGTCCAAAAATACGGTCGGCGAGATCAATCACTTCTGCGTCAGCCATGGTCACACCTCGGAAGGAACTAAGAACAGGATAGGCAGAAAATCGCTTCTGGGTCAAGGTGTGCCGGGGATTTGTCAAAAACGCATCGTTCCGGTTATGCTACGGCCGTCATAATACAAAGTAGGTATTCCTTGATTAGATTGTTCGGTGGGCAGATGGCGGAACTGGTACCAGCCTACCGGCAGGCAGGTACGCATCCATTAAAAATTGATTGTTCGGTGGGCAGATGGCGGAACTGGTATACGCGCTGGCCTTAGAAGCCAGTGCCCGCAAGGGCTTGAGGGTTCGACTCCCTCTCTGCCCACCAAACAACCAATTAAAATACGCCAGTGCCCGCAAGGGCTTGAGGGTTCGACTCCCTCTCTGCCCACCAAACAACGAATCGAAAAACTAAACAAAGCCGCAATTCTCCAAACGGGGATGGAATATTCTTCTTTCCAGATCTCAACGTTTAGATTAACCTATTGCCATATGGCTTTTTCATTCGATGCCCCAAAACGCGTCCCTCGCCCTACGCCTAAACCAAAGAACGGCCCTAAACCTGGACCAAAGTTAGTGCCCTCTGGCGAACCGATTGAGCTGGGAGATGAAGACATCATCGATGTCGAGGCTGCAGACAATGCAGTCGAGTTGGGCGATGCGGATATCGAAGAAGTGACCCCAGAGGAGGTCAGCCAGATCAGAAAGAGGAATGCACCTCCCCCGCCACCAAAACCAGAAAAAATAAAGACGCGCGAGCCGGTAGAACTGCAACAGAAAGATATCGAGCCTCCATTCGAGGTAAACGGCTTCGAAGGGTTGCAGGTCGCAGCGACTTTGGAGAAGAAGAACGTCCACAAGGCTGGACAGAAAGAGGAACAGCTCAATGAGGATAACGTGATCGCGGATCCTGAAACAGGAATAATCGGGGCGGTGGATGGCCTAGGCAGCGAAGGCACGAAAGAAGCAGGCGCGCGGGCAAGCAGCGTGGCGGCGAAAGAAATCCCTGCAGCCTTCAAAAAAGCGTCAGCCGAGGCCAAACGGCAGACCATAGGCGACGTAGCCCAACAGATAGTGGACAGACAATTAGCTCGTCTGAACATCACAGATCCGGCGAAACGCTTGGCCAAACAACAAGAGCTCTCGGCGATGTTCGATTCGGTGATCGCCAAGGATCCGGACATGGGACGCAAGGCATTAGCGCTCATAGAGGCGATCAGTCGGGCGAATGAAGCCGTGCTCGAAACCGGCGACGAAAAGACTCGAGGCAAGACGACTGCCTGCGTAGGCATGATCCATCAGGGACCGGACGGCACGCGTTATGCCATCGTCGCGAACATCGGTGATAGCGTCGCCTTCAAACGCCGCGCCAATGGTGAAGTCGTGCAACTGACGCAGGAAGATTCGCTCTTGAACCTCATGACAAGCGCTGGCTCGATCACTCCGGAACAGCTGGCAGAAATGAAAGCGGAACCGAAAAAGAAGATAGCCTTCCCCATCTCACTGGAGCTCGTGCAGGCGATGGGAGGAAGCAAAAAAGACTACGAGCGCTTCCAGAGCAGCGGGATCACTTCATTGCCGTTGGATTACAGGACGCTGAAGCGAGCCATGACACGCAGCATGGGAGCTGATTCGGCGGAAGCGTCGTTGACGATCCGTAAGATGGAAAAAGGCGATGAGCTCATCATCGGGACAGACATCTTCGACAATTTCGAGAATACGAATACGGAAGAAATGGATCTCTCCCGCATCGCCGAAGCGGCTGGTGGTGAAGGGACACAGGCCGAGCGCCTTGGGCAATTACGTAAGACAGCAAAGGGCGGCCCGAAGGACGATGACGCGGCGATAGTCATGGCTCGTGTCATCTAAAATTTTTTCCGAAAAAAAAGAGGAAGGCTCCAGTCGTGGAGCCTTCTGTGTTTGAGGCGACGGTATTCATGAGGCGGGCCTGCCGCAGAAGCGGTTCCCGATACGCAACGGCTCGCGACCGCGGAATACGACGGAAGCGACGTCAGACCAGTTGAGCCGGCCGTAGAATCCGATCCCTTCGATCGAACGGGGGTCGAACGGAACGAAGGCGTAGTCAAACCAGGTTCCACGCGGTCCGTCGGAAGGCAAAAGCCTTAGTGACCCGGCGACTGGTGCAGCGCCAGCTAGATCCAGCTCGAGCTCGATCCTTAGCCCATCCAGGGCAAGCGGAGCGAAGGTGCCGAACGCCCTCACCTTGATCAGGATGCCACCGCCACCCTCTTGCGGCTCGATCCGGATTTCACGCAGCGCCGCGAAAGAACGCCGCTCTTGGAGTTCGCTGAATTCTGCACTCATGATTCCCTTCCCTCTTTCCGGAATGAACTGACGATATACGATCGAATCATGAAATGAGGAGCTTGTCAAGATGTCGGGTGAGCAAGAAAATTATCGGTATATCATTCTTCATAAAGCTTTTTTGCTGTATAATCAGCATGATTATGCCTTGGACAACGATAAGACTTTGGATCCTGATGCTCGGCTGGCCCACTCTAGCGATAGGGAGCATCTATATTCTGTATAAATCGTTCGATTTCTTGCGTCGCATCAGACAGACTTCACTCGGAAAATTCGTGCTGGTCACCAATACCGGGATCATCATCTCGATGTGGTGCCTTGGCCTAGTCGCTACATATTATCTATTGCAAGATGCGATCGGCGGAGTGACTATAGTTCTTCCTGTCTTCATCATCTGGGCCGTCATAATGACGGTTGTGCTCTACCTGGCAAATAAGTGGGGCAATGAAGCGGTGGAGATAAACATAAAAATCCAGCGGACAAAGGATGAGCTGGAAAAATCCGTACGCCAAAGGACGAAAGAACTCCAGCTGGCTCTCGCGAATAACGTGGCGCTCATCGAGAGCATAGGTGATGGCCTGATTGCAGCCGACACTAAGCTAAAAATAATGATGGTCAATCCAGCAGCGCAGAAGATGTTGGGATGGAACTTTGCTGACCTAAAAGGGCAGATAATGACCGCTGAGACACCTCGTATCGAGGATGAGCAAGGTGAAGAAGTCGACGTCAAATCGCTACCAGCGAATAAGGCGTTGCTTACGGGCAAGAGAGTCAAGACAGATGCAGCCAGTAAGGATACTTTTTACTACGTGAGAAAAGACGGTACACGTTTCCCAATCGCAATCACCGCGACACCGATTTCCATCAAAGGCCAGACCAAGGGCATCATCATGCTCTTCCGCGACATATCGGCGGAAAAGGAACTGGACAAGGCGAAATCTGAATTCATCTCGCTCGCTTCACACCAGTTGAGGACACCGCCAACTGCGATCAAATGGAACACGGAGCTCCTGCTCGACAAAGCGAACGGCAAATTGAGCCCGACTCAGAAAGAGATGGTCGAAGAGGTAAAGGAGGTCAGCGAAAAAATGATTGAGACGGTCAGCTCGTTGCTGAACGTCTCGCGTATCGAGCTAGGGACGTTCATCGTGGATCCTAAGCCCGTGGATTATCGCGAGGTCGCGGCCGAAGCGCTCAAAGAGCTCAAACCACAGATCAGCCTAAAGAGACTGCAGGTCCTGGAAAAATTCGATAAAGGGATACCGACGATACCGGCTGACCCTGGGTTAGCCAAAATAATCGTCGAGAATCTGCTGACCAATGCAGTTAAGTACACTCCAGACGAAGGGCAGGTCGCGATAGACATCAAGAACCAACCCAAGGCAAAATCGATCCTCATCAGCGTGAAAGACACGGGCTGCGGAATCCCCAAGAAAGACCAGGCCAACATATTCAAGAAGATGTTCAGGGCAGAGAATGTGAAGAGTAAAATAGAAGGAACTGGCTTCGGCCTGTATCTGCTAAAATCAATCGTCGAGATGGCGGGAGGCAAAGTCTGGTTCGAAAGCATCGAGGGAAAAGGCACCACATTCTTCGTGGAGTTGCCCTACTCGGGGATGAAGAAGAAGGAAGGCACGAGCAGATTAGGACAGTAGAATAAGCTCCGGGCGTCCGGAGCTTATTCATTTCATCAGAATCACACGATCGTCTTTGGCCCAGCACAAGCCGCGCACGAGGGTGATGGAGTTTTTAACGCCCGAGTCGCTCTCCATAGTCACTTCACCGGCCTGCAGCAAGAAAAAAGATTCGGCGTGCCCGGGGAGGATCTCCAATCTGCCGTTCACGCCGGGCAAGAAGATGCGCCTGACATCACTGTAGGTCTCCTTTTCGTCCTTGGAGCTGATGATGAATTCAAGCATGTAGTTTGACCTCGTCTATGCTGCCGATCATGTAAAGGCTCTCCAGTTCGGCGTCATCGAAATCTCCTTTAAGGATGCGCTCGCAGCCATCGATCGTCTTGTCCAACGGTACATAGGCTCCAGGTCGGTCACTGAAAGGCGCTGTCACGAACAGAGGCTGCGTAAGGAAACGCTGAAGTCTCTCGGCGCGCTTCGCCGTGGTGCGGTCGGTACGCGACAGTTCGTCGATGCCCAAGATGGCGATGATATGGGAGAGCTCCTCATACTTCTGGAAAACCGCTTTGACTTGTGAAGCCACGCCGAAATGGCGCTCACCGACGACAGAAACATCGAGACCCAACGAACTGGAACGCAAAACGTCGACAGCCGGGTATATGCCTTTGCTGGCGATGTCGCGGGACAGCACCAAAGACGTATCCAGATAGGAAAAGATAGAGACGACAGCCGGATCTGTCAGATCATCCGCCGGGACGTAAACGGCCTGGAGCGAAGTGATCGAATGGCGGGAGCCTTGGCGGATGCGTTCCTCGAACAGCGCCAAGTCATAATCCAATGTAGCCTGATAGCCGAGTTCGGACGGGACTTTGCCTAAGGTCGCACCCACCTCCATCCCAGCCATGGCGTAACGATAGATATTGTCCACGAACAGGAAGATGTCCTTATCGGCGGTATCGCGCAGATATTCGGCGGCTGTGACGGCGGCCAGGCCGACACGCGCCCTGACGCCAGGTGCCTTGTCCATCTCACCGAAATATAGGGCGGTATTCTTGAGCACATCCAGATCATGCAAAGTCAGATACAGGTCATTGCCTTCACGGATACGCTCCCCGACCCCGGCGAAGACCGAATAGCCGAGATGCTTCAACGAGATATTATGCATCAATTCTGTGATGAGGACAGTCTTGCCCACGCCAGCACCGCCGAACATACCGATCTTGTCGCCCAAGCGGAATGGCGCCAGCAGGTCGATGATCTTGATGCCGGTCTCCAGCACGCCATCCGTCCGGGTCGGCGAGATGGCGCGGGAATCGATAGGTTCGAACAACGGCGCTTTGGCTTTCGGTTCGAAGGCGAAACCATCTATGGGTTTACCGAATAGGTCGAACATCCTGCCCAAGACGCCAGGTCCGAGTTCGACGGATATCTGATCAGCCACGAGGTCGACCAGTTCACCGCGCTCGACGGCTTCCAAAGGGCTTAATGAGATGGCGCGGATGGTCCGGACATCCTTACGTTCCACGGCTTCGAACAGAGCATTGCTCTCTGCGGTGCGGAGCAGGGAATGCAGCGGCGGCATGACGAAGCTGAAGTCGATTTCGGCGACTCCACCGCGGATGGCTTTGATCGTACCTTGGCTTTTTTTCATACCATTTTATGCACCATGAAACTCTCCAATTGCTTGCGTGTCACGCTGCGGTTACGTTCCTTGATGTATTCGAGCTCCAGACGGCGCTCCAGCTCTTCGGTCTTGGCGGCGGCGGTCTCCATCGAGATGGTGCGGGCAGACAATTCGGAGAGCCTGGTCTCCAGGAAGAGGCCATAGAAATAGACGCCGATGTATTCCTCCAACAAGAATGAGTAGGCCTCTCTTGCTGAAGGTTCGTAGATCGGCAGACCTGAAGCTACACGTTCGTCCGAGGAAACGACGAAAGAGAACGGCAGGAAGGGCAAGATCGCGGGCAGTTGCTGGCCCAAAGAGAGGAAGCGCGGAAGGAGGATGTCGATCCTCCTGATGTCGCCACGGCCAAAACGGGAGAATATCCCCTGCTTGATGCGGGAGGCGACGGAGCCCCAATCTTCAGGCAGGTCGGTGAACGATGAGTCGACTTTCACGCCCTCTTCCTCAAGATATGACAAACCTTTGGCGCCGACGACGATGACGCCGTCATAATCCGCGGCATGGACGATGTATTCGTTCACCAGGTTATGCCATAGGCCGCCGACCAAGCCCTTATCCCCGGTCAGGACCAGAAGCAGACTTTTTCCGGCGGCCAGAGGCTTAGCCATGGGGTGGTCGATCACTATGCCCAAAGCGGAAAGACGACGCAGCGCCTGCTCTATCTGTTGCGCATGGAAATTCAAGGCAGCCACCTGACCACGCATCAGGTGGACGGAAGAAGCGGCGACCTTCTCGACGGTCTTTACGGTGTCGGCGACGTCCTGCAGGCCGCTGATCTTATCCTTGTAGACTGAATAGAGTTTCATGTGTTTCAAGACGCTACGAACTCCTGTTTGAAATCATCGATCACTTTAGCTATCTGTTTCTTGGTGGCATCATCCAGACCCACGGTGGCGATCTGCTCAAGCAGATGCGGATAACGATTACGCACCAGCTCGAGCAGCATCCGCTCGAAATCTTTCCAGCCATCCTGTTCCAAACCGTCGAAATAGCCTTCCTCGACCGCATAGAAAAGCACCACTTGTTCCTGCCAGCTGACTTTC
Source organism: bacterium (assembly GCA_021796435.1). GTDB lineage: Bacteria > Patescibacteriota > Patescibacteriia > 2-12-FULL-60-25 > 2-12-FULL-60-25 > CAIKNB01. Next base: position 1,411,524 of record JAJYXM010000016.1, read on the forward strand.
GTGTGCTTGTCCTGCTTCAGCAGCTCAAGCATCAGATCACCGCGTTCGATCTTATTGCGTGCTTCCAAGCTGATCTTCGTCTCGAGCTGGGAAAGTTTCTGCAGTTCCTTGTGTTGAGACAAAGCCAAGCGCATGCCGCCGACGACGTCGCGTAAGGCCGCCGGCTGGGCCTGGCCGCCGACGCGACTGACGGATAGTCCGACATTGACCGCCGGGATGAAGCCTTTCTGGTACAAGCCGCGCTCAAGATATACCTGGCCGTCGGTGATGGAGATTAGGTTCGTCGGGATGAAAGAGGTGATGTCACCTTCCTGCGTCTCGATGATCGGCAACGCGGCCAACGAGCCGCCGCCGTGCTGCTTGGCGAGCTTGGCGGCACGTTCGAGCAGCGTAGCGTGCAAAGAGAAGACGTCGCCAGGATATGCTTCGCGACCAGGAGCGCGTTCGAGAAGAAGCGATATGTCGCGATAAGCCTTGGCGTGTTTCGATAGGTCATCGTAAATCACCAGAGCATGTCGGCCACGATCGCGGAAGTACTCCCCTATGCTGCAACCGACGAAAGGCGCCAGATATTGTTCGGCCAAAGATGAGCCGGCTGTGGCCGCGACGACTACCGTGTAGAGGAAAGCAGCCTGGTCACGGAAGAGCGAGATCAGCTCCTCCAGGAACTGTTCCTTCTGGCCGCATACGACATAGATGCAGATGACCGGAGGCTGGGCCTTCTTCTGGTTCAAAACGATATCCGCAGCCAAGGTGCTCTTGCCGAGCTTGCGGTCGCCGATGAGCAGTTCGCGTTGGCCGCGTCCCAGCGGAAGGTTAGTGTCGATGATCTTGATGCCGGTAGACAAAGGTTCCGTGACCGGTTCGCGTGCGATGATGGGTGGCGCCAGGTTGAAGACCGAAGTCGCCTCACCCGGGACTGGCCCTAGCCCATCCAAGGCCCGACCTAGGCCATCGACGATACGGCCGACGTAACTGGCCGAAATGTCGATGGAGAAAGGATGGCCGCTGCGGAAGACGCGACTCTCGAGAGGGAACTGGACGTCGAAGAACAGAGCTTCGACTCCTTTGGCGTCGAAACCGATGACGACCGCCGCCGGCTTGCCGGAAGCGTCGAGCAACAGCTCATGCAAAGCGACGCTCTCCAAACCATCCAATTTCGCTACGCCCGAATAGAACGAGATTATGCCGCCGCTTTCCGATCGCACTTTGTCTTCGCTAGTCCGCATTTTCGATTTCCTTTAATCTAGCCTGTATCTGAGCGATGATCGCCTGCTTCTCCGTCTCGGCCTCCTGACGCGCCTGAGCCTGTATCTTTTCGGCGATGCCTTCGGCTTCCTTCAGCATCTCGCGCGTCCGTCGCTTGGCCTTAAGGTTCTCTGCCTTCTTGCGCTCCTCGAATTCAGTCGTTTGCTTCTCAAGCTCCTTAAGTTTTCCCTCGGCTGCCTCATCCTCTTCGATTCGCTTCATGGCAGGCTCATAGACGAACCTGCTCAACAGGAAAAGGAGCAAACCGAAATTGATGATCTGTGCGATCAGCAGTCTTACGTCTATGCCTAAATCTCCGAGCAGACCCATAATCAAGCCACGAATTTGAGGATCAGGGCCACGACCAGCGCATAAATCGCGATCGCCTCGGCGAAAGCGATGGCCACGATCATGGCGATCTGGATGGTCTGGGAATTCTCCGGATTACGCGCCATGCCGATCATGGCGGCGGCGCCGATCATACCGATGGCCAAGGCCGGACCTATGGTACCGATCGCCATGGTGAATGCTGTTGCATCGTTCATATGTTTGGTTGGGTATTGGGGATTAATTCACTGGTTAGATTCTTTTTAGCTGTTGCGGTCTCGATATCCTTGCCGGGGACGGTCGCGGTCTTGACGAAGGCCAGCGTCAGGATAGAGAAGATGAAAGCCTGGATCGTGCCGACGAAAAGCTCCAGGACCATGAAAGGCAGAGGCAGGACATAAGGCAAGAAGAAAGCGGCGATAAGCAAGAGCACTTCTCCGGCGAATACGTTACCGAACAGGCGGAAGGAGAATGAGATGATGCGCACCGTCTCGGAGATCATCTCAAGCAGCCCCAGGACAAAATCCGTCGGACTGCGGAAATTGATGAAGCGCAGGATGAATCCCTTGAGGCCCAAAAAATCTATGGAGAAATACTGGACAGAGATGACGGAGACGAGAGCCAGGGCCAACGTGGTGGTCAGGTCGCTGTTAGGTGAACGAAAGAGAGAGAGCCGTCCGGCCGATGTGGTGACATACAAGGCACCAAGGAATCCAGGCACCAGACCCAGCAGATTGGCCGTGACGATGAAGATGAAGAAGGTCAGGATGAGCGGCAGGACTTTCTTGGAGATCCGCCTGTCTTGCGTGACCATATCGATCAGCTTGAGGGATTCGGCCACGATGACGCGCATGCCACGGACGAATATCCCGCCACGGCCTTGAGGGAAAAAATACGCGAGCATGGCCAAGCCAGACAAGAGGACGGTCACGACCAAACTGGTCAGGAACGTGTTGGTGATCCCCAGACCGAAAAAAGATATCACGTATTCAGATTTAAGACCGAGGTTAAGCATGGAAAAATCTGTACATCGTAATCGCTTCAATAATACACCTCATGAAGCCAAGATGACAGGTCAGATGAACGAATATCAAGCAGCTCGTGCGTAATATTCATAAAGGGCTGATAAACATGTATGATGCCGTCACTATGAAAAGAATACTCACGGTTCTCTCGGCATTGGCCTTATTTTCGCTCACCGCAAACGGCGCCGCGGCCTCAGGGCAGTTATTGAAAAGCACGGGTTCAGAGGTCTATTTTTCCGACGGCCTGAAGCGTTACGTGTTCCCGACCGAATCCGTCTACAACTCATGGTATAAGGATTTTTCCTCGATCCAGAACGCTAGCGACGACCAACTTGCGCTGTTGCCTTTCGGCGGGAGCGTGACGATGAAACCGGGGAGCCTGATAAAGATCCAGACTGATCCAAAGGTCTATGCGATTTCGCATTACGGCGTGCTGCACTGGATCACCAGCGAAGAGCTGGCGCAGCAACTCTATGGAGACAATTGGAACAAATCAGTCACCGACGTACCTGAAGCCTTTTTCACGGATTATAAGAGAGGCTATGACATCACATCCTCCAACCAGTACAGCCGACTGACGGAATCTTTCTTGCCGGATCCGGCCGAAAATATCCGGCCCACGGGTTTCAGCGCAGAAGCAGCGCCGCCCGATGGATCAAAACCCGTGATCGTCATCACGGACCTGCCTGCGATGAACCAGATAACGCTGAACGTCTATGCAGCGACTTCCAGCACAGGAGCTACGGTTGTCGTGGACGGTAAGAGCTTAGACGATACAGCTATGGCGCTATGCCCCTTGCAATCCTGCTCCCTGGTCGTACAGATCAATCAACCCGGATATATCACTGCGTTTACGCCGGTGGGCATGGGCTATGCGACTTCGAATTCCATCGTCGTGAGACCGGATTGAGACGACTGGGTCAAGAAACAAAAAACTGATCGACTGATCAGTTTTTTGTCGGTCCTGAAAGAGAAAACTTATTTCGCGCGTTCGACGTATTCGCCGGTGTCGGTATTGACGATAATCTCGTCTCCCTGGTTGATGAAAATCGGGACGTTCACGATAAAACCGTTTTCGGTCTTGGCCTCCTTGGTGACGTTTCCGCTTGCGGTATCGCCTTTGACGGCAGGGGCAGTCTCGGCGACCTTGAACGTCATCTTGCGCGGTAGTTGGAGGGCTATAGGTTGGCCTTCGTAGGTAGTCAGCGTGACTTCCATGCCTTCGCGCAGGTATTTGCCCTGGTCGCCGACATCCTCATCCGACATCGAGACCTGTTCGTAGGAGCCTGAATCCATGAAGGCATAGCCGGTCGCATCATGATACAGATATTGCATGTTGCGGTACTCCATCTCAACCAGCTCGACGGATTCGGAGACCTTATAGGTCCTTTCCAAAGTCTTACCTGACTTCGGGTTCTTGACGCGACAGCGGACGAAAGCCGCACCTTTGCCTGGATTGACATGCTGGAATTCAGTGACGACCCAAAGTTCGCCATTATCGCGGATGACGGCACCTTTCTTGATATCTGATGGGGAAGACATAATCGATTACGAATTACAAATTACGAATGACGAATTAAGGATGAACAACCATGACCTAATCAAATATTGGAGCGATTAAGCTGGCCAGAGTTTGCTTGAAAATCTGTTTTTCGTCAACCCCACAGAATCAATCGAGCCTACGGTCGAACTTGTCCAAGATCGGGGCATAGCGCTTTTCCGCCGCGCTGAAGCCGGCTTCGTTAAAAGCTTTCTTCTGCGAGCCGAAAGTGCCGAACGCCCTATCAAGTACGACAAAGGTGATGCCGAAGTTGAGGAACATTCGTCCATCATCCGAAAGTTCCGTATGGTGGAGGAAGTGCCAGACTCGTCTTTGGGCGAACCATCTTTTGAGCAGGGTCTTTTCGAGCCAGAAGCCATCGATATGCATCGCGTCGTGGAGATAGTTATAGAAAACCCAGATGTAGGAAAAAGACAGCAGGGCGAACAAGATCACGAAAGACCAAGCGACGTGCAGGAGCAACAGCGCGGACAGGATGATGCCGTAAAGTATCAGACCTGGAACGATCCACTCCATGCCGATGCCGAGGATCGCATGACGATGCTTTACGGCCAGATGGTATCGACGATCCAGCATCGGCATCTTAGGACCGTATATCCGCATGTGGTGGATCATATGACTCGAGCTTAGATAGTCTATCTTCCCGCTGTGCAACAGGCGATGCAGCCAGTATCCTGAGCATTCGGCGAGGACGATCGCCGTTACCGACCAAAACAATACATCGAGCATATGTTCGTATTAAACATGTCGCGATTATGCAGCGCAAGAAGTCGGTCGTAGCCGAAATCAAAACACAAACAAAAAAGAATACGACGCGCCTCATCGATGGCGCGTCGCTTGGATGAAAGGGCTTAGGCAGCCGGAGGCACGGGAAGGATCGCCTCAAGATAGGCTTCAGCCAGCGCCTGCATATCAGCAAGGCGAGGATCTTCTTCGAAGTTGCTTGCGGTGCCCCAGGTGTACTCCGGTTCGAAAGGCTCGAAGTGCCTGCTTTTGACGTAACCAAGCTCCCGCAGATGAAAGAGGCCCTGGATATACTCCTGTTCGGGACCTGGGTGAGCCATGAACTGCAGGGCGACGCTGTTGCGCTGCGCGGCGAGCCGCGTGACGACTTCAGCAAACTCACGGCCGCTGTATGGCAGAAGTAGCGTCTCGCGCGGTATGCGCATGATGTCATGCGGCACCGCGTCAATCACGCAGTTGAAGAACTCCATCAGCAATGCAGCACGCTCATTCCTGTCCATCATCCGAATCACCTCCCTTACCAATGTACGCCGCCAACCTACCCGAAATACCCCCTGAACGCAAGCTTCAAAAATAAGACGCTCAAGAGAACCGTTCGCGCGCCGAAGCTGGCAAGATGTCGTTTATGGAAGATGAGCCTGTCAGAAGCATGACGAAACGGTCGACGCCGAAAGCGATTCCAGCTGCGTCTCCCATCTTAGGCAAGGCGGAGATGAATTTCTCGTCGATGGGCCAAGTCTTTTTCCCCTGACTACGACGCAACTCCTGCTCTTCCTCGAAGCGCCTATGTTGTTCCTCCGGGTCGGAAAGTTCGGCAAAACCGTTAGCCAGTTCCAAGTCTCCGATATACAGCTCGACGCGGTCAGCCCAGCGCGGATTGTCGCTCGACTTGCGCGCAAGCGCGGCCATGGATGCTGGATATCGATAAAGGAAGGTCGGGGCAGGCGTACCGCGTACCGCGTACCGCGTACTTTCTGACCAGCCGAGATGCGGTTCGATTTCGGAAAGGAAGATCTTGAAGTACAGATCATCCCAAGTATCGTCATCCGAAACGCTTTGGTCGTGTTCACGACAGGCCCGAGCCATGGCTTCGCGATCTTCGAGAAGTGATGCGAGCTCGATGCCGGCATATTCGCGCCAGGCTTCTTCGACCGTGAGGCGACGGAATGGGCTAGGCGGTAGGTTGTAGGTGGTAGACGGTAGCGATGAGGCGACGAAGCGAATCAAATCTTCGGTATCGCGCATCAGGTCTTCAAGGCCAGAATCCCGGCGATACCATTCGAGCAATAAAAATTCGGGATCATGCGTGCCGTCCCAAGGCTCCTCGTTGCGGAAACACGGGCCGAGGTCGTAAATCCTGTCGAAACCCTCAGCCAACAGGCGTTTCATCATGTACTCCGGGGAGGTAATCAGGGCAGCGGGCAGCTCGTCGTACCGCGTACCACGAACCGCGTCCTTATTGGACGAGGCGTCAGCTGTATGCGGTATGCCGTTTGCAGTACGTACCCTGGTCCAGAAGGGCTCAAGATACGGTTCCTGACCTGGGAGCCCGACCAGGCGCGGAGTATGCATCTCCAAAAAATCACGTTCATCGAACCAGCGGCGGATGAGCTTGATGATAGCGGAACGGGTCTGGAGTTTTACGAAATCCATAAATCAAAAACAGCGCACAGCTCAAACACGACTTCAGGTAAAATTTTTCCACATCTGGCTGGCGCGGGGACGCATGTCGCCCACATATTTGTTGCCGGCCGCAGATGAATATGGTTTATCGCACTTAGATGATAAGCGCTCAAAAGCCATCTGAGCTATGGGCATCTTGTAATACAGGAGGATCGGCATGTTGGCGGTGTTATGGAGCTCAAGCGTCATCTTGAGCGAATTTCCCGGATCCAAGAACCCAGCCGTCACGTGAATCAGCACACCCATGCGGCCGACCGAACTCTTGCCCTCTAGACGCCCGACCATATCGTCAGTCACGCCGGTGGTCTCGTAGATCATACCCAAAGCGAAACCGCCTGGATGGAGCACGAAGGGACGGTCCTCGTCTATCTCGACCTCGTCCATCAGAGAATCAATGGGCTTCTTCGGATCTATGACATGGCAACGATGGGTGTTATAGACCAAAAAATGTTTATCCAAGTGAAGGTCTACGGAGGCTGGCTGGAGCATCCTCTCCTCGAACGGATCGATGAATATCTCCTTATTCTCTAGCGCCTTAAGGATATCGTGGTCAGATAGGATCATAAGCTTATGAGCATATTATACGAATAACGAAAAAACGCAAAAGGACGGACACGAGTGTCCGCCCTTACGGCAAGGGCGCGACCGAGCGCGCCCTTACGTTATACTTTTTACTGCACCAGGTATGGCAGCAGGGCCATGAACCTAGCGCGCTTGATGGCTGTCGAGAGCTTGCGCTGGTGCCACATGCACACGCCGGAGCGCTTGCGCGGGACTATCTTGCCGAATGACGACAAGTAACGGCGCAACATGTTGGTGTCTTTGTAGTTGATCTCCTTGGCGCCTGACTGACAGAAGGCGCACTGTCTCTTCTTGGTCTTGGTGTTGGTGGTCGGCATATGTCGGTTTAAAACGGTATGTCCTCAACCTTGATTTCCTGATCGCCGATGCCTTGATCGACCGTACCGGACGGCGCAGCTGCGTCGCGCGGCGCTCCGCCCTGGGGCGGACGATCGAGCAGGATGACGTTTTCGGCGACTATCTCGGTGCGCTGGCGCTTGCTTCCGTCCTGCGCTTCCCATTCACGTGTCTGCAGACGACCTTCGACATAGACCTTGCGGCCTTTGGCCAAGTACTGGCTACAGATGTCTGCCAATTTACCCCAAGCGACGATAGGATGGAATTCGCTGCGTTCCTGACGCTGGCCCTGCGCATCCGTCCACTGGGAGGAAGTGGCGACACTGAAGTTGCACACGTTCTGGCCGGTGTTCGTGACGCGCGATTCAGGATCGCGTGTCAGGTTACCGATGATAGTTGCGCGGTTAAGATTCATACCTTTTGTTTGTTATTATACTTCGTCCTTCAGGGCTGTGTTAATCTTCTTCTCCAGCTCCTCGGCGCTCAACCCTTCGGCTTCGGTACCCTCCGCGGCTTCATTTACTTCCTCTTCCTTGCCGGATTCCAGGGCGGCGACGCCGGACTTGATGTCAGCGGCTGCCTTGGTCTTGTCGCCTGACTCCTCGCGGCCACGCCGTTGGCGCTCTTCACGCGCATCGAGTTTGGCGTCCACATTCACCTCGGTGAACTGCACGAGGTCGAATTTGCCGTTGCCGACTTCGTCAGCGCGCACGATGAGGTGGCGCAAGACGTCGGATGAAAGGCGCAGCGCATCGTTGATGCGTGCCATGGCCTGCGTGTCTGAATTAAAGCGCACCATGACGTAGTGTCCGTAACGCTGGTGCTTGATCGGATAGGCAAAACGGAACTTGCCTAACCTGTCGGTGGAGGTGATCGTGGCTCCGCTCTTCTCGAGCAGTTCCTTGATCCGTCCCTCGACGCTTCCCATCTCTTCGTCCGTGAAGGTCGCGGAGATGATGTAAAGAAGTTCGTATTCGCGAATTCTTTCGTCCATATGTACATAGGATGTCCCCGGTCTTTCCGGAGCGCTCCGCTGACCGTTTCCTTAAGAAAACGGGACGGAACATGGCCACCCATGCTTAATAATTAGTGGGTTGAGATTAAAGGAAAACGGGATTTTAGTCAACCCCGGGGCTGGGTCGGCGGAGGACGTACGGCATTTCGAAAGACCAAATTTGAAAACGCCTGCAGCTGGTTGCCGAAGGCGTTTTTCAGATTAGAGTATCCCGCGCGAGGCGGGATGAGTTGTCACCGTGGAAAAAGAGGCTTTTTTAGGGCCTTAGGGATGTCACCGTGGAAAACCGGAGGCTCTTGCCACCGCAGGCCGGAGCAAATCCGGCGGTTGTGGTTCGAACAGGTCGATGAACCACTTCAAGTCCTCCTGGCAGAAGGACGCCCGACCCAACCTCTCCTTCGTCTTGGGCAAGCCAAGGGCCGAAGAATTGGAAGGGCTGGTACCCGCCGGAAAGATACCCGCGAAGTCGAACATGACCCCTAGACGCGTCAGTTCGAACAGGATCCAGACTTTTCGGGCGCTGTTCAACAGCAGCGCTCCGCCGTCCTTCAACAAAACCTCTGCTGTATTGAAGAAGGTCTCCTGCACCGCCTTGGCATCGAAAGCCGGCGAGTACGGCTGCGTCTCCATCCGCCTCACGACACCGGTTGCGGCCGGAGGCGTAGAGACGATTTGCGGTACGGGCGACGGCTTAGGGAAGGCTGGCGTGCGTGCATCTTCGAGTTGCGCCTCGAGCGATGCCACGGTCTCCACTAGCGTATCGCGTTCGGTCGTCGTGGCAACGAACTGACGCTCGAGCCTCTTCTGCATCGCCGTTGCCTTACCGAGCTTTTGCCGCAGACTTTTGCGTTGTGCCATCGAGAGCTCCAAGGCAACGGAGTAGCGCGCGAACCGCTCCACCATGCCATGCAACTTGGCGCGCAGATCGAAGTTTTCCGCGATGGCGACGCGCGATGCTTCGCGCTGTGCAGCCAAGTCCGCTTCGAGCGCGGTCACCTTGGGATCCAGATCACGCAATCGCTTGCCGGCTTCCTCTAGAAGTACGCGCGCCTTGTTGATGACGCCTTTGGATCCGTCGATGGCGATGATCTCCTCGAGTGTCATCTTGTTGGGGTCGTAACCGAGCAGCGCGAGTAGGCCACCCATGATTTCGCGCCACTTGAGGTTGAGCTCGAAACTATCCGCTTCCCGAGTGTCGAGCTCGGTCTGACGGCGCGCCTGCTCGGCCTCCGTGATGGCAACGGCAGCCTCACGTGCTTTGATCTCGATCTCGCGTTCGCCCAGATCAGCCTCCAAAACGCTCAAACGATCCTGCTGCGCTTGCGCGTACCTTGCCGTGAGCCGGGCTTTGCCGAGCTCTGTAGCCGCGTCGTTCCGATCACGTTGCGCCTCTGCGTAGAGCTTGGCTTCCGTGAACTCGAAACCCGCAAGCCTCTTGAACAGGACGTCGAACTCGGCCTGCGCCGCGGCTTTCCGATCGACCACCTTCATGCGATCTTGCGCCAGCTCGGTGAAGCGCGTTTCGCACGCATCGAGCTGATAGCGCAGATCAGGCGCGTTAGCCGGATCGTTCTGCTGCGCTTCGGCGAAGCGGGCTTTCAGTTCGCCGTATGGCCCGTGCAGGTCAGTCGTCTCGTTGTCGATGAGGATGAGATCGGCGTTCGCTGCGTTCAGGATTTCGTAGAGCTCAGCGCAATGCTTACGGTCCTTCTCTTCGGCCAGGTTCTTTTCGTCGAGGGTCTTTTGGAGCGCTTCGACCTCGTCGTTGCGCTGCGTGACTTCGGACAGCAGCCCCTTGACCTTTTTTTCGGCCTCGTCCTTGCCACGATTGGCTTGGGCGATCTGGACATAGACCTCGTCGAGGTGCCCGGAGATCAGGTTGAAGAGCTCGAGCTGCTTGTAGGTCGCCGGGATGACGACGTTCCAGCGCTTGGCGCACTTGACCATCGCATCAGTCACCACCTGCATGGCCGCAGCGACGCTGCGCAGCCTTTCATCAGAGGACTTCGTGGCTGACTTGGCCGTATCGAGTTGCCCCTTCAGGGACGCAACAGCATCTTCCTTGTGGGCGAGGTCGGTCTGCAGCTCGCCGATCTTCTCGGTAGAGAATCGAGCGGCGACTGCGGCTCTGCGGTGAACTACGTACAACACGATCGCGAGCACGAGCGATAGCCCGATGAACGAGACAAGCGCGAGGATGAGCCAGAAGTTGTCCTGGGCTTTCGGCGCCTCGGACTGCTCGGCCTTGGCTTCAGGCACCACGACCTTGATTCCGTTTCCACGGAGGGCGCCGATGACGCAACTGAAGTTGCCGTAGCACTTCTTGAGCTCGGTGACGAGCGACCCATCCGAGGATGGAGGAGTCGTGTTCCCGGACGGGGGCGTAGCGCCAGCGGGCGGCGGAGCCGCATTGTCGCCGGTGGTTGCGCCCAATTGCGCAGCGATGCGCTTTACGCACTCCGCGTCCTTGCAGGCGCCGATCTGATCAGCCAGCTCCAACTTCTTGTCGGGCGGGATGACGTGTCGACCACGCAGCTTGATGACCGTGCCGGGAAGGACGTAGACGTAGCGTTCCTTGCCGTCTTCCGGCTTGCAGTTGAACCAAGCGCGGTCGATGCGCCGCTCTTCGAAGGAGCGGATCTTGCCGTCCGCGAAGCCATCGCCAAGCGTGTGGCATAGGGCGATGGTCAGATCGCGATTCTCTTCGCGCAGCGCCAACTGATCCAGCGGCGGATCGAACTTGAACTTCTCGTTCACCGCCCGGATGAAGGTCGGCGTCTGGAGATTTATGCCGGGTGCGATCTTCACGTAGACCGCGTCGGCCTCTGCATTGCCGGATGGTGGTTTGACCTGCCACCAGTCCTGCCCTTCGATGGCTGACTGCGCATGAGCCGGGAAGGCCACGAACAGCAAGACGACGAAAGGCGCCAGAAACTGCACGAATCGTTTCAGCATGGCGTTTTCTCCCAAGACTGAAGATGCGGATGCACCGTTTATTCCGTTTTCTTTTTCCACTTGTCAAAGAACGCGACTCCGCCCGACGCCGCATCGGTCGAGACCGAAGCGGCTTGCGTCCTTTGCCGACAAAAGCAAGTCAATCAAGCAAAAAGGCGGATGTCCTACATAATCATACAATGAGGGACGGGTCAAGTGACGAAGGCCGTCAATAGTTGTAGGATATCCGTATGAAACATTTCCTTGCGCTCGGTACGCATCCTGACCTAAGTTTAGCCGAAATATCATGCTCGTTGCCCGATGCAACCGACATGGTCCATCTGGATCGTGCTGCGATCGTAGAAAGCTCCGCTTGGGAGGGCGATGTCTTGATGAATTCCTTGGGCGGAGTGACGAAACTCGGCGATATCGTGGCGGAAACGACGATAGACAAGCTTGATGCGAATGATCTCTTCGAAAAACTCAAGTCGCGCTGCCGAGGACACGAGCTCAACTTCGGATGGACGGTATACGGAGGCAACGCAAACCTGAAACGCCGTCTGACCAACCAAGCCCTGGTATTCAAAAAAGCCGCCAAAGCCGAAGGCCTCAAGACGCGCTGGGTGACAAGCAAGGATAATGGCGAGATCTCTCCCGCGGCCATCTTCAAGATGGGCCTGACCTCGGAAGGCTTGGACATCTGCCTGTTCGTCGAAGGTACGAAAATCCATATCGGCGTCACGACCGATGTGCAGGACCCTGATGCGTGGAGTTTGCGTGATTTCGGAAGACCGGCGCGCGACGACGTGAACGGTATGCTTCCGCCCAAACTGGCGCGTATCATGGTCAATCTGGCGCAAGTCAAAGACGGAGCGACGGTGCTGGATCCATTCTGCGGAAGCGGGACTATATTGATGGAGTGCGCCTTGGCGACGAAAGCCTCGCTCATCATCGGCAGCGACATCTCCGATCGACAGATCGCGGACAGCCTGAAGAACCAGGAGTGGTTGCTGAAAGAAAAAATCCTGCGGCCGGATGATGAAGAACGGTTCAAACTGTTTACCTGCGACGTAAGACGCTTGTCCGAACATCTCAAACCGAATTCGATAGATTGCGTCGTCACCGAAGGCTTCCTGGGTAAACCGCTCAAGGGACATGAGAGACAGGAAGACCTGGAAAAAGGAGTGGACGAGATAAGACGACTCTGGATCGATACATTAAAAGAACTTAAACCGCTGCTGAGGAAACATGCGTGCCTGGTGTGCGTTTGGCCACAGCTCTCGTCATCGAACGGCAGAGCAAGAGTCGACTTGACGCACGAGCTTTCCGGCTTGGGTTATCGCATGATAGAGGGCTGCGGAAAGCATGCGGCTACGCACAAGGCGTTGGTCTATCAACGTCCTGGACAGCACGTCTCGAGACGCGTGGTGATGCTGGAAAATAAAGCATAAAAACAAATTTACTTGGAAAATCCAATAGATGTGCTAGTGTCTTACTAAAGATGTTTTTGCATAAAAAATAGAATCAATCGCCAAGCAGATTTTATATTTTCGTTTCCGGTTTTCCCTCTCTTTCTCGTCCAATCAAATGAGCGAGATGCAGGAGGGATAACCTCTCTTGCGCGCACATTCGACAAGGAAAGATGCAGGCATCATCATGCAAAGACGTTTTTTCCACTTCTTTCGGACAGTTTTTGGTCTAGCGGTCACAGCAGTGACATTGACCAGCTGCAGCACGGTGCAAGACAAGAAAACCGAACAGACGAAAGTCGAAAAACAGAAAGTGGCAACAGGAGGGCCCTATGATGATCCTACGGGGCACTGGATAACGATCGCTCCGGGAGCCGACTATTTCAAGGCGTGGATATACCAGTTCGGCAGCGATTTGGACGAAGAAAACTCGAGCCAAGAGCTCTCGACCTACTTCGGCCAATGGAAGACGAAAAACATGGAATGCGGTCCGTCTTGCGTCTCGATGGTCGAACGTTTGAGCGGCAAGCTCGGTACGGACTGCAAATACCAAGTTTCGGTAGATGGCTGCCCACCAAGCGTCCATTCAAACTGTCGCAAGGCCGGTGATTGTGGTGCCGTTTCCGGTGGCTTCCCGAATGCTTCCAGCAGCGGAAACAGCAACCTGACAATGAAAGCCGTGCTTGAACATCTCGGGTATGCCGTCACGACTTACGGTGGCCAGAAACCACTGACCCTAGACGTCCTCAGGAATGCAATCAAGGCTGACCATCCGATAATCGCATCAGTTGACGTCTGCCAGTACCAGCAGGAGATGGGCTATTCACGATGCGATCCGTCGCACTATGTATTGGTCTTCGGTTACTCTGACCAATACATCTATTTCCTCGACTCAGGTTATCAGAAAGGGAGAAGAGGACGCGCGTCAATCCAAGCATTCCAAAAAGCGCTGGCGAACACGACTACGGCGCTCCAGGGCGACGGACCAAATGGCCTAGAGATCGAGCGGCCAGGTTTCGGGCAATCACCGAATGCCTCATGGTATCCTCCGGGAACCCTTCTTTCGATGAACGACGACTATTACTATGTCGGCTATGACCCGACGGGTCCGATACTCTTCCATGCATCCACCGATGCGTTGAAAGCCAATCGCATACCAGTCGATCGGGCCATCAAGGTGAATCCGAACATCGTCACCTGTTTCAACCTGAAATCCGAGCTCGATCCGACACCGCGTTACCGTGAGTTCCGCGATCCAAACACCCACACCATCTATCTCGTAGACATGGCTACACAGAAACGTCATGCGTTCCTGAACTGGGCAGCATATCTATCATGGAACGGACGGGATGAGTGGAAGACAACGACCGATCAGGAAGCCATGATCTTCTCGACTTGGGAGGAATCGTGGCCGCTAGGCCTGGCGCCGGGCATGCTGGTCGGCATCGGGAACACAGGCGATCCGCGGATCTGGGTAATGTCGGAAAATAGCTTCGGTTCGCTGCATATGTGGATCGTGGATGAGATGACGGCAAAGGTGGCCGGCTACTCGATCGCCAGCCTGGGCCAGAATCCCAAGGTCTCTGCCTGGGTCGATAGTTCAGTCTTCGATGCGCTGACCGGCGATGAGGGCGAGGATCTGCGCGAAGAGATCATACGCGATTGCAAGGCAGCTCGATGTTTAAGCGGCAATTCCTGCTACCAAAACAACATCGGCGACGGTGGAGAGGATCCCGGGAACGAAGCCGAAAGCTACGAAGAGTATCTCCAACTCTGTGATGCAGATCGAGATGGCTTCATCAGCACAGCCTGCTACGACCACGACTGTGACGATACGGATCCGAACGTCAACCCGGCCGCTGCAGAGATGTGTGACGGTATAGACAACAATTGCAACAGTCAGGTCGACGAGGGCGACCCCGGAGGGAATTCGTACTGCGACACGGGGCTCAAAGGCGTGTGTAGCGAAGGACATACGCGATGCCAATCGGGGCAGATCATCTGCATACAGGACCACACTCCTAGCATTGAGATCTGCAACGACGCCGATGACGACTGCAACGGGTTCACGGATGAAGGATTCGATTTCCTGCACAATCCGCAACACTGCGGGTCATGCAACAACGTGTGCCTACCCTTCGAGACGTGCGACGGGGCGGTCTGCCATCCGTCTACCGAAGTATGCAACAACCTGGATGATGACGGCGACGGACAAGTTGACGGAGAAGTACAGGCATGCGGATATGACGAGTGCGCCGGGGGTACACAGCAGTGTCTCCTGGGGACTTGGGGCCAATGCGTGCGCGACGGCGTGACGATTCCCTTCACTGGGTATGCTTCGCCTGAAAATATCCCTGGCCGCTGCGCGGACGGAATCGACAATGACTGCGACGGCTTGGTGGATTGTACAGATCCTGATTGTGCAGGCATCGCCGATTGTGGCGAATGCCAGAGCGGACAGACGCAACCCTGCTATACCGGGCCCACCGCGACAAAAGAAGTCGGCGCATGTCACGCCGGGGTACAGACCTGCACAAATGGCGCCTGGAGCGATTGCTCTGGTGATATCCTGCCTGCACCTGAGACGTGTGACGGTGTAGACAATGATTGCAATGGACAGGTCGACGAAGATTTTCCCGGAAAAGGCGCCTGGTGCTCGACAGGTAAATCCGGCATCTGTAGTGCAGGGACGCTCGTCTGCTTTACGTCTAAGACCATCTGCCAAGAAAACCTCCTGCCACAGATGGAGGTCTGCGGCAACGGCCTGGACGATGATTGTGACGGCGTGATCGACGATGGCTGCGAACCGCCGGATAGCGGCAATGACGCCGGTACGTCAGATGCTGGTCCAGAAGCTGCTGCAGACAGCGGAACTGCGTCTGATGCGATGACGGAAGCAGGTGCGATTGAGGCGGCAGCGGTGGACGTAGGAAGCGATCATTTCGTAGAAACGTCTTGCGGTCATACGATCCGTTACCGTTTCGCTGGTTACAGCGGTGCCTGGAAGTTCGGAGCAGATACCAACTCGGGTTGGTACATCGACGTGAACGGCACACTGGACCTGAGCACCTCATGCATCGCTGACGGGTGGAAAAGGGCGAATGGGGAATTCCCCGGACCCACATGGATGTGCAACGAGTGGCCAGCAGGCAACCTTTGGCTCTCGTACGGTCCGCTTGAGGTCTGGGTAGACGACATGCCGGTCAATGTAGAGCCGTGGCATGACCCATCAATCCCGGGAGGCATCGGGTGCAACCTGCGCTTCTGCGTCGGACAGTGCTACTAACGTCTGAGACGTGCATCTATACGCTCAGACGGGGCGTAGTTTGGAGAACCAAACTACGCTTATTTTTTATCCTTTGAATTGACAATAGAATTACACTGCCAGTTTCCAAGAATAAAGCATAAATTAAGCGGAAAAAACCCCTTAATCCTTGACAAAAAGGCTTTTTTCGCTTAGGGTGCATAGTTGGCGATGATGCCAGCGATCAACCACGCACCTTCCACAAAGGACGGGCAAAGTGAGCGACAGACCTGATCCCAAGAACGGCCAGGTCACAAGCCTGACCGAACACCGCGCCGCCAAGAGCGGCGGATACCAGGAATCGATCTATGACTGCAGCTACAGGCGTGGAGAGACCATACCGTGCGACAACCCCGACTTGGTCTACTTCGTACGTGTGGGCAAGGTCGCACTGGTCACCGAGATGCAGGCCGAGCTCGGCAACCGGCAACGCGTCACCATCGATTACGTCAGCCAAGGCGAACCGATTTTGATGCGCGGGCTGTTTCCCAGCCTGGCCGAGACGCAGTTCGAGCTCATCGCGGACACGGACGTTATCGTCGCGGAAATCCCTCGAGCCAGCCTGACGGGGGATGAGCTGGCGCTCGGATTCCTGCGCGACTTCACCCGCCTGGCTGCGATGCATGTCGTCGCATTGCGCAACGCGTATCTTGTACTGCTGCGTAAGCTGCAGAACAAGAGCGACCAAAGCACGAACGACAACATGTCATTGCAGCTTGACCTGGGCGCCGCGCAGACGGAGATCAGAAAACTCCAGGAAGAGAACAAGAGGCTGAACGGTCGCGTCAGTTCATTGGAGATCGATTTGCGGAAAGCTCGGGAACGCGAGATCGAGGCACGTGAGCTCTCCAAGGAAGCGCTCGAGTTCCTCCAGGCGCTGGAGCAACGTCAACGCGAAGAGTCGGAGCAGGTGCTTCAGATCGTGAACGACGTCCTCGACTTCATGGGGCAGAGCCCCATCGAACCAGAAGACCTGATGTTCATCCTGACGACCGCGAGCGAGCATGCCATTCGTCTCGGTACGATGAAACCAAGCGCTACGGAGATCGACCAAGCGGTCGACGCTCTCGATGAGCGGGTCGAGACACCGGCAGACGGACCTTTGCCGGTCCGACAGGAACCTCCCATGCGCCCGAGGCTCGAAACCATCAGTTTCGGCGATGAAATGCCGACAAAGCCTTCTGCCGCGGAATCTTCCGGTTACTGCCTGGTCGGAGAGCAGATTGCACAGGATCCTCCGGTTCCTACCAGCCAATCCGGAAGCTTGAGACTGCAGACGACTGCCCCTGAAGATACCTGGGTCGAAGAGTCTCCGTCTTCGCAGCGCGGAGCGGTCATGGCTCCTCCGGGCTGGGACTATGACGACGATCCTTCGCTCTTCGAAAATACGAAGGACATTATGGTCCCGGATTCGATCAGGAACGGTGGCCAAACGGCCATCGAGATTCCCTCGCAATTCCCTCGCGTAAGACCAGCCGGAGAAACCCGACCAGCCGCGACTCCTCAGTTGCCGCCGGTCGTCATGCCGAGTCCGCGCATGAATGTGGACAGCACGGCTTGGTCCGACGCTTTGGACTCATGGGACGGCAGCGAGCGCCCCACGGCGTCCGGACAGCCTCCGGCCAACTGCCCCCCGGCCTCCACCCCCGATCCTCAACAAGTCGGACGCACGACTAGCGTCTGGGATGTCGAAAGCATCAGGAAAAAAGCAGAGGAAGCGCGCAAGAAGCGCTGACTCCACCCCCCCTCTACAACAAACGCTCCGACCAACCAGGCCGGAGCGTTATCATTTTATTTGATACCAAATCCAAATCCCGGCTCGGTGGCCGGGATGACAGCGACGACTAGTCAGGATAGATCTGATTACCCTCTTCGTCGAAGAGCTTTATGGCTTGGACCGGGCAGGCTTGTGCAGCGAGCAAGATATTATCGTCATCATCAGCCTTAGGATCCACGACGTACGCCTTGTTCTCGTCATCCAACTGGAATACGCCGGGCGCAACAGTCACACAGGGTGCGGCACCGATGCAGGCTTCGCGATCTATCTCTATCCTTGCGATCTTCATACGCCAAAATATTTTTCCTTATAGAATCTTATGAGCTGCTCGACTTCCGGGATGCAGGACGGGTTTCCGATCCCGACCTTAAGTTTGGCTTGGACCTTCTCCAGCGTATCCGCACCATCAAGCACGGCGTGTTCGATGTCCTTATCCGTGACTTTGGTCTCGGGATCGACGATACGGCCATGTTCTTCCTCGACCTTATCCAAGCGTCCTGCGCGACGATACCAATCGTTGATGGCGGCACGCAACGCCTTATCGCCCAAGACGGAACAATGGATCTTACGAGCCGGCAACCCGCCAAGCCGTTCCATGATGTGCTGCGGTTTGAGCAGGCGAGCTTCATCCAAAGTCATGCCGCCGTTCTCGGTCACCATGACCGACATCATGGAGGTCGAAGCGATGGCGGAGCCGCATCCGAAAGTCTTCCACTTGCAGTCGATAATCCTTTCCGTCTCGGGATCGACCTTTATCCAGACTTTCATGGCATCACCACAAGCCGGACTGCCGACCAAGCCCATGGCTGCATCAGCATATGAGGATTCGTCCTGCATGAAATTACGCGGATTGAAGAAGTGGTCCTTGACCGCGTCGGAATAGAACCAGCTCTGCGTCCCTGTGCGGCTGACGATGTCGCCAGCCTGTTTATTGTCGGTGTCCATATCAAGAAGTGTCATTTCGAGCCTGTCGAGAAATCTTCCATCTGGAAGGTCTCTCCGCTTCGGTCGAGACGACAATTATTTTTAAGCAAAATGTCTCATATCCAGATTAACCGGACTCATCTGACGCAGCTTCTTGACGATGTCCGGGATGGTCTTAAGCACGTACCCTATATCGGATGGTCTGGTCGAATGGCCTAGCGTGAAACGCAGTGAACCATGGGCTGCTTCATACGAAACACCGGTAGCCAAGATCACATGGGACGGATCGAGCGAGCTCGAGGCGCATGCGGAACCGGTCGAACAATAGATACCCTTGGCATCGAGATACAGGACAGCGGCTTCACCTTCGATATCCATGAAAGAGACGTTCACGTTGTTCGGCAGACGTTCAGTCGGATGGCCATTCAGCCTCGTCTTTCCGATGGTCAGCAGTCCGTTGATGAGATCGTCACGGAGCCTGATGAGCCGCGCGTTCTCTTTATCTTTTCCAGCTTGCGCGAGTTCCAGTGCTGCAGCGAGACCGATGATGCCTGGCACGTTTTCGGTTCCTGAACGTAGTCCCCGCTCTTGTCCGCCGCCACGTATCTGCGGAGCAAGCTTCATGCCCCGTCTGACGAAAAGCAGGCCGATACCTTTGGGGCCGTAGATCTTGGAACCGTTCAGAGTCAACAGGTCTACGTGGAGTTTCTCGACATCAAGATCCAAAGCGCCAGCGGCTTGGCAGGCATCAGAATGGAAATACGGAAGTTGCGTAGCGTTGGTTTTGCGCCATTTGAGCAAGGCTCGGCCGATATCGGCAATCGGTTGGATAGTGCCGATCTCGTTGTTGGCGTACATGACGGAAACCAAGACAGTTTCCGGACGCAGTGCTTCCTCAAGATCGCTGACAGCAATTTTGCCGAATTTATCTACGGGTAAAACAGTGAGATCAATGGCTTTTGTCTTTGCGAGATATTGCAACGGTTCCAGGACGGCGTGATGCTCGACGGATGACGTTATGACATGGGGGATCTCGTACTGCGTACCGCGTACCGCGTGCTGTTGGGCACGGATAACGCCAAAAATAGCGAGGTTGTCCGATTCGGTCCCGCCGGAACAAAAAACCATCTCATCGGCATGAGCATTCAAACTAGAGGCAATGGATTTACGCGCCTCATCGACCGCTTTTTTGGCCTCCAATCCAGGAGTATGGAAAGAGGAAGGATTAGCGAACTTCTCCGAAAAAAATGGCTGCATCCTTTCGAGGACTTCGGGATGTATGGGCGTGGTCGCCGCGTGATCTAGATAAACTTGGCGCATGTAAGTCGGTTATTCATTTATGATGCTGGCCAGGGAAATGCCTTTGAGTGACCCATCGATCGCGGCTTGCACATCTGACCAGACTTTTTTGGATGGACATTTATGGCCGACCGGACACTCGACGGCACCCTGACATGAAACGAGTTCAAGCGGACCATCGACGGCCAAGAGGATGTCGGCCAAAGAGATTCTGGAGGCAGAACCAGCCAAAGCATACCCCCCGCCCCTACCCTGACGACCACTGATGAGCCCAGCTGACTTCAGTGCGCGTGCGATCTCTTCAAGGTATCCTTGCGAGATATGCATGCGCTGCGCGATGGCATCAAGACTCAACAATCCTTTGGCCAAAGCGAGCTCGACCATCAGGATGAGTGCATTATGTTCGCGGGAAGAGATGCGGAAAGCCATAATTCCTAGTTCGTAACAAGGAATATAATCCTAGGCGAGATAAATGTCAAAATACACACACAAACAGTGCCGCCCTCGCTTGAACTGGCGAGGGCGTTAGTGTGAGACATCAGCGTGAGGACTGCTGGCGCAGCTCGTGATCGACGACCTCGCCGCAGGCGAAGGCGGAAAAGTAGCGCCGCAGCGCGTCTTCGTAGCTGTATTCGTTCGGCTTCCCGAACTCTTCACGCCGGAAGACGGGTGCGGGGTTGGCATGCATGAACGTGGTGCTGGCCAGGTCTTCGATCAGGTCGTTGATCGGAAGCAGGAACTCGACTCCCTGGGCGCGTGCCGCCATGGCGACCTTGTGCAGCATCGTGATGTAGAAGCCCCTCTCGTAGAGCGGCACACAACAGAGCTGGAAACGGCGCATGACGCCCCGCGCTTGATCGGCGGCGAAGCCATGAGGATTGAACCTTCCTTCGGGCTGGACAAAGCGCCAGCCCTTGCGTCGGTCATTCTTCCAGGCGTGATTCAGGAACTCGACGTAGTCGAGCGCGGGCAGCAACCGGCTGCAAGGAACGGTTATCTCTGGTTTTGTGTTGTTGGGATTGATCAAGGGACACCTCCGTGCGGCAAGACTAGTCAAAGAAGGCCTATAAGTCAAGACAGGAAGGCGGAAAAAACGAAAGGGCACGATCAATCGCGCCCTTCCGATGATAAACCGTCCACCCTATCTCATCCTCCTGGCTATGCGCAGAGAGTTGGACAATACGCTCACGCTAGAGAATGCCATGGCGAGTCCGGCGAAGATCGGATTCAACAAGCCGAACGCGGCAAGCGGGATACCGATGGCATTATAGACGAAAGCCCAGAACAGATTCTGTTTGATGGCACGGAAGGTCAGGCGCGCCAAGCGGATGGCTTCCGCGGCTTTGGTCGGCGAACCGCCCATGATCACGATCTGTCCGGTCGCGATAGCGACATCAGTTCCGGTACCTACGGCTATACCTAAATCAGATTGCGCGAGAGCTGGCGCATCATTCAAGCCATCGCCGACAAAGGCAACCTTCTTGCCTTTGGCTTGGAGCGCTTTTATCTCATCCGCTTTTCCGGTCGGCGTGACTTCGGCGAGAACGGTAGTGATGCCTAAAGTCTGCGCTATGGCTTCGGCGGTCGCTCGACTGTCGCCAGTGAGCAACGCCGTTTCGACGCCCATGGTCTTCAGGGTGCGTATCGCGTCGATAGCGTCCGTCTTAGGCCTATCCTGCGCGGCGATCAGCCCAAGCAACTTTCCATCATAAGCCACAGCCATGACAGTTTTCGCAGCAGAACGCAGATCCTTTATGGATGCCATGTCTTGGGCTCCAACGGCGGAAAAAACCCATTCAGGTTTGCCGAGCAAAGCAACTTTACCTTCAAGAGTGCCCTTAATCCCCTGTCCCGGTACGGCGGTGAAGCCGTCGATCGGCAGCTTGGCTAGGCTATGTGCTTGGGCAGCCTCCAGAACCGCCGTAGCCAAAGGGTGTTCGGAAACCGCTTCAAGCGATGCAGCGATCCGCAGGAGAGTATCCTCATCACCATCTGTCGCCACCACGTCCGTCACCGTCGGTTTGCCTTCGGTCAATGTGCCCGTCTTGTCGAAGACGACCATACCGATGTTCCGCGCAGCCTCGAGGGCTGAACCATCCTTCACCAAAATACCCTTCTTGGCGCCAGCTCCTGTCCCGACCATGATGGCGGCGGGCGTGGCGAGCCCCATCGCGCAGGGACAGGCGACGATCAAGACCGCGACGGCATGACGGATAGCTTCACCCAACGGGGCGCCGGAAAAAAGCCAGGCGACGAAAGAGATTATCGCGATGATGATGACGGCAGGCACAAAGACAGAAGAAACCTTATCGACTATCTTTTCGACCGGCGATTTAGTGGACAGCGCGTGTTCGACGGTAGCGACGATCGCGTCCAAAGCGGTCTGGCCGGGCTCGACCGTCACCCTTAGCTTAAAGGAACCGGTCCCGTTGACGGTCGCGCCAAAGACCTTGTCACCGCTGTTCTTCTCAACCGGAATCGGTTCTCCGGTCAACATGGATTCGTCGACGCTCGAAACACCGTCCACGATCTCACCATCGATAGGAATACGCTCTCCAGGTTTGACCAAACAGACGTCTCCTATCTTAAGCTGCGAGGGATCGACGTCTTCCGTAGAGCCATCTGCCTTCTGCTTATGCGCCAATTTGGCGTGCAGACCGAGCAGTGCCTGGATAGCGGCACCTGCCTTCATGCGTTGCCGTGCTTCAAGATATTTACCCAGCAACAGGAAGAGGATGATTATGCCAGCCGTCTCGAAATACACCTGATCATAGTGACCTACGAATAACGAGTAGGTACTCCAAAGCAATGCCGAGCCGGTACCGACAGTCACCAGCGTGTCCATGTTGGCGCGGTGATGCTTCAGTTCGTTCAGGGTACCGGTATGGAATTTACGGCCGAACCAAGCGACCAATAGCCAGGCAGCAATCAGATCCAAGACAAGCCAAGCTGGGCGTCCGAGTATGGTGCCGACATCAGGCATAGTGAACATGCTGGCAATGAGCGGAAGACCGAGGATGAAGGAAATGACCAAGCCTTTACGGTCGATGTATCCACCATGCGACAAATGGGAGCCGGAAGACGCGTCATGCGCCATGCCAGACATCTCGTGTCCACCGTGTCCCATGATGTGGCCAGACATGGCGTGAGGCGTCGGATCTTCCAGGACAGCCTCATAACCATTATCGCGTATGACCTTGGCCAAAGAGTTTTGGTCCGCCTTCGATTCGTCGTACTCTACGGTGGCGCGCTCAGTCGCGAAATTCACGTTAGCGTTGACGACGCCAGGGCTTTTCTGCAGAGCTTTTTCCGTAGTGATAGCGCATGACGCGCAATGCATGCCTTGGATCGGGATGATGATCTTTTTCATATCAGTCGATTACGTTGAATGAACCGCGGACCATGCCCATGCCGCACGAAAAGGCTATGCGGCCCGTGTGCGTGGGCGTGAAGCGGAAGGTGTTGATGCCTGTATTTATCGGCGCAGAGATACCCAGCTCGCGTGACACGATAGAGTTCGTGCATCCGCCGGCGTGCGTGCCGTCGACTTCCCATCTGACGGGTACGCCCTTACGGATAGTCAGATCACTTGGTTCGTATCCGCTTGAAGTGATGGTCATATGGACGACTTGTTCGGTAGCGTCAGAGGGAACAGCGGCTGCCTTGGCCGTCTCCGTATTCGCGAACGCCCCGTCGAACGAGATGCCAAGTACGCTGAAACCGGCTTGCACCTGACTGATGGCGAAAAAGAACATGACTGCTCCGACCATCAAGCGCAACGCACCGTGTTTAAGGCTGACTTTGGCGGCAAAGGCCGTCACACCAAGCAGAACCGGCAGGGTACCGAGAGCAAAACCGGTCAGCAGGAGGAATCCGTTCAAGGCGGATCCGGACGCCAAAGCCAGCGCCTGCGCCGTCTGAGTGAACCCGCAAGGCAAGACAAAAGTCACCGCTCCGACGAGGAATGGGGTCACGCCGCCGGGCCGTTTCTTGACCTTATCCGCGAAGACGTGAAGCGAAGAAGGAAGAGAAACCCCCAGCTTGGACAATGATGGCGAGAGGTCCAATAGGTTCAAAGCGACAGCCAAGAATCCGATACCCATGGCCAAAGCCAACACGCCATACCAACCGGCTGTAGCAACAGGCAATGCGCCCCCGATGGAACCAAGGAGCGCGCCACCGACCATGAACGTCGCCAAGCGGCCTGCATGCATGAGCAGCGTCTTCTTTCGTGAGACGGATTCGGCACTATAAGCCAGCATGAAGCCGCCCGTAGTAGCCAAGCACGAGGAGAGCGAGGCGACGATCCCGAGGACGAACAACGCGCCGAAGGAAGCGCCAGCACTGACTGAGGGGAACATGTTTCGGATCGGCGACCATAAAACAGCACCGACGAAACCGATGATGATCAGGGCAATGAGGGCGCGGCGCAAACGACGGAAGAAGGGTTCGGAGCTAGATGGTAAGCGGCAGCCTTGCGGATACAGCTTATAACCATGGCTTTCAAGTTGACGGTTCAAAAGGTCCAGATCCGGATCTCGCGCTTCATCCTTGACCCTGACCGCGGCGCGTCCTTGTTTGACCGAAACCTCGGCCTCCATCACGCCGGCGATATCAAGCAAGACGTCAGAGATGAGTTTCTCGCAAGATTTACAGGTCATGCCTGTGACCTGATAGATGATTACACGTGGCATAAGATAAAAATATCAAGATTTAAGGAGAATAACCAGAGAAGCAAAAAGTCTCCGATGGTCACTCCCTCTTGATACCGCCTTGTTCTTCGAATTTTCCTCTATCCGGGTGGAGCAGGGTGCTAAAATCCTGTCGTTGCTTCGGCGTCTCAAGAGGTCGAACGCAGGCTGTGTCTGACGTATCGAGGGCCGACAGGCGGAAAGGATGCTCGTCCAACAGATTATGGCCGCCCTCATCCTCATGGGCATTCAAGCAACAGGGCATGACATCATACATGGCGGCATGGATCATGGTCTTTCCGTCCATGTCATGTACCTCCATGGCGTGCGCTAACGAACCGCAAAAAGGCAGCGGCAGGAAGCCGAGCAGCAGAGCGAGGGTCACGATCGTCTTGCGCATCTTGATTGATCCAGTATGCAGGCAGTCCGCATAACCGTCAATCATAGCTATCAAATAGAGCGTCTTTTCGCTATACTTATGCCATGTTCATAAAAAGAATAGCTATCGTCATTTCGGTCCTGGCGCTCGTCGGTGCAGGTTGTAACCAAGATCTGACGGCGCCTAAGATCGCCGAGCCTTTCTCCAATCCGATCACGGAAAATGCGCAGATTCCGCTGAACCAAGGATTCGGGACGTTGCCAAAAATAGATTTTCCGAAAAGCTCAGCTTCCATCACTTTGGAGAACAGTTTGCCGAAACTCCCCAAGACGATCACCGTCCTTCGCCTGAAAAAAGGGCTGCCCAACGATACGGAAATGCGGCAGATCACGCGTGTCTTGGATATCCCGGCGGCGACGCTCGGCGATTTTTCCGTGGTATCGGAAACCGACCTGACGTGGACGGATAAGGACGGATACAAATGGAACTACCGCGGAGCTGACAATACATTGGAATTCTGGAGCGATGTCAACAGCAAACTCCTGACGGTCTCGAGCCTTCGGGATTATGACGAACTGGTGAATACTGCGACGGCTTTCATATTGGCGAAAGGCATTAAAAGCGCCTATTACCGTCCTGGTTTCGTATATCCGGACTGGAACCTGTGGTGGTATACGGCTGAGACGCAGAACCTCTGCATGACACGCGACATCGTGAACAGCATCCGAGCCATAGGCGCTTCCGTCTCGCTCGTCGCGGGGCAGCCGCCGACGCTCGTACCCAGGGCGAGCAATACCTGCGTCTCGCCGGAGTTCCCGACGCGGCAAGTCGTGCGTTTCCGCACGCTGATGGACGAACGCGACGTGGTGAAGAACGACGGAAGTTATATGAATGGCGCGGAAATCGTCGTGGACAACACGGAGAACAAGGTCGTATCCGGCAAGATGACGCTATACAGCGACCCTGACAGGTCGGACTATTCGTCCATCGACGACAAGAAAGCCACCGAGCTGCTCAAGTCCGGCGGATTATCCGGGGCATCAGGTGAGATAACCTTAAACGATTATCAACTGGTCCTGTATCGCTTAGACGACACGAGCAAGGCACCGAACGAAACCTATCTCATCCCTGCACTGCTCGGCGTCGGCAAACGCAAGACGACCAACGGAACACAGCAAGACTTCAGCATAGTCGTGCCGCTCTTGGCGCAATAGACATGTCCAAGTGGTTGAAGCAACGACGCTTCGCGTGCCTCTTGGCAGCCGGTTTGGTCGCATTCGAGGCGTCGATATTCTTCTGCATATCCTTTTCGGCTCCGGCCGGAACACGCTGGCTGGGGGATACGATGTATTTCCCAGGAGATACGGCTGTCTATCTTTCCTATATACATCAGATCGCGGATGGGTCTTCCCTGCAGAATAACCTGTACGAAACAGAACACCACCTGCTCCGATTCAATCCTTTCTGGACTGCCTTGGGCCTGTTGTCACGATTGCATATCTCACCGTTGAACATATATATCGCTACCAGCCTTGCGTTGACTTTCTGTCTGGTGATGATTTTGTACGAGATCGCTCGACGCACGACCGGCTCGGTAGCCAACGCAAAATTAGCCACGACGATCGCCGTCTTAGGAGGAACCTCCGGTTGGATGTATACGATATACATCACGCTGTTCAGCCATTGGGGATGGAAAACGGTTGCATCGCCTGACCTGGGATCGGAATTCTCGATTTTTCCCGTGCTCTTCGGTGGACCACACAACATCCTTTCCACTGGATTGATTCTGTTGGGGATGTACCTGACATGGAAGGGGATGACAGAAGATACATCGATCAAGAGACTTTTCCTTTATAGCCTTCCTGCGGCCGTGCTCTTCAGCTATCACCCATACTTCGTGCCGCTCTTCATCATCTTCACCTCGCTCGCTATCCTGATGGATCTTTCCGCATGGAAGGAACGATGCATCAGGGCGATTGCCCTATTGGCGCTACCCGGCCTAGTGACCTTGGCGATATATATACCAGAAGCCTGGGACAGGACTTTAGTGCAACAGCACCTGGTGACGAACCAACAGCCGCTAGCACCGCTCCTCGCTTGGGTAGCGACTCTCGCCATACCGGCATCGGCACTCATCTGGCGCTGGAAAAAACACCTGACGCTAAAACCAGAAGAACATTGGGTCGTTGTCTGGCTCTTGTCGGTCATCGTCTTCATCCTGTTGCCGCTACCCTGGAAACGCAAAGCTACACAAGGTGTTGCGGTCGCTTTGGTGCTTTTGGGGTTGCCTCTGTGGTCTTACATGACAGAAAAAATCCGCAATATCAGCTTTAAGCCGATGCGGCATCTCATATCGCTAGTCTTCTGGATCTTCGTCGCGCTGACTCCCCTGCAACTCGTCGTGAGCCAGCTGTCTTGGATCGCGCAGCCGGATAGGCTCATCTGGTTCTACCGGCCGGAAAACGTTTTTGCGGCATGGAATTTTTTGCATGACAAGACCGACAGCACGTCGACCATCATGATGACGGATGACTCCTGGCTCAATCTCTGGTCGCCGGCTTACGCAGTACGGACAGTTTTCGTGGGGCATGACCATGAGTCGCCTGATTACGAAATAAAGATGGAGGAATGGAAAAATGCTTTGGCTGATGACGACAGCATCAAAGAGAAACACTTCCTGGAAAAAAACCACATCTCCGACATCATGCTGACGCAGGCCTCTTCCGACAAACTGGAGGCGATTTTACTGGACCTGAATTGGCGCAAGGTTTTCGCGCAAGACGGGGTGCGGATATTGGAAAGACCGTAGGTTTTCACGGCCCTGTGCGGCATGCTAAACTGCATGCCATGAAACATAAAACTGCGATCTTAGGTTGCGGAAACATGGGCACTGCCCTGGCTTTGGTCTTGGCCGAGAGCGGACAGACGGTAAGCCTGTACTCGATCGAGGATGACGTGACGCGCGAGATCAACACCAAACACAAGAACACTAAATATCTCGCTGGCATCAAGCTGCCTAAAGGGATCGACGCGACGGGCTCGATCGAAGATGCGATGCGCGGCGCGAGCATGGTCATCTTCGCCGTACCCAGCTTCGCCTTGGATGAAGTGGCGCAAAAAGCAGTCGCCTACCTGAAAAAAGACACCCTGATCGGCTGCATCACCAAAGGATTCGACAAGACTTGCGGCTCACCGCTCGGGCTCTGCATGGCGAGTTGGCTGCCGGCCGCGTTCCGTAAAAATTATTGTCTGATCGGAGGTCCGGCTGTAGCTTCAGAACTGGCCCACATGAAGCCTTCGGCCATCGAGATCGCCAGCACGAATCCGGCAGCGGCGAAAAAGATGGCAGCCGCCTTCCAAGGCGACATACTGAAAGCGGCGACGACACAAGACGTCACCGGTGTAGCCTATGCCATGGCGCTCAAGAACATCTATGCCATCGGCCTGGGCTTGTGCGACGGCTTGAAATACCCCATGAACACAAAAGCCCTCATCACGACACAATCAATCATGGAGATGGGGACCATACTCAAGGCTGTGGGGGCAAAAAGCGAAACGGCGATGTCTTTGGCGGGCTTGGGGGACCTCATAGTGACAGGTTTCTCCAGCCATGGACGCAACCGGACATTCGGAGAAAGGCTGGCCAAAGCGAAAACCAAAGATCCGCGGAAGCTCGGGCTGACAACCGTCGAAGGTTTAGCGGCCTCCGTCATCGGCCAACGGTTGGCGCACAGACTCAAGCTCAAGACACCGCTCATGGACGCGATATGCGACTGCCTTGCCGCGGAAAAGAAGTTCGAGCAACCATTCATCGACTATCTAAAGAAATTAAGATTGAACTAATATGCAATTACCGCAAGAGCTCCAGAAATTCCCTTTAGCCACTTTGATAGTAGCGAGCGACAGCATGACCGCTAAATTCTACCTGGCCGGGGGCGATGCCATGGATGAAATAGGGGCTTTAATTCTGCCGAAAGAAAAATCCTCGGACAACGAGGGATCCTTCGCTTCGTCGGACGGCTCGCGCGTCGCCGGACCCGTGGAAGAAGACGACACGGAACGCCTGAAACATTTCGTCAAAGAAATCTCGAGCAAGATATCGGAGCTCGTGGGCAAACATGGGATCGAACAGATAGATCTGGTCATGCCGGCGGAAATAGAGCACCTGCTGACAGAAACCTTATCCGCCGAAGCCAAACCGCTGCTCAAACGCATACTACAAAAAGACTTGATGAAAGAATCGACGGTCGAGTTGGTGACGAGATTACTGGCTGCATAGAAGAAAGTACCGCAAACCAAAAACGCCCCGGTCAACACCGAGGCGTTTTCTTTCATCTGGTCCAGAGACCATTGATATAGGTCGTGGTGCTCTTGTCGTCGCTCACGTAATCGGATGAGATGCCATGTCCGACCAGATGGAAAGCATGTTTGATGCCTAACGCATCCAAGTAGCTGGCGAGGACGACCAGACCGACACCGTTGTCCACGTGGTCGTCTTTGACGGTCGCAAAGAACGCCGTGTCAAAATCCTTCAGCTTATCGATGGTGACAGAATCGTTAGCCAGTGCGGTCTTAGCCGGCAAATAATGGCTCATATCGGACGAGATGATGATGACGGTGTGGCTATCGACCAGGCCAGCCAGACTTGTGCCGAAATCACGCGCCAAGCCGCGATCCATCGTGCCTTGCAGGGCGATGCCCACGATCTTGGCTTCCGGGAATTCGCGCTGGATGAACGGAGCGAGCGCACCGACACCGTGTTCGCGTTCGAACATGGCGTTGTCCTCCAACGCCGCAGAAGTCGATGAGACCAGCTCGGCGACGAACGCCGTATCGGATCGCAGGAGACCGTCAGGCGTCGAATAATTCCGATCCAGCGTGGATATAGGGCCATGACCGGAAAAGAAGTGGTCCGGCGAAATGACGATGAAGCGCTGCGTCTGCGGGGCGGATCTTTTGAGAGACAGAAAAAAACCAGCCATAAGATCCGCCGCCAGGACATGGTGGTTAACGACGCCAGCGACGACTCCGGAAGATACATCGACTCTTTTGGCGTGCGACCACGACGACTCGAATGATCGGCGGTCAATGAAGGTGTCAGTCGATATCGCTTGCGTTGAAAAGCGCAAAATACCCTCTCGCTCCACCTTGTTAAGGGGGAGAGCGGACGGAACAAGGTCTGTCGTCGGATAATCCTTGTCCATCTGGCGAGACGACAGGATCGCGATGCCCAAAACGGCGGCCGCTAGGGCCGCCGTCAGGGAAAACACTAATATGGTGTTATGGCGTTTCATTTGATGGTCACGGTCTGCGATTTACTCAAGGCGGCGATGGATGGAGCGTCATTGCTCTGCAACACCGCCGGTTCGGCCAGATAGGTGCCGCGCGATACGACACGAGCCTTGTACCTCACATCATTCTGGTTCTTGGAGAGATCCTTGTTCTGCGGATTGCAGACGACGAACGACACCGCTCCGTCGCCAGCGTCAGCCGGATACCATATGAACCTGCTCCAGTTGTAGATGTCGAAGATGTTCACCACCGGAGCTAATGCTGCCGGCAGATGATCGCGCAAAGTGTAGCAGCCGCTTTGGGCGTTAGCGCCCCACTTTACGGTCAGATCGATATAGACCGGCTGATTCTCATGCAGTTCCTGGATAGCCTTTCCGTCAGCGTCCTGATAACTGCGTTCGACGGAGATATCCGGATTCTGCTGCGGCAGGCCAGGTGTCTCGCGCATGAAGACCGCGACAGCCGGACCATCGGCTTTGGTGATGCGGAATTTAGCCGCTTCATCAGCCGTCAATTTAAGGTTCTCTCCCCACCAACCGCCTTTCAGGGTGACGGTCTTTTCCGTATCACCGAGCGTATATCCGACAACGACGTCGCGGCTGTACGACATGGGCACCACCTTATTCAGGTATGCGATCTTATCGAGCGGCGTGAAAGCGTCTTCGGTCCAGTTATGTTGCAGCCAGGCAGAGAGTTCGGATGCGCTCGGATGGAGCAGGTCGGCTGCTACGACGGCTGCTTCAGAAGTCGCCTCGAAATTATCACGTTTGGCGTCGCTCACGCGGATGAAGCGCAGACCGTCGTTGATTTCGCTCTTGGTGAGTAGCGTCTCCAGCATCTTGCGCGCACCGTCCTGGTCACCGAGCGAATCAAGGCCACGCATCACGGCGAGCTGTTCACGCCAGGTCAGGTCGGTGAGGGCGGCCATATCCTGCAGCTGCTGCAGGACAGGCGCACCGAGCGCCGCCATGCCTGACAAGGCACGCAGCTGTTCTTCGCGGCTCACGTCTTTTCGCTGCAGAATCGAGGCGAAGTATTGTTGCATGGAGACGCGGTCGAACATATCCGGCGCGATGGCCGCGACTTTGGCGGTGAGCTCGGGATCCTCGGAGCTGTAGGCCAAGAGCGAGAGCCCGCCGCTCGTCTTCTGGAATTTCTGGAGCGATTCGGTGGGGATGGTGACCTTTTCCTGGCTGAACTGTTCCTTGAGGAGTGTCTTAGCCAAGCGTTCGGCGATCAGCGAATCAAGACGCTGCATCCAGCTGTAGCTCAAGCTCCAGACCTGATCGAGATATTGGGCGCGGGACTTGGGCAAGAAGGTAAGGTCGATCTCGCGTGAGTTACCGACGCTAGGCAGGCCTACGCCGGGGCCGAGTTCCACCTCGACCTTCTCCTCTTTCGAGAAACGCGTATCCACTACGGTGACCTTCTTCTCCATCGCATCGTTGCCCGAGGCGGTCTTCACCTTGAGGATGATGCTATGTTCTCCGGAGACCAGTTTATCGATACCGACGTAGACAGGTTCGAAAGCTTTGCCTTGGACCGTCTCATTCTGCAGTCCGAGGGTCGGCGCATCGACCTGGAACGTCACATCTTCGCCGGACTTCAGGGCCAAACCATAGGCACGCAGTTTGAGGACGGGCTTGTCCTGCGAGAGCAATGGCGTGGGCGCAACGGCGTCGACGAATACTGGTTTCGTGACTTTGATGTTATAGGTCGACATACCGGCGTAGAGGTTCGGCGTGATGCCGACCAAGGTGGCGCGCCAGCTTGTGATGTTATCGGGCAAATCTACGGTGAAGTCAGCTTGGCCATTCGAGTCCGCCGTGACGATCTGGAAAGCGGCGGTATCCTTGAAGTTACGGCGTATCTGTTCACCGCCTCCGCCGCCCATCTCGGCGCCGCCTCTCATCATGGCTTCTTCCGGGTTAGCCATGTGCGAGGCGCTTTCGAGCAAGATGCCGTCACTGACCCAGGAGTACAAGGAGTACAGAGGGTCGGAACCACCCGTCTGCCCGTTGGCGGCGGCATAGACGGACTCGTCTACGACACCCATGACCAGGCGGGCATTCGAGGCCGGCATGCCGGACTTCGTCTTGAGCGAGACATGGAGCTTAGCCTGGCTGCCAGGCGCATAGCTTTCCTTATCGGCACTGACCTCGATACTCATGTCCCGGAGGTTCTCATCGATCCCGGCGGAATAGTCACGGACGTAGAATCCACCATCACGGAACAGGATGCCGCGAACCGAGACATTGGGGACCAGGTCCTGACTGAAATCGAAATCATAAGTCGGCTGGTTGGTGACCACGAGGTCCTTCATCCCGAGATGGCTCTTCACGTAAAGGAAGACTGGCGTCTCGGTGGGCTGCAGCTTGTTTTCGCCTTGGTAGAAGGAGACCGTGACCTTGTCGTTCACGTCATAACCTGGTCGGTTCTCCTGTTCTTTAGGCGGCTGGAAATAATAGTTCTTATCTTCCACGACATCAGGATTAGGAGCGCTAGTGTAATCATAACTGCGGTAACGGTTAGAGGAGAAATAAGACACGGTGTAGTCCTCGATCCCTTTTTCATCCTTGACTGAAGCAATGAGGCGATAGCTGGCAGTGCTGCTCGGGACAGCGAAGTCCATCACAGCCTGGCCTGATGGGTCGGTCGTAACATTGACCGAAGCGACGTCACGCTTATGTTGTTCGTAACGGTATGTGGGATAAGTCTGCTTAGTCGTGTAATCGTATTGCGTACCGGTCTCGATCCTGACCCAGGTGCTCTCGATGATGCGCCCTGTGACGTTGGCGTTACGCAAAGGTTCGGCGAGTACGCTTGAGGTGTCGATGGCTTGCCCTTGATGCAAATCGACTTTGTGGGCAGTGAAGTGCAGCTTAGCCTGATTCCCGTTGACCTGCGCATAGCTCTCGAGCGATACGCGAGCGTGCCATACCGTAGCTCCGGCAGAGCCTGAAATATCGCCCTCTTCGCCTTCAGTCGGCGAGACGTCGACCTCCAGAAATTTGGATGAAGGACAGTTGAACCAATCCTGATTGGGGTCGCAAGACCAGTTATCGGCCTTGAAGCTGAAACGCGCGATGCCGTTGGCGTCCGTCTTGACCTGCTGGGTACCGTCCTGCGAACCGCTCAAGTTGACGGTCAGGCCCATCTCGGCCACCGGAGTACCGTCGAAGAATTCCACACGCGCTTCACCCGTGAGGGTGTCACCGGCGAATACCTGCTGCTGGTCGAGACTGACGTCGATGGAATAAGCCGGCTTGACGTAATCGCGTATCTCGAAATTATGGCTCGTCACGAGATTACCGTCGCGTTCGATGCGCAGCTGGTAATAGCCGGGGGCCAGTTTGCTCCAATCCATGTCGGCGCGGAAGAACCCCTGATCATCGGTCGTCACCTCGACACGACGGTAGACCTTCTCCTGGTGCGTGAAGTAATCCCAGTAATATCCGGCCTTGACCAGCTCCAAGGTCACGCCCGTAGCAGGCTTATCGGTCGCCCTGTCCTTGACCATGCCATAAGCCGAGAGCTTATCCGTGGTCTTGTAGAGCGGGCGGTCATGGTAAAGATAAGATATCGTCTGGTCGTTGGTGTTGCTGCGCCAATAGGATCCGTAGTAATAGTTTTCGTTGCGCAACCAGATGACAGAAGACAGATCGCCGGAACCGACCTTGAGCGCGACACCCGTGCCATCTTTCGTATCGGTCGCGGTCAAGATCTTGGGCACAGGCATACGCGCCACACCGTCCTTATCGGTCCTTAAGCTCGTCTGTCCGTATGACACGGTGAGGTCACCCAAAGGGCGTTCCGTCTCTGCGTTCATGGCCCAGACGACCAAGGCGTTATCGTCAGCGATCGTATATGTCAGTGAGCGCGTCACATCGATGAAAGTCCAGGCGTACTTGTCGGAGCCTTCAGTCTTGAGCCGAAGCAGATAATCACCGACGCCTAATACGTTAGGCAGGCGCAGCGCAGAGCCGTAATAGCCGTTCTTCTCCGGCGTCAATGTAACCTTAAACGCTTCGTGTTTGGTGTATTTGTCGTAATTCTCCTGACGTTCACGGGTCACTACGGCGAAACTCGGGATCTTGTCATGCTCCGTGAGATAAGCGACTGCCTCATCCTGCGCCAGCGCATACGCGACGACCTCAACCTGCGGAGAGGACTGACTATACCAATTCACGTCGAGCAAAGCATCTTTCTTGACGACGAATTGGTTGTAGTCCTGCGAAGGCGTGACGATGGGCTTGTATTGGTAATCGTTACCCTTGGATTGTTCCAGGCTTTGCGTCTCGAATTTGATCACCAGGTCCTGCGGCAAAGCATTGTCGCTGCCCTTCAGCTTCAGGCCCTGTTTCAGAGTAACGGTATAGACCTGCCCATAAGCGAGCGGCTTCTCCGGGACGAAGACAAGCGAACGTTCGTGTACCTCGAAACGTCCGTTGACTGCGGGTTGGATACTGAAGAAAGGCGTCGGATCTTCCCAATCTACCTGGCTCATCTCGAACTCTATTCCGGTGTTTACCGGGACTGCAGAAGAAGCATCAGCTGGGATAGAGGAAACCACATGGAAGATGTTGCGCGTCTGCACAGCCCAACTGAAATCACGCTCATCACGGCTGCCGTCGGCCTTCTCCACGGCGGCCTGGATGACGACTTTGTAGACTTTGCCCGGCGAGAGCGCCTCTTGCGGCTGCACCTTGAACTGGCCATTACCCAGATCGGTGACGCTGACCGCCGACGGCTTCAGGGCGTCGACATCCGTGGGATCGGCCGGGATTATCTGAAGATGTTGTTTCAGCACATCGGCGGTGACCGAGACGGTGGATGAAACCATGAAAGCCGTGGTCGTATCCACGCCGTCCTTACCGCCCGTCTCCGCGACCACGCTGAAAGCATCGGCAGCATGGACTTCCGGGATGAGCAGGCGGGAAATGGCCGCGCCATTAAGACCCGAAAGGCTGGGCATCGCGCCGGTACCGAACAGCTGACCGCGATAAAGGAAAACCGCCGCGACTAATATGGCGGCGACGGCGGCAAAACTGCCCGTCCACATGAAGAAACGGAAAGTGTTGGGCGGCAGGCGGAAGCGAGCACCGGATTTGGTGCTTGGAGCCTCCTGGGTTTTTTGTTCAGCCGGCGCCTGCGCCGACGAAACAGACTCTGTCTTCTTTTCTTGTGCCATAGTGATCAATGCTGCGCGTTGTTTTGAGGCTACCTGCTTATCCAAACCAGGTACGCCGTCGGAGGCCTCGCGCTTCAGGGCCTCTGCCATCTGGTGCAACGGAACAAGCTCCGGATCATTACATCCGGCTCCAGACTTGAGGAGCTCTTCCATCTTCTTGGCTTCTTCTTCGTGTTTCATATTCATGGCTATTTGGTTTGAATCTTTTGGCGCAGCCTGCCGAGCGCGCGATAGACGAGTACGGCGGCGTGATTCGGGGTCACGTCCAGTTGGACGGCGATCTCATTCGCTTCAAGCCCGGCGAAAAACCGCAGATCAAGCACCTGCTGGTCGCGGTCCGGTAGCTCTTTCATGGCGATACGGATCTGCTCGCTGTCGATCTTGATTTCCGTATTCCAAGCCGGATCATCTTTTCCGGGCGGATCCCAATCTTCGTCCAACTGACTGTCCAACCGGGTGGAGGCGCGCCGATAATGGTCGATCAGCGCATTGGAAGCCGCCTTGAACAACCAGGCCGAAAGCGGAGCGTTCTTCCACTCCAGTGACGGCACCGACTCAAGGAACTTGGTGAAAATATGGGACAATAAATCCTCGGCTGTCTCTTTGTGGCCGCAACGCTTGAGGATGAAGCCATACAGACGGTCGGCGTATAGGTCATAGACCTCCCCGACGGCCGCTGGATCCTGCTTAAGCCGGAGGAATAGTTCATGGTCTTGCTCCAATGAACGTTCGGCGATTTGGCTCTCCATGGGTTTAAACGAAAAATGAATTAATCGATTACAGTATAGCTTATTTCAGGCAGAAACTGTTAGGAAAAACGGATGAAGCGCGAGTCATGGGCAAATAGCGCCAAGCCGGCAAGGCAGGAAGTGAAGGGCCGATTCGCGATAAGCCGATATAAAGGGTATCCTATACATAAAGGAGGCTGCCATCGGAAAAAAAGCGCACTTTCAAAACAACTTGGGCCGCCGTCGGTTCGCCGCCGGCAAACAAACCACAACCTGCAGATGGAAAGGAGGCTCGTCATGCAGACAAGTATCTCGGAGAACCAAAGGATCATCGTCGTAGAAGGCACGGACAACCCGCCGTTGGAAGACCTGGCCTCAGCGGTCAGGCAACTCGGAGACGGATGGAGCATCAAGAACGCGACCACAACGACGGAGACCGTGATGATACACGGTTTCTACCAGCGTCGTTCATACAGACGTTATACGATGACAGCTGTCATAGAGAAGGCAGCTTGACGATCGGAGAGACAATGGCCGCCCAGGTCACTCGCGTGCGCAAGCCCAAACTGATGGCTTGCGCCGCTTTCCGGGGATGCGTGCCTCCGGATGGCGGATCAGACCAGTGCATCGAAGTGGCGCGCCAGATTGAGGATGGATTTGGAATAAGTACCGTTGCGGCTAGGGACGAACATGATCGTCATGTGCTCTGCCTTCAGGACCATCTGCGGATAGAACCTGGCATGATTAGCGACTTTGACCGCACGATTGAAAAAATTCAAAGCTTCGTCGAAATCCGAGAAGGAATATCGCTTGGTGAGTTTTTTCTTCTCCAAAGACCAACCGGGCAGACGGGCACTCGCCTTCTCCAATTCCGCGGCTTCGAGTTCCCGGGTCTTGAAGAACAGAGAGGCGAGCAACCTTGAGTATCCGAAAACGAAACCTCCGATGAAGACGGTGATGAGCGGTTCCAACAGTACGTAGACGAGTATTTCGGGGCCGAAGATCGTCGGAGCGACATAGAGACCCATGACCGCATAGGACAAAAGCCACAACGCCGCCCAGACCATGAAGCGTCGCGACTGCCACCAGGTAACACTCATCTCCATGGCGATGGCGATCAGATATATGGCACAGATGGTGAGGAAGATGGCAGGGCTATCCATGCCGTATAACGGCTGCTTGAATTGCATACCGAAAGCCAAGCCGTAGAAATACAGCACGGATATGATGAGGAAAAATTCCTTGAGGTTCAGCAGGAACATGTCATATCTGATTTTACATGCCAGGCGCCAAGGTGGGAATGACTCGAGCTTGCCCATCAGGCCACTAAGGACATAAAATCAGACTTAATTACTCATAAGCTAGCAAGCATATGGCAAAAGACATGCCAATAGGCGGACAGGAGAAACCTAAGAAGAAGGAGAAGGGGCCTTATTCCCCGGAAGATTTCGCGAAGAAGATGGCGTTGGCACGACGGGAAAGCGACTCGCGAGCCGCAAGGATCGAAAGCTTGCGGACCAAGATGACCAAGCTGTTCCCGAATCCTGAACAGGACAGACTATGGGAAGAGATCGACGCATCATTCGACGTCCCACAGGTCGGCGACTACCACAATGAGGGCATGCTCATGGATACCCACCTTGACACCATAATCAAAAACGTCGCGGCGATAGCCGAGGGGAGTTTCGAGTGGCCGGACGAGATTCCAGAGAGTACACGACGCGTGCTTGAAAATACCATAAAGAAGAATCGAGAGGCAGTCGCACGCTACACTTTCCTGCACGACTTGGCCAAGAAAGATACGCTGCGCTTAACCATAAGCGAACAGACGCCCGAGGGTCCGAAGAACGAAGATGTCGCTTATACTTGGGCCGAATGGCAGGCACTGGTGCCGGAAGACGTGCGGCACAACCCGGTGAAGCTGCTGGAGTTCATGCAGGGCCAAGACCAGACGCGCAAAATCGTGGGCATTTCGTATTTCCACCAGACCGGCGACAAGACACCCTCCGGAGGGAAAGTCGCCGAGGGCAGGAAGCATGGAGAAAGCGGCTCCGAAGCAATACGCGCCTTGGGGGAAACCAGCGTGGACGAGTTGACGCTAAAAGCTATAGCCAACCATGAGGTCGCTTATAGCTTCAGCGCGCCGAACGTCGATACGTATAATAAGTACTTCGGCGGGCTATCCCCAGATGAGCGTGACATGGTGATGACCGCCAGTTTCATAGATACGATGGGGACCGTCAGATTGGACGGCAAGCCGGATATATCGAACTTCTTAGCCCTGGCTATTTCGCGTGGCAATGCGGAAGCGCTGGAAAGGATGTCCCAAGCGCTTACCTCGAACGAAAAATTGGAGAAGAAGAAGGTCGAGACGGCCCTCTTGAACCTGAAGAAAGCCGGCAAGCCAATCAATGAAGCCGCCGAACTTGCGAGACTCGAAAAAGAATGCCGACCGACAGAATATGATGCGGGCAAACTGGACGAGATGCTGAATGAGCTGGTCATCAAAAACACTTTGACGGCGGATGAAGCCAAGGAGATCGCGGAGCTCCTCCTGGCCAATAACCAAGCTGAATTGGGCAAGAAATACGGCCGTAAGATGAAAGACATAAGGGCCGTAATGACGGCAAGCGAAAAGAAGGATTGAAGAAATCAGCAAAAACAAACTCCCCGGTATCCCCGGGGAGTTTCTGTTTTCGCGTTTCCAGGCTAGCTCTTCGGATTGAACCTCTCGAAAGCACGCAGGACTTCGAGCGGCATGGCGAAAACGATAGTATTGGATTGGTCGCTCGAGACATCGTTGATGGTGTTCAACGTGCGCAGATGCAAGGCACCCGAAGAGCTGGCCAGGATCTCGGCGGCATGGCGCAGGTTCTCGGCGGCAGCGACTTCACCTTCGGAATTGATGATGACGGCGCGCTTTTCGCGCTCGGCTTCGGCTTGCTTAGCGATGGTGCGCTTCATCTCTTCCGGCAGCGCGATGTCCTTGAGCTCGACGCCCAGGACTTCGATGCCCCAGCTCTGGGTGTGGGTCGCGACGAGTTCCTTGATGCGACCAGAGGCTTGATCGCGTTCGGAAAGCAATTCATCCAAGCTCAATTCACCGACGACGTTACGCATGGTGGTCTGAGCCAGCTGCGAGACGGCGTTCCAGATGTTCTCTACTTCGATGACCGACTTGGCCGCATCGGCGACACGATAATATATGACGGCGTTGATCTTACATGAAACGTTATCGCGCGTTATGGCATCCTGATACGGGACTTCGACAGCTTTGGTTCGGATGTCGACTTTGCGCATGGTCTGGATGATCGGGATGACCAAGCGCCAGCCGGGTTGCATCATGCCGGTGTATTTACCGAGGGTGAATCTGACGCCGCGTTCGTACTGATTGATCTGGCGGATGGAGATGAGCAGGACCAGGACGACCACGAAAAGGATTGTCGCGTACATAAGTTAAGTGTTTAGTGGTTAATGTTTAGGTTATTCTTGTGGATATAGAATCACAGAGCGCGGGTTATGGCAATGCATCCATAAGGAAAGACCGTCCAGGCGAGGGTGCCACGGACGGTCTAGGCGGGTCAGAAAGCGCTGGCGAATTCGTCGAATGAGGTGACGACGTGCCAAACCTTTCCGTCTTCGGGGTGTGGTTGCGGCTTGAACTGCGGCCACATGAAGCGCACGAGGCAGACGGCGCCGCGGATCTTCTGCCGGGCGTCCAGCAGATGACGCGGCGAATCGTCGCAGAAGACGAACGGAAGTTCGCGGTACTCGGAGAGGACGTCACCTTTGCTCTTGCTCTGCCAGACGTAG
Organism: bacterium; assembly: GCA_021796435.1. Taxonomy (GTDB): domain Bacteria; phylum Patescibacteriota; class Patescibacteriia; order 2-12-FULL-60-25; family 2-12-FULL-60-25; genus CAIKNB01. Next base: position 1,451,846 of record JAJYXM010000016.1, read on the forward strand.
TCGGTCTGCACGAAGCGCCTGCTCAAGCCAGGTAGGCCATCCCACTTGGCTTGCTGGAAAGGCGGATAGCCGAAGGTCAGCAGCGCGAACTCATATCCGCGCTTACGCAACCGCGTGAGTCCGGGGCTGATTCCCGGAAGCAGATAGCGGCTGCCGCGTGCGAGAAGCCGCTGGAGCTGCGCCGACTCCTGCATGATGACTGGTTCGGGCAACCCGAGAAAACGCATGTGCTCCTCGAAGGAATACCCCGTGTCCTCGAGCAGCGCGAAGCCTTCATCGATCTTCTCTTGCGGGCTACCGAGTTTCCGCAAACGACGAGAGATGTCTGCCATGAAGGCAATCGTGTCGTAAAGCGTGAGGTCAAGGTCGAAGTAGATACGACATTGGGCTTTCACGTCTCCCTCCCATGCGTCACCGGTCGGGCGACGCTCATGATGGCTTCCGCCAGCTTCAACGGATCATGCCGTATCAGCTTGTGCAGCGGTTTGTTGCGTGACGGCGTACGGTCCATGGATTCGCTCAACAAGGGGACGCGAACGACCGAGAAATCCTGCCCGTTCAGATCATCCTCGACCATCTGTACACCGGCCTGGTCGTACTTCTGCAACAGGAAATCCGAGGGCCGGGCAGTGTTGAGGACCACGGTGTGCAACTTGGCAGGCGCGATGTAGCTCGACACCTGACGGCAAAACTCGCGCGCCGCGTAACCGTCAGTCTCGCCTTTCTTGGTGATCAGATTGACCACATAGACGATGCGCGCCGACGTTTCGTACAGCGCATCGACGACGCCGTCGACCAAGAGGACCGGGATGAGGCTGGTGAACAGGTCACCGGGACTCAAGACCACGATATCCGCACCCTTGATGGCGTCGAGCGCTTCGGGGTTAGCGCGGACCGCCGGATCGAGATAGCAGCGTTCGATCGCACCGTGCGGATTCTTAGGCACGTCGATCTCGCTCTCACCTTGGAGCAATTCCCCGTCGGCGCATTCAGCCTGCAGGTTGCCGGCCACTGCCGCGACAGGGATGACGCGCCCCTTGATCCTCAACACGTCATGCAGTGATCGGATGCCTTCCAAGGCGCTGCCGGTCTGCTTCTCGCTGGCGGTGATGATCAGGTTGCCGACGGTATGCTCATCGAGCGAACCGCCTTGGAAGCGGTAGCCCAAGAGTCGCCGCAGGAACTCACCGCCCTCGCACAGCGCGACCATGGCGCGCAGGATGTCGCCCGACGGCAGGACCCCTTGTTCGATGCGCAAGCGACCGGAAGATCCACCACTGTCCGCGATGGAAACGACGGCACTCAACTCGACGTCAAAACGCTTGAGTCCACTCAAGACGTAATAGGTCCCGGTGCCGCCACCTAATACCGCAATCTTCATATCAATACCTCGTGTAAAGGCCTTTCTTTACTTAAGCGTATTCCAATCTCACTGTCAATGTCCAGACCCTGCCAGAATAGCCTAAAAACAGTTCAGCCCTGACTATCCAGTCAGGGCTGCGAGAAAGGTCACGCGACTGCGTCTGAGACAGGCTCCGTCTCTTCCGATCCTTCGATTGGTGCTGGGAGGCGAGCGTCTTTTCTCCAGCGACCCTCGACGACCTCCTGCCACGTACATTCGAAGGGGTCGCTCATGCTGGTGACGTCATACCAGAACGCACGTTTCGACCAGTATCCGAAAGACGTCTCCAGGAAATGTTCATTGTCGGCTGACCACGGTTCAGGCTGCATGATCTTGCCGATATGCAGCTCGGCCAATTGGTAGCAGGTTTTGGGGCCCGGATCCTGGCTTGGTTCGGCCATCAGGGAAACGATCGAGCTGATTACCCCGGGGCGTCGGACAAGAACGCGCGAAGGTGCATCATGACCATCACGGATGGCGAAGGTACAACATTCATCATACGCGACCTGTGGTGCGCCGATTATCGCTCGGAAACCAACGGGACGTCCCATATCCAACTGCAAGGACATCCTGCTGTCGTCCTGCGGCAGACGAATCTTCTCCGCGATCTCATCGAACAAACCGAGGAGCGCCGGTTGAACCAGAAGGCTTTTCATCCTTTTTCCGGAAACCACCAACAAACCGCCGCACGCCGTTGAGGCTAGCATGGACACCGGCTGCTGCAGATCAACGAAAAGGACGCCGCGCCGCGGATCCTCGGGCTTGGTGTCGTGGCGCACGACGCATAGCCATTTTTCGCCGGGTAGCGGCGAGCGCATGGACCAGGCTGTGCTGCCGAGCTTCGTCTTATCGCGGACGATGACAAGCTTTTGCCGGCTGAAAGTATCACGCGTAATCCGGCCTCTGGCTTGCGAATCATTCTGGTAAAAACGGACTTCGATGACGTCTGCGTCTGACATGGGTGCCTCCGTCGGATGGCGGTAAAGGTGCGACACTTTCCCCTAAGGGATTAATCAAGCTAACAGAAAATGACGTCTGCGTCAATACTAGATACATAAAAACAGTTCAGCCCTGACTGGATAGTCAGGGCTGCGGTAGAAGGCGAGAGATGTTCAGCCCGTGCCGCTCATGCGACTGAAGTCGCCGAGCGCTTCGGGCGTATCGATGAAGGCGCGCAGATCTTCGACCCGCGACTCGATGACCTCGCGCCAAGAGGCACGGAACGTCCGCGACATGGTCGCCTGGTCGTAGGCGAGGGCGTGCCCCGACCAGAACGGGAAGCTCTTCTCGGAGAGCTCCCCTTCATCGGAGCATGCCCATGGCTCGCGCGGCGACAGGGTGCCGATGTAGGCCGTACGCAGGACGTACGTACCATCGGCCTTCATGTTCTTCACGGCTCGAAGCACTACGGTGGACACCACCTCGTCCGGCTCGGCCCTAGCGACGCGTGATGGCTTGTAGCGACCGACGCGGAAAGCGAAATCACACATCTCGTCGTAGCCGACTGGGCTCACCTGGATGAGCCTGTTCTTGGCGAGCGGCTCTTCCATTTCGACCTCGACGCCGAGTTCGGAGCCGTCTCGCGGCAACTCGATGCGTGCGATCGCTTCCTCAAGGACGCGCAACACTTCAGGCTGCGCCTGCATCATGCGCGTGGCCCTGAGGGGGATGAACACCGTGCGGCCGAAAGCCGCGTCGAACTTGAGGAACGTCGGCCAGACGAGCGCCACGATGAGCGCCCCGTGGCTGGGATCGTTACGCTTGGTGTCGCGGATGACGCGGCAGATCCACCGCTCGCCTTGGCTGACCCGATGATGGCGCAGATACGGGGGCATCGAGAGCTTGTCGTCGGTGACGAAGACGACCTTCCTCCGTCCTAGGGGGTCGGAGTCGATTTGACCGCAGATCCTGCCATCCCTCTGGGACAGATGGAACGTCACTTGGATCTCTTCGAGCATTGCTGGCTCTCCTTATGGAAAGATCGGAAAAACTTGGAACAACCGATTCGACAGGCTAACAGAAAATGCCGTTCCTGTCAATCCCATTCATTACGTCCAAAGGGAATAACGATTTTTTCTAACGTATTAAACCGGTAACAAAAAAGAGCAGTTTTTCGACATGCTCCGGTCGATACAGGTAGGCAAAGGCGCGTCAGTTACTCGTGCCCTTGCAATGAGGAAAGTTCACGCAACCCCAGAAAGCATTGCCGGTGCGCGTATTCTTTCGCTTACGCATATTGGCGCCGCAGCGAGGACAGCGTGGGGCTTCCGGCGCTTTGGGCTTAGGCGCACCCCACAGACCGTGCTCCTTGAGGAACACGGCGTACTCCTCTGCAGTGATGGCCTGCGTGGCAGACTCGCTGCAGCTCTTGGGGACTTTTTCGACGCCAGGTCGCGGCTTATGCGGCTCGAACCAGCTGAAGTGCGCACGGAAATAGGCTCCGTCACGCTTGCCGACGAGATCATGATAGGTCTTATCCTTATCGAAATCGTGATGGCCGAAGAAGAAGTCATCTTTGAGCATGACAATCTCGGTGATTCCCCGCTCTGCATAGTCCGATGTAAATATCATAGAGCGCCTCCTGAAATGTGCCGATGACTTTTATCATACAAAGTTCTCTGCATCAAGCTGGAACCCATATCCATGATTCATCGTCTTAATCTGGACAAGATGCCTTTTTCTGTGTATGGTCTGTTGCGTGAGAATCGTCAGCAATGAAAGTATTTTCAATCTCCCGGGGCAGAAGAAAAAAGCATACGGCGGTACGGCGATCTTCGCCAAGAACTTCTCGGATCATGTGACGATGCACGGCCATGAATGGATCGGCATCATCGACAGGACCTCGAAAGGGAGTAGGACCTACATGAAAGAAGCGGGCAAGGATGGTCTGCGTAGTTTTCACTATCTTTTCTTCCCCTACTCGCGTTACAGAAAGATCATCCGAGCGAAGAAGCTCCTAGACACCAAGAAACTATTATCGAAAGAAATCCGGAGGACGGAAAGATTCTTCGTAGAGGCACGGCCCGATGTCGTATTCCTGAACGGATTCTCCGTGTCCGCCTGGATATTGCTCATGGCCGCAAAAGAAAAAAAAATCCCCGTAGTCATCCAACACGCCGGCATCTGGCAGGTGGAGATGGAAATCCACAAACGCGTGCACCCGCCCATGACGCGGAAGATTTTCCTCGAGATGGAGCGAGATACGGCTAGATACGCGGCATTGCACATATTCCTCAACGAATACAGCCAACAAGTCTTCGAGCGCAAGGTGATGACGACACCAGGAGGACGATCGTTAATCATACCCTTGCCATATCAGGCTGAGATGCTCCAGCAAATCCGGCATCAAAGAAAAAGCGGCATCAAACAGGAAATCGATCTCGGCAATGTCGCGCGCTGGGATCTGATAAAAGATTACGCGGCTTACCTGAACGTGGCGAAGACCGCGCATGCAGACGGACTGCCGTGGAAATTCCACAGTGTTATGATCATCCCGGATACAAGATTCAAACGGCGGCTCAAAGCACAATACAGGAAGCACATCCAAGTGCATGCACCCATGGGTCGGAAGGAACTAGCCGAGTTCTATTCGCGGATGGACATGTTGGTGCTGCCCTCGAAATTCGACGTTTCGCCGAATGTGGTGATGGAAGCGGCGTTGGCCGGCAAGCCGACGTTGATTTCGCCTAGCGTGGGGTGGGTCTCCGAATATAAGGCTTGCGGCATGGATGATTGGATAATCGATTTCAAGGATCCGCAAAAAGTAGTCGAAAGGATAAAGAGCCTTTCCGGCAAACCTCAACCGAAGAGATTCCGCTCGTATATCCTCAAGAAACATGCACCACAGACCGTCTTCAAGAGATACATTGATTCATTCCAACAAGTCCATGCCATATGAAAATAGCCCAACTCGTTTCTAGCCTTTATCCGGTAGGTCCACGTTCCAACCACGCGATCTATTCGCACGTCAGCGCTCTGGCCGAGACTTTCGTGGCACAAGGCCATGATACGCATCTATATGCCTCGGGCGATTCGCAGACGACGGCGAAACTGCATAACATAATCAGCTCGGCCAAAGATATCCGCCAGCTCCCGATTGATATCCAGCGTTACTATATCCATTCCCTCATCAGCCAATGCTATCAGGATTCGCCGGCCTACGACATCATACACAGCCATTTTTCCTTGTTGAGTTCGTTCTATGTCGGCCTGACCGAAACGCCAACCATCATCTCGATACACAGTCCAATCCGGGAAGGGATAAAGCCCTTCCTCATGCGATACCGCAACCATAACTACGTCTCATTCAGCCACGCGCAACGCGAGCAGATGCCGGAACTCAATTGGGTGGCCAACATATACCATGGCGTAGATACCGAACTTTTCGCTTTCAATAAATTCCCTGAAGATTACTATCTCTATCTTGGCCGCGTCACGGAAGATAAAGGAGTCCACTTCGCTATAGAGGCGGCGAAGGCCGCGGGCGTGAACCTGGTGATCGCTGGCCGCAGCTATCCTAACGAGGGATACTGGCACAAAACCATCGAGCCGGAAATCAACGGCAAGACGATACGCTATATCGGGGAGGCCGACCTGGAGCACAAGATCGAATGGCTCAAGAACGCCAAAGCCCTCCTTTTCCCCACGCAGTACGATGAGACATTCGGCTTGGTGATGATAGAGGCCATGTCTTGCGGCACACCGGTCATAGCGTGGAATAAAGGTTCGGTTCCGGAGGTCGTACAGGATAAACAGACCGGCTATATCGTGGATAGCGTGGACGGAATGGTCAAAGCGATAAAGGCGATAGACAAGATCAGCCGCAAAGAAACAAGGGAACGCGCGGAAATGTATTTCAGCCAACAAAAGATGACTTCCGGCTACCTGAAGGTCTACGAGAGGATCATCGAAAAGAACCGGAAAGCGAAAGCCAGGATAAGAGCCAAGAAGAAATAGCCCATCGGGCTATTCTTCATATCTACGGAATCTTTTCTTTTGCGCCTGTCTCTTCTTTTCATCCAATCTCCTTTCCCTTGAAGCACGCGTCGGTCGTGTAGGGATGCGTTCAGCTTGCGGAGTGAGGACTTCGTTGACCAGCCGGTTGAGTAGATCGACGACATCAGTGCGGTTACGGAACTGCGAACGCAGGCGGTCAGAATCCAAGACCAACTCCCCTTCTTTGTTGATGCGGTTAGCCAGACGCTGGCGGATGATGGCTTTCTCTTCTCCAGTCAGGACGGAAGAGCCGTCGATACTCCAGTGCAGAACAGCCTTACTCGAAGTCTTGTTGACCTTTTGGCCGCCTGGACCGGAAGACCGCGCGAATTCGATACGGTATTCGGATTCTGGGATGAGCCGTAGCGGAGGATCTTCAAGGTTTGCGAAAGGTGTGAAGGGCGGTTTATCGAAAGACATAGGTTAAAAGTATAGCAGCAACGCAAAATTCAAGCAGCGCGTCCTTTGTATGGTTCGGAGACGGACCACAAACCATCGAACATCGTAGAAAGCAGATTATGGACTTCATCTGATTCGATAAGGATCGCAGAGTGGGTCTTGAGAGACGTAATGATGGCGGCTTTATTGTCGAACAGGATGACGAGAGATTCGAACTTGCCATGCAAGGCGTCCGGCAGATAACGCGGATTGCGTTGGGCGATCTCCTGTTTGGTCAAAAGGCGATCATGCTCGGCCGTGCCGCGTTCCCACAGAGAACGGGCAACGATGCCACGAGCTTCGCGTGACTCCAAGAAATATTTCCTATAGTTCGGCTCGGATTCGGAGAAGAAGTTCTTACGCGGCGCAAGGATGTCCCAGCGACGTGACTTACAGTACAAGGCTTCTTCGACCACCGCCTTTACGCCGTCTACACCATCGAATTGCGAGACGCGGACAGAGCCCGCAGCTTCATTGGACAGCTGCGACTCAAGAAGCGGCAGGGCGGAAAGGATCTTCTGCTTCTGTTCCTGTAGACGGCCGATTTCGCGTTCGATTAGATGCTCGAATTGGCGCGGTTTGGTCATGACGAACTCGAGACGTCTGGATGTACCGTGCTTAGCAGCCAAACCTTTCTGCATCAACGTCTCGAGGGCGTGATAGACAGTGGGACGTTTGATGCGCGTTTCCGTCGTAAGTTCATGCACACCGATCGAAGGGCGCGCCAAGCCGGCAAGATAGACGGCGATTTCTGTCTTGGATAAACCCAGCTCGGCGAGGATGGTTTGGATGTCCTGCATATATTTGGATAATGGCTCTGTTTCGCACTAGTGTCAATCGCTCTTTGGAACAAAGAAGCTACTTTTGTTGAAGAATCTACGAGTGTCCATAATCGGTTATGAACATATATTAAACATAATCAGGTGCCAGGCTAGCCTTTAGATGCACCTTCACAACGAGGCCAACATGTGTACGCTCATCGTGCTGAAAGACGTGTTCGAGAAATACCCGCTCGTCGTGGCGTCGAACCGCGATGAGAACCCAAAACGGCCATCCGCTCCCCCTTTGTTTTGGTTCGATGACCCGGAAATCTATGCGCCACGCGACTTAGTGCGAGGTGGGACATGGATCGGCGTTAACCGGCAAGGTGTGATAGCGGCTTTGACCAATCTGGATACGGTGGCGCACCGCAGAGGATGCAAATCGCGAGGGCAGTTGCTGGTCGAGATGCTTGACCTGGGAGCAGCCGACCAAGTCGATCGCCTCTTGGCTGGCGACATAGACAATGTCGGCGAGTTCGGTTCCACAAGAGAGCCCTACAACCTCCCGGTTGAATATAACGGACTGAATCTCGTGGTCGCGGACAGCGAATGTTGCACCTTGCTCGTGAACGACGGGAACTCGACCAAGATAACAAGATTGGGTTCCGGTGCGCATATCATCACGGGCTACGGCGTGGGGCCTGACCACGCACCGCGAGCCAGCGAGATCACACGGCGCTTGCGGGATATCAAAGATCCGTCACCCGAGGGACTGGATAAGCTACTCAACTTCCACGCGGACGGGAGGCCGGAAGCCGCGGCGTGCGTGCATGATCCAAACGAATACCACAAGACCATCTCGTCCATGATCGTGCGTGCGGACAGGAATTGGACGAGGTTCGAGACGTGGTTCCGCGCCGGTCCGGCATGCAGCGGACCGTTCGATGAACGTTTCGATGTCGAGTTCAGAAAGAACGGGAGCGAGTCATGAACATCCTCATCACAGCCGGTTCGACCGAAGTACCGATCGACAAAGTGCGTGTCATCTCCAACATCTTCCGCGGACGCACCGGAGTCGAGATCGCGCGGACCGCAGCCAATTTGGGGCATCGGGTCACATTACTCCATTCGCACCAGATGGGCGTGGCCGACCAATTGCTGCGCGATCCGACGACGTACTTCAGCAATCCCATCGAGCTCTGCAGGTTCCGGACGTTCGACGATCTGGCCGAACGCATGGAAGAGAAAATCCGCGGCGAGAAGTTCGACGCCATCATCCACTCGGCCGCAGTCAGCGACTATCGCGTCGCGTCCATAGGCGCCGCGGTCGGGGCCGGAGACGAGAGGCTGAATGAAGCCGAGACGGCAAACAAGATCGCATCGAACCACTGCTCGCTCCTCTTGGAGCTTGTGCCTACCGAGAAACTCGTGGACAAGATCCGCAAGCCGTGGGGGTTCAGAGGCAAGCTCGTGAAGTTCAAGCTCCAAGTCGGCATCACAGACGAAGCACTCATCGACATCGCTTGCCGAAGTCGGCGCGCTTCGGAAGCCGACATCATCGTGGCCAACTGCCTGGAATGGGCCAAGGAGTATGCGTACATCATCGGCGAGGACGACAGGGCAGAACGCGTAGTGCGCCAGAAGCTGCCCAGAACATTGCTCAGGAGGCTGGGATGAACATCCTACTAGGAGTGACTGGTTCGGTCGCAGCTGCGCTGACGCCGCAACTCGTGCGTGAGCTCGCAACACTCGGCGAAGTCCAGATTGCGGCAACACGTTCGTCACTATATTTCTGGCAGCCGCACAAGCTCGACTGCCGGACATGGCTCGAGGACGATGAGTGGCCTGGCATGGGCTACGCCAAAGAGCAGAGCATCCCGCACATCGAGCTGCGTCGCTGGGCAGACGTCATGCTGATCGCGCCGCTCACGGCCAACACGTTGGCCAAGCTGGCTCACGGTTTGGCCGACAACCTACTGACCTGCACGGCGCGGGCCTGGGACCGCGAGAAGCCGCTCATCATCGCGCCGGCCATGAACACGTTCATGTGGCAGCATCCTGCGACCGCCGAACATATCACGACACTCAAGCGCTGGTACGGCGGAATATTCACACTCGTGGAGCCGATCGAGAAACGGTTGGCTTGCGGCGACACCGGCATCGGCGCCATGGCGCGGATCGAAACAATCGTACAAGCCGTCAGCCGAGCGCTCGAAAGGTAGCCACGGAACAAACACTCCTCCATTGACCTGCGATGAAACAATCGCGGGTCTTTCTATTCAAAACAGCAACGCCCGGCGGGAGTACCGTCGGGCGAGGTGAGTCAGAGCACGTCTTCGTGCTTGAAGTAGGGGTCAGCATGAGCGCTCGAGCGCTTGAGCCAAGCGAACTTGAACTTGCGCGAGATGATGCTCAAAATGCCGAAAGGCACTGACGCGAGGAACACATAGTCCGCAACCAGCGGAGCGTCCTTCCAGTGCAGATAGAACGGGACGAAGGCGAGAAGGCCGAAATCACGGACCATCGTCTTGATCTTCCCGATCCAGGAGGCGCGCGATTCCTGCGGCGGGCTCTTGGCTGCTTCGGCGCGCAGACGATCCATGAACGGCATGTCGCGCGGGTAGCGCAACAGCGCCGGGATGGTCGTGATGGGCTCACGGAAAATGATGCCGTACAGCTCAGGCAGGACGACGATGAGGACGACCCAGAGCTTGATGCCCCCCAGAGCGCAGAAGATGATGAGCGGCGGCAGGCCGCGCAACTTGTCGGCAAGCGGGTCAAGCCACTTTCCTATCCAGCGATCGAGTGCACTGCGCACGATGCCAGCCTCGATCATCGCGGCGTTCATCTTGCCGTCGAAGATATCGAGCAGACAACCGATCGCCACAAGCTGCACGCCCCAATATGGACTGAGCAGAAAGAACACCGCGAACCCCACCCAAGAGAAGTGCAGGCCCCACAGCGTGATCCAGTCCGGGCTGCACCCGGGCAAGCGACTGATCTGCGCCAGCCGCTTCTTCCTGAAGAACAGGAACATGAAGACAGCGATGGCCATGCCGGGCGCGAGGAGGATCGGAAGCTTCAACTCCCAATCCAGCGAAGAAATGAGTAGCTCGTCCATGTTTCCCCTTCAGAGCTGAGTTAACGCGGAAAAGAACAACCTTCGTGGTACCAGACTGTGGCGATTTTTTCAAGATATCTGGATGTGGCGAATCACAGCAGACCCGCGTGTCTGAAATTTTGTCATGAGAATTTACAATTTCTATCGCAACATTCGTCCAATCAAAACAGGGTCGTACGCTTTTCTTTTTGAAAGAAGATTTCATATTCCGTAAAACTCGACGACAAAAATAACATGCCCTGATATCTTGCGCCTCACGCACCTCGATAATCCGGCGCACGCTAAAACAAAACGAAAAGGAACAAGGCGAACAAAATGCAGAACATGATCCTGACCATCAGCCTCGCAGCGTTCACGCTCGCAGCCGCCTGCACCCAGACGGGAAACGACACGACCACGGAAAAACCTCGTGCAGAACCGCCGAGCTTGGCACAACCGCAAGATCCGCCCGGGGAGGTGGCGCTGCCCGGGCAAGATCGGCCCCCGCTGGGCGATCCGCCAGAGATCCCGCTGAACGATGCGCCTCCTGGAGTCGTCCCTCTTCCCTACACAGAAGAAGGAACCGGATACGACCCAAGGCCGGCGGCGAGTTTTGCGCACGAACTCTGCCCCAAGAAGGCGAACAAACACTGAAGGACTTTCGCGCGACGCCGGATACCAAAACCGCCTCGGTCGTACACCGAGGCGGAATTCCATTTGAATGCACTCAGACTCGAGACAATATCAATGAAACAGCCCGTAATGTTCTATGGTCTTGAGATAGACGAAGGCGAGGACAAAAAAGACGGCCAATCCCACAGGGATGGCCTTGTTCGAGCCGATCTTCGGCGCAAGCAAAGCGACAGTCAGCATGTACGGCATCCAGGATACGAGCGTCCCGACCAAGACTAGCCAAGCATGTTCACTGACTGCAGCACCGCCCTTCGTCTGACCGATGAAGAAATACGCGACAAGAGTGAAGACAGGGATCAGCGTCGCGAAACCGGAGAGCAGGCGGTTATCGCTTTCTTCGAAGTACACGATGACCGTCGTCACGGCGCCGCCGACGAAAAAATAAAGGAGGTAATCTTTCAACTGACTCAACATGATGCCCATTGTACGCTTGATGAAAAATTATGTCAGCTTTGTGGCAACACAAGACGGAACAAAAACAGGATCAGCGCGCGATCCTGTTTTTTGCGTCGATTCCGAAGTTAAAGCTTCTTCATCGCTTCAGCGAATTCCTCGTCGCTAGCTTCCGAGCCTTCAAGTTCCGCGAACGGATGAGCCTGCCAATAAGGCAATGACTTCATGTTCTTGCGCGTAATGCGTTCGGCCAGGCTCCTGTCGCCAGGCGTAACAGAGGACAGGAAAAACCCTACTCCACCTTCAAAGATCTCTTGCGGTACCTTCATCTTGCCGTCGGTCGAATCATGAATACAGACCGGGCCCTCGGCCATCACGAGGCCAGTATCATGTATGCCATCTTCGCTTAACGGCATACCACAGGTAATGCAAGTTTTCATATCGTTTCGGTTATGTTTAGTGAATAGATATTACCGCCTGGATACTGCTCGCACAACACTTGAGACACAAAATCATTCCCCCTGACGGAGAGCGGAATAGTGGCTTAGTAAAGCCATAATTTTACAGAATGTAAATTAGGCTATTTTTTATCATTTTTAGCTAAATTTAGCAAAAATACTACCCCAGTCCCCTTGACAAAATGGTCAAAATATGATTTAATGTCCGGTCACATTCGCAGACCGTTAGTCTGCTGCCTGTGACAAACCATATATGAAGATACCTAAAAATACCTTCAAGCTGACTCTTGGACAGCGTAAAGCCTTTGCGGTCCTTACCCTGGCCTTGGCATTGTCCAATTCACAGGTAGTCGAGGCTGCAAAATCGGCTGAGCCGACGAACGTATCGCCGGATCCTTTGCCTGGCATCATCGTCCCGGAGGTAGAGACCGCTCCGGCCCCGGCCACCGAAGAGCAATCGCCGGCCTTGCGCACTAAGCGCACTACCATGACGGCGTATAGCTCTACTCCGAACCAGACGGACGGAACACCCTTCGTCACGGCATCAGGTTCCTGTGTGCGTGACGGCGTCATAGCTTCGAACGATTTCCGCATCGGTACAAAAATCCGTTTTCCGGAACTCTACGGGGACAAGATCTTCGTGGTCGAAGACCGTATGAATTCACGCTATACCAACCGCATTGACGTCTGGATGAACGACATAGCCGATGCGCGTAAATTCGGACTCAAGCGTAACGTGCAGATCGAGGTCGTCGAAGAAGGCAACGGAGTGAAGCATTGGAATGAAGGCTGGACGAATTCGGCTTGTGAGAAATTAAGCAACGCCTAAACGGCACAAAAATCCCTCGATTACTCGAGGGATTTTTGATTGATCGTGTTCTTATTGGGCGAGCTTCACGTGAGCTGCGCGAGGGCCTTTGTCCGACGGTTCTTCGTCGAATTCGACCATCGTGCCCTTCTGGAGTTCGTCGAATGAGACGCCCTCGAGCGAAGTGCTGTGGAAGAAGATGTTGTTATCGCGGTTATCTTCCTTGCCTTCCGGAGTGATGAAGCCGAAGCCTTTCTCTTCGTTCTTACCTGAAATAGTTCCCTTCATAAATTTTTACCAATGAATAAATTTTTAAATAAGTAAGGTTTCCTGCCTTAAGTCAGCAAAGATGAACCCGTCATTGGTCTTAGCATATACACTACACTATTGGCGGAATATTGGAATAGCTGAGTGCGAAGGCGGGAAATCGGTCTTAATTACTCAAATGACAGAACTTTGATGCCGCCTCAAAAACAAGATTTATATCTTTTTCTTTCAGCCACGTCTTATTAATCACAATTCGCAGCTTCTGATGTTGCGGATAGCCACCATCACGCGCGCCGTCCAATAAATCCTGGAATTCAACATTGAGCAGCTCTGTCAGAGATTCTTTTACGTCGTTGTAGCACTCCTTTGTCATACGACCGCTCTCGACTTCCAGATGGAACTTCCACCACGTCCAAAAGTGGAGCAACTCGTGCATAATGGTCCTGTTCTGGAATGGCCGCGAAGCACAAACGAAGAAATAACCATGGTCGATATTGTAGGAACAACGAGAATCAGTCGTAAGAAAAACTTTGATTTGGTCCAGTGGACTTGAGATGCCGAAAATCAACTCAACTCTTTTGAAGAACTCTACTTCAATCGGTTGCCACGCGGCACTGATAAGTTTCGTCTGAATCGAGAGATCCAGCCCCTGTTCCACGATGAGCTGAGATACGAATGCTTCCAGTTTATGGTCTTCGAACTCACTACCGTATTCAGCCCTATATCGCGTCTCCATTTCTGTGGGCGTCCGGCTATTGGTTGATCGAGAGGCTCTTTTGTAGTTCTCGATATCTTTTTGCAAGTCGTAGGAAAAAAGCAGTTCCATATCAGAGTGGATCTTATAACAAAATTCGAACCCTTGCGAGTTCAAATTTTTATAGGGTTAGATTGTCGAGGATGCGTGATGCGCGATTACTCTTTGTGTAAATGAAATGACTTTTCTTCGATGTAAGCGCTTTCTTCCTTACGGAAAATGCTGATCCGGTCGATCGTCAGTTGCTCGAACGGAAGTGGCGTACGCTCAAGTAACTCCCCAATGTCAGAAAAAATCTCCAAGTTCAGTTCTTTGTGGGCAAGCGTAATATGGAAATGCGTCGCGAATCCCTTATCGTTATCTTTGATGCCAAGGCTGGATTCCATCGATCGCACGATACCTCTCTTGAGCTCGAATAGTTCATCGCTTTGTTCGACATCGATAAACCAAGTCTCCTTTTCAAAATGGCCGTACTGAAGCACCTTGATCGAAAACGGGTGAAGTTGGCTTGCGACTTCGGATACAGTTTTTCCCAGTTCCTCATGGCGATCCGTCTCAAAAGGATGGAAAAGCGTGATGTGCGGAGGATACTGCAACGACCAGGCGAGCTTGTGTGCTTGCGCGATCTGAAGCTTGAGATCCGTAACCCATTGCTTGGCGCCCTCCCGCAGAGCGTAGCCGATGAAATATTTCTGCATTCCCATAGTCGAGACGAAGCATAAACCAAAACCCGACCATTTGCGAGGTCGGGTTTTTACAGGGTCGCGTCGTAGAAGGTTAAACAAGCAATAGATTGGCGTTGTGTCAGGACATGCATAAAATTCCCAAAAACCGAATTTCGATATAGCATTAACCAATAATCTAACCATCACTTAGATATGGGGATCGAACAAACCGTGGGCATGGGTCTGCCGCCGCAACCCGAAGCAGAACCAAAGATCGAAACTGAGGAAGCGCTCGATTATGAGACGCTTGAACCCATAATGGCTGATGTGATCAGCTCGACGATAGAGCGAGGCGGATACGACAAGAATTCACCAGACCCAAAAAGGTTGGCCGCCGACATAATATCCATCTATAACACTCTGAATGCGGATGAACGGATCAGCGCCGACTCTTTCACGGCTGCTACATTAGCGAATATCATAAATGATTTCTGCGAAGAGCTCATGAGGGCAAGATATTCGGCTGAAAAGCTGTTCCAAGACGAAATGAAGAGCAAGATGGATGCGATCAAAGGGATGATAGACACCATGGAGCCACTCGATGCCCCTCGACCCGTAAGGACCAATTTCGCAGACGAATTCTCATATCACGAGAAGCGCGGGATATATTTCATGGGTGAACGAGTCGCGGAATGTACCGTCGATCAGGATGTGGTATTACTTGACGTACATTGGGATGAAGAGGAAATGGAGAAGGCTTTCGGTAAATTCCTGGAAAAAGCACAGAGCATATAAGGGATCTCACACACATCCTTTCGCCTCTCGTGGACTCTTATCGGCAGTCGCGCATAAGAAAACTCCTTCCCAAAATTGGGATGGAGTTTTCATGGGGTCACATTGTCGAGGTTGTTCGCATCGCTATAGCGAATCTGCCGCCGTGTTCTTACATACCTGACTACTCGCTACAGAGGGTGAACTTGGTTTATTGATGGATGAGGCTACCTGCCAATCCACCGAATCGTTTTCGGCTTGCCCTTCGGCCAGTCACGATTGATCCTCGGGGAGAATGTTTGGAACTCCCACAAGTCAACCTGATTGATAGTCTCGGCCTCTTTTTGGTTTTCAACGGGAATATAAGTCAGATATTGCGGGTCATCACCGTCAACCCAGTCAATCTCCTCGTAAAACTCCTTGAGATAGAGCTGGCCGCACTGTTTGCACTTGAAAAGCCTGCGACTGAAATGCGAATCCTCGGAAAACGTATGCACCACGTCAAATGCGTTGTCGAGGTCTCCATCGGTCAGCTCCTCTTTTTTCCAGATATGACACTGTGTAGGTTTTTTACGATCCCGTTTCAAGCTAAAGAGAGCGTCGGATTTCTGCTTGTCATTTTTTGAGCCAGCCAATTTTTCATAGAAGTAGTGTACATCCCATCCGCACTCTCGATTGAACATGCGCTCGCCAACTACGGCATCATAGGGCACCTCTATCACTTCGATGTAGATGTAGAGCGAATCGTATCCCGTTTTGTCACGACGCGATGCCGATTTTGACAATACGACCTTGTTGAACTTGTTTGGGCTCTGGAATGGCGGCCGTACTTGATCATCTCGTTCGAGTGGGTTCCAGTCTTCTTTCGTTTCCAACCGTTCTCTCACGCGAGCTTCCATTTCAGTGACCGCGTGAATATAAGCGGTACACCGATCCTCGAAGTCTCCCAACACGGCAAAATCGTTGCCAAGTCCATCAATGTCAAACTCCTCTGTCCATTGAGTGACGACGTATCGCCATTGTTTTGCCAGCTCTGTTTTCTGCCTCTCTATTTCATCTTGGAGCTTGCCATACGCCGAGTAACCAACGTGTCCAAGCCGCAAGAGCAAAGGTGCTTTCACCTCGACCATAAACTTTCGGTTTTCCAGCGATAATCCTTTTGATTGAGTGAGATTATCTGTGAGATCGGCGAGCTTGATGCGCCACGCATCGTCATCTTTTGTCTCCACGAGACGTGCGATCATGCGTATCCATCGCTCGGTTTTGTCTTCGATGCTCGTGTCATGCGAGCAAAGACGAACGAGCTCGACCGTCCGTTTCGTAAAGCCCATTTTTTCCAGTTCCTCTAACAAGACGCCACCATCCTCTACGATGTCGTGCAAAAGCGCGGCAATGAACAGATCGTAGTCTGGATCATCCCAGTGATGGCTCGCACTGACGAGATCACGCACGCGGAAGGAGTGGAGATAGTTCTGTTCATCGGGGAGACCTTTCCGAGTCCCTTTGATGAGTTCCCGTACCAAATCTTCGGCCTTTTTCGTGAGCTTGTCGCATGCATCCCAGTATTCCTGCCACGGGGAGACTTTTTTTGAATTGTTTTGATTGTTTTTCATAGTGGTAATCGCTAAAGAGTGAGAAGCCGATTCGTTCTCCCCGCTCTTAGGCGGACGACCTTTGAAAAACAAAACGCGGCTGAAAGATTTGATCCAGCAAAAAGCTGAATGAAATCTCCCAACCGCGTGCGGTTAGTCGCCGTTCTTCATATGGCTCGCAGCAGATTTCCCTGTTTGCCTATCCGCCCGAAGCGGAAGAAGACGACGGCTCATTGAACTGCGAGCGACAGTGGAAGTTGTAATGACCTTATATATTCAAGATAGCCGGTTATGCCGGAAAAGTCAACGTGAAAGAGCTATGTGCCTTATTCCAAATTAAATTTTCCGCAAACAACGTAATAAAAAATGCCCCGTATCAACCAGAGAAAAAAAAGCACTCCAAAAAAGGTCACCAACGCTCCAATAACTGCACTAGACCATGATCCAGTAGTTAGACTTTCCTGAATAGTGGAAAAGTATGTTGTACGAGGCATGCCCTCATTAAAGGCTGTCCATGGCCCAAATACCAAACTAGGAATACCAACAGCTAAGTATCCCACCTTGAGGAGCCTATACCACCATTTATCTTCAAGCCACTTCTTTTCACGTATGACAATCGCTGCATCACTTTGCCTCATATTTTTAATTATAAATCAAAAATCGAGTTGTTTCCAATTCGATTTTTGATGGGGTGGCCAACGGGGGATCTCAGTCGCTTTGCTCCCACGAAAGGGCTTCAGCCCTCTCGTGAACTCTCCCCAGCAATAGTGGGAACCTTCCGGTTTCCAAACCCTCCCCGTTCGACCCCCATCTCGGTCAACCCGACATGAATAAAGCACCCCGATAAGGAGTGCTTTATTCATGGGGTGGCCAACGGGGGTCGAACCCGTGATAGCAGAGCCACAATCTGCTGTGATACCGCTTCACCATGGCCACCACGATAATCAATGCCAAATGACGAATGACGGAAAGTCTTATCCGATATTGGCTGCGTATTTATATCGTAAAAAAACGGTTTTGGCAAGGCCTGACGCTCGATTGACCGTGACGCTTTTTTCCTATATATTCGCACAGACTCATGTCCCTGTAGCACAATGGATAGTGCACCAGCCTTCTAAGCTGGCCATGATGGTTCGATTCCATCCGGGGACACCATGACAAAATCTCGCGAGTAGCGGGATTTTGTGTTTTTAAGGACGTGAAAGGCGGAGCTTATAGGCTCCGCCTTGAGGCAGTAGGGGGAGGGATTCAACCCTGAGGACAGCCGTAGCAGTCTCCCGCGCTGCAGCAATCGCCGTAAGCGCACGAGTTCCCGCAGGTACCGCAGTTGCTGTCATCGTTCTGTAGGTCGACACAGGTAGTTCCACCGCACTTGGCGCAGCCACAGGTACCTTGTTCGCATACTTCTCCCGTATCGCATTTCGTACCACAGGTTCCGCAGTTCTCCGCATCGCTCTGCGTGTCGACGCACGCTTGGCCGCATGCCGTCTTCCCGTCGGGGCAGATGCACGACCCGCTTGTGCAAGCAGAACCGCTGGGGCAGACATGGCCGCACTCGCCACAGTTGTAGAAATCCGAGCCGATGAACCAGCAGGAATCGCCACATCGTTTGGTGCTTGGCGGGCATTCGCAGACGCCGTTCTTGCAGTCCTCGATTCCGCTGCAAGAGTGGCCACAGGCGCCACAATTGGCAGGGTCGATGAGAGTATCCGTGCAGTTGTAGTTGCAGAGGTTCTCCGGCTTGCACTTGCAGCTGCCCTCCCTGCATTGGAAGAGCGTGCCTGCAGTAGATTCGCACCAGGCATCAGAAGCGGGCGTGCCGTCAGGCGCCCCGTCGCAATCCTGATCCTTGCCGTCGCAATTCTCGTCAGCGCCAGGATGGAAATCCTTGTCGCTGTCATCGCAGTCCGCACCGCCGCAGACCGGTGGCGGATATCCGTCATGATCCTTGTCGAGGATGTCGAACAGGCAGACGGAAGAGGCCGGGTCACAGCGCACATTGGATTTGCAGGCGTCGCCCTCGAAGGCCTTCTGGCAGTCGGCGTCGTCGGCACAAGCAGGCGCGGCGATACAGCCTTGGTCAACCGTACAGTATTGCCCACTGGGACACGCCGTCGCGCCCGTGTTCGGACCGATGGAATGGGTGCACTGACCCATCGAGCCACAGGTGTCGACCGTACAATTGAAGCCGTCGTCGCAGTCCGAGGCGCATGTCGTACCGGAATCTCCGGCCGAGCCCCCTCCTGTTCCGGAGGTACCTGCGTCGGAGCCGCCACCCCCATCACCCGAAGGCGCGGGATCACTGCCTCCGCAGCCCAGCAGAAATACGGTCGCGACGGTGATGCACGCAAGCAATCGAATACTCATGTTTCCTACCTCCTGAACGTCTGGCTAAGTTTCCTCTTATCCCATCATTACACTCTTCATACTGAAAGGTCCCATCACCTTGCCATTCAGTGCCCACTAAACACCGCGAGCAACACGACAAAGCGTTCCGATACGAGTGGTACCATCCTGCTGTCAGCAAGTCAAAAATCTTGAATATCGAGCTCTCCCCAGTTTCCGGACACACCACCCTTTACAAAAAGGCTGGAATGTGTTTAGTTTTCACTGCGAAAGCAGGAAACAATGACAAAAGAAACCGAAGGCTCCGCTCCTTTCGCCGTGATCATCGACCTAGCGAAAAAAAGGGAAGATCTGGAAAAACCCTTACGGCTGATAGCCTGGGTCATGCGCCTGGATGGTGCGCGGATCATCTCGCGACGGCCAGGACGGATCGAGATGACGAAACAGAACAAGCGCAGCGTGATACGCATCACGCTTGCGAATCCCTTCGAACGCGAAGCGGCTCTCTACGTCGAGAAAGGCGAAGCAATACCACAGGCGGTACTCTACGACCTTGCTCTCTGGCGGCGCGAACACGGCCTGGGATGACCCATACGACAGCGGCTCCACACACTCGTGGAGCCGCGCTTCTTTTTATCCGACCAACCGGCTGACACGGGCGATATCTTCGGGACTCGGATTGGTCAGACTGGATTTACTGGGGAAGGCCTGCCTGAACTCTCTGCCTGGCGCGTCGCGATCGCTCGGTGAAGAACCTTTTTTTGTCTTGGCGAAGCGAATAAGCAGTTTCTTCTTGGCGGCCATGAACTGCATGGCATCATCCTTCCAATCAGCTGGCAAAAAGCCGTAAGCCTTCAGCATATCCGAAGTGAACAATCCTACGAGGTTCTCCGGTGGCCAACCACCGGACTCAAGTTTCTTCTCTTCTTTTTTCTTACGACGCTCCTCGGCTTTACGCGCTTTCTCTGACGCCTCTGCCGCCAATCTCTTCTTTTCGGCTTCACGCCCTTCTAGCACGAGCTTCTCCGCTTCACGTTCGCGTTGTTTGGCTTCAAGCCTTTCCTGTTTAGCTTTCGCGAGAGCTTCGCGTTCGGCTTGGGCATCAATCGCCGCCTGGCGCTCACGTTCCTTGATCGCCTCGGCTTTAGCCAGCTCTTCCTGCCTCTCCTTTTCCCTTGCGGCCTCCGCCTCTGCGATACGCATATCGTCTTCGATCTCTCTTTGCTTCCAAGATCCCCTGATGCGACCGATTTCCCGCTCCCGCTGGGCTAAAGCTTCTGCTTCGCCCGCGATATCCTGTTCACTTAAACTAAAGAGCTTCAAAACGCCTGCACCGAAGGCTTCCTTGAGAGTCTCCAGCACCGGTCCCAGGGCCTCCAGTTTATTCAACCTGACGATGTCCTGCGCATTATCGTTAGCGACGGACGAACCAAAGGCACGTTCGACCAGTTCCTTATCCAAAGTCATGAGCAACGTATCGCTGTCAGCCGCCTTTTCAGCTGCCCGGTGCAGGGACGCCAGCTGTATCTCACGAGCTTCCACGCTGGCTGCGCGTCTGAAAGTCTTGAGTTGGATCAAGAAAGGCTGGCCAGCCACATCGAGTTCGATGTCATAACCGCCCATGTCCGGACGCAAATCGATACGAGGTGAAGCATGATATACAGAGACCAGATGCCCTTCGTCCGAAGCGTGGATGAGACGACGTATCAGATAAATCACCTCAAGCTCAAAGCGTTTGCCTCCCTGCCCCGGAGGTAACTCAGAGATCAGATCCATTAGTTCATCGTCCAATTTAGCCAGGGCCTTCTTCCGCTCTTCGGGATCAGTAATCCTTTCAGCCTGCCTCGTCTTCAGATCATTCACCAGGCCCTCAACATCACCCCGAGTAATCTCGATTTTCTCCCTTTCTTCAATATCATCAGCCTTCTTGTCGACACGAAGACTCGAGAATTCCGGTATAGCTAGCAGCTCCTGGTAGTACAGCAGCACCATCTTCTCGGATTCGAGCATGCGATCACGGAAGTCGAAACCGGCGAATTCAGCTGCAACCTCCTCTCTGCTCAGCCTCTCGGGCGGTTTCGGTATGGCTGGCCTGCGGCTATTCTGGCGATGCAATGCGGCTTGCCAGGCGCCACCGAATATCTGGTCAGCCTTCTCCTGAGCCTTGATGCCTTTAAGCAGAGGAAGCAGCGACTCAAGCTGCCGATCCTTGGCTTCGAATTCCTGCAGAGAAGCTGTCTTGATCTTGGGAGCTATCGCGTTGGTGATATCAATATCATCAAGCTTGTCCGTCCGATAAATGAAGCGCCTCGCCAAGGAACGGACAAGCGTCCGATATGCCAATGCGGCGTCCTCATGCCACTCGGGTCTCCCGAACGGATTCGTCTGCATGCGACGCGTAATACCTGATTCGAACATATCAGCCTTCAGTGTAGGGAAAATGTATGCTTTGAGCAATAAGACTTTACTGGTCAGCAAGCGAAGGATAAGATTGGCTGAGTATGAAAATCGAAG
The DNA here is from genome assembly GCA_021796435.1 of bacterium. Lineage (GTDB taxonomy): Bacteria > Patescibacteriota > Patescibacteriia > 2-12-FULL-60-25 > 2-12-FULL-60-25 > CAIKNB01. Next base: position 1,473,803 of record JAJYXM010000016.1, read on the forward strand.
AGACGAAGTTAGCAGGCGTCTTCCTGCTCGAACCAAGAAAATTCGAGGATGATCGAGGATACTTCTTCGAGTCCTTCAAGAAAAACATCCTCGCTGAAGGCGGGATCACGTGTGAATTCGTGCAGGAAAACCAATCGGTCTCCAAATTCGGCGTCATCCGCGGATTGCATTATCAAAGGAAGCCCCATGCGCAAGCCAAGCTGGTACGCATGCTGAAAGGCAAAGCGCGCGACGTGATCGTCGATCTGCGCCATGACTCGCCTACATATAAACAATGGATCAGTTTCGACATCTCTGACGAGAACCTGCTGCAGGTATTCATCCCGCACGGTTGCGCGCACGGCTTTTGCGCGCTCTCGGACGACGCTGTTCTGATGTACAAATGCGACGACTATTATGCGCCGGAGACGGAAGGCGGGATAAGGTACGACGATCCGGGACTGAACATCGATTGGGGCATAGCCAAAGACAAGGCGATCGTCTCGCCCAAGGATCTGGAATTGCCCTTGCTGAAAGATGCTCCCCAGGATTTCTAGGTATGAAGATGCTGATCACCGGCGCAAAAGGACAGCTCGGTACGGAGTTAGCCGACAAAGCAGACCGTTCGAAATACGAATTGGTCTTGGCAGACATGGAGGAATTCGATCTGACCCATGAGGCTTCAACCGTTTCTTTTCTGGAGAAAGCAAGGCCCGAAATAATCATCAACTGCGCGGCATACACGCAAGTCGATGCGGCTGAAGCGAATGAGGAGTTGGCGAAAAAAGTGAATGCGGATGCGCCGGCCGTATTGGCCGATTGGTGCGCCAAGAATGGCGCGAGATTCATCCACATATCTACGGACTACGTCTTTTCCGGCAAGCATTTTTTACCGTATGCGGAAGAAGATGAACCAGATCCGCAGAGCGCATATGGACGGACGAAACTTGAGGGTGAAAACCGAGCGCTGGAGTCGAATAAGGGTACGATAATCATTCGGACGGCCTGGCTGTACTCGCCGTACGGGAAGAACTTCGTTAAGACGATACTGAAACTTACGGCGGAGAAAGAAGAAATAAAAGTCATCGCCGACCAGATCGGGTCGCCGACCTCGGCAGCTGACCTAGCCCGTGCGATCCTGGCGCTTTTGGAGAGGGCCGACGCCATCGGAATCCATCATTTCACCAATGAAGGCGTGGCTAGTTGGTATGACTTCGCGTATGAGATAGCTTCTGCCTCCGGCAGTGCGTGCCACGTCCTGCCGATCAAGACGAGCGAATATCCGACCCCGGCCAAGCGACCGGCATACAGCGTGCTTGATAAGAGCAAAATCAAAAAACTGATCGGTCCGATCAGGCATTGGCGCGAGGCATTGCAGGAATGTTTGGAAGAATTGAATAAATAATTTTCCTTTTCGTCATCCCCGAGGAGGAATTGCCGACGTCGGGGATCCAGTAGTCCAGGCGGCCTGGATTCCCGCCTGCGCGGGAATGACGAATTGTAGAAAACTATTCCTCTTCTTTCCTCCTCCTGGCATGGAAGGCTTGATGCACTTCCTTAAGCTGTTGATTGGTGACGTGGGTGTAGATCTGCGTCGTCGTGATGGAAGAATGCCCAAGCATGGATTGCACGCTGCGCAGATCGGCGCCGTTCATCAGGAGATCCGTGGCGAACGAGTGGCGCAAAGTGTGAGGAGAGACTTTTTTCGGGATACCGGCGGCAGCCGCGTATTTTTTAACCAATCGCTCGATGGAGCGCGGAGTGAGCGAACCGACTTCCTCGGCCCCTGACTTGGCGCGGTCATGACGGACGAACATATATGGGCATTCGTCGTTGCGACGCTTCAGGTATTCGCGCAAGAAGTGGCGCGCCTGGTGCGACAAGAATACCACGCGCGTCTTGTCGCCTTTGCCGCGGACGGTGAATTCTTCACGGTCGAGGTTTATCTGATCCTTCTTGAGCGTCGCGAGCTCGGAGACACGCATACCGGTCGAAAAGAAAAGTTCGAGGATGGCGCGATCGCGTGCCTTGATGATATCGCTCGCATCCGTCTTTTCCGGCGCAGCCAAAAGCCTTTCGAGGTCAGTCGCATCCAAGAAAGAGACGTCCCGGCTCCCCTGTTTGGCCAGCTCTATCTTTTCCGGCGACATGGTCTGGATATCATGACGCGCGAGATATTTGAGGAAAGAGCGCAGCGCGATCAGATGATAGTTCTGCGTGGTTTTTTTAAGCGTACCGCGCTGGGGATCCTCGAGCCTGTTCAGGTAAAGACGGTACTGACGGATTTTTTCGTAATCTATCTCATCGGTCTTGGGGTCCTGCGCCCATTCGATGAAACGCTGGAGATAAAAATCATAATTACGGACAGTCAAAGGCGAACGGCCTTTTTCGATCTCGAGATATTCGAGGAACTTGCGTAGATGGTTGGAGATCGGGAGCGACATAGATGATTTCAGTCGAGATTGTAACGCATGCGTCGGAAAATGGACAATCTAAAAAGTTGGATCGTTGACTTTTATGCCGAGTTCTGGTAGAGAAGTGCCGACGCACCTTACAATATTCGTAACGTTTCCCCTCCATATTCTCGCGCATCCACTGTGGGGTGCTCGGGATCCATGGAGGAGAAGCGGACGCTCTTTCCAGGATACTGCTGCTGGTCCGCACTGCTGGCTGAGGACGATTATGACACACACATATTTCATCGGTACGGTCGGGAGCATCAAGACCCAACAGGGCTACGGGTTCATCACCATCGGAAGCGTGAGCAAGGAGGATGGGTCGGAGCACGGTCTCGCGACCGAGCACGACATCTTCATCCACCAGGAAGAATGCACGGCAACCTTGCGCGTTGGTCTGGAGGTCAAATTTCGGGCCGTGCCAGACACGAAGCGCGGCGTAGGCTACTTCCGAGCACTGACCGCGCAAGAGATCCCGATGACGGAACTTTTGCCCGACGAAGGTGCTGCCATTTCGGGGCTCGCAGTCGTCGCGACGACGCAGGGCAACATCGCTCTCATCAAGGAGCGATCCCCGCACTACGGGATGAAGGATATCCCAGCCGAAGCGGTGGCGAAGGCTGCGGCGAATGAGCCGCTCAAGGATGTACCTCGCGAAGAACCGGCGAGCGTGGAGCTGAACGGCAGCACCTCACAGCTGGCGGACATCTTAGGTGCATACCTATTTACGCAGTTCCCTGGCCTCCAGAATCTCGGACTGAACCATCAGGTCGTTGAATTCATCGTCCCGGCAGAAGATGCGCTCGTGGCAGATGCAGTGCAGGGTTACCGCGAGATGGGCATGGAAGACCAAGCAAGCCTCACGGAAGAGGAATACAAGCGCTACATGGCGACGCGCGAACTGCTCGCCTGGATCCACCAACAGGGCTGGTTCCTGCCGGGCGCTCGTGTGTCCCCCGCTGTCATCGGCAGCCTGGTCGCGACCATCCGAGATATCCCGGACTCGGCGGCAAAAGCCGAGACTATCGGCAAGCTCAAGCAAGTCTTCGGCTTCATGGGAGACCACGGCCTGATCCGGACAAGCACCGTCTTGCCGCTGCGTTTTCTGCCCGACCTGTTCGTCGCAGCGCCAATCTGGTTCTTCGACCTGCAGGGCGCTGCTCTCGAGAAAGCGAACGAAAGCATATCGAAGAAGGTGCGCGATCCCAATGTGCAGCAGGCGACCAAAGACATCTGCGCACTCTTCCCTGATAACCCACGCTGGCATGACACGTTCCAGATGTTCAATCGACGTTGTCGTCCGATCCAAGCATTCAAGGGGGACATCATCCCGCCAGCGATCATCCGCCTCATCCGCGAGGCACGGGACGTGTTCGACCGCGTCGTGATCATGACTCCATACCTGGACATCGCAGGTGCCGACTGGATGGATCTCGCCTGGATCCGCTCCATCGACCCATACGTCGTGGGATTCAAGAAAGGTTGCCCGGCGTTCTTCGTCCTAGCGCGCTTCTCGAATACCGGCGTGTTTCCGCTCCTCAACGAGCTCACGGCGGATACGATGAGGTTCCTGCAGGAGAATTCGCAAAAGCTGCTGAGCTTCAATGCCGCCAATCGTCCCTTCTGGTATCAGCGTTGCGCCGACTGCTGGGAAGGCCGAGACAATGCTCGGCTCGGAACGCATCTTGTCGCCATGGTTGCGGAGATGCTGCGCGCTTATGAGGCCAACCACCTCTTTGACTGGTTGCGCAACGAGTGGACCGAGGAGGCGTTCCTGAATCGAAGCGGCCAGCAAATCGCCGTCACCGCTCCAGGACAGCGCCTCCAGAGCTGACGTGAAACTAGTACCTTCCGACCTTCTGCCCCCACATCCTCTCTACGGGTGTGGGGGCTTCGTATTTCATAAACACTTTAAAAAGATTCAGGGTCAATTAGATCCCATCTTTTTCGGAAACAAACCATTGACAACCAAGCGATTTTCGGACTAGCATCTTCTGGTCACGTTAGGGGGGGTAACATGGCAAACCAGTTCAAGTTGACGGTCCATTCGTCCAATGGGAGTGAGTGCGAGTACACGCCAACGACGCACGGCCCGATAAGCATCGGCAATGTGCGGGGATGCACAGTCCTCATCCAGTCCGAGGTGCCGTTCGTATTCACATTCATCCACTACGATCCAAGACGGGATGAATATTGCTTGTTCCTTACAGATGCGATGAAAGGAGAATTGTTCGCTGACGGTGAGGCAAGACCGTTCCATGCATTCATCCGCGACGGTTCTGCGAAGGGCGTCGAATCATTGGGGATTTGGCGCTTAGTCCTGCCGATCCCTTGTTCCGGATATCTTTCCGCTGCCGGCGTCGTGATCCATTTCGAGATCGAAGCCGATGGAGAACGTGAATCACACTTCAGGCAGATACTAGCTCCGTCCGAGCAGGGACTGAAACACAGCGATGCCGAACGCGAGCGAAAAACCGCCTAGAGGACTACAGGCGAACGGGGTCACGGGATGATCTACGAACGCCGACTCTACGGCTCAGAGACAAAAAAGACCCGACGGGTTCACCGTACGGGTCTTCTTCTTTTCCCAAGAGGTTCCGACAAAGCACATGCGATCGCGAGAGAGTGCGGTCACGTGCGCTGTATCAGACTTCTTCGTGGATACATGAGCTTGGTTGCTCATTCGGCCAGCCGAATCAATCCATCGCGATAAAGGCGATTTCAGCTCTCCGAACGAGCAGAGGAGACGGAAGTCTTCCATCTCCTCGAGAACTTTCCCGATAACGCCGGGGCAGCGGATCCGATTGAACGCCGGATCAGACGATTGAGGTAGGTAGGGGGCCGTCAGTAGTAGAACTCGTAACCCTCGTGCTCCTGACCGAGCTCGCGCGTCGCAACACGCCAGAGCGTATTCGCTGCGCCGCAGTAGCCGTCCCCGAACCTGGAAGTCTTCTCATACACGAAGACTTTCTCCAGGGCCTTCATCCAAGGACCGAAGAAGACGGTTTTGCAGATGCCGAACCTCAGAATCACCTCGGAAAGCCTCCGGCTAGCTTCATCGAGATCGAACCCCTCAATCAACCTGACGCGCCCGCCATCGGTCGCGACCTTCCACCCGAGTGCCGTCCGGAGGTTCGGCGCCGCCTCGTAGTCGAAGTCACCGTCCGAGTCGACATGTCCGATGCACTTACCGTTGAGCTCGATGGCGATTCGCAACGAGACCTTGCCAGGATCGACACCAAACCGTTTGGCCAAGCCGCCGTGTCGCAGGCCGCAGAGGTCCGACAGGAGCATCTCGACCCGTCCCGCTTCTCTTCCATCGCGGAAACGTACGCCGTTCGGGAAGCGCTCGTTGTTCGAGAAGTAGAGCACCCCGATCACGATCATATCTTGGATTCCGAGACGAGCGAGGTTATCGCGGATCAGATGAGGAGTCAGCGCGTCGGCCTCCCAGTAGAGACGGCTCGCCAACTGGTCGAGCGACTTGTACTCGGGGTCGTCCTGGGCATCGCCCAGGCTGATTCCGTTCATCCTGGAGACGTGGTCGCGCCTGGCCGAGGCCTGATCGCGCGCCGTACGTGACTGGGACGAAAGCTCGAAGAAACGATTGACGTTTTCGTTCATGGCTACCTCTTTCGAGCAGTTTCATCTGACATGTCTCTCGGATATTCCACCGATCGATCATGTTTTGATTCCTAACTGCTCATTCGGCCAGCCGAATTAATCCATCGCGTTAAACGCGATTTCAGCTCTCCGAACGAGCAGAGGAGACGGAAGTCTTCCATCTCCTCGAGTAGATTCCCGATAACGCCGGGTCAGCGGATCCGATTGAACGCCGGATCAGACGATTGAGGGTTGGTGACGCGAGGGGCAGCCGTCAGCACCAAAACTCGTAGCCCTCGTGCTCCTGACCGAGCTCGCGGGTAGCGACGCGCCAGAGCGGGATTGCTGCGCTGAGATAGCCGTCTTTGGACTGCGAAGTCTTTTCGCACACGAAGATCCTCTTGAGGGCGTCGAAGTAGGGGCCGAAGAATGTCGGTTTGTCGGTCCCGTGCGTGCGGATCGTCTCCAGCAGCAATCGCCCTGCGGTGTCGGGGTCGAAACCCTCGATGAGACGAGTACGTCCACCGTCGGTGGCGACTTTCCATGCCAACGCGGTCTTGAGACTTGGAGCTTTCAAGAAGTCGAAGACACCAGCTGCATCAATCCTGCCGACAACCATTCCATCCTTCTCGATGTTGATGTCAAATGAAACAGCTTCTCTATCAACTCCCAACTTCACTGCCAGGCCTTCACTACACAGCCCACAAAGATCAGACAACAACATCTCGACCCGCCCAGCCTCTTGGCCGTCGCGTCTACGAATGCCCCTCGGGGTGCGCTCGTTCTCTGAGAGATGAAGCACTCCAGTCACGGACATGTCTTCGATGCCCATGTTACTGAGGTTTGCGCGGATCGCCTGGCTTATGAGAAGCCGCTCCTCGCACAAGAGAAGATTGAAGACATGCTCGAGAGCCTTGTATTCGGGATCAGATCGGTAGTCGTAGTCACGCCCCCGAGCCTCAAGCAGCTCGAACTCTTTGGCGCTCACCCTCTTCCATGCAGCATTAACTGCGGTTGCCATTGTTCGAATCTTCACAAGAATCTCATTGTCCATGGTCCAAACCTCCCGACACCATCGTTCCTGCGGAATGCAGGGTTATCGACAGTGCCCGACCTGAAACGACGACTATTTTTTTTGACCATGAGATTCCCCGGTTAAACCGTGGAATGACATGGACGAAAAATCATTGGTTTTCATCGACTCGGGTCGTATTAAATTGTCAAAGTTTCGTAGGGGTTTACCCTAGTGCAGATTTTTACGTTAATTTACGTAAAAAGCGGCTAGGTGCGTGGGCACTCAAAGAGAGACCACACACCAAACCGCCTATTTTACCTATCCTATGCCTGCTCTCTCCTTCAGACATGGGATGTCTTTAGTTTTCAAGCACGACCTTCCATTTCAGCTTTAACAAAAACACTATAACACAGTTTTCATATTTTGTCAAGAGTAATGTTTACAAAAGATATAATTATATCTATATTTAGCTGTTTTTATCGTAAATATGTAAATTTAGAGTAATTTATATTGTGCACATATTTTCAGAATCCCGGACCTGGCTGGAATGGCAAGTGGCGCGGGAATCACTGAAAGAACAGCCGGCACAAGATTACCCGGTTAAACCGTGGAATGACAAAGGGGTTGTGCCTTGCTATTTTATGAGCATTCTGGTAATTTTGCAGCACTTAATAACTACGCCTTTTCGGTCCGCAACGACGGACTGATCAGAGCGCGAATCCGGGCTCACTCGCCTATTCGTCATTCATCTAGATTCCGGGTCAAGCCCGGGATGACAAGAAGGGATGACCACTAAGCGATTGAGGCCGACAAAGACATGTTGGATCCCAACAAGAAGAAGCGAGTCATAGAAAAATTCAAGACTCATGCGACCGACACCGGTTCGCCACAGGTGCAGATTGCGTTGCTCACCGAGGAAATCAAACAGTTGACCGAGCACTTGCGCACACACAAGAAGGACTTCTCCTCACGTCGCGGCTTGATCAAGATGGTCGGCGATCGCCGTCGTCTGATGAAGTATCTGAAGCGCGAAGATTCGAAGGCGTACGACGAACTGATGGCTAAGCTGAAAATCTGACTTCCAGTTTTGGCGCATAGCATCGTCAGTGTCTCCGCGACTCGTTCTACGTACGCTTAAGTACGCATCACTCCGTTGCTCAACCCTTCTTGCTCTGCATCCAAAACTTAAAGTCAGCAATACATAAAAAGAAATCGCTCCGGTAAAACGGGGCGATTTTGCTTATTCTGGGTTGACGAGAATGTAGAAATGTGGTGAATTAACGCATCGCTCATTTCATGAAAGGAGCGTCACGTGATCAACAAAAAACTAGCTGTCCTCTCGGTCGTCTGCGGAGTCCTCGCGATGATGTTCATTGCCTTGGCTCTGCACGGCATGAGCTGCCGAAACGCTATGTCCAGCGGCGACCTACTGGTACCTCCAGGACCGGAGGCTCTCGGTGATTCCCCCAAAGACCTGCAACGCACGGTCAGACTCGGACTGGAGCGCCTGGAAAAGGAGGATTTCGACCAGTCGCGTTGCGGAGGCAAGGGATCCGGGCTCGAACGCTGCGTCAGCGACTACATCCTGGTCGCGGTCAACAAAGAGGCCGAGCAAACCCTGGTGTATGTGTACCAGGGCTCAAGATCGGAGCCTCCGGATTACACGGTCGCTCTGGAGCCGGGCTGGCAGAGGACGCGAGTGGGCATCAACGTGCCGTTCGCGATCACGCATCCGCCAGGCCAAACCGTCGTAGCATTGCTCACCGCAATCAAGGTAGACGGGCAAGTCCGCGAGATGGTCTACGCGCCCTACAGTTCCTCGCTCGATACGCCTGAGATGCGGACGGCTGGTCTGCGTTATCTCGAATCTCTCTACGACCAGGCGGCAAGCGAGCTGGACACGAATGGCGTGAAGTCGATGTACATCGATGGCCCCGCCACGGAAACGGGAGACAAGACGCACGTCGTCAGCCTCATCCTTACGGAGCAGGTGTTCAGCGATACACGCTTCGTCGACGGTGACGACAAGGCGCGGCTCGACATGGTCAACCGCACGCTTATCCTCTTCGCGGCCAATGGGCCAAACGCGTATCCGATCAGCCGGAGCCGTGTCGGAGCGGTAGGCATAGCGCAAATCATGCCCACGACCTACGCCAATCTCGCCTCCGCATATCCGAGCGCTTTGCTGCCGCAGGATTCAGACGAAGGGCGCGTCGTACACGGGAATGCCGTCAAGGCAATGATCCTACATGCCGACAACCAATGGTGGGCGCTGCAAAGCAATAAGACGTACATCAGCTGGCTGAAAGACCACCCGGAGGACAAGTCATTCGTCTTTGCGGCTGGCTACAATGCCAGCATGTCGACCGTCAGGGACGCCATCTACAGCTGCAAGGCCAACTGGCTCGATGAGAGCTGCAAGAAGCTGCCCAGCGAAACCCGTCGGTACATCACGAAGTATCGTTGGATCAGGAGCCTCCTGACCGAAGCAAGCTTCAGGCATGACGTCGAAAAAAACGCGGGTCACTGAGCACTCCCATCCCCGTCCTACCTCATTGGACCCCGAGACTTTCGGGGTTCAATTCGTTTTCAGCTAAAAACACCTAAATATTGACAAAAATAGGTAAATACTGTATTTTTCCACTGTTAAATTTTTATAATCGTTATCTGTTTTAAACGACAATTATGACCAATCTAGACCAACGCGTGGCTGTGCTTATCGACACGCAAAACATGTATCATTCGGCGAAGCACATCCATAACGCACGTTTGGCATTCGCCAAAATCGTGGACGCACTGACCGGCGGTCGCCCGCTCATCCGTGTCTTCGCTTATGTCGCGAAGTCCAAGACCGGCGAGGAGCAGGCTTTCTTCGGAGCATTGCAGGAAGCCGGCATCGAGCTTAAAGTTAAGGACATCCAGGAATTCGCCAGCGGCGAGAAAAAAGCCGACTGGGACGTGGGCATGACTGTGGATGCCATACGCCTGGCACCGAAGGTGGACACGATAATCCTCATGACGGGCGACGGGGACTTCGTACCGCTGGTTCACTTCCTCCAGCAACAGGGCGTGCGCGTAGAGGTTGCGGCTTTCGGCGAATCCACGAACGCACAACTCAAGGCATCGGCCGACAAGTTCTACGACATCTCTACCGAAGGACGCACTTTCCTCATGACATCCAAGGGTTCGCGCACCAGACACTCCGATGCATATGACGATGCCTTCGATGAGGAACCGCGACCGATGGCGCAGAGAAGGGGCGATGATAAGGATAAGATGTCACCAGGGAAAAAAGTGAGAGTAACCTTTTAAAAAACCGACGGCGACCTCAGCTCGTATACCGAAGCTCGGTCGCCTTCCCTTGATCCGCGATGAAGTTCGTCACGGGCCAAGGGGAATGCTCCCCTGCTTAATAATTCAAATACTTGTCTCGAGACATCGATCTGCATAAGCAGATTCAGTTTCGAGACAAGAGATAGGCCAAACCTTACGCGAAGTTACGCGGGGCGTCGGTCCTAGAACATATTTTATAGTATGCAAAACCAGAAAGAGTTTTCCATCGAATGGGGTGGCCGCACGCTTACGATCGGCGTCGGACGCCTGGCCCAACAGGCCAACGGCTCATGCACGGTCCGCTATGGCGATACCCTCGTCCTCTGCACCGCGACCATGGGTGAGCTGCGTGAAGGCATCGACTTCTTCCCGCTGCAGGTCGATTTCGAAGAACGCATGTATGCCGCGGGGCGCATCAAGGGCTCCCGCTTCATCAAACGCGAAGGCCGTCCGACGGATGAAGCCATCCTTTCGGGACGTCTCATCGATCGCGCCATCCGTCCGCTGTTCGATGACCGTATGCGCAACGAGGTCGCGGTCGTGAGCACGGTCTTCTCGCATGACCAAGAAAACGACGCGGACATCCCAGGCCTCATCGGCGCCGCCTGTGCGCTCGCCATCTCAAACATCCCTTGGTATGGCCCGATCGTCGCTTTGCGCGTGGGCCGCATCGACGGCAAATGGATATTGAATCCGACATATGCCGAGACCGACACGGGTGATCTGGACTTGGTCGTGGCCGGAGCAGACGGCAAGACGGTCATGCTCGAGGCTGGCGCCAAGCAAGTTTCGGAAGATGATGCCTATGCGGCCGTCGCCTGGGCGCTGGAACAGATGAAGCCGGTCATCGACTTGATCAACCAAGTCAAACAAGAGGTCGGCAAGACCAAGCTGGATCCGTTCTCACCCAAGACCGACGAAGAAAAGACAGCGCGCGCCGAACTCGACGCTCTACTCGAGACAGCACGCCAGTTCCTCATGACCCGCAAGAGCGAAAGCCTTTTCGCCGCTCCCCTGAAGACAAAGGCCGATCGCAAAGCTGCGGTCTATCGTCTGAAAGCGGAATTGGATGCGCACCTCACGGAAGCACAGACGCCGAAGGAGCTGCGCAAGAAGGCGCTCGATATAGTGGATGAATTCGTGGACAACGAAATCACGCATCTGATTCTGGATGAAGGACGTCGCGCAGACGGTCGTGCTTTGGATGAGATCCGTCAGCTCACGGCTGAAGTGGATCTGATACCGCGCACGCATGGTTCCGGTTTGTTCCAACGCGGAGCAACGCAAGTCCTCTCTTCCGTGACCCTCGGTTCGCCTGGCATGGAACAGACCCTGGACACCATGGAATACCAGGTGAAGAAGAGATATTTCCATCACTACAATTTCCCCAGTTACTCGGTCGGCGAGACCAAGGGCAACCGCGGTCCGGGACGTAGGGAGATCGGACACGGCGCTTTGGCCGAACGCGCGATCATGCCGGTATTGCCGACACGTGAAGATTTCCCGTACACGATCCGCGTAGTCTCGGAAGTCCTGGGCTCCAACGGTTCCAGTTCTATGGGCGCGACTTGCGGTTCGACCCTGGCCTTGATGGATGCCGGCGTCCCGATCAGCGCACCGGTAGCGGGCATCGCCATGGGCGTCGCCAGCGACGAGAAGACTGGGCGCTTCCGCGTCTTCACTGATCTGCAAGACCTCGAAGACGGCGAAGGCGGCATGGACTTCAAGGTCGCGGGCACGCGCACCGGCATCACCGCGATACAGATGGACACCAAGACGCACGGCATCCCGCTCGAGACCGTCAAAGAGACGCTGGACATGGCGCGCGACGCGCGTTACAAGATCCTGGACGTGATCGAAACCGCATTGCCAGCGCCGCGCAGCGAGCTCTCCAAGTGGGCGCCGCGCATCGAATCGTTCCATATCAACCCAGACAGGATCCGCGACGTCATCGGACCGGGCGGCAAGATAATCAACGAGATCATCGCACAATGCAAAGTACAGATCGACATCGAAGATGATGGCTTAGTCATGATCACGGCCAACGATCCGGAAGGCATGAAGAAAGCCGTGGATTGGGTCAAACAATTGACGCGTGAAATCGCAGTCGGCGAGATCTTCACCGGACCGGTGACACGCATCATGGACTTCGGCGCATTCGTCGAGATCGCCCCGAAACAGGAAGGCCTGGTCCACATCAGCGAACTGGCGCCGCATCGTGTCGACAAGGTAGGAGATATCGTGAAGATCGGCGACATGGTGACAGTCAAGGTATATGAGATAGATTCCATGGGTCGCATCAACCTATCCATCAAACGAGCTTCACCTGACTACAAGGAAAGCGATCGCGACAGCCAGCCGTTACGTCGCAGCAACGGACCACGTCGCGATGGCAATGGCGGAGGCGGCCGCGGATTCGATCGCGGACCACGTCGCGATGGCTTCGACAGAGGCCCACGTCGGGACGCTAACGGACCACACAGGAACGATGGATTCGATGCACCTAAAAGGGATAACGAGCCGCCGAAGCCCCCGGCAGACCCATCTATTTTAGGGTTCTAAGAAGGATGGATAGTCAGCTACCCAACAACTTAACCCAAGGATCAGCGATATTAGGTTACGGCGAAACGAAACGCAGCTACGTTAAATATGTAGCTGCGTTTTTCGCTGCAGTCTTTTTGTCGGCGATAGGAGCCTTTGTTGCATGGGCCCTACTTTCTCCGTTCAGCTTGCCTGCGGGGACTTTGGCGACCATCGCCTTACCAGGAAAAACTAATCTGCCGGATTCAACACCAAATGTATGGAGAAAAGCTGCGCTGTCCGGCTCGCCCATCATGCTGGGCTTAGCCAGGAGCGGAAAAGGTCTTGAGTATTTCGTGGTCGAACCACGCTGGATCGCATCAGATGATGCGATATCGATCAGTTCAGGGCTATTGAAGACAGTCTTCGCAGGCGCTGAAATACCGACGATAAACGAACGTCCAGCGACATCATTTCTTTCACAGGCCTTGCTCAAAGCAAGAGGCAATAGCGCGTTCCTGACGCTATGGCCAGAGCAGGATACGACCAGGAAACCAGTATCAGGCAACATCAAGGACTCCCAGTGGAAAACCGACCTAGCGGTCAGCACAATTAATGACGACATCGTGCTTGAGGGAGATAACTACATCGATCTCAGAGCTTTACCCGAAGCCTGGACGACGGTTTCGCCTACTTTGATGGATCGCTTTGCTTTAGACATACGACAAATCCCAGACGCTATCGGTTGGGATGGCATCGATAAACACGATCCCACCCTCAAACTCGTCTTCACTGAGCCTCTGAATGATGAAACGCTGGATGAACTTTATGCTGCAGCAGGACAAACCAAGACGGCAAACTACAGACTAGCTGACGGCAGCGTGGTTCCGGAACTGCTGACGCCTGATGCGACTGAGGATAAAGCCAGAATCAACTCATTAGGTATGCCATTAGAGGTGATACTTACCGGTAATAACCTGATTTTTCAAAAATATATCCCTACAGAAACCAAGACTAGCTGCGGCGAAAGACGGATTGCAGCCATAGACACTGAATCGTTACCCACTTCTATCCCAGAGTTACGGGCTATGCAGGAAAGACGTGCAAAACTCATTTTTTCGGTTGATAGAGGGAATCTTTTAGTTTGCTACCAAGTTATCAACAAGTAATCAACATTTTGTTTTTTATTTTGTCAGAGCTTAAATTCTGATTATTTTTTTGCTTATTTTAGAAGGATTGATAGTTCTTGCAAAAAGGAATATCATATATCCATACGGTCGTCGCGACTGTATTATCCACAACCATGTGGAAAAGCTCTTTCTCTGCAGAAATCGCGTAAATCGCGAAACAAACTTCAACGGAAGCCTTCGGGCTGACTACCTCAAGCACTTTTTGCCTGCAACTGGACTGATTACCGTGCCTGTTACAACGGTAATCGATCTCATGCCTTGACTCGTTCCGCTCCCCAGGGAGCCAGAAACGAAATAACAAAAGTAAAACCCTTCACTTAGGCACCCTCAACAACCGAGCCTGCGGGCTCAACCGAGGTAATGCCGGGATCGGGTCGAAGCAGCAGCACCTTATACTGAGACCAGGACGCTTAATGTGTTCGAACCGTCTGCGCCAAGGCGCAACCCAGAAACCAACGGGAAGACGGTCTCGAGCCACTCGCCGTACACCGCAAGGTTACTGCCGCGCCCAGGTCTGAAACCGCGCGGCCACTTATTCAACCAAGGGCCCTCCGCGGTTTCTTCTTTTTTACGATAGTTTTTGACTAGAGGTTAATGTGCCATTTACTTGATTACTGGATAAGCTCGCTTTTTGACCCAGAACCCATAAATCAGACGTTAACAGATTGCCTCTTGCCAGTAGCCCATAATCCATGCAAACTGTAATAGGACGTCAGAGAATTACGATTGACGTAATTTTTTTACCAGACTATACTTGGTTATCCTAAAAACTATATGACCCCTGAAAAAATCGCGTATTTCAAGGATCGCTTGCTCCAAGAGCTGCAACGACTAAAACAACAGATCCAGGACCTCGGAGAAGAAAGCCCTACCGAACCTGGCCATTTTAATGTCCGCTACCCAGAGTCGATGAGCAACTCGGAAGACGACAATGCTGCGGAAATAACCGAATATTCAGACGAGCAGTCAATCATGGCCAGAATCCAAGACGAGCTGAAGGATGTAGAAGACGCACTTAAAGCTGTCGATAATGGAACTTACGGCGTCTGCAAGTACTGCAAGGCTGAAATTGACGAAAAGAGATTAGAAGCCAGACCGGCATCATCCAGCTGCATCAAGTGCAAGAAACTGTTCACCCAAGAGCTGTGAACCAGCGGGAGGCTAAATCTTACGTAGCGATTTCCGTCGCATTGGCCTGCGCGGATATAGCGACTAAATATTTCATAAGTCACATCATTTCCAAGCCTCGGTTCATCCCCGGGGTTTTTGGTCTGACGGACCATAAAAATTTCGGTCTCGTCGCTGACCTAGACGTGCCCAAGATACTAATCCTATTTTTCACGGGCCTGTTGATCCTGGGCATGCTCTACGTGCTTTTCGTGAAATCACAAAAGCTTTCGCGTCTTCAAGGGATAGCACTTGGTCTGATCATCGGGGGAGCGCTCGGTAATTTTACCGACAGGCTGATACATGGCTTCGTGTATGACTGGATTCTGCTTTTCGAAACATCCATCATCAACCTTGCGGATATTCTGATAGCCGTAGGGATGGGCCTGCTGATCTTGGATAGTTTGCGTAAAAAGAAACAGATCGCAGTTGACACGCCCCAAGATCAAGCGTAGCGGTAATAGTAGGTGCAGGGTTGATCCAAAATATTATGGCATCAACCGTAGCTACAGCATCGATCTTCGGGATCGACGCTTATTCAGTCGATCTTGAAGCAGACGTTTCGCCGGGACTAAGCGCTTTTTTAGTCGTCGGTTTACCAGATACGGCAGTACAGGAAGCAAGGGAACGGGTAAAAAGCGCCATGAAACACTCTGACCTGCCATTCCCTAGGACGAAAATAACCATAAATCTCGCGCCCGCGGATCTACGCAAGGCGGGTACAGGCTTCGACCTTCCGATGGCTATCGCCATCCTGATCACTAGCGGCAATCTGCCAGCCCTGGAGCCAAACGTATCCATGCTAGCAGGCGAGCTTTCACTCGAAGGCAAGCTTCGCCCCATCGCAGGAGCGCTATCGATCGCGCTGCTCGCCTCAAAGCTGGGGTATAAAGAAATAATCTTGCCCGAAGCTAATGCGGATGAAGCAGCTTTGGTACCTGGACTGACAGTGCGTGCGGCTACGTCGTTGAAACAAGTAGTAGAACACCTGGAAAAGAGAAATCCGCTTGACGCAGTCGAGACGCGGATCCTGGACATAAGATCCGATGGGGCAATAGGTTTTGATATGGCCAACATCCGCGGGCAAGAACAATCAAAAAGGGCCTTGGAGATAGCTGCGGCCGGCGGACACAACATCCTACTGCAAGGGCCACCGGGCTCGGGCAAGACCTTGCTCGCGAGAACCTTGCCTAGCATATTACCGGACCTGACGACCGAAGAATCACTCGAAGCGACGCGTATACACTCAGTGATGGGGCTGCTGCCGACCGGCGGATATCTGACGACCCGTCCTTTCAGGACTCCGCATCATAGCGCGTCAGCCATCGCACTGGTCGGAGGAGGTTCTATCCCTAAACCTGGAGAGATCTCTTTAGCACATCGCGGCGTGCTTTTTTTGGATGAGTTCCCGGAGTTTCCGCGCACAGTACTCGAGAATCTGCGACAGCCGCTAGAAGATGGGACGGTCACGATATCCAGGGCACAGGGCACGATACATTTGCCGGCGCGCTTCTTGCTCGTAGCGGCCATGAACCCATGCCCTTGTGGTTATGCGACCGACACTGACAGACACTGCACCTGCACGCCTGTCCAGATCGACAGATACAGAAAGAAACTTTCCGGCCCCTTGTTGGACAGGATCGACCTGACGATAGAAGTACCGAAAGTACAGATAGAAAAACTGACTGACCTGGAGCCTGGAGAAAGCTCTGCGGAGATACGGCTAAGGGTCCAGTCAGCAAGAAACCGACAGATGGAAAGATACGGGAAAACGAATTCCGAACTGAGCGGAGAAGAGACGCGACGCAACATCATGCCGGATGACGATGCCAGAGAGCTCTTAAGACAAGCCGTCGAGCGCTTCAAACTCTCGGCAAGGGCATACTTCAGGACACTGAAAGTAAGCCGGACCATCGCCGACATCGAGCAAGCCGAGAATGTCAGGATTGAGCATGTCGCGGAGGCACTACAGTATCGTCAGGTGGCTTGATTTTGTCTAAATTTACACATGTTTCAGGGTTATACCCTTGACCTATATTGCTCAAAATGGTATGGTTTCCGAACCAAAAGAAAGCCCTCGGTTGAGCCAGACGTACATTTAAGACCCAATCCGGACATGTCGAAGTACCCTTCTGCAGCACTACTTCCTTCGGCGCCCGCGATTGATCAGAGGTACATATACCTAACTACATCAAACTAACTACAACCAAGATTGCCATCGCCCTTTTCAGGACGATGCGTTACATAAAACGCGGACTCCAGAACGTCGCGCGTGAACTGGCTAGGGGAATCTCCCCGGCATCCAACATAATAGTGAAGCTCCTCATCTTGCCGATCTACGCATTGACCGTGAGCTTGAAACTGAAGATACAAAGGCTAGCCCTTCCGGCCAGGGGCATGGTCCTATTCATTTTGACTAACCGTTACCTTTTCCACGGGATCATCGGCGTGCTGGCGCTGACCACAGCTTTCAGCAACCTGAAATGGCATCAGGCCTATGCCCAGGATGTAGGACAGAACACACTATTGTTCTCATTGGCCACAAACCAGAGGAATGAGATTGTGGAGGAAATCGCAAACCCAAACGCCGTATCGAAGAACAGCAATTATCTAGGTTCGGATACCATCATCGACATCCCACATATAGATTTCGACTACACGGAAGAAGACAACACCCGACCCACTTCCCTGCCTGCCACGATCGCAGCTAAGCCTACCGCCGAAGGCACGGGGAGCACGGCTCCGAGGACCAAGACGGAATATTATACTGTGCAGGAAAACGACACGATCAGCACGATTGCCGACAGATTCGGCGTCAACGTAGGCACCATCCTGTGGAACAACAACCTGCAGGAAAAACAGTACATACGTCCTGGAGATGTGCTGAAGATACCTCCGGTTTCGGGGATCCTGGCGACCATAAAGAAAGGCGACACCGTCGGTAAACTCGCGAATTACTATTCCGTCAGCGCGGACGACATATATTCCGCCAACAACATCGCACCAAACGAAGCGTTGGTCCTGGGCACCGAACTCATGATCCCTAACGGTAAACCACCGCAGATAATCCAAACAACGTCGCAGATAGCGAGCAACGCGAAAAACGGCGCAAACGTACCTGCGGCATCAGTCGGGGCGATAGCCTCTTCGAGCAACGTGAAGCGTCCGCCTGATGCGGACACCAAGACCACAGCCAAGACCAAACTGTTGTGGCCGACACCGGGACATGTCATTACGCAATACTTCGGATGGAAACATATCGGTCTGGATATCGACGGTGACTACACCTCACCTCTTTACGCCGCAGAGGATGGCGTCGTCGAGACGGCAGGCTGGAGCAACGCCGGATACGGCCTGATGGTACTCATCGACCATGGCGGAGGCATGAAGACGCGCTACGGTCATGCGTCGAAACTCTTCGTCAAAGCCGGCGATACGGTGAAACGCGGACAGGTCATCGCCATGATGGGGACTACGGGTCGATCGACCGGAACCCATCTGCACTTCGAAGTCATCATAAACGGAGTCAGGGTCAACCCCTTGGGCTACATAAGATAAAAGAAAACCTCCGCCGAAAGCGGAGGTTTCGCTATTCGAGCAGCGTCCTGGCATTGACGGATGACCAGAATTAGCTTATTGTCTGACGACACTATTTTATGGAAAACAACGAGCAAAACATCAAATATCTGCCCAATTCAGCAGTCGAGATGAAGTTCATCGTGACGCCCGAGGAGGCAAAGCCGTATATCGACCAGGCGGTGACGGAAATATCCACCCAAAAACCGCTTAAGGGCTTCAGGCCAGGTAAGGCGGGGTATGCGGACGTGGCCCGCGAATATGGCGAGATGCTCATCTGGGAAACTGCCTTGGAGCGCATCGTGCGAGCCAAATATGTGAAGACGGTCCTGGACAACAACCTGGATACGATCGGGTCACCCAAGATTTCCGTCGAGAAGATAACGCCAAACCAACCCATCGAATTCACGGTGGTCGCAGCCATAATGCCCAAGGTGACCGAGGTGATGGATTATTCCAAACCTCTCGTCGAAGTGAAGAAGCGCGAAGTGACTGACGAGGAGCGCGACAAGGTCATCGAAGACCTGCGTAAGATGAGACGCCAGGAGGTAGTGACGGACCAGCCGGCGACGTTGGATGACCTGACCTTGATCGACCTGGAGATCACGAAAGACGGCGTAGTCGTCGAGGGCGGCACATCAAAGGACTACAAGGTCTACATGAACGAACCGCATTATATCCCGGGCTTCGCGGAACAGCTGGTGGGTGCGAAGAAAGGCGACAAGAGGGAATTCGAGTTGACGTTCCCGAGCGATCATTACAACAAGCAGCTAGCAGGACAGAACGTGAAGTTCTCGGCTGACGTGAAGGACGTGTATAAGCTGGAGCTGCCAGCTTTGGATGAAGAATTCGCCAAAACGATGGGTCTGGAGAGCATCGAAAAGCTGAACGAGACGATAAAGAAGAACATGCAGGAAGAGGCGGACCAGAAGGCGGAAGAGGCAGCGGAGATCGAGTTGCTTGAAAAATTGACCAAGGGGTCCAAGTTCACAGAGATACCGGACATCCTCGTCAATGAAGAAGTGCATCGCATGATCCACGAGATGGAGGCGGCCGTGGAAGAGCAGGGCATGAAGATGGAGGATTATCTGGCGAGCATCAAAAAGACGATGGATCAGCTCAAGCTAGACTTCGTACCGCAAGCCTTGTTGAGGATACAGACGGCGGTGTTGCTTAAGGAAATCGCAAAACGCGAAAACTGCGAATCAGTCGACACGGAGGTCGACGCGGAGATAGACCGCATCCTGCAGCACATCAAGCCGGGCGATACCGAGACAAGAGAAAAACTCCTTTCCCCCGAATATCGCGATTATCTGAACGCCAGGATGAAAAACCAAAAAACGCTGAAAGCGCTGAAAGCCAAGGCGGTTGGTGGAAGGGAATTACAAATTACGAATGACGAGTGACGAATTTAGGAAGGGATCAAATATTTTATTGGCGACAAAGGGCGAGGGAACTCGCCCTTTGTGTTTGGAAGAGTTTGAGATACGATGTGGACATGAAATTCGGGGCACATGTCTCTATAGCAGGAGGAATACAAAACGCACCCTTGAACGCAGCTAAAATCGGTTGCGAGACGTTCCAGATGTTCACACGCTCGCCACAGGGAGGGCCAGCGCTAAAGCTGACGGATGAGATCCTGGAGGAATTCGCGAAAAATTGCGTTTCTCACGGCCTGACGGACTGGGTGGTCCATGCACCGTATTACATCAATTTCGCCTCGACGGAGGAGCGCATCCGCTCGTCTTCAGCACGTGTCATCCGCGAGGATCTGGAAAGAGCTTCTTCGTTGAAAGCCTCATTCCTCATGTTCCATCCGGGCAGCGCGAAAGGAAGCGATTTCAAGACCGCGATGGGCTGGTGCGTGGAAGGGATCGGCAAACTGCTGGATGGATATGCTGGCTCGACTAAACTGCTGGTCGAGATTTCCGCAGGAGCGGGTGAAATAATCGGAGATACGTTCGAAGAAATCGCAGCGCTGCTTAAGGGAGTCGATCATCCGGAACTTGGCGTGTGTTTCGATACGGCACATGCATTCGCTTCTGGCTATGACCTGAAAGACAAAAAGGCGGTCAAAAAAACGTTCGATGAATTCGATGAGATTATCGGGTTGAAGAGGCTCAAGGCCATGCACTGCAACGATTCGAAGGTCGAATTAGGCGCCCACAAGGACAGGCATGAACATCTGGGCGACGGGTTCATTGGCATAGAAGGATTCGAAGCGATCGTCAAGGAAAAAAGATTGAAGGACATAAACCTGTATCTGGAGACGGAACCGGATGGGGTAGAAAAAGACCTGTCGGTGTTGAAGGAATTACGAACGTCGAATGCAAAATGACCTATATGAACATCAAAGAAACCAAAAGATCGCTTTCGGCCGTAAAGACTGCGTTGAAGGCCGGCGAAAATGAACTGTTGCCGAGATTCAAAAAAGAGCATCCTGGCGCATGGCGCTACAAAAAACATTCCGAGATCGTGACTGAAGCAGATGAAGCGTCCAACAAAGCGATTATCCGCGCCCTGAGAAAAGCGACACCTGAGTTTGGCGTGTTGACCGAAGAATCGCCGAGCATACAAGGGCCTAAAAATATATTCTGGGTCGTAGATCCGCTGGACGGGACGACGAATTATACAGCGCATCTACCGTTGTGGGGAATCTCCATAGCATTGGTCGAGAACGGCGAGATAACGCTTGGCGCGATATCCCTACCTACGATGAAAGAGCGCTATTTCGCGCTAAAAAACAGTGGCGCCTGGGTCGAGAACGGAGTGAAGAAAAAGAGAATACACGTCTCTGACAAAACGAAAATCAAGGATGCCTTAGGCCTTTTCTGTTACGGCTATCTACCCGAAGAAAAAACACGTGGCGTGAAGCATGTCCCGGCCCTAACCATGCATTCGCGCTCGACGAGACGCTTAGGAGCCGCGGTCTTCGAAGCCGTCTGGGTCGCGACAGGTAGAGCGGAATATTCGATCCTGCACGGCATACATGATTGGGATGTCGCAGCCGGAACATTGCTCGTACGCGAGGCAGGCGGCCAAGTCATGACGCCACAGGGCAAAGAATGGAGACTGGGTGACAAGGATTTCTTAGCCGTATGCCCTGGCATGAAAAAACCGCTGCTTAAGATATTTTCTTCTGATCGGGCGCGATGAATCGCGCCCCTACATATGGCCCGAATATCGATACGCGTCATCCCTAACGCATCAAAGACAGAGGTGGCAGGGAAAGAAGGGAACATTTGGAAGATACGGCTAGCAGCGCCACCAGTCGAGGGTAAAGCTAACGTTGAGTTGATAGACTTCTTATCCGATGTTCTTGATATCGCAAAAAGTTCGATCAAGATTATAAAAGGGATGGGAAGCAAACAAAAAACCATTGAGGCGCCCATGACCTTAAGCGAGATCGAGGAGCTCCTGAAATAATACTTTACGGCACGGGGTCGTGGCCGCCGGGATTCCATGGGTTGCAGCGCAATAGCCTCTTGGAGGTCATGAGTCCGCCTTTGAGCAAACCATATTTACCGATGGCTTCATAACCATACTCAGAACACGTCGGGTGGAAACGGCAAATCTGTTGACGAGAAAACTTAGAAAGTATAGGGCTGTGATCGAAAGATAGCGTGTATTGATAACCCACGATCAAAAGCTGTGCGGTGCGCCTAGGTAGATTCTGGAGTCTCATTTTTTGATTACTTTCGCTTTCGATAGTTTCGCCTTGTGCTTCAAGGCGCGTGAGGATGGTTTGGGAGGTTTGGCCAGTGCCTCAGGAATACGCGTAAGCATCCTTTTTACTTCTGTAGTCAGATCCTCCCATTTTGCGTCGCGAGATTCCGGCTTCAGCACGAAAAGAAGATGCATCTCAGCCGGAATGTCTGACCAGTTAAGGCGAATCACCTCACGCATCCGGCGTTTGGCCCGATTGCGATCGACGGCTTTCTTGAAAACCTTAGTTGAAGTGATGAACGCCACCTTGGACATATGACCAGGCGTCTGCCTCACCCGCAAGGTAGAAAAGGGACCAAAAACAGAGTGCCCTTTTGAGGCAAGCTTCAGAAAATCTCGTTTTTTGGTCAATCTTTTGGCTTTCGGCAACATACTGATGGCCTATATTATCCCATTAACACTGCAGGCAATCAAAATTACCAGAAATCCCGCGTTTTGCGGGATTTTTTTGGTTTATCTTGCTTTCTTGACGACCAGACGCTTGCGTCCTGTTGCCCTGCGGCGGGATAAAACCTTGCGCCCATCGCTAGTTTTCATCCTGGAACGAAAACCGTGGATTTTCACATACCGGCGCTTTTTTGGTTGATAAGTTCTCTTGGGCATGTATTTAGCTTTAATTACCAAAGGATATTAGCATTTGTTTGGATTTTTGGCAAGATGCGTATATACTTTATCCACTTTTTATCAACAGGTTTGACAATCAATCACCCGACTGTTGAGATAGAGCCAAGAAATTCCTTTAATAGACGTGTTTTTATGGACAATAATGAAATCTGGAGAGCAGCCTTGGGAGAACTGGAACTAACGCTGTCAAAAGCCAATTTCACCACCTGGTTCAAGAATACCTTTATTGCGGCACTCGACAATAACAAGGTAGTGATCGCTGTCCCCAATACCTTCACTAAAGCCTGGTTGGAGAAGAAATACCACGAGGCCGTTGTCCGAGCCCTGCGCAACGTCACCCAGACGAACATCAGGGACGTCTCATATAGGGTTGAGGTCAGAAACACGACCATACTGCCACAATACGCGGATACAGCAGAAAGATGCGAAGAGGCGCCGTCAGTCCTGACACAAAAGACCGAACCAACTCAACAAACAGTCCACGCTTCCAACGATACTGGGTTGAATCCACGTTATAAGTTCGAAACTTTCGTGGTCGGCAAAGCCAATGAGCTGGCACATGCCGCGGCTATGGCCGTGGCTGCCAAACCGGGAGAAACCTACAACCCACTTTTTATTTATGGTGGGTCCGGTTTAGGTAAGACGCATCTCTTGCAGGCAATCGGTCATCACGTATCCAACAGCAATCCTGATGCCAAAGTGCTCTATGCGACCTGTGAGCGTTTCACGAATGAGTTCATCCAGGCGGTAAGAGGCGGACGCGGCAAAGACTTCAAGGATTCATACCGTACGGTCGACCTTCTGCTGATCGACGACATCCAGTTCATGACAGGAAAAGAAGGCACGCAGGAGGAATTTTTCCATACTTTCAACACCCTGCACCAGAACAACAAACAGATCGTGATCACCTCTGACAGATCGCCAAAAGACATCCAAGGCCTGGAAAGTAGGCTTTTGACGCGTTTCGAGTGGGGCATGATAACTGATGTTTCGAGCCCGGATTTCGAGACACGCGTCGCTATCTTGGAAGCAAAGTCAAAGGAAAAGAACATGGGTCTTTCACCAGATATCCTAAGATATGTAGCGGGCACGATCCAGGTGAACGTCCGTGAGCTTGAGGGCGCCCTCAACAAGATAGTGGCCTATCACCAATTCAAGAACACCTCACCATCACTCGAATCCGTCCAGTCGCTGCTGCAGAGCTTTGTCCCTAATGTGCCAAAGCGCAACATCACGCCCAAGCGTTTGCTGGAGATCGTCACCGCATATTTCGACGTCAGCATGGACGAGATCCTGGGCAAAAGCCGGGAACAAAGATTGGCATTTCCGCGCCAAGTAGCCATGTTCCTGTTGCGGGAAGAAGGTAAATGCTCTTTTCCCGCCATCGGTGACCACCTTGGGGGCAGAGACCACACCACCGCCATGCATGCCTGCAACAAAATCAATAACCAGCTGAAGAACGACGACCAACTCAAACGAGACGTCTCGCTGATCAGGGAGAAGCTTTATGCGGGAAGCGGGTCTGGGTAAAACCTGTGAGCGAGGTGAGACAAGAGTGTTCATCATCCGGACATGTCGACCAAACGAAGCTAAACCATAAACACCGAGCACAGAGCAAGTCCCCACTAAGGGTTGATAAAAAACGAACTAAAGACCCGCAAAAACCAAAGGGAAACCGGACTATCAACATATCCACAACACCTATTACTACTACTAACTAAATATTTATATTCTTAATTAGAAAGCTATGCATTTCGTATGTACCCAAGAGAACCTGATACAGGGGTTGAACATGGTAGGCCACGTAGCAGGGAAGAACGTCAACCTGCCTGTATTAGGGAACGTCCTGTTGAAGACGGAAAACGGCGCCCTCAAGCTTTCTTCGACTAATCTGGAAATCGCCGTGAGCTGCCTGGTGCGCGGCAAGGTGGAGGTGGAAGGAGAGTACAGCGTACCAGCAAAACTATTCTTGGATTACGTGTCTCTGCTTCCGTCGGGTAAGGTCGAACTGGTACTGACGGAAGATGGTTTGGAGGTCAAATCAGGCGACCAGGAGACGGTGCTGAAGGGTATATCGGCGGCTGAGTTCCCGTTGCTGCCTAAACTGACCAAGGATGGCGGGTATAGTTTTTCAGCGCTTGATCTGAAGCGGGCATTGTCCCAAGTGGTCTTTGCGGTATCTACATCCCAATCAAGGCCTGAGCTCATGGGTGTAGCATGTTTCATGGATGGTGAGGGCGCTACACCTTCGGCGGTCTTCGTGGCCACAGACTCTTACCGTCTGGCAGAAAGGAAACAGGCGTTTACCGGAAAGGGCACAGGATCGAGATATATCGTCCCAGCCAAGGCTTTTTTGGAGATGATGCGCATCTTGGGTGCCTATAAGGATGAGTTGAGCGCGCCGGAGAGCGTAACCTTGAATTTCACGGAGAATCAGTTGGTGGCGACCCTAGGAAGCGTGGATCTGATCTCACGGTTGATCGAGGGTTCTTTCCCTGATTATAAGCAGATAATTCCGCAGCAGTTCAAGACAGAGGCGGTATTGTCGAGAGCCGAACTGCAGAAGGCGGTCAGGGCGGCTAGTCTTTTCTCCAAGCAGGGCCTCTTCGATGTCCATGTCTCGTTCGATCCTGAATCCTCAAGTTGTACGATCGAGTCGGCTGATCAGGGAACGGGCAAGACAAAAACGATTCTTAAAGGAGAGGTTAAGGGCGTGGCTAATGAGGTGACCCTGAACTTCAGGTTTTTGGGAGACGGATTGGCTGCGATGAGTGGAGATAAGGTGAGGATCAAGCAGATCGACTCGTTGAATCCGGTGCTTGTCACTCCGGAGGGTGAAGAGGGTTATAGGTATATCGTCATGCCGATCCGGCAATAGATCTTGATTCTAAAGATAAACAAATCCGGCTCAAGGGCCGGATTTGTTGTTAGTGGCGACGGATTATTGGATGTTAATGTTTACACGTTCACCGGTGTGGATGTTTTCCTGTTTGTCCACGACCGCGGCAAAGACGGTGTACTTGCCTGTTTCCGGTGGCGTTTGCCAGAGGAATTGGACTAGGTTGGTGGAGGGTTGGATCTCTGAACCGATAAGTTTCGTAGAACCGTCTTGTGTCTGGAGGTAAATGTCGAGCTTGTTGATGTTGTTAATGTCGCTTATGTTGATGGATAGGTTGAAGGGGAAGCTGAATGCGTGGAGGATGTCGTTATTTGATAAGTTCATTATCTTGATGGAGATGGGTTCAGGATCCGCGTTCATGTTGATGGTGATGGTGGCGGTACCTGTGTTGCCCACGTCGTCGATGGCCTTTACTGTGACGTCGTGATATCCGCGTTCGAACGAGTTGGGGAAACTGATCTGAAGATTGTTCGAATAGTCATTCCTTGAACCGATCATGACGCCTTCGCTCCAGGCCTCGACGCGGTTTATGGTTCTGCCGGAAGTCACCTCGAGGCTAAGTGTGCCTCCTCTTGTCTGCCATGTCGCATTCTGTTCGGGATAGGTGATACGTACGACTGGCGCGGTCTTGGGATTGTGCACGTCGTCGTATTCGGTTGGGGCAGTTGAAGTAGTGTTCCAGTTGTTGCGCTGGACCCAGCTTTGTACGGCGCTTTCCCAATTTGAGTATTGCGGGTCCTGGGAAGGGTCTTTGGGGGCTGGCCCGCGCGGATCATCCTTATCCACGTAATACAGGATGTTGTGCGCTTGGTGGAATGTCTTTTCCTCGGTCAGTTCGGGTGGAGTGAATTCGGTGGCTAGCTTGCCTGTGACCTTATCCAGTTTGAGAGTGACTTCGGTGCTCTTGCCGTCCAAGACAGGTTTATTCGTGGTTATAGGCGGCGGTGGAGTGAATTTTTCGACTGGCGTATTGGCAAGGCTGCGTTTCATGAAGTTCTGCCAGATAGGCGCAGCGATGACGGATCCGTCGGCGCCTGTCTTCATCTCGCTGTTGTCGTTGTTGCCCACCCAGACGCCGGCCACCAAAGAAGGTGTATAGCCCATGGTCCAGGCATCATGGAAGTTGTTGGTGGTGCCGGTCTTCGCTGCGACTGGACGATCAGGCAGCGTCAATTTGTTGTTCAGTCCGAAGATGTAGGCGCGCGAGTTGTTGTCGGACAAGATGTCAGAGACCTGATCGGCGATATTTTCGTCCATCACCTGCTCACCTTGCGGTTGGGTGAATTCCTCCAAAGTCTTTCCGTCAGAATCCTCGACCTTAAGGATGGCGGAAGTCGGATATTGGACGCCGCGATCCGCGAAAGCGGCATATGCGTTGGCGTGTTCGAGAAGTCTGACTTCACCACCTCCTAGCACCAAGGAGAGACCGAAACGGCTGCGGTCCTGGAAGGTCGTATAACCCAGTTGTTCTGCGAAATCCAGCACGCGGCCGACGCCTACGAGGTACATCATCTTAACTGCCGGGATGTTGAGTGATCCCTGAAGCGCTTTACGCACGGTCAGAGGTCCGTTTTCCTTGAAGTTGTAGTTGCGCGGCTCATAGTCCTTGATTTCCGTCTTGAAGACGGTATTGACGTCCCAAAGGATAGTGTTTGCCGTATAACCTTTGATGAAGCCGGCGGCATAGACGATGGGTTTGAATGACGAACCCGGTTGGCGTGGGCTAAGCGCCACGTTGAATTGACCATCATTGGCGTCGTCGAAGAAATCCTTGGATCCGACCATGGAAAGTATCTGACCGGTCTTCGGATCAAGCGCCACCAAAGCTGCGTTGCTGAATTTGTAGGCCTTGCCCTTATCCTCCACGCCCTTGGCGACTTCTTCTTCGGCGATCTTCTGTTTGTCGTAATCCAAGGTCGTGATGACTTTCAGGCCTTTACGCTCCACCGTATTCTGACCGTATTTATCTATCAGCAGCGACCTTACATACATCACAAAGTGCGGCGCTTCGATGTTGCCGATTTTTTTGGGTATGAGTTTGGAGAGGGTGTCGACTTTCAGCGCCTCGTCGGCCTGATCCTGGGTGATGTAGCCCTGCTCACGCATGAGGCCGATGATGTATTTTTGGCGCGCGACTAGGAGTTCCCGGTTGTCGCCACGCGTTCCGTTGCCGTAGGGTGAGTAAAGGTCAGGGGCTTGCGGTATGGCAGCCAGCAGCGCAGCCTCGTCAACAGTCAAGTCCTTGGCGGATTTTCCGAAATACGAGCGCGCGGCGGATTCGATGCCGTAGATGGTGCTGCCATAAGGGACTTCGTTCAGGTACATCTGGAGTATCTGATCCTTGCTGAAGATGCGTTCGATCTGCAAGGAGAGCAACACCTCTTTTATCTTTCTTGTGTAACTCCTTTCGGTGGTCAAGATGGCGTTCCTGACGAGCTGTTGGGTCAAGGTAGATGTGCCTTTGATGGATTCGCCCTTCAGGACGTTGACGACGACGGCACGCAGCATGCCGCGCCAACTGATGCCGTGATGCTGATAGAAGGTCTTGTCTTCGACCGCGATGGTGGCTTGCCCGACATAGGCAGGAAGATCTTTGATCTGGATAAGCGTGCGGTTCTCGTCGCCGTGTATCTCGTAGAGCAGATGCGTGCCGGTGCGATCATAGATTTTAGTCGAGAGTTGCAGCTCGCGTGTGATGAGTGAGTTCGGGTCAGGAAGGTCGCGCGAGATCCAAGCCATGGCCATACTCAAGAAGAGGGCGCCAGCCAGAGCGAGACAGCCAAAGACCAAAACCACGCCTAAAGCTATTTTTTTGAGTTTCTCTCGGTTTTTATGTTTTTGTTCAGGAGAGCTTTCTCGTCTTTTTTTCGGGATCTCTATCAGGTGCTTAATAGGCATAGTTTTTTGGCTTATTTTAGCCAAATTATTGTATTTGAGACTTGACAAACTAGGCTAGAAAAGTAATTATTTGCGGTTTAGCGGCAGACTTGCCAACTGAACCCTGACTGATTGTACCAAATATGGGAATACTGACTAATACTTTCAATTTATCGCCCAGACAACGCAAGACCGTGGTTGTGCTGATAGCGGTATTGTTGTTGACCAGTGTGCGTGTCCAGGCGGCTGAGAACCGCGATATCTTGCCTGGCGTAGCACTTTGGGAAACGGGACAATCCATGGCTGATGACAGCGAACCTTTGGGTATAGTCGTACCTGAAAGGCTGGAGGGTGAGCTCAAAGCAGCTAAAGATGTGCCTCCGAAGAGCGTTAGGTATGTCACGATGACGGCATATTCTTCTTTGCCTTGGCAGACCGATGGGTCCCCTTTCATAACGGCGGATGGATCATATGTTCGGGATGGAATCGTGGCAGCCAACTTCTTGAAGTTCGGAACTAAGATACGGATACCAGAACTTTTTGGGGATAAGGTGTTCGAGGTGCATGACAGGATGAATCCTCGGTTTCCTAATAGGGTCGACATCTGGATGCCGACGGTCGAATCGAACCGCCAATTCGGCATCAAGCATAACGTAAGAATAGAGATTCTAAGGTGAAACGACGAGGCCCCATCCCGGATGGAGGGCTTTTTTAGACTTAATCATCCCTCGACAAATATCAGCGGAATTGGTAAATTCCTGTCGCCCCAATCATAGGGGTAGGAGGTTTCAACCCTTATTTTTCGAGGCCAGATAGCCAAGTGGTAAGGCACGGGTCTGCAAAACCTGTATTCGCGGGTTCGATTCCCGCTCTGGCCTCCATCAATAAGCGTTAAATCCGAAGGATTGAAGCTGCATGCCTTTTTGTGAATTATGTTGATACTTGGTCATCGCGGTAGGCAGACGCGACAAATGTCCGAAGATACCCTAGAGTCGTTCTCGAACGCCATCGCTCAAGGAGCCGATGGTATCGAGATGGATTTACGTTTGGCGAAGGATGGCGAGGTTGTAGTGGTGCACGATCCGAATCTCCACCGAATCGCAGGAACGGCTTTGAAGGTAGAACAACTGACCACGGCAGAACTGAAAGCCTTGCCTCTGAGATACGGCGGGTGCATCCCAACCTTGAACGAAGTGACGGCGCATATCCATGCACCAAGCATCTTGGATTTCGAGATAAAGCATAAGGCCGTAGTAGAACCCTTGCTGAAGAAATTGAAGACCAGCTCAGGTCTGCGTGAAAGGACATTGATCTCATCCTTCAGCCTAAAGATGCTGAAAGCAGTAAAGGATGAAATACCGGATGCGCGCGTCATCATATTGCAGTCGCGCTGGCACCTTCCTTTGCGTAGCAAGCAGTGGTTCGCAAGACTAGAGAAGCTTGCACCGTTCGCCGTCGCATTCCCCTTCCCCGTCTTGAACAAAAGGAGGGTCGAAGCTTTGCACCAGCGAGGATTCAGGGTCGGCGTATGGGATTACGGCCCGTATATACCGCGAGACGCCAGACGCCTTAGGTCATTGAATTTGGATTTGGCCATCGTAAGATGGATAGAAAAATTGCGTAATGAGCTTGAAGCGTAGTCTTTTAGCTTTTGCATAAGTGCGCTATTTTGTAGCTATGTCTGAAAAAGCTCTTGTAATAGATGCGAATGCTTTGTTGCATCGTGCCTGGCATGCATTGCCGCCGCTTACTTCGCCTGACGGTGTTTTGGTCAACGCAATCTATGGTTTTTCCATGGTTTTGTTGAAGGTCTTGGAGACCGAGAGGCCGGATTATCTGGCGGTGTGTTGGGACACCGCGGCTCCGACGTTCCGTCATGAAGCTGAACCTCAATATAAAGCGCAAAGAGAAGAACAGCCGCAAGAGTTTTATGATCAGGCGCCAGAGGTCAAAAAGGTCGTGGCGGCGTTGGGCGGCACAAATCTCGAGTTGGATGGGTTCGAGGCTGATGACCTTTTAGGTACTTTAGCGAAACGCATGTCGGCCAAGGGAATTGATGTGACGCTTTTGACGAGCGATAAGGACGCCTGGCAAGCCATCGGGAAGCGGGTGAAAGTCGTAGCATTCAAGAAAGGAGTAAGCGAAACGCAGACTTACGACGAAGACAGCCTGAAGACGTTGGTCGGTCTGCGGCCTGATCAGATCGTAGACTTCAAGGCGATGCGCGGCGATGCATCGGATAACCTTAAAGGCGTCCCGGGCATAGGTGAAGTCACGGCAACCAAGCTTCTGCAGGAGTATGGTGACCTGGAAGGGATCCTGAAGGCTGCGCATGACGCCAAGAGCGGAATGACTGCTTCCGTAAGGAGCAAGCTGATCGCCGGCGAAGCTTCTGCGCGGGCTACGCTGCCCTTGGTGAGGTTGGTAACCGATGTACCGATAGCCGGAGATCTGGATGACCTGAGACGCAAGCCGGTGGACGTAAAGGAGTTGAGAGGCTTGTTCATGGGTTTCGGTTTCAAGACATTGCTGGCACGTCTGGCCTTGAAGGAAGAGAAGCGCCAAGAACCAGAAAAAAAGGAAATCAAGACCGCAACCGCTGCAAAGGCTGGCGCTGCCGGAGCAGGTCCGTGCGCTTTCATGACGGACGTCGCCTCTTTCGTCGCTATGGTGGATGACGGTGATGAGATCTGTATCCAGCAAGTCGATCTGCCTCAAGAGTCATTGTTCGGCGATGTGCCGGTGTTAGCCTTAGCCTCCTGGTCAGGGGTCTTGGCGGTCACGCAACAAAAGTTGGACGAAGCGGCGCAACTAGGCGTGTTGAAGGCGTTGTTGGAGAACCCGAGGATCATAAAATCAGGGCACGGCTTGAAAAGAAGCATGCACTGGTGTGCGGATAAGGGCATTGCTTTGGCTGGTTTGGGTTTCGATACGGAGATCGCAGCTTATCTTTTGTCTGCCGGCGAAGGCGGATATGACCTCGAAGAGTTGGCGAACAACAGGTTGGGTCTGATGAAAGAAGCGGAGTGTGCTGATGCGGTTTTCCTTGTCGATGCGATACGCAAACTAATACCTGGGTTGAGGAATGAGATAGAGCGTGACGGCCTGACCGACGTATTACAAAAGTATGAGTTACCCCTGATACCTGTGCTGGCAGAGATGGAAGAGGATGGGATCATGATAGACAAGAAGTATTTCAAGAGATTGTCCCGGGACTTCACGGCAGACAAGCAGCGCCTGGAAAAAGAGATGGTCGAGATGGCCGGCGAGGATTTCAATCCCGCATCCCCTATCCAACTTTCCCATGTGTTGTTCGATGTGTTGGGTATTTCCGCGAAAGGCATCAAACGGGGTAAGACCGGAATCTCAACCGCAGCGGCTGAATTGGATAAATTGAAAGGCGTTCATCCGATAATCGAGAAGATAACGGAATATCGAGAGGTGGCCAAGCTGCTCTCGACATACATCGATACGTTGCCTCTGTTAATCGATGCCGATGACAGAGTCCATACAACATTCAATCAAGTGGCGACCGCAACGGGAAGGCTGTCTTCGATGAATCCGAATCTGCAGAACATCCCGATCAGGACCGATCAGGGACGTCGCATCAGGCGCGGCTTCATCGCGAAAGAAGGTCATAAGTTGGTTTCCTGCGACTATTCACAGATCGAACTACGCGTGATAGCGGCGCTCTCTAAAGACGAGATGATGTTGAAGGCATTCGCCCAAGGACACGACATCCATGTAGCGACGGCTGCGGCCATTTGGGGCGTATCTTTGGATGCGGTGACGAAAGAGATGAGGCGAGCGGCTAAAGCGATCAATTTCGGAATCGTTTATGGACAGGGTCCGCAAGGGCTGGCCCGTTCCGCGGGGATACCGATGGATCAAGCGAGGATTTTCATCGATGATTATTTCCAGGTATATTCAGGCATCAAGGAATTCTTGGATAAGACCAAGGCGCTAGCGCACGAGAAGGGTTTCGTCGAAACACTTTTTGGCAGACGTCGGATGTTGTCTGACATAAATTCGCCAAGACCAGACATCAGGGCTGCGAGCGAACGTATGGCGATAAACATGCCTGTACAAGGGACGGCCGCAGATATCATGAAGTCAGCGATGATCAAGGTGCACGCTGAGCTCGTAAGCATCTCGAAAGATTCCAGGATGCTGTTGCAGGTGCATGATGAGTTGGTCTTGGAGGTGCCTGCAATTGAAGTGATGAAAGTGGCGGAGAAAGTGAAAAAGATCATGGAAGAAGCCGAAAGCATAGGCTGCCCGATCGTAGTCGAGGCTAAACAGGGGGACAACTGGGAAGAGATGAGCAAAATCGTATAGCCATTCCCCTATTCACTTTCCTTCGACTTCGGGATAGGCTGTACGCATGTTATTGATCTGTTCGGGTAAAGACACATTCCGTTCAAGGCAAAAAGCTCAGGAGCTGGTGAACGCATTCAAGTCTAAATTCGACGCCAGCGGTTTTTCGGTAGAAAATATCGACGCCAAGAACATAGACAGCGTGCTGAACCAGACCGGCGCCATGTCGATGTTTTCGACCAGGAGGCTCATCAGATGCGACGGCTTGTTAGCGCAGATAAAACCGGTCCAACTTAAGACTTTGATCAGGCGCCTTAAGGAAGACGCGTCAGGAATAATATTGATTTCATTAGAAGCAGATGATGTGAGCGAGAAGATCCTGAAAGACCTTAAGGACGTCGAGGTCCATAGGTACGAATTCGATACGATGGGAACGGCAGAATTCAGGCAGTGGTGCAAAACCATCGCAAAACAATTCCAACTGACCGAGAAGCAAACCATGGCTATCGCTGACAGATATTGTCCGGATACATGGTTGGCTTATCAAGAGATGACGAAATCGTGGGCTAATCCGGATGCGCCTCTTGTACAGTTGGAGTCTGATGAAGGGAATGTATTCGGTGCAATCGGGAAGTATTTCTCCAAATCATCGGGTTGGAGAGCGCTGTTACATGAATTTTCGGAAGATCAAATCCCCTCTTTGCTTTATGGACAGGGCAAGAACGGCCTGAAAGTACAGGATGGGCAGGACGTGAGGTTGCCTAGTTTCGCTAAGAATAATTTTTTACGTACAAAGAAAGAAGATTTGTTAGCAGGAACAAAAAGCGGTGCAGATGCGTTGTTTCTTTCCAGGACTGGCTTGTGTACTCCGGATGAAACTGAAATTTTTTACGAATAAAAAATCACCCCGTTGCATTGCGGGGTGATTTTTTTATTTTCCGGCTTTTGCCAACGATTTCATCAAAGATGATTTTTTCCTTGAGGCTTTATTTTTTTTGACTATCCCCACCTTAACCGCTTTATCCATGATCTGCTGAAAGCGCGTTATGTGTGTTTTTGCTTCTTCAAAATTTTTAGCATCCAATGCTTTTTTGCTTGCATTCGTTAAAAATTTGATGTAGCTCTTGAGCTTATCGTTGTGAGCCTGGCGTTTTTTTGTCTGACGCAAGTGCTTGATGGAAGCTTGCTTATTTGGCATAGATTGTCAGAAGAATATACGTAAACTTACAGATTCAGTCAAGAGACGATTCTGGCATTGACTTTGGGCATCGAATATCTTATTCTATTTTAGCTAAATTTGTACTTATTAGTTTGTCGTATATTATTTTACGACGCATGTCTCCATAGTTCAAGGGAAGAATAAGGGACTCCTAAGCCCTAGATGGTGGTTCGATTCCACCTGGAGACACCAGGAGAATATTTAGATCGAATATTGTCCCGGTGTCTCCAAAATTGTTTCACGTGAAACAATCTGGGCCGGTAGCTCAGTTGGCTAGAGCGCTGCATTCGCATTGCAGAGGTCGGGGGTTCGAATCCCCCTCGGTCCACCAATACAAATAATCGCCAGATGGCGATTATTTGTATTGGATAAATTTTGTATTTGGAAAGTAGCAATTGTTTCACGTGAAACAATTATTTTGGCTTAAATTTATGAAGATGTATTAGATGCTGATTAGATCTTGCTGTTGTTTATAGATATAAGTCTAAATTAATGGATATCAATTTGATTTTAAACGGAATTTGGAAATCAAAATTTTGATTTAAGTTTAAAACAAATAACTTTTTTGTGACTATTTAAAAATGTTTCACGTGAAACAATATTGTTAGAATAAAATGGAAGCAGTTAATGTAAAAAATATTTTTGCTGGATTTTGGCAATGTGACAATAAACAATGTTTCATGTGAAACATTGTTTATTTATGATTATGATTTAAAGCAAAAATATTTTGTTAGAATTGTATTTTTGTAATGTTTTTGTAAAACTAAAGCGTAAACAAAAATAATTTAATCACTTGAATTTTGTATCTAATGAGTATTTGAATTTATGATCTGCTGATTGTTTCACGTGAAACAATCAGCAGTCTTAGAATATTTTTAGTGATATTCTAAACTACATTCAGGAACCTATATTTTTCTTAACGTAGATTTAATGGAGCTGTTAATTCAATACAAAGAACTTAGTGAAAACAAATATGGTTTTAAAATGCTGCTTAAAAGGTTTAGTAGTTAATCTATATAGTTATATGTAAATTGTTTCACGTGAAACATATATATAAAAGTTTTGCGACGCTTGAAAAAGAGTCTTTAATATTAACTAAATTTAGGCTATAATTGTAATACATGAAAAGAGTCAGGTATTTGCAATATGTTAGTATTTTTATAGTATTAAGTTTTATTATTGTAAATTTACACGTTTTTGCCATGACTAGCACTAATTATCAAATTAATTGGGATTCTGTTAATAGTGGGGGTGATGAAGCTTCAACATCCACTAATTATCAGTTACACGACACAGTTGGAGAACAGGCGACAGGAATCTCTTCTAGCACGAACTATTCAATAAGCGCAGGTTATCGCGTAGGTGATGGTGAGCAGGCCCAGCTTAGTTTTCGCATCGGAACTCAAGAAGATGCGACAGAAGTTGCATATTCGGCCTTTAATAATGCTGGTCTATCGGTAACTGTGAATTCAACTTCTAGCTTTTCTGTGGATGACTTGATTGGAGTTGTGGAAAACAAGGGTTTATCCCAGATTTTCGCTATTGGTAAGATCTTGTCCATACAGGGTGCTGACGTAGTCGTAGATCAATGGGATGGCTCGCCCGGCAGTTTGAGTGCTAGCCCATCCGGAGGAGATGATTTCGTATTTAGACTAAATGGTAATTCCATCAATTTTGGTACATTGAGCTCCTCTTCAGGGAAGACATCCTTGACAGCTACGAGAGTGACATCTGATGCGCAAAACGGATATACTGTATATGTCAGCGAGGACCATGATTTGAGGTATACGATTAGTGACTCAATAAGAGGCGTCACTGATGGAACGGTCAGTTTAGGGAGTGAAGAGTATGGGTGGAGGGTATTCGGTTCAAGTGCTACAAGCACTGGTTCTGATTATTCTTTTTCGACTTCAACGCAGGCGATACAACACTCCGATACGGTTGCAGCGACGGAAGAAAGGGTGGGGTTAGAGTATAAGATTTCCATCGACAACAACACGCCGGCTGGGAATTATTCGCACCTTGTATATTACACAGTGACAGCTAATTATTGATTTTTTGACGATCAACGCTCGTGCCAAGAACAGGATGGTACGTCGTGGTTCTTCAAAAATGGTCGATTCCCGTAGCCTCATGCGGGAAAGAAGAACTTTATAATTCGTCTTGGGGCAAACAGGTTTATATTTTCATCATCATGAGGGGGAAAAATATAAACTCGATCTACTTCAGCTCTCATGAGGCTGAGGTTAAAAACAAAATATGAAAAAACTATTATCTAAAATCGCATTACTATCCTTGATTCTGGGTACCGTGCCCAGCATCGCCGCTAATGCAGCCAACGGGATCACACTTACGGTGAATTCCGGATCTGCCGCTAGCGTATATACAAGCATTAGTTGGACTGCACAGCAGTACGGTGCACAGCCTACTGCTGCTACTATCGTGATCTCGGTTGATCAAAGCGCGACCCTTAACGCTTCCTCGACCTCGCTCGCAGGCGGTACCGTTTCGGTTGCTGGAGATGGCACATCTTCGATTACCCTAACGGTCACAGCAACGACGACGGCTGGAGCGGCGACTTATCCAATCGCGATCAATCCGAACGGTACTGATCCGACCAACTATTCAGTCTCCCTGCGTTCATCCAGCCCGGTGGATGTGGGAGCTGCGTTGTTCTACGCTTACGGCGGCAATCTGGTGAGTGTCACGGCTGATGTGCCCGCCACTTTGTCGTTCGCAATCAGGAATTCAGCCGATACTTCGAACACGAATGCGTGTGCGTTGGGGACGCTGACGTCTGCCGCGTCTTCGACCTGTGAGTATAGGTTGAGGATAGGCACAAATGCGGCCAGCGGTTTCCAGGCAACAATCGCAGCGGATCACGATCTTGCGACCGGTAATGCAACCATTACGCAGGTCGTTGATAATGCGGCTTCAGCTCCTGGCTCAGAACAGTATGGAATAGAGCTTTATGGAGCGACCGCTGGTGGTCGTACCGCGAGTGATTACAGCGGTGCTGTGACCGAAAACAGCCCGGCGACGTATACCTTCAATACAGATACTTCGCCGGTCCCAACGTCGACACAGAATTTCATCAGTTATGCTGATGCGTTCGACTCGGGGACGGCTCCGCAGCTGACCCGAACGACATTGGTGAAGCATTTCGCCAATATCAGTTCAGGGACCCCTGCCGGTAGCTATTCGCAGACTGTTACCTATCTGGTGACGGCTACGTTCTAGGACTTTGGTTCTGCCTTTTGATCCCGAGCAATCGGGATCAAGGCTGTTGAACTAAAAAATTATTAATAAAATATGAAAAAATTTCTCCAAACGTTGTTTGCTCTCGGCTTGCTGCTATTGGTGTCTCCTGGTTTCGCGCATGCCCTTACGATCTCGCCTCCGTTAGTCGACAGGACCATGGACCCAGGGCAGAGCGAGCAGGGCGCGATCCTTTTGATCAACGACACCAATCAAGAGCAGACGTTCCATGCCTCAGTGCAGAAGTTCATCGCCAAGGGTGAGGAAGGCCAACAGGAATATCTTGACGAAGCAGACAATAGCGGTTTGCCGAGCTGGATCGCGTTGGATCAGAAATCCATCATTTTGGCGGCTGGAGAAAAGAGGGATTTCAAGTGGTCAATCAATCTGCCTAAGGATGCAGAACCCGGCGGGCATTATGCGACGATCTTCTTTTCGACCAAAGCGAATGACGAGAACGGCAAAGCTGTCGGCGTCGGGGGAAAGCTTGGGGTACTTTTTCTGGTGAACGTGAACGGCAACATCAAGGAAAGCGCAGATGTCGAATCCTTCAACCTGATTGCCAAATCGCAGGATCCAGCAAATGCAAAGATGATCTCCAGCATCAACCACCTACCTGCGTATTTCGAGTTGCGCGTCAAAAACAGCGGCAGCGTGCATATCACACCAACTGGGCAGATCGACATATATAACATGTTCGGTTCAAAAGTAACCTCCGTACCGGTCAATCCAAAGAACAATAAGGTACTTCCCAACAGCATAAGGAAGATCGATTCCAGCTGGGGCGAAGCAGGCGCGAATGAAGCTACGGGCTTCATGAATAACCTGAAGGCGGAGTGGAACGGTTTTGCGGTGGGAAGATATACCGCGAAAGTGGATGCTAAGTATGGGACGCAGAATCAGCCTTTGACCGCCGAGGTCTCGTTCTGGGTGTTCCCTTGGAGATTGGGCCTGATGGCGCTGTTATTGCTCATAGTCTTACTGGTCGCATTGAAACTGTATAATGCGATGGTCATAAAATCGGCGATGAACAAGAAAGCTAAAATCTGATCGAGTAACAATTTGTCCCCCGGATCATTCCGGGGGCGTGATTGTCCCTCGAGAATCCATGAAGCGCCCTTTGTTTTTATCCATCAGGAGGACATTGTCAGCGGTAGCGATTACCGCGCTATTGATATTGCATGGATCTCCGGTTTTTGCCGCATTGGCAACGCCGGCTTCCGATACCATAGAAACACACACGGTGGGAGCTGCGGCCAATCATCAGATAGTGTTCGAGACGCCTACCGGCATTGATGCACCGACCGATAATATAGATATTTCGTTGCCGAATTTCATTTTCGGTCTGGTAGGGATAGGGGATATCGATTTGTCGTATGGGCCAGTCACGGGATTTGAAAATAATTTGACCATCGCGGCTGCACCAGGGGTGGGTATTTGGGGGGCGTCAATTATCGGCACAACGATTCGTTTTACTGCTCCGACTGATGCAGCGCTTGGAACTGTGCCGTCGAACAACCTAATCGGAATAAAGATAGGCAAAAATGCTAGCGGCGGCGTGAATAAGCTGACGAACCCGGCGACGGCGATGTCGGCGCAAGTGACGATAGGCGGTACTTTCGGTGACAGCAACACATTAGGTGTGGCGATCGTCGACAACTCTTCCGTTTCCGTTTCTGCGGTAGTGCCTGCGACGACGACCACATCCACTCCGCCAAGCGGCGGTGGGGGCGGAGGTCAGATTCCAAGTCCGCCAGTCATTTTCAATATCCAGGTAATAAACATCACGAGCAACTCGGCGACCATCACTTGGACCACGGATAAAACATCCAACTCGACCGTGCAATTCGGCACGACGATGTCTTATGCAAGCGGCACCGTTTCCGACGGCACGTTCGTAACAGACCATAGCGTCACTCTTTCCGGTCTTACGCAGACGACGGTATACCACTTCATCGTTATATCCACTGACCAGGATTCTTTAACGAGCACTTCGGCTGATCAGACTTTCACGACATCCGGAGACCAGACACCGCCCGTAATATCGAATGTGCATGTCGTGAATATCACGGATACCTCGGCAATCGTCGTTTGGGATACAGATGAACCTGCAAACAGTACCGTGGAATTTGGATTGACAACAGGCTATGGCAGCGTCGAGTCATTGGCGGGTTACGTGACGACACATGCCGTGCCGTTGTCCGGTCTGCAGGAAGGTACGCTTTACCATTTCAAGGTTACATCTTCGGATGTCGCGAATAATTCCACATCTACCGGCGATTTCACTTTCACTACCACTATCGATGTTACGCCTCCGGCGAACGTAAGCAACTTTACTGCGACGCCTGGTGATGGAGCGGTTACGCTGGATTGGAATTTGCCTCCAGATCCTGATTTTGCTGGGACGCGCATTGTACGGAAAGAGGGAGGGTATCCGACAGGACCGAATGACGGGACGGTCATCTATGAAGGTGCGGGTAACACTTTCCTTGACTTGGGTCTGACAAATGGAACGATATATTATTATGCGGCCTATGCTTATGACACGCATAATAATTTCGCGTCCGGAGCACTGGCTAATGCAAAACCGGAGGGGCCCATCGTTACTCCGCCGACGAGCACGCCACCAACGCCAACTTCTACTCCGCCGTTGCCGCCGACGCCGACAAGCACACCTCCGGTGCCTCCGACGGTCACTCCGACCACGACGCCGCCTATAGTGACCCCTCCGACGGTCACTCCGACCACGACGCCGCCCGTCGTGGTTCCGCCTACAATCGTACCGACGTCTACTTTACCGGTAGAAGAGGGTATTACGGTGGTTGTCCAGTATTTCGGTGCTAGCGGAAGAGTAGAGTTGGTGCCGAATGCGGCAGGGATCATAGGTGTCTTAAGCGGTTCTGTCGTATCTGTCGTGGTTCCGGTGATCGGTTTAGGAGAGATCCCGGTTGGCGCAACATTATCCATCGCATCACCTGTGCCGAGCTACTATTCGTTGGTCTATGATTCCAGCCAAAATGCTTATACTGGTTCATTCGTAGCGCCGGAGCCTGGCATGCATGATGCGGTCGTGACGGTGGTGTTTCAGAACGGAAATTCAGCTGAACATGCTGATAGGCTGAATTCGCAACCTTATGGAATAGTGCGCGAAGAAGGCTTGTTGGGTGAGGTGGGCGCACCGGTACCGGGAGCGACCATCAGACTATATCAACAATTAGGCGGAGCTTGGCAGTTGTATGGTCAAGAAATTCAGACGACGGGTGATGGAACGTATGCTTACGTCGTCCCTAATGGCAGATATTACGTCAACATCACCAAAGATGGTTATAGGGAGGCGACAACGGAAGCCGTATTCATTAACCAAAACGTCTTCAACCAAAATATTACATTGATCAAGATCCCTGTGGCCAAGCCTCTGATTGAGGGTGCGCCGATTGCCACTAATATCGCCATCGTAGCGAGTAACGCGATAGAGAATGTCGGGTACGGGCTCA
Source organism: bacterium (assembly GCA_021796435.1). Taxonomy (GTDB): domain Bacteria; phylum Patescibacteriota; class Patescibacteriia; order 2-12-FULL-60-25; family 2-12-FULL-60-25; genus CAIKNB01. Next base: position 1,515,056 of record JAJYXM010000016.1, read on the forward strand.
AGGTCGCGAGAGCGGTCATGGATTCTCCGACCATCCAAAGCATCAGCAGCACGGCTTCACCCTTGCTGCTTTCCGTCTCATTGATCAACACGGTCAGTGCGATCTCACTCTTCAATTCATTGGCCTATCTTCAGTATTTCTTCACTCAACCGATACTGCTGTTCGGCAGGAAAAAGAGACGAAAGTGGGGTGTTGTGTTTAACTCGTTGAGCAAACAGCCTGTAGATTTGGCTATCATGCGTTTGACCCATTTCGAGACGAGACTTGTCATGCAGACGACAGTCACTGATAAAGCCGGTAGGTATAGGTTCTTGGTCAAGCCAGGTAATTATCTGATTGAAGTGGTAAAACCAGGCTATGTCTTTCCTACAGAATACCTAAAGGATAAATCAGAAGACGTAGAGTTTTTGGATTTGTACCATGGCGACAAATTGGAAAGCCCTTCCGACGGTGTGTTGGCCTACAACATACCTGTCGATCCCATAACGCGTGAAGAGACGCCGCGAAGGATCTTCTTAAAGAAGTCGCTGCAACTATTGAGACACGGTTTAGCTTTCATGGGCATACCTGTGGGGATGGTGATACTGATAATCACACCCAGCGTACCGAATGCCTTGTTGTTGGTTTCTCAAGTAGGTATCTATCTGCTGTTCAGGAGATTAGCCATGCCGGTCAGGCCTAAGAGTTGGGGTATCGTGTTAGACGCTAAAACTAAAAAGCCCTTGGCTAACGTGGTCGTCCGTATTTTCGACAAGAAGTTCAATAAGCTTTTAGAGACACAGGTCACGGATAGGAACGGCAAGTATGGTTTCTTCGTGAAGCGCAATATCTATTACATCACGGCTGAGAAACCTGGTTTTAAGAAGTATGTAAGTCAGGATATCGACTTGAGTAAGAAGGAGGAGGCAATTATCGATCAGAATGTAGTTTTACAGTCTGTGGATAAATAGTTAGTTTGTTTCCACAAGTTATCAACATAGTTATATATCAATATAAGGCCGAAAAAGGCCTTATTTGTTTTTAGGTAAAATATATACAGCGTTAACCAATCAGACTTTACCCAAAATTTATTAGTCAGTTGTGGGTAAAATCGAAGATTATTTGACGCGCCAAACTGGTCAGAAGATAGCAACAATGTCCAACAAGACATCGCGTACCTTTTTCTTACCAAGCCGATATACCATCGGAAGGATTTTTGTTGCAATTCTAGCGATTTTAGGATTTTTTGCTTCGTCTGCCTTCGCCGCCTCATCCACCCCCCACTTCGTGAACTACCAGGGCAAACTTCTTTCCTCAGCCGGCACAGCCGTGGCTGACGGGACATATGCCCTGAAGTTCTCTGTCTACAACACTTCTTCCGGCGGAACAGCCCTGTGGACCGCATCAGGCACGTTGGGCGTACCTACGGCGATCAACGTAACGGTGACGAACGGTCTCTTCTCAGTCCTGCTCGGCGACACCACCTTCCAAGGCCAGAACGAACTGACGAACATCTTCAACCAATCGGATCTCTACTTGGGCGTGACGGTCGAGGCTGATTCGGAGATGACGCCCAGGAAGAAACTCTCGGCCGTACCCTTCGCCTACAATTCAGAGACATTACAGGGCAATTACGCCTCATCTTCGGTCAATGCGACAGGAGGCCAACTCTTCTCGGTACATCAGACCACGGCTGACGCAGCATCTGCAGCCCGTACCGCCCTGTACATCCAGACCGACGGCACTTCGAACAACAACGACTATCTCATCAAAGCCAATAACGGCACTTCCGACGTACTGACCGTCTCGAGACAGGGGAATGTCACCACCACAGGCAACCTGGCGGTACTCGGCAATACCCAGATCGGAGACAACTCCACGGATCTCCTCACCATCACCTCCCGTCTCAATTCATCTATCGTCCCGGCAACCAACAACTCCTACGACCTGGGCTCTGCCTCACTTTCGTTCAGCTCCATCTACGCGTCAGGCACATCCCAACTCAAATACGTATCATCCACCTACATCACAGTGAACGACCAGTCGGTATGTCTGGCTGATGGGACGAATTGCCAGACGTCAGCAATACCGGATGGAGCGTATGTGTGGTCTGAGTCGGTTGCTAATAATGTTATTTATCCTACGACCTCAACTCGCGATGTTGTGTTTGGCTCGAAGGGCATAATGCAAGATATTTATCTTGCTGGAGCTACCAATACCTTTATCACAAAAATTAGCTCACCAGTCTATACGGCTAATAACGACTCTGGATTACTTGTATTCTTAGATACAAATAATGCTTATTTTTGGGGCCCTTACAACTATACCGGTGCTAGATTGGAAGTTAATAAATTAGTTTCTGGTGTTGGCACTGCGCACGTAGCTGGTGTAGATGTTTCGCCATCGCCAGTTTGGTTGCGGATTAGGATAGATGCTTCGGCGATTGCATTTGATTACTCGACAGACGGTGTTAACTACACCAATGCTTGGAGCCAAAACTTAGAGTTTTCACCAGTTGGTGTAGGTTTTTTTCATTCGAATTTCGGCGGCACCAATATCACGCAATCTTTCGATGATTTTACTGTTAATGGTTACTTAGTAGATGATTTCGCCGGAAAATCATTGGATAACCGTTGGGTTGTCAGTGTTCCGCAGGGTGCAATAAAGGAAGACAGTGGAAAACTTAGTTTGATAAATGGTGGTGACTGGTGGCAAGGGGTTGGGGCTAATGCTCCTTATTCATATATCCCGTTCACAAATCTTAATTATACGGACGACTACAGCGTGATGCTTAAGTACGGTGTAGCAACTTCGAGTTTTTTGATCGGCAACCAGACGGGCAACGCCAACCTACTGGTAGGAACCACCACGTATGGAGGAGGACTCTCATCCAACTTCGTCTTGAACGGCAACGATGTCTTCGTACAAGGCATGTTGGGTTCACAGGAAGGTCTCTTCTCAGCCACTGGCGTAACAGTCGGTACCAACTCCACCGTGTATGGTGACGGCAACCTGTACAAGACATCTGCCGGTGACTTCACCCTGGCCCTTAACGATACCTCATCCAACTGGAGGTTCCGTTCTGGAGGACGAGAATCATTCACCGTGGCTTCCACCGGCAACATCGGCATCGGAGTATCCACCCCGCTTGAGGCCTTGGATGTGAGCGGGACGATACAGAATGTGCTGAGGGGAAATTCGAATATAACTGTCGCCACGAATACGCAGACAGCAGTCGAACCATATTCGATCAGTTTAAGCGGCAAGTATGCGTATGTAGCCAATTACACTTCAAGCAGCTTACAGATCTTTGATGTTTCTTCACCGTCGAGTCCGAGTGTCTTATCGACATTATCCGTAAGCAGCTCTCCTTCGGGTGTCATGGTTGACGGTCGTTACGCTTACGTAGTGAATGATGTAGCTTCTTCATTGCAAGTAATCGATGTCTCTAACCCTTCTGCTCCTTATGTCGCTTCTTCAATCAGTACGGGTTCTTCTCCTCAGAGCGTGTATGTCAGCGGAGGGTATGCTTATGTCGTAAATCTGAATTCCAACTCGCTTCAGATATTCGATATATCTAATCCCCAAAAATTGTCGCTAAAAGGGTCGGTCACCACAGGCGCAAGTCCTATAGACGTGGTGGTTCAGGGCAAGTATGCCTATGTCTCTAATAATTTCGACAATACTTTCCAAGCAATCGATATCAGCAACCCATCTGCACCAGTGGTCGTGAATACGACGGCAAGTCTGGGTGGTTCGCCGAACCAAATCGCCATTTCCGGAAGATATGCATATGTAACGGTTTATGGGATATCGACCATAAAGGTCATCGACATCTCTAACCCGACAGCGATGTCTTCAGTCGCTGATATATCATTGCTACATCCGGTCAGCGTCGATATCTCAGGGAGATATCTGTACGCCACGACTTATGGTGCAAGCCCAGAAAAATTAGCGATTTTCGATGTCGCAAATGTAAGCAGCATTACTCAAGTAGTGGATTATCCTGTAGGAAATGGAGTACGTTCAATCGCCATTGGCGGTAAATACATCTATTTGGCCAATTCAGGTGATAATACGATGAGCATCGTGGAGCAAGATGGTCTCGAAACCTCAGCCCTCCTCGCCCACAGCGCAGAACTAGGTTCACTCTCAGTCCTCACCAACGGAACCATCTACAACCAACTCACGGTAGGAGGAGGACTTACGGTAGGACCTGGAGGAATACTTTCACAAGGAAGCCTGGCGGTATCAGCAACGAACACTACCTCAACCTTCGTCTTTGCAGTCTCCTCTTCATATGCAGAGATCTCCAACAGACTGACAGTAGGAGGTAAGAATGTGTGTCTGGCTGATGGGACGAATTGTTCCGCTGGTCCTGGTGCTCCAGCTGGTGCCTATATCTGGACCGATGATCCCACCAACAACGTCATATACCCCACCACCTCGACCAGAGACATCCTGCTCGGAGGCAGTACGACCAACACCGCAGCCTTCATCTTCGACAAAGGAACCAATACATCAACCGTAATCATCGGTAACCAGACAGGTAACGCCAACCTACTGGTAGGAACCACCACATATGGAGGAGGACTCTCATCCAACTTCACCATGAACGGGAATGATGTCTTCGTACAAGGCATGCTGGGTTCACAGGAAGGACTGTTCTCCGCGACTGGCGTAACAGTCGGAACCAACTCCACCGTGTATGGTGACGGCAACCTGTACAAGACATCTGCTGGTGACTTCACCCTAGCCCTTAACGATACCTCAGCCAACTATCGCTTCCGTTCCGGGGGCACTGAATCATTCACTGTGGCTTCCACCGGCAACATCGGTATCGGTGTCACCACTCCGCTTGAAGCTTTGGATGTGAGTGGGACGATCAGGAATGTGCTGAATTCTGGGGAAGGATATCCGGTACTTTCGTCGGTTAATCTCGCCAATACTTCTCAACCAGTATATATCGATGTATCGGGTCGTTATGCTTATGTCGCAAATCAAGCGAGTGGAACGATGAATATCGTCGATGTTTCCAATCCGTTATCTCCGCTCATCGTAGGGACGAGTACTTTATCAGGAGGGAACGCCAATGCCTTGGGCGTAAGCGTCAGCGGCAGATATGCGTATGTCTCAGATCAATTCAACGGAGTTTTCGAAGTAATAGACGTCTCTAACCCATCCTCGCCCTCGATTGTAAGCGAAACCGCATTAGCTGGTCTGACTTCGCCGATAGATATAAAGACAAGCGGAAAATTCGCATACATCGCGAACTATGCGGGCTCATTCGGGATAGTCGATATCTCCAATCCTACATCTCCCTTTGAAGTCGCGAACGTTTCTCTGAATACCGGTTCAACCCCATTCCGCTTAGCGATTTCTGGTGAGTATGCTTATGTCGTGAACGCCGGCAATGCTACGATGAACATCATCAAAGTTTCAAATCCGCAGTCTCCAACAACTGTAGCGACAAGTACTTTCAATACAGGCGCTGCTTCAGCTGATATAGCCGTTTCCGGCAGATATGTATTCGTCGCGAATTCAGGCAATGATACCGTAAACATAATCGATGTCTCGAATCCAAGCGCGCCGACTACAATAGCTACAACTACATTGAGCGCTGGTGCTGCCCCGGCTGGAATCGCAGTTTCCGGCAGATATGTATTCGTCGCGAATTCAGGCAATGATACCGTAAACATAATCGATGTCTCGAATCCCCAACAGCCACAGATCGTCGGTACCAGCCATATGGCGACTGGAGCAGGACCAAGGGCAATTTATCCTTTAGGAAAATATGTTTACGTGGCTAACTATGGCAACAACACATTGAGCATCATCAAGTTACCCGGAACAGAGACTACCGCCCTCCTCGCCCACAGCGCAGAGCTCGGCAATCTCTCAGTCCTGACTAACGCCTCGATCTACAACCAACTCACGGTAGGAGGAGGGCTTACGGTGGGCCCAGGAGGGATACTCTCACAAGGAAGCCTGGCAGTATCAGCGACTAATACAACTTCAACCTTCGTCTTCGCAGTTTCCTCTTCATATGCAGAGATCTCCAACAGACTGACGGTAGGAGGTAAGAATGTGTGTCTGGCTGATGGGACGAATTGTTCCCAAGGAGCCGGTGCACCTATCGGCGCCTATATCTGGACCGACAACACGACGAGCGGAGTCATCTACAACACCACCTCGACCCGCGACATCCTGCTCGGAGGCAGTACGACCAACACCGCAGCCTTCATCTTCGACAAAGGGACAGGTTCCACTTCCACTGTCATCATCGGCAACCAGACAGGTAACGCCAACCTACTGGTAGGAACCACCACATATGGAGGAGGACTCTCATCCAACTTCACCATGAACGGCAACGATGTCTTCGTACAAGGCATGCTGGGTTCACAGGAAGGACTGTTCTCAGCCACTGGCGTAACGGTAGGTACAAACTCTACCGTGTATGGAGACGGTAACCTGTACAAGACATCTGCCGGTGACTTCACCCTGGCCCTTAACGATACCTCATCCAACTGGAGGTTCCGTACCGGGGGCACTGAATCATTCACCGTGGCTTCCACCGGCAACATCGGCATCGGAGTATCTACCCCGCTTGAAGCGTTGGATGTGAGTGGGACGATACGGAATGTGTATCAGAGTGCGGGACAGGGATTGAATATCGTAAGCAATAAGAATCTTACTGCTGGCCAAAGTCCTGAATTCATTACGGTATCTGGCAGATATGCTTACATCGCCAGCCCATTGCCTGGAAATAACATTAAGATTGTTGATATCACTAACTCAGATCAACCGGTCGTGATGAGCACGACAACCTTAACGACGGGTTCGGGACCGACGAGCATCGCCGTTTCAGGGAACTATGCTTTTGTCGCAAACAAGACGATCGGTAACATAAACGTTCTTGATGTTTCAAATCCTTCTACGCCACTAATAGTCGCAACAACCACCATTGCAGCTGGTACGATTGACATCAAGATCTCAGGTAGATATGCGTATGTGGCCAACTATGGTGCTGGTTCGATGAGTATCGTTGACATCTCAAATCCGCTGCAGCCGACAGTCACAGCCTCGCTCGCCCTTGGTACTCAACCGTTTTCGATCTTTGTGCAAGGTAGATATGCCTACGTGGTTAATACGGGCAGCGATTCTTTGAGCATAGTGGATGTCGCTGATCCGAAGAACCCTGTTCTTGCTGGCACCAAGACATATGGTGCAGCATCAAACCCAGCCAAGGTCTTCGTGCAAGGCAGATATGCCTACACGATAAATCCAGGTGATTCCACTTTGAGCGTCATAGATGTTTCAAATCCGTATTTGCCGATCGGTGTCGGTACGTCGACACTGGGAACTGGCACAGGTGCTTCATCGTTATTCGTAAATGGGCGTTATGCATACGTAACCAACGGCAATATCGATACGCTTTCGGTTGTTGATGTATCTATTCCGACTTCACCGACTGTCGTCGCTACGGGTAATTTACCAGCTGCCTCATACACCCAATCGCTTTTCGTGTCAGGTCGCTATGCTTATACGGCTAATGCCGATGCGGATAGCATGAGTATTATCGACCTAAAGGGAACAGAGACTGCCGCCCTCCTCGCCCACAGCGCAGAACTAGGTTCACTCTCAGTCCTCACCAACGGAACCATCTACAACCAACTCACGGTAGGAGGAGGACTTACGGTAGGACCTGGAGGAATACTTTCACAAGGAAGCC
>JAJYXM010000019.1 GCA_021796435.1 bacterium
GCGAATTGCTGCATCTGCGAAAGCGACCACGTTAGCGGGAACGAATTGGGATTGCGTACAGGCCGGTACCGCAAGCTCTGCATCATCCAGCCTTCGTCTTGTGCGCGCGGGAAGAAGAAGTCGTAAGGTGCATCTTCCAGGTCGTAATCAACGCCTTCCTGTTGTACGCCATTGGAATTTGGATTGACGATAATACCCGTATCCTGCGTCTGTAGAGGAATCTTCGTAGGTGGTGATGCCACCCACGTCGGCGTCAAAAGTAACCCTGTCCGCTGTTCGACCCAATCCTCGGCGTATTGTATCCACTGAATCAGCGTCGTAGACGGAATCGGAACAGGAGGATTCCCGTACTGGCTTAGCGGAATCCCAACGAATCCCTGTAGATCCGCTGGCATAAGGCCGGTCTTGGTAACTGTCGCATTAGATCCGTACCCAGTAACGACAGGACCGCCGCCGGGCTGCCCGACTGTCGATGTATCCCACGTCCAGAGAGCGAAGGAATTGACAGTACCTGGGGACGCCATTAGCTGTCCTTACGATCCTTTGGCGGCCGCCCACGCGGCTTAGGCGGCGGAATATGGTCACTTGGGACGATAACAGCTTCATTCTGCACGGCGTCTTTCTGCACGGCAGTCGGCGTCCCCACAGCCTCCAAGATGACGCTCGGATCATTCTTGAGAAGGTCAATCTTGTGAGCTTCGGTCACCTCGCCAGAGACGTAATGATCGCCCTTCCTGTGGAACCGGACACCATGTAAGGCGGCGACAAGATGACCAGAGGAATCCCAAAAGTTATGGACCTTGGAGCGTTTCTTGATGGATGCGTAAAAGCGCATGGCGTGTCTCCGCAAAACAATATTCCGAGAATATCATTTTGCAGGAATCGCGCTAGGGTTAGGTTTCCCGATTGGTTGTGGGAATCGCGCTAGGGTTAGGTTAACCCCAAATAAAACGAGCATGCGGAACACCGAAGAATCGGAATATGCCGTTTGTGTTGGCGATTGCTACTTCTGGCAATGAGGCATCGAAAAAGTCCGATTCCTTCATCAGAGAAAGAGCCATCTTGGATACGGCCAAGCGATGCTTCATGCCAGTAGGCGTGACATATCCGTAAGGTATTCCTGTCTCTCCTAATCTGGCAAAGCCGTTTTTCTCATAGGCGGCTCCGGTACCGAAGCGAAGATCGGCATAGGAAAAGAGCGGTTTATCGAACTTCCGTATAGTGCCAAACTTAGATAATAGACGGCTCATTCCGCCTGGCACATGACCGACAAAGGCTAAGCGCGATAAGTCGTACTGCTTATCCTTTTCGACGAACGTAGCCGCTCCGACGATGCGACCGGAGCTATCCTTGAGCGCCAAGCATAGACTAGCGTTGCCTGCACCTTGCATATGATATTTCGTAAGGAAGTCCCTGATCTCGCTCAAGTGAACTTGCTCTACGGTAGTCTTTCTGGCGAACGTGCGCTCAGCATCGCGCCACTTGGCGGATAGTACATTCTTAACGGCATCCAAGTGATGCTCTACCTCATAATCCCAAAATACAAAGACGCCCTGATTGCGGTATTTCCAGATTATCTCTTGCGAATTAGGGCCGCCGCGTTCGCTGGCCCAAAAGGATGAGAGAACGCAGACCTGTATGCCGTTTTTGGTGAGTATTCCCTGATCACGGTCGATGTCTACGCCATCGGCTAAGACGGATACGAGCGGCGACCACGCGCGCGGCATGGCGTGAACGGTCTCCGGGAGCCATTCCAAGCCAAAAAGACGATCTTGCTTGGAGAAGTTGCAGGCCGGGCATGCCAAGACTACGTTGTAATCATTGCCGGACCCATTGCGACTAACGGGAATAACGTGTTCAACCGTGGTCGTGGTCATCTTCGCGTTGCAGTAATAGCAATGATTTTCCTGCCATTTGTGCAGATGGATGATATGGGCTTGCGTAGCTTGTCCATAAGAGGCGCGAGCGGAAGCGTTTGCGATAGGCCGATACTGCTTATAATAGGCGCGGCCTTTGTCCGAATAGTAGAATAGCTTGAATATCATGCGGTTGATTCGTTTTTCTTCCGATGCGTCTTCCGCTGTGGGTGCCGTCGCTGTTCTAGCCTTCCTGGCGGCCTTATTGGCGGCCTGAATCTTATCTTTATTGGCTTCACGGTACGCAGCACGAGCGGCCAAAAGTCTGGCGCGATAGGCTGGATCATTGCGGTATTTATCCCTCTCGCGCTTTTTGGCAACCTCCCTGGATTCGGCAGAACGACTCGCTTTATTGTTCTTGCGCCATTCTTTTAGGTAGGCATTGATCTCGCTGGCATTTTTGGCGCGATATTCCTGATTATAGGCGCTCTTTTCTTCGGCGTGCGCGGCAGCATAAGCGATAGCATAGGCCCTGCGCTTCTCTGCATGCTTGGCGTATTGCTCTTGATTTCGTGATCGGATGCACGCTCGGCAAAGAGCGTCTAGGCCATCCTTGCGGGCCTTGTTCTTGCCGAAGCTCGTAACTGGCAAGGATTGCCGACAACGAGAGCATGTCTTGGTTTGCGACTTCGGCTGTATATCGGTTTGCATAATTAAACTCTATCAGTAAACCTGCTAGTCGGCAACCCTTACGCACAAAAAAAGGGCTGCCGAAGCAGCCCTAATGGTGGTGGTGAGCCTAAAGATTACGAAATATTGTTCGCCGTCAGGGGATTCCAAGACGGATTGGTCGGAACGTAGTTACGGATCAGACCATGGAACTTCGGCACCTTGACGCGGATGGCGCCGATCATGGCGACCGCCCAAGGCATGTAGAGGTTATTGGCAAAAAGTTCGATTTTCGTGAGCGGCAACAGGTACCGGAAATCAAGGGCCATATCCTCTTCCGCCATATCCAGGAGGAAGATGGTGGTGCTTCCTGGAATATGCGTATTCAGGTCCGTGAAAGTCACGGTGCTGGTGCCATTCGCAATAACCGCGCCGATGTAGCGGAAGGCCGCCGCATTGGGTGGCGTGGTATCGTAGCCCATGCCGGAGCGGAAGATGCGGAACGCATACATATCATTTGCCGTAGGAGGCGTGATCGTAAGCGTGTAGGCATATCCGGCAGTCAGAGCCGTAGTTGCCGCCGAGTAGGTCAAGACCGACTCATTGGAACTCTGATCCGTGCTGGCAACAGCGTAGGTGTACACACCGAGCCATGCAGTCGTCCAGGCGCTGCCAGCAACCGCCGCCGAGCTCGCCGCTACAGTTACGGAGGCAGGCGGCGAGGGGTTAGTAGTGGTCGCCTGACTGGTGCCACTCTGGCTATAGATGACCGCATTGGTCGGAATATCGCGGGCCGAGATGAACAGGTCGATCGGGAACTGAATCTTCCCGAAGCGGGTTGCCATGCCCTGGAGGTCGCCGTTGACGATGATGCCACGGCTTTCCGAGATGTCGGTACCGACAAGGTTGTTCAGGAGCGTGGTGACAAGGCCCTGAAGGTCGCCCATCGTATCCGGGTCCATGAAGGCATGGGTAATACAGCCATACTGGCGGTAGTTTGTGATGCTGGCCGCCTGCTGGTAGATAAGATTAAAGAGAAGCTGCGCGTTGGTCTTGCCGGAGCCGCTTTCCGCCGAAGCGTATTGTTGGAAATCAACGATATTATTGGCTGGAATCTCTGCCGCAATACCGTTGTACATATTGGGGTACAAAGTCGCATCGCCCCAATAGTTCGCCCAGTTGATAGAGGCCAGGACCGACAGCGCGGCGTTCGTGTTTTCCTGCTCGACCACGTTCACAAAGCTGTTCTGCGCGGCTAGCGCGGTGGTGATCGCGCGGCCATCCAGGGCGAGCTTCAGGGTGATGGTCTTTAGCTCGTACTGGCCGGCATTGGTCGCCAGGGCGCCATTATCGACGCTTGAATAGGAGCCGAATGCGCCGCCAGGCTCTTTGCCGCCCGTGGCGCTGGCATACGGCCAGTAATCGACGACCTGATAGGCCGAGGACTTCTCAAGGGAGTTATAGAGCGTAAAGCTGTTTGGGCGGACGGTACCGCGAGCCATCTGCGTATCCAGGGACACATAGCCCAAGGACTGACCGCCCGTAACCTGGGACAGATTCGAGATGGTGCCAACGTCAAGGTTGGCCTTCGCCAGAGCGCCGGAAGCCTTCGCGACCTGAGCGTGGGTCGGGAAACGGTCAGCTCGGGTATTCTCCCGGAACAGCTTGGCGTTCATGTTCAGGCGCTTGACGTAAGATTCCGTGGCGCTCTTCATAAGCTCGTCTGAGGGAGACGAAGAAGTGCCATGAATGAAGTTCAAGATGCCCTGCGGGATCGGCTCTCCAACATCGCGTCCGAAGCGTCGGGCCATGTAGGCCGACACTTCGGCATTAGCCATTTCGAGAAGCTTAGGGTTGACTTTTTGCGTTGCCATAATGATTCCTCGAATGGTCCAAGATTAAGCTGCGTTGCTGAAAAGCTGCCGGATCGCGGCAGGGGCCTTGACGATCTGCGCCGAGACGATGGACTTGTCGATGCGGCCCTTACGAACCGCGTCCAGGCCAGACAGGATGCTCTTGCCCGCGACAACCTCCTCTCGCGAGTAGGTGCCGTTGTCCTGCCCTTCCTCAAGCGCCGTCTCGATGCTCTCCGAAGCCTGAACGGCCTTCGCCAGATCAGGCGGAACCGCAAGGCCGGACTGGCGATTGCCAGTCATCAAGAGGTTCATCACATCGCTGAGATTCTTGCTCATGATGTCGAGCCGGTTGTCGGTGCTGGCCTTGGCGGCAGCCTCAGCCTTGGCGGCAGCTTCCTTAGCAGCCTTGGCAGCCGCATCGTCCTGATTGCCGGTCGCGGGGTCTTGACTGGCGGCCTGATTGCCCTTGTCGTCGCCCTTGACGGCGGCGGCGGCCTTGGCAGCCTCTTCCTTCTCGCGCTTTTCCTTCTCGCGCTTTTCCTTTTCCTCTTCCTCTTCCTTGGCCTTGATGGCGGCGGCCTTCTGAATCTTATCGCGCAGGGCGGTTTCGGCCTTGGTCACGCGCTTACGCATATTGCGTAGGGCGTCCATCGCCTTTTCGACCTTCTCATCCTCTTCGCCTTCGCTTTCCTCGCTGGCCTTCATGAGCCAAGCTTTGGCAGACTTGACGGCGCGCGCGGCCTTGTCGATAGACTCGGCGACGTCTTCCTCTTCGTCATCCTCATCGGCCATTTCAGCCTTGATGACGAGGCGGCGAGCCTTGGTGAGAAGCTGATTCGCCTTCTCAACGAAATCATCTTCATCTTCGCTCTCGTCCTTTTCGGCCTTGTTCATGGCAAGGACCATCGTGGTCAGAATCTTGGCATTTGCCTTGACGGCAGCCATATCGGCAGACAGAGGGGCCAGCATGCGCGAAAACTGAGCGTACAGTTCCGCGTTACCATGCTGCGGGGCGGGATTGGAGTACTGGTTGACCATGTTGGCACCGCCGGCACCAGACGCCGCTTCTACAGGACCAGTCACGATCTCGCCACGGGTCGGGTTCCGATGCTGTTCATTGCCGGTCCAGAGATCATCGACGGGATCGACGAACTCCTCAAGGCTTTTCTCCAAAGCCTTGAAGCTGGCTTCATCCAGCTTTGCCGCCTTGGAAAACGAACCGATCAGGGAGGCCATTCTTTCGCGCATCGTCTTATCAGCCATTGCCATGTCTCCAGAAAAAACTTTCAGTGAATCCGAGAATAAAGCGACTTTTTTCATTTGACTAGGGTTAAGTTAGCGTCTCCCATGCCGACGTTCTTTAATTATAAGATACATCATAGCGTGGGCCAGAATGTCCGCTTTATCGAAGGGTAGGCCACGACAAGCCATGTAGTGATTACGAAAGGCAGCAATCGTATTCCCATAATCTTTGTCATTGTGCGGACATTCCCTTAAAATATGACGCAGATATTCGCCCCACATCTCGTCTATGTTTTCCGGGCAACGCGGCGATCTTGGCGGTACAGGACTAGCCGCCATCATCTCAAAATCTTCTCCCGGCAACGGATCACTCTTACGCAAGGCAGAAATAAAGCTCTTGGCGGTAATCGCGCGAGCGAAACCTATAATGGAATCATTCATAGGCGTCCTGGTAAAAGCGAGACTACGCCAGTCAAGGCCCTTGACGAGAAACCGCGTTGCGCCCGATGTACATGTCGTACGCGAGCAATCTTCGATCTGATCGGCGATAGGGTATCCAAAGACGGATGCTCGCCACTGAACGGGAGGATTTTGCTGCAAGGATTCCCATAACATGTCGTACTGATACCGTTCTGGGTACGTTTTGCCGTCTGCTGAGCGGGCGATTTCGCCAACGACTGCCGTGCGGCCGTGTCCAATATCCTTGACTTCCAAGGGTCGGCCTACGATATAAGATGCCGGATTCGTTATGGGCGGTGTAAGCCTGTCACCGATCTCGGAATAGTGGTCTATGTCCAAGTGACCGTTTTTGATAAAAGAGTCCTTGGAACCTAAGAGCGCGGCCTGAAGGATAACGTCACCCTCCATATCCACATTTTCGTTAGACGCCTCGACCTCTACGATGCGACGACCATTATCGGTATGCGCCTTAATGACGGCCTGCATCTCGAACATGATCGCTTGGCGCATGACTATTACCGATATATGAGCAATAGCAGAGACTTTAAGATGATGTTGTTTTCTTGGCTAGGGTTAGATTACGCCGCCAATGGCGCATCCAGAACTCTTTTGGCAAGTCTTGACTGCGGGCTTGCCACCATCCATCTGATCTATTAAGCGTCAAGATGAAAGAAAAAAGCCAGACGAGAAACTTGTCTCTATCTGGCTGGTTTCGCATGGAAAAAGAAAACTCTGAGTAAATATCGCGCTTCATGGATGCGGCGATAAACTTGAGTCTCGCATTCTTCGTATCAGCGGCTTCCTCGCCGAGACGAACTAGATAATCGTAATAATTATTACGGCTCATCTGGTACGTCCGGCAAAAAATGCACGAACAGTCCTCTAACTCATCATAGTCATAGTGTTCTATTACCGGACTGTTGA
>JAJYXM010000009.1 GCA_021796435.1 bacterium
GCAGCGAATACCTACCAAGCGATCCGCCAAGATGTCGGGGAATTGCTTCCCCATTTCCGCTCTCAATCTTATTTCCGCGTCCGTTGCCATTCGTCATCGCCCCTATCCCTCAACCTCATGCTCCTCAATCCGCCACTCCGCGAATCCAAACCCATCCTGCTGCCAATATTCCCTGCCGTTTCGCGTTCTGATCTCCCATGCGCCGCCCACAGCCTTCTGCGCGGCTTCGAGAGTGGCGTAGACGCCGACGCAATCCGTCCAGTAGCTTTGTGCGCGTAGGAGGATGTAGGCGGTCATGGTTGCGTCTCCAACACTTCCACGCGCAATGTCATGTCATTTTTTCCGTAACACTCCCAGCCCAACACTTCGTTTCCCGTCTCTTCCCACTCGTGCGGAATGAGTTTACCTTTGACGATGTGCTTCTTTCGATCCGAGTCAAGCGCTCCTTTAGCACCCACTTCGCTCTCGTGAACGCTGACGATTTCACGCCAATCTCGCGTGTAGGCTGATGCGACATAGACGATCATGTCTCAACCTCCATCCGATACATCTCGATTGACTGGTCATCACCCAAACTCACGTAAATAATCTTCTCGCCGAGTTCCCGCGTGACCAGATCCATTCTTTCGATCTCCTCTGGCGACACATTTTTCAAGACGATCAGATATGTATCGGCCAGTTTGTACCCGGTTCCGTCCACGTTGAGTTCAACGGGAGCCGCTGTTCCGTCGATGCGAGTCAGTTTGATATTAGGCATCTGCATCCTCTTCTGTTTTTGGCTTCACCCAGTAGTAGTAGTGCGTTCCTGCGTCGGACGCGCTCGTTTTGGATGCGGGGGTATTCATCAACCGCCCGAACACCCACACAGTCCAGCAGAACCCGGCGTCAGCGAGCGCAGACAGGAACGATGCGGCGCTCGACACGAGATGACCGGCAAAGGCTTCGAGGAAGCCGCTCACGACGAAGGCGAGACCGCCGATGATGAAGCATGCGGTGGCGGCGCGTAGGAGTTTAGGCATCCTTTTTCGCCTCCTCATCGTAGACGCTCATAATCTGCGCGCACATCGCATCCATCGCAATCAGCCTCTTGGCGTATGGCTTGCTGCGCCTGCGCTCCCACTTCTTAGACTTCATGATCCGCATAGGGGGCGCTTCGTCCTCGGGATAGACCGCGAATACCGCGGGCCAAGCCTTCGTCCATAGGTGGAGGTCGCGCGGGTGCATAAAGCCCTGCTTTTGTGCGCTCAGAGTCAGCGGAACACGTTCGAAAGTTTCCAGCGCATCGGGCGTGAGAGTGCTTCCCTTCGGATCAATCATCGCTTCGTTGGGAACAAACAAGATCGGAACACGACCATCGCCTGAGTTTTCTGCATCCGTGCGAACCTCGACGTTGCCCGCGAACAGATCACGCATGAATGCACCGAATTGGCGGTTGATGCTCACACTATCCCCTCCCCGTATACGCCTCAAACAATCCCCGATCCCGCGTCTGCAACGCATACTCGACCATCACGCGTCGGAGCATATCCTCAGCCTCCGCCTTGTCGCGCTCCTCCGCCGTAATAAGCGTCTCCGCGCCGCAATGCGACATGTAACCAGACTGCCAGTTGACAAGATAGCCAACCTCACTATGCGATCCCGTGATGGCCGCTACGACGCCCGCAAGGTGCGGATGCTCGCGGCTCCATACGATCTCGCCGATGACCAGACTCGATTGCTCGATGCGCTCCATGATCGCCATCCTCTCCTCAGCTTGCGTGAGTTGTGCGAGGCGCATGCGATTCTGCAACTCTTGTTCGCGGATGCTGAGCGCCAAAGTTTCCTCAGAGACTTGGGAAAGTCGGGATTCGAGGACGGTAGGTTTGCGGCGGAAGGGATTATGTAACTTTGGCATTCTCATCAATCAAATCCACTCTCCTAATCCCGTGATAGACAACCACAAGCCCGCGCTGCCAGTGAACCGTGATCCGCGCCACATTCGGATTGTCGCCTGTCTCAATGACCACCTCGCGGCACTCTTGACACTGCATATCGTGTGGTTTCTCGCGTACCCTCCAAGCAAGCGCCATTCCTCCCGCATAGCAATAGACCGTCCTGTCTCGAACTTCGACATAGCGTGCAAATGCCTTGTCGGGAAGCGCATCATACTCATCTGTTTCAATAGTTGCGGGTAGCATTTCCGCGACGACATCCGCAAGTGCGGGTTCGATTTCGATGACGCGCGGTTTTTTCTTCCTTCTCCACACATGATCACATCCCATGTTGAAATCCACACATGCGCATGGTATGATGCCCGCGAGGTGAGGACTTTGACGAACACCAGACCGATTCTACGCAAAGCGAAAAATATCTCCATTACAGACGAAGAACGCCGGACACTTTGGGCGCTCGGCGTTCTCTACAGCGATACGGAAACAGGCATCCTCGTGCGCGGCATGAACCAACTCGTCGAAGCGTTGTCTGCGCAGGATCGCGACAAACTGAACCGGCTCATCGCGATTCGGGAACAGACACAGGGGCGCGACTGAGATCGATGCGATGTGTGCCTACAATCGCCATTTGCGCCGCCTTGATATACAGCCCCATATCCCACTTCTCGCCGTCGTAGGCGCAAGCGACCTCTTCGTCGAACACGAGACAGCGGTCGTAAATCGAGTCGGCCTTCTCCCAGACGTAGAGGTCGGTGACTTTTGCTGCATTTGTGAGCCTCAACTGCCAATCGGCCATGCCTGGAAGCGGAAGTTTCGGATTCAGGAAGAAGCGATACCAGCCGACGGGTAACTTCTCGGCCGTTAGTTCCTTTGCGGCTTTCTCCGCAACATCGAACGGATATCCGGCGCGCAGCATTTCTTCCGTCGTCAATTCCTTGAGTTTCGGTTCCTCTCTATCATTCGATTCCATATTATCCACGATGTCGAGAGGCAAGTTCCCCGCAATGTAGATCATTTCGTTGCGCCATTCGTGTGGAATCGCGGCCCTTTCGATGACTCCCGACCATTCGGGATTGAGCATGATTTCTGCGCCTGCGATCATTCCCGTAACGTAGACGGCGGCTTTGCGCGAACCAAGTCTCACATCCGCTCTATTTCGATCAATCGCCCACGCATCCAGGAATCGCTTCGCCCACGCTTCATTCGCCTTCTCGCGAAGTTTCTGCTGCCTCTGTTCTTCTTCACGCAACTGCTTTATCCACTCGCCATCATCCATCAGTCGTTCGCGCGCCTTGTCCATCCGCTCGTTCGTCGGCTCTCCATAGAGCAGATGCAACGCCTTGGTCACGCCAAACGACTTCGCATATTGCGCCAGCCTGTCAAACGTCTCCTCATCCCATTCTCTCACGCCCATATTCCTCCTACTCCGCCCGTATCGGTCGGTAGCTTCTCATCTTCTCCTGCGGCATCCCGTATTTCGTGTCCGTATTCGCCCACCGGTTCAGTTCCCCACACTTGTGCTGCGCCTCGTCCAGCGTGCCAGTCCAGGTCTCGCCATCTTCCACATAGACGAAGTAGCGCCTGTTCGGTCGCCCTCCGTTTAGGTTGAGCGTCTCCTCCATCCCCTGAATCTCATAATGTCGCAACGTCAATCGCCTCGATCCGATAGATTTCCAATTCGCCATAACGCGCAACCGCAAAACTGCGAAGCTGCCAGAACGACAACTCCGCCTTCGCCTGCTCCATCGTCTCGTAGTAGACTTGTTGCCCGTTCTCCTCGTGGTTAACGTCCACAACCTCTCCATCTGCCACCGTTCGAGCCACAAGTCCGTAGACTTCCACGGCAATACCCCCGATTCGATCAGAATGCCGTCTAGGAGACGTTTGAATCCTCTTCTGGTATGTTTGTACTCAAACCATACAAAAGATGCTCCTGAGGCGATTCTGGCGCGTCAATCTCAATCAGCAGGTGCGCATCGCAGGAAATTCGCACGACTTCTCCCGCACTCGCCTCAATCACAAGTTTCTGGATGCCTCGCGGAAGCTGCGTGCCCATCTCAGCGAGAAGCTGGATCAACATCAGTTCGTCTCCGCCGCTCAGTTGGATGCTGTCGGTTCGCTTGCTGTCCTTGTATCCCCACCGGACAAACGAGTTGCGATTCTTACCCTCCGTGCTGCACGAGACGCGCAAGGTGTGAGCCGTTTCTGGTATCGCAGGAAATGCGGCGCGTAGGACTGCGATCAGGAGTTCTCCTTTGGCTGGTATGTGCATGTGCGCGCCTCCTCTCGTTCGAGTTGCGTTACCTTTTCGCGTGCCATCTTCCAGAGTTCAGCGGGATCATCGGGAGCACCAGCGGCCTTGTCGTCGATGTACAGGTCAGCCGATATCTTGCGGGTATCGGAACCATATAGGTCGATGCGATCAAGCGGATTCGAGTTGATGGAATAAAAGGGCACCCAGTTACGGATGAGCCATTTTTCGCAGGCTTCGAGTTCATTGCCCACTCGACATGTCCATATGACGATGCGATGGCCTCTTGCCGTCCACAGGCGGATCGTGTCAGCCGCTTCGCGGACTGGTTCACCGATATCAGGCCATTTGTTGTGAACAATCGTGCCGTCGAAGTCTACGGCGATGACTAGCGGGCAGAAGGTTGGCGTTTGATGCTCAGGGCGTATACATTTGATCTCATCCAGCATCTGCGAAGACCTTATGATTCGAGTTTCGGCATGCTCGTTCATCACATCGAATTCTGGCTTGTAGATCCACGCCTTCTCTGCGTACATTTTTAGTTTAATGTCACAAACAGAACACCACATGTGAACGAGTTCAATTGGCGCGTCGGTCTTGTATAGAGTTTCTTCACCGCGTTGGATCGAAGCCAGAAAGTAGGACATTTGTTTACCTCCCGTTTATGTAGTCGTATTTCGGATGCAGTAAAAATTATTTTTGGTATTTTGGGTGATGAGTTTGGGTTTCCGTTGGCATCACTCCTTTTGGATATAGTTGGATGATGGAATTTGGGGGAGTGAAAAAATAGGGAGACTGGTCGATAGCCACCCCCGGTCCCTGCAACTGTACCCCCGGGGTCCTGTGTGTGCGCTGGCCAGCGTCCTGCCGCCGCCTGGCGCTCCTGATACCCACGAGCAATACACAATTACCATTGTGTATCCTTGGCTGTCATAGCGCGGTTTCTGGCCTTGCGCCACGCGACCATAAAACTCCAACAATACATAACCTGAAGTTTCTTGCGTTTCTTGTTGACATGCGCATGTGATCATGGTATGATGGTCTTGTGAGATTGATCCTTGACAACTGAAGTGAGCGACTGGCGCGAGTGACACGCGCGAGTTTCCCCGTGGTCGAAACCGGGCGATTTTACCCGGTCTGCGCGAAGTGGCACACGCGCACTGATGAGACGGCCAGCCTGCACGGCGCATCACGGCAGCGCGCACCAATACCGACCGCGTAACGCACGACCGCACACGACCTGAGCACAGGCAACGGGGTGCGGCAACGTCCGCCAAACGGCCACGAGGTCAACGTAGCTACGCGCACGGCAGGCAGACGCAATACACAAGGGAGAGGGTACACGGTGAGACTTTTCAACGACATCCTGGCACCTCGTAGCGAGGAACGCACACCCACCGGAATGCTGACTCTAAGGGGATCGTGTCCGGAGTTATGCGACGTAGAATTCGACACTAACCTGAAGCCGTATTTTTCGGAAGTGTCGGCGTTCCGGTCTGGTTGGTATCGCGCTGTGTGGATCGCGCCCGCTCTGCGGTCAATGGTGACGTACTGCGAAGGCGACGTGACGTTCGTCAAGCATCCGACGCAAGAAGCGTATGACGGTGCCTTCGCAGAAGCTGAAGCATACTACGCCCTTTATTAGCACCGCACTGATGAGGCCAATAGGCCGAAACGGGGAGTGATCCCCGTCTGCGGTTACGCAGCTCATAAGACCTCACCGCAAGGGAGGCAGGGCAAAGGAGATTGCTATGTACAGAATCCCCGTTTACGAGCAAGAAGGCCGTCCTGATGCGCCGGTTGTGGCGCGTGTGCAGTACAATCAGATGTTGGACAACTGGAATGGTTCCAATTGGCAGCGCGGCGGCGTCGGTCGGCATCTAGGCTTGGCCATCCTGCGCGATGGAACGCCCGTCCTGATCTATGGTACGAACTGGCAGGGTGAGCGAGACTATGGCGTCACCGTAACTATGCAAGAGGCGATTCGCGCGATCCTGGGCACCCACGACTCCGACGATATCCTTGCACAACCGCGTTTTCGCTCACTCAGAGAATGGGCTGACTCCAATCTGGCGCAAGAGGCGTAATCCTGCGTTGCTCCTGCTCGCTAGTCGCATAGCGGGCAGCCTGGAGCGCATGAGCGCTACCTTAGGGAGGCGAACTATGACTGACCTATCCGACCTCTACGCCGAGCGCCAGCAGTGGCGTGACATCCTCGCCGCCTATCCCGCAACCTATCCGCAGGAGTGGGAGGACGAGGAACGCGCCCTGCGCCGCGCTATCGCCTCTGAGATGTCCGCGCGTCTCGAATCCGGCCAACCGTCGCTGTTGGCGCGTATACGGTCCGTGACGGCAGGCGACATGATCGCGCCAACATCCGACACCGCCGAAGAGTGGCGACTCGTACCCTCCGCCTACAAGCGTAAGGGAGGCATCGCCGCCGACGAGCTGGCGCATGATCTTGGCTTCCCGTCTGAGGACGCGCTTCGATCCGCCTGTATCCTCGACGCCGAGCGCCGCAAGCTGGCCGGAAAGCGGCACTTCGAAGTCTCGCTAGAGGAGGCTGAAGAAGCGCCTGAGTATCGGGAGTTATGCGCACGCCATGAAGCTGAGTGGACGCGCATGCAAGAGGAGCGGGCGCAGATCGAACCGCATCTCTATGAAACGGAGCGGCGCATCTACGTACTCGAACACCCGCCGGTTACTACGCCGGAGCCTGTCGTTACCGTCTATGTACCGCCCGTTTCCTATCCGGTTACTCCCGCACCGGTTAC
>JAJYXM010000024.1 GCA_021796435.1 bacterium
TCGTGCATAACTACCTGGGCGACATCGATCCGCAGACTGTCGCAGACGTGATCGACAAACACCTTCAAGCGCTTGAGGATGCCATCAAGACCATGCTTGCCCAGGATTCCGGCAGTAATCACTAGGGTCCGCTCATCCGAAACCGATAGCTTGGCCATCGAGCTTTGATCAGTCCCGACTATGCGAAAGTCTGCTCGACGATGGCGTCGGCGAGGCGGATTTGGGTGGCCTGGGCGTCGCTGATGCGCGCCAGCAGCATGGAGGCGGGTTTGTCGTGCGGGTCTTGCGGCACCAGTTGGCCGGGTCCTTCGATTACTGTGGTTCATAAAATGAATACACCTGCTTCCTTCAGTGCTAACGATCCAATACAAGCCCATAGTAAATCGCCACCTGCTTTTTTACCTCTTGGCCGATGCTGTAGGTATCGGTCAATCGCAGTTGCTTGAAGTCGGCTATGTTGAAGCCGAAATCTTTGCTGACATCACCAACGCCACCGTTATGCAACAGTAAGAAATTGTCATGCGCTTTCTGGCGTGCTTGGTTCAGACCCATCATCAAACCAACCTCGTGATAGACGTTCTTATTGCCTGCTGTTAAATCGGCGATCAGGTAACCCGAATCTTCGATCAATTGGAAAATCTCAGAGGAAATCGGGTACGAGTAACCCTTGTCGAACTCATCGATGCGGATGGGTTTCAGCTTCAAGTCGTACTGATGTTCGCGGTTCAACTCGGCAACGACGGCCTCGATGGCTTTCCAGTTCGGGTTATCGATCAGCTGGCCGTTCTTGTCCGGAATCTTGAACTGCATGGACACAAAGATTTGCCGATGCCGCGACTCCGCGACCTTCTCGAAGATCCGGATCAGGTCGGATGCGTTGATCGTTTGCAGTTCGTACTGGTGATTTTTCAGCACCCAGGTTTCCAACTGCCGATAGCGGGGGCCGCCCTGAATGGCGAAAAACAGGAATGCCGAAAAGAGCCCCAGCGAGTCGCCACGTTGCAAACGCTCATCGGCATAAGTGGCGTTCACGCCCCGGATAGCCTCCAACAAATTGGCGCTGTTGGGTGGCGGGCTGGCGTCGCCCAAGCGGTCGCGTTCGCGCTGCAAGTCGCGCAGCGACTCGATCAGCACCGAGCATCGGCTATCTTCCTGCTCTTCGTTCTGCCCGAAGACGCCTCGCAGGTTCGGCAGGTAGTCGAAGTTGAGCGCCTTGCGCGTCTGGCGGCAGAGGACAAACTCGTGGCCGAAATCCTTTTCCAGCACATCATCAGGAAAACCGGCCTCATCCTCAATGATGCCTCGATAGACCTCCTCCGAGGTCAACGCCAAGGCTTTGCTGTTGATGTTGTAGAACAGCGCCTTCTCGCTTTGCCGGGCGCTGCCTTGCGGCAGCAGCAGGATGCAAAAGGAGACCGGCTTGGCATCAAGCAGAGCTTTATCGGTCAGCGCCTCAAAGGCACTGATGCGGTGGTTGCCGTCGATACGCTTGAGTATCTTGCCGGCACTATCCGGGAAAGTAATGTTCACGCGGGTAAGGTCCGCCGCCATTTTGGTCTTGGTCGGTTTAACGCTGACACCGTTCACATTCGACCTGAATACCTCCCCTTGCAACAACAGCTGCAACGGGTCCGCCTTGGGCGCGCCCTTCTTCTCGTAGTCCGCTTCCAACTCAAGCGCCAGCACCACCTCGGGGAAAAACAGATATTCGCCCCGTTGATAAAACGCCTGAATATCCAGCTGGTGTTTTGGTTTCAAGTCGCGCTGGTAGTCGTCTGAAAAAGAGCAGACGGCCAACTCGCTCAACCGGGCAAAGCCGCGCACCACACGAAAGCCGCCCAGGGTTTCAGTCATAACACCTTGCAGGATCAAACTCATGGTGTCATCTCGCCCAGCAGCATCGCCTCGATGTGGCGCTTTGCATTTTTCAACTCGGCTTCAGCTTGTTCTCGTAACGATGATACCTGGCTTCGAATGTGTTCTACGTAGCCTTGGATTTCCTGTTGTTTTGCCAGTGGTGGTAGCGGCAGCCGAATCCGACGTAACGATACTTGTGTCAGGCTGCCCATAATTGCACCGATCTTTTGTCGATCAAATTGCTCTTGGCAAATTGAACTGTTTAGCAAGGAGACTAGATAGGGTCCAAACACTCGCGTGCTATCTAGCTCAATTCGAAATACTTCTGAGCTAATTGCAAATTTAGTGTCTGTCTCAACCAAAGCGGCGACACCAAAAGTACCCTTTCTTGTTAGTAACAAATCACCCTTCTGCACGTGCCCACGATCTGGGACAGATTGGGCAGGTACAGTCTGGGCCTGGGTTAAATCAACGGCGAATGGCTTTACATCTGCAACCTTGACATAAGGAAGTCCACCATCAATAAACTCACGGCAATCAATACCGTTGTTAATGGAAAAATATAGCTGCCCAAGCGATTTAGCCGTATATGGTCCATTGTCGAGTGCATGTTCAAGCGCGTGAAATTTGTCACCGTAGTAGTAGGGATCAAACCTCCAGCCCACCAACTCCCGCCGCTGGGCGGTGAAGATGCGGTTGGCGATGGTGTTTTCCGGTTCGGGCGGCAAGGTAATGCCGAGTTCGGCGAGGAGGTAGTCGTCGATGCCTGCAAGCATCTGCTCTGCATCGGCACGTGCTGTTCTATATGCAGCGGCTGCGCCCTCGTAGATTGAAACGATTTTATTTTGCACCTCGGGTGATGACACCGGAAATACAAGGTTATGTATCAGCGTCTTGTCGAGGTAATCCACGCCGTTGTTGGCGACTAAACCCAGTCGCATTTGCTTCTTCATTAAGGGCGTATCCAATACAACCGCAGCGAACTTCGGACTCACTGAGTCTTTGAATTGCATACGGAAGATTGAACCATTGATTACCGCTTCGCCCGGCTCTTCTTCAATGACAGCCACACACTTATTCGATGCGATTGTTGCGCCTTTTACAGCAAGCAAGACATCCCCGACGCTTACTCTGGCCTTGGGATTGAAATAGTCCCGAGCTACGCGATGACAAGATGCAAGATCAACTCTCAGGTTCGGCATCATCTCGGTTGCACGAAGAAACGTGATTGGCAACAAGTCGTCGTAGCTATCGCCTGGAGGCAGAACACCGTAGGCGCCTTCTCGAATAACTTCGCGCATTTTTGTGGCACCGCCCATACGCCACAGTTTCTCAATGAATATGAGAACGCTCGGCGAATAAAGGCGCGGTGCATATTTTCCTTTCGTTAGCCCCCAGCGCACGACGAAATACTTTTCTTCGTCAAGTCCGGGGGTCACACAAAAGGGCGCGATTCTCCTCGCTCAATATGTGCCAAAAACCGAGCCAATTCGCTGGCTACCGTCTCCAGTTCATTGGTGGCGGTGGGCCGTCCGGTAGCGTCGTAGCCGATGTCCTCGGCAATGGCCATGAAGATAGGGTAATCGTCGAGCTGGACTTTCACCTGGGCGAGGAAGTCGTCTTCCAAGGTTTCGCGCAGGTTTTCGATGCGTTCGTTGTAGTCGTCGGTGATGGCTTGCAGCCAATCCTTGTAGGCGACGGTTTCCTTGTGGGCGGTGACGGCGGCCTTGGCCTCGGCCTTGAGTTCGCGCTTGATCGCCGCCGTCAGGGTGCCCTGGGCTTCCAGAGCGTCGAGCTTGGCAACCAGTTCGTTTTCGATTTTCTGAATGACGGCATCGCCGCGCTTGATGGTTTCCTTTTTTTCCTCGATCAGGGCTTCCAGCGCCGCGCCCAAGGCATCCTTGGCAAACAGCTCGTCCTGGGTCTTCGTCTTGATCGCCTGGATGGCCGCCGTGGTGGCTGCGTCATATTTCCGCAGGAACAACACCGAGCTTTTCACCCCCGCACCGTTAGCGGCGAAGGCGAATTGCGGGAGCGAAACCACGGCGACAATACGCCAGTGCTCTTCGATCCAGTCGCGCACGTATTGCATGCTGCTGTTGGTGAGGATGCTGTCGGGGATGACCATAGCCAGATAGCCGCCGGGTTTGAGGAAACGGTGGCATTGTTCGATGAACAGAACTTCGGTGGTTTGCTGATCCCTTGTTGGTCGCTTGTCTCTACTGGTCTCGCTATCTTCCTCTCCTCGGTGAATCGCTGTGAGTTCAGCCTGCGTACTAAGCCTTTTGAGCTTTACTTCAATCCAGTCCTCGCCTTTCTTACCCAGCGCGTAGTTTTCCAGATAGCGTTTTTCGGCGAACTTGACCTTGGAGCCGAAGGGCGGATTAGTGATAATGAAATCGAAAGCGTTTTTCTTGAAGCCGGGGTTCTTCGTCCTCTCCCGCATGGTTTCGATGTCTTCCAGCCCGTCGAACGAAATAACGTTCGTATGACCATCGTCGTGAATGATCATATTCATCTTGGCGGTGCGAGCGATACCTTCGGATATCTCGATGCCGAACAGGTTGTGCTCGGCGAAGTCATGCCAGAAGTCGAAATGCTCTTTGTAGCCTTCGGGGGTGGCCGGGTCGAAGTAGCCTTCCTGGGCCTTGTGGTCGGCTTGTTTGCGCACCTTGTCCAAGGCGTGTAGCAGAAAGCCGCCACTGCCGCAGGAGGTGTCGAGCACGACGTTATCGTTGGTAATGGGCAGGGCATCAACGATAAATTGCACGATCTTGCGCGGGGTAAAGTATTGGCCAAACTCTCCCCGGAAAAAGCCAGTCATGAAGGTTTCGAAAGCGCGGCCCTTGCTGTCGAGATCGGTCTTATTCAGATTAGTGGCCGCCAGGTAGCCGACAACGGTCTGAAGCTCGGCGTTGGATAGACGGATGTCTTCCTTGAAAACCTCTTCGTCTTTTTCACGGCCCTTGATGTAAAGGCTGTGGATACGATGCTTGAGGTCGTCGCCCTTGTCGTCGCTGAATACCTGGAAATCGTAAGGTTCGCCGTTCTTGCGTTTGACGCGCTCGTCCCAGATTTTGCAGAAGATGAGTTTGTCGAGTTCGTCGAAAGCCTCGGCGGGGTTGCGCTTGCCGCCCGCCCAGAGGGCATCATGAGCCTGCTTGAAGATGCGGGTGAGCTCGTTTTCTTCGACGACCTTGAGTTCAAATCCACCCACGCCACCTTTTACATACTTGGCTCGCGCTATTCCTTTTCCGGGTCGGGGCAAATCCGCCAGCCGGTTTGCGATACGCTCTTTGGGTGCGGCCCGATCGCGGCGGAAGTAGTCGTTTCGGATGCCGGAAGTCATCCAGACAAAATCGGCATCCATCGAGTTGGCGTAGCCGAAGCCCTGTTCAACAGCTTGATCCAGTTCGCCCTGGCTTGCTTCCTCGCGTTTGCATTCGACGACGATCAATGGCTTCTTGAGCGCTTTGTCGGCATAGACGACGATGTCCGAAAAAATGTTCGGAACGCGATGCTCAACTGCGACTTCGATCTCGATTTGTTCAGCCGAATAACCGTACTCCAACACCAGGGAGAGGT
Source organism: bacterium (assembly GCA_021796435.1). Taxonomy (GTDB): domain Bacteria; phylum Patescibacteriota; class Patescibacteriia; order 2-12-FULL-60-25; family 2-12-FULL-60-25; genus CAIKNB01. Next base: position 5,443 of record JAJYXM010000024.1, read on the forward strand.
AGGCATTGGCTCTAACCTTCTCTTCGGGGTCACTGAAGCGCAGTCGTTTGTTCTGGACCTTGTAGGTAATGTTTTTCTGATCGGCATCGAAGACGATCAAGCCTTTCTCAACGCCCTTTTTCATGAGGTTTTCCATAGGTAATTTCTCTATACCGTTAAAAGGTTGTTCGCCGGTAAATCGTTCACGCCCCCGAGTTCCTCACGCAGGATTTCGACGATGTTTTCAGTGTGGATGTCGTCGAGACGGCGGATGAAGAGCAGATAGGAGAATTGCTCGATCACCGAGATGGGGTTGGTGATGCCGCCAGTCCAGAAGGCTTCCCAGATTTTATCTACTTGGTTGCGAAGTTTGCCTGTGAGCATGCGGGTCTCTGTTTGTTATTGCAGCGTGTGAGCCAACATTGCCAGGGCGCAGACCTGCACGCGCGTTGCGCGTGATTCGACATTCCCCCGTATTTTTTGGTTTCTTTCGGCATTTTTTCGCCCTTTTCCGCAATGCTATCACGCCTTGAGGGGGAATGGGGCGGACGGATTCGACAGGGCGCTGCCGTGCAGGTTGCCATTGTCTGTCGCCGAGTCTACAATGTTACTACTTTTGTAGCAAAGCGAGGTTCATCATGGGCATGCCTGTCAGAATCGACGACACGCTGTACGAACAGGCGCGCACCG
>JAJYXM010000013.1 GCA_021796435.1 bacterium
TTCGTGAGGAGTACGCTTTGCGCCAATCGCTGCATGATTTCTACACAGCGGATTCCCCCGTGTGTATCAACAATCCATTTGCGGCGGTATGCAAAGAAGAGAACGAGCGGGCGAAGGTCGGGGATGTGGTGCGGCCCAAAACATATAAACAAGATTTTGTGGTTACTGCATCGGACGACTACGGAGTGGGAGGGGAGCGCGGATTTCCGGCTCTGTCGCGCCTCCCGCACAGTGAATACATCATTGTCAAACGAGCAGGGGAGAAGCGCACGCCGCAAGTTGGAGAGTTTTGGCGGCATAAACCAACAGGTGACGTTGAACGCATACGCGATTATGGCGCCCTTTCGAAGTTTGGCTACCGCACGTACCTTATGGGCGACGGTGAGAGTCGATGGTGGGCTGAGCATGACATGGAATTCGTCGCATCCGCACGCAAAGAAGGCGAGTTCAAATCTGGCGACTGCGTGAGTTTCTGTGGCAGAGAGTGGATCGCCACGCCAGACCCGATGCAGATGGTAAATGGAGCCGGAATGTATCTGCGCATTCACCTTCCTCCGGATGCCGAAGAGAGTAAGCCCGGTCAATTCTGCCCGCAAGCGTATGCGCCTATCGATATGGTGACGCTCAAGGTTCCGGTGGAGATGCGGGGGTAGCTTGTGAGCGCCGCAAACATGGCCAGAAGCCACGAGAGCATCACGGCGGTACATTTAGGCTTACATCTCGTGATACGATGATCATAGGAGGCAGGTGACGTGAGTATGGCGGCAACGGACTTGCAGACGAGATTCGATATTGAGACGGAAACCGTAGAAGCAATCGAGAGCAAAGCGATGATTCTCCTGCGCGAGTATCGGACGATTGACGCGGATATCGCGCTGTATGAGCTGCGGGCCAAGGGTGATGGTTTACTCGTTCAGCCGTCTGTCACGCATGCGCTTGGCGAGGACGAGGATGACATCGACGTGCTGTGGTCACTGACGCATGATGCGTATACGGAGTCGGAAGAGTTGGTTAACCGCACACTCGCCCGTTACCTGACACCGGAGTTGTTGCGTATGAGGATCCACAAGGGCGCTCAGAGCATTCTACCCGCGAACCACGACTACTATGCCTCTTATGCGCGCATCCGCCTCCTGCTGGTGTCTGTGAACCCGCAGAGCCTGGACGATAAGGAGATCCTCGACGGCGTTGCGGCGATGCTTGATGAACGTCTGGGCGACCCCGAAGAGATGGCCGCTGTGCATCTGACGGACACCGAGCAGATGGCGGTTCGCCGGTGGAAGGAGATTGAACGGGCGCGGGATGTGCTCGCAAAACTGCGCGAGAATCGAGATGCGGTGCGCGCGACGCTGATGCTCATGGAACATTGGTGGCCGCAGGAGGAACGTCTGCTGAGGCTGCGGTACATCGAGGAGCGGACGATGGATGAAACGATGGATGAACTAAGGATCGACCGTCACCCGTATGAGGACTTGCGCCGGAAAGCCATGAATCGGTTTATATCACGGACATCCGTCATGAGTCTGCAGACTGGAATACTGGATAAGTCACCCTATCGGAAGCGCGGGCCGCGAATTAGAGGGTGAATTACAAGTGAATAAGACGTGCTTCCAAGCGAGGAAAACGGTGCTATTATGCTATTAGGCATTACTATACAGAGCGCTCCCGCGATCGCCTCCCGACGCGTTGGCGCTCTTGTTGTATAAGGAGGCGTCCACGTGCACGCGTGTCAGATCGGATACAAATGCCCGTGGGCGTCCGGTTCCATCGAGCGCGGCGTGTGTCTGCTGCCGGAGTGCGTAGTGACAGTGGCGGACGATGCGCTAGAGTCGAGGATCGCCTATGCGACCGATGCGCTCACAGGGCATCTGACGCGGTTCGAAAAGCGAGTGGATCGCATGCCTCGCATTGAGTCAAAGGATAAAGATCCGCGAACACGCAAGGATTGGGAGCGAACGATGAAGAGACTGGAGACTTGACAATGCGGATGCACGGGCGCGACATGGTGAGTGTGGATGCGGTTGGCGGCAGTGAGCATCATTGCTCCGTGTGCACAGATAGAGTCGCGCGTAGGAGAATCAAGGCCGTCGTATGCGATCGCCTGGATCCGAGTTTCCGCCTGTGCGAGGCTTGCTGGTTGCGGTGGGATATCCGCAAATCAGGATTGCCTGCGAAACTCGCTGAAGAAGGGATCAAGGCGTACCGGAGCGTCGAGATCCATACAGGTTGCATCTACGTGTCGCCGGAAGCCGCCAGGACGCTCGACACAGTCACGGATCGCCTGCAGGAAGCGGAGTTGAGCGCATAAGGTGCGCTGACCTCTGCGGCCTGTGCAACCGCAGAATCCGATGACCCCCTTGTATCATTTGCGCTGGGCCGATCCTTTGCGTCACGCGGACAGACGAGGACGTGTGTCGAACTGGGTCGGCGGCGCTTTTTCGATGTGTCGCTAAGGGTCCGGTGCTCGCTGACGGAGAGTCGAGACGAGCGCATAGAGTGGACTCTTAACGATGGAGCGAAATGAGGAGAGATATCAGTGTTGGTTGTTGCGATCATCGGAGTATGCAGCATCGTGCTCGCGGCGTGGGTGACGCATCCTTCGCGGGCGCATCTATGGTGGGTTGATGATGAGGAATAGGAGGCGGCAACAGTGGCGAAGAAGTGGACGGAGGAGCAACGTGTATATGCATTGTCCATCGCCGATGCCACGAGCGCCGCTGAAGCATCCAAGCAAACAGGAATTCCAAGAGGAACCATTTTAAGTTGGATGGCGACAATCAATCAAGATCCAATCAATCAATCAGACCAATCAATCAAGGTTTCCAAAAGGGTGAAGGGCGTTACGGACGAAGCGATAGAACGAGCGAAAGAATCGGTGGCGCAGATTGTGGTGGATCAGAGTACGGAGTTAGCCAACCGCATCCTGAGTATGGTGCGTCTCGCCATCGAGAAGTCCGAGCAAGCGCTAATTGCAGGGCCGAATGAAGGAGAACCGATGGCCGGATGGCTCAAGGCTACCGCAGGCGTCATGCACCTTGGCGTCGAGAAGGCACAACTGCTCACGGGTAAGCCGACATCGCGTTCGGAGATCAAAGGCGAACTCGCACTCAAAGAGGAGCATACGCAGCGCATCGTACACGAGCTATTCGCAGCGTACCCGGATGAGGAAAATCGGTGGCTGATGGCCGGTGAGCGTGCGAAGTTGCCGAAGGTCGGGGAGCCGATGGAGTGAGGGGGTTCAACTTTGGTACACATCAAGATCGTGCGATACGGGCAGGCGTTGCCTCTTGTCGGTCTCCTTCCTACCGGCGAAGTCATGGCGAGGCTGAAGGAGACCGAGAAGGAAGGCTATACGGAGCGCAACATCTCCTATGCGATATGGCGAGCGCAAGACAAGATCAATCAGTTTCGCGGCGATCATCGATTCTGGTCTGTGCTGACAAACGAGATCCGCAAGTACGCGTTCAGGAAATCGGATTGGGATGATAAAGACGCTGCTAAAGAGAGGTCAAAACTGTTCAATCGCGAGTGACCATGTACGAGTAGTTAAATACTTATAAGGCTATTCGTACATGATTCGCATCAAAAAAACCTTCATCAACCCTTATCCAGCGCGGTCTGACGGCATGTTCATGTCACTGACAAACGGCGACGAAAAAAGGGTGTTTTTTTGTCGCTAGATGTCAGTACCAGGAGTGATATAAATGAGGAAGTCATTACCAAAATACATACTCAGAAGAGGGGTCATCACCGACACTCAGGGGAACGAGATCAATACGAAAACAGAGCAATTCAAGTCGCGTTGGGATGATGAGCGCGGATATCGTATGTACCACAACAGGAAGGCGATATGGGGGATGAAGCTACCTTATCCAGATGAGATTGACGACGCGGATCTAGGCAGACTTACGAGACTCAGCCATTACTTGGTCGGCGATTCCAACATGCTGGGCTATCGCGGTAATGGCAATCGGATCAGAAGCATGACATCCTCTGATATGGGGAGCGTCTTAAATAGAAATGAGCGTACTGTGTTCAGGTTGCTCCAATCGGCAATCCATCACAAATTGATGCATAAAGTAGCCGAAATCAGAGAGACATCGGACGGCGCACGAATTCGAGAGGTCAAGTATTACATGAATCCTCTTTACTTCTCGGTCAACAAAACAATATCCGTCGGCCTGTTTCTCATGTTTCAAGACGAACTGATACCGCACATGCCACCATGGGTTGTACGCAATTATCTAAATGCCGCAAAAGAGTTGCCTGGCGCGATGCGGGCGCAGGAAGACAAAAGAGCTTGATTCCGATATTTGCAAACCCGTCTATAACGGGAGAGAGAAGGCGTATACGGATGCACCTACATAACCCCTTCCGTCGCAATCCATCCGCCCTCGAATCGCACGCCCTACGCGTCACCGAGGAGACTCTGGCGCTAAACATCCGCGAACAGGAGCTACAGAACCGCATGCGCCTGTCACAACTCACGCAGGCCGAGGAGAGGATGGCGATCATGGAACGCGTAGAGCAATCAATGCTTGTCATCGGCGAGATCGTCTGGAGTCGCGAGAATCCACATCTTGCGGGCGTCATAGCAGCCATCACAGGCTCGCATAGTGAGGTTGGCTACCTTGTCCGCTGGCGGTCGGGCGACATGTCGCATTGCGGCGCTGAGACGCTTGTGACATCTGATGAGCGTGACAAGGCTGAGGCTGAGGATATGCTTCGGCGTGTGATGATCGAGTATGCGCTACAGACGCGCGACCGGGAATTGTTTGAAGCGTATACGGGGAGATGAGAACATGCCTAAACTCTTGCGCGCGGCCGTCATCTGCTTCGTCATCGGCGGCATCGCTTTCGTCGCAAGCGGCTTCCTGGACGCCTTCACGGGCCATCTCGTGTCAAGCGGCGCATCGTTTCTGTCCGCGTTCGCCGACGCCGGATTCTGCTGGTCTGTGTGGGCGTTTGGACAGTTGCTGAATAAAGGACCAACCACGGGCGACGGCGCGTATCACTATGCGTATCGGTTCGTCGGGGCGGATGGAAAGACCATCGAACGGCAAGAGGGAAGCGATCATGCATAACATCAAACTGACTCGCATCGATGGAACGATGGCTCCGACGGAATTACAGATAGATGCAGAGGGCTACAAACTGTCCGATACATACCTGCTCGTATTGAAAAATGTGTCGCCGCAGGAGATCGATAGAATGAGCCTCGTTATGAAGGAACTCGGCGAGAAGGCTGTGTATGTGAGTTTGGGCAACGACCAGTCAATCGAGATGTACCGGATGGAAATCGACGAATGACCGCCTACGTCCTCCTACGTGCGCAAAGCTACTGGACGGACTGCATCGGCGTCTACGCTACTCTCGAAGCCGCTCAAGAGGCTGTCGGCGGATCGTGGGAAATCAGGACGCGAAACGGCAGGGAATATTGGCATCAGGACACGTTTGGATTCGCGGAATACAGGATAGAGGGGCACGAGGTTGAGGGATAGGGGCGATGACGAATGGCAACGGACGCGGAAATAAGATTGAGAGCGGAAATGGGGAAGCAATTCCCCGACATCTTGGCGGATCGCTTGGTAGGTATTCGCTGCGAAGTTCCGTTCCCAGCGAGTGCATCTTCGGCGCGCAATTCTTACCTCATGTTAGAAAACCGCGACGGTTCTAGGTTCAGAACGAGCCTGAGTGTGGAAGAGGAAGGGA
>JAJYXM010000003.1 GCA_021796435.1 bacterium
TTCCCATGATCAAGAAAGAGTTTCTGGCTTGGGCCCACACCAATCCACGCTACAAACTCTATGTCCGCACCATCGAACAGGCGCGTCACGACGAAAAAATCGACAGCGTTCCTCTCAATTGGAAGGCTTATGAGTCCCAAAGACGCGCCCGCAATGCACGTCAGTTGAGGCTTGACAACGCGTGGCTACATATTGCAGGCCAGGCGCCTATACATACTCTCGCGCAGCTCAGAGGACGCCATTTTCGTATTCCCGACATGCCGCTGATTGCTGCCGAGCATGTGGCTGCCATCTGGGCTGCCGCAGAAAATGTGCGGGGCGGTTAGAATCGCGTCTCGGGGACTGTCTATCGGACAGCCGCGCAACGACAAATTCAACAAACGTTATGGAACGTTCTGCCATACAACGTTCTCACTGCCCCGTTAAGGCATGAGAACATCCTGGAGATTCCAGTAATTCAGAGCGAGAACGTTGACGGGAATGGGTTGATCAAAATCAGAAGCAAAGCCGCGTTTCTGATCCGAAATCTTGGTTTCGTGGATAAAGTTCAGCGTTTCAGGAATGGGAACAGTATGCTCCTCGTTCAGGTAACGAGCCTGCAAGCGTAAATCCGAAGCACGCCGCCGCACCGAAGCGCTGTCAGCACTACGGCTACGGAACGTCACCAGAGCTTCACGAATGCATCGGTCCAGTTTTTGACAATCCGCCAGCGTGCCGAAATAGGCCTCCTTGAGAGTCTTGCGGTGTGCTGTCAGGGCATGGTCGGCAACGTTGTCTGCACGGAAAAGAAGATAGTTTTGTTGCGCGAGAGCGATCAAAAGAAGATTGATGTCACGGCGCACATTGATTGGCAACCCGGGATATGGAGGGAGCGGCTCTTGATCCAAAGATTCAATTTGTTTACTGAGCTCTTTGATGCGCGCATCGTAAGGGATTAGACGTTCCCGGGCCGTCTGCAGTGACCGCTCGATACTGCGCCGGGCGATTGCGCGATGAAAACCCGTGTTTTTTTTAAGCTCCTCTTCGAGGCGCAAGACGGTGGCATAGATGGACGCCCGTTCGGCTTGAATTTGTGACTTGCGCTCTTCCATGGCCTGTCGTTTGGTTTGTAGCGCAATCGCTATTTTTTGCTCGTACCGTTGACGATCGGGAACGATCAATCGGTCAACCGATTGCCGGGCGAGTGTGGCCAACTGCTGCTGGCAAATGCTCCAAACAGCACGCAATCGATAATAGACGATGGCGGCCGTTCCTTGTTCAGGGTCTGCCAAAACCTGTTCGAGTTCACGGAACTGTGTCCAGAGGCGCTCCATTTTTTGGCGGAGATTGTCACGCTCGGCAATTGTTTCTCCAAGTTCCTTGCGTACGGCTTCGTATTGCTCAAGAATGTCCTGAGCACGTATTGTCAGCTCGTTACTATTGTAGGGCAGGTCGGATTCACGCTCGTTGGAAGGCATCTGCAAATCCCACTTAGAGCCAACACCAAGACGTGCGCATCATTGAAAAAGCCTTCTCATAAGGAGCCTTTGAGTGTTGTTCGTCTTCAATCCGTACCTCCTCCCATCCGAATGTTCCGGTGGCTATGCCATGGCTATGATTCTGCCACATTTCTCGACCAAGGTTAGGGACTCGTGCCTTCTTCACTGTCATAGAGACAGCGCGCGCGGATCGATGCACAGACGTCTGGCTGTAAAGTGGCCCCGGGCCAATCCGTACTCAAGCCAGCGGCGAAACTGATGGTTGATGGCCCATTTTACGGCTATCGACAGATCTTGAGGACGTCGTAGAGCGGGCACAAAGTCACCGTCATCAGCCCCATGGGGGCCAGGTATCTCACGAAGGCAGCAGAGAGCTTCGCAAATCTTGGCATCGTGATACAAACGAGCCAAAGCGGCCACGGCAAGATCCGGAAGAGTGAAGCGGTAACGGATGGCCGTAGTGTAGGGACCAAGGCGCACAGCCTCCAAGGTGCAGAGAAGAGATCCCTCTCTTCGGGAAACCCAACGTTCGGGAAGATCCCTGAGTGATCCGCAAAGGATCGAGAAAAGACGGTAGTTACCTTCGTAAAGTTCTGCGAGCCACATCCCTAGGCCACGCTCCGTGGTCGAAGAGAGCAGATCTGCGACGGAAGGCGCCGTCATCCATTTTTGTTCGAGGTGGCTGATCATTCGGCGGTGATGGACGAGTGCCTTTGCAGAATCGTCGAAGCGATTTCTTCAATAGACCGTTTTGTCGTATCCAGGAACGGGACCCCGGAAAGGCGCATAAGACCTTCCGCCGCGTCAACCTCATCTTGTACCTGCCGCGGGGATGCGTAATGAGAATCAGGGCGCCGGGTTTGACGGATGACTTGCAAGCGCTCGGGTTGTATGGTGAGGCCGAAGATTTTGCGCCGATGGGGGCGCAAAGCCGACGGAAGTGTTTGTGCCGCAAGATCTTCAGAAGAAAGCGGATAGTTGGCAACAAAGATGCCGTGCTGTAGTGCCAGATAGAGCGATGTGGGCGTTTTCCCCACCCGAGAGATGCCGATGAGGATGATCTCGCTTTTGGAATAACCCTCTGTTGTCATGCCGTCGTCGTGGAGCAGCGCGTAGTTGATGGCGTCAATACGTCGCGTGTAGTGTGCGAAATCGCTGGCTCCATGAGCCAACCCTCGAGTGTGCTCGGCGGACATCCCGAGTTCGTGCTCCAATCGAGGGATAAACTCGTGAAAAACAGCAACATGAACACCAGGGGCCGCCCGAACGATACGGTCCAGCGTTTCACTCACGAACGTGCTGAATACAATGGATGGCAATTCGTGACGACTCTGATCGTCCGCGAGGCGCTCGGCAACCTTGCGCGCTTTTTCTTCACTATCGACAAAAGGAATAAGCGCATCACGAAATCGGTAGCGTCTCTCAAACTGCGTCAACAAACTTCGCCCCACGGTTTGAGCCGTAATTGCCGTGCCGTCGGAGATGTAGTAGACGTTGCGCCAGACTCGACCGGCTGCGGCCGTTGTGTCTTCCTGCGTCGGAGAGTTCAGCACCGCTTAAACCAGAGAACGTCAAAACTAGGTGGAGGCTTCGTGTGGTGAAGTCGCTGCTGCGGGCACGCAATCAACCTCGATTTTCCCGTCGCGTACCACAACACGAACGCGGCCTCCATGAACCAGACGGCCAAAAAGAAGTTCCTCGGCCAAGGGCCGTTTAATCTGTTCCTGGATAATGCGTTCCATGGGACGCGCGCCCATCTTCTCGTTGTGCCCCAGTTCGGCGATGAGCATTCTCGCCTCTTCGGCAACGTCGAGTATCACTCCCTTGGGTTCCAGCTGGCTCTCAAGCTGAATAACAAACTTATCAACGATTCGTCGGACAGTTTCTGTCGACAGAGACTGGAAGACGATCACGCCATCCAGACGATTGCGGAATTCCGGGCTGAATGTTCGGCGAATGATTTCGCGTGCATCGTGGCTCGTATCTTGTTCGGTAAAGCCAATACTACGCCGCGTCAGGTCCTGAGCGCCGCAGTTGCTGGTCATCACCAGTATCACATGACGAAAATCCACCGACCGACCGTTGCTGTCCGTCAGCGTACCGTGATCCATGACTTGCAGAAGAATATTGAAAAGATCGGGGTGTGCCTTCTCAATCTCATCGAGCAGAAGAACAGCGTGCGGCGTACGCAAAATGGCTTCTGTAAGGAGTCCGCCCTGGTCAAAGCCAACGTAACCCGGAGGCGCGCCTATGAGACGGGATACAGCATGGCGCTCCATATACTCAGACATGTCAAAACGAACACACTCCATGCCCAAACCCAGCGCCAATTGCCGTGTCACTTCGGTTTTCCCCACGCCGGTTGGGCCCGCAAACAAAAGCGATGCAATCGGCTTGCGCTCATCGCGGAGTCCTGAGCGAGCCATTTTGATAGCGCTCGCGAGGGCACGCACGGCTTCGTCTTGCCCAAAAATAGTCAAAGATAAATTCCGTTCCAATTGCTGAAGCGTTTCACGGTCAGTCGCCGAAACGGTCACGGTTGGAACGCGGGCAATCTTGGCTATCACACTCTCAACGTCCCGCACGGTGACTGAGTGACGTGATTTTTTCTTACCCGATTGAACACGCACCTGAAGAGAAGCCCCCACTTCGTCGATCACATCAATCGCTTTGTCGGGGAGGTGTCTGTCAGTAATGTAGCGCGCGGCGAGTTGAGCAGCCGCCTCAAGTGCCCGATTGGGATAGCGCACGTGGTGATGCTCTTCAAACCGAGCCTTGAGTCCCTTGAGAATCGCGATGGTCTCGGCTATGGACGGCTCGGGAACATCAATTTTTTGGAAGCGTCGCGCGAGCGCGCGATCTTTTTCGAAAATCGACCGGTATTCCTGATGCGTGGTCGAGCCGATGCAGCGGATTTCTCCGCTGGAAAGTATGGGTTTGATCAGGTTCGAGGCGTCCATCACACCACCGGACGCGGCTCCGGCTCCGATGACCGTGTGAATCTCATCAATAAAAAGAATGGACTGGGGGCGGCGTCGCAGCTCGTTGATGACGTTTTTAAGCCGCTTTTCAAAGTCTCCGCGGTATTTGGTTCCGGCCACCAACGAGCCCATATCCAAGGCGTAGATCGCGGCATCGGCGAGGGCATCAGGAACCTGTCCATCGACGATTCTCCACGCCAATCCTTCGGCCAAAGCCGTTTTGCCAACGCCCGCTTCGCCGACGAAGAGAGGATTGTTCTTCCTTCGGCGACAGAGGATTTCTATCGCCCGCTCCAGTTCCAAATCACGACCAATCAAGGGATCGAGCTTGCGCTCACGGGCAAGGCGTGTCAGATTTGTGGCGTAGTGCTCGAGCGTGCGTGTTTCGGAACTGTCCCCTTCGGAGTCGCTTTCGTTTTCCGAAGGGGTGCCGTGATCTTCGCGTGATTTGACTCTTCCATGGGCAAGGTAATTCACAACATCAAGACGTGTGACACCTTGATGATTGAGCAAGTAAACCGCGTGCGATTCTCGCTCCCCAAAGATAGCCACGAGAACGTTGACGCACGTCACTTCTCTCTCGTTCGCCGATTGTCCATGCAGCACAGCCCTCTGGAGGACCCGTTGAAAACCCAGTGTGGTCTGAACCTCTTGAATCGCACTTGAAGTCGGTG
>JAJYXM010000023.1 GCA_021796435.1 bacterium
GGCAGAATCCGGTTTACCCCCTTGTACCATTTGCGCTGGGCCAATCCTTTGCGTCATGCGGACAGATGAGGACGTGCGACGAGCTGGGTTGGCGGCGCTTTTTTCGTGGATGGTTGGCTGAGTGGTTTAAGGCGATCTGCTAAGGCGGCATAGCCCTGGTGCGGATGAGGTCGAGAGGCTTCCGTGGGTTCTAATCCCACACCATCCCAATAACTATGCGCGTCATGGCGTGGGGTCGAGTCTGCCAAGGAAGCAACCTGGCAACAGAACGGCAGACACGCGGAGCCTGCCGCGAGCAAAACAGAGCCGCGCCTGTAACGGCCATTCGGGATACGTAGAGCCGGGTGGCCTGGGCGCGAATACATAGGGAGTGTTTGTGTGCTGGTTGTAGCGATCATTGGAGTATCGAGCATCATGCTCGCGGCGTGGGTGACACATCCTTCGCGGGCGCATTTGTGGTGGGTGGATGATGAGGAATAGGGGGAATTGTGATGGCTGGCGCTCCAGTACCAGGAGGGCAACGGGGAAGTATGAAGTTTGAGGGATTGCAGGTGCCTGACAAGCCTGCACTTGTGGCGGAAAATGGACAGACGTTCATGCCGGTTCAAACGCCTGCGATGCCAGCGCAACAGGCGATGATGCAGCAAACTATGCAGCCTGCTATGTTGACTATGCCGACGCAACGCACGAATGAGTTGTTCCCTGAACTCCCTCCGACGGAAGGGAAAGATCTTATCTGCACCGTGGCGCTCATGCAAGGCGGCGTTCATCGGTTTATGGAGCCGTTTTATGCTTCGGTGGTAGAATGGCCTGTTTTGCGCGATTATATCCGGGAGTGGGCGCAGGCGAACCGCGTGGATGCGCTGTTTGAATTCCCGTCGGATGCGAGTGAGTGCAGTTATTTGGTGCCAAGGACGCTAACGTCCAGGGAAGAGTTACAAAGGAAGTTGGATGCGGCAAGAGATAATACTGGGTTATCTTCTCAAAAAGAACAAACAACACCTAAACGCATCCGAACGAAAGTGAAACCTGTTTAATCGAAGAGAGTGGTCACAGTGTCCAAGAATAAGGATTTAATAGAGACTCCTTCCATAGCAACGAACGATCGGGATAAGGCGGCGGTACAAGCGCGGATGATCATAGCCGCCAAAGAGTTCCTGCGGACTGGGAGCAAGGAGCTTGCGGCTCAAAGGATCGGCGTGTCGATTGTGACCATGCGCAAGTATGAGCGAGACCCCATCTACATCCAAGCGGTCAACCGGTATGCGGATGCGGCGAGCGGAGAGGTGCAGCCAAGACTGAGGTGGGTGCTGCCTAAGGCGCTTCGGACGCTCGAAGAGCTACTAGACAGCGCCGATGAGAACACGAGGCTCAAGGCTGCTGTGCAACTGTTTGGCGTGGCTGAGCGGATGAAGCTCAACGATCCTACTGTAGAGGATGCAAAGCTGGCGGTGGCCATTGTGCAGAGGATCATGGATAAGAGGCCGGAGTGGAAGGCTGCGTTTGCGGAAGAGATGAAGGCAGAACGGGAGATGCTCGATGTGGAGCTGGAAGAGGGGGAAGGCGAGTAATAAGCATGCTTTTATAGTAAAAGCCCGCTCAGTTGACCTTGCAGGGGTCTGAGGGGGCTTGGAATTCGATGTGTCAAGCATAGCATGTTTGGCGCGGAATAGGAAGTGGGGATATGACCGTACACGCCAGACGTGGTCTCGGGGTCGTCTACAAGGAGACAGGCCAGACTGCCTCAAGAAGTAGGCAGAAACAATTCTCAATTAAGATGGATCGGGCGTGGAGGTTGATACACATGTACGGATTCTTCACGAACGGAGAAGAACTGCTGTTGAATCGACTCAGCGACTACCTGAGTTACGAGAACGCCATATCGCACAAGGGCGAACGGCTTGAGCCTATGCAAATGGCGGATCTGATCGGCATGGATCGAGGGCAATTCTCACGCACACTAAAGAAGCTCATTCGCAAGAATGCGATTGGCATATGGGTATCGGGTGATAAGATGACCTACTATATGAATCCTGAGTTGTATCGCAAGGGGAATAGTCAGAAAGACTTGTTGCAGAAATTCGCGCACGAAGTCACGCAGGCCAAGAAAGAGGGGGCCGTTGTCTTTAATGTGCGTTACGCCACTCGGACACTTCTCTCCCGACAGTAAAGATATAAGATAAAGATAATTGAGAGGGCATTTTTGACGATTATCTCAGTCATACCAAGTCTTGACGGCGTGTTTTGCTGTTGACTGTGAGTCAACCCCCTGTTGACTGTGAGTCAACTCGACCCATTATGTGGAATGCGAACAGAGAGAACGAAGGAGAGAACGGCCATCGAAAAGCGCGACTGGAACGAATATGAATTATGGATAAACATGACCCACGGGGCGAACGTCCGTTTGGCTGGAGAACCAGCCGAAGTATTTGCGAACTGGGTGCAAGAACACGACGATGGCGATGAAGGCGATTCGAGATCTGATAGGATCTTTCTGTTTGCGTCTCCAGATGACGGAGAATTAAAAATCGCTATTTATGAGCGCCACATTCAGACCGTTGAGGCGAAGAAGAAGCGGACAAAGAAAAACGCCTGACCTTCACAGGTCAAGCGCCATGTACACGTTGTCTAACTCATCCTTCGTGATGCCGATGTACGCCATCGTAACACCTGGACTTGAGTGGTTGAGCAGCTTCTGTATCCGCGTGATATCGACACCCATCATATACGCGTGATACCCGAACGTCTTACGCAACGTGTGGGTACCTATCCGATCCGTGATGCCGACAGCCCGCGCCGCCCGGTTGATGATCACATACGCGGCGTTGCGCTGGAGTGTGTACCCATTCGCTCTCGACGTGAACAACGGATCTTGCAGGCGGATCGAACGCGTGTCCAGATATTCGCGGATTGCCTTCTGTGCGGATGCGGACAGCGGGAAATCCTTCGCCTTGCCCGTCTTCTGCTCGCGCAAGACGATCCTGTCCAGCGGCTTCCCGCGTTCGTCGGCCACATCCTCAACGTGCAGCGCCAGCAAGTCACTGACGCGCAGGCCGCTGTTGATACCTAACACGAACAGGCAATAGTCGCGCAGGCTGTCATGCTTCAGGATCTTCTTGATGGCGTCAATTTGCGCCTTGCTTCGAATCGGTTCAACGGATTCCATAGTAACGCCTCCTTATCCAATATCGAGCTTCGAGATAGATGACAACAAATGTGATGGCTTCCATCGGCGCGTACCACCAGTAGCCGTTGTTCTGCTTCGGTGCCATGATCCAAAACAGCGTAAGCGCCAGCCCTAGCCAGCGCCTGAATGCGCGTCCTGGGTGTGTAGTTGGAGTAACCGGTGCGGGAGTAACCGGATAGGAAACGGGCGGTACATAGACGGTAACGACAGGCTCCGGCGTAGTAACCGGCGGGTGTTCGAGTACGTAGATGCGCCGCTCCGTTTCATAGAGATGCGGCTCGATCTGCGCCCGTTCCTCCTGCATGCGCGTCCACTCAGCCTCATGGCGTGCGCATAGTTCCCGATATTCAGGCGCTTCTTCCGCCTCCTCAAGAGAGACTTCGAAACGTCGTTTGCCTGCCAGCTTGCGGCGTTCGGCGTCGAGGATACAGGCGGATCGAAGCGCGTCCTCGGATGCGAAACCAAGATCCTGCGCCAGTTCGTCGGCGGCGATGCCTCCCTTGCGCTTGTAGGCGGCGGGTACGAGTCGCCACTCTTCGGCGGTGTCGGATGTTGGTGCGATCATGTCGCCTGCCGTCACGGACCGTATACGCGCCAACAGCGACGGTTGGCCGGATTCGAGACGCGCGGACATCTCAGAGGCGATAGCACGGCGTAAGGCGCGTTCCTCGTCCTCCCACTCTTGCGGATAGGTTGCGGGATAGGCGGCGAGGATGTCGCGCCATTGCTGGCGTTCGGCGTAGAGGTCGGATAGTTCGGTCATGTGTCACCTCCTCGGAGCATCCTGCGCTCCAGTCTGCCCACTAGCGCGTAGTGAGCAGGAGAGCAACGCGGGAATTCACCTGTCACATGTGCCCTTTTTCGCGCAGGCTCACATACTGGTTGTTCGCACCTAATATAATGTGGTCTAGCACTTCGATTCCGAGGATCTGCCCAGCCTCGACTAGGCGTTTGGTTACGTCGATATCTTCCTGGCTAGGAGCAGGATCGCCGGACGGGTGATTGTGGCAAACGACAATGGCGGCTGCGTTGTTCAGGACGGCAGGTTTGAACACTTCGCGCGGATGGACAATGCAGGCATTAAGACTGCCAACGGCAACTGTATGGATGGCTTGGACCTGATGCTTTGTGTCGGAAATCAATACGACAAAGTGTTCGCGGTCTTGTTCGTCGAGATAGTCCGCCAATAGACGCGCCGCATCGTGCGGGCTTCCGATTTTGCGACCGTACGCATAGTTCATGGTGCGCTCTTTCACCAATTGAATGCCGACTACATTGATTCTGACGTTGCTCATGTGTACCCTCTCCTCTGTGTGCTATAGTGGAGAGGCGCGGGCCGGATGCTTTGCGCCTCTCGTTGGCCGCTCACCTAGTGGGCGGTCTTTATGATGCCTTGATTGCCATGCCGCCGCGCGGTCCGTAGTAGCCTACGCTGTAGCGCTTGCCGTTGACTGTAACGCCATCAAGTGCGCGGAAGCTGCGGTTATAGCGTGCGCCGTATTGCGCCGCCTTGCCTATCGGGAGTATGCGGCTGTCACAGTAACTGATTGCCGATCCGTCCGTTGGTACGATCGACAGGACGTATGCCTGCCACGATCCTATGCGCTGCTTGCGGTTGGTGCGCGTGTTCTGCGCTGTCATGATTGCCTCCGTAACGCCGCCTGGCGTGTGCTCAGGGCTTATGCGTGTGCCGCGTATGCCTGCCGTGCGCGTAGCTACGTTGACCTCGTGGCCGTTTGGCGGACGTTGCCGCACCCCGTTGCCTGTGCTCAGGTCGTGTGCG
>JAJYXM010000017.1 GCA_021796435.1 bacterium
TGTTGTTTACAGCGTTCAGGGTCAGCGTGGTGTTGGCCGACCACGACACCGTGTCGTTCACGTTGATGTCACCTGCCGTACCGCTCGTGCCGTTGCTCGACTGAATGGTGACGTTGCCCGACCCGAGTGCGGTGGAGAGCTGCGCTCCCGTCTCATTGCCGCCGGAAGCCGCGATGGTGAAATCCACCGGGTCGATCAGCCAGGTGCCGGAAGGGCCGCTGGCTGCGAGAGTGGTGACTTTTGCGTCGTTCGCGATTTTGACGTTACGCGCGGAAGTCTCGATACTGCCGCCGTTGCCGCCGTTCGGCGCGGATGCGTCCAGGATTCCGCCGACATTCACCGTTCCCGTGCTCATCCCGCCCAGGAGGGTGATGGTGCCGGACTGGTCGTTCACCGTCCGGGCTTCTATGATTCCGGTATTGTTCACCACGCTCGCGAGCAGACTGTCCCTCGCCCCCGCGCTCAATATCACCATGCCGCCATTTGCCTGAATGAGACCGCCGTTTTGCGCGAGGCTGTTCAATACGCTCCGATCCACCTGCATCTTGACCAGATCGAGCCCGGCGAAGGTCAGGGTCACGGCGCTTCCACCCCCGAGCGCGACAGCGCCGAGGTTCGAAGTAATGGTTCCGGTATTGCTGACGTTATTTCCTATGAAGGCGACGTAATGCCCGGCGATCGTGCCGTTGTTGGTGATGCTTCCCGTGCCGTTGCCCGAGAAGGACACTGCGCTGCCGTTGGTCGAAATATTGTCGAGGGTGGAGGCGACCAGCCCCCCCACGTTCACCTGCGCGCCCGCCCCGAAGAGAATCCCGTTGGGATTGATCAGCCACACCTGCCCGTTGGCGTTAAGATGACCGAATATCGTGGTGCCTGCGGTGTCGAAGATCCGGTTGACCGCAATCGCTGCTGCCGAGGGCTGCAGGAAATTGACCGTCTCGGTCTTGGCGATGTTGAAGCTCTGCCAGCTCAATGACAGGTTCTGGCTGGATTGGGTGATGGTTGTGATGAAACCTTTCTGCGCGATGGTGCCGATGCCGGACACCACCTGGCCCCCGATGGGGGTCGTCTGTGCTACAGTGGGTGCCAGTAGAGCAAGCATCGCTACGAAAAGCTTACGACCAGAGGCCGATTTATCCCGCTCCTGGATATATCTTAAAGCGGCGATCCAAGCGCCCGCTATCAGGCTCCAGACGAAATGGCAAATCCTGTTCATCGAAGCGCGGTGTTTCATGTCACTGCCCACCAATGTTTTGTAGGTTTCTTGGGTAGGTCTTCTAGATGCGGGTGCAGCCTCATGGTGAGAAGGCTGAACTAATAATCTTCAAATGGACCAATTCGGGTGAAGAAAACAAGATGACTATCTCATGTAGATAAGTTGACACCAATAGCATTATGAGTTGTCAGTCTTCTGTCTGTTCCTATCCATTAACCCGTTTCGATAGCCTATACCAATTTGATTCTAGAATATTTCTACTGGTTTGCCAAAGCCTGTGCTGTTTCAATTCGCGCCATGCTTTGCTGACTTCAAAACTGATGCTGCGAGTCGGCGATCTTCGACTGCCGAAATCTGGATCGTATTGTGTTTCCGCAAGCCACTTGGCAGCCTGAGCCAGGAGAAACTACGTATCGCGCTTCTGCTGTAGTTGCTCCTGAAATTCCTCGATGGGAAGGGGGGTGCCGAACAGGTATCCCTGGTGTGCAAGGCAGCCGTTGCGCTCCAGGAAATCGCGCTGCTGTTCCGTCTCCACCCCTTCGGCAATGATGTTCAGTCCGAGATTTTCAGCCATCCCGATGATGGTCCGGACGATCACAGCATCGTTCTGGTCGGTGGCGACATCGCGCACGAAACTCTGGTCGATTTTGATTTGGTCCAGTGGCAGGCGCTTGAGATAGGATAAGGAGGATTGTCCTGTGCCGAAATCATCCAGCGAGAAACGGATTCCCATGTCACGCAACGCCTGCATTTTGCCGATACTGTCGTCGATGTCGTGCAGCACCAGGGATTCGGTCAGTTCGAATTCGAGTCCGAGCTTGAACGGATCGACCCCGGTTTCTTTCAGCACTTCGAATACCTGCTCGACAAAATCCGGTTGACGAAATTGCCGTGCGCTAACGTTGACAGCAAGCTGTAAATGACTGGTAAGCGGGTCGGCTTGCCATGCCTTGAGCTGTTTACAAGCCGTTTGCAGCACCCATACCCCGATCGGCACGATGAGGCCGGTTTCCTCTGCAAGAGGGATGAATTCCATGGGTAAAATCAGCCCCTTCTCGGGGTGCTGCCAGCGCAGCAGCACTTCGGCACCCATAACGCCATGCTCATTGACCTGTACCTGATAATAGAGCTTGAGTTGCCGAAGCGGCAGTGCCTGACGCAGATCGTCCATCAAGGCAGCATGCATTTCCAATTCAGTCTGCTTATCAGGATCGAAGAAGCGAAGGGTGTTGCGGCCAGCGGTCTTGGCTTGATACATCGCGGTATCGGCGTGCTTGATCAAATCATGCATATCGATCCCGTTGCCACGGAACAGGCTGATGCCGATGCTGGATGAGCTGTGGTATTCAAATCCCTGGAGATCGAAAGGCCGGTTGATGGATGCAAGGATTTTCTCTCCAACATCCCGGGCTACCGCTGCCGCTTGCTGGGCGTCTTCGCTCAGATCCTCAAGCATGACAACGAACTCGTCGCCGCCCAGGCGGGCGACGGTATCGCTGTCGCGTACGCAATCCTGAAGACGCTTGGCGACCTCGATCAGCAGCAAGTCGCCGACATCGTGCCCTCGGGTATCGTTGAGCGTTTTGAAGTTGTCCAGATCGATGAACAGCAGCGCACACTGGCGCTGACTGCGAGCGCTGGTCATCATGGCCTGCTGCAAACGGTCCTGCAACAGGCTCCGGTTGGGTAAATTGGTGAGCGGATCATGAAAGGCAAGACGATGTATTTTTTCATCTGCCTCCTTGCGGAACGTAATGTCAGAAAACACCCCGACATAATGTGTTACCTGCCCCTCCGCATCGAGCACTGCGGTGATGGTCAACCATTCCGGGTAAGCCTCGCCATTCTTGCGCCGATTCCAGAGTTCTCCCTGCCAGAATTTGTCGCGAATGAGAGTCTCCCATAGACTGCGATAAAAAGTCGCATCCTGCCGTCCGGATTTGAGCATGGCAGGCGTCCGGCCTATTGCCTCTGCAGCACTGTATCCGGTCAAACGGGTGAAAGCGCGGTTGACCCGGAGGATACGGTTGTCCCGGTCGGTAATCACAATGCCTTCCTGTGTCTCGAAGGCAGTAGCAGCAATGCGCAGATCCCGCTCGGCTTGCTTGCGCTTGTTTTCCCGGTCGAAGTTGTCCAACGCAAATGAGATATCTCGTGACATTTCCTCCAAAAGCCCGGTCATTTCGGCATCGAATGCGTCAATATGAGCATGATAAACAGAGAGCACGGCAAAAGGTTTGCCTGCACGCTGAATCGGAAATGCCCCGCTAGATCCGAAATCACAGCGCAAAGAGCGCTCACGCCATGGCATCGCAATCTCGCTATTCTGTAAATTATTGACGATCACGTTGCGATTTTCGCGAAATGCAATTCCGGTATTTCCACGGCCTTCAGGCACGTCTTCTTTAGATGAAATCACGAGACCGTTCAGGTAACCGACCTCTCCATAGCTCGCCACCGGTTCAATCAAACCATTGGCCTCGTTCACCTGGCCGATCCAGGCTAGTTTTAAACCGCCGAAATCCACCGCTATTCGGCACACCAGCGGAAACAAAGCGGACTCGTCGTCCATCCGTACGATGGCCTGGTTGATTTCGCTGAGCGCCTTGTAGAGTTTCGTCAGGCGTTCGTTACGTGCTTCCAACACCTTATGTTTGGTAATGTCGCGTCCGATGACCATCAACCCCTTGCGCCGGCCATCTTTATCGAACATCGGCACCTTGCGCGTCTCGACGATCACATATTGCCCCGCTTCATCTGCAAAACGTTCTTCTCCCACCAGCAACCGCCCAGCCTCCCAAGCCCGTTCATCGCCCGCCAGACATCCCTCGTGCGCTGCGCGAAATGACGGCTGCAGGTCCGCCAACTCCATCTCGGTTTTGCCCTGCCAGGGAAGGTCGTGCAACTGGAACATCTGCTTGGCAGATTGATTGATGATCTGCCAGCGCCCCTCTCCATCCTTCAAGAAAACCGCATCCGGGATGGCCTCGATCAACATCATTAATTGCTCATTGCGACGCAACTCGACGTTTTGCCTTTCGAGTTCGACTTGCTGGTTTTGAATCGGCTTGAAGATCAAGACATAGAGGGCAGGAGAAACAAGCGCGGTGAGTACAATGGGATCAAGAAACTCCCAGAAGACCGAACCCCTGTTGTTAAAGAGTGGCTGAAGAGATCCTATCGACAGCATGATCAAAAGCTCGCTCATCGATACGATCAAGCCCACCACGACCACAATTCCAAAAGGCGTTAAACTCATCGTCTTTTTTTTCATGCTGCGAATCCGAGATCCAAGGTATCCACACGAAGTCGATGCCTCCTCATCGATGAAATTATTGGATCTGCGTTCCTCGCGCGCACGGCAGGGTAGACTCATCTTGACGATTCAACAATAAGATCAATGAGTTAAATGACCTCCGGCAAAGCCGGAGGCTTATTGGGTGAGCGCCTCAAAGGCGCCCATAACCCCGCGAGCCGCCCAAGGCGGCTATACATTCAGTTTCATTTGGTCGTAGCGTTCATCCTCTTCTTCCTGATGCCGGATATACGCCCTGACCATCGCTTCGTCCAACCCTACAGTTGAAACAAAATAGCCTCTGGCCCAGAATACCTCTCCGGTGAAATTCTTCGTTCTTCCACCGTATTTCCGGGCAATCG
>JAJYXM010000028.1 GCA_021796435.1 bacterium
ATTCGGAACGCAGCACCATGGAGGTGCCGCTCGGAACACGGACGGAAATCATGTCGGCCCCGCAAGCGGTGGCCGCAACGGTCACGTTCGCCAAGCGTTACGCCTTTTCCAACGCCTTCGGAATCATGACAGGTGACGTGGATACGGACCGCCCGAAGGACAAGGCTGACAAAGAGCTGGCCACACCTGAGCAAGTGGATGAAATAGATCGTCTCGCAGTTTTGGCGAAGATGACCAAGGCCGACGTGGTTCAGCGTTGCCGTGAATTGTACGGCGTCTCTTTCACGGCCATCACCCCGGTGCAAGCCGAAGGGATAATCGCCGGGCTTAAGAAGCGAATCAACCAAAAAGTATGAAAGTCCTAAAGTTCAAAGACGAAGCCGAATGGCTCGAAGCCCGCAGGGGGAAAATCACCGGATCAAGACTTAAGGACATTGTGGTGAAGCGCGGCAACGGCAGGAAAATCGGTTTTTACGAACTGATAGCCGAACGCCTTGGACTACCCTCGGATGGCGAAGACGCCATGGACCGGGGTCATAGGTTGGAAGAAGAGGCGATTGACCGCTTCGAGGCCAAGTCTGGGAAGAAAGTCGATAGGGATCTGGTCATCTGGACACGCGAAGATAATGAACTCATCGCGGTATCGCCGGATGGGGTAATCGGCAAGGGCAAGGAAGCAGTGGAGGCCAAATGCCTTTCGTCTGCCCGCCACATCGAGGCGGTGATAACGAACCAAGTGCCTGACGAATACCACTACCAAGCCATCCAGTATTTCGCGGTCAATGACAAGCTGGAAACGCTATGGTTCTGCTTCTACGACCCGCGATTGCGGGTGCATGACTTCCACGTCATCGAGATACCGCGCGAACAGGTCGCCGAAGAGGTCAGCGAATTGCTCGACTACCAGAGAAAGACGTTGGAGGAAATCGAAAGGCTGGTGGATGAGCTTAGCGGATTCTGATATGTCGCACACCCCTATTAGCCGAGATCAGCAGATACGCAATCTCGGGCAGGTGGGCGGCCGCAAGCTCGCGAAACTCATGGACATGGCGAGGAAGCAGGGACAGATTAGGGCTCTCATTTACACAAAAAAGAACCTGAACAAAGAAATCGAAAAGGAATATCAGGACCTAAACATAATCATCGAAGATTTGGTCGAGCTGGGCGTCCAATTGGGCGACTGGTAACGACCGCGGATCGGTTCTCGGTTGCGGGTCTTTAACTCAAAGACCTATGCAAACCAAAAACAAAATACTCATCATCCTTGCAGCGCTCACGCTGTCCGCGACGGCAATCCTCTGGGCGAAGGAAACCGCAGGCACCGAAATCGTGCCGACGGCGCCCGAAACTACGATAACCAACCCGTGCGTCAAGGTTATGGAAGCCCAAAACGGCAACCCTGCCGAATACGACTGCACCGAAGACATCGAAACCGTGAAGAAGTGGGCCGCATACGAAAGGACGAAACTTGAGGGGGAAAGGGCGAAGGTGGAAGCCGAATTGGAGAGGGTGAAGGGGAAGAGCAGGAAGGTCACCGTCACGGGCTACAGTTCGCGGCCCGAAGAGACTGACGAAACGCCCTGCATCTCGGCCGACGGTTCCGACATCTGCGCCTTGTACGCCAAGGGACACAAGACATGCGCGACCAACGACTATCCGATGCACACGGTGCTCGAAATCGAAGGGATCGGCACGTGCGTCGTGAGGGACAGGATGAACGCACGCTACACCGGCACATATCGAGTGGATTACTACTTCGGCTATGACACGAAGGCAGCGAAAAACCACGGAATAAAAATGGCCATGGCCACGATAAAAGAATGACGGAAAAATCGCCCGTCTCCCGCCCGAAAGGGCGGCATAAACTCAAGCCGCCGCGCCCGAACTCATGATCGGGTCTGGCGGGAGACTGGCGAACAAAAACTTGAGCAACTTATGCCAAAAATCAAGCACCTAGAAGCCAAATTCACAATCGCCTCATACGGCCTGATAACGGCCTGTGAAGCAAACGAGTTGCAGCTTTACCTTTTCCTGAAGCTCTTCGCCATCCAGAAAAGCAGCGCGTTCCCGTCGTTTCGCACGATCGAGGGTCAGCTCGGTTGGGATAGCCACAGGATACGTCGGACGTTGGACGCCATGGAAAAGGCGGACAGGCTGAAGATAGACAAGACCGACGGCAGGAACAACGTCTACGACATCATCTGGTACGACCGCCTGAACCAGCAGGGGATGCACGCTCTGGAGGTTGTTGATAAGTCGGAAAAGACCGAAGGCGAAACGCCGCCTGACGGTCAAGAAGACCGAAGGCGAAACGCCAGCACCTCCGAAGGCGAAACGCCAGCACCGGGTGCAGGCGAAACGCCACCTGAACTAATAGGAATTAAAACGAATAGGAATAAAACGAATAACCCCCCTACCCCCCAAAGGGGGGATGCGGCAAAGCCGCAAGGTGAAACGGCTCTGGTCAAGCCGATACCCCAAGCGGTGGACATGTTGGGGGAGAGCCGGAAGGACCTGCAGATCATCGGCCTGTTCGCCAAAGCCAAAAAAGTCACGTTCGAAAATCGGGACAGCGTGAGCAGTTTCGTCCGCCGCAACCTGCGCGGGGCCAAAGCCCTGGTCGGGTACGACCCGAAACGGATCGCCAACACGATGCACTGGCTGATCCAGAACGCGGACTTCAAATGGACGCTCGAAACAGTGGCCAAATACATCGACGAGGACCTTGAAAAAATACGCGGGCAATCAGCTCAATGCCTTAATTTAGACGCTCTATGAGCTACATCATCGAACTTCGAATCAACAACAAAGAAAGGATCGTGCAGATCTCAGACGAGCAAGGGAGGGCGCTGCAAAAGCAGTACATGGAAAATTCCATGCCTCCGAAAATCATGACTAACGGCGAAGCCATGTCGACCACGGCAATCCAACTCATCTCGCCATTCTCGGTCTGGTGGGAAAAGGACAAGGTCGGGCTCGACCAGAAACGGATGCAGCGCTGCGGATTCTGCATGATGGCCACGCCTTACGGAACGAGTTGCGGATGCAAGCCGAAGAACGCGCTGCCAGCTCCGACCGAGGCCAAGACCCAACCCCTGACGCTCGAAAGGTTGCGCGCCGGATGGATAAGGGCCATCGCCGCCATGTTTGCCTCGAACCCCAACATGACCGCAAAAAGTTCATGGTTCCCTAAACGCTTGGTCGAGCAGTACGCCATCGCTCCCGAGGAGGCGGGACTGCCAACCGGCACATGGTGATATGAACTTCATCCGCCGCCTGCTCTGCACCTTGGGGATCCACTGCTGGAACGCGACAGTCATCCCTGGAATGTTCCGCTGCTGGAGCTGCTTCAAAACTAAATCGAAGTGGAAATGAGACAAGACCGGAAATGTTTTTACTGTGGATGTCCGGAATCATCGAGGGCAATAGCACTGCATCACGTCGAGAAACGGAGCCTGCGGCCAGACCTGAAAACCGATTCCGAAAATCTCGCACCGCTCTGTAGCTACTGCCACCACCTAACCGAAGTTGACCAAAAATTTTACCACTTAATCCAAGATTTATGGAGCCGGAGGAACCAAAACCAATTCTAGTCGAGGGCATCATGCCCTGGATGGACGAGGCTGAGAAACAGGAACTTGAGCACGTCCAGCAGATACGGAACGCCATCGCCGCCAACAGGGGGCTGATGACGCCGGAAGCCAATCAACGCGCCTTGAATCACGTCACGCATTACTACGAACGTGCCACGGATCGCGCGGCAAGGGCGAAGGCCATGCAGGATGAATATTTTTCAAAGCTGCTGACTGGCGACCCGGATCTGGCCATCGGACGCGCCAAGGCCATCGCCCAAGGCTCCGAGTTCGGGATGAAACATACGTACTATAAAAACCAAGCCGAGGGTTACAAGGAGATCTTGCAATCACTCAAGAAAAACATCTCGTATTACGAAGGCAGAGCGCGTAACCAATGGTGATATTTTTAACAATATGCAAACTCTCAGACTCACGGCAAAAGACTTCAAGCAATCAGGCTCCTACTGGAAAGACTACATCGGCCCCGCCATCGCGGAAGGTTTTGACGGCCACGTCGAAATCGAAGGTGGCCTCGGATACGTGAAATTTGTCTCCCTGAACGTCAAAGGTCACATCATTGCGGAGGCAGGCACGGGCATCGAGGCAGGCGAGGGCATCAAGGCAGGCTGGGGCATCAAGGCAGGCTGGGGCATCAAGGCAGGCTGGGGCATCAAGGCAGGCTGGGGCATCAAGGCAGGCTGGGGCATCAAGGCAGGCTGGGGCATCAAG
>JAJYXM010000015.1 GCA_021796435.1 bacterium
CGGCCAGGAAGCCAGCCGTCTTGATCAAGCGACGATCCAGGCGCTTATCCGACAAGTCAACACCCGCGAATTCCTCAGTCACCCAAGCAGCCGCGCCCGCCTCAGTGCCAGCATCGAGTATCGTCTGTACCTCCGGATCGTCGCACTGTGGTCTCTTACGCGCGCCTCTCAACTATCACCCTATCAGCCATGCAGATGCGCGCAAGACTATCAGACGAATCCGGGTGTGTCCAGCGCCATGTTCAGACAGGCGCCGGGCCAAAGATGTGGGTAATAGAAAGATCCTGCATGACTGCATTACTGGAACTCCGTCCAGCTTACCTTGAAGATTAATGCATTCTTATCGAAGGACCCTGGGCCCTTGCTGCACTCGTAGAGCCGTACATTAGGCCCAAGCTCCGTGACGACCATGCCGGCGTTACCGGTAAATGACTCCTCTGTCGCCAGACCCGAGGAATGCCACACACGATATTTGTTATAGACCTGCAGACAGCCATCAGGAGCAACCACCTCGTGGGTAACCACGCGAGGCAAATCAGATTGATCCCAGATTGCAACCGCCGTGGCATATGTTCCATCGGATAGCTTAATCTTCCCTTTCCTTGACACCCCCAGCGCAGCCGCACAGTCAGAATAAACCTTCTCTCCAATGAACATCACTTCAACGATAGAGTGAAGCGGGATCTTTACGCGATCCATTTGAATCACTGTCAGCTCGCCAAGCGCGACCGGTGCCCCGCGATTCTCGAGAAACTGCTGCTGAAGAGACTTGTTCATCCCGGTCACTCAGCACGAGTACCCGGTACGGCGACACGGATCAACTTGCTCGTGCTCCTCAGGCCATCTTGGCGTGGTTTGCGTCCCACCTTCACGCTTGGGCACCGGCTCATGGGAACGTTCCATTGATTCGACACCTCCATTTCGGGGATTCCTCGGATTAAACCTCTGCGGCGGCTTTCCCTTCTCCATTCTCGCCACATCCTCCTTCGTAAAATCTGATCGAGTTGGATTCTTCGCCTCGTTCTTCCACTCTCGTCGCGTGATTGTCCGGTCAGAGGGACTGTTGCCTTGCCTAGTAGGCGCACGAACGTCATCGCCAGGCTCCCATCCTTGACTTGGTCTGGCCGCCTCTGCAGCTCCTTGTGTTTCAGTGCTCGCAGTCGCCTGTGTCCCGGCTTCCGTCGCCTCCGTGGCGCCCTCCGCTGCGGTGGCTACGCCTTCAGCAGCCTCGTACGTTTCGACCGCATCAACAACTGCCTCAACACCCTCAACCGCCAGGATCGTCTCGCCGATACACAGGTCTTCGAGACACTTACCGCTTGGATCGGTGTGGTCGATCGGATCATTTCCGACATAGGCGTAGTCATTTAGGGAAAGGAATCGACTTCACTATTTTTCCGTCTCGCTTGTCTATCACGACAAGCGTTGCATTGCCTACCGCCACATACACAAAGTTTCGAGTCACAATAGGTGGTCCGTATGCGGTTTCCACCGTCGAACATGACCATATGCGTTTTCCGGTTCGCGCATCCAGGGAAACAATTATTGAACCGTGCGCTGTATCAGAGGGTTCTATGACGTACACATGAGAGCGATCCGCCCCAACAGGACTCTCAGCAAGCGCTTGAGCATCCGATGTAAGCTCGCGGCTCCAAATCACCCGTCCATCCGAAGCATCGTAAGCATTCAGGACACCGTGATGCGCGAACCCGGAAAGCCTGTTGTAAAATGCCGCAAACACCTGCTTGGGATTGGCTGCCAGTCCGACGCCTATTTTTTTCGAATGCAGCGTTCTCGACCAGACCACCCTGCCTGAGGCGACATTCCATGCGCGCAACGCTCCGTGGAGATTCGCACCGAACGCTATACCACGAGAAGCCGCAAATACGCGCGGACCAGAATGCAGTATTCTGACAAGCTTTCCTGTCCGAGCATCCAGAATATAGCTTACCGTAAAAAGCTTTCCCTCATAGAACCAAATAGGCCCGATTCCCCCGCCCGGACCGATCCCCTCAAAACCCCAAAGCTTTCTACCGCTACGCGCCGCGAGTGCAATGAGACCGGTACCATACCCATCGGCAAAGACCATTCCTCGCGCAGTTGCCAGCGCGTATGATTGATGATTCTTGCGCCAAAGTATCTGCCCATTGTGGGCGGACGTGCCGTATATGATCCAGGATCCTCCGCCACCAGCATAGAGGACTATGTTGCCGGATATGACGGGACCGGCGTCAATACTCCCATAAGGAGTTTTGTCCGACCACAATCGTTTCCACGTTCGCGCATCAAAACACGACAGGACCTTAAAGCTTGCCATGCAAATCCGGGTTGCGTCTCCCTTAATGTCCGTCGTCAAAACAAAACCGTCGCCGCTTAGATTTTGTGCATTCACCACCTTGAATCGTGTGCCGTACGTTACGTTGGCCAATGCGGCGACAGGAGCGCTCAAATAAATGAGAAGCAACGCCTGCAGACAAAGCTTACGCCTACCGGATAACCCACTCGCGTTCACCACCCACTCCTCAATGGCACCAATGGCGTTCAACACATCCCTCTGACCGCACCTGATGAGGCACCTGATACAAGTACACGCCGCCAATATGAGACACCTTGGACGGCACAACGTTACCAAAACTTCGCACCTGCCCTTTTTTCGGGGGAGCTCCATGAGGATTCACGATGTAAAACGTCGCTTTCGTCGTTGGACCATGCTTGGCAACAGAAGCTACCGCGTCTTTCGCGGCGCGACTGCCAGCGTTGTCGACTTTTCCGTTCGTAAAGGCCTTGAAATTTGCGCTCGAATACTCTGCGAATTGCCCTTTAGCCGACACTACGTCTTTGACACTGCATGACCCAGCTTTGCATCCATACTGAGCCTGGTCGCTCATCGCGCGGTTGATAATCACGGAAACGACGCTCTCGCTTTCAGCTAGCGTCCCTGTGGTATTCGCTGCATAGGCAACGCCTGTAGTCCGCAATTATTTCGATACCGGATGCAATTGGTCAAGATGAGGACGAAGTGCTGACTTCGTGGCACGATCCGGCCATGCGCACCGGCTTCACTGTCCTCCTCGCCCTGATTTGTGATGCGCTCCAGCGGTTGCGACTGGCGATCGAGTCGATCGCTCAAAGCGGAGAATCTCTTCCTGCGACGGCAACTGAGTCTCTATATCGAGCGCGGCGTCAAGCCGCGCCGAATCGACCCGGTTACCCGATTTCGGCTCACGTTGCTGTCCAGGCACTTTGATTGGCGTGAAGCATTGGTTGTCGTCCGCCCGGAGACGCTGGTTCGCTGGCACCGCAGTGCATGGAAGCTGCTGTGGCGTCTGAAGTCCCGGCCGGACCGACCGCCCATTCCAGGTGAACTGCAACGCCTCATTCGACGCATGGCCCTCGAGAATCCCCGCTGGGGTGAGGAACGCATCGCCAATGAGCTGCTATTGAAGCTGGTTATCCGGGTCTCTGCCCGCACGGTCCGCAAGTATATGCCTCGGCATCCACTTGGCCGCCCGCGAGGGGATCTGCGGTGGTCGACCTTCCTGCGCCTGCATGCCCAGGGATTGCTGGCCTGCGATTTCTGCCTCGCGATCACGGCCAGCTTTCGCATGCTGTACGTATTTGTCGTGATCGAGCACCAGACCCGTCGCTTGGTCCACTGCAATGTCACCGCACATCCCACCGCAGCGTG
>JAJYXM010000005.1 GCA_021796435.1 bacterium
GAAGAGAACCACGAAAGAGAGGGGCGCCATCAAAATGGTGGCAAAGACTGCGGAAAAGATCGTGGGAGCAAGTGGTTTGCGCCACACGAAGAGGGGGAGGGTACGATTTGTCATGACACAACCTTTCAGAAAATGATGTAGATAAACGCGGAGACGAGAGCGACGATGGCAATCCAGCCGCCGCCGGCCAGGCTTATAAAAGGGTCGGGCCAGCGGGAACGTCTGGTCAGCCTGGAGATGGGGAAGGACGGAGCTTCGAAAGCCGCTGTGGTTGGTACGGCGGAGGTCGCAGCGACCGTTTCCTTGTTACCGAGCAGGTCAAAAGCCTTGTCGCGCTCTGTCGCTGCCCAGTCATCGAGGGCGCCGGTCTTGACGGCGTCCAAGCGCTCCTTGTGTGACATGTTCGCAAACCAAGCAAACTTCTCCTGAGACCAGATGGCGTGCACCTGCGCGTGGGAGAGTGTCTGTTCCATGGTTATTGCTCCCCGGCGCGCGGCAAGAGGGTCGAGAGCGGGGCAACGAGCTCGTTTTCGAGCCACTTCTCGAACATTGCCATTGAGCGGATGGCCGGTCCCTCGGGCAGGCCGAGGTCGATTAGTCGTTGCGCCGGCATTTTTGCGACATCGGCGAGGGGGCCAAGATTCTGGAGGTACCCCCAGGCGGGTGCCGCCATGCGCGTGAGCTTCAGGGTCTCGATTGGCTCGCCGCTGCCTTGTGCCTCGCGCAGGCGCTTGGCGAGATTACGGTCGCCATCGACAAAAGGGGCGGCGAATTCGTTGAGCACCGCTGTGCGCCGGGCAGCCGGGAACTGCGCGGTGAAGTCGAACAGGTTTTCCAGCCCGGCGGCGAGGGCGGCGCGGTTCATGGTCAACAGGCAGACGAAGTGAAGGCCGGCGCCATCTCCGAAGCAACGGCTCCCGTTGGTTTCTGCCCAGCGGAGGAAGCCGCTGGTAAGATTGGCGCCGAGGCATACGACGGAGATAGGCTTTGAACGGACCAGCACGGAGAGCTGGTCCATTGGTTCGAAAACCAGGTCGGGGTTGGCGTAGAGTTCGTCAGCACCGATGGCGGTCGCTTTGATGAACACGGTGTCGGGATAGAGAACGCCGAGGCGCTTTTGGCTTTCGAGTTCGATGAGTTGGTGGTCGAGTTCGAGGCGGCCGAGAGCGATTTTGAGACCTTCAGCGGTGAGGTCTTTTGCGACGCCCCCTTTGTCGTTGCCGATGACAACGCAATGCGAGGGGGAATTGATGAAATTTGCCATTTTCCTATTCCTTTATGTCAAGAGCGAAAACGATCTGGAATCCAATAGGGACCGACGTCTGGCTCGCGTGCGCTTGGGAACAAGCTTTTTTGTCCCTTGCGGTATACGGTCAGGTAGAAAAGCAAGCCTTCAAGATAGTCCATCGAGAGAGGGTTGGCGGAGTTGGCTCTCTCTGCCATTTTTTGCATGGAGTATCTGTAGTTGGCTTGCAATAACGCGACATTAGAGGCGAGCGTCTCTGGGGAAGCGACAAAAAGCTTAAATTTTAAATGGCATTTTTTGCTCGCGGAGTTGCCATACGCTTCATCGTATGCCCATTTAGGCAGTTTGTAGTCGGGATAGGGAGCTTTCATGGCACTGTCATCCTTTCTTGTTGATAAGGAAAAAAGTGTTCGCGGTTGTGAGAGGGTTGGCGTGGGACCTGGCAAGCTGGTCGTGCAACCACTTCCTTCCGGCGGCGACGGCGGCCTGGAAGAGTGAGGTAAAGACCTATGAGAATCGGGAATCCAAAATGGCCCCGCCTCGGGCGCGTAGACATCGCGTAATGAGATTTGCCCGCTGCGGTTCGCTAACCGGCCAGGATAAATCACCATTTCCATCCACAGCCCCGTCTTTTTCTGAAGCTTCCTGTTCAAAGCCCAGAGATTTTTCAGGAACGTATCCGTGCTGGGACCAAGCAGCTTGTCGAGGTCGGGTATGGTGACATGCATTGGTAGGCGATGTTCACGAACCCATTCCACGAACTTTGAGAAATCGTCGTTGTTCAGCGGCATGTTTAGCACTCCTTATGAATTTATGTCCTCCTCATCAGGACATACCGACCACCCATTGTGGCCATGAATGAGGATAAGAAGCGCGTAGAGGGAAATAACAGGGGGAGTACCCCACATCACGAAGGACAGCAGAAAAAAAATTGAAAGTGGCAGATTATAGAAGCGTATTTCTTACATGAGCGGGCATCGAATGACGTTTGGCAGGCGACGCATCGCGCGAAATATGGCGTTGGACACAGGAGGGTATGAGCGTCGGAATGCCGGCGGGGAACGACCGGCATTGAACGGCAGAGGGATTATGAATGCGCGGGAATGCCCGACGCGGGATTGTCAAGGCGGAACGATGAAAGGAAGGCAGAGTAGCGATCTCGACTGTCTGTCGAAGGACATCTTTTCCTGTTGCGACGCCCCGCTTGCATGCGTGCGGCATCGGTGATCACCAACGGGCCCGTGTATCGGGCGTCAGCGAAAATGCGGGCTTGGCGGAGGCTGGCATGAGACCAGCCCCTTCCGGCCGCGAGAGCGGCCGGAAGGGGGGTCTGTCAAGGCTGCGTCTCGCGAGGATACGGCGATGTTTCTGGCATTCGCACGGACGGCGTGCGTTGTCCGGCGCGGTATACGGTGATGTACGCGCTTTCGGGGTAGATCGGCGTTGCCGGACAGAGCACCACTTGCATGCCCAAGCCGGTGCGTTTCTTCAGCCAGAAGGCGATCTCGTCGATATTGTCCAGAACCGCCTCCGCGGTAAGGCCGAGGTGCTGCTCGAGTTCGGCGGCGGTGAGTTGCATCGGCAAGCGATGTAACTGGACCCAGTCCGCGAGTTTAGCAAAGTTTTCATCATCGGTTCTCATCGTAATCTCCATCATTGGTTGATTCTCCCATCAGTGAGACAGCTCACGGTCATAGCGACCGGAGCCAAAATGATGCGCGAGTGTCGAAAATGATATGGGGACTACCCTAGAAACGGAGTGGAAAAGAAAAATGGGACTATTTCTACCGATCGTTGGGTACGTAGCGGCGCGGAACCACAATCCTGGCGGACCGGAAAACGCGTGGGATAAAAAAAGACGAGCAACGGTTGATATGTTCGTCGGAGGAATGAGAGTGGCTTATCTTCAGGGTTGGGGAAACATTCTGTCGCCGCTGATGAAAAGAATGTCTCTAGAAGAAACTAACGAATTAGTTCATCCAAAAACCTATGAACATAGGATATTTTTTGATAATGATTTGAAGAACAGACCACAAATGAAGGAAATGATAGATTTTCTTATGTCAGAACCCGAAGGGGGTGCAATATGCGTGATAGATAAAAAAGATTTGCTCGATGCCATAGAAGGACAATATAATACGACACAATGCAGGACAATTAAATTGTTGCTACAAATTCCTGTATTAGAATGTGGTACAGAAGAAAATACCGGGAGCTTAATAGGAAATCTTATGGGGGGATACAAAAATAGCCAAGTTATGCAGAAAATCGTGGCGAGCGCGCTCCAGCTGCGGGATGCCCATGTCCGAAGATTGGGGGCAGGCGAATTCAAAAAGCGACTGTGTGATATGGACAAGGCGGATCTGCTGGATCCCGCTGTCTACCGCGCCATGAGCGAAGCCTATGAT
>JAJYXM010000010.1 GCA_021796435.1 bacterium
GGATGAACGGAAAGCCTTCGGCGACTTCTGCCAGTTCGCATCTCCCCATCCTTTTCGCGATGGGCACGACCAGCCCCTCTACCGAAGAGAGCAGGGCGCTTGCGCGGTCCCGTGAAAGCCTCATGATGTTTTCCGGGAGGTTGATGACCGGGCGCTGCCATGTTTCGATGCGCTTGCCGATGTCCGCCAGGAGCTTCGCGTTTTCGCAGGACTCTCCTATCGCGACGAACAGCAGGTCGTGCTCCGGAATTTCCGCAGGGATCGGATGCTCCCTTGAAACATAAAGCAGGATCAGCTCCACGTCGGATGCTTCGAGCAGGAAATCGAGGGGCGTGTTGTCCTGCATGTCGCCCGGCCGCATCAGGGCGAGCAGTCTGATTGCCGGAGGGGCTGCCTCAGCCGGAAGGCGGTAGATTCTCCCGATGGCGAGCGCCTTGCCCTGCAATTCCAGGGCGGCATCCCTGTTTCCGAGAAGCTGGAAGGCGCAGGAAAGACCCATCAGCATGTTCGCCGGGTCGGGATTTTGCGCGGCATGGTTGACGAGGTCCGGCAGGCTTTCGCCGTTTGCGGCGCGCCGCATCAGTCGGGCCACGCCCATCAGGTCCGTGCTGTTCTGGTTCATCCCGCCACTATAGCGGAAGGGCCCCGGTCGCGCACGCGCCGGGCTGCTCGCCCGGGCGCCTTCGGTGAAGCGAGCTGTCATTTCTGACGGTCATTTCTGACGGTTGCAAATCCCCGAAATCAGGATCATCATGATGCGAAATATTTTTGCAGGAACAATCATGACGCATTTATTCCCGTCGATTCCGACGCCCACTTTTAGTTAGCCGCCATGATCTCATTCTTCGCGCCCTTCGGCTTACTTACGTTGCTTACGCTCTTTGCACATATGGGTAGCAGTCCATCCGAGCACCAACGTGACGAACTCTTGCCGCTGCTTAACTTTGAGTTGTTTGTCTACGTGCTCTTTCTGGTTACTGGCCTGTCCATCCTCTTTGCTTTCCGCTCAGGCCTCTCAAGTTGGTTTGCCTCATTTTTCAATATTCCCGCTGCTGGTTCACTTAGCGGGTGGGGCTTTGGGCTTACGCTCGCCGAGCTTTTTCGCGGCGAATGGATGAACGTACTCACGGGCCTTGCCATTACGGCTTTCGTCACTGGTTTTTGTCTTTCGCCCGTTATCCTCAGTCGCATCTCGACTCAGCTTGCCCATGAAGCGCTTGGTAAGCTATTTCCCAAGAGGCATCAGGTGCTTGCCGTCTATGGCATTGGTGTCTATTTTTCAGTCGCCGGCGTAGTCGGTCTTTGGAGGCTGTATGGCGGCTAATCCTGCCCACCGGACCTGCGCGAAAGGCTGCCCAGGCCCTCAACTTGAACGTGTTGGCCACTCATTCCGCATCATTCTGGGAGGATGAAATGCTCGTCTACTGCACACAGGTGATGTTTGATCCGCAGCGAAGCGACATCGGTTCGTTAATTGGTGTCATCGCGAGGTGGATTGGACAAAAGTCGAAGTCATACGTCACGCCTGATGATCTTCATAGTGGACTTCGGCGTCGCCTCTCGGACGGCAGTACGGCAAATAGTGTCTCCGTTCGGGATGCTGACTCGCCGCAGCTATTTGCTGTGTCATACGCACACGGCGATAGCTCCGTTTCCGGACGACAGTGGATTACCGAAATAGGACTTCGTCAAGCAACCCCCGATTCTCCAATTGAATGCTCCGTTCTTCTGAGAACGAGCGAGGTGAGTGCGCGCGTGTCCGCACCAGTACAAGCCAGCCGCCCCAATGTGTTGGCTGACCTGGTAAAGAAGTTTCCGACGATGCCTGGAACACCAGGCATCATCGAACGTCGCCTTGATGAAAGCAGCGCAAGGGCATTTCTGGCAGCAATCGAAGATCCCAGACGTGAAACACCGTTTGTCATTGTTTCGCCGCGACGAGATGGTTCCTACGTCATTCCGCCACTGAAACTGAGTTCTTTGATGCCTGGCCTAGGCGATGTCGTAGTGATCCCACCTGGTGCCAATACCTTCGAAATCGCAAACATCTTGGGACCACAGTACTCCGTTTGGCTGGGAGCAATCTCAGTCATTTTTCCGCCGCGCATTGTGCGAGGCACACAGTTTATTGATGCTGTCCGACTACTGCCTGACGATCTCGACACAATGACAGAGCAAGGAGGCAGCCCGGAATCCGAAGTGTTGGGCGTTCTTACCCACCGGCTCAATCTTCCAAAGTCTTGGCGCCACATATCAGTGGAATCAGTCAGCCGAGAACTGTTCCGAGCCCAACTTTCATCCAAGCTAGCCAAGGCACGCACGTCTACTGATGCGCACGAGTATGTCGCTCTCCTTGAAGAAGCTGACCGCGAGCTGAAAGACAAGGATGCTCAGATCGAATTGCTGAAGCAAGACATTGACCGCCAGCAGACTGAAATCTGGCAACGGGAAGCGGAAACCGAAGGGCTGAAAGCGGCACTAAGCGGGCGTGATGGTCGCCGAGGCGCGAGTGCAACGGATGCTGATCTATTGTCTGACCTTAGAAGCAACATTGCTGCTGTCGTCTCTGGCGCCCCCGATCTGGATCAAAGTCTCCAACTCATTGCGCGCCTCTTTCCAGACCGCGCTGTCGTTCTCGATAGTGCATTTGAAGCGGCGCGAGATTCTAGAGGGTTTACCTATCGACGCGATGCATTCGATTTGCTTTGGGCTCTTGTTACGAAATACTGGGAGGCACTTGATGTATCTCAGCCTGACAACGATGCGCGAAAGGTCTTTGGTAACAAGGCCTACTCAGCGAAGGAGGCCGAGACACTTTCAAAGGACGGGGAACGCCGTAGAACATTCTTATACAAAGGCCAAGACATTTTCATGCCGCGGCATCTAAAGATCGGCGTCAAAGATAGCGTGGCTGAAACACTTCGGGTCCATTTCCACTGGGATGGCAACGAAAAGAAAATCGTCATTGGCCACTGCGGAAAACACCTTGACTTCTAACACGTCCATCCCGGTAGTCACCCAGGTTGCGGCCATTCGCCAGAGTGAGGGACGAGGGGCAGGTCTCACAATCTAACACCCCGCGGGGTTAAATGTTGCTATGTGAGACCAGACCCTTTAATCTTTAAGACATCAAGGCGGCCTTGCGCCTCGCACGTAATCTTTCGGAGTAGCAACCATGACCAAGACCGTTACCACTCGCTACGATGTCGCCGAACACCTCAGGACACCAGAGGAAATGGCCGCTTATCTTGAAGCCTGCCTTGAAGAAGCCGACGGAGATGCTGCATTCATTGCCAAAGCACTTGGCGATATTGCTCGCGCCAAGGGTATGTCACAGGTTGCGCGAGATGCCGGACTGTCCCGCGAAAGCCTTTACAAGGCGCTTTCCGGCGAGCGTAGCCCGGGCTTCGTACCATCCTTAAAGTCATCGGTGCGCTTGGGCTGAAGCTGCATGCCGAAGCTCCGAAGCTGGTCACGGCTGACCAGGGGGCCCAATTAACACAAGTTTCCGGAGGAGACCGTATGGCTGACAGCTTTGACCCAGTGGCTGGACCGGATGCTCGGGTTCTGGTGCTCGGCAGCATACCGGGCCGGGAGTCGATCCGCCTGTGTCAGTACTACGCGAACCCGCGTAACGTC
>JAJYXM010000007.1 GCA_021796435.1 bacterium
CTCCTTTGCGCCCATCTGCGAAGGGTGGGTCTTGTGATGGAACAGGATGAAGCGCCTGATCCAGCCGACATAGCTTTCCTCGGTGCGGAAACTGTAGTGCTTCGCCCTTATTCTGTCGCGCACCTGCTCCAGGAGCTTCGGATGATGGTCTGGTGCAGCTGTATCCATTTTAGGGGGTCATAAATATTGAATTCCATTTTAATTTAGATCATTATGGAAAAAATTTATGAATAGGCACCAAAATGTCGCTTTTAATCGCACCTTTAGGGTGTCTACTTTAAGTTAGCCCTTTATGGCCCTCACCGACATCTCACCAATCGTCTCGATAATCGCGCTGGCGGTTTCGCTGTTCACCCTGTGGTTCACCGTCATGCGCCGAGGCACTATCCGGTGCACACACCCGTCCTTCATCGCCTTCCGTTACGACTTCGTCGGAACGAAGGTGCCTCTGGCGAAGATATTTCTGCGCGCTCTTCTCGTGAGCACGGCCAAGCGTGGTCAAGTCGTGGAAAGCCTCTTCCTCCGCGTCCGCGAAGGATCGCGCTCGTCCGAGTTTTCGTTTTGGGGCCACGGTGACAAAGAGCTCGTCCGTGGCAGCGGGCTATTCGTTCCTGAAACTGGTGTCGTGACGAACCATCATTTCAACCCACTCGATACGGAAACCCTGTTCTTATTTTCTGGCGGCACCTACACGCTTGAGCTTGTTGCAAAGGTCATTGGCCGCGAACAATTGGTATCGTTATGGCGTCTTGATCTCGAAATGCCGCCGGGTGTTTTCGGAAAAACCATTGCTCGTGAGACTGCCGTCTTCTTCAGTTGGTCGCCGGAACGGCGGCGCTACATAGGCACCGTTGAAAATCGCTCTGGAGCTATTCATGCTCTTTCCGATCCCCAGGGCTAACCCGGCAGTCGAGCGGACCTGCGCGAAAAGCCGCGCAGGCCGCTCACTTCTACGTTAGGTTTCATCAAGTCCCTCACTTATGCATCGATACCCAGAAGGCACCGTTGTAACCGCCGAGGACCTGCGCACATCCCGGTTGGCTGATGCGATTGCGTCCGCAAGTAGGGAAGGCTACGCGAGCATTTGGCAGGCTTTGTCGACGGCCGCCGCAACCGCACTGGAAGAAGCTCGCCCTGCCGAAGCGAAGGCGCTGTGGCTCGTGGCCGATGCAACCTCAATGATGCTCAAGCCAAAGAGCGTAAACGAGCCTTTCGCACCAATGACTGTCTTCGGCGATCGTAGGTCTGCAATTGCCAGTGACTTCTCGCCCGACGATATTGCGATGTTCGCCGCAATCACGGCCGAAGTCGGAGATCACCTTGTTCGCGCCAGACTTAGCGATTTGGTTTGGCTTTGCGGTAACCCGCGAGACGCCAACTTCGCGCGAATTGCAATCGATGCATACCGCGCTGTTCCACTGACAGCCGAGACCTGGACACGAGATGCACGCGACTGCTGGGAACGCGCAATCGCACTCTGCCTACAGCTTCGAGCAGGCGCTGGTCCTCGTCTGGAGGAGATAGAGACCACGCTTCTCTCCATCTTCGATACCAACATCGGGTCTGGCGGTTTTTTCTCTCTATCAGTGTCGAGACTCCTATTCGAGAACAATCTCGGGCAAGATCGCGGACGCGAGACGGCCGACCGCTTGGCCGACAGAGGCAATGAACTTGCAGAGAAGAGCAGCTACGAGGCCCGCGGGTATCTCGAGGCCGCAGCATTGTGGTACGGCCGCATTGCAGAGAAAGAGCTGCAAGCAGACATGACTTGCGCTGTCGCTGAGACGTGGGCGAAAGAGGCCGAGTCAAGAGTTTCGGCTGATCAACCAAGCAACATGGTTGCTGCCAGCTTCTACGAGAATGCAATACAGACTTTGCGACGAGTGCCGAGAAGTCTTCGTGCCGTCCGCGCTGTGGATCAACGACTCACAGAACTTTATGCACTGCTAGAACACACGGGAAAGGCTTCCCTCGGTGAGATGGGTGTCGTGTCTTCCGGGCCGATAGACATCTCTGAGCTTGTGGAGGCCGCACAGGCCTCGGTACGAGGCAAGGACTTGTTGGGTGCTCTCCTCGCACTCTGTAACGTTCACCGGGGCGCACGTAGATCGAAGCTGAAGGAGTTCGCGGAGAAGATGCTCCAGGAGCATCCTCTACAAGCGCTGTTCGCTTCGACCCACCTATCACGCGACGGTCGAGTTGTTGCCAAGCGCCCAGGCTTTGGCTTCGGCAGCGTTGACTCCGAGGAGTATCGTGTCACGCTATGGGCCGAAATGGTGAAGCACTACTCGATGGAGATTGGCCTGATCGCTCAAGGTCAACTGCTGCCTGCTCTCGATACGCTCTTGCTTGAGCACAGAGTGCGCGAAGCCGACTTGGAGTACATGGTTCGCAATTCACCAATTGTCCCTGCAGGTCGGGCTTCGCTGATCGCAAAGGGCTTGTTTGCAGGATTTGAGCGCGATCTCGTGTCGGCACTCCATCTCCTTGTTCCCCAAGTTGAGCATTTGGTTCGATGGCATCTAAAGGCGGCGGGAGTCAAGACAACCACCCTCAGTCTTGATGGGATCGAAACTGAGAATGGGCTGAGCACCTTGGTGGATCTGCCGGAGGTCTCTTCGATATTTGGCGAAGACTTGGCCTTTGAGCTCAAGGCACTCTTCTGCGACGCCTTTGGCCCGAATCTGCGCAACGAGGTAGCGCACGGACTGCTTGATGCGACGAACTGCCAAACGGCTCAGACGTTCTACGCTTGGTGGCTCGTGCTGCGAATAACGTTCAATACATTCTGGAACGCAGCTCACAAACCACAGGCCCCGGCGCCTGCGGAAGATGAACTCCCAGACGGCGACAGCGCGGATGCAACCTAACCCCTCCATCGAGCGGACAGCTTCCAGCGGGCTTCGCCCGCCGGCAGCTGCCGCTCATGTCGAACGTTGGGCCGCACAAGCCGTCATCGTTTCTCCGCCATCTTTTACTGATCCATTTACGAGGCATCTATGCAGATCAAGAAACTTCTGACAGCCATCAATCCAGTTGAGCGAATCAGAGAGGTTCGGGAAAACTGGTTTCCGTGGATAGTTGTCCTCATTGGCACAGCCACTTACTCGGTCTCGGTAATTTCAGCTACCGAGGCCGTAGTAAAGCATCAAGTCGAGGCAACGAGACTTGAGCAAATCGGAACCGCTTGGTTGCTGTTTGGCGCGCTCTGGACTGCACTCGGCGCTCACCTGAGCAGGAAGGACAGAATGGCCCTTGACGCAATGGCTAATCAAGGGGCCTTGGACGTAAAAGAAATCGTGCGAATCTTCAAGGCCGCCTCTAACTTCTCTACGTTTGGTGCCTTCATGATCGTCTTGGGGACCGTTGTTCTTCTCTACAAGATGTATTTGCATTGACCAATTTCTCAGTCAGCCAGTACGGCCCAACCCATCATTCCACCGGACCTTCGGAGGAAATAGGGTCAGACTCGATTTATTCGATTTATTTTGGATTTCAGCCTATGCTGATTTATCCAACCTGATATTGATCCTGCCATGGCGCGTTTACCCCGATTTTTACTTCCTGGTCAGCCGCAACATGTGATCCAGCGGGGTAACAATCGCGGCGTTATTTTCGTTGCAGACGAGGACTATATTT
>JAJYXM010000020.1 GCA_021796435.1 bacterium
CAGTCTATTTTAGCGAAGGCATTTGCCGGGCTGCTTGTGCAGGAGAGTAGCCGGACAAAGTACGCCGTAAGTGCCATTGGTGGCTAAAGGGAGATAGCTATGTCGATCCTACAAGAGATTCTCGGGTGGGCAAAGGGTTTAGCGCCTTGGCAAAGCGACGCCGTTGGACGACTTTTCACGAAGGAATCGCTCTCGGCCGAGGATTTGGACGATCTATATGCGATACTCAAAGCAGAGCACGGTATTCCTGATCCGAAAGGAAGGAAAGCCAATCCATTAGCGGACGACAAGATCCCGGCAGGTTCGCAACCGAACGAACATGTTGAGCTCGCGGCAATGAAAAACTTATCCGACGTAAATGCCATAGCTGAGAAGCAACGTCTGGAGTTCGGATCTAAAGGCCTTACCGTCATCTACGGTGACAATGGTTCCGGTAAATCTGGATACTCCCGAGTACTTAAGAAGGCGTGCCGGGCGCGAGATCAAAGCGAGCAGATACTGCCAAACGCGAACATTCCTCCTGGAAAGGCACGCACCGCAACCGCCACTTTTGAGATAACCATTAACGGTGCAGCCAAAGAATTGCCATGGGAAAACGGTAAACCTGCGCCACAGGAGTTATCGTCTCTCGCAATCTTTGATTCTCGCTGCGCACGCGCGTACCTAGACAACGAGGATGACTTTTCGTATGTCCCTTACGGCCTAGATATCCTCGAAGGATTGGCAAATGTTTGCAGGCAGCTCGATAGTTGTATCAAGACGGAACAGGCTCAGTGCGCGGTCGACAGAACAGTATTTACTGAACTAGCTTCAACCCAAACGGCTGCTGGTAAATTGGTTGCTTCCTTGAATGCAAAGACCAACCTGAAAGAAATCGAAAAGCTTGCCGCTCTTAGTCATGAGGAGATTACCCGCCGAGATGAGCTGGAAAAAAGTCTCAAAGCAGATAATCCGAAAGAAAAGGCAACCCAACTACGATTACGTGCAGCCAGGATAACTCAGCTCGCCAAGAATGCCGTTGAGAAGTCTGGCATTGTGAATGGCGCAGTGTTGGCGAAGTTAAAAGAACTTGCAGAGGCTTACCATACCGCTAAAGCCGCTGCGGAATTGGCTGCTAATGCCTTTAAGAGTGAAGCCACCCTGCTTCCTGGAACTGGTAGCGAAGCGTGGAAGGAGCTTTTCGAAGCAGCTCGCAAATTTGCAGCAGAGGCCTATCCAGAGAAGAGCTTTCCGAAGCTTGGTGACGGCACTCCTTGCCCCTTGTGCCAACAGCCACTGAATGATGGAGCTGCGCGCTTAGTTCGTTTCGATGAGTTTGTTCAGCAAGAAGCTGAGAAGAATATGCGGGCCAGCAGAAAAGCGCTTGCCGAGCAATATAAGCCTTTCGAGCAGGCAAACCTTTCGCTTGGATACGACGAGGTCTTGTTCAAGGAAATCCAGGACTTGGATGCGGCGCTCGCAACTGCAACGCGTGACTTTGAAAAATCGTTGCTGACGCGACACAAAGCAATCAGGCAGGCCTGCGAGGACCGCGCTTGGGATAAAGTCGTCGCGGAACCAGTAAGCCCCTCTGAGCAGTTGAATATCTTGGCTGCAAATTTGACTAAGGAAGCGGAAGACCTTGAAAAGGCAGCGGACGAGAAGGCACGTGCAGCACTCCAAAGCGTATTCGACGAGCTAGACGCCAGGCTGAAGCTAAGCAAGATGAAAGCGGCAGTAGTTTCTGCAGTTGAAAAATATTTGCTGGCAGAAAGGCTATCGAAGTGCGCTAGCGCGGTTAAGACGAATGCAATAACAATGAAGTCAACCGAGCTTGCCGAAAAGGTTATCTCCAAGGAACTTGCGGACGCATTGAACAGCGAGTTCAAGGTATTGGGGGCTGGAAATCTGCATGTGTCGCTAACTACACGTGCGGTCAAGGGGAAAACGCTGCACAAGCTGAAAATCGATCTACCGCACTCACGAAATCCAGGTGAAATTCTGAGCGAGGGAGAGCAGCGTGCAATTGCTATTGGTTCATTCTTGGCAGAGGTGAATATCGGGAATGGGACTGGCGGAATCATTTTCGATGATCCTGTCTCCTCGCTAGACCATAAGCGCCGTGAGCGTGTGGCAGCTCGACTTGTTCA
Organism: bacterium; assembly: GCA_021796435.1. Taxonomy (GTDB): domain Bacteria; phylum Patescibacteriota; class Patescibacteriia; order 2-12-FULL-60-25; family 2-12-FULL-60-25; genus CAIKNB01. The sequence goes on from JAJYXM010000020.1 coordinate 2,130, forward strand.
GGAAGCAAAAAAACGGCAGGTCATAGTGCTGACGCACGATATATATTTTCTATGGACTCTGATGCATGAAGCAGAGCAAATCGGCGTGTCGATTGCTACGCAGAGCCTTTCTAGAAGATCACTTGGATTTGGCGTCCCAGAGCCACACATTCCGTTTGAAACAATGGGAACAAAAGCGCGTGTAGGTGTGCTCCGCAACATGCAGACGGAGATTGTGAAGAGTCACAAGAGCAATGACGAGCCTGAGTGGAGACGACAAACAGTAGATTGTTACCGCCAGTTGCGAATAGCGTGGGAGCGTGCTGTAGAAGAGATTCTGTTCCAAAACGTTGTTCTCCGCTTTCGGAAAGGTGTTTCTACGCAACCGTTGGTTGGAGTGTCCGTAGAGGATACGGATTACAACGTAATAGACCAGGCAATGACCAAATGTTCCAACTATGCGCATGATCAGGCGCTCATGGGCGGTGTCGCAATTCCAGAACCAGACGAACTACTCGCCGATATCCAAGCGTTAGAGGACTGGGGTCTCGCTATTGTTGATCGCGCGAAAGCGGTGACGAAGCGACGGAAAGCGGGCGCGTAGTATTTGTCGTGTAGCCGCATAGAGACGTGTATGGTCGAAGTCAATAATGAGAAGTGATCCATGAACACCGCAACCATCGTCCAGAAACTCTGGAATTACTGCAACGTGCTGCGCGACGACCTGTCTGCGTTCGGATACGCACAGGCAGACGGCATGAGGTAACGCATTGAAAAAAGATGACCGCTACGATGTTTCTGGTTTAGCCGAAGCTCAATTCGAGCCGGGCTCGAACGACCACGTTCTCAAGAATCGGCTCGGCATCACATTGCCGCAGGCAATGGACGAGGCCGAGGTGCGTGCCCTGGAAAAGGCGGTGCTTGAGCTTGTGGGCAATTACGATGAGCGCCATTGCTTCACCGCGGCGGACATTTGCAAGATTCATGAGAGCTGGCTGGGTGCAATTTACGAATGGGCGGGCGCTTACCGGCAGGTGAACATCAGCAAGGGGGACTTCCCGTTTGCTGCTGCCGCCCGGGTTCCGGCGCTGATGGCCGAATTCGAAAAGACTGTGTTGGCGCGATATACGCCGTGCAATTTCAAAGATCAAGCTGATGTTATACACGCACTGGCGGAGACGCATGTGGAGCTGATACTGATTCATCCGTTTCGCGAGGGGAATGGGCGCACGGCGCGTATTGTTTCGATCCTGATGGCCCTGCAAGCGGGCTTGCCCTTGCTGGATTTCAGTGTGATTGCCGAGGAAAAGAAACCGGCGTATTTCTCGGCGGTGCAGGCGGGTTTGGACAGAGACTACCAGCCGATGGAACGGCTATTCGCCGAGATTATCGAGCGGAGCCTCGCGGCGTCGTGAGTGGCTCGGGTTTGGCGGTCTCTTCCAGCATGCGTGCGATTGAAGCTACCGTTGCGCCTGTCTCGATGGCGGTGGAACTGGCGACGCTCCTGATCAGCGCTTTTCGGAA
>JAJYXM010000004.1:0-1763 GCA_021796435.1 bacterium
GATCTCTTGCCTCTGGCGGGATCGTTGCAGCTGGTGATGGCGACGCCTGTGGCTCAGGCAAAGCCTGGCTGGTTGTTGCCGCAGCGTCGGCATCTGCCGCGGGACTGGATTTTTTGACCGCCGGCTCGGGATAAGGCAGCTTCCCGCCCAGTTCGGCGTATCTGCGCTTGAGCGGCTTCGAGTCCGGCGCATGGCGCAGGCCCTCGGTCACTGTCTTGAGCGCTTCCTGGGATTTCTTGTTTTTCGCCTGGATATCGGCCAGCTCCACATAGGCTTGGGCGAGTTTCGGATTGCCTTTGATCGCCTCCATGAACTCAGCAATCGCCTTGCCTTCCAGAGGATACAGCCTATACGCCACACCCATTTGCAGATGTACCTCAGGGCGCATATAGAAATCGGGGCTGGTGTACTTCAAAGTAGCGACGCATCCGCGAATCCCGGTCTCAAGGTTGCGCTTCATCTCATTCCGGCTCAATGCCGAATAGGCCCGGTTGGTGAAACGGATACATTCGCAGTAGTGATGCATGTGAGCCCAATTCACGCGGTCCGAGGTGTCCCGGTCGAAAACCGCCGCTTGGCACATGGCCTGCTCCTGCGAGGTTGCCTCGTAACCTGCAGCAGAGACAAAACAAGGCAGAAGACCGATCAGCCCGGCCGCAAGAATTCTTCTCATCATGTCGAAAGTCCCCTCCAAAGGCTATTAATCATGCTCCCATGGCTCGCATCACTGAACAAGCCTGCGCAAATTTGCGATGACCTTCCGTCCCAGTTTTGCGTAGTGGCCATGGTTGAATCGGCAACCACCAATGAAATGAACGAATACAGTTTCAGGGAGCCTCATCTTCTTGCAATCACTGTATTTCGGATGCGGCAAGACCAGACAATTATCGGTATTGGAAACGACTATGTTTGACATGACCTGCTCGCTACCCCACTCTCGCCATCGATCGCCCAGGGCTTCGGACATCTGATTTGAAACTTCCTCCACGAAAGTGCGATCGAAACTTCCTTTCGCGAAACCTGTAAATCCAGCGCAGCCGCGAACATACTTCAGTTCAACAAACCGTTTCAACTTATTGAAACTGGACTCGGCTGCTAACTGTATATGCGGTTCCGTTGTACGCTTCTTCATGAAGGCAACCGCCTCGCTATGCCGATAGGGCATGGTCTCGATTTCCTGGTTGTCCCAAGTGCCGATCACAAATGACCTGTTCGACCTGATGCATTCTTCAACCTCCGGGGTGTCATCCAAGGTCACGGTGTCACTATCCAGTTGGACGACGTAGTGTTTGTCAACCAAGCGGGAAATCGACAGCAACCGCTCCCAACAGCCACCTTGGGGACATTGCTGGCTTTGATGTTCTTCAAGGCCCAGGAAAATCACGGATGGTATGTGTCTACGCAGCAGGTTGATGTCATCAGGCGTCAAAGAGCCATCGTTCAAAATGTAAACTGCACCGACCGGAACCCTGATGGCAAACGACTTGAAGGCGATCAATGCCAGACGCACATCCTTATGCTGGAGCTGTGTCAATAGCGCCAAATCAGACTTGGCCTGGATAGCCAGCGGTGGCGTGTCCAGAATGCCCTTCGTTTCCATCATGAATCTAAAACGACGCAGCTTCTCTTTTATACGGTAGAACATCGATTGTCCTTAATAGTCACAGGCATCGCTCAAATTATCTAGACATGGATGCCGCGGTGGATTAAAAAGTCTTACCACTGCTGTCCGGTTAAATCGTGAACAGATTCAATTGGTTGTT
>JAJYXM010000004.1:1773-3393 GCA_021796435.1 bacterium
CCTGTTCAAACAAGCCGTTTTCAGTGCGCGCGTCTGCGCGGAAAATTCCCATTCATACAGTTTATTCGACCATTTAACCGCTGCTTCGACTGGATCGCTTGATAAAGCGCGATAATTGGTTCAACCCACTGCTGTCCGGTTAAATCGTGAACAGATTCAATTGGTTGTTGATAGTGATGCTGCCGTGACTGGAATCGCTGCCCGGAAAGGCTTGCTGCAAGGGCATCTTCTCGAAAAGCGTGACCGACAAAATCTGTAGCAAAGTGTAGAGCGAGGCGTCGAGGGCGAGACGCTTCTTGACGATGGCGACGAGGACATAGACCGACACCGCGATCCAGATTTGTGTCTTGACCGCATTTTCCGACGTACCGAAGAAGCGCTTGATCCGAAGATGCTGCTTGATCCACTTGAAGAACAGTTCCACCTGCCAGCGGTTCTTGTAGAGCGCGCAGATGGTGGCGGCCGGCAATGTCATCTGGTTGGTGAGGAAGACGAGCGTCTTGCCGGTCTCGGGGTCCTTGAGTCGAACGCGGCGCAGATGGGCGGGGTAGTCCTGCTTCGTGTAGAAGCCGTCGAGCGCAATCGTCTGATCGCAAATGATGCCGGTATCCCGATCCGTCTTCGCCGAATAGACGCGATGGAAGTCCATGTTCGACTTGGTCCGTGTGACGAAGAAGGCACCCGCCCGATGCAGCGCATGAAGCCTGCCGAAATCGACGTAGCCGCGATCCATGACATAGATGGCGCCGGGCTCCGGCACCAGCAGGTCGAGGGCATGGACATCGTGCAGCTTGCCGTCGGAAACGTGAATGAAGCTCGGAATGCTGCCGCGCAGATCGAGCAGCGTGTGCATCTTCACCGCGGCCTTGGTCGTGCGAAAGTGCGCCCAGGGGAAGACCGACAGGCACAGGTCGATGGTCGTGGAGTCCAGCGCATAGACCGTGTTCGACAATTCCAGCCCCAAGTCTTCGCTGGCATACAGCGCTCTGGCTTGGGCAATCAGGCGCTGCGCGAAGTCGGCATGGATGCGCCAGTCGCGCGACTCGTTGGCATCGGCCAGCGTCGAGCGCCGGATCGGGGAGCGTATGCCCATGTGGTAGAGCTTGGCGTCTTGGGCCGACAGACACACTTCGATGTCGCGCAGGCTCTCGCGGTAGGTCAGCTGGGCGAAGGCCATGACCCGGAACTGCTCCGCGCACGTCAGCGTGCGAACGTTCTTGTCGCCGCCGTAGCGAGAAACGTAGCGGGCAAAAGTCGTCCATGGCAAGAAATCCATGAGCTGGGCGAACAGCGTCTTTCCGGCGTTCATGGCGGCCTCCGGACCAAAGCCCGGAAGACTGCCCGAATTGGCAATCGTTGTTCAAATCGACACCACCCTTCATAGTTCGGAAATCCGCATCAGTCATGGCTTTCAGAGATTCTGGCCTTCATTTAACCGGACAGCAGTGGATGTTCGTGACAAACAAAAACAGCACCGAAGACGTTTGTCCGAAAAGTGCGGACATCGAGCGCGTCCTGAGTGAGCTCATGGACATCCGGGCGGACATGATTGCCGGCCTGGTCACATCGCAGCCACATCTCGCCAAGGTTCACGCGAACTACCGGGACAGCGCCCGGAAC
>JAJYXM010000022.1 GCA_021796435.1 bacterium
CCTTCGTGCAGCGCTTGATCTTTGCCTTGCTCTCCTTGGTCGGAGTGAGCGTGCCGCACTGTCGGCATTTGCCCATCTCGACCCGGTAGACATCGACGCGTCGTCCGGCGAGTTCGCCGGTAAGCGAGTGCGCGTAAGCGATCGAGGTGTCGGCTGGCGAAACCCATCAGGGACAGTGAGCGTCGCTCACACCAGAAGTCCGGATGTACGGGTGCAATCTTCACCTGTCCGCCAGAACAAGTTGAACGCTTGGCAAAGTGGGGGCGTCCACGTACGGTACCGGGTAGGTTGCCAGTACGCGCTTGAGCGAGGTGCTGCCGCATTGGCGACATGTGCGCGCCTTCGCGCTGGGCGCATTCTCGGGCTTGACGGTACGGCGGAATATTCCCATGGTGAGAGCTTCGCCGAACGGAGCTGCCGATGCATCTGGTGTTGAAGACGCTGCTGCATCACGTGGAGCGGCTACAGGGGTTCGGGTACGAGTCGAGTCGACTGATCGAGGGGCGAGTGCCGCGGATCGAGATCCAGCTGCGTGCCCGGGAGCGCTCCCGAGGGGCCTGTTCGCACTGCCACAAGCCCGCCCCCGGCTACGACCGGCTCACCGAGCGGCAGTTTCAGTTCGTGCCACTGTGGGGTATCCCGACCTACTTTCGCTACGCGCCGCGCCGGGTGCGTTGCCGCGAGCACCGGATCGTGGTCGAGCATCTGCCCTGGGCGCTCGGCAAGCGGCCGCTGACGGCGAGCTTCGCGTGGTTCCTGGCTTCCTCGGCAAAGATGCTGTCCTGGCAGGATGTCTCGCGCACCTTCAAGACCAGCTGGGAGAGCGTATTTCGCTCCGTGGAGATGGCCGTCGACTGGGGGCGGGCCCGCATGGACCTCACCGGTATCACCGCCGCAGGGGTCGATGAGATCCACTGGCGCAAGGGCCGTTTCCTCACCCTGGTCTACCAGATCAACGAGGGCATGAAGCGGTTGCTGTTCGTGGCCGAGAATCGCGAGGAGACCAGCCTGCGCAAGTTCTTCCTGTGGCTCGGCCCGAAGCGCAGCGCTCAAATCCGCTTCATCTGCTCGGACATGTGGCAGCCGTACCTGAACGTGATCGCCGAGCGCGCCCCGCAGGCACTGAATATCCTCGACCGCTATCACATCGCCGCCACGATGAACAAGGCGATCGACGAGGTGCGTGCCAAGGAGGCCCGCGAGGTGCGCGCCCGCAACCGCCTCAGCAAATCCTCCCTGGTGTTGAAACACTCGCGCTGGTGCCTGCTGAAGCGCGTGGAGAATCTCACCGCCCGCCAGACCGTCAAGCTCAAGGAACTCCTCGTCTGCAACCTGCGCACCGTTCGCGCCTACCTCCTCTAGGAACAGTTCCAGTTCTTCTGGGAGTACGCCTCGGCAGCCTGGGCCGGCAAGTTCCTCGAGCAGTGGTGCGCGGCTGCGATGCGCTCGCGCCTCGAACCGATGAAGAAGATCGCACGCATGTTGCGCACCCACAAACCGCTCATCCTCAACTGGCTCGAGGCCCGCGAACAGGTCTCCCTCGGCGCCGTGGAGGGGCTGAACAACCGCCTGAAAGCGAATCTCAGAAGATCCTACGGCTTTCGAACCTACAGAGCGATAAAAGTCATGTTTTATCATAAACTTGGCGCGCTACCCGAGCCGGAATACGCCCACAGATTCTGCTGAGGAAGCAGCTCTCTCTTATCGAATTGACGTTGTGCTGAGGTGGATCGATGTCGACTTGGGTTGCGCTGCTGCGCATGAGTCAGAACGCGTACCGCGAATTCAGGGCGTAGCATGACAATGCAGTTCTTGTGTCACGGAATCCACTTGAATCGGAACGGGCAATCGTAGCATCTCGGCTTGAACAGCATAGAAGAGCATCAGCTTGAACATAATTCAAACACATGTAATTACCGATGCAGCACCGCTGTCGCATTGCATAAGTTCTGCGGATTCAGCGACTGTGGCATCTGCATCAATGGCTCACTATTACCGCGACCGCGAAAGGTGGCAATAAGAGTTGATTTCCTATAGGTGTTATTTCTTGAGCAGGCTCATCACCTGTGGCTTCATCCACAATCCATCCTTTGGACCCATTAAACGTCTTTGGGAGAGAAACTTCTACAGAGCGGTATCGCTTGTTAATGAGTAACAACTTACGAGCATCGGTGGTTATGAACGCTTGACTTGAAATCGAACGATCAGACGCAGTCGTCCATACAAGCCTGTCTCCAGGATGAAAATTATCAATTATCATCTTCAACACCCAATAGCGTGCATTAGGTTTTCCGTTTTTCCAATTAATCATCGTGACGCTTGGGAACTGAGATGGGTACCCTACTAATTGTGATTCTCCGATGACATTAATCCCGAGCCGGGAAAGGTGCAAAAACAGGTACGCATACAAAGATGCTGCTGCGTTCCAATATATCTTGGGAATCCGATAATGTAGAGCCTTGCGCTTACTAATTCCCCAACTATCTGTCGGCAGGATGACGCCGAGCTCGTCGGTGTCGATCTTCGTCTGCGGTGATAGCTGGTTTCGAATTGCGATAATGTATCGTGTCGTCGCTAGAAAGCCTTTTGCCTGATCGAAAAACGTGTACTGCCAATTAGTAGGTCCTTCACTCATCGCCGGCGATGCATAAAAATGAAATGAAATGAAATTAAGTGGAATCCCAGCGCGATGATTCTTGTGATTCAAAAAATATTCGAAATACTTGACCCCATCTTGTTCTGGTAAAGCCAGCGCCAGCCCGATAAATTTTGTCTTTGGGCTAACCTTGTGAATTGCGCTAACTATGGCATCATATCTCCGCGTGTACTGTTCTGGTGTCATGTGGTGTTCGAAGTCGACTTCGTTCAGCACTTCCCAGTAAGGAAACTTATAATGATAACCAGACTCATGCCACTTCCCGTGCTGGTCGCGAAATCCGCCTCGCGTGAACCAACTGACCAAGCGCGCATAATAATTGGCCAACTGTCGACAGCTGGGGTCGAGAAGTCGCGTTCCCTGTTCGTAATGCCAATCGACGGTATTGGGATTTTTAGGATATGGAACGGGCTTTTTTGTCTTAAACATCCA
>JAJYXM010000006.1 GCA_021796435.1 bacterium
TGGAAGCCTGTTCCGAAGCGCCGTTCTACACGCTCGGCCCCTTGACCACCGACATCGCCCCCGGCTACGACCACATCACCTCCGGCATCGGCGCCGCGATGATCGGCTGGTACGGCACCGCGATGCTGTGCTACGTCACGCCGAAGGAGCACCTCGGCCTGCCGGACAAGGACGACGTCAAGGAAGGCATCATCACCTACAAGCTCGCCGCGCATGCGGCGGATCTGGCGAAGGGCCACCCCGGCGCGCAGATCCGCGATAACGCCTTGTCGAAGGCGCGCTTCGAGTTCCGCTGGGACGACCAGTTCAATCTCGGCCTCGACCCCGACAAGGCGAAGTCCTTCCACGACGAGACGCTGCCCAAGGAGTCGGCCAAGGTCGCCCACTTCTGCTCGATGTGCGGCCCGCATTTCTGCTCGATGAAGATCACCCAGGACGTGCGCGAGTATGCGGCGAAGGAAGGTCTCGACGAAGCCGCCGCGCTGGCGAAGGGGATGGAGGTGAAGGCGGTGGAGTTTGTGAAGCAGGGGGCCGAGGTCTACCGCAAGGTGTAACCTCCGGACGCCGATGCAGAAAGAAACGGGCCGCGATTGCGGCCCGTTTCTTTTCATTGGCTGTTGCGTCGAACAGCTGTACCCAATGATTCTTTATCTACAGGCGGGATAAGGCCTCCCGGTCAAGCACACTGAACTCGCTTTTTGGAATCCGAACGACCGCGCTGCTGCCACCACTCATGCCCTGCCCACCGCTCTGCTGTATCCACGATGCAAATTGTGCAAGTCGGTCGAACGTAATGTAGCGCCATGCGACAAGCTCACGCGATTGGGGATCGGCAATCTCGCGCACGATAAACAGGGAGTGCAGATTGCCCCGCTTCGCCGCATAGTAGGCCAGCTTGACGAAAGGGCCGAGGTCAAGACCGAAGTATTCCCCCAAGCGGGGATCGTGGGCACAGGTCTTTTCCTTGATTTCGAGCGGGTAGGTGTATTGCTGTCCCCAGAACACCCCATCCAGATCGGAAATCTCGGCAAGGTAATGATTGCTTAGGCTTACCCGTAGGTGCTCCTTGGAAAATTCTTCCGCCACATACTCGTCGGCAATCATCGATGTGTCGGTTTGATTGCGCAAAAAGTTGTAACGTCTCTCGCGGCATTCAAAGCCGGCGAGCTCCCCCGGGAAATCGCGGTACGGTTCATCCCATGGAATTCCGAGGGCCTTCGCTTTCCATGTCATGTCCCTCACTTCTGCATCCGCCGCGAGCGATGGGACGCAGAAATAGCTTTCGATACCAAGCTGGCGGAAGGTCGCACAAATCGTGTGCAGCCCAAAGGGCGGCATTGGCAGTTGTCGGCCTGGATCCAGATCGCTGCCCGGCGCGACAGCAAGTGGAAACGCAACGAAGGTTTGATGTGCAAAATGGCCGGCACCTATGCTGCGAACGATCAGGCCGACCGGGGTAAGCTGCTGACCAAACCCCCATTGTTTGAGCATGGTCCTTAAACGACATCGAACGCCGGCAATCTCGGAAATGTGCGGCTCGCCTAATACGGAGCAACGGTCGTTGATTTTTTCCTCGCGCACTATCGGCTTATCCCCTTGGCCGGTTGCTCGATAACTTCTCATTCCACGAAACAACTCCCTTAATACGCTCTACCAGCTTTTTGGCGTCACCCCACACGTTCAGATTACGCAAGTCTTCAATGGTTGCTGGTCTGATTTCTTGGAACTCATGCCAAACGTGGTCGCTCTCGGAGGGGCCATTGCAATTACAAGACGCCCACAAAGCCTCGTATAACGTTGGAATGCCTAGCTGTTCGGCGATAAAGTTCTCACCGCTTTCGAACTTCTGACGCATCAGGAAAGCTTCGTCCTCGGTCAGTCGGCCGGCCAGCAAGAGTTCGCCCCATGCCTTATAGTTTCCGGCATCACGATAGAGATATGTGAATACGGAGTAATCAACCGTATTCATATTCAAACGCCAAGGCTGTCGACAAATACTGTGTCTCTATGACAGGTGATGAATTCGACATCAGGTGCGAATCGCTCAGGTAACTCGATCTCTTTTCCGGACAAGGGGAGAAGCACCTGATTGAGGAATGGTTCGTTCCGCCGCTTCAGTTCTTCGGAAACGATCACACGAAAATCGTTTGTCAGCGTGATAAGTCCCTTGTCGAAAGCACGATCATGAATTGCCGATAAACATAGCCCATTGCTCGGATTCAACCGATTCGCTTTATCTCGGCTCCATGGCACGATATGGCTGGCGATCAATAGCCGAGATTCGCCCAAACCAGACATGCAGCAACGCCCGCGATAGCTACTCAACACAGCACGCCGAAAGAAGTGTTGTTTGATGCGCTGTTGCGTCATGATGATTCGTGTCTCGCCGCTGAAATCCGCGAGACTACTTTCCTCGTCTTCAACGGCCTCTGGAACAGGCATCCCGCTATTGCTTCGTAACTGATCACGCAGAAGCGCACATTCCAACGCCAAGCCTTCCCAGTCGGCGTGGAATTCGTCCCAAACCTCTCGATCAAGTGTCGAAGCGTTACCCAGACCGCTGCGCCCACTATCCCGGATCGCGGGATCAAGGCTGGCAAAATTCACCAGTTTCATCGCCACTGCCGATGGCGTGCGCCCAATGAGCGCCGCTAACTCGATAATTTCAGGGTTGCGACTATGCAGTCTGCCAAATGGCAATTCGCAGTACAGGTGAAAAGCCAGCTTGAGTTGTTCTTTTGTCCAGCGTCCACTACTCATTATTTCCTCCGGAACAATGACACGCGCTTTAGGCGCTTCCTTCGTGGCAAATTGATAAGAGGCCATGAGTCTAGCCGTTGCTGAGATCATCGGCACGACTGCAGCTTGCGAGAACTGTTTGTAGGCCCGCGTATCCGACACCGGAATCCTGAATGTATCCGGAAAACCCATCAGCCGGGCACACTCCCGCGGGGTCAGGCGGCGTGGGTTCTTTCCCTCGCCCTGATAGACCAGAATCTCCGAGCCGTCCTTGTAGT
>JAJYXM010000011.1 GCA_021796435.1 bacterium
CACTGGTAGTCGGACAGACGGGCAGTGGCAAGACTGTCTGTCTCGTTAATTTGGCAATGCAGGCTTTGCTGAGGGGGTGGCAAGTTGGTGTTATAGAAGCGTCAAAAGGTCTTGTTGACTTTGCGGAGATTGAGCCCTGGACACCTTTGTCTGCGCGCAATTTGTACGAGGCGGCGCAGGCTGTTAACTGGGTGTACGGTGAAGTTGGGCGTCGGCACAGAACGCTCGCGTCTCGCGGCGTTTCAAAGACATCTGAGTTGCATGGAAGTACCGGAGAGCCCCCATTTCTTTTGATAATTGAAGAGTACTTTTCGATGGTTACTCAGGTGTTGCCAGATATCCACTATAACGTGATGGACTCTGCTCTTAAAAACGCAATCCACAATGTGTTAACTCGCATTGTGCGAGAGGGGCGCTTTGTGGATGTCCATGTCGTCTTGTCGGCTCAGAGGCCAGACGCAAATGTCTTTAGGGGAGAGATGAAGAGTAACCTCGGGTTTCGTGTTCTGTCGGGGTCTACAGATGAGATTGTGCGCCAGATGGTATTCAAGAACCCACATAGCGCACCTCTGCTAACCAAAGGCGTTAAGGGTCGTGCAGTTGTTGAGTCCAGTGTGATGGATGCTCGCGAAGTGCAGCTATACAATGTTGCAACGTCCAAACACGACACAAGCGGTGCTCCAATTCCGTCAAAGGTGTTTGCCGGCGAATGGGATGCAGAGGCTTCCCCATCGCCGGAGCAGAGCGAAAAGATCGGTGCGTAGCGTGCAGAGCGTCGCGTTTTCGCCTCGAGCTGGAAGCAGCGCAATGAGAAACATGGCTTGTTCGAGCCCCGGAGATAAAAGGAGTCTTGTTTGATGTCGCCAGAGGATCGCAATAGCGGGTTTTTTAATAAGCTAGATGCCGCAACAAAAAAAATTGACGATCGGGGAGACGAAGAGCTTAAAAAAGTCTTTCGTTCTCTGTGGCGGTTGTACAGGCTCACAGCCAATCCGTTCGTATTCTATGCGGCAATTTGGCGTTTGCTGCGGCGTCACGTGTTCAAGTCGAGGCGACATGCCGCCTCAGACGCGCCGCAACGACCCCGTTTAACAAAAGATTTTCTTTCTTCGGTACAAAGCGGAATGAAGAGCAAGAGCAATACAATAGAAAGGAAGTAGCTTAATGAGTAAAAAATCCGTTCCCAGTCTTTCAGAGCGCCTAGCCGAGGCGTCACTGCGCACGCAATTGTTGACTGAGCTGGCGAATAGCCTAGAGATTAACGAACTTGCCGAAGAGTATCACAGGGCCGTTGAGGCGTTGCGTCGAGCGTCGGGCGCTGTGCGGCGTGCCGAAGCTGAGCGCGACAAGGCCGTGGCGTCTTTCTCTGACGCACGCGAGCTGTTGCGCATAGCCGTTGCAGAGTGGCGCGAGCGCGGAGTAACGTTCCCCGATTTATCCGCCGCCCTTGGAGTCGATCATTCTGCGCTTCGCTCAATGGTCATAGAGCGGGGCGAAAAGCCGACGCGCGCTCGCGGACGAAGGAGGGGCGGGGCAAGACGTAACAACGATAAGACTGAGGCGGTGTCGTCTGACGCGAAGCCGGATGTTGCCGACACCGACGGGCAGCCTGACGGCGGCGAGTTTGGCTTTGACATGTACATGGGCGAAGTCGCCGCGGATGCTGACAAGGAAGTTGAGTTAGATAGCGCAGAGCCCATGGTGTCACTCAAAGACGAAGGCTTTGATGGTGATGTTTGGCCTAAGCTGGGCTCTGTAGATTAGAAGGTAGGCGTTGTCTGCGTTCGGGTCGATGCTTAGGGGGCTGGGGCGTTGGTTTACCTGGCCGCTGAGAGGACATACTGGTGGCGACAAGGCCATCCGTATTGTCATAGTGCTCATGGTTACCCTGGTCGCGATCCGTCTGGCAGAAAACGGACTGCATCGTGCTTGGGCGTTCCTCAATCACAGGGGATTTTCGGCCATTCTCGCGATTGCAGCGCTCGTATCTCTAGTTATACTGGCTGTCTTGCTGCGTGCCGTACATCGCCAAAGGGAGATACGCAGAAAAAACGACGAATACAAGGTGCGGTCGCATGTGGAGGCTGGCCTGGCGGCAGTTGTGACGGGTTCCGTCATTGGCGCTCTACCCTCTGCCCTCATCTCTTCGCCGGCCGCAGCGGCCGTAGTGACACTGCTCGTGTTGTGCGTGACCTTTTTCCTTGTGTCGTGGCTCTCGAGACTACAAAGCGGAGAAGTGCCTTGGTGGGCGGAGTCCGCACGTTCATCCTGGAAAGATCATCCCGAGCTCGCATTGGGCGCGCTGGTGACGTCGGTGTGCGTAATGGCCGCTGCGATTGCGTTTCGCGTGCCGGGCGGAGACGTGGGGTTCATAGCCGGAGCGGTGGCGCTTGCTGAGATTGATAAAAAGCAAACAAAGGCGCGCATTGGCGAAGAGAAGAAGTGGCGTTGGCGTGCCGAGAAAGCGTGGGGTCAAAGGGTGTCTCATGTGCGTTTGTTAGAGCCATCCAAGGCGTATGTTGAGCTTGCAAAGGAGAACGGAGTCGATCCCCCCGAACGCGGAGCGCGAATCAAGCCAAGAGACGCAGGGTTTTCCGCTCTCGACAGCAAAGCTACAGTTTTGAAGGGGTTTCTTGACAATGAGCCAAGGGGCGGTTCGAGTGATTCCAAGTGGATTGTCAGGCCGAGCGGTGGCGTTGCCATAGAGGCAATACAATTGCCAAGGTTTCCGTCCGAAGTGTTTGCACCCATAGAACCGCCGTTTGGCCAGTACCGTTTGCCTATTGGGGTGGGGCGTCAAGGGGAAAAGATTGTCTGGGAGCTGGAAGATGACCCACACGCACTGGTAGTCGGACAGACGGGCAGTGGCAAGACTGTCTGTCTCGTTAATTTGGCAATGCAGGCTTTGCTGAGGGGGTGGCAAGTTGGTGTTATAGAAGCGTCAAAAGG
>JAJYXM010000008.1 GCA_021796435.1 bacterium
GCTTCTTCCCGCTTCTTCACCGCCCCGCGCCGTAATTTCAGGGAAGCCTGAATTGTTTGCGCAATAGCCTTCTGCATTTCAGGAGAAAATACAGGGAGCGGGATGTCTCGGACCTTTTGCAACGACATACCCTGCTGCACCATCCCGGAGGCATGTCGTGTTATATGGTCTTGCCCAAAGGTGGAATTCAGATAGGCCACAACGAATTCCGGCAGGAACAACGCACGATCGGTCCAAGAAATCCGCGCCACATCTTGGTCAATGTTTGCGGGAAGAATTTCTTCTGTTACCAGCGCGCACATCCCCACCGTCCCGCGCGTGGACAAAATAACATCTCCCGCTGCCAGCGAAGAGCGCTTGTTGTTTGCGTCAACCCAATCGGCAATGGGGTCCGCTCCCACGCGGTCGGTAAACCAATCTTTCGCATTCTTCGCGGTGAGCATGACGATAGATGAATTCTCGTCCACGACATGATAGCCGTGTGGCCCATCGGTCACATTGGCAAATTCGCCAATAGTTCTCTGAGGCAAACGAGAAAGCTCCGTATCCTCTAATAGGTAATGTTTGCGGAAAAATTCAGCTTCATAGCGAAGCTCTGCGTTGATCCTGCTTCGCCTTATCTCTGCTACTTCCAGCCCCTCCAACAAGCCCTTGTAGCGGGCTTCGTCGAAGGGGCGGCTCAAAAAAAACTTAATTTTTCCTTGGCGGCAAATTCCTCGAATGCTTCGGCGATGCCGTCCTGGGTCAGGCCGTCATGATTGAAGAGATCGTGCTGCACCACCCAATGGCCGTGGGTATCGCGCAAGCGCCCTCCCTTGCCGTCCGGAACGTAAATCTTGTCGCCGCTCGTGTCCTTGGATTCAAGGCGCTGGGTGGCGAAGAAAATATTGTAGTCGTCCACTTTCGGGCATAAAGGGCCTGTGGCGGGATCGTCGTTCCATTTTTGCACGAAAAGCACGCTGGTCTTGGTGCCGGTGTGGGGCTTGAATGTATTGGGATGCAGGCCCACCACGGCAAGGATGCGGCAGCGCTCGGCGACGAATTCGCGAACCCGTTTGTCGGATGAGTTGTTGAAGCGGCCTTGCGGCAGCACCACGGCCATGCGCCCGCCAGGGCGCAGGAAATCCAAATTGCGCTCGATGAAAAGAAGATCGCGCCCCACTGCGTTTTCCAGTTTTCCGGGTGTGCCGTCCTTGTTGAGCTTGTGGGCGAGTTCATAAGGGGCGAGCATGTCCGTCTGCTTGATGTCTCCGGCAAATGGCGGATTAGCCATGAGCACGTCGAAACCGAAATTGCGGTAGCTTTTCTTGTCTTCCAGCAGTTTGCGGATTTTCGCCCAGCCTGTGCCGTAGGTGTCTCGCCAGTCGTCCTGCTTGGCGGTTTCGTCCCATTTGCTCCAGTCCAGGGTGTTCATGTGCAGCACATTGGTCTGGCCGTCTCCTGCGATGAGGTTGAGGCAGCGGGCGACGCGCACGCTCTTTTCGTCGAAGTCGATGGCGAAGACTTTGTCCCTCACATAATCCTTGCAGGGCTGGGGCTTGTCTTCCATGGTGAAGAGGTGGGAGGCTGTGTATCCATGATCTATCAGTATCTGTTTCCAGACATGGAAGATGGCGTGAACTGTGAAGCCCGCGCTGCCGCACGCCGTGTCGATCACGGTTTCGCCCTCCTTCGGGTTCATCATCTTGACGCACATGTCGATGACCCAGCGGGGGGTGAAATACTGTCCCTTTTCGCCCTTCGAGGATTTGTTGACGAGGTATTCGAAGGCTTCGTCCACCACGTCCAAATTGGAATTGAACAGCTTCCATTCCTCCAGGGAGCCTATGCAGACTTGCAGATGGTCTGCTGAAAGCTTGATTTTTTCATCCTCGGCGAAAACGCCTTCCCATTCTTTCTTTGCGTCGTCGAACAGGGTTTGGATGTTGCCTTTGAGCTGGGCCGCGGTGTTGGTGTTGCGAAAGCGCAGGTATTTGTAGCTGCCACGGTAGCAGGCGAGTTCATCGTAGAGTTTGGTGAAGATGAGCTTGAACACCTCCTCGAACACGTCCACGCCCGCGTTGGCGAGCACTTCGTTTTCCATGTCCTCGACTTTCTGCCGCAGGCTGAGGGCGTTGTTCCCTTCCGCTTCGCGCTTTTTCTCGTAGTCGATCAGGGTTTGCACTGTCCAGGGCTGGCCTGCAATGTCCTCTATGGTTTGCCCGGAAGTAGGCAGATCAGGGATTTCTACGAAATAATTGGGGTTCTTGCGGGCCAGATGGTGGTTTTTCCGCCGTCGCTCCACAAGGCCAGGGGAGCGCCGGTGGCGTGAGTATAGGACCGCAGTTGTTCCTTGCCGCCCTTGATGTTGGTTTGCTTCACCTCGACTATGAGGTAAGGAACCGTGGGCCGGTCGGCGTCGAACACCACGATGTCGGCGCGCTTAGAACTGTCGCGCCCGAAAGTAACGGGATATTCCACCATGAGACGGTCGCGGGCGTAGCCGTAATGATCCAGCAGGCGCTTGAGCCACAACTGGCGAACGATCTCTTCCTTCTTGGCCTGGACTTCTTTGCCACGCACGAGGCATTTGATGTAGGGTTTGCCGTTCTTGTCGAAGAGTGCCTGTTCGATGGCGTCTTTCTCTGCTTCGGAAAAAACAGTCAAGTGCTGGCGGATCGCACTGTCTTGAAAAATCTCGGATAGGTTCATGTTCTTTCTTCTGCTGGTAATTGCTCGGCTTTGAATTCAGGGATTCGGAGGGGATGACAGGCTGGGTCTATTGAAGCGAACGCAGGCTGCTTGCAGCCTGTCGATCTTCCCCCTGGCTTCGGTTTCTTTTTACATTTTTCGCCCCGATTTTTGTGCAATCGTATCACGGCGGCATGCGCCCCGGAAGCGCGAGGCAAGTGCAGCATGGAATAATTTGCTGGGTTATAATCGGAA
>JAJYXM010000025.1 GCA_021796435.1 bacterium
CGCTTTCGTGATAGGGACGCAGGAGTTCAACGAGATCGTGAAAACTGCGCCAAGCACCCCGTTCAAGAACCCGGACCTTATGGCCTATTTCCTGAGTCTGGCGACCATCCTTCCGATCGTCCAGTCCCGGTTCTCATCCCAAAGGGTGGAGATCATATTTGACAGCGGCCTAGTCAAGTCCGAGCAAGCCGCGGAGGCTTACGAACAGCTCTTTGCCAAGGCGCCTGACTTGGCGGCGCTGCTTGCGAGTCGAGAGCCGCGGTTCGAAGATGACAAACAATTTCCGCCGCTTCAGGCCGCAGACCTGCTGGCGTATTGCGTGTGCGCCGAGCATGATCCGCAACAGGCTCAGCACGTCGCCAACTCTCCGATCGTTACCGAGCTTCGGAAAGTCCAAACGGTGCTCATTTCGGTGAATGGTGGGCGATTATGTTAGACTTGACACCCGCATTGAAAAGCCCTATATTATGTCCACGAACACGAAGGTTGCTGCTGGAACACCCCTTACGACTCAGCCGAATATCACCCTGGCCCAATCGAAGCGCCACTATGCGACCGAAGACGCTTGCAAGGCGCTGCTCCGCGATATGCGCTGGCCCGACGGCCCAAGGTGTCCACGCTGCCAGAGCGATAAAGTCTATGCTTTGAAGGCGCGCCCCTTCCACTGGGTCTGCAAGAACAAGGATTGCGGCGGTCGCAACGGCTACCGCTTCAGCGTCATCACGAAGACGATCTTCGAGAACACCAACTACCCACTCAAGACTTGGGTCGAAGTCATCTCTTTGATGGGCCAGTCCAAGAAAGGAATCAGCGCACTTCACATTCATCGCCAGATCGGAAGCGGCGACTATCGCACCCCGTGGTTCATGTGTCATCGCATCCGAGCGGCGATGAAGGACGAAGCCTTTCCTAAGCTTATGGGAACCGTTGAAGTTGATGAGACCTACATCGGCGGGAAGGATCGCAACCGTCATTGGAACAAACAGAGCCGCCAGCAACGCGAGGCCGGGACGCGTTTCGGCTTCGGCAAGAGCGGCGCCATCGGTGCCATCAGCCGCAAGGGGAATGTCGTCTGTCAGATGATGCAACACGGCGACTTCAAGACGTACAACGGATTCGTTCGCAAGGTCGTCGATCAGAAGGTCGATCTGGTTGCAACCGATGAAAACCGGACGTACAACTATCTCGGCTTGCCGCACGCCGCCGTGAAGCACAGCCAGCATGAGTATGTGCGGGGCGAGGTCCACACGAACAATATGGAAAGCTTTTGGAGCCTGCTCAAGCGAGGAGTCGTGGGAACCTTCCACAACCTCAGCAAAGAATATCTCCCGCTTTATCTCGCGGAGTTTCAATTCCGCTTCAACAACCGGAAGAACCCCGATATCTTCAGGGCAATCTTGGCAGGATGCCGAGGTCGACACACTGGCAGCGGCCTCAGCGTAGTAGAGCGGCCAATTCGCCAAGGACAGATCGCAATGGCCAGTATCGGCTATCATTTCGCGAGGAATCATCATGCCCAAGGCAAAACCGCTTTCACTTCATCCACTGACATTCCATGAGTCGCTCAAAGCTATTATCAACGTCGATCCTGATCCCGTTGGCATTACTCCTAGGCGGCGCAACAAACGCGCGCGCTCGAGCCCTAGGGCCAAGCCAAAGCCTGACCCAACAGAGAAATAATACCGCCCAAGAAACACAGGCATACGCCAAACCAAGCACCCCGCCGACGAAGGCCAACCAGACCCCAGCCACTAAAACCTCCCCAAGCGGCCAATACGGCACCGAAGAGAGTGGAAGTAATGGCTATAAGCACTCGTGCTGGTTGCGAAATATTCGGGAACGGGTCGGCAGCATTACGGCTCAGGGGTTTTTTTCTTTCATAACCGCTGTCGCAACTGCAATTCTCGCAGTTTTTACTGGTCTTCTTGTCTGTGTCACACGGGATTTGCATAAGGCCACTGAAGCGACGCTGCATGTAGGGCGGCCATTTTTGCTTGTCACCGATGTTGCGGTCAGAGTTTCGCATTCCGACCCCGACATTGGCCCGTCCGTAGCGGTCAACTTCATTCACCATTTTTATTTCGATATCGCGATTAAGAATTTCGGTGTTAGTCCTGCCGACATTCTCGACGTCACGTCTACTGCTGAACCGCTCGATCCTCCGAAACCACCCGATTACAGAGACCCTGCCGTTGCCTATGAAAATGTGGGCCAGCTCAACGATTCTATCGTTAGTCCTGGCGAGGCTATTCCAGATCGCATTAAGGCGTCCTACTCTTGCACTGAAGAGGAGTACACATCGCTTTGCGCAGAAACTAATCAGCGAATCGCCGTTTATGGACGTATCCGCTACCGTGGAGCTTCCGATAAAACCTTCGAGACTTTCTTCTATTGGTGGTGCTTTCTTACCGATCGCGAAAGACCGGACCTCCACCGATGTAACACCAAGAGGTGGAACGACCACACGTAGTTCGTCCGATTTCCTAAAATGCCGGCCTGTCGCCCATAGCGTGCCGCGCGCAAGGATGAGGGTCACGCCTAACATGATCGGTGAATGGTGAGTTGATGCAGTACTGGAGGGATCGCGTCGAAAAGAACATTCCGCGCCGCAACATCCTCGACATCTTGTGCCCGCGCCCATGGTAGGGTTGCGGCGCGGTTGGCGAGCCGCCTGGGAACGTGGTGGGGCTTGGTCGTCTCACCCGCCGATTCGTCCAACGGCGCCCGCGGCGGGAGACGCGCCGCCCTTGGCGCCGTCAATCAGACGGACCCCATCGCCAAGGCAAGTACGCACGCCAGGCGCGGCCGCTGACTACGGCAATGCGGCGATAACGCGCTCCAGCTTCTCCCGCACCTGGCGCGCCAAGGGGGCCATCTCGGGCCTCTTCACCAGGCTG
>JAJYXM010000018.1 GCA_021796435.1 bacterium
CGATGTCCGCCCGGCGAAAGCGGTAGATGGATTGCTTGGGGTCGCCGACCAGGAACAACTGTCTGGGGCGCAGCCTCAACTCCCACCAGGGCCCTTCCGCCGGCCCTTCGCCAGATAGCAGGAAAAGAATTTCCGCCTGAATAGGATCCGTGTCCTGAAATTCGTCGACCAAGATGTGCTGATAACGCTTCGACAGTGTCTCGCGCACCTCGGGAGATTTGCGCAGCAAGTTCCGAGCGTTGATAAGCAGGTCGTCGAAATCCAGGACCGCACTGCCACGCTTGTGCTCCTGATAGAACTCGCGGAAGTGCTCGACAGCTGCTACGACCCGCGATAAAGCCACATCCCCCAGGGCACTCAGAAGAGCCTTGAGGGTTTCCTCCACGCGGCTATAGACGGCTGAGGCCTCTTCATTGAACCTGTCGCCGAGCCCTTTGGGTTTTTCGGCTGCTTTGGCCGCGGATTGCCACGCTCCCTTCACGCGGTATTTCCGCAGGCTGCCGGTCTTGGTAAACAGACCGTCTGGAGACCGCATGAGGAACTGTGGTTGGCACAACCGCCACAACTCGGGAAAGGGAATTGAGTTCTCGGGGTTGAGGTTATAGGCAGCCGCCAATTGCCCAAGTTCGTCTGCATACCGTGAACTCGTCTGCTCGGTGAGGCCGTCTTGCGCGGCGCGGCGGACCACCGCCTGGAACTCGTCAACCGCCTCTCTGAAATTTGTCAAGAGATCGGTGTTCAGATTCCGCTGCAGGTTTCCTGCGCTGCGGTGTTCCTGAAGCGCCGTTGCGATTTCCTCAATGAACCTTCGGCCGGCTTCACCCTCCGCAATGAGTAGCCAAGCAACAGGGTCTTCCACAGGGCCATCGTGAAGCTTCTGGCGCAACCACTGCTCAAAGAGCCTTTCCCAAGAGACGGTAGCCTGGCTCGGATCCATGACGACAGCGCCGGGATCAAGCGATGCCTCCACCGGATAGGGTCGCGTGATTTGCTGACAGAAGCTGTGAATGGTTGAACAGGTGAGTTCGTCGAGTGATTCAGTGCCGCGCTTCAGACATTCGATTTGACTTTCCGTCAAGCCGTTTTCAAATGCGATTTGCAACTCCTCGGGGATTTTGCCGGCAAGGAGCCGCTCCATGTACTCAGTGATGCGGACAAGGAGCTCGCTTGCTGCGGCTTCCGTGAATGTGATGGCCACAACTTCACGCGGTGGTATCCCTGCGGCAAGGAGCATCGCCACCCGTCCCGCCATCAGGGCAGTTTTCCCAGTCCCCGCGCCTGCCTCGACCAGGAGCGTCGAGTCTATCTCCGTGAGAACGCGTAGACGCGCTGGTCGGTCCGGGATGTCGGTGGTCAGTCGTTCCATAGGGAAACAAGCTCTTTCAGGTACTCGTTGCGTGCCTGAAACTTTCGCGGGAGATAAAAGGCGTCACAATTGGCAGGCAAAGCGAAACGCATCCCTTCGTATTCATCTTCCATGCCAACGCCCGGGAGGGCGTAACCCTGCTTCAAGAGTTCAGTTGCAAGGCTGAGATAGCGAATCATGGTATCCATTACTTCCGGCAAATTCTCAAGTACGAAACGCGTGCCGTCCCGAGGGTAAAGAAGCGCGGCCTCCAAGTTCTTGACTTCAGGCAACAGAGCTTTGACCACGAACCCATAGACTGCTCGCTGAAGTTCCTTGCCTCCGTTCAGACCGGTGTCGGTTGCTGGTGTCGCGCCGGTCACCTTGTAATCCGTCACGCGTGCCAGGCTGTGATCCTCCCTCAAATCCAGCCGGTCGATCCTCCCTAGAATTCTCAATGCCATGCCTGGGAGCCCAACCGGCTTTGTAGCGTCCCAGGGATATGCCGTCCCTGCGTCCGCCAACGGATCTCCAAAGGGAACCTCCACGAACGACCGCACGCCCTCCTCATTCACATGATCGTGCGTCAGAGCACGCAAGGCTAGGCCACGAGCTTCGTCTCTGATGGCTGCCCAGATCAGAGTGGGTGGTACCGGCTGTTCAGATTCCCATTGGCGGGCTGTCATCTTGCAAACATCGCCAATGACTTCAGCGATTCTTTGATCTGACGCTTGAAACAGGCCGCCATCGCTTTCCAGTTGGCGAACCGCTCGTTCCAAAATTTCATGTGCGAAATTACCGAGATCGAGTAGATCAAAGAAAAGCGGCTCCTCTCCCTCAAGATCTTCCGGCTCTTGCCAATGAAGCGCATACCTCCAGACGAATCCGAGCGGATTTCTTAGGAGCAGCTTTAGAGAGGTCGTTGACTGTGGTTGACTGATCGCCGCCAAAATCACCGGGTGTTGGGCCCGCACGAGACCGTCGTGAGCTGTAATTTCAGGCCCGTGATGATCTTGAATACACAAGACGGCCGATCGCGCAACTTCTGATTGGGCGAACTCGTACTGACGAGAGAGCAAACGGTCACTCTGACTGAACGCATGCGCTGGAGTGCGCGATTGGCTGAGATGCTCAACCGCTATGTCGCCAGGAAACAGAGGGCTGGCGCCCAGGAGGCGACCTTCTTTGTCCCGGCGACTTCGGCTGAAGACCACTTCATCCGCCTGATCTTTGAGAATCTCGAAATGCAGGCGATCCACTTGTGGAACCCAAATAATGCACAGAATTGGGCCTCATCGGGGCTTGTCATCTGATTGTGCCCCTGGTCGCTTTCGCTGGCTGGCGTCTTGAGGTTCGTCGAGGTTGGCCTTTTGTCGATCTCCTTGCCTCTGG
>JAJYXM010000014.1 GCA_021796435.1 bacterium
GTGGGAAACATCGCAAGTCGTCAGACCGCTTACGTTCTCTAAAACGTAGGCATCCATGATGTGCTCCTTGTGGGTTATCGGTGCTAAGAATATAACCTAAGTTAGTGATTTTCGCAATGGGCGGCCCATACCCATGGGGGCGGGGCTTGCCTTTATCGCTAAGTCCGCTTAGTATCCGCCTAAAGGCTGTCTGACTTTGGCCTGATTTACGGCCCGACGCGATCAAACAGCAAAAAATCCAACATAAGGAAAAACCGATGCTCAAATCGGATGTCGTTCGTATTTTTGGCTCAATTTCCGCCATCGCCAGAGCCATAGATATAACCCCCGAAGCTGTCGTTCAATGGCCTGATATCTTGCCTAAGAGGCTCCAGGATCGCGTGATCGCGGCAGCGGTGCGCGAAAACAAGCTCGACGATGTGTTAAAACTTACGGCTTAATCCTCATGGCCGTCCTGCGTCCCTATCAGGTCGATCTTAAGGATCGCGCTCGGGCAAAAATCCGAGAAGGCGCCAGACGCATCATCATCCAGATGCCCACTGGAGCCGGGAAAACGCTTGTGGCAACCAGTATCATTGCCGACGCCACGGCCAAGGGTAGCCGCTCCCTTTTCGTCGCCCACCGCAAGGAACTGATCGAGCAATGTAGCCGCAAGCTCACAGACGCCGGGATCGACCACGGTATCATCATGGCGAAGCATTGGCGGTCACGGCCTCATCTACCAGTACAGATCGCATCGATTCAAACGCTGGCCCATAGGGCGCTTCCGGCGGCCGACCTCATCGTCATAGACGAGTCGCATAGGGCTATGTCGCCATCCTACCGGGCGCTCATAGACGCATATCCGCAGACCGTGGTCTTAGGTCTTACAGCGACACCGACGCGCATCGACGGCAAAGGCTTAGGCGCTATTTACGATGCCATCATAAGCGGCCCTAGCATCAAGGACATGACGCGCGACGGCTATCTCGTCCCCATACGCCACTTCGCCCCATTCACGCCTGACCTGAAGACCGTGCATACCGTAGGCGGCGATTATGATGAAGGTGAACTGGCCGAAATCATGGACAAGCCGAAGCTCACGGGCGACATCATCGCGCACTGGAAGAAAATCGCCCAAGGACGGCCCACCATCGTGTTCACAACGACCGTCGATCACTCAAAACACGTTACCGAAGGCTTCCGCCAAGCGGGCATAAACGCCGTCCATGTAGACGGAAAAACGCCAGCGAGACAGCGCGATCAGGCATTCACCTTTCTGGCATCTGGTCGTATTGACGTATTATGTAATTGCGGCATCGCCATTGAAGGCGTCGATATTCCGGTCGTAAGCTGCGTCGTTCTAGCCCGTCCCACAAAATCGCTCGTTGTCTATCTGCAAAGTGTCGGTCGCGGCATGCGTCCGGCAGACGGCAAGACTGATCTTATCGTGCTAGACCACGCAAGCTGCGCCATTACGCACGGACTTGTGGGCGAAGATCGTATATGGACGTTGGAATCGGCAACCAAGCGGGCAAAGAAAAAAGAGCGCGAGATGAGTGTTACGACATGCCCGCAATGCTTCGCGGCCTATAGCAGCACGATCCGCAAGTGTCCGAACTGCGGATTCATGCCGGCGGCCAAAGAACGACAGATCGAGTCCGTAGACGGATCGCTTATTGAAATAGACGAAATCGCCTTTCAGCGTCAGCGTCGCATCGAAGTGGCGCGCGCGCGCTCATTAGAGGACTTGAAGAAAATCGAGATTGCCAGAGGCTACAAACCAGGATGGGCGCATATCCGCTGGAATATGAGGAATAAGAGGCAGGCGTAAACGTACGACAACCAACAGGAGACACGCACATGACAGAAATACGAGACCAGCTTTACGACACAGTAAAAGACGCGATCATGGAATATCCGGGCATGAACCGCGCCGCACTCAAGGAAATCTGCCGCGTTTTGGATCGCCATATGTACACGAACGCAGGTTACGAATATCTGGCGTCTCCTTACACGCATCCTGACGCAAACATCAGAGCAGCACGATATAGGAGCGTCGTTGCGGCGACAGCCTACCTCATGCTTGAAGGCCGCGTAATCTTTAGCCCGATAGCACACTCGCACAATATTGAATTGTGCATGTCGGCTCAGCAATCCGGCTCGTTCTGGAAGCGCCAGGATATGCCGCTCTTATTAAATGCCTCACGACTTATCGTACTTACCTTGGACGGCTGGAAAGAGTCCTCCGGCCTCAAGTGGGAGATCGAAATGGCTGAGGAACTTGGCATACCAGTCGAGATGATGGATTGGGATGAGGAAACGAATACACCTTGCGCGAATTATGATGAGTCAAGGAATGTCTACAATGGGTGCTGATGCTTATGATGATTTTATAGCAAATAAGTCGTTTTCTGACATTTCTCACGGCTTCACGCCTACCGGATTGCCAGCGGCACTTTTTCCGTTCCAGGCCGATATTGTTAAGTGGGCATGCGAGCGTGGACGGGCTGCTATATTCGCTGATACAGGTCTTGGAAAAACGGCCATGCAGCTTTCTTGGTCCGATCAGATTGTCAAGATAACGAATAAGCCAGTGTTGATATTGGCCCCTCTTTGCGTATCTCACCAAACGATACGAGAAGGAAAGTTATTCGGAATCGACGTTCATTATTGCCGAGATAAAAGCGCCGTAGTGAATGGCATCAATATCACAAATTATGAAATGATAGAT
>JAJYXM010000027.1 GCA_021796435.1 bacterium
TCCCAGAGGTTCTCAGCCAGCTGCAGGTGAGTGAGGACCGATCCGTCGGCGCGCTTCTGTCGCGACTCGCGCAAGTACATGTATCCAATAATACTCGGACACAGACGTCCATAGAAGCCTACTAGCCAGGATCCATGTATCTATGCGTTTTCGGCCAAAATCACCGCGGCTACCGCGTAATGCATTGATTTTGTTCGCCCTCGATCGCCGATGCCCCCCGCCATGTGCCTCGCAACTGTCAAAGTCGGGTCAAAGAGCGTGATCACATGTACATCAAAAACCGCGCTCACGCTCACATAGTCCTGACCCGCGAGTTACGGTCAGACGTATAGGAACCCAATAAACTCAGGTGCAACGCAGCTGACTTTTCCCGCGAATCACTGAAGCCCGGTTGCGCCAGCACAAAAATCCTCAGCATAAATGCGTTATGCAGTCAGTGTGCGAAGCCTGTCGGCATTATCCGAGCCACTGCTCCCTATCAAATACGTTCTGATGCTCATTCTCATATTGTTTAATGGCAGCATCATGCTCTTGACTTTGCCTTTCTTGTAGCGAGATCATTTCCGCGTCGTGCCGCACCTTTAAGCCCTCCCGTTCCTCCTGCGACGCTCCGCCCGCAATCTTTTGGTCCATTTGGGCCATCTCGAACGCCTGACGCTCCAGCAACTCGCTCTGCTCTTTGGCATACTGCTCCCTCAGCTGATGATCTAGTTCGATTTCCCCGATACCCACGGCAGTCATTTGAACACCAACGCCAATATCATGGGCACCGCGAACGATGTATTCTGCGGCCAATACTCCTTCTGCAACATGCATTGCAGCCGCCCCCAACAACTCATGGGCCACAAGTTCAACGCTCACATGTTCCTTCAGCCCGTCAAATAGTTCTTTCCCAACCTTGTCGACGTATTCGCGATACTAAGCAGTACATATATCTAGGACTATGATATAGTAAGCGGATGAAGATAGATGGTCGGTCGATCAATCGCGCAAAGCTCCAGGAGAGGCGCATCGAGGCGGTCAGACGGGTTCAGGCAGGCGAAGCCCCAACGGCTGTGGCGCGCGACATGGGGCTGTACACGAACCGCATCTTCATCTGGCTGGCGGCCTATCGCAGCGGCGGTTGGGATGCACTGCGGGCACGCAAGGCGACGGGTCGGCCCAAGCGTCTGGGAGAGAAGCAGATTCGCTGGATTTACGACACCGTGACCACGAAGAATCCCTTGCAGTTCAAACTTCCCTTTGCGCTGTGGACGCGCGCGCAGATTCGGACGTTGATCGCGCAGCGCTTCTCAGTAAAGCTGAGCCTCGTGTCTGTGGGGCGACTTTTGGCGCAGCTAGGGCTGACCTGTCAGCGGCCACTGTTCCGCGCCTACCAACAGGATCGCTCCCTGGTCGAGCGCTGGCTGAAGGAGGAGTTTCCGAAAATCCGCGCTCGAGCCAAGCGCGAGGAGGCGGAGATTTTCTTCGAAGATGAATCGGGAGTACGTTCCGATTTCCACAGCGGGACGACCTGGGCGCCGAAGGGCCAAACTCCGGTGGTGCGGGTCACAGGACAGCGCTTCAGTCTCAACATGATATCGGCGGTCAGTCCGCGTGGGGAGATGCGATTCATGGTGGTGCGCGGTGGTGTCGGTGCAGATGTATTCATCAACTTCTTGAAACGCCTGATCCACGGGCAGCGCCGACCGATCTTTTTGATAGTTGATGGGCATCCTTCGCATCGCTCCAAAAAGGTCAAAGCGTACGTTGAGTCGCTTCAGGGGAAGCTCCGTCTGTTTTTCCTACCCCCGTATTCTCCCGAACTCAATCCTGACGAACTCGTCTGGAACCATGTAAAGAATAACGGTGTCGGTCGAACTTTGGTGCATAGCCCTGCCGATCTAATGCGCGCCATCGTTGGTCGATTGCGTTATCTACAAAAGACTCCCGCGATGATTAGATCGTTCTTTCAACACCCTGAGACTTGCTACGCCGCATGTCGATAGTCCCGGATATCTGTACTGAGTAGTAAGCAATGAAAACGGCTGATTTGGTTGACAGGTACGATGCGCTCGTGCACTTTTGCGATCTTCCCTTCCGTCGATTCGGGCGATTGACGGCATTTTGGGGGCCCATTGCCACGGTAAAATGCTTCGAAGACAACGCCCTCCTGAGGGCGTACCTTCAGGAAGAAGGAAGCGGCAGAGTGATGGTCGTCGACGGCGGAGGCTCCACACAAAAAGCTTTGCTGGGTGATCAGATGGCGCTCCTTCTACGGTCGCGAGGATGGGCGGGCATCATCATCAACGGAGCAATACGCGATAGCGCTGAAATCGAGCAATTGGAGGTCTGCGTGGCCAGCCTGTCGACCACTCCGAAGAAAAGCCGAAAGAATGGTAGCGGCCAGCGCGACGTGGCAGTCTTCTTTGGCGGTGTAGAGTTTGTCCCGGGCCACTACGTATATTGCGACGCGGATGGAGTGCTGACCTCTGCGGCACAGTTGATTTGATGGTTCCAGACCCCAGGCCTGAACGTCGGGGCTTCCGCACCGGAAAACGGCTGAATAGGCTCCTGGCCACGCTCTGCGAGCCGGACCTCACATGTTGCGCCGATAGCGCCCCCCCACTTCATACAGAGCGTGCGAGATCTGCCCGAGAGAGCAGCTCTTGACCGTCTCCATCAGCTCGGTGAACACA
>JAJYXM010000026.1 GCA_021796435.1 bacterium
CAACGCTTACCTCCTGAATCGGCTTATATCCATCTTTGGTTAGAACCAAGGAGTCGCGCGCCAAACACACATGCATCTGTTTGCGCTTTTGGCTCTGCGTGGTATTGAGCGTCCGCATGCGGTTGATGTCATCCCATACATCGTCCGTCCACGATCCAGGCGCAACCACCATGAATGACGCAGGGAGTTTCCCGTCCTCGTCCAGCGACTTTGCGAGCGCAACATGATCCTCATAGCTGTAAACCGAGTCTCGCGAAAACTTGCGATAGGCTGCTTGCAATTTCGGAACAGGGAAGTTTGCCAGCTCATCTTTTGTGAGCAACCGATCTCCAGACGAACGCCAGAATCCATGAGCGTCAATCTGCCACTGTGCGCGGGTATATTCAGCCTTTGACTTGGCAACAGGAACGTCAGCATAAGCTTTGCTCGTGTCGGACGGCAACTTGCGAAATAAGAGAATGTACTCAGGGCACCCGACGCCCATTTTGGAGCCATCCTTGCACTGCTCAGACCAGCCGAGGCGATATGTCTGGTTGTTCTCGCGAACCACGTCTGTAACGACGGTGATCATCCCAAAATACTGAAATCCGTGACGCATATAGTGACTGATGCACAGTGCGTGAAACGGTTCGATGGTCGGCATGCCGGTTCCCGTTGCGTTGCCGAATAGCACCCGATCTTTGACGTGACAGGCGAATACGCGACCTGGCTTTAAGATGCGCAGAAGGTTTGGTGAAAGGTGATCCATTTGCTCGAAAAATCGCTCGGTATCCTCGTTGTGCCCGAAGTCGTTGTAACTGGCGGAATACTCAAAGTGGTTGCCGAAGGGGACGCTCGTCAAGATCATCTCAACGCTCTCATCAGGCATGCCTGACGTTTCGAGCACGCAGTCGTTGTTGACTGCCGTGTACAGCTCGCTTTCGATTTTCACCCGCTCCACCCCGATGCTTCGCGCGATTTTGTCCATGATCGATGTGCCGGACAATCCGTGCTTTTTGATTAGGCCCGTCATAATGTCGGTCAAGTGATTGTGCTGCTCCCATTTTTTCAAGAGTGATTCGAGAATCAATTGCTCGCTTTCGGTGTAAATCACGTCGATAATGACTTGCTCTGTCTGTAGAAAGCGGTAGATTCTGTGAATGCTTTGCAGAAAGTCGTTGAACTGATAGTCAATACCGATGAAGATAGCGCGGTGACAATGCCGTTGGAAGTTCGATCCACTGCCACTGAGTTCTTTTTTCGTGGCAAAGAGTTTGATCTTGCCATCTGAGAAGTCAATCACGCGCTGCTCGCGCAAGTCCATGTCTTGGCTACCGTAGATATCGACAACGCCGGGAATCGCGGACTTGATTGCGTGTCGCTCGTTTTCCAAGTCGTGCCACAGGATAAAATGATCATCTGGACTTGCCTGCACGATCTCGGCCATTTTTGCTACTCTCGCCTCAATGCTTTCTCGTTTCTCGCGGGCCGCATCCGTCAATCCAACCGACGCATCGCGAAGCAGTTTCATCTGGCCGTCCCGCTCCATGCCTGCGCTCAGATGATCGACAGGAATCTCGTGATAGCGAATCTCGAACGGCGGCAGATCATAGCCGGTGTCGTCATAGCCAAGATCAGAGGGCCGCATGATAAACAAAGCCCAAGTGGACATCCATAACCAGAAATTGTTCTCCTGATGCGGATATAGCGTCAGATTGTTCGCCTTCGTGCTGTCACGCTGAAAAAATTTTGTTAAGGCCAAACCCGTGTCCATAATCTCCAGATAACCCGCATAGTGAATCAATTCCTTATATCGGTTCGGGGATGGCGTTGCCGTGCATACGAGTTTGAACGGAACGCCCTTGAACTTGTCGAGAAATGTCTGATACGTCTTGCTGCCGTAACTGCGCAGGACACTCGCTTCGTCTAGGCAGGTCGCCGCGAAACAGGATGGGTCGATGTCGCCGTCTCTCACGCGCTCATAGTTGGTGAGCAGGATCGTTGCCGTTGACTGCGCCGCTTCAGCCATCGACCGAATGTAAACCGGCGCATCCATCCCCAACAATTCGACCGCATCTCGCGCGAATTCTTGCTTGACACCAAGCGGTAACACAATCAACGCTTTGCCGCCTTTGCGCTCCGTGACAATCCGGCAGAATTCTAACTCCTGCACCGTCTTGCCGAGTCCGAACGATTCAAACAGCGCTCGCCTGCCACCTTTGACGGCCCATTGCACAGCATCTTTCTGGTGCGGCTTGAGCGCTGGATTGATCTCGTCTTGTGAGATTTCGAAGCCTGTATCAGCCGCGATGTCGATCTTGGATCGCAGGAATGTGAGATAGTCAGACTGCGTCGTCTTTCTGTCCATCGCCTCTGCCGCCTCCTTTCTCCTGCGGTACTCATCCGAGTCTGCGCCGTAGTAGATGCGGGCTGTGATGGCCTTGGATCGCGCTAGTTCGGTGGGGGTCATGACTTCATCTCCTTTCGGACTTTCGACCAGTGGTAACGGTCCTCTTGATTGCACTCGTCCACGCGGCTAATCGCCGAGAATAGCTTGAAATAATCGCGCCCTTTGAACTCACTGAGCTTGTTTTTGCCGACTTCCAGTTGCACAATCGGCAGCGTTTCGTTCCCCATCTTGAACGTCATCCGCGCATCTTCGCCCTTGT
>JAJYXM010000021.1 GCA_021796435.1 bacterium
CACCTCTGTCTCTATGGCCTGTTCGATCAGGGAACGTGCCGCTCGCCGAAGTACGCCTTCAATGCCCAGGCCCAGCTCTCCCATACCACTCTCAAAAACGGTACTATCTTTCACGGCGCACTCCTCGCTGCTCATTGGTCGGCAAACCCTTTGTAGCAACAGTGCGCCACTTTGCTCAAGTCACTTGTAACCCGCCCATACACCAGTTTCGATCATAGCTCTGTCAGGTTTGAACAGTGACGGCTCGTCGAGGCTACCGGCTGTTAAGCCGATGACTCCAGCAGAAACACGCCGCGAGAAAATGCTTGAACCGCAATGCGAACAAAAACCGCGCTCAAGAGTTTCTGAAGAGTGAAATGTGCTGATTGGGCCAGAGATAGCAACATGTTCGATGCGCATAAGCACGCGAGCATTGAAAGGAGTCTTCCTCTTCTTTCAGTATCTCTTCAATCTTCTTCCCAATATCCTTGCATGATGCGACGGCACCATCTGGGTACGAAAGCGTCTTGATCTCAAGCTCTGCCAAGGACTGCGATTGTTTTGCTGCGACCATCAGTTGGCTCAAAACAATCTTGTCTTCCTTTCGTGTCGGATTAGCGGATGATTGAATTTTTTGCGAAAGAAGCCAAAAAGGATCGTCCAGTAGTTGGGGTATTTGGCACTTGATCAGATTTCCGCGAGCCCGTAAGTAGGTGGTCTCATCCGAGGAGTCATTCAAATGACTAGCGAGTTCTAGGACAGACAGCGTTGACACCGCGATGTCCACCTTCGCTGCCGCAGCTCCTAGCTTAGCGCCGGAAATACCACGGATTGCTGATGTGTCCAGAATGTACATGTTGAGTCCTAACGTTCAAGGTAACCGGCCTTGCGCGGCTTTATGCGCAAGGCCCGGTTGACCGCAGGGTTGGGCCTCAGTACGGCGTTGAACAGTACTATTCATTGACGAAACCGATACGGCGTGGGGCTGCGTGAAGCGGCGCCGAAAATCTCGCCTGCGCCTCGCCGTAGAGACTGACGAAGAAGTCGTTGAGCGCAGCAGGATCTTGCGTAAGAGGACGGAAGTCGGCGCCGCACCGAATGACGGGCTGTTGATCGATGTAGTTCACTCCCACGGTCACGGTTGTTAGCGCGAAGTACCAAGCTTGGGGGTTTTTCAACGTTAGCTGGAAGGCGAAGTACCAAAAACCATCGGTGTGCTGAATTAGCGGAAAGAACGGGTCAAATTGAATTGGATCGCCAACGGGATACAGGTCTTGATTCAGTGGTACGCGGCGGAATGCCGCCGGAGTGCACCCAAGAAACTGCATATATCCATTTACGATGGCCAGTGCAAATTGTCGGCACCGCTGCTCGTGTTCGTCAATCGCGCGCGAGAATTCTGCGGCAAGCGTGGCAAGGTCTTCATAGCGCGACATAGATCACTCCCTGTATAAATGTGACGGTTGCCCTGAGGCTCAACGTGGAGCTAACCGGCGCTGCGCGGCTTTATCGCGCAGCGTCCAGCGACTGAAAGGAGCGAGGTTGAGCACTGGGTTAGGTTGCATGAGTTGCGACTATTTTGAGCGTAAGCAGTATGCCGACAACTACGCATATGACGGCAATGACCAGATACATCCAAAATGTAGCCCAGTACATAATGGGCTCACTGCTCCGCCGGTATATCCGCACTTGGATACCCCATCCGCGTGCCATGATCTCCTGTGTGGAGTATCCCTTGAAAATAACCAGATGAACACGACAGCTAAAGCAAAAAAGAAGGTTGCGATCACTGCGTTCTCCAGATGATTCCTGTTTCTGCCTAACGTGTTCGAGTTGAGCGACACCCCGAACAACGAATCAATAGGGTCAGACTCGATTGATCCTGCATTGCCCGGATTTCCGATCCCTGCCTCTGGCCTCCGGCTCAACGCGTCTCTCCAATTGTTTCTGAACCCGTCGCTTAAACCGATCATCTCCCAACACCCAGGCTTTATTGGTTGCCTCCCTGATCTCACTGATGCTGCGCTCGGGAATGTGATGCTTGAATAGCAAGAGGTTAGGCGGCATTCTTTCCACGCTGAACTTCGGCGGCAAGACGCTCAAGGTTCTGCTCGTTGGCGGAGGCCACGAACTCGGCTATGCGCTGATAGTGCTCAATGGTGTCAAAGGTCTGACACCACTTCACCTCGGTGCCGCTAGCCTTTGGTTGGAGCTCGATGGTCAGTATGAAGTGATGCCCGGACAGGTGCTCGATCTCGAAGACATTGTCGGCTTCGATGCGGGTGAAGCGGCTCTCATTCGGATAGTCCTTACCATCCGGCCCGTGCATTGTTAGAAGCCACTTTCCGCCGGGACAAAAGTCGAACTGGTGAATCGAGATGGTGAAGCCCGCTGGCCCCCACCATCTGGCAACGCGAGCAGGATCACTCATCGCAGCAAAGACCTCGGAAGGGCTAGCGAGCTATGATCGAAAGTGGTGTACGGGCAGATTACATCTGACTTGAGCGAGGTGGCGCACTGTTGCTACAAAGGGTTTGCCGACCAATGAGCAACGAGGAGTGCGCCGTGAAAGATAGTACCGTTTTTGAGAGTGGTATGGGAGAGCTGGGCCTGGGCATTGAAGGCGTACTTCGG
>JAJYXM010000002.1 GCA_021796435.1 bacterium
CAAAATCATTATCGGGTCTAAATTCGTTTCCGATTCTGTTGAAATACTTCAATCCTTCCGGGCAGTTAGTCCGGATGAAGAACGCATCCGCATCGGTCAGATAATGATTCAGCTTGATCCCGCCGGGGAACGCGTTGGTGGACTTGAGCACGTTGATCGCGTTGTTCGCCGTGTCGTTCTGGAGCGTGGATTTGAGGATGCGGTTCGCCTCGAACCACAGTTCCCTCGGGATGATGAGGGTCTGCGCCTGAAGCGCGATCCGCAGTCCACGGTCGTTCGTGGTGCCCGCGATGTCGATGAGGCACTGTTCGAGCGACGCTTCCGAGAGGTCCGCCGCCACCGCGAGTTCGTTGGCGTAGGTGCCGCCGGCGTACTTCGGGTGATCGGTCGCCACCATCTCCTTGCCGTCACCGAAGGTGTAGGACGAGTTGAAGGCGCGGTTATAGACGTTGGCGGCAAGGATCTCCTTGGTCTGCCGCATGGAGAACGCGAGAGCTTTGGCATCGCGCTTGCCGAGAACGGCGAGGTTGTACTGGTTGTCCTCGATGGCCTCCTGCGTGATGATGAAGCCGAGCGCGAAGGTGCGGTTGATGGAGCGGGTGATGAACGACTGACGAGCGTCGTCGTAGGCGATCCCGGAGCCTTCCGACTTCTCCTGAGCAAGGCCGAATCCGGAGATACCGACGATTTCCTCGTAAGCCTTTCCCGACTTTTCTTCGTCGAACAGGAACTTGTACTCTTCCGGCCACTCGTTGTAGGTTTCGCCGTAGAACGCGTTGACACCAGGCCCACAAATGTTTGATATTATTCGCTAAATAATATCCGGCTTTCGCCGCTCATGGTCGCCCATGAGGTCAGACTATATCACCATCCTGTAGGATGCAGGATGCTCTCCATTTCCACTCGCTTGAGTGTACTCCCTGCCGGGATAGTCGTTGAACCTTGCCAGGAGTCTGAAGCCGCGATGATGAGAGCAGGAAACCGTATAGACAGAAACCGTCCCGTCTTTCTTGACGTATTTGCGGGTATACGGTAACAGGGTGTTGTGCAACGATCCCTCGTTCAATCCGTTGTCCCGACAGAACTGTTTCCATCCCCTTACGATGATGCTATCTCCTTGCGGAGTCAGCACCTCGAAGGTGGCGCGGTTGCCGTCATAAATCACGCCATCGCCGCCATCCGCGATATTGTAGCCATGCTCTGGATTGTTCGCTTTCAACGTAGCGATGTAGTATTTCTCAGCCGCCATCAAAGCGTCCCGATCCGAGAATGTTTCCACTACTTGCCAGTTGAAATTATCCCAACCTATTTCGTGCAGGGCTTGATAAAACGGATGGTTCCTCGACTTTGACCGGAACTTCTTGAAATGCTCGGCTTTGCGCTGGTCAAGCGTTAAAGTGGTCGCACCGACGTATACCTTGTCGTTTGCGTTATTGACCACCTTATATACGAGCATTTGTTCCGACTCCTGACCTTGGCTGCTGATTGTCTGTAATCATATTACAGAGTTTCCAGCAATTAGAAGAGTTTTTCGATCACCGTTACCGGTGAAAGCTCCAACCTGACTTAGAGGGCCTTGGTTAAACTTCCAGTTGTGATAGGCATTATTTAGGTCCCCCTTTCTTAGTCGATACCGACTATGGCGGTGCCGAACTGATGCAGGTTGAGTTTCACGAGGAACTTCATGTACGCGCCGACTTCGTTCTTCGGATCGGGGTCGATTCCGAGGATGAGAACGCCCTTGGTGGCGTCCGCGCCTACGGCGGTGATGACGAACGCGGAACGTCCGGTAGTAGTGCTCCCGGCGGTGGCGGTAATGGTCGCGTTGGATCCGATGTCCGCCACGGTGAACGCCGTACTGTCTCCCTGCACGGAGTAGATCGTGTTGGGATCGGTATCCACGTAGATGTACATCGCGGTGGACGCCTTCCGGTAGTTGACGGTAAGGTCGCTGTAAAGCGGCTCGACTCCTACACAGACGCCGAGCACCTTGGAGGTCGCGGCTCCGACCGCCGCCTCCGCAGCGTAAGCATCTCCCGGATAGAGAATCTGCGCGTCCGATGTGCCTGCGGCAACGACAGTATCGCCGATGAAGATAGCGGTAGCGTTGTCCGCAGGGACGTAATACTTGCGGATCTTGCCGCTGTACGACGCGGCGTTCAAGGTTCCGACAGGTCGGAAACCAAAGGCTGAGTTCGAGTTCGCCATATCCTATTTTCCTTTCATTGTTTTTTAATCATTCGTTAGCCCGGGCCCATACGCTTCTCCTTCTGCATCGGGCGCGAGTTTCGTTCCCTTTCTCGGGGCCTTCATGCCCTCTTCCACTTTGTCGATGGCGTCCTGCTTCCTCTTCTGATCCTCTTCGTACCAGTCGGTAGGGATCGCCATCAGGAACCCGGACTTACCGGAACCTACGTGCTTCACGGCGTTGCCGCCGAGTTTCGTCGCCTCTCCCGCCCGCTCGTCGCCGATACGCCCGTCGTCCTGAACGAACTTGTAACCACGCCGCAGGAAACTTTCCACCCTGCCGGGATCGTCGCTTACCAGACGAGGCGTCAGTCCTTCGGCGCGAAGTTGTGCCAATAACTCCGGGTTGTAGGTC
>JAJYXM010000012.1 GCA_021796435.1 bacterium
ATTCGCGCGCGTCCTGATAGACCGGCTTCGCCTTGCCCATCGCGACGTCGTAAAGGTCGGCGGCGAAGATATTGAGCGAAAGTTCGCCAGTTTGCAGGTCCGGCCTGATTTTGACGACCTTATGCCACGGCGTCCATGCGAGTTTGGTCACGGAATGTCCCCCGGCTTGTAAACGGTGAGCCACGGCACATCGTCGAAATCGTCGTCGCGCGTGGCGAAACAGGTGATGCCGTAGCTGTCAGCGGCGGCGAGGATAAGCGAATCGTTGGTTAGCAGGCCGTACCGCTCTCGCATCACCTGAGCGCGGCGAAACCGCAGTTCGTCGAGCTCCAGGATCATCAGGTTCATGCTGAAGATCTTCCCGACCGACGGCCAATAGCCTCTCAGGTTTGGTATCGACTTCCGCAGCCGTCGCAAGTTGCTCGCATTACCTCGCTGAATGATTCCCGCGGCGACCGCGTCTTCAAGCATCAGGCGGTGATTGACCTCCGCGAGGGCCTCGAACGTTGTCACTCCTCGTACCTCCCGACGAGCGCATCGTTCAAGAAGCTCGGCGCACTCATTCGAAGTCGCGTTGGCAGAATACACGAAGATGTTGGCATCGACAACCACGGGCGAGCGCGCGGGAAGCTGACCGAGAGGTTGAACAGCCATATCAGATGTCGAGGATATCCCCGTCCTGCGCGATCCACTTCACCGTTTCAAGATCGACCTTGGATGCAAACGAACCGCGGAACTCGCGCACGGCTTTGACTGCGCGTTCGATCCGTTTTTCTCTTCCGGCTTTGGGAAACAGCTTCCGCTCCAGACGAATCAGTTCCAGACGCCGACTTCCAAAGCCGGGGCTGACGCCCTCGGGAGCCTGGTGCATAGGCGAGGCTCTTTTGATTCTCCGCGCCTCACTCTTGTTTTGGTTCTTTGGTTTGGCTTTGCTCACGGCTCACTGGCCCTCCGTCGTATAAGTCGAATCGCTAGCTCTGATGAGCACCAGTTTGTGGTTTCATCTCGCCGGTGTCGGGATTCCACAAACATGTCTTGGTCACTCCGAAGATCGGTTCTACGCAACGCAAACCGTACGATTGTTTGAGATTTGGATCCTGAGATCTGACGTCATAAACGGCCCCCTTTGGCGTGTAACGCACACCGAGAATCTCGACCTCTTCGCGCCTTCCCCCGTCGCCGTGATAGATGCCCGTTTCGCCCGGGGAGATCACCTCGATCCAACCCTTTTCAAGCACCTCCCCGCGAACCAGATTGGCCGTGACGGGGCTTAACGATTCGGCGACCTGCGCGAGCGAACCAAGCTGTTCCACTGCGGACCCTTCATTACGACGGGCTGCTAGCTCGCGGGCGAGCTCGACAACTCGAGTGAAGCTCTCCGCCAGTTGCTCGGTTAGGCGAAGGCTACCGTTCGTCGCATCATAGATGCACAAACCCCTGAACCGAGTCTCCACCAAGCCTTCAGGATCAACTCTCGAAAAGAACTCGCCGCTACCAATGTCTCTGTCCTGTATTCCGAACTCCGCGCAGAATGCTTCAACGAGTGTATTTGCAGTCTGCTCTTGGAGATTCACCTTCGGAAAATAGAGGCACACGCCCGTGGTTCTGAAGAAACGGTTCAAGCTGCGCTGCGAATATACCGAATTCGGACCGTACATGTGGACCGGTTCCCTTTTCGACCCGCGCTGTTCATTGAATCCAAGAATTTGTTCGCTAACCTGCATCTCCGTTTCGATCAGAAAAGAGTCGCCGGCAGCAAAGTGCTGCAGAACGCCATCCGGGAACTTCGGAAACACCATGACGCGTCTGACCGGATTGGTGCTCCACTTCTTTTCGCGGCACACACGAATTGCACCGTCCCTGAAGTTAAACTGGACAACTCGATACGGACGCGCCATATAGTAGTAAATGGCGCCGGGGTAAGCCTCTCGGAGCGCGTAGGAATAGCTGAGGCCACCAAGACTCTTACCGAAGCGGCCATTCACCTTGAAGTTGGGCTCATTCGCGCTCCTGAGCGGAAACTCCTGATGTGGTCCAGCTTGGGCCTTTTGTTTTAGCTCGTAAAGGTCATTGGGCACTGGCTCCTTGGGGTCGAGTTCGTTGTCCAGAAGCCGCCGGAAAGATTTGGGCAGCGTGTCGAATATAGCAAGACGGGCGTCTCCGCCGGCTTGGCCGGGCAGCTCGACGGCAGCACAAAGAACGTGCGAATATTGGATATAGCGATTCTCAAGATACAACCAGTTGGGCTCGAGCGGGCGGTTGATGTAATTCGCTAGCCCGCCGACACTAGCGATCAGATCTTCGTTGTCGATTAGAAGGCAAGCCCCTGCGTTTTTCCGCCCCGCGCGGCCCAATCGCTGCCAAAATGACTTCATCGACGGTGGCGTTCCCAGAAAGACAACAACATCGATCTCGCCTATGTCAATCCCGAGTTCCATTGCGCTAGTGTGGCGTATCGTAAATAGCGGTAACATTGGCCAGGGAGTGTTTGATCTCAGCGGCGGACTTGGTCCAGCGAAACGGCCTGGGGTTGCGGTTCCAATGAGCGGTCCAGCGCAGGATCGCCTCT
>JAJYXM010000001.1 GCA_021796435.1 bacterium
GGCGCACAGCGCCCGCGAACCCCTCGTTCGAGCGGACACCGCTACGCGGCTTCGCCCGCGTAAGCCTCCGTGCACTTCGTGCCCTCCGGCCTTACGCGGGTGCCGCACAACTCGCGCCCCGTTGGGCCTCTCAATACACATGAGCACTATCACCGTCCGTCAAGCTGTTCTATCCGACCTTGAGGCTCTCGTGCCTCTTCTTGATGGCTATCGTCAGTTTTATGGCCGTGATAGCAACCTCGGTGCGGCGCGAGACTTCTTGTCGGCTCGCTTCAATCATGGCGAGTCAGTCTTGTTCATCGCACAGGAGGGTCATGCTCCGGCTGGCTTCGTTCAACTCTATCCAAGTTTTTCGTCGGTATCTCTTGCTCGTACTTTCATACTCAACGACATCTTCGTTCCCGAGCAATGGCGAAAGAGAGGAGTAGGTTCGCTGCTGATCGCAGCTGCCGTTGAATTCGCAAGGTCACTGGGAGCAGTGCGTCTTTCGCTGTCAACGGCAATCACAAACCAAACTGCGCAAACCCTGTACCAATCGGCAGGCTGGAAGCGAGATGAACAATTCTTTTACTACCACTTCGCCATCGAGGCCCAACCCATCATTCCACCGGACCTTGCGCATAAAGCCACGCAAGGCCGGTGAATTCAAACGTTAGCCTGTTGGGAGCTGTACGGAATAGCGCCCCGAACTCCAGGAGAATCGTATGACCAATATCGTTCAGTCAAATAAACCAAGACGGACAGTTGTCGCACCACAGCCCGTGACAACCAGCCAGTTGCCGCCGAATCGTGTTCTCAGCGTCGAACTAGATGAGGACGAGGAAGTAACTTGGACATGGTCTGTGCTCCCAAGCGGCGAACAGTACGTCAGCGGTTACTCCATTGTGAAGAAATCGCACGATGCCGTTCAACCGAACAACGTTCCTGGTAAAGCAGGCTAACCCCACAGTCAAGCGGGACGCCGCGCTGACGCGCGTCGCCCCTTACTTTCGATGTTAGACCGCAATGAAACCACGCGCCATACTCTCCGATGTACCACCCGAAAGTGCAATAAACGCACGGTTAGCTGGTGCATATTTCCACGATTGCTACATTATTTCTGTTCCCAACACTACGCCCGCTGCGCTCAACTATTTCTTAACTGCTTTGGCAAATACCCCACCTTGGGTTAATTCGCTCATGGCGTTGCGGAACAAAATCGTTCGATTTGTTGGCTTAAAGGATCTCGGTGGCCTTGGAGAGTTGAGCCCATCAAAGCCTGCGTCAGCTTATGCGCCTGGAGATCGAGTAGGTATCTTCACGCTCATTTCCAATTCACCCAATGAGGCGCTGCTGGGAGATCGCGACAAGCATCTGGATGTTGTGCTCTCCGTCTACAAGCATCCTTCTGGCCAAGGTGGCGTTCAGTCCATTTCGGTAACAACAGTTGTCCACATTCACAACCTGTTGGGGCGAATTTACATGCTTCCGGTCACGCCACTGCATAGACTCATTGCCCCAGCAGTACTCACTCGGATCATAGGTGGGAAAAATGCGGCCTAACCTTGCGTTCGAGAGGGACGCGCCAAAAGCGGCGCGCCCCTCAACTTTACGTTAGGCATTCACTCTTCGCCTATGAAATATTGTCCGCTTTGCCAAAGCAATCTTGTCAGTCGTCCAGTGGACGGGGCAATACGACTCGCGTGTTCATCGCAGCAGTGTAAGTTCGTGCACTGGAACAATCCCATCCCTGTCGTCGCAGGATTAGTTCGGTGCAATGGTCAGTACGTCTTGGCGAGAAATGCCTCTTGGCCGCAAGATATGTTCTCCCTTATCACCGGGTTTCTTGAGGAGGGCGAGTCGCCAGAGAGCGCCATTCTTCGAGAAACGGAAGAAGAACTTGGCCTTACGGGTCACGAATGCAAATTCATAGGTCACTTTGCTCTCGCTGAGTTTAATCAGCTTATTATCGCTTTCGCCGTCGAAACCTACGGGAACATCAAGTTGAACGAGGAAATCGCGGAGGTAAAATTGGTCGCACATGATCAGCTTGCTACGTTCGATTTCGGGTGTCTTGAGCTAACCAACACAGTCGTCTCACGTTGGCTAAAAAATGCCTAACCCGGCGCTCAACCTCGCTCCCTTTGGTCGCTGGACGCTGCGCGATAAAGCCGCGCAGCGTCGGTTAGCTCTACGTTCGAGCGGACACCGCTACGCGGGTGCCGCACAACTCGCGCCCCATTAGACTACTTGATGCCATAAAGCACACAGGCGTATCATGGAAAACATGAAGCCTGTGAACTGGAACACCGAAAAGAATATCCGCCTCAAAGCAGAAAGGGGCGTCTCCTTTGAGGAGGTGCTATCGGCCATGTCGCATGGCGGCCTTCTTGATGTTCGAGACCATCCAAATACAGGCCAGTATCCGAACCAACGTATGCTGGTGGTTCGGATTCGCGGCTATGCCTATCTGGTGCCGTTTGTGGAAACCGAAAGTGAAGTCTTCCTGAAAACGATCATTCCGAGCAGGAAGGCTACCCGCAATTATTTGA